>NZ_PCDP01000030.1 GCF_003240585.1 Arminella tubonensis
TCAGGGCGATCCTCGCACCCGACAGCGCCGGGCGCTGCAGGATGTCGCCGATGATGTTCTTCATGAACACCGTCGAGCCGGCGCCGATGAAGGTGATCTTGGGGTTGGCTGTCATCAATGTCTCCGCGCGTAAATGTCAGGCTACCTCGAACGCGGCCTTCACCAGCCGGGCCGTGTAGGGGTTTTCGAATTCGGATTTTTTGCCACGGCCGCTCCGCCGCAGAAGTGGGTTCTGTCGCCGAAGCGGAATTATGCCTATAATCATTCGGCCGAACAGAGAACGATTGTGCTTTCGAGGGTAATTTTATGCTGCAGGACTTAATCGCCAACGGCCCGATCATGAGGACGGTCTCCCTGCCGCGGGGCAGGCACCGGCTGCATGCCATGCCGACCAGCGCCGGCTATGAAATCCGTCAGAACGAAACCTATGACTGGGATGGTCGCAAGCGCGGGCAAACAGCCTTCACGGTACTGCAGCACACGATCGGTGGCGAGGGCCGGCTACGATACGAGAACCGTAACTACAGACTGACGGCAGGTGACACGTTGCTGGTGCTGGTGCCCCACAATCACCGCTACTGGCTTGAGCAGAACCAGCGCTGGGAGTATTTCTGGCTCTCGATGAACGGCGAGGAGGCGTTGCGGATCCATCGCCTCATTCTTGCGTCGGCCGGCCCGCTATTGCGACTGCAACAGGCCACGATCGACCATGTCGCCGACTGCAGCCTGCGCTTGATCCGCGAGGCGTCGACGCCGGCCAAGGCCTCCGCAATCGCCTATGAGGCGGCAATGGCGCTCTATGACGACGTCTTTGGCTCCCACGCCTTCGAAGCCGACATGAGTGTGATGCAGAGAGTAATCGACCATATCCGCGCAAATCTCGAAAGGGCCCTCTCCGTCGAGGAGCTGGCCGGCATCAGCGGCCTCAGCCGCGCGCATTTCTCACGCGTCTTTACGGAAAGCGAAGGGATGCCGCCGGCGGAATTCGTGCTGCAGCAACGCATGCAGCGGGCGGCCAAGCTTCTGACCAACGCCGCGTTCTTGCCGGTCAAGGAGGTGGCAATCATCTCCGGCTTCGATGACGCCAATTATTTCTCGAAGGTATTTCGTCGGGTGTACGGCATCACCCCGACCGAATTCCGCACCACCGGTATGTATGCAGCCGTCCAGCACAGCTTGTCAGCCGGCAAATAGATGGTTGCTTGCGGTCAGGCGGATCGCGCCGGGATCGTCGGCTCGACATGGTGCGAGTTCGCGCCTGCAAGCTTGCCTTCTTCGGCCTTGTAGAAATATTGGCTCGCGACAAGCCAACCTTTCAGCGGCCTCAACGGCGGAATGCAGGTGAGCAGCATGAACGGCAGGGTCGTGAAGATATGGACCCAATAGGGCGCGTTGAACGCGACCTCGATCCAGAGCGCAAGGGCGACGCTCGGGATGCAGGCAAAGCAGATCACGAAGAAAGCCGGGCCGTCTGCAGGATCGGCAAATGAATAGTCCAGGCCGCAGACCTCGCAAGATGGCCTGAGTGTCAGGAAACCGCTGAACAGATGCCCCTGACCGCAGCGCGGGCAGCGACCGCGAATGCCGGTCTGGACGGGTGGGAGCGGCGGCCATGTGTCATCGGATGACATTTGCTTTGTCCTTGTCGAAGCCTCGCCGGCGAAGCGCACCATGCGTGTCGTTGCAAAGCATAACGCCGAACACGCGTCCCATAGGGCGCTGGATCCACGACGTTACAGCATAGATAGATCAGATTGCATGGATTGTCAAATATTGTATGCACACAATACGCGGATTGTATGTCGCTGCGACGATTTGACAGATCAGACGACCGTGGCTGAGACGACCGGTGACTGCGCCAGCAGGTCGGCGACGATCCCGAGGCTCTGGCGCAGATGCTCGTGATCTTCGGCAGCACCAAGGCCAAGGCGCACGGCTTCAGGTGCGGAGCCGAGTGCAAAAGCATCGCTCGCGACCACGCCGATACCGGCGGACCGGAGCCTGGCAGCGAACTCGCCACGGGACCAGACGGAGGGAAGCCGAAGCCAGCCATGGAAGCCCTCCCGGTCTGCCAACAGGGCGCCGTCGGGCAGCAATTTTGAAGCGATCGCCTGCCTGGCCCTGGCTTCGCGGCGGATCGCTCCGAGCACCGCCTCGGCCGTTCCGTCCTCGATCCATCGGCTGGCAATCGCCGCCGTCAGCGGCGATGCCATCGCGGCAGTCGCCCGGATGACGCCGGCAAGGCGCGCCGCGGCCCTGAGATCGGGGACGACGAGATAGGCGATACGCAGAGCCGGCGACAGGCACTTTGCCAGTCCGGCAATGTGATAGACCCTCTCCGGCGCCAGCGCTGCAAGCGGGGGAACCGGGGCGACCGGCAGTGCGCCATATGCATCGTCTTCGATGACGGCAACCTCGTATCGCGCCGCAATCTCCAGCAGTTTCCGTCTACGATCAAGCGGCAGGGTAATTGTCGTCGGGTTGCTGATCGTCGGGTTGCAGTACAGTGCTCTGGGCTTGTGCGTGATGCAGATCTGCTCGAAAATCTCGGGGAGGATACCGTTCTCGTCGATCGCAACACCTGCGACATTGAGCCGAAGTTGGGCCGCAACGGATAGAAAGCCCGGATAGGTCAAAGCCTCGGCGCAGACCGTATCGCCCGGCGCGGCGAGCAAGCTTACAACGGCAAGCAAGGCACCTTGCGCGCCGGGACAGACAAGCAGGCGCTCGACGCTTACCCCCGGAAGCCGGCTTGCCAGCCACGCTACCCCCGCCTCACGGTCGCGCGCCGCCCCGCCCGGCTGCTGATAGCGCAGCAAGAGCTCGAGCCCACCCTCCGCCTCAAGCGCGCCCACGCCCTCCCACATGCGGGCCGTCAGGGGAGCATCGTCGAAACGCGGCGGCAGGTTCATGCTCATGTCGACGAGCCCTGCCGGGGCGGGACGCAGCGTGGTCATACGGCCTTGGCGAACGTAGGTCCCCTGCCCCACGCGTCCGTCCACCAGCCCGCGCCTCCGTGCTTCGGCATAAGCCCGCGTGACCGTGGTGAAATCTATACCCAATGCTTCAGCGAGCGAGCGCTGTGGCGGTAGCCGGGTACCCGATGGCAGGCGACCGGAGCGGATGTCCGCTTGAAGCGCATCGGCAATCGCCAGATAGACGGGCCCATCGGCCCTCGCTATCGACGGCGTCCAGAAACTCGATTTCCGCTCATTCATGACAGTGCCAAGCTCGATTTGCAATGTATGTATATTGTATGTTTTTGCCATTCCGGCAAGGGGCTTGGCTGTGGCGCCGACGAAGGCTACAGTCGATGGCCCGGCCGCATATATTGGATTTGACACCATGACCGACACCGTTACCGATCGCTTTCTCCGCTACGTCGTCATCGACACCCAATCGGACCCCAAGTCATCGACGCAGCCCACCACCGAAAAGCAGAGGAACCTTGGCCGGGTGCTGGTGGAGGAACTATTGGAGATCGGTCTATCCGATGCTCATCTCGACGAGCACGGCTACGTCTATGCAACTATTCCATCGAATGTTGAAAAGCCGGTACCGGTAATCTGCTTTTGCTCGCACATGGATACCGCACCCGACTTCACTGGCACAAACGTCAAGCCGCAAGTGATGCGAAACTACAGTGGTAGCGACATCAAGCTTTCCGGCGACCCGCAACAGATCATTCGCCTCAGCGACAATCCGGCGCTGCGTGACCAGATCGGCAATGACATCATCACGACTGACGGGACGACGCTGCTGGGCGCCGACGACAAGGCCGGCCTTGCCGAAATCATGACGGCCGCCCAGTTCCTGATGGACAATCCCGAGATCAAGCACGGAACGATCAAGCTTCTGTTCACGCCGGACGAGGAAGTCGGGCGCGGAGCAGACAAGGTCGACCTGGCAAAGCTGGATGCGCAGTTCGCCTATACCGTCGATGGCGAAACCGCCGGCCATATCGAAGATGAGACGTTCTCGGCGGATGGTGTCGAGATCACCATCCAGGGGGTCGCCATACATCCGGGCTTTGCCAAGGGAAAGATGGAAAACGCGATCAAGATCGCCGGGGCGATCATCAGCCGCCTGCCGAAGGAAGCAGCGCCTGAAACGACAACGGGGAGACAAGGCTTTATTCACCCAACTGGCGTGAGCGGCTCGATGGAAAAGGCGGCCCTCAGCCTTATTGTCCGCGACTTCAACGACGAGGGCCTGGCCGCCAAGGAAACGGTCCTCGAGACGATCGTCAAGGAGGTCATGACGGACTATCCCGGCTCTTCCTACAACTTTGCGGTCAAGCAGCAGTACCGCAACATGAAGGTCATTCTCGACCGCAACCCCGAGATCGTCGATAATGCCATCGAGGCAGTCCGGCGCGCCGGCATGGTGCCGGTGCGCGGCAGCATTCGCGGCGGCACCGATGGTTCGCGGCTGTCGTTCATGGGCCTGCCCTGCCCAAACATCTTTGCAGGCGGCCACGCTTTTCACTCGCCGCTCGAATGGATCAGCGTGCAGGATATGGAAAGAGCAGTGAGGACGCTGGTCGAACTTGCGAAAATCTGGGAGGAGCGCGCCTAGACGCACTCGGCAATCAGCGAAGTCCTTTCGTTCCGTCAAGCAGCAGGAGCAGTAACATGCCGACTGCTCCCGCTGCCGCTCCGATTATCGCGGTCCCGGAATAGCTGCTGATACCGGTGCCAATCGCAAAGAGGACAGCACTCAGCCCGGCGCTTAGAAAGAGATTGACTGAAATGAGCGCGCTGCCGAGACCCGGCCGCTCGGCGATCAAATCCTGCAAATAGGTAATCGGAATGCTGATCAACGCTGCTGCCCCGGCGCCGCTGATCAGCGTCAGGGCGTAGACGTGCCACGGCGCGGAAGCAAAGCCGAGCAGCGCAAGGTAGGCGACATAGATGGTGGTGCCGATTGCCAACGCGGTCACGTTGCTCATAGAACGCTGAAGGCGCCCCCAGGCAACGATGAAGACGACTTCGAGGAAGGCAACGATGCCGACCAGCACGCCGATATCAGTCACAGTTCCATGTGCCGCCCCCGTCACGATCAGCGGCAGGACGGCTGCACTGATGTGCAATGTGCTACAGATCAAGGCGATGGCGATCAGGCGTATGAAAATTTTCGGTGACAGGACTTCGCCGAGCGCTGCGAGGTGGGAAAGATGGGCCCTTGCATGTTCGCCCGTTCCCTTTTGTCGAGGCAGAAAGCCGGCAATCAACCCCAGGCAGATGGTGCAGGCAAGACAGGCAAAAAGATAAGCCGGCAACATGCTGCTTGCATGCGACAGAAGCGCACCGGTGATCCCGGGAACAAGGACCCAGGATAGCGAAATCATTGCCCGCACGCCGGAATTTACCGTCGCAACCTCGTGCCGGGCCATGCCCTTGGCGGTGGCTCGGACATTGGCAAAAAGCAGCGAATTCAGCGCGTTGTACACTGGCAACAGGAAGAGGGCGCTCAGGACAAATGTCGGCTGTGTCGGGAAAAGATAGACGACACCATAGCCAAGCACGCCGAATACGGTGACGGACAACATCATCGAGCGATAGTCGCCGAGCCGATCGGCAAGATTGCCGACGAGAACGCTGACGATGACGTTGACGGCGGCCGCCGCAAAGATCAGCGCGGAGTAAAGCCCGTTGCTGAGGCCCAATTCGCGAATGCCGATCACCGATTGATAGGGCGAGGTTGCAGCGCCTGCAAATCCGTAAGCGAAGATCGCAAGCATGCTGACCCGGATCGTCGGGTTGCGGAAGACATCGGGGATGAGAGCGGCCATGGGTCGATAGGGACGGGAATGTACATGCCCGGTTCGTCCGGGCGGTAGGGCTTTAGCAGCTTCGCCCCTGAGCCGGAAGCCGCCAAAGCCCGGTTCTCAGTCTTTCCAGCGCGCCGAGAAGCGGGCTTTCGGTTGATATTCGAAGATCCGGTCGAACGGGAAGGCCGGACGCATGCGTCGCTTGCTGACGAGGCCCTCGATGTCCTGATTGACCACGCCGTTCGTCAGCGCCATCACGTTGGGATTGGCGATCGGCGCCAGCTCCGGCGAAAGATAGCCGGATTTGACGACGAGCAGCCGCACGGACTTCGGATCAAGCTCGAGACGGCTGAAGTCCTCGATATTGTGATAGGGACGCCGCCTGGCGGCAAGAACGATGGCAATGCCACCCGTCAGGACGACTGCCTGCCGTGCGGCCTCCGTGCCTGGATCGTCGAGGAAGATCACCTCCGCCTCGGTTGAAACCGGCGAACTAGCCGGATCGAGGTTGCCGCCGATCTTAAGCTCGACTATCCGGCCGATTCCTGCCGCAAAGCAGGCTTCGACAGCCGGTCTGTCGGTGATACCGGCCAACAGCGCGCCTTGAAAATCGCGCGCGATCAGTTCCCGCAGCACATCCGCCCGGTCTCCGACGCCGCCGCCCGTCGGATTATCCGCGGAATCGGCAAGGATGACTGGCGACGTTGAAGCGCGCTCGGCAATATCGAGCATTTCGTCCAACGGCCCGGTGACCGGACCGAAGCCGAAATCCTCGCGCGCAGCCCAATAGGAAAACGCGATTTCCTCCGCCGCCTTCGATGCTGCGGCCTTATCGACGCCCGTGACGACGGCACAAGCGGTCGCGCGGGGTTCGTCCGCCCAGACGTAGCCAATCATCAGATTGGCATCGAGAATGCCGGTCTGCTTGTCGAACTCTGGCAACCCCAGGTAAATCCTCCTGGCTGGCTCGTCCTCTGTTGATGTGCATTCCCCCGGCAGCAGCACCGGGACCGGCGCCCAGGCGATGCCGGGCAGCCAACCCGTTCTCACCGCTTCGATCAGCATCGACCAGGCACGCACCATCGTCTCGCGAACATCGATATGCGGGGCTGTCCTGTACGCGGCGAAGATGTCGAGCTGATCGATGATGCGCTGGCTGACATTGCCATGCAGGTCGTAGCTTGCTGCAATGGGGCAATCCGGCCCGACAACCGTGCGGGCTGTCGAAATCCAGTCGCCTTCAGCATCGTCCATCCCCTCGACGTTGATTGCGCCGTGCATGGCCAGATAGAGCCCGTTGAGAGGCAAAGCCGCTTTCAAGAGATCGAGGAACTCGGTCTTGAAGGCCTCGTAGGCCACGCGCGAGACCGGACCGCCCGGAATAGCGCGGGCGTGAATGAGGGGAATATGCTCGATGCCGTCGGCTTTAAGGAAGCTGAAATAATCCGAGCCGAGGAGCTCCGCACCGCGCATGACGCGGAAGTCCTCCACTGCCATCAGCACCGGCGAATAGGTGCTGCACTCCGTGTGAATTCCACCAACTGCAATGCGCATGGCCGGACCTTACAAACTTGGGCTAAGAGGTACGATGGCGGCGAAACGCTGCCAGTCCTTCGCTGCCTTGGGCGTCCAGGCGGCTTCGGCGATTGCCGGCAGACGAGGGAAGACGAGGCGGTTGAAATAACCGCGCGACAGGAAGTGCTCCGACCAGATGCAGGCCTGCACCCCTCTCATCCTGTCCTTCAACTCCTCCGGAAAATCCCCTTCCGCTTCGTAGCCATAGGTATGGGCCGGCGGGACGGTGCCTGCCCAGCTTGCCCCTGGCTCCTGAAATGCCTCCGCCTGTACCATGTCGAGGTAGTAGGCTTGCCCCGGCGTCATGACGACGTCATAGCCTTCCCGCGCGAGCTCGATACCGACCTTCGGGTTCTCCCAGGCCATTAGCAGCGTATCCGTCGCACCGACGCCGCCGCCATGGGCAACCTCGTTCCAGCCGGCAAGCTTGCGCCCGCGCGCGGTGAGCATCTCCTTGATGCGCTTGAGGAAGTAGGATTGGAGCGCGAAGGTCCCCGAGATACCCTCTTCCTCCATCAGCTTCTTGGCCAGCGGCGACGCAAGCCAGGAGCCGTCTGCCACCTCGTCGCCGCCGATGTGAATATAGGCGGACGGGAATAGTTCGACCATTTCGTCGAAGACGTTTTCGAGGAATTGGTAGGTAAAGGGAACTGCCGGGTTCAAGGCATTGTTGGCATAGCCCTGCACCGAGTGATAGCTCTCGGGAGCTTCCTGTCCGTCCGTTAGCTCGGGCACAGCGACCAGCGTTGCCGCATTGTGGCCCGGGATGTCGATTTCCGGGATGACCTCGACGCTCAGCGAGCGCGCGTGGGCGACAATGGCCTTCACGTCATCCTGCGAATAGAATCCGCCGACCGGCTCTGCACCGTTGCCAAGCTGCGGCAGTATCGGCTCGTCCGGCCCGCGCAAGACCCCCGCGGTCGTCAACGCCGGATAGGCCCTGATCTCCAGGCGCCAGGCCTCGTCATCGCTCAAATGCCAATGGAATATGTTGAGCTTCAGCCAGGCGATGATATCGATCAGCCGGGTGACATCGGCTACCGGATAGAACTGGCGCGAAACGTCGAGATGGCACCCGCGCCAGCCGTAGCGCGGCCCGTCGGAGATCGTGCCGGCGTTGGGAAAGCGAAATTTGCCGGGGCTGCTGCGGGCGCCATGAAGCAATTGCGCGAGCGAGGTCAGGCCATACTGCCGACCCGCCGCATTGGAATAGGAAAGGCTGATCTCATCCGAAGAAAACGCCAGCAAATAGCCCTCCTTGGCAATCGCGGCATTGCTGACAAAGCGCAACGACCGGCCTTGCACAGACGACGAGAGACTGAAGGGCACATGGGCGCTCTCGAAAAGTCGGCGAAAGTGTGAAATCGCGGTCGAGACGGCGCGCTGCTCTTCGAAAGAACAGCCAACAGCCGGATAAAGCACGACGGGAAAGCCTTCACCAGGCTTGGCATTGATTTCGGCCGGCCAAGGCTGCAGGGCGAAGGGCAGATCGAGTTTGCCTTCCGGCAGCAGAACAGGCGGGGGCTCGCTCACGCGGCCCTCGAGTAGAAGATCCGACACGGCGACAGAAACATGCTTGCCGGAGGCGAGCGTCAGATAGGCGGATTTGGCGCCATCGGTGCAATGGCGGGCCGGACGATGCAGACCACTCACCGTGAAGGTCCAGCTCTGACCAACCCCGACCGTCACGCCCGCCGGTGGGGCGAATTCGTGGAAATTGGCATCGCGTCGCAGGAAGGTTGCATTGCCGCAGGCCTTCGGATCAATGACGCGCGTAAGCGACGTATAGACAAGGCTGAAACCCGAAAGTGCTTCGTCCGAAAGATTGAAAAGGGTGAAGCTGAAGCTGCCGTTTGGGCCGCCATCCGGTTGCCAGGTACTTTCAAGGCGATAAGAAGCCGGCTGCATATCCATTCCTCTCGTTTTCTCTTGCTTTTAATAATGATCCGATTGCGAGAAGGTCCGGGCGAGTTCCGCCTGACCGGCCGTCAGCCCGCAATCGACGGGAAGGCAAACGCCTGATATCGCGGCCGCCAGCGGGCTTGCGAGGAAACCGACGGCATTGGCCACATCCTCGGGTTCCACGACGCGTTGAAGCGGATACCAGCGGCGCGCCTCCTCGAAAACGTCAGGATTGGCTGCTGCACGGATTTTCCAGGCCTGCGTCCGCACGGTACCGGGCGCCACGGAATTGGCGCGGATGCCGAACTTCCCGTACTCGACCGCAACAAGCTTGGTAAAATGCACAAGGCCAGCCTTGGCAGCGCTATAGGCCGGATGGCCGAAGACGTTCATGCCGTTGACCGAGGAGATGTTGATCAACGAGCCCTTTGATGTCTTTAACATGTCCTCGACGGCGCGGAAGCAAAGAAAGGCCGCCTCAAGATTGAGTGCGTTGTCGGCCCGCCAGATCTCCGGCGTCGTGTCATGAAGGCTAACCGCCCGGGCAGCGCCGGCATTGTTGACGAGCGTCTTGACCGTCCCGAGCATCTTGGCACGCGTCGCCATCTCGGCGACGCTTCCCACATTGGTAACATCGCAACCCACGGCTACGAAGCGCTGTTCCGACCCCAGATCGCGGGCCGCTTTTTCGGCCGCGGCAAGATCGATGTCGACAAGCAGGACGATATCGTGGTCGTCGGCGAGCCGGGCTGCGATGGCACGGCCGATATCGCCTGCTCCGCCTGTGACGATCGCGATCGTCTTGGTCATTGGGCTTGCTTCCGCGGACATTGCTTCTCAGTCTCCAAGGAGTTGACGGTCGTCTCCGTCACGGTGGGCGACGAGCTGTTGCTTGATGCGCCGGAGCGTGATCGTCGCCTTTGGCTGGATGGCATAGGCAACGAGGCTGGCAAGAATGTCGACAGCGGCAAGATAGGCGATACGCGTCGATGTCGGACGGTAGATATTGTTGCCCTCAGGCAAGTCGATCGACACGACGATATCCGCGGCCTGCGCCACCAGGCTTCCACTCTGGGTGAGCGCGATAGTGGGGACCTTTGACTCGCGGGCGAGCGTAAAGGCTCGCACGAGTTCGGCATTGCGTCCGGAAAAGGAAGACCCGATCACCACATCCGTAGGCTTTGCTGCAGCTGCCATCATCAGCTGCATGCTATGGTCCGAACTCGCCGTAACGTGCAGGCCGAACCGAAAAAGCCGGTTCTGGAATTCGTTGGCGACCATCGACGAATTGCCGCCGGAACCGAAGGCATAGATCATTTCCGCCTGGGAGATGCGCTCTGCAGCCTGCGCAATCGCGGCCATGTCAAGCGAGCGGTGAAGCAGGAAGAGCGCATTCTGCGCCTTTTCAATAATGTCCTGCGCAACATCGGCGGGATCGGTGCTCTTCGATTCCGGCTTCAGATAGCGCACGCCGATATGGGCCGTCCGGGCCAGCTGAATCTTGAAATCGGCGAAACTGTCGCAGCCAAGACGCCGACAGAAGCGCGTGACGGTCGGGGGCGAGACGTCGGCCTTCTCTGCAAGGCCGATGATCGAAGCGTTCACCGCAAATTCGAAGTCGTTGAGAATGATATCGGCAATGCGGTTTTCAGACTGCGAAAACCGGCCTCTTTCTTCCTGCAGTGTAGAGAAAATATCCATCCAAAGCTTCCTCCGACGCGCCTATCGGCTCCGCGTCATGTGCCTTTCGGCTTGTAGGCGATGCAGTCGATTTCCACCTTGCAGTCCACCATCATGGACGATTGCACGCAGGCGCGCGCCGGGGGATGTTCGCCGAAATACTCCTGGTAGATCTTGTTGAAGCTCCAGAAATCACGCGGATCGTCCAGCCAGACACCGACCCTGACGAGGTGCTCGACGCCGTAGTCGGCTTCCTTCAGGATCGCGAGTACATTGGCGATGGTCTTGTGCGTCTGGGCAATGATGTTGCCATCGATGATCTCGCCATTTTCCATGGCGACCTGCCCGGAGACATAGAGCCACCCATCGGCCTCGACAGCCCGCGCAAATGGCAGCGTCTTGCCTCCTGCGCCGTTTTGACCTGTGCCATAACGCTTGATGGACATTGCCTATCCCTGCAAATTATTTTCTTGATAAGTTGACAAATGACCATAGAAAGCGGAATTTGACCAGCGAAAAACGACATTTATGAAAAGAATTTCAATACGCGAGGAAGCATGCGGGACCCGTTTCAAAATCCCTTCCCATCGTCCGACGCCGCTCGCCACGCCATATGGGAGATGCTGGTGCCCCGCGATATCGACGCATTTCTTTGCGCGGATTGGTCCATGGTCGAGGATGATTTCGTCGAAGACGGCTTCATCGGTATCGACGGCAAGCGTGAAATCAGCCCGGACAAATGGCGATTGGCGTTTCCTACCCTTTCCGCCTACCGCGACGAATGGCTAAGGCAGGCCCAGGATTTTGCAACGCAATCCTTTGCCGAAGACCCGCGCACGGCCATTTTCACCACCACGACGCTTGAAGACATCGAGATAGAGGGAGAGACGGCGCTCGTCCGGAAGAAGTTCGACGGCAGCCTGACGAAAGCGGACGGCAGCCGCGATGTGATGCGGTGGCAGACACTTTACTATTGCCGTCTTCACCAGGGACGCTGGAAGATTTCCGGCTTCACCGGCTATCTCCCAAACCCGATGGGTTGAGATGGCATCAGCACAAAGGCAATTCCAGTGCGCATCTTTACGGCAGCTCTCGCAACCGAGACCAATACTTTTTCCCCCATCTGCATCGATCGGCGGGCTTTCGAGGCCTCTCTCTATGCCCCACCGGGCGAGCATCCAGAGACACCGACGCTCTGTACGGCGCCGATCACCGTGGGCCGCACGGTTGCCGCGCAAAAGGGCTGGGAGCTGATCGAGGGTACCGCGGCCTGGGCCGATCCCGCAGGACTTGTCAGCCGCTCGACCTATGAAAGTCTGCGCGACGAAGTGCTCGAACAATTGCGTGCCGCGCTGCCGGTCGATGCAGTCGTGCTCGGCTTGCATGGCGCAATGGTCGCCGCCGGTTATGAGGATACCGAAGGCGATATCCTTGCCCGCGTGCGCAATATCGTTGGCCCTGACGTTCTCATCTGCGCCGAGCTCGATCCGCATAGCCACCTGACGGCCAAACGCCTTCAGGCCGCTGATATTTTCGTCTACTTCAAGGAATTTCCGCATACGGATTTCGTCGACCGGGCCGAGGATCTCTGGCGCATCACCGTCGATACTCTGGAGGGGCGCGTAAAGCCCGTCATGTCAGTTTTCGATTGCCGGATGATCGACGTTTATCCGACGTCGCGCGAGCCGATGCGCTCCTTCGTCGACAAGATCATGAAGATCGAAAAGGACGATGCCGATATTCTTTCCATCTCGGTCATCCATGGCTTCATGGCGGCCGACGTACCCGACATGGGCACGAAGCTGCTCGTCGTGACCGATGACAAGCCCGAAAAAGGTGCGGCTCTCGCGCGCGATCTCGGTCTTGAGCTGTTTTCGAAACGCGGCACGTTTATCATGCCTCAGATCGATGAAAAGCAGGCGGTTACAGAAGCGTTCGCCGCAACGTCATGGCCCGTCGTAATCGCCGACATGTGGGACAACCCTGGCGGAGGCACGGCAGGCGACGCCACGGTCCTTCTCGCAGAGCTTTTGGCAAAGGGCGCCACAGACACCGCGATTGGCACCATCTGGGACCCGATGGCCGTTCAGATCTGCATGGCGGCAGGTGAAGGGGCGGCGATCCCGCTACGGTTCGGTGCAAAGTCGGCGCCGGGTACGGGCAATCCGGTGGACGGCATCGTCACCGTGGTGAAGCTCGTTCGAAACGCCGAGATGCGTTTCGGCGAAAGCTTTGCTCCCTTCGGCGATTCCGCCCATATCGTACTGAATGGCATCGACATCATTCTCAATTCGACCCGGGCGCAGAGTTTCGATCCCAGCCTGTTTTCGGTCATGGGTATCGATCCCGCATCGAAGAAAATCCTGGTGATCAAATCGACCAACCATTTCTTCGCCTCCTTCTCAAAGATCGCGCCGAAAATCATCTATTGCGCGGCCGGTACGCCTTATCCTAACAATCCGGCGAAGACACCCTATCGTCGCGCACGAAAAGATATCTGGCCGATGATCGCCGATCCTCATGCAATGGAACACGGGGCAAGCTGAAATGACCCACAACGAAGCCTTCGCCGTCGTTGCCAAACCAGGCGACAACCTAGTCGATCTCTCGACGCCCCGCCCGATCATCGACGAGGACCGCCTTGCCGCAAATATTGCGCGCATCCAGTCCTATATGGATGCCCATCACCTGAATTTTCGACCGCATATCAAGACACATAAGATACCGGCACTTGCCAGGGCCCAGGCTGCTGCCGGCGCCAAGGGCATCAATTGCCAGAAGATCACCGAAGCGGAAGTCTTTGCGTCGGCGGGGTTCGAAGACATCCTCATCACCTTCAATATTCTAGGCACGGAGAAGCTTGCTCGGCTGGCCGCCCTGCATGAGCGCATCTCCGCGCTCAAGGTGGTTGCCGACAGCGCGGTGACGGTTGACGGCCTTGCGGCCCATTTCGCCGCGCGCAAGCCGCTGACGGTGCTGGTCGAATGCGATACCGGTGGCGGTCGCTGCGGGGTCCAGACGCCTGCCGAGGCAGCAGCACTCGCCGAGCGGATAGCCAAAGTGCCCAGCCTCGTCTTCGGCGGCCTTCTGACCTATCCGAAACCAGGCGGTGCTGCAGACGTCCAGCGCTTCGCAACCGAAACGCTTGCACTCCTGCGAAGCGTCGGTATCGACTGCCCTGTTGTCAGCAATGGCGGCACCCCGAGCCTTTTCGACGCGCATCTGGTCACGGCTGCGACCGAACATCGGGCAGGCACGTACATTTACAACGACCGCTCCATGGTGCGGGCGGGCCACTGCACTGAAGACGATTGCGCGATGCACGTGTTGGCGACCGTCGTTTCGCGCCCAACCGCCGACCGCGCGGTGATCGACGCAGGCTCCAAAGCCCTGACATCAGATCTGCTGGGCTTTTCGGATTTCGGGACCATAGCGGGTTACCCGCAAGCCGTTATCACAGGCCTGTCAGAGGAGCATGGCGTCATCGATCTGTCCCGATGCACCGGCAAGCGCCCGGAGATCGGCGAAAAAATCCGCATCATCCCGAACCACACCTGCGTGGTCTCGAACCTGTTCGACACAATGGTGTTTCATCGCAACGGCGTTGTGACCCGCGTCGAGGAGGTCGCAGCGCGCGGCCTCGTCTGGTAGGTTCCCAAGTACGGGAGAACGGCGCGGCTTAGGCCGCCCCCGTCGGATCGAGCACGTTCATGTCGATATCGGTCAAGGCGACGCTGCGCTCGAACGCGATACCGGATTCATCGAAGAGATGGCAGTCGGCGGCCTTGAACCCGATCGACAGCGGGACATCGGCTCGGATCGGGACGCTTCCGGGCAGAGTAGCGCAGAAGTTCTCCCCCTCCCCGTCGAGCGCGGCATGGGCAACGGTCTGCGCACCCAGCCGCTCGATCACCGTCGGCACCACCGGTATCGTGATATCGCCGGAGCCGATCTGAATATGTTCGGGCCTGATGCCGAGGGTCAGCGCCTTGCCGACGATCCCGTCCCGCGGCGTGACCGGCAGCAGCGCCGTCTGCCCCTTGTAGTCCACCTCGATCCCTGAAGAACCGACGTTTCTGCACGTCACGGGTAGGAAATTCATTCTTGGATTGCCGATAAAGCCGGCCACAAAGATGTTCGCCGGCTTGTGATAAAGTTCCAGTGGCGCCCCGGTCTGGGCGATCTCGCCGGCATTGAGCACGACGATGCGATCCGCCATGGTCATCGCTTCCACCTGGTCGTGGGTGACATAGATCATGGTCGCCTTCAGCTGGCGATGCAGCCTGGCAAGCTCGATGCGCATATCGGTGCGCAAGGCCGCGTCGAGGTTGGACAGAGGTTCGTCGAAGAGGAAAATCTTCGGCTCGCGGACGATGGCACGGCCGATCGCGACGCGCTGGCGCTGTCCGCCGGAGAGCATGCCCGGCTTTTGCTGCATGCGCTCTTCGAGATGAAGAATACGCGCGGCGTTGCCGACCTTCTCCTTGAGCTTGTCTTCGGGCATCTTTTCGACGCGCAACGGGAAAGCGATATTCTCGAAGACGGTCATGTGCGGATATAGAGCATAGGATTGAAAAACCATGGCGATGCCGCGCTTGACCGGCGGCAGGTCGTTGACCCTTTTTCCGTCGATCAGGATATCGCCGCCGCTGATTTCTTCAAGGCCGGCGATGCAGCGAAGGAGGGTGGACTTGCCACAACCCGAAGGCCCGACGAACACCACGAATTCGCCATCCTGGATCTCGAGATTGATGTCGTGCAGGATTTCCGCGATGCCATAGCGCTTGACGATATGATTGAGGTGAAGCCGGTCCACGCTATGCTCTCCAATTGCGATCGTCAGTTCCGGGGGCGAGCGAACCCGCCCCCGGGGACCTGATTACTTGTACTGCTCAAGGTCGGCAGAGGCCTTTTTCAAGGCGTCGGCCGGCTCTGCCTTGCCGGTAACGACCGACTGGACCATATCAATCATGGTGTTCTGGAAGCCCTTATAGTCGAGGAACAGGGGCTCTGGACCACCGAAGGAAATCCCGTCGAGGAAGGGCTGCCAGCTCGGGTCCTTCGCGACCAGGTCCTTCACGCCGGGAACCGGGCGAAGCGGTGTCAGGCCGTTGGAGACTTCATAGACGAACTGGTTTTCGGGGTTGGTCAGGAATTTGGCGAGATCGGTCGCCTTGTCTTCCATGCCGGTGCCCTTGAAGATGGCGAGGCTGTCGGTGATGAGCAGCGTGCCTGGACCTTTGGCATGCGGACCGAGCGGCAGGTTGGCAACGCCCCACTTGAACTTGGCATCCTTCAGCTTGTTCACTGCACCAACCGAAGCGTGGATCATGCCGATCTTGCCGTCGAGGAAGATGGCGCGCACTTCGTTCTGTTCGTAAGCCGTCGGGCCTTCTTCGGCGTAGGGTACCATCGCCTTCAGCGCGGTCAGCGCCTCGAGGTTTTCGGGGCTGTCGAGCACGATCTTGCCGTCGGCATCGATGACCTTGCCATTGTTGGTGTAAACCCAGTGGAGGTACTGGTGCATGGTGTTGTCGTAAGTCTTTGCGACGACGCCGAAGCCGGCGATGCCAGTCTTTTCCTTGATGATCTTGGCATCGGCGAGTTCCTCAGCCCAGGTCGTTGGCGGCTTTTCGGGATCGAGGCCGGCCTGCTTGAACAGATCCTTGTTCCAATAGAAGGACTTGGTCGAGAAAGCGACCGGAACGCCCCACTGCTTGCCCTCGAAGGTCACGGTCTCCGGGATATTCGGATAGTAAGCGGCTTTGTCGGCATCGCTCATAGGGACGGGGATGATGAGGTCGTTGCTGGCGAACTGCTTCAACGTGCGCGAGCCGACATAGGCAAGCGACGGCGGCGTGCCGGCAGCTGCAAGCGTGGTCACCTTGTCCTGGCACTGGTCCCAACCGACCGGCTCGATGTTGACCTTGTAACCGGGATTGGCGCTCTCCCACTTGGCGATGAAGGGCGGATAGGTTGGGTCGACTGAATCGCCGCACTGGATGAAGCTGATGACCTTGTCTTCGGCAAATGCCATCGACGTCGTCGAAAGCAGGGCGGCGAAGACGCCCATCATGATCTTGGAATGCAGGGGCATTGCGTTTTTTCCTTCCACTCTGGTTAGGTAGTCTTCTACTCTTGGTTATTGGCGAGACACGTTGGCCTCACTCTTTCACGGCACCGGCCGTCAGGCCGGCGACGAGATAGCGCTGCAGGAAGATGAATACGATGAGGACCGGCGCAATGCCGACGAAGCTCGCCGCCATCAACTCGTTCCAGGCAACCTCCTGCCGCCCGAAAAAGCCAAACAAGCCGACCGACAAGGGCATATATTCGGACTTCGAATTAAAGGTCAGGGCGTAGATGAACTGCTGGGCATAGACCGTGAGGAAGCAGAACATCGCCACGACGAGAACGCCCGGTCCTGCAAGCGGCAGGATGATCCGGCGCAGGATATAGAGGCGGCCCGCTCCGTCCACGAAGGCAGCCTCCTCCAGTTCTTTAGGGATGCGCATCAGATAGGCGCGCAGCAGCCAGATGCCGGTCCCGAGTAAGAAGGCAGCGCCGGGGATGATCATCGCCAGATAGGTATTCAGCACGCCGATCGTGCGCATCAGGCGAAACAGCGGAATGATCAACACCGCACCCGAAAACATGTTCACCGACAGAAACATACCGAGAATGACGCCGCGGCCCGGAAATTCGATGCGCGAAAGGGCGTAGGCGGCAGGAATGATCAAGGTGAGGCCGAGAAGGGTGGTTACGGTGGCAATGAAAATTCCGTTGAGCATATAGCGCCATAGCAAGGGCACAGTGGTCCAGATGGTGAAATAGGCGTCGAACGACCCGTTTTCCGGCCAGAAATGATAGGGCGATGAAAACAGCAGCGATATCGGCTTCAGCGAGACGAGAAAGCCCTCGATGAACGGTCCCATGATGAAAAACAGGAATACGAAGGTTCCGAGGTAGATGCCGATCTTTTCGTACCAGCGGAATTTGTCGATCATCATGACGCGTCCCCTTACTTGCTGTCTGCGGCGGTCAGCCGGTTGATGACGCGGAAATAGAAGAAGCAGAATATGCCGAGGCAGATGGCGACCAGGACGGCGCGCGCGGAACCCTCGCCATATTTGTAGGAACCGATCGCGGTCCTATAAGTGTCGATGATCATCGTGGTGGTTTCGCCGCTCGGCCCACCATGCGTTAGAATCCAGATAATATCGAAGGAATTGAACGTCGAAATCAGCGAGATCATCGACATGGTGAGGATGGCCGGCACCATCAGCGGCAGGGTAATGCGGCGAAAGCGATAAAAGCGGCTCGCTCCGTCCACCCATGCCGCCTCGTATAGGTCCTTGGAAATCGACTGGATGGCTGCGAGGAAATAGAACGTCACCATCGGCGTGCCGATCCAGACGTCGGTCATGATCGTTGCCCAGAAGGCCGTGCTGCCATAGGCCAGGAATGCCACCGGCCCATCAACGATGCCGAAGCGCTGCAGCAGTCCGGAAATCATGCCGAACTGCCCGTTATACATCCAGCCCCACATGAAAATGCCGATCGCCATCGGGACAATCCAGGGCATCAGGGTCAGGACGCGAAAGATCGTCCGGCCGGGCAAGGCAACGCTTAAAAGAAGTGCGCCGCAGGTGCCGATCACCATCTTGAAAAGGACCGAGAAGAACGTCCACACGAAGGTGCGCACGATGATCGTGCCGAAGCCTGCACGGAAAATCTTGATGTAGTTGTCCCAGCCGACCCAGTTGACACTCTTCTTGAGGGCAGCGTCGGTGAAGGAAAGATTGACCGTCGCTACCAAAGGCCAGGCGACGATTGCCAGAACGTATAGCAATGCGGGAAGAAGCAGGAGCCAGGCGAAGAGGATGTTACTGCGTTGACTGTTCATCCTTCGCCGCTCCTCAAGCCGCTCTGGCGTGGAGAGCTTCGTCGAAGCTATCCCATACCGGTCGCAAATCAACGATGGTTCGTTTCAGGCGCGCTTCATCCATCGCAAGCGCGAGGATGCCCGCCTCAAGGGCATTCAGGGTCGAGACCGGGAGATGCTTGCCGGTTCGAACGTGGGCGATCAGATCTGCCGCCATCTGCTCGTCGGCACCATAGTGCTGGGAGAGTGCGGTGCGCGTCGCGTATTTTTTCTCCACGACCTTTGCGCCCGAGAGAACCTCGTGGATGTCGAGATAACCGCGAATGAAATCGCCCTCGGCCATGCCGCGCGACCCCATGATGGCGAAGCGACGGAACTGGTCGGGAACATTGAGATTGGTATGGAAATTCATGCCGACGCCGTTGGCATATTCCACGATCGCCACCTGATAGTCGATGATGTCGCCATCGCTGTCGAACACCTTGTCGGAGCCCTGCCAGCCGGACGGCTTACTGTAGAACATGGTCATGTCGTTGATCCCCTCGTTGCGGGGATCGTTCGCCGGAATGAAGCTGCGGCGTCCGCCGAAGCTTGCAACCCTCTCCGGCCGAACGCCGACAATACCGTTGTAAAGGTCGAGATCGTGGCAGCATTTCTCCAGCATGAAACTGCCGGAATATTTCTCATATCGACGCCAGTCGCGCATGAAGAAGGCGCCGTGGTAAGGATAGATGTGCTCCGAGGCCTCGATGGAAACGATATTGCCAAGCACGCCCGTCGCCTGTGCTGCCAGCAGATCCCGGTACATCGGAGAATATCGCAGAACAAGGCCGACCATCAGCCGCTCGTGGCCGAATTTAGCCATAAGACGGGCAAGCTCAATGCTGTCCTCGATCGTGGTGACGATGGGCTTTTCGCAAAAAACCTTCAGTCCGGCCTCGAGGCCGATCCGGATGTGGTCGAGATGCATGTGGTTCGGGGAGCCGATCATCAGCAGATCGAGCTTTTCGTTGGCCGTCAGCTCCTGCGGCGACGCATAGGACGTGCCGACGGAAATCTTCTTCTCGACAAGCTCCGGTAGTCCGGTGGGCTCCGGATCGACATAACCAACGATCTCAAAATTCTCATCAATGGCTTTGAAGACATAGGCAAGGTAAGCCAGCCGGAATCCAAGCCCGATAATTCCCACTTTCATGCTATCGAGTTCCCACTCACGTAATTTATTTTCGTCAAGTTGGGACAAAAATTCGAACCCGTCAACGTGAATGTGGAAAAAGTTGAATTTATGAAATTAATTTTCACACAGCAGTAACTTCCATCGATCTGGACTGCGCCTCCAGGTTTTATCTGAACTCAAGAGCTACCTTACGTTACGTTCTGATAACCCTGAATTTAGAAGTTGGCCTGAAGCAACGAGCCTCTCAGGGGACCGCGCCAAAATAGGCTAGTCGTGTCAACACCGTGTAGTCGGACTCCGACACCATCAAAGCGACGAAGACGAGCACGAGTACCGGAGGAACCACGATGGCATAGACCAACGCCAGCCGTTCCCAGGCCATGTGCATGAAGATGGCAACGATCAACCCCGCCTTCAGAATCATGAAGAGCAGGATCAGAAACCACCTCGGATAGCCCTGGATGCCGAGATAATCGACAAGGTAGGAAAACGTGCTGAGGACGAAAAGCAGGCCCCAGACCACGAGGTAGAGCTTGATCGGATGCTGCTGTCCGGAATGAACAGGCGATTGGGACATTGTGCGCTCCTCACCACAGATAGAAAAATGCAAAGATGAATACCCAGACCAGATCGACGAAGTGCCAGTAGAGCCCCATGATCTCGACGATCTCGTAGTTGCCCTTCCTGCTGGTGAAAAAGCCCCGCCTCTCCTGGTCGAAATCTCCCCGCAGCACCTTGCGGGCCGTGATCAGCAGAAACAACACGCCGATCGAAACATGGGTCCCGTGGAAGCCCGTGATCATGAAAAAAGACGAGCCGAATTGCGCGGCACCCCAGGGATTTCCCCAGGGACGCACCCCTTCGCGGATCAGCTTGGTCCACTCGAAGGCCTGCATTCCAACGAAGGTCGCGCCGAGGGCCGCCGTCGCCAGCATCAAGAATGCCGCCTTGCGACGATCTCGGCTGTATCCGAAGTTGACGGCCATGGCCATCGTACCGCTGCTGCTGATGAGGACAAACGTCATGATCGCAATCAGGATCAGCGGGATTTCCTTGCCCCCAATCGTGAGGGCAAATACCTCGCTGGGAACGGGCCAGGGGACGGTCGTCGACATTCGGGCGGTCATGTAGGCAAGTAGAAAGCAGCCGAAGATGAATGTGTCGCTGAGGAGGAATATCCACATCATCGCCTTGCCCCAGGAGACGTTCTTGAACGCCCGCTGGTCCGACGAAAGATCTGCCGCGACGCCGCGCAGCCCAACAGGTCGCGGAAGTGTTTCGCTGGGCTGCGTCTGCGCGGATTCGTTCATGATCCGAACTCCTTAAGTGATCAATTGACGGCAAAGATCGGCGAAACTGTTGGCCCAGCCTGCGAAAAGCGCAAACAGCACCAGCCAAACCAGGAGCATGAAATGCCAATAGGTGGCACATAAATCCACGCTCAGGCGCAGCTTCTGCGGCGACAGGTCGTACCGCGCCCGCATCGTTGTTCGCCCGAGCACGAGAAGTCCGCCGAGAATGTGCAATCCGTGTATTCCGGTAATCATGTAAAAGAAGCTGTTTGCCGGGTTATCGGCGAGGATGTAGCCGGCCGACATGAGCTGCCACCACGCCACGGCCTGACCGGCGAGAAAGAGGACAGCCGTTACGAGCGCTGCCGAAAGCGCAGTATTCAAGGCTTCATGGCGCCCGACGCGGGCTTCTGTCTTAGCCCATTGGAGCGCTCCGCTACTGGTGACCAGAACCGCCGTATTGACCCAGAGCAGCCGCGGGATGGGCATCCCCCACCAGTCGGCTCCGCCCATGCGCGTGAGATAGGCGCTAATGAACAGCGTGAACAAGGCGCCGACGACAGCCAGAAAAATGCCGAGGCCGATTTTGGCGGTCGGCAGCGGCGATCCTTGCATGCCCTGAACGTCCCTCGCCTGTCCCGCCTCCAGCCAAGGCTTCGAGGTCAGCCGCTGCCGCGTCATCCACCAGCCGATGATGCAGGCAAGTACCGCCAGGAAGATGAGGATGGCGCTCATGGAACGACGCCTCTCGACAAGCCTGCCCTGTCCGGCTGGTTCTGCGGAATGAAATCCTCAGCCGCGCCTGGAACGCTATAGTCATAGGGCCAGCGATAGACCACAGGCAGCTCCTTACCCCAGTTTCCGTGGACGGGCGGCGTCTGGGGCGTCTGCCATTCAAGCGTCGTTGCGCGCCACGGGTTGCCGCCGGACGGTTTGCCCCTGAACAGGCTCCAGCCCAGATTGAACAGGAACAACACCTGCGCAGCACCGACGATCAGCGCGGCGATGGTGATGAACTCGTTCAGCGTATGGGCCGACGGCGGAATGAACGCGGTCTCTCCGAGCTCGTAATAGCGGCGCGGCACGCCGATCAGGCCGAGGTAGTGCATGGGGAAGAAGATCGCATAGGCGCCGAGAAAGGTGACCCAGTAATGGATATGTCCCATCACCTCGTTCAACATCCGCCCGGTTATTTTCGGATACCAATGATGGATAGCCCCGAAAACCACCATGATGGGCGCAACCCCCATCACCATGTGGAAATGCGCGACGACGAACATCGTATCCGACAGTGGCACGTCGACGACGACGTTGCCGAGAAACAGGCCTGTCAGCCCGCCATTGAGAAAGGTGACGATGAAGGCAAGCGCAAACAGCATCGGCAGCGTCAGGTGAATGTTGCCGCGCCAGAGGGTCAACACCCAGTTGTAGACCTTGATCGCCGTCGGGATGGCGATGATCAGCGTCGTGGTGGCGAAGAAAAATCCGAAGTTGGGATTCATGCCGCTCACATACATATGATGCGCCCAGACAACGAAGCTCAGCGCCGCAATGATGAGGATCGCCCAGACCATCATCCTGTAGCCGAAGATATTCTTGCGGGCGTGGGTGCTGATCAGGTCAGAAACGATACCGAATGCGGGAAGCGCCACGATATAGACTTCGGGATGGCCGAAGAACCAGAACAGGTGCTGGAAGAGAATAGGGCTGCCGCCGCCCTGCTTCAACTGCTCACCCATCTCGACGATAGCGGGCATGAAGAAGCTTGTGCCGAGCAGCCGGTCGAACAGCATCATGACCGCGGCAACGAACAGTGCTGGGAAGGCGAGCAGTGCCATGACGGTCGCCGTAAAAATGCCCCATACTGTCAGTGGCATGCGCATCAGTGTCATGCCACGGGCGCGTCCCTGCAGCACCGTGACAACGTAGTTGAGACCGCCCATCGTGAAGCCGATGATGAACAAGATCAGCGACGAGAGCATCAGGATGATGCCCCAGTCGCGCCCGCCCGGCGTGCCTGACAGGAGGGCCTGCGGCGGATAAAGCGTCCAGCCGGCACCGGTCGGCCCGCCCGGTGCGAAGAAGCCTGCGACCAGCACCAGCACCGCCAGAAGGTAGAGCCAGTAGCTCAGCATGTTCGCATAGGGAAACACCATGTCGCGAGCACCGAGCATCAGGGGGATGAGGTAGTTGCCAAATCCCCCAAGAAACAGCGCTGTCAACAGGTAGATCACCATGATCATGCCGTGCATGGTGATGAACTGATAATAATGGTCGGCATCGATGAAGGAGAAATAGCCAGGAAATCCGAGCTGTAGGCGCATCAGCCAGGACAGCACCAGCGCCACCATGCCGATTGCGATGGCAGTTATGCCGTACTGGATGGCGATGACCTTCGCATCCTGGCTGAAAACATATCTCGTCCACCAGCTTTTTGGATGGTAAAGCTCCACGTCCTCGACTTCGGCGGGATGAATGATGTCCTCGGCGCCAGATCGAATGTCGACCATGCTCTGTCCTCCCTGTTTCCCCAAAGCGGCCTTCCTCCTCGGCCGCCTTGGGCTTACTTTGCCGGCTGCTTCTGCGCGAGTGCCAATGATTGTGAGAATGTCGGCTGCTGTTGCAGCCAGGTTCGGTAAGCGGCCTCGTCGTCGACGATCACCGTACCGCGCATCTGCGGATGGCCGACACCACATAATTCGGCGCAAAGCACCTCGAAGGTTCCCGTCCGCGTCGGCGTCAACCAGTAATAGGTGACAGTCCCGGGGATCATGTCCATCTTGGCGCGGAATTCGGGCACGTAGAAATCATGCAGGACGTCGATAGAACGCAAGAGAAGCTCGACCGGCTTGCCGAGCGGCAGGTGCAGCTCGCCTCCCTGGATGACGATGTCGTCGAGAGAGGCTGGATCGTTCCTATTCACGCCGAGTGGATTATCCGCGGTCACAGTGCGCGTATCGGCCCGCCCGAGCCGCCCATCCACGCCTGGCAGCCGAAAGCTCCACTGCCACTGTTGGCCAACGACTTCCACCATGCTGGCATCTGCAGGCACCGTCACGAACTGCTTCCAGACGACAAGGCCGGGCGCAAGCATTGCCGCCACTCCGAGCGCGGTACCGCCGGCAAGCCACCACTCCAGCCGCTTATTCTCTGGCTGGTAGGCTGCCCGCTTTCCCGGATGGTATCGAAAGCGAAAGACGCAATAGGCCATGAACAAAACAACCAGCGTGAAGACCAAGCCAGTGATCCAGAACGTGATGACGATCGTGTTGTCTATGTAGCTCCAGTTCGACGCTATCGGCGTCCACCACCACGGGCTAAAGAGATGGAATGCGACCGATCCCACCACCAGCAGAACCAGAACCAGCACAATAGCCATTTCCTGCTCCCTGACCCGCGACCCGGCTGCGGACTGATCCGAGGCCCATCGCGTTGTATTTTCACATCATCTCATAAACACGTCATGCGGGCAATTACGCCAGAGAGATAGCGGACCGCTCGGGTTGCTGAACCGAAAAACGCTTTCCGTTGAAGACGTTGGGATCGGTCTGCATGCGTCATGCCACTATTTGGAATACTGCTTGAGATAAGCGACGAGGTTAGTGATCTCGGTATCATCCTTCAGCCCGACGAAGGTCATCTTGGTTCCCTTCACCTTGGCCTTCGGATCGTGCAAATAGTCGCGAAGCGTCACCTCGCTCCATATGAGACCGCCCTTGCCTGCCTCCTGCATGGCTGGCGAGTAGCTGAAGTTGGGATGGGTCCCGGCCGTTCTACCGAACAGACCATTAAGTGAAGGGCCGACCTTGTTGGTGTCGGTTTCGGCCACATGACAGATGCCGCATTTCTTGAACACGACGGCCCCCGCCGCGGCGTCGCCTTCCTGCGAGAGCGCGTCAAACGGCAACAGAACGGCAAGGCAAAGGCTGATCGGAAGAGCACGGTACCACATCGCAATCCTTATCCTCCTCAAGGTTGCTCCAGCTACCCCAGCGCCGTCAGTGCGTGAAAGCTTCAGGGATGCCTCGAAATAGACTTCGCTCGCGATTTCAGAGCGTGCGATCTTTTCGTCCATTGGGGCGCAAGGTCGCCGTGCAAATTTGCCATGGCGCAAAACCCGCCACAGCACTCCTCCTCCTCAGCCGCGAGCCGGTTCGCGGTTCAAGAGCATCGGCAAATCATTCGCCGACACGTTGAACTGCAACCGACAATCACGACTTTATCAGAGTTTGCTGTCTTTGTCGCAGTCCCTAATATTAGGTACACCGTCGTCGGTAAGTTGCAACGCACCGGCCTAGATGCTTGCGATCAGTCCGCCGTCGATTCGGATCACGCTGCCGGTGACGTAGGACGAGCGCCTGCTCGCGAGAAAGGTGACGACATCGGCATATTCCTGCGGGTCGCCATAGCGGCCGACGGGAATGGAAGCGGTACTTTGCGCCGAAACGTCCTCGACCGAGCGTCCCTCGCGCTTGGCTTTCTGCTCGTCGAGAAAGCTGATGCGTTGTGTCGCGATGCGACCCGGCAGCACGATATTGGCCGTGATGCCGTCGCGCCCGACTTCCTGCGCCAGCGTTTTCGACCAGCCGAGAAGCGAGGTACGAAGGGTGTTCGACATGCCGAGATTGGCAATAGGAGCGACTACGCCTGATGAGGTCGATGTGATGATGCGCCCCCACTTTGCAGCCTTCATGTCAGGAAGGACGCGGTCGGTAACCGCGATGACCGGCAGGACCATCGAGTTGAAGAAGCGCTGCCAGGTCTCGGCATCCTGCCCCGCAACCGGTGTCGGCGGCGGGCCGCCGGTATTGTTCACTAGGACGTTCACCGAACCGAACTGCTGTTCGATAGCCTTCAAATGCGCATCGATCACGGAGAGATCGGTAAGGTCCCATTCCAGCATCATCGCCTTGCCCCCGGCGGATGTGATCGCGTCGGCCGTGATCTCGGCAGCCTTGCGATTGACATCGGCAACCACCACATTGGCGCCTTCCTTTGCCAAGGTTCGCGCAATCGCGCCACCGAGACCCCCGCCTGCTCCAAAGACAAGCGCAGTCTTTTCATTCAATCCTAAATCCATGGAAGGTCTCCTCTCCGGCTCTCAAGCCGGCTTTTCGTTTGTTGTTGGTTGATTCAGCCCGCCATCCAGCCGCCGTCGACCATCAGGTTGACGCCGGTGACAAAGCTCGCCATGTCGCTTGCGAGGTACAAAGCCGCGCCGGCGACGTCGTCGGGGGTGCCGAGCCGCGGCCAAGGCGTACGGCTGCGCGAATAGTCGAGCGCCTTTGGATCGTTGGCGACCCCCGGTTTGCCGGTGATGATTTTGCCCGGCGCAATCGCGTTGCAGACGATACCGTCCTCGGCATGATCCACGGCGATCTGGCGCGTCATCTGCACGATACCGCCCTTGCTGACGCCGTAAGGAAAGTCACCGGGCGACGCCACCATGCCGTGCTGCGACGAGATATTGATGATACGGCCGCGGACCTCGTTTACGGGCTCCTGTCCGACCATCTGCATGACGGCGCGCTTCGAGCAGTAGAAGAAACCTGTGAGATTGACCGCGATCACCCGGTCCCATTGCTCGATGGAGGTCTGGAGCAGATTGGTCGAGGTGTAGATCGCGGCGTTGTTGACGATGATATCCAGCCGCCCGAAGCGTTCGACGGTGGCTGAAACCATCGCGTCGACCGAGTTCCAATCCGCGATATCGGTCGCGACCTGCAATGCAGTAGCGCCTGTCGCTTCAATCAATTCCAGCGTGGTCGCACCGCCCTCGACCGGCGCATCCCTGATGTCGGCAAGAACGACGCAAGCACCCTCGGCCGCATAGCGGATCGCGATGGCACGGCCGAGACCGGAACTTGCGCCGGTAACAACGGCTATTTTGCTTTGTAGAAGTGACATCGATCCTCCCTTAGGCCCCGCGCCGGACGACAAGGCCGCTTGGCCCGCCGCTGAGCTTGCCATCCCGTACGATCTCGCGCCCACGCAGAAAAACGCGATCGAGCTGACCGGTCACCTCCCATCCGTCGAACGGCGTGTATCCGGCTCGTGAGACTTGTTCTGTATTGGAGATGCGGCTCGTCCGTCGCCGATCGACAATCAGCATGTCCGCGTCGTAGCCGGGTGCGATCGCACCCTTGCTGTTGCCGAGACCGAAACGGGCAGCGGGATTGAATGCGCACATGCGCACAAGATCCGAAAGGCCGATGACCTCCTCGCCGACCAGCTTCAACATCAGCTGAAGCAGCGTCTGAAGCCCCGGCATTCCGCCTGGAATATCGGCAAACGCCGGGTAGGACGCCGATTTCTCAGCGGGGCTGTGCGGCGCGTGGTCGGTACCGACGATATCGATCAGGCCTTCGCGCATGGCTGCGCGCAACATTTCGACATCATGCTTGGCGCGGAAAGGCGGCGATCCCTTCAGGTTCGCGCCCTGAGCCTGGCAGTCCTCGGCGGTGAAAAACAGGTTTTGCGGCGTCGTCTCGACCGTCGCGTCCGCCAGGTCACGAAGACGCCGCCACGTCGCGATTCCAAGCGCCGAATTGATCTGGCGAACGTGAATGCGCGTCTTGGTGGATGCAGCGGCAAGCAAGGCGCGCGCAATGCCGTTGGCTTCTGCGAGCGGCGGACGGCTGGCGAGAAATGCGGCGACGTCGCCGACCGTCTCACGGTCAGCGCTTCCCATCAGGATTGATTGATCGCCGGGCGAAACACCGACGAGCGTATTCCTGCTTGCAAAGCGGCCGAGGGCTTGCGACGCCGCGTCGATGGTCGGAAACAGGAAATTTTCAGGCACATCGGCGGTAAAAAGCTCGAAGGAAACCGGCCCCAGCTCCTCCAACGCGTCAATCTCACTAAGATCGCGATTGAGGACAACCTGGAAGCCGACGTCGACATGGATGCGGTCCATGGCCAGAGCCATTTTGGCGGAAAGCTGCTGTGGCGTTGCGGTCCAGGGATCGTCGGTCGGCATGTCGAGCACCGTCGTCACGCCGCCGAGCGCCGCGGCCCTCGTGCCGCTTTCAAAGTCTTCCTTATGTGTCAAACCAGGCTCGCGCAGATGAGCGTGGGCGTCGACGAGACCAGGCATCAAGTATTTGTTCGAGGCGTCGATCATATCGCGAGCGATCCCCGGCTCGCCGGGAGATAGCAATGCGGCAATATGACCATCGACGATTGCGACGTCCGCCCGCCGCTCACCCTCGGCGTTGACCACCGTCCCGCCTGATATGATCAGATCGAACATCGCCATCTCTTTCCGCGTGTCCGCATCAGGAGAGCCCCGGAAGGCGCGGTTCTTCCTGCGTCACAACCTCGATCAGTGCCGCCTGCCCTGCGCAAACGCGGCCAAGGCCGCGAAGCAGAGCCGGCCGCAGATTGCGGGGATCGGTGACGCATTCGCCATATCCACCCAGCGCCTCCGCAATCGGCGCATAACCGCCCGACATACGGTTGGCACCGTATTTCCGCGTCGCGACCGGCATGCTGGCGGCATAGCCACCAAGGACGTTGTTGCGCATGACAATGGTGAGAATTGGCAGATTGCACCGAATTGCCGTTTCAAAATCGATGCCGACCATGCCGAACGCCGCCTCGCCCATGAGGTTGACGACGGTCGCGTCGGGCCGGGCCAGTTTGGCACCGAGGGCAAAGCCGAGGCCGCTGCCCAGCTGTGTGGTCTTGCCCCAGCCGATATAGCTCCCCGGCACCGTCGCCTCGTAGAACGGGCTGAATTGGTCGCGTGGATTGCCGGCATCATGGGTGATGATCGTCTTTGCCGGATCGACGGCGCGCATAATTTCCCACACCACCCGGTATGGCGAAATCGGCTCGCTGTCGATGGTCAGGAACGGCATCCAGCGTTCCATGAACGCAGCCCGTATCCTGCGGATTTCATCAGTGATGCCGTTTCGCTCGGGCAGTTCCAGTCGCTTTTCGCTGATATGATCGATGATCTGGCGCAGCGCGGATTTGGCGTCGCTCAGAACGCCTAGCGCTACCGGATAGTCCTTGCCAATGTCGCCTTCGTCGATCGTCACCTGCAGGAGAATCTTGGTGGCCGGCAGCGGCAGAATGTAGTGGGACCGTGTGAGGCTCGAACCGATCGCCAAGATGACGTCGGCTTTATCGACAAAATGATCAACCGTCGCGGGGCGCGCACGCCCGGCGGTGCCGAGCGACAGCGGATGATTTTCGGGAAATCCGCTCTTGCCGTTCGGCGTCGTCATCACGGGGATGCGCAGAAGCTCCGCGAGCTCGACCAGTTCCTTCGATGCCGATGCGGCAAGAACACCCTGCCCGGCAAAGACGATAGGGTTCCTGGCGGCAAGCAGCGTCGCCACCAGCTCGGCGATTTCGATGGGATCTGCCTGAGGCACGCTGCGACGCGGCCGCTGATAGGGCGTCTGGAACGGCGTGTGCCGTTGCGCGAGGAGATCGACCGGGAGCTCGAGCAGGACCGGTGCCGGCGCGCCGTTGCGCACCCGGGAAATCGAGGCATGCATCAGCTTTGGCAGATCCTCGACGCGGGTCGCTGCCTCGCACCACTTGGTGATGTACCGGAAATTTCGCCGCGCTTCGAAATTCGGGGAAACGGCTTCCGAGCCGCGCGGATAACCCGTCGGCAGAAACAGGATGGGGGCGCGATCGTTGAATGCCTGCGCGATGCCGCCAAAGGAGCTTTCGGCGCCGGGGCCGTACTGGACCGTGACGACGGCAAGATCCTTGCCCGCCGTCGTTCGCGCATACCCCTCAGCAATGTTGACGGCGACGCGCGGCGTCCGGGTGATGATCGGCGGGATATCCAGCTCGGCAGAAGCGTCGAACAACTCGCTGTTCGGAAAGCCGATGATCTGCTTCACGCCCTCCTGCTTGAGGATCGATGCCACGACCTGGGCGCCGTTCATGTCCTTCCCCCACATATTTTGTTCTTCCTTGTGAATTGACGCACGTGTCGCCGCGCGAGGTCAGGCGCGACGATCGAAATTCTGATGATTGTCCAGCCAGTGACGGGCGATATCTTCGCGCCGCATGAAGCCGGCTCCCGGCGTCCTCATCACATGCTCGATGACTTCGCGAAGGCCGGCGGCGCGGTTGGGCTGGCCCATCCAGCGGGCGTGCACGCCGATGGTCAGCATCCGCCCGCCGATCTCATCCGCCTCGCTGCGCATGTAGTCGATCGCCGAGCGGCAATCCTCGGCAAAGTCGCGCGGATTGCTGTAGCCTGGAGCGATCAGATAGCGACTGTCGTTCAGCGTCTTCGAATAGGGAACGCACAACATCCGCGTTCCGTCATGGTGAAAGAAATAGGGAAGATCGTCGTTGCAGGGATCGGAATAATAGAGAAAGCCGCCTTCGCGGACGATGAGGTCGCGCGTATTGACGCTTGGGAAGGACCGGCAGTTCCAGCCGAGCGGCCGTCGCCCGGTCAGTGTCTGGTAGAGCGCGATCGCCTCGTGAAGCTGACGCTCCTCGTCGTCGCGATCGGTGGTCGAATATTCGCTCCAGCGCAAACCGTGGCCAAGCAGGTCGTGGCCACGAGCATTCATCCAGTCGACGACTGCCGGGTTGCGCTCGAGCGCCACGGCGCAGGCCGAGACGGTGACCGGGATCTGGTAGCGGTCGAACAACCGTGCCAGTCGCCAGATGCCGGCGCGGCTGCCATATTCGAAGTGGGTCTCCGTGCCAAGATCGCGCACCGGGGGGCTGTTCGCAATATTATATTCACCCCAATTGTCGTTGCGGCCGTCTTCGAGCCAGGAATATTCCGAGCCTTCCTCGTAATTGACGACGAGATTGATCGCGACCTTGATGCCATCAGGCCAGATCATGACGGGAGGGTTTGGACCATAGCCGATAAAGTCGCGCGGCTGATGTTCGGTCAGTGGCAGGTGCACTTTCCCCGGCATTATTTCCCCTCCCGCGTTTTCTCGTTGGCAAGGATCCAATCCATGTAATCATGAAATGCCACCTCGCCCGGCCGCGGCTGCCAGCCAGTATCGCGGATGATCCGCGCGATATCATAGGCGCCCCACATCCCGTCCTTCAGAGTGGTATCTTGGACGACATTGGCGGCATCGCCGGGTCCGACCTCGACCTTGATGCCTGGTACCCGGGCACGTGCCCAGCCGATGACGTCGCCAATGGTGGTCGCGACGCCGCTGGCAACATTGTAATGGCGATAGCGCAGCCCGGGCGCACCGATCAGAGCTATCACTGCTGCGGCCACATCCGCAGAGCTGATGTAGTCGCCGACCGGCTCAAGGCTGTTGGGGCGAACAACGTCTCCTGCGAGCGCCATGTGGGCGACCCGGTTGGGGACGTGGCGGAAATTGCGGCTTTCCGTCGCCCGGTCCATCGGGCCGTAGACGGATGACAACCGCACCGAGATCGCCGACAGGCCGAAGAGGTCGGCATATCTGTTGACCACCATCTCAGCGGCGAATTTCGAAATCCCGTAGAGGGTCAGCGGCGCGACGTAACCATCTTCCGGCAGGGGCTCGCCCGCCCAATCCGGGCCGTGATGGCGATAGACCGAGCCCGAACTGATATAGACGAAGCGCTTGACACCGGAATGCTGGCGCATCCATTCGAGCATGCGGACAGTGCCCATCAGATTGACGTCGACGATGCGGGCCGGATCATGCGCTTCCGGCTGGATCTTTGCCTCGGCGGCGCTGCCACGCGAGATCGGCGTGATGGTCGCACCGTGGACGATGGCGGTAATGTCGTGGGCGTCAAGTGCTGCCGCCCATTGCGCGGGATCGCAGATGTCACCGGTGATAACTGTCAGGCGATCTCGGACCGGGGCGAAATATTTTTCCGCCATGGCATCAAGCCCGGAACGATCGAGGATGACGACACGCGCCGCCGGGCCTTGGTCGAGCCACGTCCGCGCGACGACACTCATGACGAAGCCGGTTCCACCGGTAACAAGAAGGGTCATTGATCTATCCCGTTCACATCTTTTGTAAAATTGAGTTCAGCGCGTCGCATAGCCGCCATCCACGAGCATGTCGGTTCCGGTTACGAAGGAGGCGTCCGACGAGAGAAGAAAGGCAGCAGCAGCCGCGATCTCGTCAGGCCTGCCGATACGGCCGAGCAAGTGGGCGGGTCCGAGCGCGGCGTCGGCAGCGCCAAGGTTCGGCCATCGCTGCAGGAGGCGCGCCGTTGCCACTGCGCCGGGCGACAGGCTGTTGACGCGGATATTTTCGGCCGCATGATCGACGGCCATTGCCTTGGCAAGATGAATGAGCCCGGCCTTGGCGGCGCAATAGGCAACTGCCTTGCCGGTGGCGACATGGCCGAACTGCGAGGCGATCAGCACCACCGCCCCGCCACCGCTCGCGGCGATCAGCGGCATGGCGAATTTGCTGACGAGGAAGGCGCCGGTGAGACTGACGTCGATCTCCAGCCGCCATCGGCTTTCGTCCAGATCCGCAACCGTACCGTCCTTCGATGGGGCAGCGGCATTGTGCACAAACCCGTCCATACGGCCGAAACGCGCCTGCGTCGCTTCGATGGTGCGTTCGGCAGAACGCAGATCCGTCACATCGCAGCGGAGACCGATGGCGTTGGCTCCGAGCGTTTCCGCAAGGTTTATCGCTGCGTCCGCATCGAGATCGGCGCAGGCGACTTTGCCACCCTCGGCGATGATGCGGCGAGCAATGGCAGCGCCAATGCCGCTTGCGGCACCGGTGATCAACACGACCTTGCCGGCAAGGCGATCGTGAGCGGTGACCTTTTCGCGGCTCATGATGCCAGCACTTTCGACAACCCCTGTTGCGGCGGGAAAGGCCGCTGGCGGACGATGAACTGGCCCCGGCCCGGCTCCGACAACACCTTTCCGTCGTCCCAGACGAGATCGCCGCGCGAGATCGTCATGACGGGCCATCCCCGGACGGTCTGTCCTGCATAGGGCGTGTGATCGGTCGCGTGATGCAGCATGTCGTTGTCGATCGTGACGCTGCGCTCGGGGTCCCAGATAGCCAGATCGGCGTCGGAGCCGACCGCAATCACGCCCTTGCGCGGATAGAGGCCGAAGAGACGAGCAGGCGCTCCCGATGTCAGGTCAGCGAATTTCTGCAGCGAAATCCGTCCGCCGTTGACGCCCGCTGAAAACAGCAGCGCCAATCGCGTCTCGATGCCGGGAATGCCGTTCGGGATGCGGTGGAACGGCGTATCCGGCCCGCCGGCGATCTTGTCGGCGTAGTTCCAGGGCGAATGGTCAGACGTGAAAAGTTCGAGCGTGCCGTCCAGGATACCCTGCCAGATCGCCGGTTGGTTGGACTTGTCACGCGGTGGAGGCGTGCAGACGCATTTGGAACCGGACAGGTCCTCGGTATCGATGTCCTCGGCCGACAGGAACAGATATTGCGGGCAGGTCTCGGCATAGACCGGCAGGCCCCGCGCTTTTGCCCGGCGGATTTCCTCGACGGCGCCGCCCGCCGCGACATGGCTGATGAGGATCGGCGTCTCGATAAGCTCCGACAGGCTGATCGCCCGAAACGTCGCTTCGCGGTCGCCGATCTCTGGATGCGCCTGCACGTGGTAGCGTAGCTGGGTCTTGCGGGCAGCGATGAAGCGCTCCGTCAGCCAGCGGATGCAGGCATCGTTTTCCGCATGCACCATCACCATCGCCCCCTCGGCGCGGGCAAGATCGAGGACGTTCAGGACCTCGTAGTCGTCGAGCTTCAGCCCGTCATAGGTCAGATAGATCTTCATTGAGGTGCAGCCTTCGGCGATCAGTGCCGGGATCTCGTCGCGCAGTACGTCCGGCGACGGATCGCCGACGATCAGGTGAAAGCCGTAGTCAATATGCGCCTTCGGCCCGGCGCGCTGGTGATAGTCCTCGACGATGTCGCGAAGCGACTGGCCGCGCATCTGCATGGCGAAGGGAATGACCGTCGTCGTGCCGCCACAAAGCGCCGAGAGCGTTCCGGTATTGAAGTCGTCCGCCGTCGCCTTGCCTTCCCAGGGCTGCTGGTCCATGTGGCAATGACTGTCGACGCCGCCCGGCAGCACGAGGCGACCCTCGGCCGAAATCTCGCGTTTTCCCGGCCCCAACCGGGGTCCAATTGCCGCGATGAGGCCATTGACGATGCCGATATCGGCACCGACGGTTTCATCAGGCAGAACGACGCGGCCGCCGCGGATGACCAGATCGAAGGAAGGTTTGCTGCTCATTCACATGCTCCCGGGGCAATGCATGCCGCGCCGGCCTTTGCCGGTGCGCCAGCGCGACGACGCAGAAGGTTGAAGCAGGCTGCGATCGCCACCAGCGCGGCACCCGTGCCAAGCATCACGAACAGCGCCTGCGGCGCGACCTTTTCCATGAGGCCGGCCGCGACCCCGGGCGTCATCACATTCCCAATAGAATAGAGCAGCAACAATCCGCCTGAGGCCGACACCATATGGCGGCTATCGATCTGCGAATTGGCAAAGGCGATGGCAACGGGATAGATCGTCAATGCCGTCGCGCCGTAGGCAAAGAACAGCACGAATAGCAACGGCACGAAGTTATGGCCGGCCCAGACGATGGCGGCGCAAAGAAAGGCGGCGATGATCCCCTGCACGAGCAGCATCAGCCGACGATCCAGGCGATCGGACAGCCAGCCGATCGGCGCCTGCGCCAGCATGCCGCCGACGCTGAAGGTGGTCACCAGTCCAACGGTTGTCGTCGCGGACAGGCCGATATGGACGCCGTAGATCGGCGTCATGGCGAAGACGTTCATATTGGTCATTCCGGCCTGGAAGACACCGACGATGGTAACCGGGGCAAGGATTGCCAACCGCCACAGGCCGTATCGTTGTTCTGAAGGTGCGATATTCAGCGGATCGGGGCGCTGTTGCCAGATGGGCAGCGCCGGCCAGCGTCCGCCGATGAACTTGCTGTAGACGAGACCGATCGCAATCACCATTGTCGCGATCAGGAACAGATCAGGCGAATGCGGACCGGCGGCTTCGACCAGCAACTGGCCGAACAGGACGGCCAGCGACGTCATCATCATGTAGAGCGAGAAATAGGTGCCGCGATTGCGCTCGCTGGCATAGAGATTGATCCAGCTCTCGCAGACGATGAACAATGCCGCCATGGAAAGGCCGCTCAGAAGCCGAAGGCAGAACCAGACCGGCATCAGGTCGGTCACGATGAAGCCTGAAGTCGCCAGTGCCGCCAGCAGTGAGAGCAGCAGAAAGGTTCGCTCGTGGCCGAGGGCAGCGACAAAAAAGCGGGTGATCAGGCAGCCGGCAAGGAAGCCGACCGGGAAAGCCGTCAGCACCAGCTGCACGACATGCGCATCGATGCCGGGGCCGCTCAGATGCAGCGACACGGCGGTCGTCAACAGGCCGTTGCCAGTGCCGACGAGACAGACACTTGCCATGATCGGCAGGATGGCGCGGGAGCGTTCGGCCTTTTGCCAGAGCGTCGCCAAAGTCGAGGGAAATTGCCGCATGATCATGCTTGCCTCACAGGCCCGACAGCAAAGACGGGTGGCGTCGCGCTGAGGTCCGCCCGTTCGATATGACAGGCGATCTCGTGGGTCGGCGACATTTGACGGATCGGCGGCGGCACCGTGTCGCAAATCGTCCCCAGCTTGCGATGACAGCGGGTGGCGAAGCGACAGCCTGCCGGCACATTGACAGGGCTCGGGGTGTCGCCGGTCAGCCGGATACGCTCGCGCGGCACCTCGTCCGGATTTGGACTGCGGATCGCCGACAGCAAGGCTTCAGTATAGGGATGGGTTCCGCCGCCGAAGACTTCGTCGACGCGGCCCTGCTCCATCACCTTGCCGAGATACATCACCACGACCTTGTCGGCGACATGCCGCACGAGCGCCAGGTCATGGCTGATGAACAGCATCGTCGTATGCTTCTCTTTCTGAATATCGAGCAAGAGCGTCACCACCGCTGCCTGCACGGAGACGTCGAGTGCTGAAACCGGCTCGTCGGCGACGATCAGCGAGGGATCGGCGGCAAAGGCGCGCGCAATCGCGATGCGTTGCTTCTGCCCGCCGGAAAGCTGGCTCGGCTTGCGATCGGCCAGTGACGGCGAAAGCCGGACCATCTCCAGAAGCTCTCTCACCCGCTGCTCGATGGCGGCCTTGCCCTTGCGCACGCCGAATTTCTTGATCGAACGACGGATCGAGAACGCCGCAGGATGCGAAGGATTGAGGGTGCTGTCGGGGTTCTGGAAAATCATCTGCACCGATTGCAGCAAATGCTTCGGCCGCTGCCGGGCCTGCAGCTCGGCGATATTCTCACCGGCGAGGCGGATTTCGCCCGCCGTGGCTCGATCTAGACCGGTCACGATGCGCGCAAGCGTCGACTTGCCGCATCCGGACTCCCCGACGAGCGCGACGATCTCTGCTTTTCCCACATTGAAGGAAACGGACTCGTTTGCCTTCAGGGTCCTTCCGGCGCTGACGCTATAGAGCTTGGTGACGTCGGAAAGCTGCATTTCATCGACCGCCGCATGACGCTCTGCGAGTTCCATCGGCAAGGTTAAAGGCTTGCGCTCCATCTCCGGCCAGCGCGCGCAGCGCACGAGATGCTCAGGACCCGCCGACGTTAGAGCGAGATCGGGACGGTCACACAGACCGGCCGTGAAACCGGCGCAGCGCGGCGCAAAGAAACAGCCCTCCGGCCGTTCCTGGGGTTGCGGAATGTGCCCGGGAATGGCGGCAAGCGTCCGCGTATGCTTGTCGCTGCCGATGTCGGGAATGCAGTCGATCAAACCTTGGGTGTAGGGATGGCGGGGATGGCGGAACAGGTCGCCGGTCGTTCCCTCTTCAACCATCTCGCCGGAATACATGATGCCAACGCGATCGCAGCTTTCGGCGATCAGGCCAAGATTGTGCGAAATGAACAGCAGGCTCGTCGAATAACGCCGGCGCAGTTCACCGATCAGGTCGATGACGGCTGCTTCGACCGTGACGTCGAGGCCGGTCGTCGGTTCGTCGAGCAGTAGCAGCGACGGCCGCGCCAGCAACGCCATCGCAATGACGACGCGCTGCTGCTGGCCGCCCGAAAGCTGGTGCGGATAGCGTTTCAGCATGTCGCCGGCATCAGGCAGGCGGACGTCGTCGAGCATAGCCGCTGCCATCTCCAGCGCTTCTTTCCGGGTCGCGCCAAGGTGCAGGAGCGGCACTTCGGCAAGCTGGGCGCCGATCGTCTTGACCGGGTTCAGCGCGCTCATCGGGTCCTGATAGACCATGGCGATCCGTCGACCGCGAATGGCGCGCAACTGCCTGTCCGTCGCGCCGACAAGTTCCTGCCCGTCGAAGCGGATGCTACCTCTAGTGATGGTCCCGGTTTGACCGAGATACCCCATAATCGCCATCGCCGTCGTGCTCTTGCCGCAGCCGGATTCCCCGACGAGGCCATAGCTTTCGCCCGGGCGAACGACAAACGACAGTTGTGGCACCGCGACCACGGTCTCGTGCTTGCCGCGAAACTCGATGCGGATATCCTTGATCTCGAGAAGGGGCGCGGCGTCGGCACCTGGTGCGGTATTGGGCGCGTCCGACATCGGCATCCCCTTCATCTCAGAAACGATAAGGTTCATGGCTTCCAGGCCTCCCGAAGCCCGTCGGCAAGAAGATTGAACCCGAGAACGAGGCTCACGATAGCAAATGACGGGGCCAGCGACATCAGCGGCCAGACGTTGATGACCGTCGTGCTCTCCTTGACCATGCCGCCCCAGTCGGGATTGGGTGGCGGCAGGCCGAGGCCGAGAAAGCCGAGGATACCGATGGTGATGATGGTATAGCCGATGCGCAGGCAGGCATCGACGATCAGCATGCTCCGGCAATTGGGAAGCAGCTCGACCAGCATGATGTACAGCGTGCCCTCGGCGCGCAGCCTTGCCGCTGCGACATATTCCTGCTCCTTGAGGCCGAGCACCAGCCCGCGGGTGATGCGGCCGATCCCCGGTGCCGAAGCGATCGTCGTTGCAATCACGATGTTGAAGACGGAAGGTCCGATATTGGCAATCAGGATGACGTAGAGGACGAGCACCGGGAAGGCCAGGATGATATCGGAAAAGCGGCTGATGAGGGTGTCTATCCAGCCGCCGTAATAGCCGGCAACCATGCCGATCGCGATGCCGACGACCATGGCGACGGCAACCGACAGGGGCGCGACGACGAGGACGGTGCGGGCGCCGAAGATCAGGCGTGAGAGGAGGTCGCGGCCGAGAATATCGGTCCCCAGCCAATGAGCAGCCGAGGGAGTGGGGTCGGCCATGGCCATCACGTCGGAATCGGTTGGCGACGGCAGCGGCAGGATGGGCGCTAGCAGCGCTGCCAAAATCCAGAAGGCGACGAGGAATAACCCGACGACTGCCGTGCGCGATTTGAAGACCTGCATCCATTTCGAACGTTCGGCCTTCCTGACCGGTACCGTCTTCAACACATCGATATCCTGTTGAACCGACATTGTTCACGCCATCCTTATGCGGGGATCGAGCAGCATGTAGCCGAGGTCTCCGACGAACTGCGTTGCAACTGCGACGCCGACGGTGATGAGGGTTGCGGCCTCGAGCGTTGCGATATCGCCGAACATGCTCGCATCCAGAAGCAACCTGCCGAAACCCGGATAGGCAAAGACCAGCTCGGTGACGACGACGCCGCTGATCAGGAAATTGATCTGCAACAGCAACACCGTAAAGGGCGCGATCATCGCGTTGCGCAGCGCGTGCCCGAGGATGACGCGCCGGGTGCCCATGCCCTTCAGAACGGCGGTGCGGATATAAGGCCGCTCCATCACGCCGATCATCGACACACGGATCATCCGGGCGACATAGCCGAAATCATAGATGACGAGGACAGCGACCGGCAGCACCAGTTGCGAAGGGATCGGCCAGCCGCCGTCCGAATCCAGCGGGCTCGTCCCCGGAAGGATCGGCCAGAGAATAACGAACAGCGTGACCAGGAATACGCCGGACGCAAATTCCGGGATCGAGGTGAAGGTGATGCAGATGACCGACAAGGTTCGGTCCAGCACTCCGCCCTCCTTGAGACCGGAGAGGATCCCGAAAATGATCGACAACGGCACGATCAGCAGGAATGCAAGGCCTGCCAGAATTGAGGTATTGCCGAGCCTTTTCCAGATCACGTCGTTGACCGGCAGCTTGTTGAGCGTCGAATAGCCGAAATTGCCGAAATAGCGGGCGCCGCGCGGATCGGAGAAGTTGAGACCGGTGCCCGGATCCTGCAACGGATCGGGAATAGCGCCAACGAGAACGCCGAGCCAGCGGCCGTAGCGCACCAGCAAAGGATCGTTGGCGCGGAGCTTCTGCGTCAGCAGATCGACCTGCTGCTGCGTCGCGAACGGCCCGAGCGATTTGCGCGCCACGCTTCCCGGCGTGAATTCGCACACGGCAAAGACCAGAAACGATGCGCACAGCATTGTGAGCAGCATCATCAACAGTCGCTTTGTAATGAAATTCACCATGGGTGACAGACTTCCAGGATTGGACGCGCTTGTTTTGCCCGCCCGGTTTTTCCGAGCGGGCACGACGCCGACGGTCAGACCGCGATGGCATACTCATGCGCAAAGATGTACTGCGACGGGTGGAGGTCGAAGCCCTTCACCTTCTTGTCCATGACAGTCGAGAAAGTTCGCCAGAACGGCTGCACGATCGGTCCGTCGTCCTGCATGATGGCCTCGATCTTCGCCATGACCTTGCTGCGTTCCTTCGGATCGAGAATGCCTTCTGCCTGGGTCAACAGCGTGTCGAACTCGGTGTTGGCATAGTGGGACTCGTTCCAGGCGGCATTCGAGCGATAGGCAAGCGACAGTGTCATGATGGCGAGCGGCCGATGACCCCAGGCAGTCAAGCTGAACGGAGCCGACGTCCACACTTCCCAATATTGCGCGCTCGGCAGCGACTTGATGTTGATCTTGACGCCGATATCGTTGAACTGTTCGGCAAGCACCTGCGCGGTATTCAGCTCCCAGATCGGATCCGGGCGTGTCACCATGTCGAATTCGAAGCCATTGGGATAGCCGGCATCGGCAAGGAGCTTTTTAGCCTTCTCGATATCGCGCGGATATTTCGGAAGCGCCGCGTACTCCGGATGCGAGGGTGCGACATGGTGATCTTCGGCCGGCGTGCCGGCACCGAGAAGCGAGGTCTGGATGATCTTGTCGCGGTCGATGGCAAGCCGCATGGCCTGGCGAACGCGCTTGTCCTTGAACTGATCGACGTCAGGATGCATGCGGGCAACGACCGTCTGGGTCGTCTCGACCTTGAAGACCGCCACGTGCGGGAAGTTCTTCATCGCGCTGATCTGGACGGCGTCGGCTTCCGACAGGCCATCGACCTGCTTTGATGCGATCGCCGCGATCCCGGCGCCTGGGTTGTCGCCGAGATCGACATATTCGAACGTGTCGAGATATGGCCCCTTGCCCCAATAGTCGGTGCGAGCCTTGTACTTTGCGCTCTTGCCGACGGTATATTCGGTGAGCTGAAACGGACCGGTGCCGTTGGCATCCGGGCCGAAAGCGCCGTTGTCGGCCGGATCGAGAATGAACATCGGGTAGTGGAACAGATGCTCGGGGACGGCGATCTGGGGCGCAAAGCAGTTGAGGCGGACGGTGTGGTCGTCGACCTTTTCGATCGCGTTGTCGGCCCAGAGCTTGCTCGACTTCTTCGGGTTGCCCTTTTCGTCCTTCTCGCCGGCATCGTATTCCTGCACGAGATAACCGGTGAACAGGCCCAGCACTGAAGAGCCGATAGCCGGATCGCTGACGCGCTTCAGATTCCAGACGACATCATCAGCCGTCAGCGGCTTGCCCTTGCGCCACTTGACGTCCTTGCGGATGTGCAACGTCCAGGTCTTGAGGTCGTCGCTGACCTCCCATTTCTCCAGGAGATAGGGATGAGTGATGTTGTTGCGGTCCGTGAAGGTCAGATATTCACAGACCTGCCGGATCACGTTCGACTTCTCGGCGAAATCCGCCAGATGCGGATCCTTGATTTCCATGCAGCGCATGCCGATGCGCAGATTGCCGCCCTTCGGCATGTCTGCTGCCTTGAGCAGGCTGGAAGGATCGACCATGCCGACGACGGAATAGGCCGCGGCGGCGGAAAGGCCGAGCAATGTCGATTTGCGCAAAAAATCTCTACGGCTGATGGCACCGTCGGTCATCTCGTCGATGAGCGTCGGAATGTAGGGATGGGGGAATTTTTCCAACTTCGTGTTCTCCAATTTGTTCGCAGGCTGTTCCGTGAAGTTTATTTTTCAATGCGGTAACGGCCCTCGTTGGGGCTCGCCTTCGTTCCAGATTCGGATGGAACTTTTTTCGTCGTTTGACCGTCGCGAATAAAGCTACGAGCGTTCTTCCATCGAAAGAATGCACTGATCCGACATGGTCTATGCGCGATGCGACAAGTGCTGTCAGATCGTTCGCTGCTGCCGGTTAAACGGCAACCGCGCGATCGGTAACGTTGGCCTTTCGCGTCGCCGCCGGGCTTTCGTCGAAATGTTGCCGGTAGAACCGGCTAAAATGGGATGGGGATTCATAGCCGCAGACATCTGCAACCTCGGCGACAGACAAATCGGTGTGCACCAGCAAATCCCTGGCCCGGGCCATTCGCAGATCGATATAGAACCTCGAGGGGCTCTTTTGCAGATTTGCCTGAAACAGCCGCTCGAGCTGGCGGGTCGAGAGACTGACGCTTTCCGCAAGCTCGGCAATCTCGATAGGCTCATAGAGGCTGCTCTCCATGCGTCTTATGACAAAGCCGAGCTTGGCATTGCGGATACCGAAACGATCCTCCGGCTGCATGCGCTGCGCGTCGTCCTGGCGACGCATGCGGGGGTGATTGAACTGGTCGGATATCTGGGAGGCAAGCTCGCGACCCTCGATCGCCGCGATCAGATAAAGCATCATGTCGAGCGTCACCGTACCGCCGGAGGATGTCAAGAAGCGCCCGTCGATCGTGAAGATGTCGTCGGTGGCAAAGCACTTCGGAAACTCGCTGCGGAAGGTCGCAAGCGATTCCCAATGCACGGCGCATTTGCGCCCTTCCAGCAAGCCTGCCTTGGCGAGATAGAAGACACCAGTACTCACGGCTCCGAGAACGCAGCCCTCGTAATAGAGACGCCGCAGCCAGGCAAACGTGTTGCCGTCATAACCTGCAGCATAGTTGACGCCCGAGCAGACAATCACGATGTCGCATTTGGGAGCGTTCGCCATGGCGTGGCTGACAGGTATGACCAGACCGCTGCTCGATCTCGAATCGCTCCCATCGGACGAGATCAAAACCCATTCGAATGCCTTCCGTTTGGCGAGCCTATTTCCCTGGCGAAGCGCGTCCAGCGCCGCGGAGAAAGTCATCAGCGGGTAGTCGGGCACAAGAAAAAAGCCAATGCGAACCGGACGCTCCGGATTGGCCAGCTGCTTTATGGAAAATGGTTGGTCAGCCATATTGGATTCGTATCACATCCTGGTCCCGATGCCAGCGCGGCATTGAATCCCATGGCACGGTATATGTCGCAGCAGGGCGCAGAGAATGGCGCTTGACAAATGTCAGCTGCCTGTATTTTACTCAGGCCTGCGGAATAGGCAGGACCTTTTCGCGATCACATGACTTCGATTGTCGCTGGGCAGTTTCGCCCCCATGATGCCCCCATCCGCGATGGGGAACGCGTCGTGGGGGTTTTTGCATTTGGATAAGTTCCTATGAGTGATCCGCTAAAGATCGGCATCCTGTTTTCGACCACCGGACCCTACGGCTCGATGGGTCGTGACGCGCGCGACGGCGCCGAATTCGCGATCCAGGAATTCGCCGGCACCGGCCGGCGGGTCATCGAACCCGTCTTCGTCGACCCGCATGCCGATATTCCCGCCTATCTCGACGGCGCAAGGCATATGCTGCGAAATGCCGGATGCCGCCATATCGTCGGCACGATTACCTCGGCCGCCCGCAAGGAAGTCATTCCGCTGGTCGAAAAGCATGATGGTCTTCTCTGGTATATGTGCCCTTACGAGGGGTTCGAAGCCAACGAGAACGTCATCTATGTCGGCGGCTGCCCAAACCAGCACCTGTTGCCGTTGTTCGAGCATCTGATCCCTCGCTATGGCAAGCGTCCCTATCTCGTCGGCGCGAATTACGTCTGGGGCTGGGAAATGAACCGGCTCGCCCGCGAACTTGTGACCAATGCCGGCGGCGACGTGCTCGGCGAGCGCTATCTGCCGCTTGAAGAGACGGCGGTGGAGCGCATTGTTGCCGATATCGAGCAGCGCCGTCCAAGCTTCATTCTCAACAATCTGATCGGCCCCTCCAGCTATGCCTTTCTGGCCGCCATCAAGCTGCTCGGCGATCGCAACCCTGCATTTCGCCCTGAAAATTGCCCCGTCGTCAGCTGCGACCTGATGGAATGCGAGCTCGCCGATATCGAAGCCGGGGCGGCGGTCGGCCAGCTCTGCGCCGCGTCCTATTTCGACAGCATTGGCTCGGAGGCAAACCTCGCGTTCAAGTCGAGAGTGGCAGGGCACTATGGCCCGGCCCGCAGTGTCTCCAGTGTGTTCGCCAGCGCCTATACGGCGGTCAACCTGTGCGTCGAAGCAATCCTTGCCGCAGGCAGCGACGAACCGCAGGCCGTCCGGCGCGAGCTCTATTCTGCCGCCTGGCCCAGCCTCTTCGGCCCGCTCTCAATCGATGCGCAAACCAATCACGCAGCCCTGCCCTTCCATCTCGGCCGGATCAACAGTGACAACGGCTTTGACGTCATCGCGTCGCGCGCCGCACTTGCTGCCGATCCCTATCTTACGGGGCGCCATACCGGGCCATCCTCCAAACTGAGGGTGGTTTCATGAGGCAGACACCGAATTTCACCGGCTGGCATGCCGCGATCCTGCATCGGGAAGACAGCAATACCGAACGCCTCATCCGGCAGCTGGCGCTGCTTGGCTTCAGCATGTCGGTGCGCTGGGCGCCGATCGGCGCGCACGAACTTCCTGACATGGTCATCGTCGACGCCGATCAGGGGTGGGACGGGCTGCTGCCCTGGAACGCCGGAAATCCGCCTCTGCCGGTGGTCGCCCTTTTGGGTTCGGAAGCGCCGGGACGCATCGCCTGGGCGCTGGAGCAAGGGGCCGGCGCCATCATTGCCAAGCCGATCACGCCGTCCGCCGTTTTCCCGGCGCTCGTCATGGCCCTATCGATCCACGAAGAGCGCAAGGCTACGGCCGAAAAGCTCCGCCATCTCGAAGAACGGGCGCGGATGCGACCGCTCATCTATGCTGCGGTCCAGAAGATCATGGACGTCCGCGGCGTCAGCGAGGAACGGGCCTATGCAATTCTGCGCGGCTGCGCGATGCAGCGCCGGCTGACGATGGAGCAGCTGTCCGCCTTTATAATCGGTGGCGCCGAGCCGCTACCCGAGGCTGTCTGATGCGAATTTGGAAAGCAATGTTGCGCCAGCCATCCGCATTGTTCGGGTTGATCATTGTCGTACTTGTGATCGTCATGGCAATCGCCGCACCGCTGATCGCGCCGTTCAGCCCGGACGATCAAATGTTCGACGGGCTGTCGATGGAGGGCGCGCCATTGCCACCTGGCGGGCCGTATCTGCTTGGGACAGATACGCTCGGTCGCGACCTGTTCTCGCGCCTGTTGTTCGGCGCCCGCACCTCACTGGTCATCGGCCTCGTTGCCAACGGGATAGCTGTCGCGATCGGCCTCTTCATCGGCATCGTCGCCGGCTACATCAGAGGCGCCGTCGGCAATCTCCTCATGCGCTTCACGGACCTGATGATGGCCTTCCCGGCGCTGCTGCTGGCAATCGTGCTGGCGGCGCTGTTAAAGCCCAGCCTCTGGATCGTGGCGATGGTCATTGCGCTGGTCAACTGGGTGCAGGTTGCCCGCATCGTCTACACCGAGACACGCGGCCTGGTGGAGCGCGACTTCATCATGGCGGAACGCTCGCTCGGCGCCGGCCATTTCCGCATTTTGCTGGTGCACATCCTGCCGCATCTCATGCCGACCGCGATCGTCTGGGGCACCCTCGGCATCGCGACCACCGTCTTGCTGGAAGCAACACTCTCCTTTCTCGGCATCGGGGTGCAACCGCCGCAACCCTCCTGGGGAAACATCATCTTCGAGAGCCAGAGCTACTTCGACACGGCGCCCTGGCTCGTTTTCATCCCCGGTGCCGTTATCCTGTTGACCGCACTGTCCTTTAACCTGATCGGCGATGCGCTGCGCGACATCTTGGATCCAACGCAGAGAGGAAGGGGCTGATGACATTCCTCATCCTGCGGCGGTTCGTTCAGGCCGCCCTCATCCTGCTCGGGGTTGCAGCCATCACCTTCCTGCTGCTTTACGCGCTGCCGGCCGATCCTGCCGTCCTGATCGCCGGACGCAGCGCCACGCCGGCAACAGTTGCCGCCATTCGCCACGAACTCGGCCTCGACCAGCCGCTGATCCTGCAGTTTTTCCACTATGTCGGCGGCATCCTGCACGGCGATCTCGGCCGTTCCTATACGCAGAAGACCGCGGTGCTGCCGTTGCTCCTTGCCCGCCTGCCCGCGACGCTCGTCCTGATGGCGGCCGGCATCGTGGTCGAAGTCACTATCGGCATCACGCTCGGGACGATTGCGGCCGTGCGGCGCGGCGGCCTCGTCGACCGGCTGGTGATGATGGCATCGTTCGTCGGCGTTTCGGCACCGCAATTCGTCGTCGCGCTGCTTCTCCTTTATGTCTTCGCCGCCACGCTCGGCTGGTTCCCGATGAGCGGCTACGGCACGCCTGATCACGTCGTCCTTCCCGCCATGACGCTCGGCGTCCTCGGCGCCGGCTGGTATGCACGCATGGTGCGCTCGGCGATGATCGACGTGCTCAACCAGGATTATGTCCGGACCGCCCGCGCCAAGGGCCTGTCGTCGAGCCGTATCGTCTTCCGCCATGCACTTCCGAACGCCATCCTTCCGATCATCGCCATGATCGGCATCGACATCGGCCAGTTCATGAGCGGTGTGGTCGTCGTCGAAGCGGTCTACGGATGGCCGGGCATCGGCCAGCTTGCCTGGCAGGCAATCCAGCAGGTCGACATTCCGATCATCATGGGCGTCACGCTGGTTTCGGCGCTCGCCATCGTCATCGGCAATCTGCTTGCCGACATCATCGCCCCTTTCATCGACCCGCGCATCCGCGCGCAATAACCACGCAAAAAACCAACAGAGGAGTTCTATGATGACAAAGACATTCCTGCGACGCGCGGCCCTCGCCGCCATGCTCGCGACAACCTCGCTAGTTCCAGCGCTGGCCCATGCAGAAACCGCCGAGAAGGGTGGGAGTATCGTCGTCAGCTTCAAGGACGACATCGCCACGCTCGATCCCGCGATCGGCTATGACTGGCAGAACTGGTCGATGATCAACGCGATGTTTTCGCGCCTGGTCGACTACACGCCCGGCACGACCGAGCTGAAGCCGTCGCTTGCCGAAAGCTACGACGTCTCCCCTGATGGCAAGACCTACACCTTCAAACTGCGCTCTGGCGTCAAGTTCACCAATGGCCGCGAGGTCACCGCCGCTGATGTCAAGTACTCGATCGAGCGCGCCGTCAATCCGAAGACGCAGGGGCCGGGCGCCGGCTTCTTCCATTCGATCGTCGGCGCGGATGCGATGACCGCCGGCACGGCACAGGGGCTGGACGGCATCGTCGCCGTCGACGACCACACCGTGAAGTTCACGCTCGTTCAGCCCGACGCGACTTTCCTCAACGTGCTGGCACTCAACTTTGCCTCCGTTGTGCCGAAGGAAGCTGTTGAAGCGGCGAGCGGCGATTTCGGCAAGCACCCGATCGGCTCCGGCGCCTTCACGCTGAAGGAATGGACCGTCGGCCAGCGCCTGGTCTTTGAGAGAAACCCTGATTACTTCGTCAAGGATCGTCCGCATATCGACGGATACACGGTCGAGCTCGGCCAGGAGCCGCTGGTCGCGCTGCTTCGCCTGCAGAAGGGCGAAGTCGACATTGCCGGCGACGGCATCCCGCCCGCCAAATATCTGGAAATGAAGAAGTCCAAGGACTTCGAGGGCATGATCGTCGATCGCCAGCAGCTCGAGACCAGCTACGTGACGCTCAATACCCAGGTGAAACCGCTCGACAACGTCAAGGTTCGCCAGGCGCTCAACATGGCGATCAACAAGGATCGCATCGTCCGCATCATTAACGGCCGCGCCGAACCGGCCTTCCAAGTGCTGCCACCGCTGATGCCGGGCTACGACAAGAGCTATAAGGGCTACGCCTACGACATGAAGAAGGCGAAGGCTCTGCTTGAGGAAGCCGGTCTCAAGGACGGGTTCTCGACGACGCTCTACACGTCGAACACCGATCCGCAGCCGCGCATCGCCCAGGCGATCCAGCAGGATCTGGCTGCCATCGGCGTGAAGGTCGAGATCAAGGCGCTCGCCAACCCGAACATCATCGCTGCCGGCGGCACCAAGGGCGAAGCGCCGATGGTCTGGTCCGGCGGCCTCGGCTGGATTGCCGACTTCCCGGATCCTTCCGATTTCTACGGACCGATCCTCGGCTGCGGTAGTGCTGTCGCCGGCGGCTGGAATTGGTCGTGGTACTGCAACAAGGATATCGAGCCGCGTGCGCAGGCAGCTGATGCAATGCAGCTCCCCGCAAAGGCGACCGAGCGCAACGAGGCTTGGAGCAAGATCTTCACCGAAATCCAGGAGAAGGATGCACCATGGATTCCGGTCTTCAACGAGCGCCGCGTCGTTGCCAAGGCGAAGCGCATGGGTGGCGCCGATCAGGTCTACATCGATCCGACGCGCGTCATTAATTATGAAGCGATCTTCGTGAAGAAATAAGCCGACAGGGTCCAATGCCTCTCCGAACGCAGTTCGGGGAGGCTCAATCTTCGGAGAAATGACATGTGCATTGTTTGCACCCATACTATCCACCGCGCGCAGCATAATTTTGGCTGGAACCGCGATTTCGAACCGGCGCTGATCGCCAAGCCCGGCGAGACCATTCACTTTGAATGCCTGGATTCGTCAGGCGGACAGCTCGGCGCCGGCGCCACCGTAGAATCGTTGAAAAGCCTCGATTTCGGCAAGATCAATCCCGTATCCGGACCTGTCTATATCGAAGGCGCCAAGCCGGGCGACGCGCTGAAGGTGACACTTCGCCGCTTCGTGCCCTCCGGTCTCGGCTGGACCGCCAATATTCCCGGCTTCGGCCTGCTAGCCGACCAGTTTCCGGACCCGGCCCTGCACATGTGGTCCTATGATGCGAACAGCATGACCCCCGCACTCTACGGCCCTGGCGGTCGTGTGCCGCTGAAGCCATTCGCCGGGACGATCGGCCTTGCACCTGCCGAGCCCGGCCTGCACTCCGTCGTGCCGCCACGCAATGTCGGCGGCAATCTCGATATTCGCGACCTCAGCGCCGGTGTGATGCTCTACCTTCCCGTCGAAGTCGAAGGCGGGCTGTTCTCGATCGGCGACACCCATGCAGCGCAGGGCGATGGCGAGGTATGCGGCACCGCCATCGAAAGCCAGATGAACGTCGAGGCGACGATCGAGCTGGTGAAGGATGCACGTCTCAAGAGCCCGCGCTTCACCATTACGGAGCCGGTCTCCCGCCATCTTGACGGAGCCGGCTACGAGGTGACGACAGGCATCGGCCCTGACCTGATGACCGGCGCGCGGGAAAGCCTGATGCGAATGATCGACCTGCTCGGTGACGAGCATGGGATGAGCCCTGTCGACGCCTATCTCCTCTGCTCGGTATGCGGCGACCTGAGGATCAGCGAGATCGTCGACATGCCGAACTGGGTCGTTTCCTTCTACTTTCCAAGGATCGTGTTCGAGTGACAGGACCCAACTCTGCCGCAGCGCCGGTACTTTCGGTTCGCAACCTCTGTCTTGACGCGCGCACGCCCGAGGGCCGCCGACGCATCCTCGACGATATCAATTTCGATCTGACATCAGGCGAGACGCTCTGCATCGCCGGCGAATCCGGTTCCGGCAAGTCCGTGACCTCGCTCGCCATCATGGGACTTCTGCCGAAGGCTTCGCTGCAGGTCGCATCGGGCAAGATCCTGCTTGGAGACCGCGACCTGCTGCAATTGCCCGACCGCGCCATGCGAAAGGTTCGCGGCGGTGATATCGCCATGGTATTCCAGGAACCGATGACGTCGCTGAACCCCGTCATATCGGTGGGGGCACAGCTGAGCGAGGCGATCCGCGAGCATCAGGGCAGCGACAACGCGACGGCGGAAACGATCGCAAAACAAATGCTGGATGCGGTGCAGATCACCGACCCTGCCCGCCGGCTAAAGCAATTCCCGCACGAACTGTCCGGTGGAATGCGGCAACGCGTCATGATCGCCATGGCGCTTTCGTGCCGGCCGAAGGTGCTGATCGCCGATGAGCCAACGACGGCGCTCGATGTGACCGTGCAGGCGCAGATCCTCAAGCTGATGCGTGAGCTCAAGCAGGAATTCGGCGCCTCGATCATTCTCATCACCCATGACATGGGCGTCGTCGCCGAGATGGCGGACCGCGTCGTCATCATGCAAGACGGCCGGATCGTCGAGGATGGTTCGGCACTTGCCGTCTTCGGTCATCCGAAGGAGCCTTACACCAAACAATTGCTTGCAGCAGTGCCAAGGCTCGGCGCCCATGCCGGGACGGACACGCCTCCCCGCGTCAGCGAGACGAAGATCGAAATATTGCAGCGCGACCGGACGCCCGTCCTCACCGTCAGCAATCTGAACGTCACCTATGGCAGCCAGGCAGGCTGGTTCTTCAAGGCAGCAGCGTCGGCGCCCGCCGTCAACGACGTGTCGTTCGACATCAGGCCGGGCCAGACGCTCGGTCTCGTCGGCGAGAGCGGCTCGGGCAAGTCGACGACCGGCAAGGCCGTGCTCGGCCTTATTCCCTTCACCGGCGATGTCGTGATCAATGGCCGCAACATCGCCGGATTGAGCCAGCGGGAGATGCAGCCTGTCCGCCGCTCGGCGCAGATGATCTTCCAGGATCCCTACGCCTCTCTCGATCCACGCATGGCGGTCGGCACCGCCGTCGCCGAGCCGATGGTCATCCACGGCCTCGGCGGCAAATCCGAGCGGAAAGATCGGGTGGCCGAGCTGCTGCACCGTGTCGGCCTGACGCCGGATGCCGCGACCCGTTATCCGCACGAATTCTCCGGCGGCCAGCGCCAACGCATCTGCATTGCCCGTGCCCTTGCCCTGGAGCCGAAACTGATCGTTGCGGACGAAAGCGTCGCGGCACTCGATGTCTCGGTCCGGGCTCGCGTCCTAGACCTGCTTCTGGAACTGCAGGAAACAATGGGCCTTGCCTATCTCTTCATTTCCCACGACATGGCGGTCATCGAACGGATGTCGCACAGGGTGGCCGTCATGCGGCATGGGAGGATCGTCGAAGCCGGCACGCGCCGCCAGGTCTTCGAGGCACCGCAGGATCCCTACACCCAGGCGCTGATGGCAGCTGTTCCCATTCCCGATCCAACGGCTCACCGGAGGCTGGCATAGAATTTTCTTCGTAGTATCCCCTCAGTACCCCTCAGAGCTTGCGGTTCGCTATGTTTCACCTGTCGTTTCAGGGAGGAACAGAAATGCCAAGTGCCAAGATTCTGATGATCACCGGTGACTTCACCGAAGACTACGAGACCATGGTTCCGTTCCAAACCTTGCAAGCCTGCGGCCACACGGTTCATGCCGTCTGCCCGGGCAAGCAAGCGGGCGAGACGGTTGCAACCGCGATCCACGATTTCGAGGGCGACCAGACCTATTCGGAAAAGCGCGGCCACAATTTCGCGCTCAATGCGACGTTCGAGAGCATCCGCGCCGAGGACTATGATGCCCTGGTTATTCCGGGCGGACGGGCGCCCGAATATCTGCGGCTCGATCCGAAAGTGCTAAAGGCGGTCCGCCATTTCTTCGACACCCAAAAGCCGGTCGCTTCAATCTGCCATGGCGCGCAGCTGCTTGCCGCGGCAGGCGTTCTCGAGGGTCGCATCTGCTCGGCCTATCCGGCCTGCAGGCCCGAAGTCGAGCGCGCTGGCGCCACCTATGCCGAGATTGCCGTCAGCGACGCTGTAACCGACGGCAAGCTCGTCACCGCACCCGCATGGCCGGCGCATCCCGCATGGCTCAAGCAATTCATGGCTGTGCTGGCAGCTTGAGGGCTGGTAAAGTGCCGCCCACAACGGGCGGCACCGGGAGGATGTCATGTGCGAACTGTTTATCAAGGCCGATGCAAGGCTGTGGGAAAGCACCACGCGCTCGCTGCGCATCGACGGCATGGTAACGAGCGTCCGACTGGAAAATTTCTTCTGGTCCAAACTCGAGGAAATTGCCAGACGTGACGGTATGAACGTCGTCCAGCTCATTACCCGGCTGCATCATGAATCGATCGATGCCGGTCACGACCTCGGCAATTTCACTTCATTTCTCAGGGTATGCTGCGCCCGCTATCTCGATCTGCAGCTTTCCGGCAATATCCCGTCCGATCTTTCGCAGCCGATTGCCGGGCTCGATGCCCGTACGATTCTAGGCCGTGAGCGCGAGAAATATCACTGAAGTCGATAGTGCCGAGAAATTAAAGGGGTGACCGAGCCTCCTCCTTCCTCGCCAGGACGAAATCGTACTCGACATCCCAGAAATCACCTTCAAAGCCATAGTCCCTCGACCGCGCCGGATCATGCGTGCGCTTGAATTCGGCAAGCAGACTTTCCTTCACGCCGAACACAGCGTCGGAACTGATATAGGGATCGTCAGGGTCGAAGATATGGGTGACGAGAGTGTCGAAACCCTTTGCCTTGATGATGTAGTGAAGATGGGCGGGCCTGTAGGGATGGCGCCCGAGGCTGTTCAGGAGCTGCCCTACCGGGCCGTCGTCAGGGATCGGATAGTATTTCGGCTTCACTGCGCGAAACCAGTAGCGGCCATCCGGTCCGGTGCGGAAGACGCCACGCAGATTGAAATCAGGCTGGATGCCCTGTTGCTGGACATCATAGAATCCTTCGTCGTTGGCCTGCCAGACGTCGATCACCGCGCCCGCGATCGGCTTGTCCGACGTGTCGAGTATCCGTCCATGAATGAACATGTCCTCGCCCTTCTGGTCGAGGCAGATATTGGCGCCCATCGGGAGTTCCGGCGCCCCATCGACGTGGAACGGACCGAGCACCGTGCTTTCCGAGGCACCCGAAGGCTTGCGGTTGTTGATCGCGTCGACCAGCATCGAAACGCCCAGAACGTCGGAAAGCAGGATGAACTCCTGCCGCCATTCGTTGCAGATCTGCCCGGTGCGGGTGAGGAAGAGGATCGCCTCCAGCCATTCGTCCTGCGTCGGCTCGATCTCCTTCACCGCCTCATGCATCTTCCGGGTGACGACCTCCATCACCTGCTTCAGCCGGTCGTTCTTCGCATTGCGGTTGCGGCCGGTCACGACCTCGACGGAATTGGCTTCTGTGAAGAAGCCTTTTTCATGCGCTTCCATGATCGCCTCACTTATCCAGTATCGATGCCATGACCCGGCGCAGTTCCCCGGCCGGATCATCGGAAATGCTGTCTCGCCGCCAGCTGACGTGATGGTCCGGACGGACAAGGATGATGCCACTGTCGCGGACTTCACGCGCGTTCGCCCAGTCGCCGGTGAAATCCTGCCACTGCTGGCGCGGGCCGATCACATGGGCTTCGATCTCGATGCCACGTTCCTTGCCGACAATGCGTGCCGCATCGATCCAGCCCTGGCCGCCGATGCCGGTCAGCACCGTGAACCTGCCGTGGCCGGTCAGATCGAGGGTCGAGACCTTTGCGCCGCTGCCGGAAAAGATCCAGGCATGCGGTAGTCGGGCGCCGGGCCAGGTGGTCGGTTGGTAGTGAAGCTCGGCATCGCCCGCACATACTGGCTCGGGTTGCCCGTCGGCGATCACGGCATCCGATCGGTAGCGCTGGTTCATTTCGACGCCATGGCAGTCGAATTCGTAGACCTTGTGTGCTATCGCCTTGCGGATGGCTACGCGCTGTTCCTCCGCGTCTGCCGTGTCGTTACAACGGGCGTCCATGTTCTGTTGCATCTTTACCGGATCGATCGAGTCCAGCAGACCCAACGCCTTGAAAATTGGCCCAAATTCTTCAATCGACTTGTTGGCACGGGTGACGATCTGCTTGGCGACCGGCGCCCGTTCCGCTTCGTAACTTTCCAGCAATCCCGGACCGGCCTTGTCTTTCAGCACCAAGGCCAGTTTCCACGCGAGATTGAAGGCGTCTTGTATGGATGTGTTGGAACCGAGCCCATTCGAGGGCGGGTGCCGATGGGTCGCGTCGCCCATGCAGAAAACCCGACCGTTCGCCATGGTCGTGGCGTACATGTTGTTGACGGTCCAGGTGGACACCGACTTGATGGTCATCTCGAGGTCCGCCACGCCAACGAGATCGCGGACTACCTTTCTCGCATGCGCCTCGTCGACTGCAGGCGCGGGCTGGTTGATGTCATAACCCCAGACAATCAGCCATTCGTGCCAGGGACGCACCATGCGCACGAGACCCATGCCGATGCCGCCGACGTCGGCACCGGGCTGCAGCACCCAGTATAGAACGGAAGGGCGGTGGGCGACATATTGGGAGAGGTCGGCCTCGAAGAGAATATTCATCGAGCCGGCGACACCCATCTTTCCCTCGAAAGTGAGGCCCGCGTGCTCGGCAACCTTCGAGTTGCCGCCGTCGGCGCCCACGAGGTACTTCGAGCGGATGGTGATGTCCTGGTTCGTCAGGCGGTCGCGACAGACCGTGGTGACACCCTGCGCGTCCTGCTCGTGGCTCAGATATTCGGTCGACATGCGCGACTGCGTACCGCGCGAGCAGGCGGTCTTGAAAAGCAGCGGCTCCATGAAGGTCTGCGGCAGGTCGTTCATATGGCTTGGCGAGGACAGCAGATGCTCGGCGCGAGAATTGGGGTGCGTGCCCCAGCTTTTCATCCGACCGATTTCCTCGCCGGCGATAGCGGTGCAAAACACGTTCTCTCCCATCAGGTCTTGGCCGGTGGCGTGCATATAGCCTTCGTCCTCGACCTCGCGGCCTAGGTCGCGCAACACCTCCATGGTACGCTGGTTGGTGATGTGGGCACGGGGCGTGCTCGCCAGCCAACGGTAGCGGTTGATCATCATGTTTTCGACACCATAGGTCGAAAGCAGTGCGGCGGTTGCGGCGCCTGCGGGTCCCGTCCCGATGACGAGTACGTCGGTGGTGATGTCAGCCATTCGGCCCTCCCTTGTCTTTGAGATTGAGCGGTCCGCGCTTCAGCACACGGCGGACCGGAAAAAGCTGGATGCCCGTGCGGTCGCAGAAGAGGCCCCAGAGACCGCGCGGGGCAAAAAGCATGACGACGATGCCGAGAAGACCGAGGATCAGAAGATACCAGGAGCCATAGTCGGCCAACAGGTTTTGCAGCAGGAAAAACGCAATGATGCCGACAATGGGACCTTCCAGCGTACCGATGCCACCGATCACGACGATGAAGATCACATAGGCAGTCCAGTCGATCACCGAGAACGCCGCATCCGGGGAAATGCGGGCCTTTTGCACATAGATCAGCGCTCCGGCGATCCCGGTCAGAAAAGCCGCGGCGACATAGACCAGGGCCTTCATTCTGACGGCATCGACGCCAACGGCGCGCGCCGCCTGTTCGTTGTCGCGGACGGCAGCCAACCCAAGCCCCTGTTTGCTGCGCAAAAGGCCGTAGATGAAACCGATCGTCCCCAGTGCCAGCAGCAATGCCAGCCAGTAGGTGAGCGCGTCGCCCGCCTGCGCGGCCTTCATGCCGAAGAGCTCGTGTAGTGCGCCGACGCCCCACATCTCGCGCGCGGCCTGCCGCGGTAACGACGTGCCGGTGCCACCGCCGAGCGCCTTCCATTGCGCAAAGAGCAGCCGGCCGACTTCGGCGATCACCCAGGTGCCGATGGCAAAATAGGGGCCATAGAGCCGGAATGTGAAGAAGGCGGTGGGGATCGCCAGAAGTGCCGAGAGCACGCCGGCGATGAAGATCGCCGCGATGGGATCGATGCCGAGAAGAATGACGCAGCCGAACATTGCGTAGGCCCCGAAGCCGACGAAGACCTGCTGACCGACGGAAATCAGACCGGCATAGCCGGCAAGAAGATTCCAGGTCTGGGCCAGCACCAGCATTGTGAGGATGAAGAACATGTCCTGGATGATGCTGCGCGAGACGAAGAAGGGTGCTCCGGCTGCGGCGACTAGGACGATCACGATCGCCACGGCAAACAGCGCCGATGCCTTGGTGCGGGTTTCGACTTGCCAGGATGTAATTGCGATACTCATCGATTGACCTCAGTCGACGGCGCGCGGGAAGAGGCCGCGCGGCTTGAACAACAGGACCACGAGAAAGGCGAGATGCCCGGCGAGAAGTTGCCATTCTGGATTGACCGCGGCGCCAACCGTCTGCGCGACGCCGAGGATGATGCCGCCCGCAAGCGTGCCCCAGAGTGACCCGAGCCCGCCAATGATGACCGCTTCGAACGCGTAGATCAGCCGGGTTGGACCTGATGTAGGGTCAAAATTAGCACGGGTGCCGAGATAGAGCGCCGCAATGGTGACGATCACCATCGCAAGACCGGTTGCCATGGCGAAGATGCGCTGCGGCCGAATGCCCATCAACCCCGCCGTCACCGGATCGTCGGAGGTCGCCCGGAAGGCGCGGCCCATGGATGTTCGATAGATCAGCTGGCTGAGGCAGACGATGACGAGCACCGCCGAGAGGAAGGTGAGCAACGGCATGATCCCGGCGCTGATCGGCCCGAGGCTGAGCGAAGCCGTTTCCAGGTACCCGACCGAGACGCGACGGCTATCGGCGGAAAAGCCCTCGAGCAGGCCGTTTTGGATGACGATCGACAGGCCGAAAGTCACCAAAAGCGGCGGCAGGATGTCCTTGCCGAGCGTCCGGTTGAGCAAAAAATATTGCAGCGCCCAGCCGGCCGCAAACATGACCGGCGCCGCAAACAGTGCCGCGACGAAGGGATTGAGCCCCAGCGACGTGACAAGTACCAGAATGATGAAGGCGGCTAGCACGATCAGATCGCCATGGGCCAGATTGACGAGCCGCATGATGCCGAAGACGAGGCTAAGACCGGCTGCAAAGAGAGCGTAGAGCCCGCCGAGCAGGATGCCCTGGAGGATCGTATCAAGCCAGTTCATGACCATCCGCTCCGAAATAGGCTGCGTGGATCGCCTCGCGGCTGATTTTGTCCGATGGGCCGGATAGGGTGATGCGCCCCTCCATCATGCAATAGACCCGATCCGCGACTTTCAGCGCCTGGGCGATATCCTGCTCGACGATCACGATCGATGCCCCGGTCTCGCGAATTTTCGGGAAGGCGGCATAGATGTCCCGGACGACGATCGGCGCCAGGCCGAGGCTGATCTCGTCGCAAAGCAGCACCGTCGGATTCGACATCAGCGCCCGGCCGATCGCCACCATCTGCTGCTGGCCGCCCGAAAGCGCCGTTGCCGGGCTGCTTCGCCGCTCTTTCAGGATAGGGAACAGCGCATAGATACTGTCGAGGATCCATGGCCCGTCGACGTTGCGGCCATAGGCGCCGACCTGGAGGTTTTCCTCGACGCTGAGCGAGGGGAACAGCCGCCGGCCCTCCGGCACCATGGCGATGCCTCGCGCGACGATGTCGGGCGCCGACAAGGCGCCGATCGACTCGCCCTTGTAGAGGATGGAATTTCGCTCATTGAGGAGCGCGCCGGCGATAGAGCGCAGCAATGTCGTCTTGCCAGCACCGTTGGCACCGATAATGGCAATAGCCTCGCCGGCGCCGATGGCAATATCGACGCCGAACAGGGCCTGGAAGTCGCCGTAGAACGCCTCCAGCCCTATGGTTTCAAGCAGCGCCATCATATCTCGATCCCCAGGTAGATCTCGCGCACCTCGCGCGATGCCATGATTTCCTCCGGCCTGCCCGCGCCAATCACCTTGCCGAAATGCAGCACCAGCAGGCGCTCCACCACCGAGTTCAGCGCGTGCAGGACATGCTCGATCCAGATGACGGTGATGCCTCTTGCATGGATGGCCCGGATGGTGGCGACGAGCGAGCGGCATTCACCCTCGGTCAGTCCACCGGCAATTTCGTCCAGCAGCAGCAGTTTCGGCTCGGTCGCCAGCGCCCGGGCAAGTTCCAACCGCTTACGCTGCAGCAGGGACAGGCTTCCGGCAACGACATTGGCCTTGTCGATCAGGCCTGTATCGACCAGAATTTCCGCACATCGATCCGAAACCTCGGCCTCGCGCTTGCGCGAGCCGAAGGCGCCGGCGACCAGCAGGTTTTCGAACACGGTGAGCTTCTCGAAAGGCTGCGGAATCTGGAACGTCCGCCCCATGCCGGAGAGACAGCGGGCCATCGGCGGCGCACCGGTCACATCGTTGCCGAGGAACCTTATTCGGCCGCTGTCAGGGGCAATATTGCCGGTCACCAGGTTGAACAATGTCGATTTCCCGGCTCCGTTCGGGCCGATGATCCCAAGCGCCTCGCCCTCGTCGACCGCAAGGGAGATCTGCTCGGCGACCGTCAGCGCGCCGAATTTCTTGGAAATGCCGTCGAGTTCAAGGATTGGCATAGCGATCGACTCCAGAAAAAAAGCGGGCCGCATCGCGCGGCTCCGTCGCTATCAGGCGATCGCTTCCATCTTGCCGCCGATCGGTATGTTCGGTGCCAGCGAATTCTCGGTGATGACGAGGTCGTAGCGGCCACCATCCTTCAGCCGCCATTGGCCGCCGACAAGCGGGGTCTTGGCGATATTCTTCGCGGCGAAAGGCGGCAGCCCCTTGCCGTCCCACGCGATCGGGCCGACCAGGGTATCGAGCTTCGTCGCCGCGATGGCCTCGGCCACGCTGTCGCCATCGGCCGGATCCTTTGCGCGCTTCATCACATCGACAGCCAGTTCGAAGAGGGCATGGGCAAAGCCGATCGGCTGTGTCCAGGGCCGGTCGGTGACCTTGGTAAAGGCCGCGGCGACTTGAGCGGAAGTCTCGCCCGTGAGGGACGACTTGAACGGATGCTCGGGCGTCCACCAGACCTCGGAGGAAAGATTATGCCCGGCCTTGCCAAGCGCTCCGACGGTTTGAGGAAAGAGCAGCGCCTTGCCGATCGAGGCGATCTTCGGCGTGAAACCCTGTTGTTTGGCCTGATTCCAGAACGTGGTGAAGTCAGGCGGAATGACGACGCCGGTGATGATTTCACAATTTGCCGACTTGAAGGCGTTGATCTGGGCCGAGAAATCGTCCGTCAGGTCCTGGAAGCGACCGGAGTCCGTCAGCTCATAGCCCTTGTCCCTAAGAACAGGGGGGAAGCCCACCTTGCCGTCGCCCCAGGCATTGCCATCGCCATCGTTCGGAAACAGGCCGCCGACCTTCCTGTTGGTTTCGAGCTGCGCCCACATGCCGGTATAGACCGCGATGACGTCCTCAAGGCCCCAGAAAAAATGATAGGCATAGTTGAAAGGCTTCCAACTGGCCGGATCGCCGGGATTGCCCTGCTGGCCGATGAACCAGGGCTGCCAGGGCGCGACCGTCGAGATGCACGGGGTCTGCTCGCCCTCGCAGATAGTGGCGACCGGGTTGGTCGTTTCCGGCGTCGAGGCGACCAGAACGAGATGGACCTTGTCGTCGACAATCAGCTGCTTGGCGACTTCAGCCGCCCGGTTCGGGTTTGACTGGCTATCCTTGACGACCACCTGATAATTCAGCCCCTTCGCCTTGGTCGTGGCGAGGAAATTGTCGATGACGAATTTGTCGGCTTCGCCGAATGCCGCAAGCGGCCCGGTCTGCGGGCTGACATAGCCGAGCTTGATCGGACTATCCTGCGCCAGCGCCGGCATCGCCAGTCCCGACGTGGCCGCAACGGCGCCGGTCGCAGCCGTGGTCTTCAGAAAATCGCGTCTCGTGAACATGTTCTCTCCTCCCATAGTCCCCTCCTCCCAGAGATTGATCAATGCGCCGGCCGCTTGCCCTCCCAGGCATCCTGCAGCAGGCTCCGTATGGATTGCCGGTCGATCGGCCGCGGGTTCCAATAGGGATTTTCCGTGGCGATCTCGGCCGCGCGGTCGAGGTCGGCTTTCGACAGACCCAGCGCTCGAAGGCTTGAGGGAGCGCCGATCGCGGCGGCAAAATCATGAAGTCCGCCGCCGACGGAGCCACCGAAAATCTCTGCGACCGGCGCCAGCAATTCGGGCACGGCGACCGCGTTGTAGGCTGCGGTATGTGGCAGCATGATCGCATGGGTTTCGGCATGCGGCGTATCGAACGTGCCGCCGAGCGTGTGGCAGATCTTGTGATGCAACGCCATGCCAACCGCGCCGAGCACGGTGCCGCAGAGCCAGGCTCCGTAGAGCGCATCGCCCCGGACGGCGATATCCTCGGGCGTTTCGATGATTGCCGGCAGGCTTGTCCTGAATGCTTGCAGGCCTTCGATCGCCATGAGCGTCGAAATCGGGTTTCGGTCCTGCGCATAAAGCGCCTCGACCGCATGCGCCATGGCGTTGAGGCCGCTCGTCACGCTCATGGCGACGGGAAGGCCCGTGGTGAGCGTGGCATCATAGATGACGACCTCCGGCATGATCCTCGCATCGCGGACAGTCGTCTTGCGACCGTTCTCCGTCTGGCCGAGGATGGGGGTGACCTCCGACCCGGCATAGGTGGTCGGGATGACGACCTGCGGCAGATCGGTGCGATAGGCGATCGCCTTGCCCAGGCCCGTTGTCGAACCGCCGCCGATCGACACGACGCAATCGGCCCCGGTCTGGTGCACCTTTTCCATCGCCCGTTCGGTGACATCGACCGGCGTGTGCATGACGGCCTCGGCAAAGATCCCGACGGACAATTGTCCGAGCTTGCCCATCAGAGCCTGCGCGTCCGAGGCCTGTTGCGGCGTCGAAAGAACCAGCGCCCGTTTGCATCCGAGCTTTTCCACCCACTCGAGTACGCAGGCAGATTTGCCTGCGCCGAACACGATATGTGCGGGATTGCCGCTGTAGATGAACGCACGGCTCATGCGCCCCCCTCCCGTTTCGCCCGAACCATTACGAATGTGAAATCGAGCTGCCAGGCCGGTTTGTCGGCGGGCTTCGGCCTGAAGTCCCCCAGCAACTCCGGCTTGACGCCGAAGATGGCATCCTCGTTCAAGTACGGATCGTTCCGGTCATAGACATGCGTGGTGATGGTCTCAAAGCCCGGCGCCTTGATCATGAAATGCAGATGGGAGGGCCGTCTTAGCGGATAGCCTGCCTGGCGCAGCAGTCGTCCCACCGGACCATCGTCAGGGACGCCGTAGCCGGAGGGCCGTACGGAGCGATAATGAAAGCCGCCCTCCGCATCGGTCTCGAAGACGCCGCGCAGATTGAACTCCGGTTGCATGTCGGGCTGCTGGTTCTCGTAATAGCCCTGCGAATTCGCCTGCCAGGTCATCACGGTTGCATCACGGACCGGCAAGCCGTCGAGATCGAGGACACGGCCGCTGACGTCGAGCGGCTCGCCGATGCCATCAAGCGAAATGTCGGCGCCAGCCTCCCGGTTCGGGGTGTCGGCGCGAAAGAAAGGACCGCGCACCGTGTTTGGCGTGGCGCCCTTCGGCCGGCGTGAATTGATCGCCTCGATCAGTGCCGAAGCGCCAAAGAGATCAGACAGCAGCACCCATTCCTGGCGTCGCTCATCGGATGCATGGCCAACTTCCGTCAGAAATTCGATAACCCTGCGCCAATCGGCGGGCGAAGGCCGCGTCTCGCGGATGATCTGGTGCAGGTGGGAGACGACAGCCGAAAGCACGCGCGACAGCGCCTTGTCCTTCGAGTTCACCAGGCGCTCGTCAAAAATGTCGGATGAGTTTGTTTCGCTGAAACTCAGCGCGATGTAGCTGGCCGTCATGCTCTCCTCCAAAATCATCCGGCGAAGAGAAAAATAGCATCGATGAAGCATGCCCTTGATGATTTTATTGCGCGCCAATATAACCGATTGTTATGAAAATCGATGAAAGACATCTGATCCAGCTTGCCGCGGTCGTAAAGGCCGGGGGAGTGACGGAGGGTGCCGCGCTGCTTGGGCTGTCGCAGCCGGCAGTTTCACGCACATTGTCCATGCTGGAAGGACGGCTGGGCGAGCCGCTTTTCGTCAAAGGGCGCCGCCCCCTTCAGCCGACGCCGCTCGGACGGGCATTGGCCGATCACGGCCAGACGATGCTTGCCGCGTCACGCAAGGCCTCGGATACGGTCGAAGGCTTCCGCGTCGGACGAACGGGTGTCGTACGGATTGGCGGAACGCCGTTCTTCATGGACGCACTGATCGCCGGCATGATCGCCGAGTTCCAAAATTCGCATCCGGATGTTCGCATCGACCAGACCTACGGCTATTTTTCCGATCTGCGGGCCGCGTTGAAAGCCGATCAGATCGATCTTGCCATTTGTCCGATCGATATTCTCGACGAGGGTTCAGATCTTGAGTTTCAGGAGATCCTTCCGGGACGCAACGTGGTGGCCTGCGGGGTGACGCATCCTCTATTGATGAAGCGTCGGCCACAACCTGCCGATCTTCTGGATTTTCCGTGGGTCGCGCCGCCGCCGGGCAGCCCGCTGCTTGCGGACCTTCGCAGCATGCTTTTGTCCTTCGGTGCGACCGAGATCAAGATCCGCTATTCCGGCGGCTCCTTGTTGAGTGTCATCAACTATATGAAAACCGCCAACGCGCTGACGATCATGCCCCATACGGTCGTCTTTTCGCTGCGAAACGAGAAAGCCATAACGGCACTGCCTATCAATATCGCCCATCCGGAGCGCGCCCTTGCGATCTTGAAGCGCGTCGACGCGGCACGCGCACCTGCCGCCGATCAGTTTGCCAACCACGTTCGCAGCAGTTTTGAAAAATTGAGGCATCTGATCAAGCGCCATGAACAGTCGGTTGTCTGGGGCAACTAGGTACCCCCTCAAGGCCAATCGGCATAGCCGGATGACAGGGCATGGTTTTGCGAACCCACGGCCGCTCGCGCCGCCTGGCGATACCTCTGCGGCGAAAATCCGGTCTTCTTGGAAAAAAACTGACTGAAATAGGTCGGCTCGCGAAAGCCCAGCGCGTCCGATATTTCCTGGACGGTTCGCTCGGAGCGCTCCAGCCTCAATTTCGCTTCCTGAACGACACGCTCGTGAAGCAACTGGATGGGCGAGCGGGACAGCTCCCGCTGGCACACCGCGTGCAGCCGATCGGTCGTTACGCCCAGTTCGCGCGCATAGTCACTGATCGGCCTGTGCTGCAGAAACCAGGCTTCGACGAGTTGGCGATATCGCTGCAAGATTGGACCGCGTTGAGCGCGACCGGCAGGCTCGGCCTGACGTCCGTCGATGCGCCAAACGCACATAAGTATCAAACGCAGATAGGCGGAGACGACCATTCCGGAGGCGCGTGTCGGATCGCCAAGTTCGCCAACGAAACCGGAAATGAGCGGGATGATCTCGCTTGCAAACTGTGGATTGAGATCGTTTAGGACCTTGGGCTGTTCGACCAGTATCCGCAGCGAATAGGATTCTGCCCGGTCTCCGATCGCATCGGCGACAAGATGTGGCGATGCACCGATCAGCATGGCGTGACCACCGGCCGCGATATTGATCAGGTACCGTTTCTGCAGCGGCAATGAGGCTAGGCAGGGCGCCCGCATCTGCCGTTCGTCATCACCGTCACTTCGAAGGAGCGCGGTTCCTCCAGTCAAAAGGAAGACGTGATGGAAATCCGCATAGATCCCCTTTTGAAACTGAATAGTTCGCTGAGAGAGCGCAGGATCGCGCCGCTCTCCGCGCGCATGATGGAAAATTCCTGCCTCGGACTGCATATGAGCTCCTCGAAAATCCACCCCACCTTTCCGTATGCGACTTTAGACCAGATAATTGTAAGATTTAACCAGAAAAACATATTCTTTCTCCGCGCAGGCTGCGTACGATCTCCCCATCGGCCTTTGGGAGGAGGCAACGTCAACACATCGACAAAGCGCTGGACCGTCTTGGGTACATCGGCTTTGCTGCATTCTCCCGTGGCGCAAACGCAGGCTATGCCTGCATTCGAGCGGGTGACGTCATGTTCGTGGCAAAGCTCTTTATCAACGATGAGGCGATGGACGCATCGAACGCATCCACGTTCGAGCGGATCGACCCGGTCAGCGGCGACGTCGCGACTGTCGCCTCGGCCGCAAGCGCCTCGGATATGGACAAGGCAGCAGATTCCGCAGCCGCCGCCTTTCCCAACTGGTCGGAAACACCGCCGGGGGAACGGCGCGCCATGCTCAATCGCGCCGCGGATATCGTGGCGGCCCGCACCGCCGACCTGATTGCCGCAATGGTCGGCGAAACCGGCGCGACCGCACTTTGGGCGCGGATCAATTGCGAATTGGCCGCCGAGATCTTCCGCGACGCCGCCGCGATGACGACGCAGGTCACAGGCGAGATCATCCCTTCGAACATCTCCGGAAACATGTCGATGGCAATCCGCCAGCCGGCCGGCGTCTGCGTCGGCATTGCTCCGTGGAATGCGCCCATCATCCTTGGCGTGCGGGCGATTGCCATGCCCCTTGCCTGCGGCAATACCGTCGTTCTGAAGGCCTCGGAGCTCTGCCCGAAGACGCATAGCCTGATCGGGGAGATCATGCGCGAGGCCGGCTTCCCACCGGGTGTCGTCAACGTCCTCACCAATGCCCCGAAAGATGCGGCCGCTGTCGTCGAGGCGTTGATCGCTCATCCGGCCGTTCGGCGCATCAATTTTACCGGCTCGACGCGCGTTGGACGGATCATCGCGGAAATCTCGGCCAGATACCTGAAACGTTGCCTGCTGGAACTGGGCGGAAAGGCTTCGTTCATCGTGCTTGCCGATGCGGATATCGATGAGGCCGTGCGGGCTGCCGCCTTCGGGGCATTCATGAACCAGGGCCAGATCTGCATGTCGACCGAACGCCTCATCCTCCTCGACGATATCGCCGACGAATTCGTCGCAAAATTCAAGGCAAAGGCAATGACCCTTGTCGCCGGAAATCCCGCGGACGGCGGAAAGCCACTTGGCTCCATGATCAATGCGGAGGCGGCAAGGCGCGTGAAGGCGCTCCTGGACGACGCGCTGGCAAAGGGTGCCGTTCTCGTCTGCGGCGGCCCGGCGCGCGGCACGCTGATGGACGCGACTGTGCTGGATCACGTCACCTCCGCGATGCGCATCTACCACGAGGAAAGCTTCGGTCCGCTGGCTGCGATTATTCGTGTGGGCAGCATAGACGAGGCTGTGACAGTCGCGAACGACAACGAATATGGACTGTCGTCGGCGGTCTTCGGCCGCGACGTCAATCGGGCGCTGTCAGTCGCCAGGCGCATCGAATCCGGCATCTGCCACATCAACGAGGCAACCGTATCCGACGAACCGCAGATGCCCTTCGGCGGGGTGAAATCAAGCGGATACGGGCGTTTCGGCGGCAAGGCCGCAATCGACGAATTCACCGAGCTGCGCTGGATCACGGTCGCATCCGGAGCACGGAACTATCCGATCTGACGTGGCTGCCGCTCGGGAGAAGCGGTCAACGCATCACGGTGAATAACTGACCGGCACGATTTTCGAAGTTTGAGAACTGGGAGGAGAGGACAATGAACAGGAAACCCGACACGACAACAGGCAATCCCTTGGCGCTGACGCGACGCTCGTTCATCGCGGCTACAGCCGTTGGCGGCGCAACCCTGGCCATGGGTGCCAATGCGGCATTCGCGCAGAGTGGCGACACGATCAAGGTGGGTTTCATCAGCCCGCGCACAGGTCCATTGGCGGGCTTCGGCCAAACCGACGGCTACGTGCTCGATCTTGCCAAGAAGGCCTTGGCGGAAGGATTTCAGAGCGGTGGCAAGAGCTGGAAGGTCGAGATCATCGATCAGGATACCCAGTCCGACCCTTCCCGTGCCGGTCAGCTGGCAAAAGATCTGATCAACAACCGGAACATTGATCTGATGCTCGTTGTTTCGACCCCGGAAACGATCAATCCCGTTGCCGACGCCTGCGAGGCGGCCGGCGTTCCCTGCCTCTCGACGGTCATGCCGTGGGAAGCCTGGTATTTCGGACGTGGCGCCAAACCCGGCCAGCCCTCCCCGTTCAAATGGACCTATCATTTCGGCTTTGGTGTCGGCGAGTTCTTCAAGACCTATGTCTCCCAATGGAAGCTGATCGAGACCAACAGGAAGGTCGGCGTCATGTATCCGAACGATGCAGACGGCAACGCCATTCGTGCCAATCTTGCACCGCTTCTGGCCAAGGAAGGATTCACGATCGTCGATCCCGGTCCCTATGAAGACGGAACCACCGATTATTCGGCGCAGATTTCGCTGTTCAAGCGAGAAGGCATCGAGATCTTCAATTCGTTCCCGATCCCGCCGGATTTTGCCGCCTTCTGGCGACAGGCAGCGCAGCAGGGCCTGACGCGCAAGATCAAGATCTGCCAGGTCGCAAAGACCGGGCTGTTTCCCTCCGACATCAACGCGCTTGGCAAGCTCGGCATGAATATCAGCAGCGCCGCCTATTGGCACAAGGCTTTTCCCTACAAATCGACGCTGACGGGCGTATCGGGAACGGAATTGGCCGATGGCTACGAGACTGCAAGCGGCAAGCAATGGACACAGCAGCTCGGCGCCAGCCTTGCACTTCTTGATGCCGGTTTCGAAGCCTTGAAAGCAAGCACGAACGTCAAGGACAAGGCGGCTGTCGCCAAGGCGTTGAGCACGCTTAAGACGACGACAATCGCCGGGAAAGTGGATTTCACGAGCGGGCCGGTCGCGAATGTTTCGCCGGGGCCGATCATCGGCACCCAATGGGTGAAGGCGGCTTCGGGCTCGAAGTTCCCGCTCGACTATGTCGTTACCGAAAATGTCACGGACCCGAATGTTCCGGTCGGTGCCAAACTCCTTCCCTATAACGGATGACACCACTGTGCAGCAGATAGCTCGACAGCGGCCGGGAGATGATTTTCTCTCGGCCAAGGCGATCCACAAGAGCTTCGGAGCACTCGTGGTTCTCGACAATGTGGATTTCGCCATGGGCGTTGGCGATGCCGTCGGCATTGTCGGCCCGAACGGTGCGGGCAAGACAACGCTGCTCAGCGTGCTCGCAGGCGCGTTTCCGCCCAATAGCGGCACCATCTTCCTCGACGGGCGAAACGTCACGGCGCTGACGGCGGCAGACCGCTGCAAGTCCGGACTAGCCAGAACCCATCAGGTCCCGAAGCCTTTCGGCGGCATGACCGTATTCGAGAATGTCTATGTCGCGGCCGCGCATGGCGAGCTCGTCAATCGCGACGAAAGCTATGGCCGCGTCATCGATTCTCTCACGCTTTGCGGCATGCTTTATGTTGCCAATCGCCAGGCAGATACGCTGGGCCTGCTTGATCGCAAACGCCTGGAACTGGCCCGTGCGCTCGCAACCAAGCCGAAACTGATGCTGCTCGACGAGATCGGCGGCGGCCTCACCGATGGCGAGGCGAGCGAGCTGGTGGAAACGATCCGCGAACTGCGCCGCCGCGGCATCGGCATCGTCTGGATCGAACACATCGTCCATATCCTCCTCCAGGTGGCCGACCGGCTGATCTGCATGGATGCCGGAAGGATCATCGCCGACGGCGATCCCAAAGCCGTCATGAGGGATGAGCAGGTGGTCAAAGCCTATCTGGGGAGATCACCGGCATGAGCACCCTCTCCATCCAGGAGCTGGACGTGCGCCATGGACTGCTTCAGGCTGTGCGCGGTGTCAGCTTCCAGATCGACAAGGGCGACGTCCTGGCCCTGGTCGGCGCCAACGGGGCCGGCAAGACGACGTTGCTGCGCTCAATCGCCGGCGCCCATCTTCCCGCCTCCGGCCGCATTTTGCTCGGCGACCGTGACCTGACACAGGTGCCATCCCACAAGCGGATCGCGATGGGGATTGCCCTGGTCCCGGAAGGCCGGCGGCTCTTTTCGCAGATGACGGTGGAAGAGAACCTGTTGCTCGGAAAGACATCGGGCCGGAAGGGCGCGTGGAACATCGCTCGGGTATTCGACGCATTTCCGAACCTTGTGCCTCGCCGCCACGCCAAGACCGGACAGCTTTCCGGCGGCGAGCAACAGGCAACCGCCATCGGCCGGGCCTTGATGAGCAATCCGGACGTCCTGTTGCTAGATGAGGTTTCCCTCGGCCTTTCCCCGCTCGTCGTCGACCGCGTCTACGAGCAGCTGCAGACGTTCCTGACTTCGGGCACGACGATCATTCTCGTGGAGCAGGATCTCGGGCGGGCCATGCGCGTTGCCAGCCGCGTCATCTGCATGCTCGAAGGCCGGATCGTTCTCGATGCCCCCGCCGCGGCCGTCTCGCGCGATGAGGTGACACAGGCCTATTTCGGCCTGCATCGAGCCGACGGCGGGAGGGCAGCATGATCGACACCCTGATCCAGGGCACGCTGCTTGGCGGCTACTACGCCGTCATTGCCTGTGGCCTTTCCTTCATGTTCTCCGTCATGCGGATCATCAATCTGGCCCATGGCAGCCTGGCAATCGTCGCGGCCTACGGCCTGTGGCTGCTGGCCGATCGTTTCGGCATCTCACCCTTTATCGGCCTTTTAATCGTGCTGCCCGCCATGGCGCTGGTCGGCTGGCTGTTGCAGCGGTTCGTTCTGGAGCGAAGCGCGCGCGGCAACGCGCTCCTGCCGATCCTCAGCACATTCGGCCTTTCGATCATCATCGACAACCTGCTGTTTCAGCAGTTTGGTGCCGACACCCGGTCTCTAGCGCCCTTCCTCGGCGACCTCAGCTATGATTCCTGGGAGTTGCCCGGCGATATCTATGTCGGCAAGCTGTCGGTCATGATGATCGTGGCGGCGATCGTCATTCTCGGCGGACTGCAGCTTTTCCTCAGCCGGTTTGCCCTGGGGCGAGCCATTCGCGCGACCGCGGAGGATCCGGACACCGCCGGTCTCGTCGGGATCGATGCCCGCAAGGTCAATGCGGTGGCAACGGCGATCGCGATGGTGACGGTCGGTATCGCCGGCGCTTTCCTCGCAATGCGGGCAACGTTCGACCCCTATTCCGGCGGGCCGCAGCTTCTCTTCGCCTTCGAGGCGGCGGTGATAGGTGGCGCCGGTTCGCTTTGGGGAACGCTGGTCGGTGGCATTGTCCTCGGTCTTGCGCAATCGCTGGGCGCTCAACTTCACCCGCAAGGCTTTCTCATCGGCGGTCACCTCGTCTTTCTCCTCGTGCTCTTCATCAGGCTCTTTCCATTGGGCACGCCGTTCCTCGGAAAGATCAGCGCATCCCTACGGAGTGAAGCATGACATATCTCTCGAGTGGCTTTTCGGTCGAACGATGGACGCGGTCATCCCGCTCGGCGGTCTTTGGGTGTGTCATCGTTCTTGCAGTTCTGGCCCTCGCGCCGCCACTGATGGGAGCCGGCGCCGTCGACCGCCTGACGGCTCTGTTCGTCTACGTCATTCTTGCCGTCATGTGGAACGCGCTTGCCGGCTATGGCGGGCTCGTCTCCGTCGGACAACAGGCATTTTTCGGTCTAGGCGCCTATTTCACGGTACGGCTTGCAGATGCGGGGCTCAATCCCTTCGTCTCGCTCCTTGCGGCCGCCTTCATCACCGCCGCACTTTCCGTGCCGCTGTCCTTTTTCATGCTGCGACTTAGAGGAGGTGAGTTCGCAATCGGCATGTGGGTTATCTCGGAGCTCGTTCATCTGCTGGTCAACCTGGATCAACTCATCCAGGGAGAAACGGGAACCTCGCTGATTTCGCTCAATGCCTATGATAGCGCCACGCGCCGCGCGGCGATCTATTGGATGGCGCTGATTGCAATGGCAGGTCTTCTCGGCCTGCTTTTCGTCTTGTTGCGAAGCCGTGCTGGCGCTGCGATACAGGCCATCCGGGACAATGAAGACGCAGCGACCTCCGTGGGGGTCAAGGTCATGGCGACGAAGCGGCTGCTCTTCGTCCTTGCCGCCTTCGGCGTTGCGGTGGCTGGCGGGCTCTGGCTCGCGACGGCCACCACCTTCCAGCCCAAGACCTACTTCAGCATCCAATGGACCGCCTACATGATATTCATGGTGCTCGTCGGTGGCATTGGAAAATTCGAAGGAGCCATCCTCGGCGCCATCCTGTTTTTCGTGATCGAGACCTATTTCGGCAGCATGGGCGTCTGGTACCTCATAGGCCTCGGCGCGACGGCAGTGTTGTTCTCGCTCTACATGCCACATGGCCTTTGGGGAGCCGTCGAACGACGCTTCGCCCTCAGGCTTCTACCCATCGGCTATCGGCTGACGCTTCCAAAATACTTGATGGATCAACACGATCGATGAAATCAAGACAATCTGCGATGCATTGGGAAAGGTAAGATCATGCTCTTTGGAAAAACAATCCTGATTACCGGCGTTGCTTCTGGAATTGGCGCACGCACGGCAGAGCTCGCAGGGCAAATGGGTGCCGATGTCATCGGCGTCGATGTCCGCGAGCCGCCGGAACGACAGGCTTCCTTCGTCAAGGGCGACATCTCGACACCAGCTGGAGTTGCAGAAATCGTCCGGCAACTTCCCATGCGCATCGATGCGCTCGCCAACGTCGCAGGTCTCTCCGGCAACACTGGCCTTAAGGCAACGCTCGCTGTCAACTTCTACGGTCTGCGCGCACTGTCCGAAGCGGTGGCGCCGCGACTTCGCGAGGGCGGCGCTGTCGTCAACGTCGCCTCGATCGCCGGCTACGGATGGCGTGCCAATATCGAGCGGGCGAAGGCCCTGACCGCCATCGAAGGCTTTCCCGATGCAGGCCTCGCAGCCAAGCACGGCTTGAAGGATGAGGAAGGCTATCCGCTTTCCAAGGAGCTTCTGCTGCTGTGGACCATGCGCGCTGCGCATCAGCCGCTGTTCAAGGATCGGGCAATCCGTGTCAATGCCGTCAGCCCAGGCCCGGTGGAGACGCCGATCCTGAAACAGTTTCGGGCAGTCCTCGGAGACGAGCGCGTCGACAGCGACATCACACGGGTCGGGCGTGCTGGAACCGCGGCCGACATTGCACCGGCCATCCTCTTCCTCTGCTCGGACGGCGCACGTTGGATCAACGGCGCGAATCTAGCCACGGACGGCGGCCTCGAAGCCTCCGTCAATGCCGAGGTCCTCGGCTTCTAACCCTCTTTGTATCAGGAGACGAACATGGACATTTCCCTTCTCATCGATGGTGTGGACCGCCCCGCCCAGAGCGGTCGCACATTCGACCGCCACGACCCCTTTACGGAGAAACTGGCGACCCGTGCGGCGGCCGCTGGACTGGAGGATGTCAACGCCGCGGTGGAGGCCGCCGCTGCGGCCTTCAAGACATGGTCGAGGACTGGACCCAGCCATCGCCGCGCGATCCTGCTCAAGGCCGCCGACATCGTCGACGCCAAGGTGGGCGAGTTCACCAGGCTGATGATTGAGGAAACCGGGGCAACCGCTCCCTGGGCAGGCTTCAACGTCATGCTGGCCGCCAACATCCTTCGTGAAGCGGGCTCTATGACCACCCAGATTTCTGGCGAGATCATCCCGTCCGAAAAGCCCGGAACGCTCGCGATGGGCGTGCGTCAGGCAGCCGGCGTCTGCCTTGCGATTGCGCCCTGGAACGCGCCTGTCATTCTCGCAACGCGCGCGATCGCAATGCCGATCGCCTGTGGCAATACCGTCGTCCTGAAGGCGTCGGAACTATGCCCGGGCACGCAGCGGCTGATCGCCACCGCCTTGACGGAAGCGGGACTGCCGGCCGGCGTCATCAATGTCATCACCAATGCGCCGGAGGATCCCGCCGAGATCGTCGCTGCCCTGATCGGCCATCCGGCCATACGTCGCGTCAATTTCACCGGCTCGACCAAGGTCGGCAAGATCATCGCCGAGCTTTGCGGCAAGCACCTGAAGCCGGCACTGCTCGAACTCGGCGGCAAGGCGCCGCTCGTCATCCTCGATGACGCCGATATCGACGGCGCGGTCAACGCGGCAATCTTCGGCGCCTTCATGCACCAGGGCCAGATCTGCATGTCGACCGAGCGGATCATCGTTCATCAGGCGATCGCCGACGAATTCGTGGCGAAGCTGTCGGCGCGCGCCAGCCAGCTTCCGGCCGGAGATCCGCGAGGACATGTCGTGCTCGGCTCGCTGATCAGCCTCGGCTCGGCGATGAAGATGGAAGAGCTGATAGCGGACGCTCAGGCTAAAGGGGCCAAGCTCGTTGCCGGCGGCAAACGCAGCGGTACGGTCGTGGAAGCGACGCTGCTCGATCACGTCACCGCCGACATGCGCGTCTATTCTGAAGAGTCCTTCGGTCCGGTCAAGCCGATCATTCGGGTGGCCGATGAAGAAGAAGCGATCCGCGTCGCCAATGACACCGAGTACGGTCTGTCTGCAGCTGTGTTCAGCCGCGACGTCCAGCGAGCGATGGCGGTTGCCGCCCGCATCGAATCCGGCATCTGCCATATCAACGGGCCGACCTTGAACGACGAGGCGCAGATGCCGTTCGGTGGTGTAAAGGGCAGCGGATACGGACGCTTCGGCGGCAAGGCTGCTATCGCCGAATTCACCGATCTCCGCTGGATCACCATCGAGGATTCCGCGCAGCATTATCCATTCTGAAAATCGTCAACGGCAGGCGGCCCGGAGCTGGTCGCCTGCCGCAATCCATTCGAGGACGGCTGCCCCGACAACGGCAGCGGGTTCGACAAGCGCTTTGGTGAGGAAATGCGTACACAAGTCGTCGTCATCGGTTCCGGCCCATCAGGATTGCTGCTCGGGCAATTGCTGACAGAGGCCGGCATCGACAACGTCATCCTCGATCGGGTCGGCAAGGACTATATCCTCGGTCGTGTTCGGGCCGGCGTTCTCGAGGAAGGTACGGTCGGGTTGGTCGACAGGGCGAGGGCTGGTGCTCGCCTGCACGCTGAAGGGTTGCCGCATGACGGCTTCTCGCTTGCCTTCGACGGTCGCGACCATCGCATCGATCTCTTCGGGCTTACAATCGGCAAGCGCGTCATGGTCTACGGCCAGACGGAATTGACACGCGACCTGATGCACCACCGCGAAAAGAGTGGCGCCCAGTCGGTCTACGATGCTGCCAACGTCCAGCCTCATGATTTCGATAAGGGTAAGCCTTACGTGACATATGAGAAGGGCGGCGGCGCCCACCGCATCGATTGCGATTTCATCGCCGGATGCGACGGGTTTCATGGCGTGAGCCGCAAGGGCGTTCCGGAAAGAGCAATCCGTACATTCGAGAAGGTCTATCCCTTCGGTTGGCTCGGCATACTCGCAGACGTCCCGCCGGTTAATCACGAGCTGATCTATGCCAACCACCCACGCGGCTTCGCGCTCTGCTCGATGCGCTCCGCCACCCGCAGCCGCTACTATATTCAATGTGCGTTGGACGAGAAGATCGAAGACTGGAGCGACGATCGCTTCTGGGATGAATTGCGCCGCCGCCTGCCCGTTCATCATGCCGAGGCGCTGACAACGGCGTCTTCCTTTGAGAAATCAATCGCGCCACTGCGTTCCTTTGTCGCCGAGCCGATGCGCTTTGGTCGCCTGTTTCTCGTCGGCGACGCTGCCCATATCGTTCCGCCGACAGGCGCCAAGGGGCTCAATCTGGCCGCGAGCGACGTTCACTATCTCTTCGCGGGATTGGTCGAGCATTATCAGGATCGCTCCGATGCCGGCGTCGATCGCTATTCCGCTCTCGCCTTGGCGCGCGTCTGGAAAGCCGTCCGCTTTTCGTGGTGGATGACGACGATGATGCATCGCTTTCCGGATACCAGCGACTTCGACCAGAAGATACAGGAAGCGGAGCTCGATTATCTCACCCATTCCCGCGCCGCCTCGACGGCGCTGGCTGAAAATTATGTCGGGCTGCCCTATTAGCTCCAACAACGCTCCATCGTCGCTGGGAATGCCCGTATCACACCCTTTCGAGCGCGATGGCGATGCCCTGGCCGACGCCGATGCACATGGTCGACAGCGCATAGCGGCCGCCGGTCTCTTTCAGCTCCAGCGCCGCCGTGCCGGTGATGCGGGCGCCGGACAT
>NZ_PCDP01000051.1 GCF_003240585.1 Arminella tubonensis
GTTCAGCCGAACCCGGTCGGCAGCGGAAACCTCAAATGTGACACCTGTGCGCATGCAGGACCGTCGCATATTCATGCGAAAATTGGAATCCTAAATCGGACTCCTTTGTCTCGATCAAACCACTAGCGGGCCGTTACAGGCGGCAGGAACCGCTCCGACAGACTGCCAACGCCGCTGCTGCAAGCAGAATTGTAATTCTCAACTATAAAGTTTCATCAACGGCAAGCAAACATAGGAGAATACATTATTATTAGCCAATCAGGCCGTCAGCAACTTGATGGAGCGAATACTCCGCCGGCTGCCGCGGGCAAACCTGCACACCCGTCCCCACGGACACCTCGGCCTTGCCAGATGGAAGTTACCTTTTACCGGGGATTATCCTTAATTTTCATTGATTTATTCAGACATGCCGAAACAGGCCATGTCTGTTGAGACGGCATTAACTCTGCTGGACGATCAACGCCAATACGCCATCCACGAGTCCTCAGAATTTACCGGAACTTTCCATTCTCGGTTTAGCACTCGAGATAACGGGCCTTTCGCCAAGTAAAGGGATAGCAATGAGAAATAGAACAGCTTCGGCACTCCGCGCGGTGCAAATGCCCGCGACGGATGTCAGCTTCACGCTGGAAGCTGCTCGCAGCCAGGTCGAAAAGCGCTTTCTCGAAGGCGGTGCGGCGCTGTTTTCCATTCAGGAAGCCCTGAACAAGCTTTTGGCATCGCTGGAGCACGCAACGAAGGCGCGGGAGAGCGAGAGCGGTAGCAACGCTGCGGAGGACCTCCTGCAGACGGTCAATACGCTGCAGAAGTTGCCTGACATGGAAATGACGCGCCAGCAGCATTTTGCCGTCCTTTCCGACACCGGCGAGAAATTGCGCACGCATGTGTCCGACATGCAGGAGACCATGCGCTATCTCCGCACCTTCGCCATCACGGTGAAGATCACCGGAGCCGGTGTCCCCGAATTCGCTGGCTTCGCCCAGGAAATCCTCGAGCGCATCCATTCCGGCACCGATGAAGTCAACAGCTTCGGCAATCAGCTCAATGCACTCGAGAAGGACCTCAGACTTGCCATGGCTTCGGGCACGGCGACATCGAAGGCCTATGACGCGACGGCGCCACGCGTGATCGATGCGCTCGAAAGAGATGCGAAGACCATCAACGCCCATCGCAAGGACCTTGCTACGATCGCAAGCCAGGTCGGCGCTATCGCCAAGAGCATCCAGGATAAGGTGACGACGACGTTGTCGGCGCTGCATATCGGCGATCTCACCCGGCAGCGTATCGAACACGTCGAAGCCTCATTCGCACTCCTCCAGAAATTGCTTGACGGCGACGACGGGCGCAAGCTCAGCGCGGATGCGCGCCAGCGGCTGGAAAATGTCGTCCATCATCTCACCGCCGCGCAGATGCGAGCAGCAGCCGAGGATTTCGGGCGAAGCGCCCACGACATCGTGAAAACGATCGCAAGCTTCAGCGAGGACACGCAGGAGATTCTGAGGCTTCAAGACGAGATGCCGCACACGGGTGCGGTCAGCAAGCTCACCCAAACGCTCAGGGAAAGCATGTCGATCGCCCTTGACATCGTCAAGCAGGTCGAAATGGGGCACGTCCGGGCAGATGGGATCAATCGGTCAACGCTCAACACCGCATCCAGCCTGTTGAAGAGCGTCGAGACCATTCGAGTGGTGAAGACCGATATCCACTACATGGCGCTGAACACCAATCTTCGCTGTAGCAAAATGGGTGAGGCAGGTCGGTCCATCAATGTCGTCACCGCGGAACTGCGCATCTTTGCCGCGAAGCTCGATGATTCGGCAGACGCCATCGTCATCGGGCTGAAGGCCCTCGAGGAGACCGCCGGCAATGCCGCTTCGTCGAAGGATGAAAATGCGCATCGGCTGGACGAACGCCTGAACGCCGCAGCGGACAACATCCGAACGGACGCAGACGTCATGGACGGCGAACTGAAGGTTCTTTCCGAGCACGGTCGCGAGGCGGCAACAAAGATGTCGCTATCCCTCGGCCAACTCGATTTCCAGCATGGTCTTGGGGAAACTCTGACAGAGTGCGCCGACGCGCTAAACGATATGGCAGGTCCCTACCCGGCCGATGTCTCCGATCTCGGCGACATCTTCGGGCCGCTCGAGGCCCGGATATTTAGTCTCTACACCGCATCGCGGGAGCGCGAGGTACATCGCAACATCCTCCCCGCTCCGATCGCCGCCTCTCCGGCAGCCTTGAAGCCCGCAAAGAAGACCCGCGCCGCTCCTGTCCTTCGCCGGGCTTAGAGCAGTTCCAGCAAAAGTGCGCAGCGGTTTTGCATCCGGAATGCGTAAAAACAAAAAGTTAGAGCGTTTTCGCGATTCGAAGAAAAGCGGAAATCCTCTAAGCAATGCCTGTCATTTAGCCGGGTGATATTTATTGGCGGCGTCGATAGCGGTCTTCTGCTGATCGTCCTCGATGCCGAGGTAGAAATCCTCGAGCTCGGGATCCTTGAGGCCCGCCCGCCGCGAGATGACATACCAGGTCGCGGCCTCGATCGGTTGCTGCGTCGTCCCGATTGCATTGATGTAGAGATGGGCAAGCTTGTTCTGCGCAACGACGTTGCCGCGATAGGCAGCGACCTTCATCCAGTTGAAGCCGCCTTGCAGATCGACAGGCCCGCCGGTGCCGCTGATCAACCAGAGGCCCATGTCTAGCTGCGCGGTGTCGAAGCCGGCGTTTGCGGCCCTTGCGAGCCACATGCGGGCCTGCGCCTTTTTCTCCGGCGCCACATCCGGAAGACCTATATAGAGCTGCGACAACGCATATTGGGCATCCGCGATGCCCTGCTCCGCCGATTTCTCGTAGTACGGCAAAGCCAGTTCCAACCCCTTCGCACCGGGATTATCCGCCGTCAGGCTCTGGCCCCAATTGAATTGCGCCGACGGCTGGCCCGCATCGGCAGCCTTCTTCATCCAGACATCTGCCGCCTTGCGGTCACGCGGCACATCGCGGCCCTCGATCAGGATCAGGGCATATTTGAACATCGAGGTGGCATCGCCCCCCTCGGCAGCCTTGCTGTACCAGAAGGCGGCGTTCTTCGTATCGCGTCTGACGCCCAGACCCTGCGCCAGCAATTCCGCGATCATCGTCTGTGCGGCCGGATCGCCAAGCTGCGCACGCGGCAGCGCCTTCTGGAATGCCGTTAGATAAAAGCCGCGCTGAAACGCGCCATAGGCTTCGTCGATCGGCCCCGTATAGGGCTTTTCCGGGGGCAGTGGAGGCAGATCCGCGCCCATCCGATCAAACAGGCTGACGCCCGACGACGGTTTGACGTCATCCGCGGCAGCAGGAGGTTTTGCGGGCGCGGTTGTCTCTCCCTTGTGAAAGACCTCGGGCTTCGGCTCTCCCGAGGGCTCGATATGCTCGGTGCGGAAGGCGCCGACATCGGGAGAGGTCGTTGTCCCGTCGGCCGATTGCGCCTTTGCCATCGACGGCAAGGCTGCTAGCCCGGCAACGAGCGCGACAAGGACAGAGCGAGTACGGTAGCGGAGCAAAAGCGACATGGAATGCTATCAATCTTCAAACCGTGGCGCTTTTTCGTCAAGAAGTGCATTGACCTCGGTGACCCTGGCGGTAACCGCCGTTGGATCGGCGAAAATCGCTTCGCGCAATGCCACGAATTCGACGCCCGCGAGCGCGACGTCCACCACCGAGCTCGGATCGGTGCCGCCCATGACGACGCAGGGAATTTCGATCATCGAGGCCCACCATTCGCCAAGGGCGATATTCTTCGGATGCGCTTCCGGTTTGATGTCGCCCTCAAGCTTGCCGAAGAAAATATAGTCGGGCCGCAGCTCGCCGACTTCGAGCGCACCGTGCCTGTCGGTGGCGCTGCCGCCGCCGACGATCATCTTCGGAACATGGTTCTCCACGGCCTCGGCAAATTCCGGTAGTTTTCCGGCGATGTGCAATCCATCCGCCTTGACCCGGCCGGCCACGCGACTGTCCCCGGAAATCAGCGCTGCAGCCCCGGCTTCCTGCACCAGCGGCACGATCTTCTCCGCGTGTTTCTGAAAGCTGGCGTCGTCGAGCCCGTATTGCGGAATGATCACCGAGGCGACATCGCCGCCCTTGAGGGCATCGGCGACCATCGCCGCTTGACTGCTGGCATCCGCAATATCTGGCACGATCAGGACGAGGCGGCAGCGGTTTTCAGCGATGGTCATGACAAGCTTCCGGTTTCTGCGATGTCCAGCCACAAGTGGCGGCGCGCGCTATGCTGACCTGTGAGTAATTCCGTTGGCACCGGCTGACAAGAGCGGACGCCACGAAAACGAAGGCACATCTGCTCGCAACCGGCCTCACCGCGATCGGATTGGCGCGAATTCACGCGCAATGGATCAATTCTTACTGGCATCGCTGCGCTGCACAAATCACTTGCCGCAAATATGTCTTTGACGTAACTTTCGCCCATGTCGAACACGGATCCCTTCGCCGCGATTTCCGACCGTAACCGCCGGCATCTGCTGGAGGAACTCCGGCGCGCGCCGAAGACGGTAAACGAGCTGGCGCAAGGCCTGCCGATCAGCCGCCCGGCAGTGTCGCAACATTTGAAGGCGCTCCTCGACAGCAACCTTGTTTCGGTGACCTCGGAAGGCACGAAACGCATCTACACCGTCAACAACAGCGGCTTCGACAAACTCAATCTGTGGCTGGATCAGTTCTGGGCCTGAATAGGCGGAATGGCTGGAAGTCAGTTTGGTTGAGTTTGCGCCAACCCCCACACCTCACACTTGAAGTTGGCGCTCAGTCTCAATTTCTGTTGGATCACCGCATTCCCGGAAAATTGGGCTCTCTTGCCCTTTTTAATAGCTTTGCCGCGAACCTGTGCGCGGTGACCATCTCAACATCTCAAATCAGTGCACTGATATCGTCAGTTTCTGGATCTGGTCTTTGATCCGGAGCTTCATGCGTTTGATGTCCGCAATCTCACGGTCATCAATAGAAGGCGACGCCATCGCAAAATGCAATTTCTCCTCTAAGGCGATATGCTTTTTCTGGAGTGATTCAAGATGAGCTTGAACAGTCATTTTTGACCCTTCCTTCCTCTTGCCTTCCCCAGCCATCCATCGCTGGAGTTCTAGGCACTAACGTCATCAGTGTGTCATAATATCCCGCCGTTGTCGAAGGCGAAAACATGACTTGTCCGAGGCAAATTCGTGATCAAGGATAACTTCCCGTTACCACTATTTGGTGATAGGAGCTTGCGGAATTCATCGGCTGGGCGGACACGAATCCGTGGGCGTTATTGGGGATTGTGACATGCCGGATCAGGAACAGGCGGAAGTCAGGCTCATCGTGGCGCGGCTGCGCCAGGAGCATGAAGACTTCGACGTCGCCATAAATGCCATGATCCAGACCGGCTGCGACCAGTTGCGCGTTCAGCGCATGAAGAAGAAGAAGCTCGTCATCAAGGACAGGCTCAGCAAACTGGAAGATCAGATCATTCCTGACATCATTGCTTGAGAGGCCCGGCTTTATTGATTGAGAGGACGCACGCCGCCATGACAGAGAGACCGCCTGTAGCCATCATCATGGGCAGCCAGTCCGACTGGGAGACGATGAAGAACGCCGCCGATACGCTGGAAGCCTTGGAGATCAGCTATGACGCGCGCATAATCTCGGCACACCGCACGCCGGACAGGCTCGTGGCCTTCGCCAAGAGCGCCCGCGACGAAGGCTTCAAGGTGATCATCGCCGGCGCGGGTGGCGCCGCCCACCTCCCCGGCATGGCCGCCGCGATGACCCCGCTTCCGGTGTTTGGCGTTCCCGTTCAATCGAAGGCTCTTTCGGGCCAGGACAGTCTTCTCTCTATAGTGCAGATGCCGGCTGGTATTCCGGTCGGGACACTGGCGATCGGCAAGGCCGGCGCCATCAACGCAGCCCTTCTCGCGGCCGCCGTTCTCGCGCTTTATGACGAAGACATCGCCGAGCGGCTTGACAACTGGCGCGCCGGCCAGAGCGCTGCGGTCGCCGAATATCCGATGGATAACCTATGACCGCCAAGACGATCGGCATCATCGGTGGCGGCCAGCTCGGCCGCATGCTCGCCATGGCAGCGGCACGACTGGGCTTCCGCACTGTCATCCTCGAACCGCAGGCCGATTGCCCGGCGGCCCAGGTCGCGGATCGCCAGATCGTAGCCGCCTACGATGATCCAGCCGGGCTGGCAAAGCTGGCTGCTGCATCGGACGTTGTAACCTACGAATTTGAGAATGTGCCTGTCGAGGCAGCCGAGCGGCTCGCAACGGAGGTGCCCGTCTATCCGCCACCGCGCGCGCTGGAAATGGCGCAGGATCGCCTGACCGAAAAACGTTTCCTCAGCGACTGCGGAATCCAGACCGCCCGCTATCACGCGATCGACAGCCAGGCCGACCTAGAGGCAGCCTTGACTGATTTCGGCGGCCAGGGCGTCCTGAAGACGCGGCGGCTCGGTTACGACGGCAAAGGCCAGCGCGTCTTTCGCTCGGTGGACGACAACTCTGCCGACAGCTATGCAGACCTCGGCAGCGTTCCGCTCATTCTCGAAAGCTTCATCCCCTTCGTCCGCGAGATTTCGATCATAGCCGCCAGGAGTGCGGATGGTATGGTTGCCTGCTACGATCCCGCCGAGAACGTTCACCGTGCCGGAATTCTCCACACATCCACGTTGCCGGCCAAGCTGTCCTCGGACGCCGCCCAGGCAGCACGCAGCGCCGCCGAAAAACTGCTCGCCGCGCTCGACTACGTCGGCGTCATCGGCATCGAATTCTTCGTATTGGCCGACGGCAGCCTGATCGCCAACGAAATGGCGCCACGCGTCCACAATTCCGGCCACTGGACCGAGGCGGCCTGCGTTGTCTCGCAATTCGAGCAGCATATCCGCGCCGTTTCCGGCCTGCCGCTCGGAAATCCTGCACGCCACTCGGATTGCGTCATGCAGAATCTGATCGGCGATGACATATTATCGGTGCCGGACTGGCTGAAACGTGACAATGTGCTCGTGCATCTCTATGGAAAGACCGAGGCGAGACCCGGTCGCAAGATGGGCCATGTGACGCAGCTTCTCTAGGGCGGGAGCAAGGGTTATGCCCGGGAAAAAGCCCTGTTAGCCGGTTGACATGGCCAGAGCGACACGGTATTTGCTCCCCACCCTAAAAGAGCGCGCCGTGAGCGCGCTTTTGATTGTTAAAAGATACGGGCGAATGAGACATTCCCCCTAAACACCGCGGATCAAAAAAATGAAGATCAAGAATTCGCTGAAGTCGCTCAAGGCTCGCCACCGTGACAACCGTCTGGTTCGCCGCAAGGGCCGCGTCTACATCATCAACAAGCTGAACCCGCGCTACAAGGCTCGTCAGGGCTGATCAGCCGCTGATGACTTCCCCCGTACGCCTTGGCTTTCGGGCTGGTGCACGGGGTGCCCGGCCTGCGGCCGCTTGGGTATCACGTCAAATTTGCTTGGATCTTCAGTGCTGGCGGGCTATCATGCCCGCCATGCGCTTTTTTGCTTTGTCACGCTCGGCCCTGCCGATAATCCTGCTGCTGATTTCCGCAGCCCCGCATCAGGCCATGGCCGCCGATCCGGCAACTGTCGAGCAGAAGGACCCCGACGCCTCCCCCAAGCAGAGGCTCGATGATCTCTTCCTCGCTCTGAAACGCCAGCGTGATCCGGATCAGGCGAAGATGATTGCCGACCAAATCCGCGTGGAGTGGGCCGATTCGGGCAGCGCCACCATCAATCTCCTGATGCAATGGGCGACAAAGGCCGTCGCCGAAAAGCGCAACGCCGCCGCTCTCGATTTCTTCGACCAGGTGATCGCGCTGAAGCCGGACTATGTCGAAGGCTGGAACCAGCGGGCGACGCTGAACTATACGATGGGCGACTACGCAAGATCGATGGCCGACATCAACCAGGTGCTGAGGATAGAACCCCGGCACTTCGGCGCACTCGCCGGCATGGCTGCAATCCTCGGCGAAACCGGCAAGGGCGAGCTGGCGTTGAAGGCCTGGGAACGTTTCCTCGAGATCTATCCCGCCGACAAAGCAGCACAGGACCAGGTCAACACGCTATCCGAAAAACTGGCCGGCAGCCCGACCTGAGGGCACGAACCAAACCGCGCTGGCCTGCGCATAGATAGAAAATAAACGCCTCTCTCGACACGTCATCCGCCTCGCACATGCGTTTACCGCACATGATCGCTGTCCTATTCATTATCCTTTTGCTCATCGCCGTCGCCATCGGCTACTCCACCTATAAGGCGCGCGCCATCGAGCAGGCCTTTCCGAACGTCGGAGAGCTGACTGACGTCGGCGGATTCCGCATGAATGCGGTGCATCTGCTGCGCCCGCGGGGTGCCGATCTTCCGCCGCTGGTCTTCATCCATGGCGCCAGCGGAAATTTGCGAGACCAGCTGGAGGCCTTCGAGGGGCCCTTGCGGCGCCGGGCCGAAATGCTGTTCGTCGACCGCCCCGGCCACGGCTATTCCGAACGCGGTGGACCGGAAAATGCGTTTCCCTCCGGCCAGGCTGACGCGATCGCGCGACTGATGGACAGGCGCGGCATAGCGAATGCCATCATTGTAGGCCATTCCTTCGGCGGCGCGATCGCCGCCGCCTTTGCTCTTCGCCATCCGCAAAGGACCGTCGGCCTGCTCTTTCTTGCCCCGGCGACCCATCCCTGGCCCGGCGGCATCGACTGGTACTACACGCTTGCGGCAATGCCGGTCATTGGCTGGTTGTTCTCCCATGCCTTCGTCATCCCGGCCGGGCTCCGCCGCCTGGAGCAAGGAACGATCGGCGTCTTCCGTCCAAACGCACGGCCGGCCGGATATGTCGAAAAGACAGCCCCTGCCCTGGTGCTGCGGCCCCACACCTTCCGCAACAATGCCGCCGACGTCGCCAACCTGCTGGATTATGTGAAGACGGAAGCACCGCGATACCGCGAAATCACGGCGCCGACCGTCATCATCACCGGTGACAGCGACGACATCGTGCTCGAGGAATTGCACTCCCGCGGCCTCGCCCGCGATATTGCCGGAGCCGAGCTCGTCACCATCCACAATCTCGGTCACAAACCGGAATACATCGCAACCGACGTCGCGATCGCCGCCCTTGAGCGACTGGCGGGCAGTCCGCGCGACCTCCAGCATATTGCCCGAGACGCCGAGGAGCGTATCGCCGGCATCCTGCCGGCGACCTGAAGGCAGGCGTCGCGGATCGTCGACTAAGCCGCGAGCCGCAAACCTCCATCGCAGACGATCGTATGCCCCGTCATGAAGCCGTTCGAGATCAGGAATGTGATTGCCTTGGCGACATCGTCAGCCTGACCCACCCGACCGACCGGCGTCTTTGCTGCATACTCGGCAAACACGCCCTTCTTCTGATCCTCCGGCAGGAAGTCCCACCACGGCGTATCGATTACACCAGGCGAGACGCAGTTCACCCGCATCGGCTTTAGCTCGACCGCAAGCACCGGCACAAGCGCCTCGATTGCCGCATTTGCCGCCGCCAGACCGGCCGTGCCTGGAAAGGCGGCTTGCGCCGAGACCGCCGAAACGAAGGTGATGCTTCCGTCCCCAGGCAGGAATGGCAGCGCCGTCTGCGCCGTCGCGAAATGCGGAAAGACCTTCTGCTCGAAGCCGCCACGAACCTCCGCCACTTCGACGCTTGCGAACGGCCCGCCACCCCTTGCGCCGCTGAGTGCGAGGACGAGATGATCGAAGCTGCCGATCTCCGCAAAGCCGCTGCGGAGGCTTTTCGAATCGGCGCCGTCCATGACGATTGCTTGAGCCGCGCCTGCCAGCGAGTCATTTGCGGATCTCAGCCTCGCCGGATCCCGGCCGGTAATAGTGACCTTGAAACCAAGCCCGATGAGTCGGCCTGCGGTGGCAAGACCTACGCCCGATGATCCGCCGACGATGACCACGTGTTGCAATGACATGATTGCTGTCCTTTGAATGAATGTGAAAACCACGTGCGGAACCCAGTTTTCCTGGCCGCACGTCCCCAATTTGCACAGGGGGAAAACCGCAAACAGTTCTGCTTTTATCCTAGCATCAATCCTGATAGGATACCCGTATGAGCGAGAACTTGGCCACCATCGAAGCCCGTCGTCGAGAATCGGGAGATTTCCTGCGGTCGCGGCGCGAAAGACTGGCACCCGCAAGCGTCGGCCTGCCGGAAGGCTACCGTCGGCGAACCCCGGGACTTCGACGCGAGGAGGTTGCCATGCTCGCAGGCGTTGGGACCACCTGGTATACGTGGCTCGAACAAGGTCGCGACGTGAGGCCTTCCGCTGAGGTGTTGACGGCATTGGCCGATACCTTGCGGCTGGACACGGCGGAGCGACGCCACCTCTTCATCCTCAACGATCGCCCGCCGCCCGAGACCGCAGCAACCGACCCAGGCCGAGTATGCGAACCGCTGCAGAGGATGCTGGCGAGCCTCACGCAGCAGCCGGCCTATGTCGTCGGCAAGCGCTGGGATGTACTGGCGTGGAACCGCGCCGCGGCGATGCTCTTCGGCGACTACGGCAAACTGCAAGGCGACGAGCGCAACATCATGCATCTCGTCTTCGCCAACGAGGAACACCGGAAACTACTGGTCGATTGGGAAACGGTCGCCCGGATGTCGCTGGCGATGTTTCGCTCCGACAACGCTCGCTACGCAGGCGATCCGGATTTCGAACGTCTCGTCTCGACGCTGAAGAAGGCAAGTCCCGAATTTCGCGAATGGTGGCAACGCCATGAAGTCCTTCGCCCGCTGACCGGCCACAAACGCATTCGACACCCTGAACAGGGGTTGATGTCGTTCGAGCACACCAGCCTTTCTGTGACGGACCAGCCGGACATGAAGTTGGTGGTCTATACCCCTGTCGAAACGGATGGAACCATCGGCAAGCTTGCGGAACTGCTCGGCCAGGCAAGCCCCAGGGAAGCCCCGCCATGGGGCCAACCCTGGACACCATCGCAAAATTTGGAGCCGTGACGACGTCGCCGGTACGAAGCCCAAACCCATCGGACGCGCCCAATTTCAGAGGCTTTGAGCAGACATGCCGCTCACGGCCTCGAACGGAGCACGGCTGTATTCTCCGAGCGACTGGCGTACCGCCTGCAGCATGATGGTCGCCAGCCTTTCCGTCGCGGGGCTCTGCTCAGCCTCTGCCCGGTGCAGGACCAGATCAAGCTTCGGCAGCGGCGGCAGGCCGGCTTCCCCCGATGACATGGGCCTGACCCTGTCCGGCAGGCCGAGCGGCGTGCGAATGGTGATCCCGAGGCCGGCAGCCGTTGCTGCCCACAATCCGCCAAGGCTCGGACTGACGAAGGCTACTCGCCAGGCGATCCCCGCATGATCGAGCGCCCTGGTTGCGGCAGTCCGCAACAGGCACGGCATCTCCAGCGTTACGAGCGGCATCGGCTCGCTGCTACTCGCATTCCAGTCCACTCGCTCCGATGTAGGCGCCACCCAGCACATCGGCACCTCACCGATACGTTCGCAATGCGCTGTTCTGACGCCGTCGCTCCAGGCGAGCGCCAGATCCAGCCGGCCCGACGTCACGCGCTCGACGAGTTCCGCGTTGCGCACCACGCGCGCTTCGATCCGCACTTTCGGATGCGCCCGGGCAAAGCGCCCCAGCACCTCCGGCAACAGCCGTTCCCCGAAATCTTCCTGAAGGCCAAGGCGGACCCAGCCCTCCAGTTCGACGCCCTGGACCGCCGCTGCCGCCTCATCATTGAGCTCGAGCAGCCGGCGGGCATACCCGAGCATGGTCTCGCCGGCCTCGGTCAAGGCCAGCCCGCGACCTGCCTTCCGGAAGATCGGCGTTCCCGCTTGGTCCTCCAGCTTCTTGATCTGCGAGCTGACGGCAGAGGTAGAGCGGCCGACACGATCCGCAGCTTTGGCGAAGCTCCCAAGCTCCATTCCAACGACAAAACTCCGAAGCACATCAAGATCGAAGACAACGCGGCCCATGAAAACAGTCCGTATTTTTGGGACGGTTCGTCCACTATTATCTTATTTTCAGGATGATGATGACGTGGGATAGTCCGATCGTCAAGTTTTTGACGCGCCAACATAGGAGGCAGTCGTGCCCGTTACCCGCATTTCACTTCTCCGTGGCAAGTCGCCCGAATATCTGAAGGCACTGTCAGACAATTTCCATCGGGCGATGGTCGAGGTCTTCGACGTGCCCGAGGCCGATCGCTTTCAGGTGATTCATCAGCTTGAGCCGGGCGAACTCGTCTTCGATCGCAATTATTTCGGCGGCCCGCGTTCCGATGATTTCGTCTTCTTCGACGTCACCATCGGCAAGCCGCGCAGCGCCGAGGTCAAGAAGGAATTCTACCGCCGCATCGTAGCGCTTCTTGCCGACGCACCCGGCGTCCGACCTGAGGATGTCATGGTGGTCGTGACCACGACGCAGCGCGAGGACTGGTCGTTCAGCAACGGCCGCGCCCAGATGACCGAGCCGGCGTAAATCGATGAGCGGAGACTGGAAAATGAAACGGATCCACCGCGCCGGCGAAGCCACCCGACAATCCCCTGACGGCATCGCCAGCAAGTTATTCTGGGTCGAAATGCTCGCCGAGGGAGCAGGCGACAGCGAGCTCGGCGCCATGCGCGCAACGCTCGAACCCGGCACGGTGACGCGCTGGCACACCCACCCACGCGGGCAGATCCTTTATGCTCTGTCCGGTGTTGGACTGGCACAGCGCGACGGCGGCGAGATCGAGGAATTGCGGGCGGGAGACTGCATCACATTTGCGGCCGACGAGCGGCATTGGCACGGCTCTGCGCCGACCTCCACCTTCGCCTATATCAGCATTCAGGGCGCCCGAGACGGCAGTGCGGTGACGTGGCTCGAACCGGTCAACCGGAACCGACAGGAGGAAATATCATGATCGCGATGCAATACAGCTTCACTCTACCGGCGGACTACGACATGTCGATCATCGATCGTCGTATCGACGACAAGGGCCCGTTGCTCGATAATTTTCCGGGCCTCAAGTTCAAGGCATACCTGACCGCGAGGATAGGCGACACGACAACGGCAAGCCGGGAAAATCTCTACGCCCCTTTCTATGTCTGGGAAAAGGAAGCGGGCTTGAACGACTTCGTCTGCGGACCGGGTTTCGCCGCCGTCGCCGGCTCCTTCGGCCGCCCTCGGATCAGGACCTGGATCGCCTGGCAGACCGCCATCTCCACTCATATCAACGCCGCACGGTTCGCGACACGTGAGCTATTCGACATTGCGCCATACGACCCGCTGGACGAAATGCGAAAGCGCGAAAGTGAGGCGGTTGCGCAGGATGTGCAGGCCGGTGGCGCGCTGGCATCTGTGGCGGCATTCGAGCCGACCAGCTGGACCCGCGTGCGCTTCAGGCTTTGGGATGAACTCCCAGGCACCGCGTTGGCGGCAGGACCTCTCGCCTATCGGATAGGGCACCTGTCACTGCCCCAAAGCGTCTGAACGAGCGCGGGGAAAATTGGTGTCACCGGGACAAGGTCTTTCTTCCATCAGCAATCCGGGGCTTCTATGGATGGGAACATTCCAATCCTCTGCAGCAAAAGAGTGCCCCATGGTCGATATTGCAATGATCGAAGCCGCCCGCACCCGCATCGGCGGACGCGCAAAGCGGACGCCGCTTCTCTCCTCGCCATTCCTTGACGAGATTGCCGGCCGTCGCCTTTTCGTCAAGGCCGAGTGCCTGCAGCATTCGGGGTCTTTCAAGTTTCGCGGCGGCTGGTCGGCCGTCTCGGGGCTCGATCCCGCTGTCCGCGAAAAGGGCGTCATCGCATTTTCCTCCGGCAACCATGCTCAGGGTGTTGCACTTGCGGCAAGAATGCATGGCATCCCCGCGGTGATCGTCATGCCGATGGACGCCCCGAAGTTGAAGATCGACAACACACGCGCCTTCGGTGCCGAGGTTGTGCTCTACGATCGCCAGAACGAGGACCGCGACGCGATCGGCGCGGCGCTCTCGAGCGAGCGCGGCCTGACGCTGATCAAGCCATTCGACGAACCGCTTGTGATCGCCGGCCAGGGAACGACCGGGCTGGAGATCGCCGAGCAGGCGGCCGATGAAGATATCGGCGCGGCCGAGGTGCTCGTACCCTGCGGCGGTGGCGGCCTGACCGCCGGCATCGCGCTGGCGCTCGAAGCGCGCTCCCCTTCTTTCAGGGTGCGGCCTTGCGAGCCGGCGGGCTTCGACGACACGACGCGTTCCCTTGCCTCCGGAAAGATCGAGAGAAACGCCACCCTGCTCGGCTCGATCTGCGATGCCATCATCACCCCTCAGCCTGGCAACATCACCTTTCCGATCATGCAACGTCTTTGCGGTCCCGGCGTCGTCGTAACCGACCGGCAGGCCTTGGATGCCATGGCGCTCGCCTTCACGCGCCTTAAGATCGTCATCGAACCCGGCGGGGCTGTCGCCCTGGCAGCAGCGCTTTTCCACGGCAACGAGATTGTCGGGGACACGGTTATCGCTGTCGCCTCAGGGGGCAATGTCGATGCCAACGTCTTCATGGCAGCGCTTGACGGCTATCGCGATCGCTAAGTCAAAGACACAAAATTGGTTGTGCCGATGGAAATCGGCGCAACGCTGTTCCGAAGCTGGACAGCTTAGACCTGATATCCCGTGATCTTCCCGAATATCTCCAAAATCTGAAAACGATTTGATAAGTGCGACTTCCGAAAGCGGGTGGCACGTATATTAGTATTGCCTACAATATAGTAATAAACACCGCGCCGTGGGGCAAACAAACACATCGGAGATTTTGGAGCGATCTGAGGCATGAAGCCTCAGGCGGAGGAGGGAAATATGGCATTGCAACATCTGGATACTGGCGACAACAGCAACATTGATCTTGGTGACATACAGGGCGATATTCTGATCGGCCTGCAGAAAGACGCACAAGTCTTCGTCTTCTTCAAAATCGACGATATCCCGACATTCAAGAAGAAGCTGACGGCACTGCGCCCGTTGATCACCTCGACCAAGACCGTGATCGACCGCGAGCGACAGATTGGCGATGCCAAAGCCGCCAGCAATCATTCGAGGTTGCCGCTGTTCGGATGCAATGTCGGATTCACCTATCCCGGCCTCGGCAAGCTGATGGGCAATCCCAATTTCGGTGATGCCGCACCCACTCTGGATCCCTCGTTCAAGGGTGGCGCCAAGGCGAGCGCCGCGACACTGAAGGATGACACCAGCGTATGGAAGGTGCCGTTCACCAACGGCAGCATCGATGGTGTTTTCCTTGTTACCGGGCCGGGCCTTGCCGGAACCCGCGCCCATGCGGACGCCATCATCGCCGAGCTCGACGACACTGTCACCATTCTCTACGACGAACACGGCCAGACCCGCCCGCAACGCGGCCACGAACATTTCGGCTTCCTCGACGGGGTGTCGCAGCCCGGCGTTCGCGGCCTGACGAAGCGAGAGAACCCGCTCGACAAGGAGCAGGGTCTACCGGGCCAGGACCTTATCCATCCCGGCGAGTTCGTCTTCGGCTATCCGGGCCAGGTCCCACCGGTCGCCGGTGGCGGCATTACCAAGGAGACCATCGGCGATATCGTCGCGCCGCCCTTCCCTTGGATGCTGAACGGCTCCTACATGGTCTTCCGCCGGCTGGAGCAAAAGGTGCTGACGTTCCGCGATTTCGTCGAGACGGAAGCCGCGACGCTGCAAATGGATTCCGGAATGCTCGCTGCCCGCATGGTCGGCCGCTGGCCGAGCGGCGCTCCGCTATCCCTGGCACCACTGCAGGACGACCCGGCGCTCGGCGGCGACAAGATGGCAAACAACGACTTCGAGTTCGAACAGGATCCGTTCCAGCGGCGCTGTCCTTACGCTGCCCACATCCGCAAGACCTATCCCCGTGACGACCTGAATGATGCACCTGGTATACCCGCTCTTGCCGGCGAAGGTGGCGAAGCTTCCGTCCAGACCAGACGCCTGCGCCGCGCCGGCATTCCATTCGGGCCGGAAGTCTCCGATGACGACACCCTCGGCGCCGAGCAGTCGCGCGGATTGATGTTCGTCTGCTACCAGACGTCGATCGTCGAACAGTTCGAGTTCGTGCAGCAATCCTGGGCCAACAATCCCGACTTCGTCTTTGGAAAGGTCCGGCCCGGACCGGGTGGCGTCGCCGTTCACCCGGGACATGACCCGATCATCGGGCAGGCCGGTGGCCCTCGCCACATGGACGAGCCGATCCCCAACTATCCCATAGGCAGCAAGCACAAGACCATGGACATCCCACAGCAATTCATCATCTCCACGGCGGCGGGCTATTTCTTCATGCCGTCGCTCAATGCTCTGCTTTCGGGACCACTGGTTTCCTGACGTGCAATAACAGAAAGCCCGCCGTCTCGTTTGAGCCGGCGGGCTTTGCATTTGGTGGCGCTAGCGAGTGACCGGCTTAAATGCCGCTCTGCCCATCCGAGCCGATATAGGCGATCCGCAGCATGTTGGTGGCGCCGGGTGTTCCGAGCGGCACACCGGCCGAGATGATGACGCGATCGCCGGGCTTGCCGAAATCTTCATCGGCAACGATGCGGCAGGCGCGGTTGACCATGTCGTCGAGGTCGGTCGCATCATGGGTGACAACGCAGTGCATGCCCCAGACCACAGACAGGCGGCGCGCCGTCTGAACGCTCGGCGACAGCGCCAGGATCGGCACCTGTGGACGCTCGCGAGAAGCGCGCAGCCCGGTCGTTCCCGACGACGTGTAACAGACGATGGCCGCAAGCTTCAGCGTCTCGGCGATCTGTCGTGCAGCTAGCGAGATCGCATCGGCGCTGGTGGCTTCCGGCTGCGGGCGCTGGGCGTAGATGACGCCGGGATAATGCGGCTCCCGCTCGATAGTACGGGCGATCGACGCCATCATCGACACTGCTTCGACCGGATAGTCACCGGAAGCCGATTCAGCCGACAGCATGACGGCATCGGCGCCCTCAAAGACAGCGGTGGCAACGTCGGAGACTTCAGCGCGGGTCGGAACCGGCGCAGAAATCATCGATTCCAGCATCTGGGTGGCGACGACGACCGGCTTGCCCGAACGACGGCAGGCGCGGATGAGCTGCTTCTGGATGCCTGGAACGGCTTCGAGCGGCATTTCGACACCGAGGTCGCCACGGGCAACCATCAGCGCATCGGAAAGCTCGATGATTTCCTCGATATGTTCGATGGCCTGCGGCTTTTCGATCTTCGCCATGAGGCCGACGCGACCACGGACGATCTTGCGGACTTCGATGAGATCTTCAGGACGCTGAACGAAAGACAGCGCCACCCAGTCGACATCGTCAGTTGCCAGTACGGCATCGAGATCGGCCCGGTCCTTGTCCGTCAGGACGCCGGCGACCAGCAATGTGTCAGGCAGGCTGACGCCCTTGCGATCGGAAATGCTTGTACCCGCTATCACGGTAGTCACGATGCTCTTGCCATCGCACTTGTCAGCACGAAGGGCGAGCTTGCCATCGTCGATCAGCAGGCGGTCGCCCGCCTTGACCGATTCCAGAATTTCCGGATGTGGAAGGAAGACGCGGGTGCTGTCGCCGGGCGCATCGTTGTTGTCGAGCGTGAATGTCTGGCCGGGCTTCAATTCCACCTTGGTGGCGGCAAACTTGCCAACGCGAAGCTTCGGACCCTGCAAGTCGGCGAGGATGCCGATCGGCCGGCCACAGCGGGCTTCGACCGAGCGAATACGCTGGATCAGCGTGCGCATCATGTCATGGCTGGCATGGCTCATGTTGATGCGGAAAAGATCGGCGCCGGCTTCGTGCAGCTTCTGGATCATCGCCTCTTCGGAAGAGGCGGGTCCCAGCGTGGCGAGGATTTTTACTTTTCTATTGCGTTTCATTAGTTCTGGCTTTCTTGGGCTCCCGGAGTATCGGAAAGCTGAACCATCCAGCTAGCCTGACGCCCCGTGTCGTATTCCTTGAATCCCATTTTCTGGTGACCCCGGGCGTAGCAATCCTTCACGCCCGTGATCTTGAATTCATTCTCGGCCACGCACATTTCGACATCGCCCGTCCAGCGCCCCCCCCGGGCAGCGTCTTCAGCGTATAAATAGTAATATCGGGACTGCAGCGGCCCCTCGATCAACGTTGCGCACGTGGTCGCCGGAACCTGCCACCATCCCTCGGTAACCCAGCCCTCCTTGGCGCGATAACCGATCGCCACGCCCACAAGATTCTGCGTCCCATTACACACGCGAAAATCGGCAAGAGCGACATTCGGCAGGAAGAATGGCGAGGCAGCGGCAAGGGCGAAAAGGGCGAGCCGGGCAAGCGGCCGGGACCGCGAAACGAAACTAGGCGCGACTGGGCTGGACACGGCTTCCAATGGGCTCCATGGTTGATCGTTGTCTCGTCTTCTTGCGCTGCCATCCCCAGAATGTCAACGCAATGCTAATCGATTATATTGGTTTACCGGCCAGCGAAATGTTGCTGCGCCAACGGCGCCTGGCGAGCCTGAGCTTGCGCCCTCCGACGACACATGCGATCAAGCAGCGGCTGAAATGCGGCAAAACGGCAATCCCATATGAGCGATTTCAATTCTTTCGAAACGATACCCGGAGATCGTGACAAAGGCATGGTCATTCTCGGTGATCATGCGATGGCCCGGCTGCCGGAAAAATACGGTCGCCTGGGGCTGCCGGAGACCGCCTTCGCCCGCCACATCGCCTACGACATCGGTGTCGAGGGTCTTTGCCGGATGCTGGCCGAACAGCTTGGCGTCCCTGCCGTTCTCGGCGGTTTTTCTCGCCTGTTGATTGATCCGAACCGGGGCGAGGACGATCCGACACTGATCATGAAGATATCCGACGGCGCGATCATTCCGGGCAATCACCCGATCAGCGACGCGGAATGGAACCACCGTATCGAGACGTATCACCGGCCCTACCACGACGCGGTCGCAGACACGATTGCCGACGTGGCCAAGGCAACGGGCAAGGCCCCGCTGGTGTTGTCGCTGCATTCCTTCACCCCGTCCTGGAAGGGCGTGCCGCGGCCTTGGCATGCGAGCGTGCTTTGGGACACGGATCATCGCGCCGTCGCTCCGCTGCTTGAAAAGCTTCGCGCGGATAACGATTTGTTGATCGGTGACAATGAGCCCTATGACGGCGCCTTGAAGGGTGACACCCTCTATCGCCACTGCATGGTATCCGGCATACCGCATGCGCTGCTCGAAGTGCGCCAGGACCTGATCGGCGACGAAGCCGGCATCGCTGTCTGGGCCAGGCGGCTGGCGCCTATCTTCGAGGTGATGAACGCGGACCCTGCTTTGCACGAATACAAGGTGCATGCCTCGCGTACCGGCCCTTACGAGCAAGCCGGAGGAGAAACCCGATGACCACTCCCAGTAGAGAACAGCAGATCGAACTCGAGGCGGCCGCCTTCCGTAGGCTTATCATGCATCTGCGCGAGCGCAGCGACGTCCAGAATATCGACCTGATGAATCTCGCCGGCTTCTGCCGGAATTGCTTGTCCAACTGGTATCGCGAGGCCGCTGAGGAGGCTGGGCTCGAGGTCTCGAAGGACGAATCCCGTGAGATCGTCTACGGCATGCCCTATGAGATCTGGAAGAACCTGCACCAGGGCGAGGCCAGCCCTGTGCAAAAAGCCGCATTTGAGCTGAACAAGCCACAAGAATAGAACGGCGGCGAACGAAGAGGCTTGACCTCCGGCCCAGTTCGCGGCACGTCAACGGCCCATCGAATTTTTGAAATCTACGCAATCAGGAGACAATGATGTCTGATGCACATGGCGTCGCCCGCGACCAGCTTCGCGCTTTTGTCGAGCGCATCGAGCGGCTGGAAGAAGAAAAGAAAACCATCGCCGACGACATCAAGGATGTTTACGGCGAAGCCAAGGGCACCGGCTTCGACACCAAGATCCTCAAGAAGGTCATCGCACTCCGCAAGAAGGACGAGCAGGAGCGGATGGAAGAGGACGCGATCCTCGACACCTACCTTCACGCGCTCGGAATGATCGAAGCACCGCCGGAAGAATAAGCGGGGCTTTATCTGCCGACCGGCAGCCAAGCTGAAACGAAAAAACCGCCGGATCGCTCCGGCGGTTTTCATTTATATCAGCTCAATTCGATTACTGGACCGAGTTGAATTTCTTGACGGCCTGGAAATTCACGGCCGAACCGTTGAAGCGTGCCGGATCGATCGATGCGGTCTGCTGCTTGAAGCCTTCGGTATAGACGGCGGTCGGCTGGGCCCGCAGCGTCTGGCTGATAAAGCGCGGCGCCTTGACGGAACGCCCGCCGCTCGTCTCGAGGCGAGCCTTGGTCAGCGCCCACTGGGCAACCATCTTCTCCGTCAGCTTGGGCTCGGTTCGAAGCGTTGCACGTCCGGCGTCAGCAGCAGCAGCATCCTGCTTGCTCGGGCGGCCACCCTTTGTCGGGATTCCGGCTGCAACATTGCTCTCGTTGATTTCAGGCCGATCGAAAGCATCGTTGAAGCGTACGCCGGCCGTGCTCGGTGTCGGCAGGAGAGCCGCCATCTGCACCGGCGGCTTGGCCGGCTGCGGAACCTTTTGCGGCATGACAGCGTTTATGGCCTGCGCAGCATCGTTGGAAATGGTCGGCACGCTCGATTGGACATTCTGGTCGGCGCGTCGCTGCTCGAGTGCTGCGACGATCGACGGCGAAAGAGTTGCCTGATCAGCCGCGTCATCTTGCGCATCCGGGTCGGCGTCGGCCGACGCCAGCAGATTTTCCGCAACTTCCGGCCGTTCGACCGGGACCGGTACGGAAGCATCGGCCAGACGATCATCCTGGCCAGATGCCATCGGATCGGCAGCTGCCGTTTGGATTTCGGCATCGCCCGCAACGCGGCGCTGGCCAAGAAGCGATGGGACCGGAACGCTATAGGAGCTGAGATCGGCAAACTGCTGAGGCGGATTTGCACCGTTGGCAGGTAGCGCTGCTGCGAGCGCCTCCTGGCCGGGATTGGAGCCGGTCGACATCAGTGCATTCGCCACTTCGCTTCCGGCAGGCGGATTGCCGAAGGCCGGACGAACCAGCGGGATCGGCGCATTCACGCTTGCAACAAGGGTCGGCTGCTCGGCTGGTTCAGGCGCTTGCTGGGCAGGCGGAGCCTGCTTTGCAGTCGCCGGAGCCGACGTTGCCGGTGCTTCGCTATCCGAATTGTCCTCATCCTCGTCGGCACCGCCGCCGCCAAACAGCGTCGCGAAGAAGCCGCGATGCTTGGCAGGCGAAACGCTGGCAACCTGAATGTCTTCCGAAGCCATGCGGCGCTTATAGTCGGCAACAGCCTCCTGATAACCAGGCAAAGGCTTGCCGTCGGCAGGAATATGCATGGTCTTGCCGTTCGGGAACAGGCGAACCAGATCCTGGCGATCCATGCGCGGCCAAGCGCGAACGCCGCCGACATCCATGTGAACGAACGGCGAGCCTGACGTCGGATAGAAACCGACGCCGCCGACCTGCAGCTTCATGCCGATTTCGCGGAGCTTCGCCAGCTTGACGTCGGGAATGTAGAAATCCATCGCCCTGCCGAGCATATGCTGGCTCTTCTTCGCAACGCCGGTATGAGCAGTGCGGGTGCGCAGCATCTCGTTGGTATCGGGCGAACGGAAGCCGCAGACCACGTTGATGAATTCGTGCGAGCCGCTCTCCCGATAGACCTCCCAGATGAGGTCGAACAGGCGCGGATCCATTTTGGTCGGCTGATTCTTGCGCCAGTCGCGCAAAATGCGGTTCAGCTGCTCGAGGCCACGAGGGTCGAACTGGCCGTTTCGCTTATAGGTGATGACGGCTTTTTCGCCGGTGTGAACGTAATAGATCTTCAAGCTGCGGGTGTCGCCGGCCGCCTTGAGAGGCGTGCCGACAAAGACCGGAGTGGAAACGGCGGCCGCAAGCAGGCCGACAGTTACTGCCTTGGCCACCTTCCGGCATATCGCGGAGCACACAGAACTCCATATCAAGCCAAGAGGCTTGGTAGTTTCATTCAAATCCGACAACTCGATTCCCCGTCCGACAGCAAATGTCGCATCATGTTCCCAATGGCTGTCAATTGCGGTGACACCATGGCAAAAATGCCACACATGTTCAACCACTTATTACATAGTGAACGATGCACTAACAAGTACTTTACGAGGAGTAACAAAATATGCTTGCTCAATCCTTAAAAAATCATCAGGCGGCGTGCTTCTGAGGATCGTCTGGATCAATACCGTAGTCTTTCAACTTTCGGTAGAGCGTCGATCTTCCAATTCCCAACTTGCGCGCGACCTGGCTCATCTGTCCCCGATAGAATTTCAGGGCGAATCGGATGAGCTCCTCCTCCACGTCGGCAAGCTTGCGCACGTCCCCTGAGGGGCCGGTGCTCGCGATGATATTGTCCGGTCCGTAGAATTCGACGCCTTCTGCCGATGCATAGGAAGGCGTTGGTGTCTCTTGTGACGGATGTTCCAGGGTCGGGCGCTCATGCGAGGGAACGACAGAAAGCCCCCCTTCAGCCGGCACCGGACGACGACCGTCCCCTGCCAGTGCCAGATGGTCGGGCGTCAGATAGCCCGGCAGCTGCGCCGCGATCTGCGGAAAATCGGCTTCCAGCAGTTCCGGCCCCTGCGACAGGACGACGGCACGGAAGATGGCATTTTCCAGCTGGCGGATGTTGCCTGGCCAATCATAAGCCGTGAGCAATGCCATGGCGCCGGCGCTTATGCCAAGCGGATGACCGATCTTCTGCTCGGCCGAAAAGCGTTCGACGAAGACCCTGACAAGATGCGGAATATCTTCCTTCCGCCGACGAAGCGCCGGCATGGTGATCGGAAAGACGTTGAGGCGATAGTAGAGATCTTCGCGGAAACGCCCCGCCTTCACTTCCTCGATCAGGTCCTTGTTGGTGGCCGAGATCAGCCGGACATTGACCTTGTGCGGCATGCGCGCGCCGACGGTCTCGATTTCACCTTGCTGAACCGCGCGCAAAAGCTTGACCTGGACGTCGAGCGGCAGGTCGCCGATCTCGTCCAGAAACAGCGTGCCGCCGTCGGCTTCCATGAATTTGCCGACATGCCGCTCGTTGGCGCCGGTAAAAGCACCCTTCTCATGTCCGAACAGAATGCTCTCGACGAGATTATGCGGGATGGCGCCACAGTTAACGATGACGAACGGCTTGCCGGCGCGGTCGCTGCCGGCCTGGATCGCGCGTGCCACCAGTTCCTTGCCGACGCCCGATTCACCTTCCAGGACGACCGGAATGTTCGATTGTGAGGCGCGCTGGGCCAGGTCGATGATGCGGATCATCGCCGGACTGGACGAGACGATGTCGTCGAAGCCGATGGCGCCAGAGCGTGACTTGCGCCCGGCGCGAGCCTTGGCCTCGCGTTGATCGAGTTTGAGCGCGTTGGAGATCGCGCTGGAGATTCTTTCCGGCGAAACCGGTTTGACCACGAAATCGAATGCGCCGGCGCGCATGGCCTGAACCACCGTTTCGATGCCGCCCTGCCCCGTCTGCACGATCACGGGAATATCGGTCCCCATGACGTGTAGCGCCTCAAGGAATTCGAGCCCGTTCATTTCCGGCATCATCAGATCGAGAACGATAACGTTGATCTGGCCACTGTTGCGCTTCAGAACTTCCAGCCCCACGCGGCCATTCTCTGCCAGATGCGGGATATAACCGGCTCGCTCTACAGCGTTCTTAAGCAGACGTCGTTGAATGGGATCATCCTCAACGACAAGAATCTGCGCGCCCCCTTTGGCGTCATTATATATGGTCATCTTGCCTCACCTCATGCGAAACCTAAGATGAGACTTTGCCAGACAGGACTGAACATCCTGTTTTGAGAAATAATCGCATTTTAATCATTGTGACGAAGGTGGAATCCGTACCAGACCGGCGCTTTTAGCGGAAAAAACAGCCTTGCAGCCACCATTCCAGCCGATTAGACACTGACATGACCGTGTCAGATGAAGAAAACCAGAGGAACTCGAAGCCCATGAGCCCGCACTCGTTCCACGCCCGCCTTAACCTTTCCGCCGAAGCTTCGGCGGCAAATAACGACGCGGCACTCGGCGACCTGCCAACCTGGAAGCTGCAGGATCTCTACCCCTCGGCGACATCAACGGCCTTCGTTGCAGACATGGAAAAGGCCGGCAAGGCATCGATCGCCTTTGAGGAAAAATGGAAGGGCAGGCTTGCCGGCGCTGCTACGAGGATCGGCGAGGAAGGCATCGGCGCCGCGCTCAAAGAGTACGAGGCGCTGGACGATATGATGGGCCGCATCGCCTCCTTCGCCGGCCTCACCTATTTTTCCGACACCAGCAATCCGGCCAACGGCAAACTGTATGGCGACGTGCAGGCACGATTGACGGAATATGCCGCCCACCTGCTCTTCTTCGCCCTCGAGCTTAACCGCATCGACGACGCGGTAATCGACGCCTGCATGGCGCGGGACCCGCTCGCCGCGCACTATCGTCCATGGCTTGTGGACCTGCGGCAGGACAAGCCCTATCAGCTGGACGACAAGCTCGAACAGCTGTTCCTCGAAAAGTCGATGACTAGCAGCGCCGCCTTCAACAGGCTGTTCGACGAGACGATCGCCGAGCTGCGCTTCGAGATAGACGGCAAAAAGCAGCCACTGGAGGTCACGCTCAACCTGTTCCAGGACGCTGATCCGGAAACTCGCAAAAAGGCGGCGATGGCGCTGGCCGAAACCTTCAAGGCCAACATCCGCACGTTCACGCTGATCACCAACACGCTTGCCAAGGACAAGGATATTTCCGACCGCTGGCGCGGCTTCGAAGATATCGCCGACAGCCGCCATCTGGCCAACCGCGTCGAACGCGATGTCGTCGATGCGCTTGCCGCCGCCGTGCGCGACGCCTATCCCCGACTTTCTCATCGCTATTACAGGATGAAGGCGAAATGGCTCGGCATGGACCAGATGAACTTCTGGGACCGCAACGCGCCGCTGCCGGAAACGCCGACCGCACTGATCCCATGGAACGAGGCACGCGACACAGTCCTTTCGGCCTACGACCGCTTCGCCCCTGAAATGGCAGCGATTGCCAAGCGCTTTTTCGACGAGCGCTGGATCGATGCACCCGCACGGCCCGGCAAGGCGCCGGGCGCCTTCGCCCACCCGACTGTCCCATCCGCCCACCCCTATGTCCTGGTCAATTACATGGGCAAGCCGCGCGACGTGATGACGCTCGCCCATGAACTCGGCCATGGCGTGCACCAGGTGCTTGCCGGCGCCCAAGGGGCGTTGATGTGCCAGACGCCGCTGACCCTTGCCGAGACCGCCTCGGTCTTCGGCGAGATGCTGACCTTCCGAGCCCTCCTCGAGCGCACCACAGACAAGCGCGAGCGCAAGGCGATGCTGGCGCAGAAGGTCGAGGACATGATCAACACTGTCGTGCGCCAGATCGCCTTCTACGAATTCGAGCGCAAGCTCCATACGGCGCGAAAGACAGGGGAGCTGACCTCGGAGGATATCGGCGATCTCTGGCTGTCGGTGCAGTCGGAAAGCCTCGGCCCGGCAATCAAGATTTCCGAAGGCTATGAAACCTATTGGGCCTACATCCCCCACTTCATCCATTCGCCGTTTTACGTCTACGCCTATGCCTTCGGCGATTGCCTGGTGAACTCGCTCTATGCCGTCTACATGAAGGCGGAGAAGGGCTTCCAGGAAAAGTATTTCGAGCTGCTGAAGGCCGGCGGCACCAAGCACCACGCCGAGCTGTTGAAGCCTTTCGGCCTCGATGCGACTGATCCGTCGTTCTGGAGCAAGGGCCTGTCGATGATCGAGGGCCTCATAGACGAGCTCGAGGCGCTTGATAACTCCTGAGTGCAACGCCGAAAGGCAAAGGACAATCAAAGTCTGATATGGCCGACAGCAAGCCCTACGCTCTCTTCCGGGATGACACGACCGGCAAGGTGATGGTCTTTGCCGATCCGGCGGAGATCATCGTTGCGCGCACGCGCGCCGGCGTTTTCGAAAGCCTCGACCGGATGGAGCAAGCGAAGTCACGGGGCAAATGGCTTGCGGGCTACATGGCTTACGAAGCGGGCCACGTTTTCGAAGATAAGCTTGCAGGCTTTGCAGAGGAAAATCGAGAGACGCCGCTGATGATCTTCGGCGTCTTCGATGCGCCAGCGGAAAGCGACCACCCTCTTGCGGAGGCATCCCAGCGCATCGAGAACGACGAATTTCTGAGCGACGCCCGGGCCGCATGGGATTTCCCAAACTATAAGGCGCGCTTCGACAGGCTGCACCAGCATATCCGCCAGGGCGATTGCTATCAGGCCAACCTCACCATGCCGATCTCGGCAAGATGGAATGGCGACCCGCGTGCCGCCTTCTGGTCGCTGATCGAACGCCAGCCGGTCAAATACGGAGCACTCATCAATCTCGGCGGCCCGATCATACTGTCGCGCTCGCCCGAGCTGTTCTTTCGCACGGACGAGGACGGCTGGATCGAGACGCATCCGATGAAGGGAACCGCACCGCGCGGGACGAACCCAACGGAAGATGCCGCAATCGTCGAGGCGATGCGCAACGACATCAAGACCCAGGCTGAAAACCGCATGATCGTCGACCTGCTCCGCAACGACATTTCCCGCATTACCGAAGTGGGCACGCTCGACGTCCCCAAACTCTTCGACATCGAGACCTATCCGACGGTCCACCAGATGGTCAGCCATATCCAGGCCAAGCTTAGGTCCGGCCTCTCGATCCGCGATATCTTCGCCGCGCTCTTTCCATGTGGCTCGATCACCGGTGCCCCAAAGATGCGCGCGATGGAAATCCTCCATGATCTCGAGATCGGCCCGCGAGACGCCTATTGTGGCGCCATAGGGATGATCGCCCCCTCGGGCGCGATGCGCTTCTCCGTCGGGATCCGCACCATAACCCTGTTTGAAGATGGCCGGGCGATCTTCAACGTCGGCGGCGGCATCGTCTTCGATTCGACCGCTGAGGCCGAGTACGACGAATGCCTCCTGAAGGCGCGATTTGCCGTGGGGGATCGATGGATCGAACGCTAGGCGATTTTTCATTGATCGAGACGCTGCGTTTCGAGCCTGCGTCGGGCTTCGTTCGCCTGCGCCTGCATCTGGCCCGCCTCGACCGATCCGCCCGCCGGCTCGGATTTCCGGCCCCGAAAAATATCGCTATTAGGCTGGCCGAAGCGGTTGCCGGCGCCACCGGCCCGTTGCGCGTCCGGCTGACCTTCGACCGGGAGGGCCGCATCGACATCACGTCAGCCACCTTCACGCCGCTTCCCGCTGATACCGTCTGGCGCGTACAAATCGCGCGCACCCGTCTCGATTCGGCTGACAAGCTCCTGCGCGTAAAGACGACACGCCGCGCAGTCTACGAGGCGGCCCGCGCTGAATATCCGGCAGCCGATGCGGACGAAGTCCTGTTGCTCAACGAAAGGGACGAGATCTGCGAGGGCACGATCACGTCGGTCTTTCTCGACGACGGTTCTGGCCTGCTCAGGACACCCCCAATCTCCTCGGGCCTTCTCGCAGGTGTGCTGAGGACGGAGCTGATCTGCCAGCGTAAAGCCCGCGTCGGCCGCATAACCCCAGCCGATCTTGCAAACGGCAGGCTTTACGTCGGAAACTCGCTGCGCGGACTGATCCCTGCCCGGCTAATACAGAATATCGAACTCACACGGAATTGAAGAACCATGTTCATCCTCTCCCTGACCTATGTCAAAAGCAACGACGAAGCCGACAAACATATGGAAACCCATATGGCCTGGGTTGGCGAAGGCTATTCGAGGGGTTGGTTTCTCGCCTCAGGCCGCAAGGTACCACGCACGGGCGGCGTCATCTTTGCCCGCGGCGAGCGCGCCGAGCTCGAAGCCTATGTCGCAGCCGATCCCTTCACGGTCCACGGAATTGCGGAGTACGAGATAACCGAGATTGCGGTAACGAAGGTGGTTGAGGGGCTGGAGGTGTTCAAGGGGTGAGGTTGGAGCGAGGAGCCGCCTGCCTACCGTCAAATATCTCGATAATCTCAATGTCGCTTTCTCTGAGGCGGTAGATTATCGAATAGACCGAATTGCTGACAAGCAGTCGGCGGACATCGTCTCTGTGCGTGCTCATGCCGAGCTCGGGCCGCTCCGAGAGCAAATTTACGGTATGCAAGATGCGAACTGCCGTCAGTCTTGCCGCTTTGGGATTGTGTTGGGAAATGTAGGAGCGAATTGAGATCAGATCGTCTCGTGCGAAAGGTGCCCAGACAATTCTCATCGTTTTGCGCTAAATAAATCCGATTTCGGGGGTTCTATTTCGTCATCCGTTCCCCAAGATTCCAACCATCGCGACATTGCTTCGTGGGAAACGAATTCGCCGGCATCAGCAGCAAGAACTGCCTCATCGATTGCCGCGGATTGTATATCCTGCCGCAGCAAATAGTCTGCCAACGCCTCCTTAGCCAGGGCTGAGGCGTCACGTTTCACGGCACGCGAAAGTTCATCCAGCTTACGCATCATGGGATCGGGAACGTGAAATGAAACGACATTGCCAGCCATGAGGAACCTCTCGCCTGCTCTTGGAGCCGAACCGATATTCGGCATTCCATTTCTTTATACCTATCTGACTTGACGACATAGACGAAACAAACAAGTCAACGGGCCTATTCCATCAAGGCACTTTAATGCGCTAGAGAGTACCCGGTTGATCTAACAAACCGGAACGACCCTTTATTGTGACAGGCTTTTATGATTAGAGCCGTTCAGCTCGCATTTCGCGCGAAGATTCATTGAAATTCATAGGCCGAAGGGCCTTCGCTCTTCGAAGGAGAAAAGAATGACGGACGAAAACCATCCGGTATATGCCGAAATTACTGGTCCGATCGTGATGATCGGCTTTGGCTCTATCGGTCGCGGCACCTTGCCCCTGATCGAGCGCCACTTCAAATTCGACAAGAGCCGAATGGTCGTCATCGACCCGCGCGAAGAACCCAGCGACATGGAGATCTTGAAGAAGCACGGCGTCAGACATATCAAGGAATATGTCACCAAGGACAATTATAAGGACCTGCTGAAGCCGCTTCTGACCGAGGGTGAAGGCCAGGGCTTCTGCGTCAACCTCTCTGTCGACACTGGTTCGCTCGACCTGATGAAGCTCTGCCGCAAGCTCGACGTGCTCTATATCGACACTGTCGTGGAGCCGTGGCTCGGCTTCTACTTCGACAAGAACATGAAGAATGCCGACCGCACGAACTATGCGCTGCGCGAAACCGTCCGCCACGAAAAGAAGAAGAATCCGGGCGGCACGACTGCCGTTTCCACCTGCGGCGCCAACCCGGGCATGGTCTCCTGGTTCGTCAAGCAGGCGCTCGTCAACCTTGCTAACGACACCGGTCTCAAGTTTGAAGAGCCGGATCAGCATGACCGCGAAAGCTGGGCAAAGCTGATGAAGAAGCTCGGCGTCAAGGGCGTCCATATCGCCGAGCGCGACACCCAGCTCACCAAGCACCCGAAGCCGCTCAACGTCTTCTGGAACACCTGGTCGGTCGAAGGCTTCATCTCCGAAGGCATGCAGCCGGCCGAACTCGGCTGGGGCACGCATGAAGAGTGGATGCCGAAGAACGCCAAGAAGCACAAGAAGGGCAACAAGGCCGCGATCTATCTCGAGCAGCCGGGCGCCAACACCCGCGTTCGCACCTGGTGCCCGACCCCCGGCCCGCAATACGGCTTCCTCGTTACCCACAACGAATCCATCTCGATCGCCGACTATTTCACGGTGCGCGACAAGGACGGCGAAGTCACCTATCGCCCGACCTGCCACTATGCCTACCATCCGGCCAACGACGCCGTTCTGTCCCTGCACGAGATGTTCGGCAATGGCGGCAATCCGCAGCCTGTTCATCACGTTCTCGACGAGGACGAACTGGTCGAAGGCATCGATGAGCTCGGAGTGCTGCTCTACGGCCACGAGAAGAATGCCTACTGGTTCGGCTCGCGCCTGTCGCTTGAGGAAACCCGACGTATCGCGCCTTACCAGAACGCCACCGGCCTGCAGGTGACCTCGGCCGTCCTCGCCGGCATGGTCTGGGCGCTCGAAAATCCGAAGGCCGGCATCGTCGAAGCCGACGAGATCGACTACAAGCGCTGCCTCGAAGTGCAGACGCCCTATCTCGGCCCCGTCGAAGGCCACTATACCGACTGGACCCCGCTGACGGGCCGTCCGGGTCTCTTTCCGGAAGAGATCGACACCAAGGATCCCTGGCAGTTCAAGAACGTCCTCGTGCGTTGATTGCCTTTAATATTTGAACCTGAAAATACCCGCACCGGTCGTGCGGGTATTTTTGTTACGCCCTGCGGATAAATCTGCGCGTGTCGTCCTCAAGCCTTGCTTTCGACAGGTCGCCGCGCCATGTTTTCCGCAAATCGCGCGGCAAACCAACCGTTCAATAGCGGGAGACATCATGAAGACCACCACCAGCCTTGCCCTCTTGGCCGTATCGCTCTCACTCGCCTCTTGCGTCAATTTTGGACCCCCGCCAATTCGGCAGCAGGCAGCCATCCGTCCTGCGTCGCAGGGAGTCGAAGGCACCTGGGCCGATCCCAACGGCATCATTTCGACCTTCCAGGGCGGCGCCTTCAGCACCCGTACCACAGACACCAACCAGGTCCTGGCCTCGGGCACCTACACCAACACCTCCCCGGGTCTCGTCGAGATCAACATGACTTCCATGGTCCGCAAGACGCAGTCCAAGGTCAATTGTGCGCTGGTCAACTCGGCCCAGCTGAACTGCACGTCCGATTCCGGCGCTCAATTCTCGCTTGCACGTCGCAGCTAAGCGGAAATCACTCCAAACAAGACGAAAAGCTCCCGGACGGGAGCTTTTTTGTTTTACGCCCCTTGGAAAGAAGCCTGTTGGGGACAGCTTTCCCTTGCAGCGATGCAATTACGATGAAAACATCCAATCCGGAGATGTAGTCAGGCCGGTGAACCTACCTTCGACAACAGGAGAAACAGATGAGCAAATCCGTCGGGCTCGGACTTTTGACCCTATCGCTTCTGGCGCTGAACGCCGGCGCTGCATTCGCCGATTACCAGCTCAACATTCTGCACATCAACGATTTCCACTCGCGTGACGAATCGATCAACAAGTTCGACGCCACCTGCACGGCCGACGAGGAAACGAAGAAGGAATGCTTCGGCGGAGCCGCGCGTTTGAAGACGGAGATCGATGAGCGGCGCAAGGCGCTGGCCGGCCAGAACGTCATTCTTCTCGATGCCGGCGATAATTTCCAGGGCTCGCTTTTCTACACGACGTACAAAGGTGCGGCCGAGGTAGAGTTCCTGAACGACATGAAATTCGATGCCATGACCGTTGGCAACCACGAGTTCGACGATGGAGAGAGCGCGCTTGCGCCCTTCCTCGACAAGGTCCAATTCCCGGTCGTCACCGCCAACCTCGTGACCGATGATCAATCAAAGCTCGGCAACCGCATCAAGCCCTCGGTCGTCCTCGATATCGGCGGCCAGAAGATTGGCATCGTCGGCGCTGTCACCAACGATACCGCGGAACTCGCCTCGCCTGGCCCGCATGTGAAGATCACCGACGACGTCGCCGCGATAAATGCCGAGGTGGACAAGCTGAAATCACAGGGCGTCAACAAGATCATCGCACTGACCCATGTCGGCTACACCAGGGATATTGCCGAGATCGCCAAGATCCCAGGTGTCGACGTGGTCGTCGGGGGACACTCCCATACACTGCTGTCCAATACGGATCCTAAGGCTGCAGGTCCCTATCCGACAATGGTCGACAATCCCGGCGGCTACAAGGTGCCGGTGGTCACCGCCGCTTCCTATAGCCGCTATCTCGGCGACATCGTCATCACCTTCGACGACAATGGCGTGGTCAAGGAAGCCAAGGGCGACCCGATCCTGCTGGACGCCTCCGTCACCCCCGATCCGACAATGCTTGCCCGCGTGCAGGAACTCGCCAAGCCGATCGAGGAGATGCGCAAGAAGGTGATCGGTGCGTCGGAAGGCCCGATCGAGGGTGCGCGTGAGGTCTGCCGGGTCCAGGAATGCTCGATGGGCAATCTCGTCGCCGACGCCATGCTCGACCACACCAAGAACCAGGGTATCGCTATCGCCATCCAGAACGGCGGCGGCCTTCGCGCTTCGATTGGTGCCGGCAATGTGACGATGGGCGATGTGCTGACGGTTCTGCCGTTCCAGAATACCGTCGCCACATTCCAGCTGACCGGCGCAGACGTGCTTGCCGCCATCGAGAACGGCCTCAGCCAGATCGAAGCGGGAGCCGGCCGCTTTCCGCAGGTATCCGGCATGAAATTCAGCTTCGACAAGACGAAACCTCCCGGCAGCCGCGTGGTCTCCGCCGAGGTCAAGGAAGGTGACGGATATGTGTTGCTCGACCCGAAGAAGGTCTACGGCGTCGTCAGCAACAACTACATGCGCGCCGGTGGCGACGGCTACAGCGTGTTCGCGTCCAACGGCAAGAATGCCTATGATTTCGGCCCGGATCTCGAACAGGTCGTGGCGGACTATCTTGCCGCCCACAACCCCTACAAGCCATACCTCGACGGCCGCGTGACGCAGGTCGAAACGGCAGGCTCGACTGTCCAGCCGGAAGCCCTGCAACCGACCGAAAAGCTCATCGCGCCGTCTGGCGAAAAGCCGGCAGCGGCACCCGCTCCGAAAACGCCGACACCCGCCGTGACAACCCCGCCTCCAGCAGCGGCCAAGACGACGGTAATCGAGGCGGTCAAGACGCCGACCACGCATGTCGCCGCATCGGGCGATACGTTCTGGGTCCTCGCAAAAACCTACTATGGCGATGCGACGCTGTGGCGGAAGCTTGCGGCAGCCAACCGCAACATCAACCCCCGCCACCTGCCGGTCGGCCACGAATTGAAGATCCCGGCGAAATAGGGACGATTGGTCTCAATGCTCAAGGCCGGCCCGGGCTTTCCCGGGCCCGCTTTTGTTTCTAAAAGATAAACCGTTCGCCGCGTGCTGCGTAGAACGCTGGAGAACTTGAGAGCTTTGGGACCTATTTCGATGACAGCAGAATCCGCAGCGATGCCGGCCGACCATCCCTCGATCAACATCGGCAAAGTCGGCGTCCTCATCGTCAACCTCGGCACCCCCGACGGCACCGACTATACTTCGATGCGCCGCTATCTCAGGGAATTCCTGTCCGACCGCCGCGTCATCGAATGGTCGCGCTTTCTCTGGTACCCGATCCTCTACGGCATCGTGCTGAACACCCGGCCGGGAAAGGTCGGCAAGGCTTACGAGCTGATCTGGAACAAGGATCTGAACGAGAGCTACCTCAGGACCTATACTCGCAACCAATCGGACCGCCTGAACGAGGCCCTCGCGGACCTGCCGAACGTCACCGTCGACTGGGGCATGCGTTACGGCCAGCCGTCGATCGCCTCGCGCGTCGAGGCGCTGAAGGCTGCCGGCTGCGACCGCATCCTCGTCTTCCCGCTCTATCCGCAATATGCGGCAGCGACCACCGCGACTGTCAACGACAAGGCCTTCGAGACGCTGCTGGCGATGCGCTGGCAACCGGCACTTCGCACCGTGCCGCCCTATCACGATGACCCCACCTATATAGATGCGCTGGCAAATTCGGTGACCGCGCATCTGGCGACGCTCGACTGGGAACCAGAGATCATCCTGACCTCATTCCACGGCATTCCCCAATCCTATTTCAAGAAGGGCGATCCCTATCACTGTCAGTGTCTCAAGACGGCGCGGCTTTTGCGCGAGCGGCTCGGCTATTCGAAGGAAAAGCTGATGGTCACCTTCCAGTCCCGCTTCGGCCCCGAAGAATGGCTGCAGCCCTATACCGACAAGACAGTCGAACGGCTGGCGAAAGAGGGCGTGAAGCGCATCGCCATCATGAACCCCGGCTTCGTCTCCGATTGCCTGGAGACGCTGGAAGAGATCGCAGTGCAGGCCGAGGAAAACTTTCACCACAACGGCGGCGAGAAATTCACGCACATTCCCTGCCTGAACGACAGTGCGGATGGCATGCGCGTGCTCGAAAAGGTCGTCAGACGCGAGCTGATGGGGTGGGTTTAAAACAGGGCGAAACCGCGTTGCAAATAATGTAGTAACTACCCACATCTTATAAGTGTGAATTGCACAAGACCAATCCTGGTCTGAAGGAGTTTTTATGGGTGGTTTCGATATTGTCGTCGTTGCATTTGTCGTGCTTGTCATCCTTGTCCTGTTTTCAGGCATCAAGACCGTACCGCAGGGATATCGCTACACGATAGAGCGGTTCGGACGATACACCAGGACGCTCGAACCCGGCCTTAACTTGATCCTGCCCTTCGTCGACCGCGTCGGTGCAAAGATGAACGTCATGGAACAGGTCCTGAATGTTCCGACGCAGGAAGTCATCACGAGGGACAACGCCAGCGTCTCTGCCGACGCCGTGACATTCTTCCAGGTCTTGAATGCTGCCGAAGCCGCTTATCAGGTTTCCAACCTCCAGAACGCCATCCTCAACCTCACCATGACCAACATTCGTTCCGTGATGGGCTCGATGGATCTGGATGAGCTGCTGTCGAACCGCGATACGATCAACGACAAGCTGTTGCGGGTCGTCGACGAAGCTGTCCGACCGTGGGGCATCAAGGTTACCCGCGTGGAACTCAAGGATATCCAGCCGCCCCGCGATCTGATCGACGCGATGGGCCGGCAGATGAAGGCTGAACGCGAGAAGCGCGCCCAGGTTTTGGAAGCGGAAGGCTCGCGAAATTCACAGATTCTGAGGGCAGAAGGCGCCAAGCAGGCGGCTATCCTGCAGGCGGAAGGCCAGCGCGAAGCGGCGTACCGCAATGCCGAGGCCCGCGAACGTGCGGCTGAGGCAGAAGCCAAGGCGACCACGATGGTGTCCGCCGCGATCGCTGCCGGCGACGTGCAGGCAATCAACTATTTCGTCGCCCAAAAATATACCGAGGCGCTGACCGCGATCGGCTCGGCGCCCAATTCCAAGATCGTGCTCATGCCGATGGAGGCCTCCTCGATCATCGGATCGCTCGCCGGCATCGGCGCTATCGCGCGCGAAGTCTTCGGCAACGACAGCGACGGCAATCCGCAGCCGCCTCGCCCGCGACCGCAGACCGGACCGGTCCGCACCACGCCCTCCATCCCTCCCCAATCGACAACGCGAGGGAGCTGAGCCATGCTGCTAAGCCTGTTCATCAAGCTGGGGCCTTGGAGCTGGTGGGTGATCGGCCTCGTGCTGCTCGCAGCCGAGTTGCTCGTCCCCGGCGTCTTCCTGGTATGGGTCGGGCTTGCTGCCATCATTGTCGGCGCCCTGTCGCTGCTGCTCTGGGAAAGCGCATTCTGGGTGTGGCAGCTGCAGGCGCTGATCTTCGCAGCGCTCGCGGTCATCGCAGCCATTCTCGGCCGCCGCTACGTCTATAATAATCGCTACGCTTCGGATGAACCGTTCCTCAACCAGCGCAGTGCCGGCCTCGTCGGGCGAACGGCGACATTGCAGGAGCCGATCACCGAAGGCCGGGGCCGCATCCGTCTCGATGACACCTTCTGGTCTGTCATGGGGCCGGATTTGCCTGCCGGCACACAAGTCAGGATCGTCGCCAGCAATGGCCGCGACCTCACGGTCGAACCAGTCTGATCATCCCGTGGTCGGCGAGCCGATCCCGTGGTCGGCGAGCCGATCCACCCGCGGTTAGGCAACGCCGATCCGCAGGAGATCGTGGAAATGTACAAGCCCTATCGGTCGCCGATCTTCGTCGACCACGATCAGCGCGGAGATGTTGTTGTTGTTGAGCAGCGATAGCGCGCTTGTTGCGAGCGCTGTCGGCTTCACGGTTTTCGGCTCGCGCGTCATGATGTCGTCGACGTTGAGTTCCGAAAGGTTTCTCGTGAGATTGCGAGCCATGTCGCCTTCGGTGACTATGCCGCACAGGCGGCCGTCATCGTCAAGCACCCCGACGCATCCGAAACGCTTGCGCGACAGCGTGGTAATCGCCTCGGGCAATGGCGTACCGAGAGGCACAAGAGGCACCCGGTCGCCCTTGTGCATGATGTCGGCCACATGCGAAAGGCTGGCACCAAGCTTCCCGCCCGGATGGAATACGTGGAAATCGAGCGCCGTAAAGCCACGCGCCTCGAGCAAGGCGATGGCAAGAGCGTCGCCGATCGCAAGCTGCATCAAGGTCGAGGTGGTTGGCGCCAGGCCATGCGGGCAGGCCTCCTGTTCGCTCGGTAGCAGCAGCACGAGGTCAGCCTCGCGTGCAAGCGAGGACTTCTCGCCAGAGGTCACGGCAATCAGCGGAATCGAAAAGCGGCGCGTGTAGGTGATGATACTGCGAAGTTCAGCACTTTCTCCGCCCTTTGAAAGAGCGAGCACGGCATCGCTCGGGGCTATCATGCCGAGATCACCATGATTTGCTTCGGCAGCATGGACGAAGGAAGCGGGCGTGCCGGTCGAAGCGAACGTGGCGGCCATCTTTGCCCCGATATGTCCGCTCTTGCCGACACCAGTGACGATAACGCGGCCCGGAATGCCCGCTATCAGTTCCACGGCCTTGGCAAATGGCTCTGCAAGGCCGTTGCCCAGCGCATGCTCGAGCGCCTCAAGACCCCTTCGCTCGGTCTCGATGGTCCGTATCGCCGACTCGACCGCACCGTCTTTCACGAGTTTGACTGCTCTTTTATTCATGGGTGAGCGTTACCGCTTTTCTCGAAATCTGTCCACGCAGGAATGCCCGGCCTGCCTCCAGATGGCGTTTGGGGCCGCCAAATCAAGATTTCTGCACAGTTTTCCGCCGGATGGGCATCTTCGCTGCGACATCGACAGTATATTTCCCGTTCCTATCACAGTGATTCCACATCAGCCATTCGTCCCGCACCGCGGCATAATCTCAACGAAGCGTTAACCACATCACTTTACGGTTGGGTAACCACTTCGACGCATGCCGGATTAGGAACGCATGAGCATCTGGAACGACAAGGCGGGCGGACGCTCCCTGCGGCTGACGGCTTGCGCCGCATCGGCCCTGCTCGGCTGTAGCGTCCTCGCCATGCCTCGACAGAGCTTTGGCCAGTCCCTGACCTCGACCCAGGCAACGACGACGACCGCTCAATCCGCCAACCCGGATCCCTACGGAGCGTCTTCGACAGATGGCGAAATAGCACCGGGTTCGTCCGCCAAGTCAAAGACGACCAAGACTGCGGCGAGCACTGCCAGCGACACCGCGGATGCCCCGCTCAACCCGCGCCTTCGCCTTGATGGCACCGACACGTTGACGACCGGCTCGATCCTCGACGACGACATGCGGCGCATCAATACGCGGGACAGCAGTGTCGACAACGTCAACGTCAAGCAGCGAGCCGACCGGGATGATCCACAAGGCATCCAGCTCGGCAGCTTCACGCTCCGTCCATCCGTCAACCAGTCGATCAATGTCGAGGACGAGCGCACCGGCAGCACCGACGACAAGCGCACATACCTGCAGACCGACCTGCGCAGCACGCTGACCTCCGATTGGTCGCGGCATCAACTGACGATCACCGGCGACGGTCTATGGCAAAGGAATTTGAGCGGCACCGGCGAGGAGCAGCCGAATGTCGACATCAATGCCGATCTTCGTCTCGATCTTCCGTCCGAAACGACTGCGCATGTGACCGCCGGCTACCAGTTCTTCCGGGAGGATACCGACGATCCGAACGCGATCTCGGGCGCTGCAAAGCAATCGGGCGTCAACCAGTTCGACGGCGGCCTGTCGGTTGAACGCGACTTCGGCATCCTGCGCGGCACGACGGCGCTGGCATTGACGCGCACCATCTATTCCGACGCAGAGCTGTCCGACGGCTCCACGGTGACCCTCAGCGACCGCAACCAGACGGCAGGCGTCCTCAGAGGCCGTATCGGCTACGAGCTGTCGCCCGCGCTCATTCCGTTCGTTGAGGCTGACCTCGGACGCACGATCTACGACGACAAATTCGATTCCTCCGGATACCAGCGGTCCGGCCAAAGCTATGGCGGCAAGGCCGGCATCGAGCTCGATCTCGGCGAGAAGCTGAAGGGTGAGCTTGGGATAGGCTATCAGCAGACCAATTTCGACGACTCGCGTCTTGCCTCGATCGGCTCTCCCACCATCGACGGCAACATAGCCTGGTCACCGCAGCGCGGCACTAACGTCAATATCGGCCTCTCGACAAGCGTCCAGCCGTCAACGACAGCGGGCGACAGCGGCTACGTGGCCTACCAGCTGACGGAAACGATAACACACGAGATGACCGACGATCTTGTCGCCAAGCTGACCGGCGGCACGATCTGGCGTGACTATCCGTCCAACAGCACCTTCGATGACGAGACGGTCTATGACGCTGCTGCGGGCCTGACCTGGAGCGTCAACCGCTATCTCGATCTGACCGGCAATGTCGGCTATGAGCTGACCTCGAGAAAGTCCGGTGACGATACAAGGCAGTTGCGTGCGGGCCTCGGTCTTACCGTCAAACGGTGATTGCGCTTGCAGCAGGCCTGATGCGCCGCGCGATTCTTGTCGAATGCGCGACGCCTGTAATGCCTATTTCAGAGCCTTGAGCAGCGCCCGGAAACCTTCTTCGACCGTCGGTCGAATGTCGTCGCGGGCAAGTGCGAAAGCGACGTTGGCAAGGATGAAGCCATCCTTGGCGCCGCAGTCATAGGTCTCGCCCTTGAAGTGGAAGCCGGCGAAATCCTGCTTCTGGGCGAGCTTCAGCATGCCGTCGGTGAGCTGGATTTCGTTGCCGGCACCTCGCTCCTGGTGTTCCAGAATCGAGAATATCTCCGGCTGCAGGATGTAACGTCCGTTGATGAAATAGTTGGACGGCGCGGTGCCCTTGGCGGGCTTTTCCACCATTTCGGTAATCCGGAAGCCGGAACCGATGGTCTCGCCGACGCCGACAATGCCGTATTTGTGGGTCTGGTCAGGGGCGCATTCCTCCACGCCGATGACGTTGCCGCCGCTCTGCTCGTAAAGATCGATCATGCCCTTCATGCAGCCGGTCTCGGCGCGCATGACCATGTCTGGCAGGAGTAGTGCAAAAGGCTCGTCTCCAACGATTTCGCGAGCGCACCACACCGCGTGACCGAGGCCGAGCGGCTCCTGCTGGCGCGTGAAGCTGGCGGTGCCGGCCTTTGGAAGCAGGCCGCTCAGGAGTGTCAGCTCGGCCTTCCTGTTGCGCTGGCGCAACGTCTGTTCGAGCTCGAACTGGATATCGAAATAGTCTTCGATCACGTGCTTGCTGCGTCCCGTCACGAAGACGAAATGCTCGATGCCTGCTTCCATCGCTTCGTCGACGACATATTGAATGACGGGCTTGTCGACGACCGTCAGCATTTCCTTGGGCACTGCCTTCGTTGCCGGCAGGAAGCGCGTTCCAAGGCCGGCCACCGGAAATACGGCTTTACGCACTTTTTTATGCTGTCCCACACATACCTCCTGGGCCGAACGCATCGGGATAATTCAAGGCTCATCAGACACCCGGTAGTATAAAATTCCTACCGTTTTGCAAAGGGTGACCGTTACTCTGTTCCATGGTAAAGATTTTGTTGACATCATGCGAATAGAATAAGGCCCAGATGGAACGTCGCCGTTCCAAGGCCGAATGATTCGAGTGACGGACACGACCGCCGATGACCCAGAACAGCAAACGCTCCTTTCGAAGTCTTGCCCTGGCGCTCGCCCTTGGTGCCCTTGCGGGGTTGGTGCCCTATAACGCCAACGCCGACGCTGGGTTCCAGAAATGGATTTCCAACTTCTATGAAACCGCCGCCAGAGCCGGCATCAGCAAGGCGACATACAACAAGGCCTTTGCTGGAGTGAGCGACCCCGACCCGGTTGTGCTGGAAAAGGCGGCCAACCAGGCCGAGTTCAACACCCGGATCTGGGACTACGTGGATTCACGCGTGAACCCGTACACTGTTGCCGTTGGTCGCAAGATGGCGGTCAAATACGGTGCGACACTCAAGGCAGTCGAGCGGCAGTTCGGAGTGGACCGGAATATCCTGCTCGCGATCTGGTCGATGGAATCGAACTACGGTGAAATCCTTGCCAAGGACGACCGGCTCCATTACGTCCCCCGCGCGCTCGCGACACTTGGCTATGCTGACGCCAAGCGCGGCAAATATGCCCGTGCCCAATTGATCGCGGCGCTGAAAATCCTGCAGAACGGCGACATCTCGGCCGACGGCATGACCGGCTCGTGGGCCGGCGCCATGGGGCATACTCAATTCATTCCGACGAGCTACCTGCTCTATGCGGTCGACGAGGATGGCAACGGCCGTCGCGACATCTGGAATTCAATCCCAGACGCGCTGGCCACATCGGCCAATTTGCTGATGAAGAACGGCTGGCAGACCGGCAAGACCTGGGGCTATGAGGTCGTGGTGCCGAAGGGCGGCGGCGATCAGGCTGGCAAGACCCACACGCTTGCGCAATGGGCCGCACTCGGCTTCGCCAGGCCCAACGGCAAGGCCTTCCGCTTGCCGACCGACCGCGCGCAATTGAAAATGCCGGCCGGGCCGGATGGCCCCGGCTTCCTGATGGCGGCAAATTTTTTCACCATCAAGCGCTATAACGCAGCCGACAGCTACGCCATATCAGTCGGTCTTCTCGCCGACGAGATCGCCGGCTATGGCGGCATGCAGCAGACATGGCCGCGGCCCGACGGCACCCTCGACGTCAAGCAGAAGTTCGAGCTGCAGACCCGCCTGAAGGCGATGGGCTATTACAGCGGTGTCGTCGACGGCAATTTCGGCTCCGGCTCCAAGGCGGCAATTTCAGCCGTTCAGCAGCGCATGGGCCTGGACGCGGATGGCGAGCCGTCCATGGTCCTCTTGAATGCGCTCCGCCGCTGAACCGACGCCGCCCGATCGGAAATGACAGATGAAGAGCCCGCGCGCCTGCGAAAAAGTACCGTTTGCGAGAGCCTTTCTCGCGAGCTTTCTAGCGGTATGTTTCACCCTGTCGTGTCTCGTCTCCGCGGCAGAGGCGCAGCAAAGGGTGGAGCAGCGACGTTCGCTGCTGGAAATGTTGTTCGGCAGGCCCGCATCCCAGCCTGAATACATTCCCGAAGCTCCCCCGCCCCGACGCACTCAGCGTCCGCGCGTCAAGCGCAGCACACCGCCTCCGCCGCAGAAGACAGTTGTTGCCCGGCCGGAGGAGCCGGCACCTGCGGAAAAGCTCGATAGCGCAAAGAAGGTTCTCGTCATCGGCGATTTCCTGGCGAGCGGCTTGGGCGATGGACTGGCAGACGCCTTTGCCGCATCCCCCGGCGTCGTCATCGAGACGCATGGCAACGTCGCCTCCGGTCTTGTCCGCCAGGACTATTACGACTGGCAGAAGCAATTGCCGCAAATGCTCGACGAGGCAAACCCGGCGGTGGTCGTAATCATGATCGGCGCCAACGACCGGCAGCAGATGGTCGGCGACCAGCTCAACGAAAAATTCGGCAGCGACGTCTGGTTCATCGCCTACGAGGCACGCGTGCTGGCATTCGCCAAGATCGTCACCTCAAGGCATATTCCGCTGCTCTGGGTCGGTCTTCCCACCTTCGGTTCCCCTTCGATGACCGCCGATTGCGTAAAGCTCAACCAGATCTACCAGAGCCAGGTCGAAAGCGTAGGCGGCGAATTCATTGATATCTGGGACGGGTTCGCCGACGAAAACGGCAAGTTCATCGTCACCGGTTCGGACGTCAACGGCCAGCAGGTGCGTTTGCGGACCGCCGACGGCGTCAACCTGACCGCGCCCGGACGTCGCAAGGTCGCATTCTATGTTGAAAAGCCGGCCCGCAGGCTGCTCGGCGATCAGGCAAGCCCCGACATCACGCGCCTAGACACCGACAAGGCGGGCGACCTTGCAGGCCTTCCGCCATCCGAGACCAACCAGCCGCAGCGCACCCAGCCGATCAGCCTCTCGGACCCTGACCTCGACGGCGGCGCCGAGCTCCTGGGCGCAAAAGCGGCACCGGCAACAGTGACCTCATCGCCGCGCGATCTGCTGGTCGAAAAAGGCCAAACGGCCCCCGCTCCCGCCGGACGCGTCGATGATTACCGGCTCCTGGACACCAAGACGGCACACTGACCGACAATAAAAAGGGCCGCCTGAGCGACCCCTTTTGGAGATGAATGCGTTTCAACAACTACGCAGGCAGCACAGTCGAACCCATCAACGCTTCATCTATGGCACGGGCCGCCTGGCGGCCTTCGCGGATCGCCCAGACCACCAGCGACTGGCCGCGGCGAACGTCGCCGGCGGTCCAGAGCTTGTCGACCGAGGTCTTGTAGTCCTTGTCGTTGGCGACGACGTTGGTCGAGCCACGCTTGTCGGTGTTGACGGTCAATTTGCCTTCGAGTTCCTTCAGAACACTGTCTGCAAACGGACCGCGGAAGCCGATGGCGATGAAGGCGAGATCGGCACGGATGACGAATTCGGTGCCGGCGACAGGGCGCCGGCGCTCGTCGACTTCACAGCACTTCACCCCGGTCAACACACCGTCTTCACCGACGAATTCAAGCGTCGCAACCTGAAACTCGCGCACGGCGCCTTCTGCCTGCGAGGACGAGGTACGCATCTTGGTTGCCCAGAACGGCCAGACGGCGAGCTTGTCTTCCTTTTCCGGCGGCTGAGGACGAATGTCCAGCTGCGTAACCTTGACCGCACCCTGGCGGAAGGCTGTGCCAACGCAGTCCGAAGCTGTATCGCCACCGCCGACGACGACGACATGCTTGCCGCCGGCGATGATCGGATCCGAAGGCCAGCCGACGCTATCGATGTTTTCGCGGCCGATCCGGCGGTTCTGCTGCACCAGGTATGGCATCGCGTCATGGACACCAAAGAGGTCGATGCCGGGAATTCCCGCCTCGCGCGGCGTTTCCGAGCCGCCGCAATAAAGCACTGCATCGTGTTCGGCGAGCAGTTGCTCGATCGGCATATCCACGCCGACATTGACGCCGCAATGGAAGGTGACACCTTCGCCCTTCATCTGCTCGACGCGGCGGTCGATGAAGTTCTTCTCCATCTTGAAGTCCGGAATGCCGTAGCGCAGCAACCCGCCTGCCTTCGATTCGCGCTCATAGAGATGGACCTCATGGCCAGCACGGCCAAGCTGCTGGGCGGCGGCAAGGCCAGCCGGACCAGAACCGATGACTGCGACCTTTTTGCCGGTGTGTATTGTCGCCGGCTCGGGCCGGATAAAGCCCAGCTCGTAGGCCTTGTCGGCAATCGCCTGTTCGACCGTCTTGATGGCGACGGGCGCATCCTCAAGGTTCAGCGTGCACGCTTCCTCGCACGGCGCGGGGCAGACGCGGCCCGTGAACTCCGGGAAATTGTTGGTCGAATGCAGGTTGCGGATCGCCTCTTCCCAGTTGTTGTTGTAGACGAGGTCGTTCCAGTCCGGGATCTGGTTATGCACCGGGCAACCGGTCGGGCCATGGCAATAGGGGATGCCACAGTCCATGCAGCGCGCGGCCTGTTTCTGCACTTCCGGGTCCGACATCGGGATCGTGAATTCGCGGAAATGACGGATACGATCAGACGCCGGCTGATACTTGCCGACCTGCCGGTCAATTTCCAGAAAACCTGTAACCTTACCCATACTGCTGTCTTCCCTTGCCCTCATGACCGCCTCTCAGAGCAGCCAGTTTTCTACCTTCAATCCCGGCACGCGGGAGAATTCTCTTTCGTTATCCGTCACCAGAACGGCGTCCAGCGCGAGCGCATGCGCCGCAATCCAAAGGTCGTTCTGACCAATGTTCTTCCCCTGTCTCAGCGCCAATCGCACCTCACCGTAACGCTGATCGCTCGGCATATGGAGCGGAGCCACATAGAGCCGCCGCGTGACCGCCGAAACCTTTTTCGACAAAGCTTCCGACCCGTTCTTCTTGACGCCGTACCAGATCTCCCCGTGGGTAATGATACTGATAAAGACGTTCTCCTCGCCTACCTCGATCAATCTCTCGAGCACTTTGCCATGCGGATCGCGCACCATCGCCGAAACAATATTCGTGTCGAGCATGAAGCTTGTCACAGATCGATCTCCCGCAACGGGCCGACATCGTCGTCACCGGTCACGAAATCGTCTCCATCCCACGCTTCGGCCCGCTTCAGATAATCAATCAATCCAGCCGTGACCGCGGTCCTCATCAGGATTGATCCATCCGGCTGCCGAACGAGCACAGCCTTGTTGCCTTCGAGCTCAAACTCCTTTGGTATACGGACTGCACGACTGCGACCATTCTTGAAAACGCTGACGGTCACGTCACCGCTCTCTTGCGAACCCTTTACATGCTCGTTCATTGCCAACCTCCATCGCTGCCATATGCCGTCAGCATATCACAGCGATGGCACCCAGCAAAATCATTCCGCCGCCACGCCCATTCGGCTGCGCTCCATCTCCTCCAGTGCACGACGGTATTCGACCGGCATGACCTTGCGGAACTTGGGGCGGTACTCGGTCCAGGCGGCGAGGATAGCCTCGGCGCGCGTCGAGCCGGTGTAGTGGAAGTGGTTCGAGATTAGCTGGTATAGCCGCTCCTCGTCGTGGCGCGTCATGTCGCCGGAGACGTCGACGCGTCCCTTGTGCATGAGGTCGCCGCCGTGATGATGCAGCTTTTCCAGCATGTCGTCTTCTTCCGGAACCGGTTCCAGCTCGACCATTGCCATGTTGCAGCGCTTGGCAAAATCGCCGGTCTCGTCAAGAACGTAGGCCACGCCACCGGACATCCCCGCCGCGAAGTTCCGTCCCGTCTCGCCGAGCACGACGACGACGCCACCGGTCATGTATTCGCAACCATGATCGCCCACGCCTTCGACGACCGCGATGGCACCGGAGTTGCGAACAGCGAAGCGCTCTCCCGCGATCCCACGGAAATAGCATTCGCCCTCGGTAGCGCCATAGAGCACGGTGTTGCCGACGATGATCGACTCCTCGGCAAGAATGCGCGAGTTCTCAGGCGGACGAACGATGATCCGGCCGCCGGAAAGGCCCTTGCCGACATAGTCGTTGCCGTCGCCGATCAGCTTGAAGGTGATGCCCCGGGCTAGGAACGCGCCGAACGACTGCCCGGCCGTGCCCCGTAGCGTCACGCTGATCGTATCGTCCTTCAAGCCCTTGTGACGATAGCGCTTGGCAACTTCGCCCGACAGCATCGCGCCGGCCGAACGGTCGACGTTTTTGATGCCGACCTCGAAGGCAACCGGCATCTTGGATGTCAAAGCCGGCATTGCCTGCTCGATCAGCTTGCGGTCGAGGATGTCGTCGATCGGATGCTTCTGCCGCGAAGTCCAGTAGGTAGCCTCCTTCGGCGCCTCGACCTTGTGGAAGATGCGCGAGAAATCAAGCCCGTTCGCCTTCCAGTGCGAAAGCATCTCGTTCTTCTCAAGCAATTCGGACGCACCGATGATGTCATCGAGCTTCGCCACCCCGAGGGAGGCGAGGATCTCGCGAACCTCTTCAGCAACGAAGAAGAAGTAGTTGATGACATGCTCCGGAGCACCCTTGAAGCGCTTGCGAAGGACCGGGTCCTGCGTCGCGACGCCCACCGGACAGGTGTTGAGATGGCACTTGCGCATCATGATGCAGCCAGCCGCGATCAGCGGAGCCGTCGCGAAACCGAACTCGTCCGCACCAAGCATCGCGCCGATGATAACGTCGCGCCCGGTCTTCAGGCCGCCGTCGACCTGGAGTGCTACCCGCGAGCGCAAGCCGTTGAGGACCAGCGTCTGCTGGGTCTCGGCGAGACCGATTTCCCAGGGGCTGCCGGCATGCTTCAGCGAGGTCAGCGGCGATGCACCGGTGCCGCCGTCGAAGCCGGAGATTGTGATGTGGTCGGCGCGCGCCTTCGCAACGCCGGCGGCAACCGTGCCGACGCCGACTTCCGAGACCAGCTTGACCGATACATCGGCTTCCGGATTGACGTTCTTCAGGTCGTAGATCAGCTGCGCCAGATCTTCGATCGAGTAGATGTCATGGTGTGGCGGCGGTGAAATCAGGCCGACGCCAGGGGTCGAATGCCGGGTCTTGGCGACAGTCGCATCGACCTTGTGGCCAGGCAACTGGCCACCCTCGCCGGGCTTGGCACCCTGCGCCACCTTGATCTGCAGCATATCGGCATTGACGAGATATTCGGCAGTGACGCCGAAGCGACCGGAGGCGATCTGCTTGATCGCCGAGCGTTCCGGGTTGGCCGAGCCATCGCGCAGCGGAAAGTAACGGTCGGATTCCTCGCCGCCCTCGCCGGTGTTCGACTTTCCGCCGATGCGGTTCATGGCGATGGCGAGCGTCGTATGCGCCTCTCTCGAGATCGAGCCGAACGACATGGCGCCCGTCGAGAAACGCTTGACGATGTCGACGGCCGGTTCGACTTCGTCGATCGAGATCGGCTTGCGGCCAACCGCTTCGGCACCCTTGATCGTGAACAGGCCGCGGATGGTGTTCATCCTGAGGTCCGACTGGTTCACCATTTCCGCGAACTCGCGGTAGCGATCCTCGGCATTGCCGCGCACGGCATGCTGCAGGGAAGCGATGGCATCCGGCGTCCACGCATGGGCCTCGCCGCGCATACGGTAGGCATATTCGCCGCCGATATCGAGCGTGGTCGCAAGGATAGGATCCTTGCCGAATGCCGAGCTGTGACGCGCGACGGTTTCCCTGGCGATCGCGTCAAGGCCGACGCCTTCGATCATCGTCGCCGTGCCGAAGAAATACTTGTCGACCAGCTCGGACTGCAGCCCGATGGCATCGAAGATCTGCCCGCCGCAATAGGACTGGTAGGTCGAGATCCCCATCTTCGACATCACCTTGAGGATGCCCTTGCCGACAGCCTTGATATAGCGCGAAACGATTTCGTAGGCGTCGACTTCCTTCGGAAATTCGCCCTTCGCATGCATGTCGAGCAGCGTATCGAAGGCGAGATAGGGGTTGATCGCCTCGGCACCATAGCCGGCCAACAGGCAGAAATGATGAACTTCGCGCGGCTCGCCGGTCTCGACGACAAGGCCGACCGAGGTCCTAAGCCCCTTGCGGATCAAATGATGGTGCACGGCAGCCGTCGCCAGCAGCGCCGGGATCGCAATGCGGTCCGGCCCCATCTGGCGATCCGAGAGCACGATGATGTTGTAGCCGCCCTTGACCGCTGCCTCCGCGCGCTCGCACAGACGATCGAGCATCTCGGGCATGCCTTCGGCCCCACGCTCCACGTCATAGGTGAAGTCGAGCGTCTTGGTGTCGAAACGATCTTCCGTGTGGCCGATCGAGCGGATCTTTTCGAGATCGCCATTGGTAAGGATCGGCTGACGGACTTCGAGGCGCTTGGCCTTGGCAGCGCCCTCATGGTCGAGCAGGTTCGGCCGCGGGCCGATGAACGAGACAAGGCTCATGACAAGCTCCTCGCGGATCGGATCGATCGGCGGGTTCGTCACCTGCGCAAAGTTCTGCTTGAAATAGGTGTAGAGCAGCTTCGACTTGCTGGACATCGCCGAGATCGGCGTATCCGTCCCCATCGAGCCGATCGCTTCCTGGCCCGTCGTCGCCATCGGCGACATCAGTATCTTGGTGTCCTCTAGCGTATAGCCGAACGCCTGCTGCCGATCGAGCAGCGACACGTCACGACGCAACGCCCGCGGCTCTACGGGCTTCAGCTCTTCTAGAATGAGCTGCGTGCGGTCGAGCCACTTGCGGTAGGGATGCTTGGTGGCAAGCTCCGACTTCACCTCGTCGTCGGAAACGATGCGGCCCTTTTCCATGTCGATCAGAAGCATCTTGCCCGGCTGCAGGCGCCACTTCTGGATGATGCTCTCTTCAGGCACGGGCAGCACGCCGGCTTCCGACGCCATGATGACGCGGTCGTCGTTGGTGACGAGATAGCGGGCCGGACGCAGGCCGTTGCGGTCCAACGTCGCGCCGATCTGCTTGCCATCGGTGAAGGCCACAGCTGCTGGACCGTCCCACGGCTCCATCAGCGCAGCGTGATATTCGTAGAACGCCTTGCGGTCAGGCGCCATCGACTGGTTGCCGGCCCAGGCCTCAGGGATCAGCATCATGACGGCATGCGCCATGGAATAGCCGCCGCGCACGAGGAATTCGAGCGCGTTGTCGAAGCAGGCCGTATCCGACTGGCCTTCATAGGAGATCGGCCACAGCTTGGAGATGTCGTCGCCGAACAGGGGCGATGAGACCGAAGCCTGACGGGCAGCCATCCAGTTGACGTTGCCGCGCAGCGTGTTGATTTCGCCGTTGTGGGCGACCATCCGGTAAGGATGCGCCAGCTTCCACGACGGGAAGGTGTTGGTCGAGAACCGCTGGTGCACGAGGCAGACGGCGGACTCGAAGCGTGGGTCCGACAGGTCCTTGTAGTAGGCACCGACCTGATACGCCAGGAACATGCCCTTGTAGACGATGGTCTTGCTGGAAAGCGAGACCGGATAGAAGCCGCTCTCCTCGCCTTCATACTCCGCGTAGATGCGGTTGGAGATCACCTTGCGCAGCGTGAAAAGCCGGCGCTCGAACTCGTCATGGCTGTCGGCGTCACGGCCGATGCCGATGAACACCTGCACGTGATGAGGCTCGGTCGCAGCGATATCGGGAGCCTTCGACAGCGAGGAATTGTCGACCGGCACGTCGCGGAAACCCAGGAAAACCTGTCCTTCCTCGGCGATCACGTCCTCAACGGTCTTCTTGAAATGTTCGATCAGGGCCGGGTCCTGAGGCAGGAAGAAGTGGCCGACGCCATACTCTCCAACAGCTGGCAGCACGACGTCCTGCTTCGCCATTTCCTCGCGGAAAAACCGGTCGGGAATCTGCACGAGGATACCGGCGCCATCGCCCATGAGCGGATCGGCGCCGACGGCGCCGCGATGCGTCAGGTTCTCAAGGATGAACAGCCCGTCGCGCACGATCTGATGGGACTTCTGGCCCTTCATATGCGCGACAAAGCCGACGCCGCAGGCATCATGCTCGTTGCGCGGGTCGTAGAGGCCCTGTTTGCGCGGAAGACCTGACGCGAATTTGGGTGTGTTGGCCATAGCTTCGGCATTCGCCGCGCTGGCCTGACCCAATATCGTGGATGGCGTCTTGTTCGTCATCGTCTTCCCTCCAGTGAAACCCGCGTCGCGGGCGACCTCTCGTCCCGCGTCTACCCCATATTAGGTTCGACGCGCGACAACGCTGTTGCATTTTAAAGATCCGGCCGCAGACCATTGCTTGAGCGAAGCAAGTCAGTCAGCGTTCCGCGCCTGCTGTCGTCTCCGCCGCGCAGCCCTCGGGCGCGCTCTGGAAAACTATAACGTGAAATCCCGGCATCGCTAGGATTTTTGGCGCCTCTTCGGCCTCAAAGACCAAAATAGGACAGCAACCCTGTCCTAATTCATCAGTTCTATGCCAGAAAGTGCGTGCTTAGGCAAGAGCGTCAAATGAAAATTTCGACGGAAGATTGCCGCTGGCCCTATCTTCGCGAAAGAAAATTTCCTTTAGGGCTATAATTTTGTTGCTAGCTTGCGTAATGCGAGATTGAAGGTGCGGTCGGCCCGCATCGAGGTTGATCGCGTCGGCCTTTTCCGTACTGTCTCGCCGACCCCGAAATCACCTCTTTCAATGCGCGGTACATTTCATGTTCTTTGCTTCCGACAACTGGGCCGGTGCCCACCCCAAGATCGCCGAACGTCTGATGAAAGAGTCCGGCGGCTTTGCCGCAGCTTATGGCACGAGCGATCTCGACCTGAAGGTTGAAGCGCGATTTTCCGAAATCTTCGAGCGCGAGGTATCGGTCTTCTTCGTCGCCACCGGCACGGCGGCCAATTCGCTCGCCCTCGCCAGCGTCCAGCGCCCCGGCGGCATCACCTTCTGCCATTCGGAAGCGCATGTGATCGAGGACGAATGCGGCGCGCCTGAATTCTTCAGCGACTCCGCCCGGTTGGCGCCTGTCGACGGTGCCGGCGGCAAGATCGATCCGAAGGCCCTCGCCGCCAAAGTCGCCCGCTTTCCCGAGGACGCCGTGCACCACGGCCGCGCCACCGCGGTTACCATCACCCAGGCAACCGAAATCGGCACGGTGTACTCACTCTCCGAGATCGACGCGATTGCCGCCATCTGCAAGCAAGGCTCGCTTCCGCTCCACATGGACGGCGCCCGCTTCGCCAATGCGCTCGTGGCGCTCGATGCGACCCCTGCCGAAATGACCTGGAAGCGCGGCGTCGATATCCTCTCTTTCGGCGGTACCAAAAACGGTTGTTGGTGCGCCGAGGCCATCGTCTTCTTCGATCCTGAGAAGGCGAAGGAAATGCACTTCATGCGCAAGCGCGCCGCCCAGCTGTTTTCGAAATCGCGCTTTATCGCAGCCCAGTTCGACGGTTATTTCGAGAATGACCTCTGGCTTGACCTCGCCCGCCACTCCAACCATATGGCCGACCGCCTGCGCGCCGGCATCGAAAGCGCACCCACTGCCAAGCTCGCCTGGCCGACCGCATCCAACGAAGTCTTCGCCGTCGTCGGAAAACCGGCCATCGAGAAAGCGCGGGACAACGGCGCAAAATTCTACGACTGGCCAATTCCGGAATCCAACCAGAGCCTCGTTGGCGAAAACGAAGGCCTCATCCGGCTGGTCACCAGCTTCGCGACGACGGCGGCGGATGTGGAGGAGTTTCTGGGGTGTCTGGCTTAGGCGATAAGCCCCGGTCCTCATGGTGAGGTGAGATGCTGCCGAAGCGAAGGCGGAGGTAGCGGGCCTCGAACCACGAGGCCCGGCCCCGGGGTTCGTGGTTGTCACAAAGCCGCTAATTTCGGTGCAAGCGCCCTCGCCCTTCGAGGCAACTCTGCGAATTGCACCTCAGGATGAGGGCTTAACGTCCAGCCCGATTTTTCAATCGCCATTGACAACGGGGTGGCTCCGCGCCCTTTGGATGCTCTCCATCAATTCCGGCAAAGCCTCGGCAAATGGCCTGGCTTGCGCAAGATCTAAGTCTGTAGCCTCACCGTCATCGGGATCGGAAGCAATCTGCTTTTGGACTTCGGCTTCCTCGGCATCATCAAGCCCGCGATGTTCATCGAAAATACGGTTCATAAATTGCTCCTTTCTTCTCGACCGGCCTCCTTCAACCAGCCCGTAAACTCCTGACCTTCGCCAAAATATCCTCTGACAATGCGCTGACCAACAGCTGATCAGCCCCTTTCCGCGGCACGAGCACGAACTCAACGTCCTCAAGCAGCGGCAGCCAGCCCGGAGCGATCTCGGTAAGTCCTGACGGCGCCATGCTGCGCGGCTGAACCAGCACGCCCATTCCGGCGCGTGCGGCCGCTGTTAGACCGCTCAAGCTGCCACAGGTGCAGACGATCCGCCACGGCACCTGCTGGCGGCGCAGCGCCTCCAGCGCCACGGCGCGGGTAACGCTCGGCGCAGGAAACGCGATCAGCGGCAAAGGTGCCGTTGAAGCCCGGATTCGCTCAGGATCACGCGCCAGCCAGATCAAGGGTTCGCGATAGACCAACCGCCCTCTGACATCGCCGAGCCGTCGCTTGGCGAGAACAAGGTCGAGCTCGCCATTGTCCTGCATCTCGTAAAGCCCGCCGCTGAGCGCCACCGTCAGTTCGAGATCGACGGAGGGATGCGAGCGTACGAACTCCTCGAGCACGGCCGGCAGCTGGCTGGTGACGAAGTCTTCGGAGACGCCGAGCCTGAGGCTGCCGCGAAGGCTATTGTCGGCAAAGAGCGACTGCACCTGCCCCTGGATCGACAGCATTGTTCGGGCATGGCCGAGCAGCGCCTCACCGTCGCCGGTCAGAACCACGCGGTGCGTATCCCGCGCCAAAAGCTTCCGCCCCAGCGCGGCTTCCAATCGTTGAATATGCTGGCTGACAGTCGATTGCCCCAGGCCCAGCCGCTCGGCCGCCAGCGTGAAGCTCCCCATTTGTTCGACAGCGACGAAACTCTGCAACTGGGTCAGGTCGAGCATGGCAATCCCATTTCATGATAACTGTTATTCCTTGCATCGTGGATCGCGATGAGGCAATCAGCAAGGAGAATTTTTCGACGGGATTGGCAACATGCGCCGCTTTCTACCTGACACCTTTACCATTCTGCTCGTGTTGACCGTTCTGACGGCATCCTTGTTACCCGTGCATGGTGCTGCCGCCGGCTACTTTGGAATAGCGACCGACATTGCCATCGGCCTGCTGTTTTTCCTGCACGGTGCCCGCCTGTCGCGCGAGGTGGTGATATCAGGTGCGCTGCATTGGCGGCTTCACCTCGCCATCCTTCTGACGACCTTCGGTCTCTTTCCTCTGCTCGGTCTCGCCATGGGCGCCCTGGTGCCGACCGTGCTGCCACAGGCGCTCTATACCGGAATTCTCTTCCTCTGCGTCCTGCCCTCGACCGTGCAGTCGTCGATCGCGTTCACGTCGATTGCCGGCGGCAACGTACCAGCGGCGATCTGCTCGGCGTCGGCATCGAATATCTTCGGCATGTTCCTGACCCCGCTTCTGGTCGGCCTGCTCTTTTCCGTCGGCGGCCATGGTGGCGGATTCTCGTGGACTGTGCTGGAGCAGATCATGCTGCAGCTCCTTGCCCCCTTTATTGCCGGCCAATTGCTGCAGCCGTGGATAGGAAACTGGATCCGCTCGAAGAAGAAGATCCTGATGCCGGTCGATCGCGGCTCGATCCTGATGGTCGTCTATTCCGCATTTAGCGCCTCGGTCGTCGAAGGCTTGTGGCACACATTCTCGATCGCCGACATCGCCGCCGTCATCGTCGCCGACATGCTTCTGCTGGCGCTGGTCCTCTGCATCACCATGTTCGGCAGCCGCTGGCTCGGCTTTTCCCGGGCGGACGAGATCACCATCACCTTCTGCGGCTCGAAGAAGAGCCTCGCCAGCGGCGTACCGATGGCAAGCGTCATATTCGCCGGGCAGGGCATTGGCGCGATCGTGTTGCCGCTTATGCTGTTCCACCAGATTCAACTCATGGCCTGCGCCGTCATCGCGCAGAAATATGCGGACGCTGCCCACCGCGCGTCAGCCCGCAGCGTCGCAGAAGCCGAACGTCTGCAGGAAGAAGCCGAGGCCATCAGCCCCACCTGAACCAACCCAGCTTCGAACATAAAAAAAGCGGCGCCTTGCGAGCGCCGCTCTTTCAGTCTTCAGTCCTGGGAGGGATTAGTTGACGTGGGCTTCGATTGCCTTCGGTGCCTCAACGGGCTCGGCGGCGATGGCAATCTTGCGGGGCTTCATGGCTTCCGGAATGTTGCGCAGCAGGTCGATGTGCAGCAGGCCATTCTTCAGCGATGCAGCCTGAACCTCGACGTGATCGGCAAGCTGGAAGCGGCGCTCGAATGCGCGCTTTGCGATGCCGCGATAGAGGTATTCGCCGGTCTCGGCGGGCTCTTCGCTCTTCTCACCCTTGACGGTCAGGACATGGGCATGAGCTTCGAGGCTGAGTTCCGTCTCGTCAAAGCCAGCGACCGCCATGGTGATGCGATAGGTGGTCTCGCCGGTCCGCTCGATATTGTAGGGCGGGTAAGTCTGTGCCTGGTCCGGCTGGGCCAAGCTGTCGAGCATGGTGAAGAGACGGTCGAAACCGACGGTGGAACGATAAAGGGGGGAAAAGTCAACGTGGCGCATGGTGTCCTCCTGTGAGCGACGATTGCGGTTAAGTTGCCCCGAAGCCCCGTTTTGGCGGCTTCTAGGCGGTTCAACGGACCCTTTCGGCGTCCGTGAAATGAAGATGGGAATGGCCGAGAGCGAGTTCAAGACCCTGCTAATTTCGTGTTGAAAACCAGCTGAACGGCGGATGAATGCCCAGTTCGGCATGCGTTCAGGCTTCAGACCGTATCGATAAGGACACCGGATGGATGACTGTCCGTGACTGAAGTGTATCGTCCCTTCTTCTTCAGTCATTGCTCGGCCGGCCCTGCGGGCTCCTCAAAATCCCCGCACCGCCGGCCCTTTTTTCTTTTGATTTCTATCCCTCATGCGCTATCCCGATCTGGAGAAGCATTGCAGCAGCGAGGCAGAAGCCGCCATGGAGCAGATCCTCTTCTCGACGCCTGATAATCCGGTTCCCGATAACCGGACCGAAGGCTATTTCGAGACCCATGATGGGCACAAGTTGCGCTACGTCGTCTTCCGCTGCAAACAGCCGGTCGCCAAGGGTACCGTGGTTATCCTCCAGGGGCGAAACGAGTTCATCGAGAAGTATTTCGAGACAGTCCGCGATCTCACCGCAAAGGGGCTGTGGGTCGCGACCTTCGACCTGCGCGGACAGGGAGGATCGGCGCGCATGCACAAGGATGCAAGCCGCGGCCACGTCCGCCGCTTTTCCGACTACGAGCGGGATCTGACCAGCTTTCTCGACCAGATCGTTCTCCCCGACACCCGCCTGCCCTTCTACCTCTTGGGGCATTCGACCGGCGGTCTCATTGCGCTTTCGGCAGCGCCGCGACTTTCGAGCCGCATCGAGCGCATGGTGTTGTCGGCGCCATTCGTCGGCCTCACCGGCCATGGTGCCTCGCCGCGCATGATCCGCCTGCTGGCGGGCACCGCCTGCGCTGTCGGCCTCGGCTCCATGCAACTCACCAGGAAATTCAAGGCGCTGCCGTTCGAGCAGAACCCGCTGACATCGGATGAAGCCCGCTATCAGCGCAACACTGACGTCGCCACCGCTTTTCCGCAGCTTTTCCTCGGGCCGCCCACCGCGCGCTGGCTCTCGGAAGCCTTCAAGACGATCAGGCGCGTTTCCGAGCCGGAGCACCTGTTCTCGATCGCCATTCCGACGATCCTCATCGCGCCGACCCGCGACGGGGTCGTGCCCTATGCCAACCAGGAACGGTTGTCGCGTTATTTCCGCGCCGCCCAGCTTGTCCCCATTCCAGGTGCCAAGCACGAGCTGTTTCAGGAAAAGGACGTCTATCGCGCCGCAGCCCTTGCCGCCATCCACTCCTTCATTCCCGGCAGCGACGCGGAAGCGAGCAACGAAGTGGTCAGCGTCGGAATATGAGGTGGCCAGGCCCAGCGCCTAGCGCGACAGGATCGCCAGTGCCTGCTCATGCACCGCGCGGCTGCCGGCAGCGATAATCGAACCACCCTGTTCGGGCCGGCCGCCGTCCCAGGTGGTGATGATGCCGCCTGCCTGTTCTATGACGGGAATGATGCCGCCGACGTCATAAGGCTTCAGCACATTCTCGACCACGAGGTCGACATGGCCCGCGGCAAGCAGCGCATAGGCATAGCAATCCGTGCCATAGCGGAAAAGCCGCACCTGATTTTCGATTTCGCGGTATTTCGTCATCTCGTCGCCGACAAACAGGTGTGGCGAAGTGGTGAAGAGAATGGCATTGGCAAGCGTGCCGCAATCCCGGACCTTCAGCCGTTTTTCTCCGCCTGGCCCTGTGTAGGTCGATGTCTTGCCGTCCGCGAAATAGCGCTCGCCGGTGAACGGCTGGTCGATCAGCCCCATCACAGCGCGGCCTTTTGTCTGCAGACCGATGAGGGTCCCCCAGACGGGTACGCCTGAAATGAAGGCGCGCGTACCGTCGATCGGATCGATGACCCAGACATGCTCGCGATCGAGACCGACATTGCCGAATTCCTCGCCGAGAATGCCGTGGTCGGGAAACTGTTCTTCGATCAGGGCTCGGATCGCTGCCTCGGCGGCGCGATCACCCTCGGTCACCGGATCGAACCCGCCGGCTTCCTTGTTGACCACATCCAGACCAGAACGAAAGCGGGGAAGGGTCTCTGCCTTGGCCGCTTCGGCAAGGCGGAAGAAGAAGGAACGGTCAGGAAGCATGGTCAATCCGATCAATGGCTGGACGGCGATGTCTTAGCTCAAAACCCAACGAATGCAAATGGATGAGGCAAAAATGCGCCAAATGCACAATAATTGTGCAGCACAATAATATGCTTGACATTTGTGCAGCGCAATATTAGATTCGGCATACAGTCTTTGACTGTAAATACCCTCCTTGGGTGTTTCCTCCCTAGACTTAACCGCGCCAAAAGCGCGGTTCTTTTTTGGAGTGACCTCTCGGAGGCATTACGCTGGCCTATTCGGCCGCAAGCGCCGTATCGCCGGCGAATTTCTCGACATAATCTGCCATCTGCCGCATGAAGGCGGTAATGGCCCCGGCAACGACGTCGAAATCGGGGCGCTTCTGCAGCGTCGCTTCATCGATGTAGAGCGAACGGTTGACCTCGATCTGCAGCGCATGCAGTCCGCGCGCAGGCCGACCGTAATGCTCGGTGATGAAGCCGCCGGCATAGGGCTTGTTGCGCACTGCCGTGAAACCCATCTCCTCGAGAATATGCATGGCAAAGCGCGAAAGGTCGGTCGACGCGCTGGTTCCGTAACGATCGCCGATGATGAAATCCGGCCGGATATTGCTGCCGCTCACGCGAATATTGCCTGGCATCGAATGACAGTCGATCAGCACCCCGAACCCGAATTTCACGTGAGTGCGGGCGATCAGACCCCGCAGCGCCGCATGATAGGGTTTGTAAATCTCGTCGATCCGCTTCAGCGCGTCCTCGACCGGGACCCTGCGCGCATAGATTTCCATATTCTCGGCGACGATGCGCGGGATGGTTCCCAAGCCGCCGGCGACGCGAATCGAATTGATGTTGGCATAGGCCGGAAGAGCGCCATCAAACATGCGTGGATCGAGCTCGTAGGGCTCGCGATTGACGTCGATATAGGCGCGGGGGAAATTGGCGAAAAGAAGCGGCGCGCCAAGATCGGCCGCCGCCGAAAAAAGCTCATCGACATAGTGGTCCTCGGAGCGCCGGATAGCCGCCCCTTCGAGCCTGGATTGAGCAATGAAATCAGGCGGATAAACACGACCGCTATGAGGTGAGCTGTAGACGAATGGGATGGTCTGCGAAAGGGGCTCCAGTATCTCGAATATCTCGAAGGTGCGCATTTCCCCAGGCATCTCAGTCTTTACCATGTCAACAACTTATCGCAGTTGCCATGTTGCCAGTTGCTCGCCCGCAAGTCCATACTGCGCATCTACTGAAATGCGGGCCGTTGACACCAACATTCATCGCTTGTTTACGGGCAACGCCTAACGTGAACGGCTAAAGAGCCGCGAGAGAAAACTTTGATTGACGGTCCGGTTATGACTCAGAAAATTCTACTTGCCGAAGATGACAACGACATGCGTCGCTTCCTGGTAAAGGCCCTCGAAAAAGCTGGCTACAAGGTTTCATCCTTCGACAACGGAGCGAGCGCCTACGACCGGCTGCGCGAGGAACCGTTCTCGCTGTTGCTGACGGACATCGTCATGCCCGAAATGGACGGCATCGAGCTGGCGCGCCGCGCCACCGAGCTCGACCCCGATCTGAAGGTCATGTTCATCACCGGTTTTGCCGCCGTCGCGCTCAATCCCGATTCGAAAGCGCCGAAGGATGCCAAGGTCCTGTCCAAGCCTTTCCACCTTCGCGAACTGGTCGACGAGGTCAACAAGCTCCTTGCCGCATAAGGGCTGCAAGCGGCGCTTTCACAAAACCGAAATTAGCCTATTGACGGCGTAAAGGTTTTTTGATCTATGCGCCGCCATCGGATGGGCGTGTAGCTCAGCGGGAGAGCACTACGTTGACATCGTAGGGGTCACAGGTTCAATCCCTGTCACGCCCACCATCCTTTTCAAGGGCTTAGCGAGAAATCGGTGAGCCCTTTCTGATTCCGGCCACATCGGCAGCGATCGAGCGCCTTCTGCCAGCTGGAACTTCCGGGTCCCGTTGCGCGTTGCCTGACCAGCAATCGCCGACATGTCCGCGCTGGGTCGGAGCTGCTCCCGGAGAAAACGTCGATGCCCGGACATCGCAAGCTGATCGTGGTTGAAGCGTTCGACCGGAACGAGAAAGGCGAACTCATTTCCGCCTCCGAACCGCGACGGATGCAGAGCGAGGCGGCGGCCATCTATCAGGCCCAGACACTTATCAATGATCACGACGGCGTCGTCGCATGGAGCCGTGAGGGACAACCCGGCATCGGCGAGGAGGGCCCGACGATCATCCTCTTCCAGTGTGGCGATATCCCTGAATTCGAATGAGAGAGAATAGTGAAGACATTCCCGGACGACATTGAAACGGCGCTCGCAGCGTTCATCGGCACGGCGCAGGTTGACCGCGACGAAGCGATTCGTCGTATCGTCGGCGACTGGCTGAGCGGTCACGGTTATCTCAGGGGGTCCGTATCGTCCGACGAAGGCGATATATCGGAGACGGTGCAATATCCCGAATTCATGGACGACGCCTCAGGTGGCGCCGGCGGCTAGGCAGCTTTCCAGTGCCTTTCGCCTATCCGAGGCAGACCTCTCCGTCCCGGCGAAGGACTGATGATCAGCGCAAGCACACTTGACACTTCGAAACGGGCTGTCACGCTACGGTAACAATCGTACGGGAGGACGAGATGACCATTGCCAAGAGACAGTTCTACAAGAACAAGAAGCCCCAGGGCGACGAGTACTGGTTTTATCTCGCCAAGGACACCGAGACCGGCGAAGTGTTCGTTATTCGCGAATTCGACTATCTGGTCGACGGCGGCAGCGAAAAGAAGATGACACTTTACGAGTTCCTGGCCGGCGGCGGCAACCGGCAGAATGCCCTGCTTGAACTGATTGGCACGCTCGTTCCCGATTGAGCGCTGGCGGAGCCCACGGCGTTTAAACGCTAGCGCTCCGCAAATCCGCCAAACTTGACGGAAATATGCGTCTTGCAACGCGCCGACCTGAGGCGGAGTTTCGCCGTGGGTAGGAAATCCCGGTCGACGCTCGCTTTCGGCCGGCAAAGATTGACGGCAGGTTGTTCATCGACGACCTTGCCGCAGAAAATTAGGAGCCAGCCCATGCGATTCGCAACCTTCACCCTTGGAATAAGCTTTGCCATCCTTGCATCGAGCGCAATGGCGCAGAATTTTCCAGGTGCGCCCGGCATTGCCGTCCTGAATGGAAAATGCGCGAAGCTGGTCGTCGGCAAGCTTGACGACTCGAAGAACTGCAAGGGCCAACTGGCAAGCGTGACGACGGCCGAGGGAGCCGTTACCTTTATTTTCTCTGCCAATGGAAAAATGCTTGGTTTCGAAGGTGACGGAACCGCAATCAAGCCTGCCTCGAACGGAAACGCCCGCATGCCGATCGCCATCGTCTCCTCCGGTGTCGGAGCCAAGATGACTGGCCAAGTCAAAGCTGCCGGCTTCTGCACATTCGGCAACCCCTACGCCGGCAAGCCGACCGTCGTCGAATGCACCGCCGAGACCAAGGGCTCGTCATTCACCGGTAGCTTCCGCACCAACGGCAAACCTCCTCAGCCGAAATAATCGGGCGATCTCCAGTCGGCCCGTGGAAACATCGTGCATGTTCCAGGCTTGCTGTTACTGTGGTGCAAACATTGCGCCCGGCTCACATGTTTGCGGAGACTTCTGCTGCAGAAAGCCGGGGCGTGGTGGACGGTCCCCAGATGATCGCTGCGCCCGGTCATCCCTGAGCCAACGGCGCCAAGGAACGACTGGATGCTCATTCGCTATGGCTACGACATAACAGTTACATGCACGCAGCCAACGCCGATGGTATGTCTCCTCGAAATCCGCAACGACCGCGATGCGGATATTCGCTCCCCCGAGCAGGTGGTGACAAACCCCACCGTCCCGACCACAACCTACAGCGATCTATTCGGAAATACCTGCCGCCGCTTCGTAGCGCCGTCAGGCGATTTCTCGATCTGGGGAGACGGCACCGTCGAAGACAGCGGCCTTGTCGATCCGATCGACTGGAGCGCCGGAGAGATAGCCATCGCCGAGCTGCCGGACGAGTGCCTCGTCTATTTGCTGGGAAGTCGCTACTGCGAAACCGACAGGCTGAGCCAGATTGCCTGGGACATGTTCGGTGAACTTGATCCCGGCTGGAACCGCGTCCAGGCGATCTGCAACTTCGTCAATCAACACATCACCTTCGGCTACCACAACGCCCGCTCGACACGCACCGCCTTCGAGGCCTATCAGGAGCGCATCGGCGTCTGCCGCGACTATGCGCACCTTGCAATAGCGCTGATCCGCTGCATGAACATTCCAGCGCGCTATATCAACGGCTATCTCGGCGACATCGGCGTCCCGATTCTCGACCCGATGGATTTCAGCGCCTGGATCGAAGTCTATATCGGAGGGCGCTGGATGACTTTCGATCCGCGCAACAACATTCCGCGCATCGGTCGCATCGTCGTTGCCCGCGGTCGCGATGCAGCCGACGTTCCACTCATCCATTCATTCGGTCCGCACGTGCTGAAATCGTTCAGGGTCTGGACCTACGACGTCACTGATATGCCAAGTCCCGCATCATTTCCCGACGAGCGGCCGATCGCCCCACAGTGAGTAGAGCCAGCGCGCGAGATATGACGCGATCAACAATTGTCGCCGTCGAGCACGTAAACCATACCGATGATACTGCCATCACGCTCGTGAACGAGCGTCGGCATATAGGCAGGGCCGCAATCAGGCACTGACGTGTCGATCGAGCCCGTAATATCTGCCTGCGCCATCTGCTGCGGCGCATAGTTGATGTGGCCTTCCAGCGCCGCCATCACGGGAACCGCTGCAGCGCATAAGAGCACGGCAGCTGCCAAACCTCTCATTACCATTCGCTTGGGCATGTTCACCTCCAGCAGTAAAAACCGCTGCTCATTAATGTATTGGGCGCCTGTTGGTTCCATCCATCAAGTAGTGAATCTGAGATTTATCGAAGTAGCCCTTGGCTTCGCATAGACGTTTGTTGCAATTGAACTAAACGCCTATCAGCCATAAGGATTAGTTCGCCACCATATCGATCAGAGTAGACTCAACGACCGAAACTATACTTTGAATATTATCGAGATATCGGCAGATGAGACTCGGCACGTCAGCCGGTGTTTTTCACTGGATACGTGGAGATATTTCATCGCTGGAGGGTATATCCGTCCACGGCTTGACGAAGTGCTGAGAAATGCTACCCCGCAGTCGCGACTTCGATCATTGCGAGGAGATATCAATGCCAATACTTGTCTATATCGCCCATTTCTTCGGCGGCGTTTTCCTTGCCAACGGCATTCCGCATTTCGTCAGCGGAGTGTCCGGAAAGCCATTCCGCACACCTTTCGTCCGGGCGCACGGCGGCAACGTCAGCTCGCCTGCCTTGAATGTGGTCTGGGGCTGGCTGAACCTGCTCGTCGCCTATCTGCTCTTTATCGATGTCGGGCCGTTTTTTCTTGGCTCCCTGCCTGACACCATCGCCAGCGCCGCGGGCGTTTTGCTGACGGGTCTGTTGCTGGCAAAGCTATTTTCTGGCGAGCGCCTGATCTGAGCCTTGAAGCCGGCGCTAGCGAGAGGTGCGCCGGGCTTTCGCCTTGGCGTCAGCATCGGCAGGCGCCTCGTGGGATAGATCGGCGCCGCTCACATGCGCAGGCACGTGAATGTCATCATAGACGGTGGGCGGCAGGGTCAGCTCGACATTATGCGGCGGCATGACTTGAATTGGCCTTGCCGAATTAGGGCGAGCCCGGAATTGCTTGCCGGCAGGCGTGGCTGGTTTCTTCTCGACTTGTCTGCTTGGAGGTGGCGTCATGACGATCTCCTCGGTGGCTAGGCAAAGCATTGCCCGCATCGAACAACAACGCCTCCCGTTTCCATTGGTTCCACAAAATCGGAAGACGGAGGCGACGGATCATATTGCTCGGCAAACGGACACATTCCTCCAGAGCCTTGACGCGGGCCGGAAGATCGCTAACTAATGGAGATATTCCAATGCCCTTCTGACATCGGCTGCGGAATGAACTTGGTGCCGGGCCCCTCTGGCGAGAGTTTTTACGGCGCTCTCGTGATGTCGGTACCGCCTGCAGATGAGCCGGCGGACTTCTTTCGATGAAAAACATGACCATGCCTTGCCCGCATGCCGTCTTCGGCATGGGACGCTGCCTTGCGTCCAGATCTCCCGACCACAAACTCCTCAATGCGGTGCTGCGATGATGCGGCGCGCTCCCCACAAACCCACACTCGGCTATTTCAAATGGGCCCTGATCGTCACGCTTCTCGGGCTCGCGCTTGGCGGCTGGGTCGGCTGGAACATGACCGGCACGATGGCCGGCATGGCCACGGCGTTCTTCATCTGTGCGGTCCTCGCCGTCCTTGAGATTTCGCTCTCCTTCGACAACGCTATCGTCAACGCCAACAAGCTCAAGGCGATGACCCCGATCTGGCAGAAGCGCTTCCTGACCTGGGGTATCGTGGTTGCCGTGTTCGGCATGCGTATTATCTTCCCGCTAGCCATCGTCGCGGTCGCGGCCCGTATCGGGCCGCTGGAAGCGCTGCAGCTGGCGGCAACGCAGCCGGAAGCCTACGCCCGCATCATGCAAAGCGCCCATCTGCCGATCGCGGCCTTCGGCGGCACCTTCCTGATGATGGTCGGACTGACATACTTCTTCAACCATGAGAAGGACATCCACTGGATCGTCTTCCTCGAGAAGGCGATGTCGCACTTTGCGACCATCAAGGGCGTCGAAATCTCGCTCGTATTGATCCTCGTGTTAATCTTTTCGTCGCTGCTGGGCGGGGAAGAAGCGACGACGTTCATCTATTCGGCGATCTACGGCCTGCTGACCTTCCTGCTGGTGGAGGTCGTCGGCGGCCTCCTCGATGCCTCGCAGAAAGCTCTAAGCGAAGCGGCGAGAGGCGGACTTGGCGCCTTCATCTATCTCGAGGTGCTCGATGCGAGCTTCTCCTTCGATGGCGTCATCGGCGCCTTCGCCCTCACCCAGAACCTGTTCATCATTGCAATCGGGCTCGGCATCGGTGCCATGTACGTTCGATCGATGACCATCATGCTGGTGGAAAACGCAACGCTTGCGCATTACCGCTATCTCGAGCACGGAGCGTTCTACGCCATCCTGATCCTGTCTGTGATCATGTATGTCCAGACCTTGATGCATATACCGGAAGTCGTCACCGGCCTTGGCGGCGCGGCTCTCATCGGCATCTCGCTATGGTCTTCGATCCGGTACAACAAGCGCGAACAAGTGACGCCGCGCGACGAAAAGATACGTGTGGGCGAATCCTGAATGAAGCCTGCTTTTTACCATGACGCTTTCCAACTTCTTTATTTTCGTGGTCTATTGCTCATGAATATGCATAAGGAAGCGCCGCCGGAGGTTCCGGCGGCAAGGGAATGTCCGTCTTGGGCTTGAAACCGATAAAGAGGATCGGAGCAATGACAGCAAAAATCGTCCCCGTCATCATGGCGGGCGGCAAGGGAACACGGTTGTGGCCGCTGTCACGCGCCACGGCGCCGAAGCAGTTTATTCAGTTCATCGGCGACAAGACGCTGTTCCAGAACACGCTGTCGCGCGTATCCGATCCAGAGCTTTACGAAGCACCGATCGTGCTCACCAACGAGGAATTCCGCTTCCTCGTCGCTGAACAGGCGCGGGAACTGGGGATCGCGCTGTCCGCCGTTGTGCTGGAACCGATTGCCCGAAACACGGCTGCAGCCGTCGCCGCGGCAGCAGCGGTTGCCGAGGGTCTCTTCGGCAAGACTGCGATCATGCATGTTCTGGCGTCCGACCACGAGATTGACGCCGACAAGACCTATTTCGATTGCGTGCGCATTGCCCAGGCGACGGCCGCCGAAGGCAAGCTCGTGACGTTTGGCATCACGCCGACCGAGCCGGCAACGGGGTATGGCTATATCGAACTGGGCAAAGCGCTTCCATCAGGCGCCCACGCTGTGAAGCGCTTTGTTGAAAAGCCGGCTCTCGACAAGGCGGAGGCCATGATTACTGCCGGGAATTTCTACTGGAATTCCGGGATGTTCATGTTCGGTGTCACGCCAATGCTTGCGGAGATGATCGAATTTGCCCCCGAAGTCGCCAAGGCCGCGGGCGAAGCCGTTGCCAAGGCCGCCCGCGACCTCGATTTCATCCGTCTCGATGCCGAAGCCTTCGCAAAGAGCCCCGATATCTCGATCGACTACGCGATCATGGAAAAGACGGCAAATGCTGCCGTCGTCCCATCGTCATTTACCTGGTCGGATCTCGGCAGTTGGGATGCGGTCTGGAAGATCGGCACGCCCGACGCAAACGGCAACGTAGCCGCTGGCAGCACGACGCTGGTCAATACCCGCAACTCGCTCGTCATGACCCACGGCGTGCACCTTGCGGTACAGGGCCTCGAAGATATCGCCGTCATCGCCAGCGAAGACGCCGTCTATGTCGGCCATCTGAACGACAGCCAGGAGGTAGGTCGGCTGGTCAAGCTGCTCGCTAGCCAGAAGGCAACGGCAAAACTGACCGAGACGCATCCGACCTCCTATCGTCCCTGGGGCGGCTACACCTCGATCTTCAACGGCGAACGCTTCCAGGTGAAGCGGATCTTCGTGACGCCCGGCAAGAAATTGTCGCTGCAGAAGCACCACCACCGGTCCGAACACTGGATCGTCGTTCGCGGCACGGCGGAGGTGACGATCGGCGAAAACGTCCAGATGCTGCGTGAGAATGAGTCGGTCTACATCCCGCTCGGCGAGGTGCATCGGCTGGCCAACCCCGGCAAGATCATGCTGGAACTGATCGAGGTCCAGACCGGCTCCTATCTCGGCGAAGACGACATCATCCGCCTTGTCGACGAGTTTGGCAGAAGCTGAAAATAGACAAGATCGTTAGTTGGAACGGCGGGCTTATGTCCGCCGTTTTTATTTTGTCCATCAAGGGGATGCGTGTCCGGTTGGGCAAAGCGCCTTGCTTTCTTTCGTTGCATTGCACACAATCGCCCTGGGAACAGCAACAGCCGCACGATTGATGCGAGCCGGGCAAAAGAAAACACATGTCGATTAAAGCAAGCATTTACCACCTGACGCATTACAAATATGACAAGCCGGTTCGCCTGGGTCCGCAGATAATAAGGCTGAAACCCGCCTCGCACTCGAAGACGAGGGTGATCAGCCATTCGCTGAAGATCACGCCGGCCAACCACTTCGTGAACCTGCAGCAGGATCCCTACGGCAACTATCTGGCGCGCTACGTCTTCCCGGATCCGGTGACGGAATTCAAGATCGAGGTCGACCTGGTCGCCGATATGACGGTCTACAATCCGTTCGATTTCTTCATCGAAGAAGCCTCGGAAATGTGGCCGTTCGACTATCCGGAGGACCTTCGCGACGACCTGAAGATCTATATACAGCCGGAACCGATGGACCCGGCGCTCGCCAAATTCATGGCATCGATCGACCGGACGCCGACGCGCACCATCGATTTTGTCGTCGGTCTCAACGCCCGTCTGCAACAGGAAATCAACTACGTCATCCGCATGGAGCCCGGTGTGCAAACGCCGGAGGAGACGCTGACCCGCGCACTCGGCTCCTGTCGCGACTCGAGCTGGCTGCTGGTCGAGATATTGCGCAACCTCGGTCTCGCAGCGCGCTTCGTCTCGGGCTATCTCATCCAGCTCGCCCCCGACCTGAAGGCGCTCGATGGCCCTTCCGGCACCGAAGTCGATTTCACTGATCTGCATGCCTGGTGCGAAGTCTACCTGCCAGGCGCCGGCTGGATCGGCCTCGACCCGACCTCCGGGCTGCTGACGGGCGAAAGCCACATTCCGCTCGCCGCAACCCCGCACTATCGCAACGCCGCCCCGATCTCCGGTGGAATTTTCGGCGATGCGAAAACCGAATTCGATTTCGCGATGACGGTGACCCGTGTCGCCGAGCATCCGCGGATCACCAAGCCGTTCTCCGACGAATCCTGGGATGCGCTGAACGCGCTTGGGAAGAAAGTCGACAAAATTCTCGCCACCGAGGACGTCCGGCTGACGATGGGCGGCGAGCCGACCTTCGTGTCCATCGACGACCTCCAGTCGGAGGAGTGGAACACGGCCGCCGTCGGCCCGACCAAGCGCGATCTGGCCGACCAGCTGATCCGCAAATTGCGCGAACGTTTCGCCCCCGGCGGCTTCCTGCACTACGGCCAGGGCAAGTGGTATCCCGGTGAATCCCTGCCGCGCTGGACCTTCTCCCTCTACTGGCGCAAGGACGGCAAGCCGATCTGGCAGAACCCGGACCTGATCGCGGCTGAAGGCAACGAAACGGGTGCCAAGGCGGAGGATGCCGGTAAGCTGCTCACGGCAATCGCCAGGGAGCTGGCGATCGAACCAGAAATGGTCCTTCCCGCCTATGAGGACCCGGCCGAGTGGATCATCAAGGAAGGCAGCCTGCCGGAAAATGTCGATCCGTCCAACTCGAAGCTCAAAGACCCCGAGGAACGCAGCCGCATTGCGCGCGTCTTCGAGCGTGGCTTGACTGTCGCGACCGGCTACATCCTGCCGGTCCAGGCGTGGAACGCGCAGGCAAGCGGCCACCGCTGGATCAGCGAAAAATGGACGACCCGCCGCGGCAAGATCTTCCTCGTGCCCGGCGATTCACCCGTCGGCTACCGCCTGCCGCTCGGCACTCTGCCCTACGTGCCGCCCTCACGCTTCCCCTACATCCACACCGCAGATCCTTCGATCCCGCGTGCGCCGCTGCCGGATGTCGTCGTACCCGCCGGCAGGGCTATGCCGGAGGCTTCGTTCCAGAGCGACGACAGTGCCCAGTCCCGTGTCGAACAGACTATCGGCGAGATCGGCGGCGCGGTCAGGACCGCAATTTCAGTCGAGCCACGTCACGGGCGCCTATGCGTGTTCATGCCACCGGTCGAACGGATCGAGGACTACCTGGAACTGGTCGCAGCCGCCGAGAACGCTGCGGCGGACCTGAAGCTGCCGATCCATATCGAAGGCTATCCGCCGCCACAGGACGAACGCATCAACGTCATCCGCGTCGCCCCGGACCCCGGCGTCATCGAGGTCAACATCCACCCGGCCTCGAGCTGGGAGGAATGCGTCGACATCACCTCGGCGGTTTACGAGGAAGCCCGGCAGACCAGGCTCGGCACCGACAAATTCCTGATCGACGGCCGCCATACCGGGACCGGCGGCGGCAACCACGTTGTTGTCGGCGGCGTCAATCCGGCCAACAGCCCCTTCCTGCGCCGTCCTGATCTACTAAAGAGCCTCGTGCTCCACTGGCAGAGGCATCCATCGCTCTCCTACCTCTTCTCGGGCCTCTTCATCGGCCCCACCAGCCAGGCGCCGCGCTTCGACGAGGCTCGCCACGACAGCCTCTACGAGCTGGAAATCGCGCTTGCGCAAGTGCCGGCCCCCGGCGAAGGTACACCCCCGCTTCCGTGGCTCGTCGACCGCCTCTTCCGCAACGTCCTGATCGACGTGACCGGCAATACCCATCGCTCGGAAATCTGCATCGACAAGCTGTTTTCGCCGGATGGTCCGACCGGTCGGCTCGGCCTAGTCGAGTTTCGCGGCTTCGAAATGCCGCCGAACGCGCGCATGAGCCTTGCCCAGCAGTTGCTGGTCCGCGCGCTGATCGCCCGCTTCTGGAAGAACCCGGCCGGCGGCAGACTGGTCCGGTGGGGCACGTCGCTGCACGATCGCTTCATGCTCCCGCATTATATCTGGCAGGATTTTCTCGACGTCCTGTCCGACCTCCGGGAAAACGGCTTCGACCTGCGCCCGGAATGGTTCAAGGCACAGCTGGAATTCCGCTTTCCATTCTGCGGAGAGGTCGAATACGAAGGCAACAAGCTCGAGCTGCGCCAGGCACTTGAGCCATGGCACGTCATGGGCGAGGAAGGTGCCATCGGCGGCACCGTGCGCTTCGTGGACTCATCGGTCGAGCGGCTTCAGATTCGGCTCGAAAGCAATAATCCGGCACGCTATACCGTTGCCTGCAATGGCCGCGCGGTGCCGCTGACGCCGACCGGAGCATCCGGTGTCTCGGTTGCCGGCGTGCGCTTCAAGGCGTGGCATCCGGCCTCCGGCCTTCATCCCGTGCTGCCGATCAACACGCCACTGACCTTCGATATTTATGATACATGGACCAACCGTTCTATCGGTGGCTGCATCTATCATGTTGCCCATCCGGGCGGGCGGAACTATGAGACATTTCCGGTCAACGGCAATGAGGCGGAAGCCCGGCGCCTTGCCCGATTCGAACCGTGGGGACATACCGCCGGCAGCTATCCGTTGCATCAGGAGTTGGTTTCACAGGAATTTCCGTTGACACTTGATTTGCGGCGGCCACCAGGCGTTTGAACCAGAGCATCTTCCAGGAAAGCCGGCAGCGGTTTCCTGGAGAAATGCGACAAGATAAAAGGTTGGAATCTCCGGTCTGATTCGATCAAATCCGAGGTTCAAGAGATCCGCATGGCCAAGAAACCGGCAGCTGAACGAAAAGAACAGATAAGGGCTGGCATCGGCATCGATCCGGCCTTTGCCTATTCCGCGTTACCAGGTGTCGCCGACGAAATGGTCGACAACACAGGCGCGGTGCGTCCCGTCTGGCAGAACCTTCTCGGCGCTCTTAGCCACATGAGCGAAAAAGAGCTCCACGAGCGCTTCGCCCGCGCCGACCGATATCTCCGCGACGCCGGCGTGTTCTATCGTGCGTACGGCGCAAAGGGCGTCAGCGAGCGCAACTGGCCGATCTCCCACATCCCCGTACTGATTGACGAGCGCGAATGGCACACGCTGTCGGAGGGCCTCGTACAGCGGGCGGACCTGCTCGAGCAGATCATGGCCGACATCCATGGCGAAAACCGGCTGGTCAACGAAGGCTTCATTCCGCCGGCGCTGCTGGCCCAGAACCCGGAATTCCTGCGCCCTCTGGTCGGAGTGAAACCGGCAAGCGGCCACTATCTTCATTTTCTCGCTTTCGAGATCGGTCGCGGACCTGACGGCAATTGGTGGGTCCTAGCCGATCGGACTCAGGCTCCCTCGGGGGCTGGCTTCGCGCTCGAAACCCGCGTCGCGACCACGCGCGCATTCTCCGACATTTTCGCCGAAACCCCCGTCCATCGGCTGGCGTCGTTCTTTGGCGCATTCCGAAATGCGTTGCAGGCCATGAAACAGGGTCCCGACGGCCGCATTGCCGTCCTGACGCCGGGACCAGCGAACGAGACCTATTATGAGCACGCCTATATCGCCCGCTATCTCGGCCTGATGCTGCTCGAGGGCGAAGACCTTGCCGTCGTCAACGACAAGGTCATGGTTCGCACCGTTGCCGGACTGAAGCCCATCAGCGTGCTCTGGCGCCGTCTTGATAGCGGCTATGCCGATCCGCTGGAGCTGAACCAGAGCTCGCATATCGGCACGCCCGGCATGGTGCAGGCCCTGCGCGCGCAGTCGCTGACGATCGTCAACGCGCTCGGCTCCGGCGTTCTCGAGACACGGGCACTGCTTGCCTTCATGCCGACGATCTCGCGCCAGCTGCTCGGCGAGGAGCTGAAGCTGCCGTCGATCGCCACCTGGTGGTGCGGCCAGAAGGCCGAGCGCGAGCTGGTGGCCAGGAATATCGGCAAGATGGTGATCGGCCCCGCCTATTCGAGGATGCCGTTCTTCGACGACAACGGCCAGTCGGTGCTTGGCTCGACACTGCGCTCGACGGCGAAGGAATCGATCAGCGACTGGCTGACGACGGACGGTCGCAAGCTGGTTGGCCAGGAGGTCGTGACCCTGTCGACGACGCCCGCATGGGTCAACGGCAAGCTCCTGCCGCGGCCGATGAGCCTGCGCGTCTTTGCGGCCCGCACCGAAAGCGGCTGGCAGATCATGCCTGGCGGCTTTGCCCGCATCGGCAGCGGCGACGATGTTGCCGCGATCGCCATGCAGTCGGGCGGCTCGGCCGCCGACGTCTGGATCGTCAGCGACAAACCGGTCGAACGCCATACCCTGCTGCCGGCCGAAGAGACCTTCACACGCAATATGCCCGGCAGCCTGCCGAGCCGCGCCGCCGACAATCTCTTCTGGCTCGGACGCTACATCGAGCGGGCCGAAGGTGCATTGCGCATCCTGCGTGCCTGGCACGGCCGCTATGCCGAATCCGCCGACCCGACGCAGCCGCTGCTGGCAGACATTAGCGAGTACCTGGGCGTCATCGATATCGATACCGAGGAAGCCGTGCCGGAAAGCCTGCTGCGCAACATCGACAGCGCTGTTTATTCGGCAAGCAACATTCGCGACCGCTTCTCGCCGGATGGATGGCTGGCGCTGAACGATCTCGCCAAGACCGCCCGCCGTTTCCGCGAGACCGTCAGCCCCGGCGACGATGCCAGCCACGCGATGACGATCCTCTTGCGCAAGCTTGCGGGCTTTGCCGGCCTCGTCCATGAAAACATGTACCGTTTCACAGGCTGGCGCTTCCTGTCGCTCGGGCGCTACATTGAGCGCGGCCTGCACATGACGCGAATGCTGGGTCATATGTCGGGTCCCCAGGCACCGGACGGCGCCCTCGACATGCTGCTCGAGATCGGTGACAGCGTCATGACCCATCGCCGCCGCTACAACGTCAACACCGCCCGCCTGACCGTCACCGATCTTCTGGCGCTCGATCCGCTTAACCCGCGCTCGATCCTGTTTCAGATGAACGAAATCCACCGCGAGGTGGAGCAATTGCCCAACGCCTTCGTCAATGGCCAGATGTCGCCCTTCTACCGCGAAGCCATGCGGCTCCATTCGGGGCTTGCCGTGATGACCCCGGAGACGATGAGCGACGAAGTCTACCACCGCCTGGAACATGAGCTCGAGCGCCTCTCCGATCTCCTGGCGCAGACTTACCTCGGATAGACCATGCTTTACGATCTGTCGCTGCACATGGGCTATATCTACGACACGCCGGCTTCGGGCGCGCGGCACATCGTGCGCGTGCTTCCGCTGTCGCTCCCAAACCGCCAGCGGCTGATCGCCGGATCGCTCACCGTATCGCCAACCCCTGACGACCAGTCGGCTTTCGTCGATTTCTTCCAGCATCCCGCAACCGCCTTGCTTGTTCGGTCTCACCACGACAAACTCGACATCCGCATGCAGGCTCGCGTCCAGGTCGAAAACACGCCGATGGGCGCCGATTTTTCGCCCCTGCTGGAGATGCTGCCGGACGAAATCGCCAGCCACTGGTCGATCGACCCGCTGTCGCCGCATCATTTCATCGGCACCAGCCCACGCCTCCCGGAGACACCCGAAATCAGCGCCTATGCGAGGCAATGGGCCGCTACCAAGCTGACCGTCATGCAGATTGCTTACGGCGTCTGCAGCAAGATCCACAAGGATTTCGACTACGACCCGGAGGCGACGACGGTCGACACCACGCCGAAAGAAGCATTCCGGCTCAAGCGCGGCGTCTGCCAGGATTTCGTGCATGTGATGATCATTGCGCTTCGAAGCCTCGGCATTCCTGCGGGCTACGTCAGCGGTTTCCTGCGCACCATCCCGCCGCCCGGCAAGGAACGGCTCGAAGGCGCCGATGCCATGCATGCCTGGGTGCGCATATGGTGCGGCGAGACGATGGGATGGGTTGAGCTGGATCCAACCAACGATATCCCGGCAGGAACGGATCACATCGTCGTCGCCTATGGCCGCGACTATTCCGACGTCGCCCCCGTTATCGGCGTGCTGAAAAGCTACGGCAGCCAGAAGACCGTACAGGCCGTAGACGTCATACCGTTGAAGTAATTTCTTGAGAGCAACCACTGGTGGGATAAGAATAACAGGATAACTGGCTAATATTTAAAGCCACCAACGCACATTTTTTCTAAATTAGCATAAGTAATTACAGAAAAACTCAGAAATATTGTCGATAGTCTGCTGTAACTTCTGATATTCAATAAAAATTAAGCCATTATCGCAACAATTACCGCACAGATATTCTGTTATCTAGGCTGATATTATTTATATTTAATATAACTATATTAAGGATACCTAATGCTGGATTTTTTCCGCCTGGGCGCAAGCGCTCAAAAGCTTGCGCGCAATCGCGACGGTAACTTCGGAATCGCGACAGCCATATGTTTGCCGCTCCTCCTTGGCGCGGGAGGCATGGCGATCGACGTGGCCAACGCGGTGATGTTGCGCAGCCAGCTTCAGCATGCAGACGACGCAGCCGCCTTGGCGACGGCATCGGCCCTTGCCGATGGCACGATCAAGCGTGATGGCGCGACCAAGTTTGGCCAGAATTTCTTTGCTGGGCAAATGGCAAATTTCATTTCCGACCCGATAGCCTTGGCAGAGATAAAGGCATCGACGGTCGTTACTGTCGACCCGCCCGCAGCAGGCGCCGAGCTGACCTATGCCGTCTCCGTCAACTCATCCTATGGCATGCGGGTCACCGCGATTATGGCGGTGTTGGGCTGGGATAGAGTCAAGATCGCTGCCGCAAGCAAGACGATAAGCAGGTCGCCGAATGCACCGACTACAGGCCAAGACGCTCTCGCGCTGTATTTCGTTCTCGACCGTTCGGGTTCGATGGGTGACTTGGTTGATCAGATCAATCCCGTCCAGCCAAAATTGAAGGTCCCAGGCGGCACACAGTTTAAGTTTTTCTGCAGGGACGACAATATCGAACCTGCGACGCAAAGATGTCACAGGATATTATCATCGACAATTACCTCGACAGGATCAGCTCGGTGAAGATCGCTGCAGGCATACTTATGTCACAACTGGAAATCAGAGATCCGAAGGGCAAATATATCCGTACTGGGGCCATTTCCTATTCTGGAAAAGCAGACAAACAAAGCGACCTAGTGGTTTGATCGAGACAAAGGAGTCCGATTTAGGATTCCAATTTTCGCATGAATATGCGACGGTCCTGCATGCGCACAGGTGTCACATTTGAGGTTTCCGCTGCCGACCGGGTTCGGCTGAACG
>NZ_PCDP01000080.1 GCF_003240585.1 Arminella tubonensis
CTTGGCTTCTTCAACGGTGATGACGCCTTCGTTGCCGACTTTCTGCATGGCTTCAGCGATATAAGCGCCGATTTCTTTTTCGCCGTTTGCAGAGATCGTGCCGACCTGGGCAACTTCTTCAGACGTGTTGATCTTCTTGGCCTTGCTGACGAGGTCCTTGACGACTTCGGCAACAGCGAGGTCGATGCCGCGCTTCAGGTCCATCGGGTTCATGCCGGCGGCAACTGCCTTGGCGCCTTCGCGAACGATCGCCTGGGCGAGAACCGTAGCAGTCGTGGTGCCGTCGCCGGCGATGTCGTTGGTCTTCGAAGCAACTTCGCGGACCATCTGCGCGCCCATGTTTTCGAACTTGTCTTCGAGTTCGATTTCCTTGGCGACGGAAACGCCGTCCTTGGTGATGCGCGGAGCGCCGAAGGACTTGTCGATGATGACGTTACGGCCCTTAGGACCAAGCGTTACCTTGACAGCATCGGCGAGGATGTCGACGCCGCGCAGCATCTTTTCGCGCGCGGTACGGCCAAATTTAATCTCTTTAGCAGCCATGTGAGAAAACTCCCGGGCTCATTGCCCATTGGTTGTCATGAATTTGGGTGAGGGTGTACGGCTGGATCAGCCGATAACGCCCATGATGTCGGCTTCCTTCATGATGAGAAGGTCTTCGCCGTCGAGCTTGACTTCGGTGCCCGACCACTTGCCGAACAGAATACGGTCGCCAGCCTTGACATCCAGCGGAATAACCTTGCCGCTATCGTCGCGAGCGCCGGTGCCGACAGCAACGATTTCGCCTTCCTGCGGCTTTTCCTTGGCGGTATCAGGAATGATGATGCCACCCTTGGTCTTTGCTTCAGACTCGACGCGACGTACGACGACGCGGTCGTGGAGCGGACGGAAGTTGGTGCTTGCCATTGTCTAATCCCTCGATCAAATGACATTCACGGATCGACGCGGATCCGTATGGGGTGATGTTAGCACTCAGCCTCGGCGAGTGCTAGCGGCCTGCATTTAGGGATGGGCAAGGGCTGAGTCAAGAAACCTATCGCGAAATTTTGTGCCGGAATTATGAAGGTTGCGGGTATACGGCATTTCGCCGGGGCCCGAGCGTGGAAATAACCTGATGTGGCACACCCCCGGATCAGCAAAAACCTCCATCGCCGCTCTTGTAATATGGCGGCCGGTTTGCGATGTGACCCACAACGTCTTTTGACCGGAACGGGGTATGAATGGGCAAGCGCATCGACAGTTTTCGCGAGATCAGCAAGGACTACGACGTCGTGCTCTGCGATGTCTGGGGCGTGGTGCACAACGGCGTCGTCGCCTACGATGAAGCCGCCTCCGCCCTGGAACAGGCGCGCGGCGACGGCCTGACCGTCGTTCTTATCACCAATTCGCCTCGTCCATCGCCAGCCGTCATCGATCAGCTGCGCACGATCGGGGTTTCGGACGCCGCCTACGACCGTATCGTCACCTCGGGCGACGTCACGCGCGACCTGATCGCGGTGGGACCGAAGAAAATCTTTCTGCTCGGCCCGGATCGTGACATGACGCTCTTCGACGGCCTCGGCACCGAGCGTGTGGGGGAGAACGAGGCGGAGGTCATCGTCTGCACCGGCTTTTTCGACGACGAGACCGAGACGCCTGACGACTACCGCGACATGCTCACTGCATTTTCCGCCCGTAAGATCCCGATGATCTGCGCCAATCCGGATCTCGTGGTCGAGCGTGGTCACCGCATGATCCCTTGCGCCGGCGCCATGGCCGCGCTTTACCGGCGCCTCGGCGGCGAGACTTCGATCGCCGGCAAGCCGCATACACCGATTTATGACGCTGCTATCGCGGCCGCTCGCAAGCAGCGCGGCGAAGTCGCCCTTGATCGCGTCATTGCCATCGGCGACGGCATGCCGACCGACGTGCGAGGCGCTCTCGATTACGGCCTCGACCTGCTTTATATCAGCCACGGCATCCACGCCGGCGAATATGTCGTCGACGGCAACACCGACGAGACGGCGCTGAGCGCATTTCTCCAGCGCGAACAGGCCTCGCCCAAGTGGTGGATGCCGCGCCTTGTCTGAGGAGATTGCTGATAGATGACTGTTTTCCACCGCAACGAAACCCGAGAACCGCTGCCCGAGACATTGAAGGGCGGCGTCATCGCCATCGGCAATTTCGACGGCGTCCATCGCGGCCATCAGTCCGTCCTGAGACGGGCGCTGGAAATCGCGGAAAGCCGCGGCGTACCGGCACTCGTGCTGACCTTCGAGCCACATCCGCGCACGGTGTTCCGGCCCGATACGCCTGTCTTCCGCCTGACGCCCGCGCCGTTGAAGGCGCGTATCCTCGAAGCCATCGGCTTCAATGCCGTCATCGAATATCCCTTCGACCGTGAATTCTCGCAGCGTTCCGCCGATGAATTCGTGCATTCGATCCTGATCGACTGGCTTGGCGCCTCCGAGGTCGTGACTGGTTTCGATTTCCATTTCGGCCACGGTCGCGAAGGCGGCCCGGCATTCCTGATGAACGCCGGCAGCCACAACGGCTTCGGCGTGACCCTGATCGACGCCTATCGCGATGAGAATACCGAGGTCGTCTCCTCCAGCCGCATCCGCAGTCTTCTCGTCGACGGCGAGGTGGCCGAGGCTGCCGGTCTCCTCGGCTATCGCTACACGGTCGAGGCTGAAGTCATCGACGGCGAGAAGCTCGGCCGGTCGCTCGGTTTTCCGACCGCCAACATGCAACTGCCGCCGGAAGCGGAACTAAAGGCCGGCATCTATGCGGTCCGCTTCCGCACCGCCGACGGAAAAATCTACGACGCAGTCGCCAGCTACGGCCGCAGGCCAACCGTGACCGAGAACGGTGCGCCTCTGCTCGAGACCTATTTGTTTGATTTCAATGGCAATCTCTATGGCCAGACCTGCTCGGTCTCGTTTTTTAGTTATCTCCGGCCGGAGTTGAAATTCGACGGCCTGGAACCACTGATCGCCCAGATGCGCAACGACGAGGCGGAGGCGAGGGCGCTTCTGTCGGGCGTGCAGCCTATTAGCGAACTCGACCGCATCCTCTGCGCGTAATGCGGCGGTGCACAATCGAATTGTGTGACTTGTCGGCAAAAGCGCTTGCGCAGCCGGGCTGAGGCTTTAAGCCTGACGTAGAGTAAGACGCGCGACCGCTGCGTCGAAACTTATCGAAAGGCATGCTCATCATGGATAAACGCTTTGGGACGGCGGCTTGCTGGCTGCTGATCATTCCATATATCGGGCTCCTCTGGGTGCCCTTCTACAACAGGCACGACCCCGTACTTCTCGGATTTCCGTTCTTCTACTGGTATCAGCTCCTATGGGTACCGATCACCGCAGTCCTCACCTGGATCGCCTATCGGAGCATGAAAAATGACGACTGAGATCAACGGCACGGCGCTCGCCGTCTTCATATTCTTCTTCGCGCTCGTAACCGTCTTGGGCTTCATCGCCGCACGCTGGCGCAAGCCGGCAACGCTTGCCCACATCGACGAATGGGGCCTCGGCGGCCGCAGCTTCGGCACCTGGATCACCTGGTTCCTGGTCGGCGGCGACTTCTACACCGCCTACACAGTCATCGCAGTCCCGGCGCTGGTCTATGCCGTCGGCGCATACGGGTTCTTCGCGTTGCCCTATACGATCGTCGTCTATCCCTTCGTCTTCATGGTCATGCCGGTTCTCTGGAAACGCGCGAGAGACAATGGCTATGTGACCGCGGGGGACGTCGTCCATGGCCAATACGGTTCGCGCGGCCTCGAGCTTGCCGTCGCCGTCACCGGCGTCCTCGCCACCATGCCCTACATCGCCCTGCAGCTCGTCGGCATGACCGTCGTTCTGAAGGCGCTCGGCCTCCACGGCGAACTGCCGCTCGCCATCGCCTTCATCGTTCTCGCAGTCTACACATACTCCTCCGGCCTCAGGGCTCCCGCGCTCATCGCCTTCGTCAAGGACATCATGATCTACATCGTGGTGATCGTCGCGGTGGCGGCAATCCCGATGAAGCTCGGCGGCTACGCCAACGTCTTTGCCGCGGCTGACGCCGATTTCCAGGCAAAGGGCGCCGGCAATCTCCTGCTCGGAGGCAACCAATACGTCGCCTATGCAAGCCTCGCGCTCGGCTCGGCTCTCGCAGCCTTCATGTATCCCCACACGCTGACCGGTATCTTTGCCGCAAACAGCGGCACGACGATCCGCAAGAACGCGGTGCTGCTCCCGGCCTATACCCTGCTCCTCGGTCTCCTGGCTCTGCTCGGCTACATGGCACATGCCGCCAAGTTGACGGTAGAAAGCCCGAACGACGTGGTGCCGGCGCTCTTCCAGTCGCTGTTTCCGAGCTGGTTCGTCGGTTTCGCATTCGCGGCGATCGCCATCGGTGCACTGGTGCCGGCAGCCGTCATGAGCATCGGTGCCGCCAATCTTTTCACGCGTAATTTCTGGAAGGCTTACGTCAACCCTCAGGTGACGGACGCGGGCGAGGCGAAGGTGGCAAAGATCACGTCCCTGATCGTCAAGATCGGCGCCCTGCTCGTCATCCTCTTCCTGCCGACGCAGTTCGCCCTCGACCTGCAGCTCCTTGGCGGCATCTGGATACTCCAGACGCTTCCGGCTCTGGTCTTCGGGCTGTTCACCAACTGGTTCCGTGCTCCCGGCCTGCTTGCCGGCTGGTTCGTCGGCTTCTTCGGAGGAACATACCTTGTCTGGCTGCAGGGCCTGAAGCCGCTCATCGCCATCAGCCTCGGCGGCGCGCCGTTCACCGTCTACATCGGCATCCTGGCTTTGCTCGCCAATATCGCGGTGGCGGCGGCGGTGAACCTGGTGACACGGTCCCGCGAGGCGGCGCTGGCTTGAGGCTTCAATGCTGGAGCCGCGGGTTAGTCCCGCGGCACCAGCAGTTTTTCAGAGCTTGCCGTCGAAGCCGGCGTCTTTCAAAATCGCGTTAGCGGTATGCCGACTTTGCAGGTTGCGCGGCACCAGCAGCATTTTTTTGGTCGATGGCGATTGCCATTTCTCGTGAGAACCCTTTGCGTTCTTGAGATATTCAAACCCGAGTTCCGATAACTTTTCACAGACCAGCTTATAACCTTAGGCCACCTACGCCGCCACCGCTGCAAGGGAGGGCCTCTGCCAAAGTATTGCTGGAATGAGATTCTTTAGTGGTGTTTCTGCCAGGTCCGGGAGAGATATATGGTTCGCAACGATAAGTTCGATTGCGCTATCAAATATGATCTCCTCGAATTCCTCGATATTGCTGGTCTCGATGTGCAGACCTTTAATGTCGCTCTCGGAGTAAAAGACCTTCGCGTCGTCGTCCCAAAGCGCTCGGACGTAAAAGGTGCGTTTGACCATGTTCAAAGTTCCGTTGCAAAACCCGGCGCTCGAAAGACGCCCCCACCAATATATATCATCGGGACCGCTTCACAATGTCCGAGTACGAGACTGAGTGCTGCCAAATTCCCCTTCCTTTTCACCCAAAAAACGCTTATGAACCGCCGGCGATGACCCAATTTCGGCTGTCTATAGCGATACGAATTATTGGCCCGGCCTTCTGAGCGCAGTGAGCTGCTGGAAGGTCCGGGTTTTTGGCGCTTGCATGAAGCGCCGCTCCGCCACCGAAAATTCCCGATTGGATGCGCCCGCCTGGGCCGCAAGAGACGATTGTCAGCACAATGACCGACACTGCCGAAAAGATCGACTATTCGAAGACGCTTTACCTGCCCGAAACCGAATTTCCGATGCGCGCCGGCTTGCCGCAGAAGGAACCGGAAATGGTTGCCCGCTGGCAGCAGATGGGCCTCTACAAGAAGCTCCGCGCTTCCGCCGCCGGGCGCGAGAAATTCGTGCTGCATGACGGCCCTCCCTATGCCAACGGCAACATCCATATCGGCCACGCGCTCAATAAGATCCTCAAGGACGTCATCAACCGTTCGTTCCAGATGCGAGGCTTCGACGCCAACTACGTTCCCGGCTGGGATTGCCACGGCCTTCCGATCGAATGGAAGATCGAGGAAAAATACCGCGAGAAAGGCAAGAACAAGGACGAGGTCCCGGTCAACGAATTCCGTAGGGAATGCCGCGATTTCGCCGCCTCCTGGATCAAGATCCAGTCCGAGGAGTTCAAGCGCCTGGGCATCGAGGGCGACTTCGACAACCCATACACGACGATGGCCTTCCACGCCGAAGCTCGCATCGCCGGCGAACTCCTGAAGATCGCCAAATCCGGCCAGCTCTACCGTGGCTCCAAGCCCATCATGTGGTCCGTCGTCGAACGCACGGCGCTGGCGGAGGCTGAGGTCGAGTATCATGATGTCGAGAGCGACGCGATCTGGGTGAAGTTTCCGGTTGTTGAGGTCAAATACGACCGATATCCGCTTCCCGAGCAAACCTTCAACTATGACGAAATCAGTGAAGGCGATGTCCGCCGTCGTGTTGATGAGGACGTGGCCGGCCAAGCACTAGTCGGCGCCTCCGTCGTCATCTGGACGACCACCCCCTGGACCATCCCGGGCAACCGCGCGATCGCCTATTCGTCGCGTGTGTCCTATGGCCTCTACGAAGTCACCGCGGCTGAAAATGATTTCGGCCCGCGCCCCGGCGAAAAATTGATCTTTGCCGACAAGCTTGCCGAGGAATGCTTTGCCAAGGCCAAGCTGGAATTCAAGCGCCGTCGCGACGTCACGGAGGAGCAGCTCGCAGCCATCACCTGCGCCCACCCGCTGGCCTCGCTCGGCTATGACTTCAAAGTTCCGCTCCTCGACGGCGACCACGTCACCGACGATGCCGGCACCGGTTTTGTCCACACGGCTCCCGGCCACGGCCGCGAGGACTTTGACGCGTGGACAGCGGAGGCCCGCAATCTCGAAGCCCGCGGCATCTCTTCGAAAATCCCCTTCACCGTCGACGACGCCGGTTTCTACACCCTTGACGCCCCCGGCTTCGGCCCGGATCGCGCCGAAGGCGCTGGCCGCGTCATGGACGACAACGGCAAGAAGGGCAACGCCAATGACCTCGTCATCAAGGCGCTGATCGCGACCAACACGCTCTTCGCCCGCGGCAGGCTGAAGCATTCCTATCCGCATTCCTGGCGCTCGAAGAAGCCGGTCATCTTCCGCAACACGCCGCAATGGTTCGTCTATATGGACAAGGACCTCGGGGTTGCGGCGATCTCCCCCCTTGTGGGGGAGATGTCACCGAAGGTGACAGAGGGGGGTAATCCCTCCGCAAATTCCGTGCCCGCGATGCCCCCCTCTGTCGGCCGGGCCGACATCTCCCCCACAGGTGGGGAGATCAACCCGGGGCGTCCAGACACCCTCCGCAATCGCGCCCTGAGCGCCATCGACGAAACCCGCTTCGTCCCCGCCGCCGGGCAGAACCGCCTGCGCGCCATGATCGAGCAGCGCCCGGACTGGGTACTCTCGCGCCAGCGCGCCTGGGGCGTGCCGATCGCCATCTTTGCCGACGAGCACGGCAAGGTGCTGATCGACGACGCCGTCAACGCCCGCATCCTGGAAGCCTTCGAAAAGGAAGGCGCCGACGCCTGGTTTGCCGAAGGCGCCAAGCAGCGCTTCCTCGGCAATGACCACGACCATGCCAAGTGGAAGCAGGTCATGGACATCCTCGACGTCTGGTTCGACTCGGGCTCGACCCATACCTTCACGCTGGAAGACCGGCCGGACCTGAAATGGCCTGCCGACGTCTATCTTGAAGGCTCCGACCAGCATCGCGGCTGGTTCCACTCGTCGCTGCTCGAAAGCTGCGCGACGCGCGGCCGTGCGCCCTACAACGCCGTCGTCACCCATGGCTTCACCATGGATGAGAAGGGCGAGAAGATGTCGAAGTCGAAGGGCAACGTCGTCGCTCCACAGGACGTCATGAAGGATGCCGGCGCCGATATCCTGCGCCTCTGGGTCATGACCACGGACTATTGGGAAGACCAGCGGCTTGGCAAGGCGATCATCCAGACCAATATCGATGCCTACCGCAAGCTCCGCAACACCATCCGCTGGATGCTGGGCACGCTGGCACACGACACCGGCGAGGTCATCGCCCTTGCCGACATGCCGGAGATGGAGCAGCTGATGCTGCACCGGCTGTCCGAACTCGACCAGATCGTGCGCGAAGGCTATGACGCCTTTGAATTCAAGAAGATCGCCCGTGCGCTCATCGATTTCTCCAATGTCGAGCTTTCGGCGTTCTATTTCGATGTGCGCAAGGACGCGCTCTATTGCGATGCGCCTTCGAGCCTGCGCCGCCGCGCAAGCCTTGCCGTCATCCGCCAGATCTTCGATTGCATGGTGACCTGGCTGGCGCCGATGCTGCCTTTCACATCGGAGGAAGCCTGGCTGTCGCGCAATCCATCCGCCATCTCGGTGCATCTCGAACAGTTCCCCGCCGTCTCGGCAGAGTGGAAAAACGAGGCACTGGCCGAGAAATGGCGGAAGATTCGCGAAGTCCGCAAGGTGGTGACCGGCGCGCTTGAAATCGAGCGCAAGGACAAGCGCATCGGTTCGTCGCTCGAGGCAGCACCCGTGGTATATGTCGCCGATCCCGAATTGCTGAAGGCGCTGGAAGGCGAGGATTTCTCGGAAATCTGCATCACCTCGGCAATCACGATCGAGGCGAGCGAAGGCCCCGCGGATGCGTTCCGTCTGCCAGAGGTGGCGAGCGTCAGCGTCGTTCCGAAGCTTGCGGAGGGCACCAAATGCGCCCGTTCCTGGCGGATCACGACCGACGTCGGTTCCGATCCCGCCTATCCCGATGTTTCGGCCCGAGATGCCCAGGCGTTGCGTGAACTTGCGGCTATTCGCTGAAGAAAATTGCCGGATGAATTGCGTTAAATCAGTTCATCCGGTAAAAGCTGCCTGAAATTGGCCGGATTTTTGCGCCACTGGCGTAACCTCGGCGATGGGATCGAGCGCTCCGGCATGGCTGGGAAGGGTTTTCATGATAGCGATGCATAAGGTTCGTGTAGGCGTCAGCTTGGCTGCGCTGGTGGCATGCTGCGGGATCATGTCCGGCTGCATGAGCAGCCCGACCTACGGCACCGGCAAGACGTCGGGCGAACAGCTGTTCGACGATATCACCGACATCGCCTCGATCTCGGCCATGACACCGAAGGATAAGGGCGTAACCTATCCGGCACGTCCGGGTCTTGTCGTGCCCGGCGCCAACGACCGCGAAAATCTGGCGCAGCCGCAGCAGTCGCTCGCCAGCAAGGACAATCCGCAGTGGGTCGAGTCTCCCGAGGATGCGCGCAAGCGTCTCGCTGACGAGGCTGAGGAAAACAAGCACAACGTCAATTACCGGTCGCCCTTGGCCGCCGCCGACAGTGGCCGGAACCGCGTATCGGACGCCGAGCAGACCGCCGCCTATCGTGCGGCCCGCCAGGATCAGCAAGGCACCTATAACGAGCGTCGCTACCTGGTCGATCCGCCGCAGGCCTACCGCCAGGTTTCCGACCCCGCAGCCCTGAACGATCTCGGTACCCCGGAATCGAAGAAGGAAAAGAAGCGGAAGAAGGATGCGGAGGCCGCTCAGCAGTCCAGCACCTGGTGGAAGCCCTGGCAGTAAGCGGGTAGTCCCTCAGCCTTCCGTTCGTTTCATCTGAAAGAACGTCGTCAAGAGATTGGCGGCGTCTTTCTCCGCAATCCCTGAATAGACTTCCGGCGCATGATGACAGGTCGGCTGGCCGTAGAACCGGACGCCGTTGTCGACCGCGCCGCCTTTCGGATCTTCCGCGCCATAATAGAGCCTCCGGATACGAGCAAACGAGATCGCCGCCGCACACATGGTGCACGGTTCGAGCGTCACGTAGAGATCGGCGCCGGTAAGCCGCTCCTGTCCAAGTGCTTCGCAAGCCATACGGATCGCGGCGATTTCGGCATGGGCCGTGACGTCGTTGAGCTCGCGGGTGCGATTGCCCGCCTTTCCGACAACCACATTGTCGAGCACGACGACAGCGCCGATCGGCACCTCATCCCGGGCTCCGGCTGCCTGCGCCTCGGCCAGCGCCAGCTCCATGAAGTGTTTTGTCTTCGTCATCCAAGATTTTTCCACTTAACCGCAGCGGCGTGACCTGATAGGACACGCCAAAGGCCATTTTGGTCTAAAAATTCAGGCAAACAGCAAATGACATTCAATGACAAGCCCAGGCGACCTGGGTCCAAGCCCTTTGTTCGCGACAAGCAAACGAAACCGCGGGCGAAAAGCGCGGAAGCCAAGCCGGTAAGAGCCGCCTCCGAAAGGCCAGCCGCCACATTCGCAGAGGGTGCGGAGCGCATCTCCAAGGTGATGGCACGCGCAGGTGTTGCCTCCCGTCGCGACATCGAGCGGATGATTACCGAAGGCCGCGTCAAGCTCAACGGTGTCATCCTCGACAGTCCCGTCGTCAACGTCATGCTGACCGACAAGATCGAAGTCGATGGCGTGCCGATCCGCGGCATCGAGCGCACCCGCCTCTGGCTCTATCACAAGCCCGCCGGCCTGGTGACGACGAATTCCGATCCGGAAGGCCGCGCGACCGTCTTCGACAACCTGCCGGACGAGTTGCCGCGTGTCATGTCGATCGGCCGGCTGGATATCAACACCGAAGGCCTGCTGCTTTTGACCAATGACGGCGGTCTTGCCCGCGTGCTCGAATTGCCGACCACCGGCTGGCTGCGCCGCTACCGCGTCCGCGCCCACGGCGAGATCACGCAGGAAGCGCTGGACAAGCTGAAGGAAGGCATCGCCGTCGAAGGCGTGCTTTACGGCTCCATCGAAGCGACGCTCGACCGCACCCAGGGGTCCAACGTCTGGATCACCATGGGCCTGCGCGAAGGCAAGAACCGCGAGATCAAGAACGTGCTCGGCGCCATGGGCCTCGAGGTCAACCGCCTGATCCGCATTTCCTACGGCCCGTTCCAGCTCGGTGAATTGCCGGAGAGCGACGTTGTCGAAGTCCGGGGCCGCACGCTCCGCGACCAGCTCGGCCCGCGCCTCGTCGAAGATGCCAAGGCGAATTTCGATGCGCCGATCTACAACGCACCGGCCTTGGCCGGTGAGGACGATGACGATGATGTCAGGCCAGAGCGCGCTCCGCAGCGCGACGAGTGGGCCAAGCGCGAAAAGCCCGGCGACAAGCGCGAGCGTGCGCTCGGCCGCCTCGATACAAAGCGCGAAGAGCGCAGTGACGGTCGTAAGGATGGCCCACGCAAGGAAGGTGGCCGCAAGGACGACGACCGGCCGAAGCGGGCTCCCTTGAGCACGCCGCGCCGCAGCGCCAACGTCTGGATGGCGCCCGGCGCCCGTCCGCTCGGTGAGAAAGCCGCCATCAAGGCTGCCAAGACCCTCGAAAAATACGGTCCTTCGACAAGAGGCCCGCGCGAACGTCCGGGTTCGGATCGACCCGACACCGGCCCGCGCGTCCGCGTCAATCGTGTCGACGATGCCGAGGGCGAATGGATCCGCGCCAGCGACGTTTCCGACGAAAAGCCACAGGGCTTCGGCCGCAAGCGCTCCGAAGGCGATCGTCCCCGGGGTGAACGCCCGCAGGGGGATCGTCCCCGAGGCGACCGTCCGCGCGGCGATAAGCCCGCGGGTGACCGTCCGGCTCGTTCGTTCTCGGATCGTCCACGCAGTGATCGCCCCCAGGGCGACCGTCCTCGAGGCGAACGCCCGCAAGGCGATCGTCCCTACGGTGACAAACCACGCGGTGCTGGCAGGCCTCGCGCCGAGGGCGAAGATCGTCCCCGCGCCAAGCCATTCAGAGCCGAAAGCCGTTCCGCCGACGCTCCGCGTGGCGAACGCACCTTTGGTGATCGTCCCCGAGGCGAACGCCCGCAGGGAGATCGTCCGCGCGGCGAGCGCCCACAGAGCGATCGTCCGGCCCGTCCATACTCCGCACGCCCCCAAGGCGATAAGCCTTTCGGCGGGGAGCGGAGGCCTCGTGCCGAGGGCGAAGATCGTCCGCGCGCAAGAGCATTCGACGGCGAGCAGCGTTCCGAGCGTCCGAGAGGCGCGAAACCATCGGGTGAACGGTCCTACGGCGACAAGCCGGCTGGCGCCAAGCCCGGCGGCAGGCCTGCTGGCAAATCCTTCGGCGGCAAGCCTGCCGGCAAGGGCTTTTCCGGCAAGCCACGGGGCGAAGGCGCCCCACGCAGCGGTGGTGGCGGACGCCCGACCGGTGGTGCGCCACGCGGCGGTCCGAGGGGCAAAAGGGGTTAGCGCGCAGTGCGAATAGTCGGCGGTGAGTTTCGCGGTCGGTCTCTAGCCGTGCCCAAGTCCAACGCCATCCGGCCGACGGCGGACCGGACGCGCGAGAGCTTGTTCAATATTCTGAGCCACGCCTATCCAGAGGCGATCGACGGCACCCGGATGATGGATATCTTCGCCGGCACCGGCGCTGTTGGTCTTGAGGGTGCCTCGCGCGGTTGCCGTCATGTGCTCTTCATCGAAAGCAGCGTCGAAGGCCGTGGCCTGCTTTGGGAAAATATCGATGCTCTCGGCCTGCACGGCCGCGCGCGGATTCTCCGGCGCGACGCGACCGATCTTGGCAGTGTCGGCAATCTCGAGCCGTTCCAGCTCCTTTTCGCCGATCCGCCCTATGGCGAGGGACTGGGAGAAAAGGCGTTCGCGGCCGCGGCCGATGGTGGATGGCTGGTGCCGGGTGCACTGGCAATCCTCGAGGAGCGCGCCGACGTGGTCGTCGACCTGCCTCCGGCCTATCTATTCCTCGAAGTTCGGACATTCGGCGACAGCAAGATGCACTTCTATCGCTATCAGCCGGTTTGAGCCGATGATGGCCGGGAGGGGATAGAATGGTCGATGGCGTGGAACCGGCTGAAGTTATCCCTGAAGCGACCGCAAGCGGCCCGTCCGTGGCGGTCGCGTTCGGCGGCGGCGGGGCTCGCGGCCTGTCGCATATCCACATCATCGAGGCGCTGGACGAACTCGGCATCCGGCCTGTCGCGATCGGAGGCTCGTCGATTGGCGCGATCATGGGTGCCGGAATGGCCGCCGGAATGACCGGAGCCGAGATCCGCGATTACGCACTGGCAAGCGTCGGAAACAAGACCGCCGTCGCCAACATGATCTGGAGCCTGAGGCCAGCCTCGATGCGCGGCTTCAAGCTCGGCCAGTTCAATCTCGAGCGCGTGCTTCGAACCTTCCTGCCGCCTGAGATACCGGAGGACTTCTCCGGCCTGCAGATACCGCTGAAGGTGACGACCACCGATTATTACGGACAGTCGGAAGTGGTCATCGAGGACGGCGATCTCGTCGAGGCGCTTGCGGCCTCCTCGGCCATCCCCGCGGTGTTCATGCCGGTCAGAATGCACGGCCGGGTCATGATCGACGGCGGCATCATCAATCCCGTTCCCTACGAACATCTGATGGACCTTGCCGACATCGTCATCGGCGTCGATGTCGTTGGCGCGCCCGATGGCGACGGCACCCATATGCCGAACCGGATGGAGAGCCTGTTCGGCTCCGGCCAGCTGATGATGCAGACGGCGATCGCCCTGAAACTCAGGCTTCAGGCGCCGCATATCTTCCTCTGCCCGCCGGTCGGGCGCATCGGTGTCATGGATTTCCTGAAGGCCCGCGACATCCTCGCAATGTCCGCCGGCGTCAAGGACGAGCTGAAATTCGCCCTGGACGCCGCCATTTCCGCACGTAGCTAAACCCGCGCCGGCTCCTCCTGCGCGGGCGCCGAAAGTCCGTCGCTGGCGTCGAACGTCTCCATCTGGCGCTTCGGCTTGACCAAAGGCTCGGGCCTGACGGGCTTGGAAAACAGCATGTCCCGCCCGGCAGTGATGCCCTCCGTCGCCTGCAGTACCAGCCGTTGCTCGTCGCGCCTGCGGATGTCTTCCTGGATCGCAAAGGCATCGGCCTCGCCGACACCGAGCGCTTCCAGCGTCATGCGACCGAAGAGCAGGCCGGATTCCAGCGTTTCGCGGAGCTCGTAGTCGACGCCGCGGTTTCGAAGCGCGATCGAGTGGATGCGGTCGTAGCTGCGAACGAAGATGCGGGCATGCGGATAGTCCGTCTGCACCAGTTCCACCACATGGTCGGTGATCTCCTGCTTGTGCGTGCAGACAACGACGATCTTTGCCCGGTCGATGCCGGCGGATCGCAGCACGTCCTTGCGGGTGCCGTCGCCGAAATAGATCCGGAAACCGAAGTTCGACGCCTGGCGGATGCGGTCGGCGGAATAGTCGATGACGGTCACCTCGCGACCCCCGGCGAGCAGGATCTGCGCCGCGATCTGGCCGAAACGTGAAAAGCCGACCATCAGGACATCGGCGCCCGCACCCTCGAAATCCTCGTCCAGCTCCTCATGCTTCTCGGCCGTCAGAAAGCGCTTCGAGAGCGCGACACCGAGCGGCGTCAGCGCCATCGACAGCGTGACGATTGCGATCAGCAGCGACGCGGTGCTGTTTGAGAGAAGCCCGCCGGTCGCACTCGCCGTGCTGAACAGCACGAAGCCGAATTCACCGCCCTGCGGCAACAGGAAGGCGATGCGGACGGCATCATTGTGCGAGGAGCCCGAGATGCGGCAGATGCCGAATATGATCAGCCCCTTGACCACCATGACGACGGGAACGGCAAGGATGATGAACAATACGTTCTGGTAGATCACTTCCAGCTGCAGCGACAGGCCGACCGCGATGAAGAAGATCGCGAGCAATATCCCGCGGAAAGGCTCGATATCGGCCTCCAGTTCATGGCGGTAGGAGGATTCCGCCAGCATGACGCCGGATAGAAAGGCGCCCATCGCCATCGAGAGCCCGGCCATCTGCATCAGCGTCGCCGACCCCAACACGACGAAAAGTGCCGCCGCGATCATCGCTTCGCGGGCGCCTGTACGAGCGATGACCTGGAAAAGCGGCGTCAGCAGATAGCGGCCGGCAACGATCATCGCCGCGACGGCACCCACGGCGATGGCAAGGTCCGGCAGCGGGTTTGCCGTTTCCTTCGGCCCGTTCAGCACGGTGAGCAGCGCCAGCAGAGGCACGATCGCCAGGTCCTGGAACAGCAGCATCGAGAATGCGCGCTGGCCATAGCGCGTGTTGACGTCGCCCTGTTCCTCGAGAATCTGCATCGAGAAGGCGGTGGAAGACAATGCCAGGCCAAAGCCGGCAACGATGCTGCCGCGCCAGTCGGTGACCCCGCTGAGATAGGCAACGGCCGTAAGAGCCAGCCCGCTCAGGACCACCTGGGCCGAGCCCAGCCCGAAAATATCGCGCCGCATCTGCCAAAGTCGCGAGGGTTTCAATTCCAGCCCGATGATGAACAGCAGGAAAACGACGCCAAGCTCCGCGACGCCGAGCACGGCTTCGCCGTCGCCGATGCCGTGCAGAACCGGGCCGATCACCACGCCGGCGGCCAGATATCCGAGCACGGTCCCGAGCCCCAGCTTCTTGAAGATCGGGGCGGTGACGACCGCGCCGCCAAGAAGCAGCAGCGTTTCCGTGAAGAAGGCGTTGGGCGCTGACATCGTCTGTTTCTTTCCATGGGAAGGCAGTGCATATGGGCATAGGTCAAGAATCGACATCCTCGGCCTTGATGCTTTCGATAGTGCACAATAAATGGAACGCGAAGGAAAGGCCAAATCATGTCCTCTGAAATCGATTCCGCGACGCTTCTTTCCCGTGCCTCCCAATTGATCGATCTTGCGCGCAAGGCTGGCGCCGATGCGGCCGACGCCGTCGTCGTGCGCTCCCGCTCGCAATCGGTCAGCGTTCGCCTCGGCAAGGTGGAAGGCACGGAGTCTTCCGAGAGCGATGATTTTTCCCTCCGCGTCTTTGTCGGAAACAGGGTGGCGAGCGTCTCGGCCAATCCGGGTTTCGACCTGACCGTTCTGGCCGAACGGGCTGTGGCGATGGCCAAGGTCTCGCCGGAAGATCCCTATGCGTGCCTCGCCGACGAGGCCAATCTGGCGCGCAGTCATCCCGATCTCGACCTTTTCGACCCGACCGAAGTCTCCGCCGATCAATTGCGCGAAGCCGCCCTGGCCATGGAAGAGGCGGCACTTGCAGTGCCTGGCGTCAGCAATTCGTCCGGGTCCGGAGCGTCCGCCGGCATGGGCGGTCTCGTGCTCGTCACCTCGCACGGGTTCGAGGGCAGCTATATGGGCTCGCGTTTCGGCCGCTCGGTCAGCGTCATCGCTGGCGAGGGTACGGGCATGGAGCGCGACTATGATTTCGACAGCCGCCTCTATTTCGCCGATCTCGACGCATCGGAAGATATCGGCCGCCGGGCCGGCGAGCGCGTCGTCAAACGCGTCAATCCGCGCCAGGTTCCAACCGGCCGGGACCTGACGGTCGTTTTCGATCCGCGTGTTTCCAGGGGCTTTGCCGGTCATATCGCCGGCGCCATCAACGGTGCTTCGGTCGCCCGCAAGTCCAGCTTCCTGCGCGACAAGATGGGCCAGCAGGTGCTCAAATCCGGCCTGTCGATCACCGACGATCCGCTGATCGTCCGCGGCTCCGCCTCGCGCCCGTTCGATGGCGAAGGCGTTGCCGGAGAACGGCTGGTGATGATCGAGGACGGCGTGTTGAAGCACTGGTTCCTGTCCACCTCGACCGGTCGCGAGATCGGCATGCCGACCAACGGCCGCGGCGTGCGTGGCGGCACGACCGTAACACCGGGCTCGACCAATCTGGCACTGGAGCCGGGAGATATTTCGCCCGAGGACCTGATCCGCGATGTCGGCAACGGCTTTTACGTCACGGAGGTGATCGGGCAGGGCGTCAATATGATCACCGGCGAATACAGCCGCGGTGCCACCGGTTTCTGGATTGAAAACGGCGAGCTCACCTTTGCCGTTTCGGAAGTGACGATCGCGTCCAACCTCAAGGACATGTTCATGCGCGTCACCCCGGCAAACGACATCGACCGCACATTCGGAACGGCCGCACCGACGATCGCCATCGAGGGAATGACCCTGGCCGGGCTCTGATCCGGAGACTGGATTTGACTATGAGCGACATCGAAAAGGCCCGCTGGCAGAGCGATCTCGACCTGATCGCCGATGCGGCGCAGCAGGCCGGCACGGTTGCCCTCAGCTTCTTTCGCCAGTCGCCCGAAGTCTGGTGGAAGAACGAAGGCCGCTCACCCGTCAGCGCAGCCGACTTCGCGGCCAACGAGAAGCTGGCGTCGATCCTCATGTCCGCGCGACCCGACTACGGCTGGCTTTCCGAGGAAACCGACGACGATCCGGCGCGACTCGACTGCGAGACGGTATTCGTGGTCGACCCGATCGATGGCACGCGTGGATTTCTCGCCGGCATGGAAACCTGGTGCGTCAGCGTCGCGGTGGTGACGAACGGGCGCCCGGTTGCAGGCGTGCTCTATGCGCCGGCGCTGGAGGAATTGTTCCTGGCGGGAGCGGAAGGCCCGGCGCTGAAGAACGGCAAGGAGATCGCGGTTTCCAACGCTGGCGAACATGCTGTCCAGCGACTGGCCACAGGGGAAGACATGCTGACCGGCTTCGAGCCCGGTTTCCGCAAGACCGTCGAGAGGGTCAAGCATGTGCCGTCGCTTGCCTATCGGCTGGCCATGGTCGCTGACGGGCGCCTGGAAGGGACGTTGGTCAAGCGCGACAGCCACGACTGGGATCTGGCAGCCGCCGACCTCATCCTGAGCCAAGCCGGCGGCGCCCTCGTCGATCTCTCCGGCGATCTCCTGGTTTACAACAAGGCCAGCGTCAGCCACGGCGAGCTCTGCGGTGCCGCCGTGGCGCATATGCCGACGTTTTTGCACCAGCTCTCCCACCGACGAGACAGTTGACCTTTTGGTCAAAATCCCTCAGATGAAAGCCCGAGGGGAGAGACTTGAGAAAGAGACTGATATGACTGATCCCAGCGGTAACAAGCAGCTTTTGCACCTCGTATTCGGCGGTGAGCTCGAGAGCCTCGACGAAATCGAATTTCGCGACCTGAAGGACCTCGATATCGTCGGCATCTATCCCGATTATGCGAGCGCGCTCACGGTCTGGAAAGCCAAGGCGCAGCAGACCGTTGACAACGCCCATATGCGTTATTTCATCGTGCACATGCATCGCTTGCTCGACCCGCAGAACAAATCGGCCCTAAAAGGCTGACTTTTGCCTCATTGATGTCAGAAATAGCCATCGGGACAGGCGTCACTCTTCGCCGTCCGCCCGTTCTGTTCCGTGCTGTTTCAAACGCATGCTTGAGCGAAGAATTCGGGCTTCTGATCGCAACAAAAATTGGGACTTGGCTTAGATGACGATCACTAGGGATCGGAGGCAATCGAGATGAGCAGCCTGAGGGCCCGCTTCGCTTTGAGTGCCTACCGGTTGGGTGGCATTGCGATCTATCCGTTGATCAGCCCCTATCTGACCTTTCGTGCGGCCAAGGGCAAGGAAGATCGCGCCCGGCGTATGGAACGCTTCGGTTACGCCAGCGCCAACCGCCCGCAGGGACCGCTAGTCTGGATCCATGCCGCAAGCGTCGGCGAGACCACGGCGGTCATTCCGCTGATCCGCGAAATTCGCCGCCGCGACATCCATGTGTTATTGACGACGGGAACGACCACCTCGGCCAAGCTGGCATACACCCGCCTCGGCGACGAGGCGATCCATCAATACGTTCCGCTCGACCTCAAGCCGGCCATCGGCCGCTTCCTCGAATATTGGCAGCCGGATTGCGCCATCGTAGCAGAATCCGAAATCTGGCCGGTGACGATCCTCGAACTCCGGCAACGGCATATCCCGCAGATCCTGGTCAATGCCCGCATGTCCGACCGGTCCTTCGCCCGCTGGCAGCGCCGCCCCTCGCTTTCGGAAGCACTGTTCGGGAGCCTGGCATTGGTTGTCGCCCAGTCCGATCTCGATGCCGAGCGGTTCCGCGACCTTGGCGCCCTGCAGGTGGTGAAATCAGGCAATCTCAAGGTCGATACCGACGCGCCGCCCTATGACGCCGCCGTTTTTGCCCGCTACATGAAAGAGATCGGCGATCGGAAGACCTGGGCAGCCATCTCGACGTTCGACGGCGAAGAAGATGCCGCCGCGGTTGTCCACAAGATGCTGAAGGAACGCAGCAGCCAGCTCACCATCATCGTCCCGCGCCATCCCGAGCGCTGCGACGAGATCGAGGCGAAGCTCGTGGCGCAGGGGCTGAAGGTCGCGCGCCGCACCCGCGATGACGTATTGACACCAGACGTCGATATATTCCTCGGCGATACGATCGGCGAAATGGGCCTCTATCTCCGGATGACGGAAGTCGCCTTCGTCGGTCGTTCGCTGTTCGAGCACAAGGGCGGCCAGAATCCGCTCGAGCCGGCCATGCTCGGATGCGCGATCCTTTCCGGTGCCCACGTGCAGAATTTCCGCGATGCCTATCAGCGCCTGGCGCGGGGCGGTAGCGCCCGGCTGGTCCGCGACACCGAGATGCTAGCCAAGGGCGTCTATTATCTGCTGACGAACGACGACGTTCGTAGCAAGACGATCGAGGCAGGCTTTGCCGCCGTGCACGAAATGCGTGGCGCATTGGCGACGACGATCAAGGGCCTCGAGCCCTATATCAATCCGCTGACGGTGAAGGCGCGGCTCTTGCCGAAAACGGCCGCCCAGGCCTGATAGGCGAACACGGACAAGAAGGTACATGCAATGGCGGCGGATAAGCTGGACAAGATAGCGGGCATCCTGTTCGACAAGGACGGAACCCTGCTCGACTATGATGCCAGCTGGCTGCCAGTGAACCGCGAGCTTGCCAGCATTGCAGCCCGTGGCGACGAGGCGCTTGCCGATCGGCTGCTTGCGGCCTGCGGGATGGATCCCGCTACGGGTCATATCGTGCCCGACAGCCTGCTCGCCGCCGGCAACACCCGCCAGATTTCGCAAGGCCTGATCGCCGCCGGCTCGACCATGGACCTCGGCGAACTGACGACGCGGCTCGATGCGCTTTTCTCTCATGCTGCCGACCTCTCGGTACCGGTGACCGACCTTGCCGGCTTCTTCCGCCGCCTGCACGAAAGAGGATACAAGCTCGGCGTCGCCTCCAGCGACAACGAGCGCTCGATCCGCCATATCGCCGCGCGCTTCGGCTTCATCGATTATGTCGATTATATCGCCGGCTACGACAGTGGCTTCGGCACCAAGCCGGAGCCGGGCATGGTGCTGGGTTTCTGCGAGGCGACCGGTCTGCGCCCGGAGCAGGTCGCGGTGGTCGGCGACAACAATCACGACTTGCACATGGGCCACAATGCCGGCGTCGGGTTGAAGGTCGCGGTGCTGACAGGAACAGGCTCGCGCGAGTCCTTGATGGCGGCTTCCGACTATTGCCTCAACGACATCACCGAGCTCGAAGGCCTGTTGCCTTCGCTTCAGCCGGCCTGATCCGCTAAACTCTTGCTTTTTCTGCCGATATGTCCTTGTCTGTCCGCGCTGGCTGACGCGGAAGGGGTCTCGTCTGCAGCAGACTGACGATCGGGCGGGAACAATAACTGATGGTATCGGAAGCACCGCCTTTCTGGTGGACAAGGCCCGATTGGCGCGCCTGGGGTCTCTGGCCTTTTTCCTTCGTCTACGGCCGCATTGCCGGCTACCGCATGGCGCATGCGCGCCGGGCCTCCGTGCCGGTACCGGTGATATGCATCGGCAACTTCACCGTCGGCGGCGCTGGCAAGACGCCGACAGCCCTGACAATTGCCCGCGCCGCAAAGCAAAAAGGCCTGAAGCCCGGCTTCCTCAGTCGCGGCTACGGCGGTTCCCTCGATGTCACGACTGTGGTCGACCCGGCCCATCATCACGCGACGGCCGTCGGCGACGAACCGCTGCTGCTGGCCCGCGAGGCACTGACGGTGATCTCGCGCCGCCGCGTCGAGGGTGCACGACGGCTCGTCAAGGAGGGTGCCGACCTCATTATCATGGACGATGGTTTCCAGAGCGCGCGACTGGAGCTCGACTATGCGCTGGTTGTCATCGACACGATGCGCGGCACGGGAAATGGCCATATGGTGCCCGGCGGCCCTGTTCGTGCGCCGATCCGCGAACAGCTGCGCCAGGCCTCGGCGCTGCTGAAGGTCGGCAACGGCAACGCCGCAGACGCCATCGTCCGTCTCGCGGCAAGGGCCGGCAAACCGTTCTTCACGTCTTCGCTGAAAGTCCGGGGGCAGGCGGATCTGGCCGGCCAGAAAGTCCTCGCCTTCGCCGGCATTGCCGATCCGCAGAAATTCTTTCGCACAGTAGAGCAGCTCGGCGCCACCATCGCCGTTCACCGGCCCTTCGGCGACCACCAGCACCTGAGCGAAGACGAGATCGTCGAGATGCTTGAGGCCGCCGACCGCGACGGGCTCGAAATCGCCACGACATCGAAGGATTTCGTCCGACTGGTCGGCCACCACGGCCGGGCCGAGGAGCTGTTGCGCCGCTGCCGCGTCATCGAGGTAGACATGACCTTCACAGATCATCGTGCCCCGTACCTGATCATAGACCGCGCCATCGCCACGTGCCGCGAACGGCGGCTCAAAGAGGGTCGAAAGACGAGCTGAGGTCTTGCTGCAGCGAACGCCCGGTTGACGATGGACGTTGTTGAAATCCCTATTGCAATCCAAGGTAAAGCTGGCTCATAGTGTCGACAGGATTCATCCAGCACTCTCTTGCCGGAGCGAGGTGCGGGAAAAACCGGGTTTCGTAACGTCGTCGGGGGGCAGCGAATGCGGAATAATTCCTATCGACGGCTGCACTTTTCTTTATTTGTTATTTGCGCGGCAGTCGTTTCGGCATGCGATGGCAAGAACAATGCCTACGTGCCCCCGCCCCCACCGAAGGTTCATGTCGCCCTGCCTCTGCAGCAACCGGTGACGAAATATTTCGAGCTGACCGGCAACACCGCTGCCATCAATTCGGTCGATATCGAAGCCCGCGTCCAGGGCTTCCTGGAAACGATCGATTATCAGGACGGCATGCCTGTCACCAAGGGCACCCAGCTTTTCGGCATTCAGAGCGACACCTATCAGGCGCAGCTCGACCAGGCCAAGGCAACCCTCGCGTCACAACAGGCCTCCCAGGTCGGCGCGCAGCAGGAATACCTGCGACAGCTCAACCTCAACAAGCAGCAGGTCTCGACACAGACCGCGCTGGACAGCGCCAAGGCGACGCTGGACCAGGCCAACGCGGCGATCCTGAACGCAAAGGCGAGCGTCGATCTTGCGGCCATCAACCTCGGCTATACCAAGGTGCTCGCGCCATTCGACGGCATCGTCACCAGCCATCTCGTCGATGTCGGCGCGCTGGTGGGTGTCTCAGGCCCGACGATGCTTGCAACCATCGTTCAGATGGATCCGCTCTACGCCAATTTCAGCGTCAGCGAAGCGCAGGTGCTGACGATCAAGGAGGGGCTGGCGAAGCAGGGACGGACGATGAAGCAGACCGACCTTCCTAACATCCCGGTCGAGATCGGGCTGCAGGGCGAGGACGGCTATCCGCACAAGGGCCACCTCGACTATGTCTCGCCGCAGATAGACGCGGCGACCGGAACGCTCTCGGTGCGCGGCATATTCGACAACAAGGATCGCGCCATGCTGCCGGGCCTGTTCGTCAGGGTCCGCGTGCCTGTCGGGCATCTGGACAAGGCATTGCTCGTCCGTGACGATGCGATCGGCTCCAATCAGCTGGGCAGCTACGTGCTGGTCCTCGGCAAGGACGATGTTGTCGAGCAGAAAGTGGTGAAGACAGGCCAGCGCCAGGGCCAGCTCCGCGTCATCGAATCCGGGCTGGACGCGGGTGACTGGGTCGTCACCGAGGGCATCCAGCAGGCGATCCCCGGCAGTAAGGTCGAGCCCGAAAAGGTGGCGATGGATGCCTCCGGCGCGACCGCAACGGGAGATGCCGCGCCAAAATCGAGCACGCCATGATCTCGCGCTTCTTCATCGAGCGGCCGGTGCTGGCCAATGTTCTTGCACTCGTCATCGTCCTGATCGGCGCCGTGGCGCTGTTCCAGTTGCCCGTCGCGCAATATCCGAACGTGGTCCCGCCGACCGTACAGGTGACGACCCGCTATCCCGGTGCCAGCGCCAAGACCCTGATCGATACAGTCGCCCTGCTGATCGAGCAGCAGGTCAACGGCGTGCAGGACATGCTCTACATGCAGTCGACCAGCGCCAGCGACGGGACTTATTCGCTGATTGTGACCTTTGCGATCGGCACCGATGCCGACCAGGCGCAGGTCCTGGTGCAGAACCGCGTTGCCATCGCCATGTCTTCGCTGCCGGAAGCCGTGCAGGTCCAGGGCGTCACCACGCAGAAGAAATCGACGGCGATTCTCGGGTTTGTCAGCCTGAGCTCGCCAGATGGCCGGTACGACAGTCTGTTCTTGTCGAATTACGCAGTCATCAATCTGCAGAACGAGCTGGCGCGCCTCCCGGGCGTCGGCAATGTCAACGTGTTCGGGGCCGGTCAGTACGCAATGCGCATCTGGATGGACCCGGATCTGTTGCAGGCCCGCGGGCTGACGCCTCAGGACGTCATCAATGTTGTCCAGCAGCAGAGCCAGGAGGTTCCGGCCGGTCAGCTGGGAATTCCGCCGGCGCCCAAGGGCCAGAATTTTCAGTACACGCTCAACGTCAACGGCCGTCTCAACGACGCACCTGACTATGAGGATATCATCGTCAAGGTCGACCAGCAGAACGGCGGACGGGTGACGCGGGTCCGTGATATCGGCCACGTCGAGCTCGGCGCCCAGACCTACAGCCAGTCCTTCATGCAAAATGGCCATCCGGCCGCCGGTATCGGCATTTCTCAGCTGCCCGAGGCGAATGCGATCTCCGTTGCCGAAGCGGTCACCACCAAGATGGTCGAGCTTTCGAAGAGCTTCCCGCCGGGCCTTGTCTATCAGATCCCCTTCGACACGACGAAATTCGTCAAGGCTTCGATCGACGAGGTCTATGTCACGCTGATCGAAGCCGGTGTCCTGGTGCTGGTGGTAATCCTCGTCTTTCTCCAGGATTGGCGCGCCATGCTGGTGCCGGCGACGACAGTGCCTGTCACGATCATCGGTGCCTTCGCCGCCATGGCGGCGCTCGACTTTACCGTCAATCTCTCGACGCTGTTTGCCATCGTTCTGGCAATCGGCATCGTCGTCGACGACGCGATCGTCATCGTCGAGGGTGTCGCGCGCCACATCGAGGAAGGTCTGAGCGGCAGGGAGGCGGCCGAGAAGGCGATGGACGAACTTTTCGGCCCGGTCATCGGTATCACGCTGGTGCTGATGGCGGTGTTCGTTCCGGCTGCCTTTCTTCCGGGCTTGACGGGCCAGCTTTACCGGCAGTTCGCGCTCGTCATCGCCGCAACCGCATTGATCAGCGCGATCAATGCGATGACGTTGAAGCCGACGCAATGCGCGCTGTGGCTGCGCAAGCCCGTGCCGCTGGAGAAACGCAATTTCTTCTATCGTGGCTTCAACAGGATCTACGATTCCGCCGAGCGCCGATACGCAGGCGTCATCGCAGGAATGGTTCACCACAGCGCCATTGCCGTCGTCGTGGCGCTGGCCCTGATCGCGGTTGCCGTGTGGGGCCTGACACGACTGCCGACCGCCTTTCTCCCCGTCGAGGATCAGGGTTATGTCCTGATTGCCGCGCAGCTGCCGGACGCGGCCTCCAAGGAGCGAACGGATGCGGTCATGCAGCAGATCAGCAAGATCGCCGAGCAAACGCCGGGCGTCGACCAGGTGCTGACCATCAGCGGCATTTCGGTCCTCGACAATAGCGCCAGCCTGCCGAATGCCGGTGTCGCCTACGTCGTCCTCAAGGATTGGGGCGTGCGCGGCAAGGCGAAGGGCCAGGATCTGCTGTCGATCTACGAGCACCTCAATGGCGCCCTGACAAACGTGCTGCAGGCGAGAACCCAGGTGATCGTCCCGCCGCCGATCCAGGGCATCGGCAATGCCAACGGCTTCACCATGCAGGTGGAAATCAAAAGCGGCAATTTCGACTATCCGCTGCTGCAGAGCCTTGCCGACACACTGGTCAAGAACGGCAACGCCCAGTCTTCGCTTCAGAGGCTGAACACGACCTTCCGGGCCGATGTCCCGCAGCTTTCGGTCGCGGTCGATCGCGTCAAGGCCGAGACGCTGGGTATCACCGTCGGGCAGGTCTTCTCGGCGCTGTCGGGATATGTCGGATCCAGCTACGTCACCCAGTTTAACAAATTCGGGCGGACTTTCCAGGTCTATGTCCAGGCATCGTCCGGCTTTCGGGTCGGGCCCGACGACATCCGCAATCTCAAGGTCAAGGCCGGCAACGGCACGATGGTGCCGCTCGGAACAGTGACGGATATCACCAGCGTCCAAGGCCCGTCCCTCATCAGCCTCTACAACCTCTATCCCACGGCGACCATCGTCGGGGGAGCGGCCACCGGCTTCAGTTCGGGCCAGTCTCTCGACGTCATGGAGCAGCTCGCCAGCCAGACCCTGCCGCCGGGTACGGGTTTCGAATGGACGGCGCTGTCCTATCAGGAAAAGGTGGTGGGCGGGCAGATCTACTTTGTCTTCGCGCTGGCCATGCTACTGGTCTACTTCGTGCTTGCCGGCCAGTATGAGAGCTGGCTGCTGCCGCTCGCGGTCATCCTCGCCGTGCCGCTTGCCCTTCTCGGAACGGTCGGTGCGCTCACGGCACTTGGCGTCGCGAACAATCTCTACACCCAGATCGGTCTCATCCTGCTGATCGCGCTCGCCTCGAAGAATGCCATCCTGATTGTCGAATATGCGAGGGAGAAGCGAGCGGGGGGCATGGAGATATTGGAGGCCGCCGTAGAGGCGGCCCGTCTGCGCTTGAGGCCGATCCTGATGACGTCATTCGCCTTCATCCTGGGTGTCCTGCCGCTGGTTCTCGCTTCGGGCGCCGGCGCATCGGCGCGCAAGTCGATCGGCATCTCGGTATTCAGCGGCATGATCGCCTCGACCTGCCTTGCCGTGCTGTTCGTGCCGTCCTTCTACGTCGTGCTGCAGCGTCTCGCCGAGCGCCGAACGCGGCGCAGCAGCGATGCTGTTCTACAGCCTGAATGATGGCGCAAAACAAAAGGTTGAAGCGCTCTCAGCGCTTCTGGTTGGGCAGAGCGCCGGCGCGCTTGTCGGCCTCGAGCGACAGGATGACGTCGGCATAGGCTTCCTGCCGGGCAACGCTCCAGTAGCGCAGTTCATCAAGCGGTATGTGCTTGCCGCTGATCGCGCAGATCACGTAGGAGCCCGGAGCGAGGATCTGGAAATCGCCGTCGAGATAGCGGACCTTCGCCTCCCGGTTCCCATGTCCCTCGAAAAGATTCATCGCAGTCGCTCTCCTGACGCCTATCGCATATGTGCTGCTCGCATAAAAGTCGCGGCGCTGCAGTCACCAACCTGCCATACTCCGGCGGACGGCACATTTCCAGTTTTTTCAGCTCCTGCCGAACAGCCGTTCGATATCGGACAGCTTCAATTCGATATAGGTCGGCCGGCCGTGGTTGCACTGGCCGGAGCCGGGCGTCGCCTCCATTTGCCGGAGCAGGGCGTTCATCTCCTCGGGCCTCAGCCGCCGGCCGGAGCGCACCGATCCGTGGCAAGCCATTGTCGCCGCGACATGTTCGAGCTTGGCGCCAAGTCCCGACGCCGTGTCCCATTCGGCAATTTCGTCGGCAAGCTGGCGGACCAGTCCCTGCGCATCGACCTCGCCGAGCATCGCCGGCGTCTCTCGCACGGCGATCGCCCCCGGGCCAAAGCGCTCGATCGCCAGCCCGAGATCGGACAATCCGTCCGCATGCATCATCAGCCGGTCGCAGTCCTCCTCGGGCAAGTCGATGATTTCCGGGATGAGCAACACCTGCGACGGCATGCGTTTGGCATGCAGCGCCTTGCGCATCTCCTCGAACACCAGCCGCTCATGCGCCGCGTGCTGGTCGACGATGACAAGCCCGTTCTCGGTCTGGGCGATGATATAGTTCTCGTGGATCTGTGCACGGGCAGCACCCAGCGGAAACTGCGCCGGTTCGGGCTGGGGTTGCTGCTGGCGCTCAAAGACGGTATCTGCCCGCGCCGTCGGCATCGTCAATCCGTCGAACGACGCCTGCGGCCGCTCGGCCATGCCGAAACCGCCTGACGTTGCTGCCTCATATTGATAGGGCCGCGAAGGCGAGGTTTCCGCCGTCCAGATGCCGCCCGCCGATGACGTGCGATAGCCCGGCTGGAAACCTGGCCGAAATGCTCGCATCATGCCGTCGGCACCGGTCGTCGACGCACGGTCGCCGTCCCGGGCGAGCGCCTCGCGGATGGCGCCGACGATCAGTCCACGCACCAGGCCGGGATCGCGAAAGCGCACGTCGGATTTTGCGGGGTGGACATTGACGTCGACCAGCGCCGGATCGAGCGTGATCGACAGCACCGCGACGGGATAGCGTCCTGATGGGATTGTCTCCGCATAGGCGCCCCGGATCGCCGAAAGCACCTGCTTGTCCTGCACCGGCCGTCCGTTGACGAAAGCATATTGATGCGCCGAGTTACCTCGGTTGAAGGTCGGAACGCCGGCAAAACCGGTCAGCCGCACATCTTCGCGCGTCGCGTCGAGCGCGATGGCATTGTCCTTGAAGTCCCGCCCGAGCACCTGCGCCATCCGGGCGAGATGATCGTCGCCGGTAGAGGCGAATTCGAGGGTCGAGCGGTCGCTGCCGGACAGCACGAAGCGCACATACGGAAAGGCGATCGCCATGCGCTTGACGACTTCGGTGATTGCTGCCGCCTCGGCCTTTTCGGTCTTGAGGAATTTCAGCCGCGCCGGTGTCGCGAAGAACAGGTCGCGCACCTCGACGATCGTGCCGGCATTGGCCGCCGCGGGGCGAAAATGCAGCACCTTGCCGCCGGCAACCGCAATCTCGGCCCCGCCGTCGCCATCCGCCCGCCTGCTGGAGATCGACAAGCGTGCAACGGACCCGATCGAGGGGAGCGCCTCGCCGCGAAAACCGAGCGTGCGGATGTCGTCGAGGGTGTCGGAGATTTTCGACGTGCAGTGGCGGCGGACAGCCAGTTCGAGATCGGCGTGGTTCATGCCGGCGCCATTGTCGCTGACCCTGAGCAGCGCCTTGCCGCCTCCCGCCGTCGCGATCTCGATTCGGGTCGCGCCGGCGTCGATGGCGTTCTCGATCAGCTCCTTGGCAGCACTCGCCGGCCGCTCGATGACTTCACCGGCGGCGATCTGGTTGATGAGTGTCTCGGAGAGCTGTCTGATGGCCATGGTGCATTTTCGAGGATTCGCGGAGCTGAGGGAAGAGCAAACCGGGCTGCCTGGCCGGATACCACCCGATTATTGCTGTTGCCGTTGATTAATCTCGCTTTAAGACAAAAATGGCACTTTGCATCACTATCTACTTGGAATGATCGCAGGCAGTGCGCTCGCACGCTTACGGCCCGTGGCGGAAAGCTGGATGCCGCCACATCCACGGCCGGTACTAGCCTGTTTCAAGTCTCCGTCCCAGCATGCGCCTCATAATTCTGTCCCGGGCAATAGCGCCCTGGGGCCTACGCATGTGATACCGGATAGATGTGGAAATCCAACGAATGACCGCCGGTATTGAGGAGGCAACTCTGTCATTGATGCATGGAGACATGTCTCCCGACGAGAATCTGCAGGCGGCCCTGTTCGACGCGGTTTGCGATGGGCTTTCCACTGCCGTCGTCGTCTATGACAAGAATGATCTCGTGCTGTTCGCCAGCCGCCAGGTCCTGAATTTCTTTCCGATCCCACCACAATTCCTCCGCCCATCGACGCGTCTGCGGGATTTTCTCGGCGCCATCTTCGACACCGGTATCCGCCAGAGCGACGCGCAGGCGCAGGCCGCCGGATCGGTCACTCGCGAGGACTGGGTCTCGCAGAAGATCGCCACGCACTGGCGCGAACGTTTTGATAGCAGCGAGCGATACGGCGTTGATCGCTGGGTCCGGTTCGTCAAGCGCCGTCTCCCGACCGGCTTTGGCGTCTGCATCATCTCCGACATATCAGAGGAGAAGAAGCGCGAGGAGCAATGGCGCATCGACCTCGAACGAGTGCAATTGACCGAGGATATTCTCGACCACCTGCCGTTTCCGCTCTTCGTCAAGGATCGGAACATGACCTATGTCGCGGTCAACAAGGCGTTCTGCGACAAGTACCAGACGGCCCCCGACGAGATACTCGGGCGCAAGGGTGCGGACCTCTTTTCATCAGATGTCGCCAGCCGCTTTGAGGAGAGCGATCGCCATGTGATCGAGACCGGCGAAATGTCGATCTCCCGTCAGCGGCAGATTTCCCGCAATGGCGTCGAGCGCGACATCGTCACCCGCAAGCTCCGTATCGGCAAGCCGGGCCGCTATTTCCTCGTCGCCAGCACGCAGGACCTGCCGAAGGACGGCATGGATATCGACGAGTTCGCCCTGGCATCAGAGATCAAGACATCTGGCGACCTGTCCTATAAGCGCGCCTATGTTCCCGTCTCTGCATTGCAGGCCGCAGCCCGCAAGCCGACGCCGATGGAGACGTTCGTCCCCGAGAATTTCTCCGGTCGCAAGATATTGGTGGTAACCGCCGATCTGGCTGCTGAGTCCGCCGCGATGAAGATGCTCGCCAAATACGGTTTCGAGGCGTGCTCCGTACGCGACGAGAACGAGCAGGCTGCCTTTCTGGACATCGCCAGCGCTCACGGCATAAAGATCGACCTTGTTGTCGCCGATAACCAGATTGGAAAACGCTGTATCGAACTGGCCGAACGCAAGAATGTCCCCGCCTTGCTGCTCGACGGTTTTCAATTGGCAAACGAGCTCACCTTCCGGATAGCCCGCCACTTCAATCGCAGCCTGCGCGGCAGCGATGAGGGAACGGATGCCGGCGCCCATGGCGATCAAACTGACTGGCCGATCGCCGAAAGAAGCGAAGCGGGCAATATCCAGGTCCTGGTCGCCGAAGACAACGACATAAACCAGATCGTGTTTTCGCAGATCCTGGAGGGATTGGGATACCGCTACAAGATTGCCGCCAGCGGCGACGAGGCGGTGCAGATGTGGGCTGAGCATCGCCCCGAGATCGTCCTCATGGATATCTCGCTGCCCGGGATCAACGGCTTCGAGGCAGCAAGGCTGATCCGCGGGATGGAAGAGGGAAGCGGAACGAAGACGCCGATCATCGGGGTTTTGACCCAGGCTTTCGAGCGGGATCGCAGCGAATGCATGGCCGCCGGCATGAATGGGGTCATTCTGAAACCCGTCAGCCCCGACATACTGGAAACGGTCTTTCAAAAATACATGGGCGACAATCGCAGCGAGCTGGATAAACGCGCCGTTTAGCCGGTCAACCCCCTAATTTTAGTGCAATATTTGGGGTCTCTAACGTCATCCCTGCTATCCCTTTTTTAAGACTTGACCGCCATTCTTTCCGCAAGGTGGGAGACAATGTCGGGACTGATAATGAAATTGCCGGAAGTACCGCTTACGCAAGTCAGTCAGAACGAGCTGCAGGCGATGGCTTATACAGATCCGCTGACCGGACTGGGCAATCGCTATCGAATGCGCGACAAGGTGCGGCTCCTCTCTGCCGAGCGCGCCAGCGATCCTGCACCGTTCACGATCGGCATCGCCAATCTCGACGCCTTCAAGCCAATCAACGATCTGTTCGGCGCCGAGGCGGGCGACGAAATCCTCTGCCAGGTCGCCCACCGCCTCAAGGCCTGCATTCCCGACGGCGCCATCGTCACGCGTCACGAGGGCGATGAGTTCGCCTTCGTGCTGCCGCTGGTCTTCGAGCGCGTCGGCGCCGAGAAATTCGGCCAGATGATCCGCGAGGTCCTGTCGGCGCCCTACGATCTCGGCGACCGCAATGTGCGGCTCTCGGCTTCGTTCGGCTTTTCGATCTACCCCTTTGCCGGCGATGAATTCGACAACCTGCTGAAGAGCGCCGAGACCGCGCTTTATCGCTCGAAGCGCCGCGGCCGCGGGCAGATCACCGTCTATTCGAAAGAGATCGCCCAGGAAATGAAGCGCGCCACGCAGCTCGAACAGGCGCTGCGCAATGCAATCATCTCCGATGCCATCGACGTGCATTTTCAGCCGATCGTTTCGCTCGCGACGAACATGGCCGTCGGCTTCGAGGCGCTCGCCCGCTGGAATGATTCCGACCTTGGTTTCGTCTCGCCGGCAGTCTTCGTGCCGCTGGCGGAAGAGCGCGGCTTCATCGACGCTCTGTCGGAGACACTCCTGCGCAAGGCGGCCGAGGCCGCACTGTCCTGGCCGCGCGAGCTCTTCCTCTCCTTCAACCTGTCGTCGGCACAGCTGATGGATCCCGGCACCAGCGGCAGCATTCTCGCCATTCTCAGCCGTGTCGGCTTCGATCCGCACCGTCTCGAACTCGAGATCACCGAGACGGCGGTCATGAGTTCGGCCGACACCGCCCATCGCATCATCGGCGACCTGCGTGCTGCGGGCGTTCGCATCTCGCTCGACGACTTCGGCACAGGCCAGTCGAGCCTCGGGCGTCTGCGCGAATTCATTTTCGACAAGGTGAAGATCGACCAGGCCTTCGTCTCTCGGATCAATTCCGACCGTGCGTCGGAGCACATCATCAAGGCAATCCTTGCCATGTGCGAAGGGTTGGATCTGCAGGTCGTCGCCGAAGGCATCGAGGAGAGCACCCAGGCGGCCAAGCTTCGCGCGCTCGGCTGTGGCATGGGGCAGGGCTATTTTTACGGCCGACCCGTCGACGGCCTGGCGACGCTGCGTTTTCTCCAGGAAAACTACTACGAGCAGGGCGAGCGGATCTCAGCCTGACCGGTTTGCGGCAATTGCAGAATCTTCCCAATACGGCGCATGATGGCCACTCCGCGACGCAAGCGGACCTCGCCTCGGGCTAGTTGCTTGGCGATGATGCTGCGCATCGTGACGCGCCCGCACCGAACGGAAGACCGATCTCATGGCCAATTCAAGAGACCCGCTGCTGCAGCCCTATCAGCTGAAGCACCTGACGCTGAAAAACCGCATCATGTCGACGGCGCACGAACCGGCCTATTCGGAAAACGGCATGCCGACCGATCGCTACAGGCTCTATCACCGCGAAAAGGCCAAGGGCGGCATCGCGCTGACCATGACCGCCGGATCGGCGGTCGTATCGCCGGATAGCCCGCCATCCTTCGGCAATCTGCATGCCTATGACGATGCGATCGTCCCCTGGCTGAAGGCACTCACCGAGGACTGTCACGAATACGGTGCGGCGGTGATGATCCAGCTGACCCATCTCGGCCGGCGGACCGGCTGGAACAAGGGGGCGTGGCTGCCGGTTCTGTCGGCGTCGCCCATTCGGGAACCGGCTCATCGGGCCTTCCCGAAGGAAGCGGAAGACTGGGACATCGAGCGCATCGTCGGCGATTACGTCAGCGCTGCCGAGCGCATGCAGGCCGCCGGTCTCGACGGCATCGAGTTCGAAGCCTACGGCCACCTGATGGATGGCTTCTGGTCGCCCGCCACCAACCACCGCGAGGACGAATTCGGCGGCTCGCTGGAAAACCGCATGCGCTTCTCCACCATGGTCACCGAGGCCGTTCGCAAGGCCGTCGGCCCGGACTTCATCGTCGGCATCCGCCTCGTTGCCGACGAAGACTGGGAAAAGGGCCTATCGCGCGAGGAGGGCGTCGAAATTGCAAGACGGCTGGCCTCGTCCGGCCAGATCGATTTCCTCAACGTCATCCGCGGCCACATCGACCACGATGCCTCCTTGAACGAGGTCATACCGATCCAGGGCATGCCGGCATCGCCGCATCTCGACTTTGCCGGCGAGGTTCGCGCCGCCACGAAATTTCCGGTCTTCCATGCGGCCCGCATCGCCGACGTCGCAACCGCACGCCATGCGATTGCCGAAGGCAAGCTCGACATGGTCGGCATGACCAGGGCCCATATCGCCGATCCGCACATCGTACGGAAGATCATCGCCGGGCAGGAAGCGCGCATCCGCCCCTGCGTCGGCGCGACCTACTGTCTCGATCGCATCTACGAAGGCGGCGAGGCTCTCTGTATTCACAATGCGGCCACCAGCCGCGAGGCGGAATTGCCGCATGATATCGAGAAGGCCGAACGAGCGCGAAAGGCTGTCGTTGTCGGCGCCGGCCCGGCAGGGCTGGAGGCAGCACGGGTCCTTGCTGAGCGCGGCCATCATGTCGATGTACTGGAGGCGACCAGCCAGGCCGGCGGTCAGATCAATCTGCTGATACGCAATCCCCGCCGCAAGGAGATGATCGGCATCGTCGACTGGCGGTTGGCCGAGTTGGAGCGCCTGGGCGTCACGATCCACTACGACGTCTACGCCGGCGCAGACGATGTGCTCGCCTTTGAGCCGGATCTGGTCGTCGTCGCCACCGGAGGCATCGCGCAGTCGCCGGAACTCGATGCCGGAGAAGAACTCGTGACCTCCAGCTGGGATATTCTGGCCGGCGCGGTCAAGCCGGAAGGCTCGGTGCTGCTGTTCGACGACAACGGCGGCCATCCCGGCATGTCCGCCGCCGAGGTCATCGCCAATACAGGCGCTGAACTCGAAGTCGTCTCACCCGAGCGCTTCTTCGCGCCCGAAATGGGCGGCATGAACCATGTTCCGTATGCGCGCACCTTCGCCGAAAGGAATGTGCGCGTCACCATCAACACACGCCTGAAGTCGGTTCGCCGCGAAGGCAATGGCCTGGTCGCCGTTCTCGGCTCGGATTTCTCCGAGAAGACCGAAGCCGAGAGGCGGGTGTCGCAGGTCGTGGTCGAACACGGCACGATGGCCAACGCCGATCTCTATCTCGAACTCAAGCCCTCTTCGCGCAATCTTGGTGCCGTCGATTACGCAGCACTCATCCGCCGGCAGTCTCCAATAAGCGAAAGAAATCCGGACGGACGCTTCGACCTCTTCCGGATTGGCGATGCCGTCTCGAGCCGCAACGTCCATGCGGCAATCTATGACGCTCTGCGTTACTGCTCGCTGCTCTGAAAATCGGACAAAGCAAAACGGCGGCGTGTGGGACGCCGCCGTTTCTGCCTTCTCAGGCAATCGGATGCTTTTTAGTTGTTGGTCGTGGAACCCGTCGACGTATTATCCGTCGCCGGTGCCACGCCCGCACCCGAGTTGGTGGGAGCCTTCTCCGCCGACTGCATGGCGAGCGTCTTGAATTCAGGCGCTGCCTTCAGCGTGTCGACCGTCTCCGAAGTCGTCAGCTTGACGCTGCCGTCCTGCGTGTTCTGGGCGAGCGTCACACTGCTGATCGGAACGGCGACGTTCTTCTGGCCGATGCCGAGGAAGCCACCGACGCCGATGACTGCGGCGACGATGCCGCCCTGCTTTTCCATGATCAGGTCGTTGACCTCGCCGATGCTCTCGTTGTTGCCGTTATAGACCGACTGGCCGATATAGGTGTTGGCGCTGATCTGATCCGGGGATTGCTGGGTCAGATACGAGCCTGATGCAGCAGCGTTGGTGGTTGCTGCCGGAGCGGTTGCCGACGTGGCCGGTGCCGTCTTCATGGCCGGAGCGCTGTTGTCCGCCGGCTGTGTCGCACTCTGCGCAAAAGCTGCCGGAGCGAAAACGGATGCTGTCGCAAAGATTGCACCCGCAGCGGCTGTGGTGAACATTTTAGCGGTCATAATGAACCTACCTTTCATTCGATCGGCTTATCCCCGACACGTGCGGCGCCTCTTTCAGACTGACCATCGTCGTGCCGGTTCGAAGAGGAAATGACCGGCGGTGCAATTGGTTCCGAATAAAATCGCGGAAAAGTGAACGGATTTCGATTGATTCGCATCCGGAAAGATATGAATCGAGGGCGGAAGCTCGTGCTGGAAAAAACCGGGATGGCAGCGGAATCAAGGTTTCGCTGCCATCAATTGGAAAGCTTCAGATTGCAAACGCGGGATCGAACAACCCCTTGACCGTGATGCCCAGTTCCATCAGTGCACCTGCTTGCGGTTGCATCGAGCGGGCGCTTTCGTCGAGACCTTCCCATGCCGTGGTGACCACGAGCCGGTCGGCATTCCGGCCGATGAAGGCAGGGCAGGAGGGCTGCATTGCCGGCACGCGATAGCGCTCGATGCGCAAACCGTCCGGGCTGTAGCGATCGACGAAGCCGGAGCCCCAGCGCGCATTCCAGATATAGCCATCGGCATCGCAGACGGAACCATCTATCCCGCCGGCATCCTCCATGCTGTCCACGAGAACCGTCGGTTCCCCGGCCGGGAGCCCCGTCGCGGGATCGACCAGCACCCGCATCAGGCGGCTGATCCTCGTGTCGGTGAAATAGCCGAACGAGCCATCGGGAGAGAAGCAGATCGAATTCGGAATGCTGATACCGTCGAAGATCTTGGTCACGCGGCCGCTGGCGACGTGATAGATCGCGCCAGCCTGCATTTCGGCGCGCTTGCCCATGGTGCTGATCCATAGTGCGCCCGAAATATGCGTGCGTCCGTCGTTGGAACGGTTTTCCGGCTTGTCTGCCTCGAGCGCTGCATAGAAGGTGAGGGCGCCGGTGGCGATGTCGCGGATGAAGAGCCCTTCCTCCGTCGCCAGCAGCTGGCGCTCGGCGTCGACGCGCGCCAGCACGCTTGCCATCATCGGCAGGTTATGAACGTCCTTCTTTCCCGTTTCGAGATTGAGCTCGTGCAATTCTCTTCCGAGGATGTTGAACCACCAGACCGTGTCCGTGTCCGGATCGTAGGTTGGCCCTTCGCCGAGCACGGATGCAGTGTTGCAAAGAATCTTGCCCTGGAAGTCGTGGATGTCGGTCATTCGCCTCAGGCTCCTATCGCCGCGTCATAGGCGTAGATGGTCACCTTGGCGCGCTCGGCAACCTCTGCCGCCGTCATTCCGGGCTTATAGAGGCTGGTTCCAAGACCGAAGGCGAGGATGCCGGCTTTGGTGTAGTCGGCAAAATTCTTGTCCGAAACGCCACCGACGGCAGCGATCACCAGCTCCGGCGGCAGGATGGCGCGGATGGCGGTGATGCCGGACGCGCCAAGCGCACCTGCTGGGAAAAACTTGAGGCCTGTGGCGCCGGCGCGGGCGGCGGACAACGCTTCCGTCGCCGTGAAGACGCCGGGCATCGTCACCATGCCGAGGTCCCGGCCACGGCTGATCACATCAGGCTCGACGTTCGGTGTCACCAGCAGCTTGCCGCCTGCGGCGTCGAGCCGATCGACGTCCTCGACGGTCAGCACGGTGCCGGCACCGATCAGGCAGTCGGCCGGTGCCATCTTCACTGCCATCCCGATCGAACGGAACGCGTCGGGCGAGTTCAGCGGAATTTCGATCGCGGTCAGGCCGCTTTCGATCAGCGCTGCGACAACGCCTTCGGTTTCCTCGGGCTTGATGCCGCGCAGGATGGCGATCAGCGGGCGCTTCATCTGTGGGAAGGGAGTGCGGGTCATGCGCTTTTTCTTTCGTCGTTCTGCCAGATGGCCTTGGCCGCGGCAGAAAGTCCGCGGCGGACGGCCGCGTCGGCGTCGATGGTTTGATAGGATAGGGACAAGGTGCGGAATGCTGTTTCGTAAAGAGCCTGCAGGCGGCCGGAAGCGACCAGCGTGATCGCGGCTTCCTTGCCGGCGCTGGAAAGCGCGCCTGCGATCTCGGCGCCGATCAACGTTCCGGAAATGCGCGCCTGCGCGCCGGCGGCGGTCAGGCCGTGCAGCAGCTGCCCGGCGCGTGCGCCGAATATCAGGCTGGTGGCAAGCGCCGGCTGCCCGAATGCGGCCTTCACCGCCGCGTCGAACGCATCGGGGTCGGCAGACATCGCGTCGGCGCCGGCGACAGCATGCGACAGGATGCTGTGCCTGGTGATGACGTCGAAGAGTTCGCCGGTCATGAAGGTCGAAAAGCCTGTGACCGCACCGTCGACGACGCGAACCCATTTCGAGTGGGTCCCCGGCATGCAGACGATCTGCTCGCCCTTCGCATCGGCAGCGATCGCGCCCAGAAGCTGCGTCTCCTCGCCCCGCATGACATCGGGAGCCTCCTTGGATCGCTGCGCCAGACCCGGAAGAATGCGAACGTCGCGTTTCTGTCCCGGCACCGAGACCGCGCCTGTCAGGATCGCTGACAACGAGGTCGGCGTGTCTATGTAGCCGGCCTCGACCCAGCCCTGCCGGGCGCCGGCCATGCCGCAGATGATGACCGGAATATCATCCGGAGCGGAGAGGGCGGCCAGATGCGACTGCAGTACCTCGGGAAAGCCGGTGCTCGCCGCCGTCGTCATGCCTTCGCCGCTTCGCCGTTCGTCGAGAACGCTGCCATCCTCGCCGATCAGCCACAGCCTGAAGCTGCTCGTGCCCCAGTCCACCGCTGCATATGCGGGTATTCCCATCAGAAAATGCCTCCGTCCACGATAATTGATTGTGCTGTGATGCTGGCTGAACTGTCGGACGCCAGAAATAATACCGGGCCGACAAGGTCCTCGGCTTTCAGGACGCGCTTGAGGCATTGTCTCTCGACGGTCTTCGCGATGCTTTCATCCGTCAGCCAGAGCTCTTTTTGCCGATCCGTGACGATCATGCCGGGAAGGACGGTGTTGACGCGGATATTCTCCGGTCCCAGCCGTCCGGCCATGCTCTTGGTAAGCCCGATGATGCCGGCCTTGGCGGTTGCGTAAACCGTGACATCAGGCTTGTTCATCATGAAGATGACCGAAGACATGTTGATGATCGAGCCACCGCCGGCAGCACGCATCAGCGGCGCGATCCCTTGCGATACGAAGAACATCTGCTTGAGATTGATCGCCTGGCTGTTGTCCCAGTAGCTCTCGGTGATGGTGTCGAAATCGTGCCTGTCGTCCCAACCGGCATTGTTGACCAGCACGCGGATCGCGTCGAAATCCGATTCGATCGCTGCGACGGTGCTGCGAACCGAGGCGACATCGCGAAGATCGGTGTGGTAGAAGGATACCGGATGCGCCGATGTTTCCGAAAGCCGCTTGGCAAGCGCACGACCTTCCGTCTCGGCGATATCGCAGAAGGCAACCTTCGCACCCTGTTGCGCGAACCCTTCGACCAGCGCCGCGCCGATGCCTGAGCTACCACCCGTTACGAGGACGGCACGATCTTTCAAGTCTGAAAACTGTGCTGAGGGCTGGGCCACGTCGATCTCCCTTTTCGCGACCGAGGATTCGATCTCAAAGTTCCATTATCTGGAACTGAATTTGACTATGTGGAATTATCGGGTTAGGCTGAATGTCTGTCAAGCGCAGGCCGGCATCCGGCAAGCCCACAGTGGAGCATTCAGTTGAACGAAGGGCAAGGCAAGATCATGGCAGGCGCGGGCCGGACCCGGGACACCGGAACGCTCGGCAAGCTGATGACGCTGCTGGATATGGTAGCCTTGTCGGATGACGCGATGCGATTTACCGACATATTGGCACGTTCGGATCAGCCGCGGGGAACCCTGCACCGGCAACTGACGCATCTGGTCGAGGAAGGCCTGCTCGAGACCGACCGCGAGGGCCGCTATCTCACGGGTATCCGTCTCCTGCACCTGGCTTCGCATAGCTGGGCGCGCAATCAGTTTCGAAACCTCGCCGAGCCGCATCTGCGCAGGCTGCAGGAGCAGACCGGCGAAACAGTGCATCTTGGCGTGCTGCGCGGAGCGGAAGTCATCTATCTCGACAAGGTCGAGGGACGCCAGTCCGTGCGGATGTATTCGCAGATCGGCAATGCCTCACCAGCCTATTGCACCGGCGTCGGCAAGGCGGCGCTGTCGACCTTGGACGACCTGAGCCTGCAACGTCTCGTCGACACCCTGGATTTCCATCCCTTCACCGAACACACGCACCTGTCCGCCGCCTCTCTGCTGGCCGATATCGCTGCCACGAGGCTGCGCGGCCACACCTTCGATCACGAGGAGCATGAGCGCGGAATATGCTGCGTCGCCGCGCCGATCCGCTCGGCCGACCATGACGTGCTTGCGGGAGTCTCGGTCACAGGTCCCGCCTACAGGCTGACGGCCGAAAGGCTTGAGGAATGCGCGCCGCTGGTGCGCGCGGCAGCCGCAGCCATCACCGTCGATTTGCGCGCCCGTTTGGGACCACGAGGTTAAGTTCGGCCGACCGTCATCAGGATTTCACTTGAGATGACGACTGTCGCTTTGCGCGGTCGTATTTTAAGCGTCTTTCTGGACTTGAGAATCTCGGCAGAATTGACATTCTTTCCTAACGTTTGCCGTAAGGTTAAGATACAACCGGAAGGCCGTATTTCGCGGCATGCAACGTGGCGCTTCAATGTCCGGGCAGCAAGGCGAATAGAAGCGACTCCTGAGAGTGAAGAAGACGAACGATGGTTTTGTTGGATCAGACTGCAAAGGCGCCCCCTGCCGAGAGTTGGATCGCGGAAATTGCCACCTTCAAGACGCAGTTCGACGTCTTCCGCGTCATGAAACGGTTGACGGAAGCCTATGGCTGCCGCGCGTTCATGGTGATGAACCTGCCCCCTCGCACCTCTCTCGATTTGCAGAGCAATTCCATCATAAACAACTGGCCGACCGAACTGCTCTCGGCTTACGATCAGGAGGGCCTGCTGCCGAACGACGCCGTCATCCGGCGCATTCGCAGTTCGACGGTGCCGTTTTTCCGCGACGAGATGCAGCTGGATGTGCGACGGGACGACGGTAAGAGCCAGGTGCTCACCACACTGTTCCAGCGTTTCCATATGTTCCGGTCAGCGTTCTTCCCGACCCATGATGCATCCGGAAATCGTGGCGTGGTGCTATTTTCCGGGGACCGCCAGCCATTTACATCTGAAGAGATGAGGGATCTTTCCTACATCTCGATCCACGTGTTCGATCGGCTGGCTGAAATCCGCAATTTGGACGCTCGTATTGCCGAAACGCTCAATGACCGAGAGATCGATTGCCTGACCTGGACGGCGGCCGGCAAGACCAGTTCGGAAATTGCCGAGATTCTCGGATTGTCCGAGCACACCGTCAATCACTACCTGAACAAGGCGACTAAAAAGCTCGATACGGTCAACCGTACGCAAGCGGTTGCGAAGGCCCTGCGCGTCGGGTTGATCAAGTAGGCGGCGCCTAAAACGTCGCCAGTCGAGTGCCTGGAATTTGTGCGCTGGTCACAAGCTGTGCAACAGGTCTTTATCGCGCTCGCGCCGGCCTCTAAATTAAGCAATTGTAAACATTCAACATTTCAAAACCGCGTCAAGCTGGCACGTTTTCTGCATTTTAATTTGCAGAGGTCCAGAGGGAACTTAAAACAGCGTCAACTTAAATGACGCGAAAACGCAACGCCGTCGCCGACTTGTGTCTCTGTCTTCTCCCGGCAGGATCATCGGCGGCGGCGATTGTGTCTTCGGCATCGTCGCGATTTCGCTATGAAACATGGCCTCGGCGATCCCCATCATCTCCCTTGTTCGCAAGCAGCCGATCAAAAACCTATCCAAAAATTGGCGGCGGGCCTTGGCAGGCGCGAATGAAGGTCTATGACTGCAGGAAGTCAGTAAGGGAGATTTCGCGCGATGACCGACGTCACCAAGGAACAGGTTCTGGACACTCTGAAGACCGTTCGGGGTCCCGACCTGGAACATAATATCGTCGAACTCGGCATGGTCTCGGATGTTTTCATATCGGATGCCAAGGTCTATTTTTCGATCACGGTGCCCGCCGAGCGAGCCAAGCAGCTCGAGCCTTTGCGTCAGGCCGCCGAACGCGTCGTCAAGGAAATGCCTGGTGTCAAAGGTGCATTGGTGACGCTCACTGCCGACAAGAAGGCGAGTGCGGGCGCCCAGCCTGTCCCGAGCCCGGCAGCACAGCCGTCGCATTCTCATTCGCATCCTCATCCCCACCCGCATGCGCCGGCGCAGCCTCCTCGTGCCGCGAAGATCGGCGTGCCCGGTATCGGCGCCATCATCGCCGTCGCCTCCGGCAAGGGCGGCGTCGGCAAGTCGACGACTGCTGTCAATCTTGCGCTCGGCATGCTCGCCAACGGCCTCAGGGTCGGAATCCTCGATGCCGACATCTACGGCCCATCCATGCCGCGCCTCTTGAAGATCTCCGGCAAGCCGAAGCAGATCGAAGGCCGGATCATCGTGCCGATGGAAAATTACGGCCTGAAGGTCATGTCGATGGGCTTCCTCGTCGATGAGGAGACCGCAATGATCTGGCGTGGTCCGATGGTGCAGTCTGCGCTGCTGCAGATGCTGCGCGAGGTTGCCTGGGGCGAGCTCGACGTGCTGGTGGTCGATATGCCTCCGGGCACCGGCGACGCGCAGCTGACCATGGCCCAGCAGGTGCCGCTCGCTGGCGCCGTCATCGTCTCGACGCCGCAGGACCTGGCGCTGATCGACGCCCGCAAGGGGCTCAACATGTTCCGCAAGGTCGAAGTGCCTGTCCTCGGCATCGTCGAGAACATGAGCTATTTCATCGCCCCGGACACCGGTGCCCGCTACGATATCTTCGGCCATGGCGGCGCCCGCACCGAGGCCGAGCGCATCGGCGTGCCGTTCCTCGGCGAAGTGCCGCTGACAATCAATATCCGCGAGACCTCCGACGCCGGAACGCCCGTTGTCGTCTCGGATCCTGACGGGGCCATGGCCGCGATCTACAAGGACATCGCCACCAGGGTCTGGGAGCAGGTCCAGGGTTCGCCACAACGCGCGGCGCCGGCAATCGTGTTTGACTGAACTGCCATGACGTTACCTGCGATGCCGCCTGGATTGCCTTGGCCGCAGCGTGTGCTATGACTTTGCTGCATTGCAGGGCTGCGATCAAAGCGCGCATTGAGAGGGTATGGCTTGATTCTTTGCGGGCTTTGCTGCATATGCCCCGCCGGCGTTGTTTTTAGTCGGACATGCTTGATGATGACCGCCGTCTGATGATAACCTTAGGTTGCTCCAGCACGTGAGGCGTCTTATCGGCTGGCGGATTGATATTGCAGTGCAGCACAGCATGGACACGCAAACCCTAGGCATCAGCGGGAAGCGCGCCGGAGTTTTATGAGCTTTTCTCAGTCGCTGAAATCGGGATCGCAAGCAATGCGCATGACGCGCCACAACTATCGCTATGCGCTAAGCCACCTGCCAGGCACGATCGAAACAATTTGGAGAGTGATCAAGTGATCACCGCCTATCGTTCCAACTGCACGTCGCTCGAATTGTCAGCTGTTACTGCTGCGAGCGACTTGCCCTCCGACGTCATCTGGATCGACATGGTCGAGCCGACGCGCGAGGAGGAGGATCATATCGAGAAGCTCCTCGGTATAGACGTTCCGACCCGCGACGACCTGAAGGACATCGAGCCCTCCAGCCGCTTCTACGTTGAAAAGGATGCCGTCTACATGACGGCATCGCTCGTCTGGAAAGTTGCTACCGACATTCCGACGCTCACCGACGTCGGCCTCATTCTTGTCGGCAATCGTCTGGTGACTATCCGTTACGCCAATCCGACATCATTTGCGCTGTTCGTGGCTGCATTGCACCGGATCCCGGCCGATATGCGAAGCGGCGCAGCGCTACTCGCCAAGCTGCTGGAAACGATCATCGACCGGACCGCGGAGGTGCTGGAGCAGGCCGTCGTGCGCATCGATATTCTTTCCACGCACGTCTTTGGCGAGAGGGCGAAGAAGGTGCGCCGTCCATCGAACTTTCTCGAGGAAAAGCTTCGGGACGTCGCCGGCTATCACCGCCTGATCAGCAAGGTGCGCGACAGCCTCATGTCCCTGTCACGGCTTCTGACCTTTCTGCACACGGTTCCGGCCGTCCAGCAGGACCACGATACCAAGGATCTCTGCCGAAATGTTTCGCGCGACATCCAGTCACTGTCCGAACATGCGTCCTTCATATCGGGCAACATCACCTTCCTGCTCGATGCTTCGCTCGGCCTGATCAACATCGAGCAGAACTCGATCATCAAGATATTCTCGATCGCATCTGTTGTCTTCCTGCCGCCGACGCTCGTCGCCTCGGTCTATGGCATGAACTTCCAGTTCATGCCTGAGTTGCATTCCCCGTTCGGCTATCCGCTATCGCTGCTCGTCATGGTGATTTCCGCCGTCGTTCCCTTTTTCTTTTTCCGATGGAAAGGCTGGCTCTGAGAGCCTAGTGATCCTGAATGGCCCACCTAACCCATCATTCTCCCCATGGGAAAATGAGCACGCGCAAGCTCTTCTACCTGGCCCTCGGGTCCGTTGGCGTCGTATACGGCGATATCGGAACGAGCCCGCTCTATGCCTTTCGCGAGGCGCTGAAGCCGGTGGCCGCAGACGGCCTGACGCGCGGCGAGGTCATCAGCCTAGTATCGCTGATGCTCTGGGCGCTGACGATTATCGTCACGTTGAAATATGTCCTTTTTCTGCTGCGCGCCGACAATGACGGCGAAGGCGGCACACTGTCGCTGCTGGCGCTTTTGATGAAGACGGCCAATGGCCACACCGCCATGCTGATGGTGATGGGATTGACCGGAGCGGCGCTGTTCCTCGGCGACGCCATGATCACGCCCGCTCTGTCCGTCCTGTCCGCCGTCGAGGGCCTGAAGCTGGTCACGCCGCAACTGTCACCTTATATCGTGCCGATTTCCGTGGCGATCCTGGCGTTTCTCTTCGCCATCCAGTCACGCGGGACGGGCGCCGTCGCCAAGTTCTTCGGCCCGATCACTGCGCTCTGGTTTCTCGTCATCGGTTTTGCCGGCCTGATGCATATTCCTGACGACTACGGCATCCTCGTCGCCTTCAATCCCTGGTACGCCGTCAATTTCCTGCTGCACGAAGGCTTCTTCGGCATCGTCGTCCTCGGCGCCGTCTTCCTGACCGTCACGGGCGCGGAGGCACTCTATGCCGATCTCGGCCATTTCGGACGCCGGCCGATCCAGTGGGCCTGGTTTGCCATCGTATTCCCTTCGCTGACGCTCAATTATCTCGGCCAGGGCGCGCTTGTACTGCGCGAGCCGCTGGCGATGTCCGATCCGTTTTTCCTGATGTACCCGCACTGGGCGCTGCTGCCGGTGGTCATCCTGGCCACGGCTGCGACGATCATTGCCAGCCAGGCGGTCATCACAGGCGCTTTCTCGCTGACGCGACAGGCCATCCACCTCGGCTTCCTGCCGCGCATGGAAATCCTGTTCACTTCGGAGACGAACACGGGGCAGATATTCCTGCCGTCGGTCAACACGCTGCTGTTCTTCGGCGTCATCTTCCTGGTGCTCAGCTTCCGCTCATCGGATTCGCTGGCAACCGCCTATGGCATCTCGGTCACCGGCGCGATGGTGGTGACCTCGATCATGGCCTTCGAATTCGTCCGTGTCCGCTGGAACTGGTCGCTGCCGGTGGCAATCACCGTTCTGCTGCCGCTGGTCCTGCTCGAACTGATCTTCCTCGGAGCCAATCTGCTGAAGATCCACGACGGTGGCTATATTCCGGTCATGATCGCCTCCGCCTTCATGATCGTCATGTGGACATGGCGCCGAGGCACCGCGATCCTGATGGAAAAGACCCGCCACACGGATATTCCGCTGCCGTCCTTTGTGAGCTCGATCGAGCGCAAGAGCGAGCATTCGCCGGCCGCCGTCCCCGGCACCGCGATCTTCCTCACCAGCGATCCGGAATCGGCTCCCGCCGCGCTGCTGCACAATCTGAAGCACAATCACGTCCTGCACGACAAGAACGTCATCTTGACGATCCGCACCATCAACAAGCCGCGCGTCGCCCATGATGATCGCTATACGGTCGAGAAAATCTCCGAACGTTTTTCCAAGGTCGAGCTCCGTTTCGGCTTCATGGAATCGCAGAACGTCTCGCAGGCGCTGGCGGCATTGCGCAAGACCGGCCTGAAGTTCGACATCATGTCGACGTCCTTCTATCTCGGGCGCCGCAAGCTGGTACCTGACGCCAAGTCCGGCATGCCGCATTGGCAGGACCGCCTTTTCATCGCGCTTGCCAACGCCGCGACCGACCCGTCGGATTATTTCCGCTTGCCCGCCAACCGCGTCGTCGAACTCGGGTCGCACGTCATTATTTGAGGCATCCTGCTGCTTCGCACAATATTCGGAGGCCTGGCGCATGGCGCCGGGCCTTTTCAATGATTGCCGGTACTCTTCTCATCACCTTGCGACGGCCGGAATTAACCATCCATCAAGGTTAATGGGACATTATCGACTCCCATGTTCCCGTGCCGTGGAGTCCGGTGTTGCGTCGCATGAAACGTCCCTCCCGCAAGTTCCCCTTGCTGCCTGAAAACTGGGTCTCGCCCGCGGTCTTCGGCCTTTGCGCCTGGCTGGTCCTCCCGACGGTTGCAGCCCATGCCGATCTTGCCGGAATGCTCGCCGGTCTGGACGAAGGCGCCGGAAGCTGGCGCATGGTGCTGACAAATTCGCCGGCCGGGTCCATCCATGAAGCGGAGCTTGCCTTCGGCAATGCCGGCAGCAGCGAAGGGAACACCTATAGCGGCGGCATGGTATTGCCCAATGGTCACCGCGTGGCGTTTCAGTCGAAGGAGAAGGGCAGCGACCCGAGGACCGACGAGGACAGGGTCAACCGCCGCGACAAGAAGGGCCGGATCGTCAGCGTCGAGCAGATGCAGCCGCCGAAGGATTTCACCGCCGGGTCGATCCTGCAGCGCACCACCCTGATCTTCCGGCCCGAGTTTGCCGTTCCGCAATCCGACCTGAAGAACAAGACCGCATTTGTGAAGGACCCGGCTGAGGCAGGGGACAATCGGATTCAGATGGCATCCGCCTTCTCCAAGGAGAAGCCGAGGGCGCCGGATGGCGGCGTTCCGCCGATCCTTGCAAGCCTTGTTACCAATGACGGCGCCGATTCACTGGCTGCCGCCTATGCGTCGCCGGCTCCGGACTACGCCACCACATCCCCCTTCGACTCGATTCTCACCAAGGAGCCCGATGATGGCGGTCGCTTCGTGCCGAAGATCGGGCCAAAGGATCACGCCTGGGCGGCCAGTGTCCTGCCGGCCGAAGTCTTCTCGCCGGACGAGCAGCAGTGCCTTGCCACCGGCATCTATTTCGAATCGCGCGGCGAATCGGTGAAGGGACAGGCCGCCGTCGCGCAGGTCATCCTCAATCGCGTCAGGAATCCCGCCTACCCGAAGACCATCTGCGGCGTCGTCTACCAGAACGAGGACTGGACAAACGCCTGCCAGTTTTCCTTCGCCTGCGACAAGATAAAGGACAAGGTGAATTCGCCTTACCACTGGCAGGTCGCCCGCCAGGTGGCGATGGCGGTTACCGCCGGCAAGATCTGGCTGCCCGAAGTCGGCTCCGCCACGCATTATCACGCCGTCTATGTCCGCCCCCGATGGGCCGCGGAAATGGTCAAGGTCGGCCGCATCGGCATGCACATCTTCTATAGAACCTACGGCGGCGGCTGGAGCTGATCCCCGCGGGCATGCCCAACCGGGCAAAGTCCTTTACGTCAGCATGTTATTTCGGCTAAAGCGCTGCGGGAATGCATCAGCCAAAGCGGATTATTTCGGCCCGTTTTTGGGCAACCCGGCCTATTTGAGATAAGTCTATGATTTGCCTTGGATAATTAATGGCTGGACATCTGACTTCTACGCCTTGACTATGCTTTTCTCGAAAACTATGTTGCGCGCGACTTCAAAACGGGCCGAAAGGTGAAAAACCTGCCGTTTGTTGCGCGTTCGCCGGGGTACGGGATTGCGGGCAATAAAAAGGCGAGGGGGATTACCATGACGGATGACCGGGACGAAAGTCTGGAAAAGCGACGGGCGCAGCTGGGGGCCGAATTGGAAACCCTGCGCACGGAGGTGGGAGAGGATGGACCCCGGGAGGTTCGCGCCGAAACTAGCCGCAGAGGCTATGCCGAGGCGATGAAGCTTTCGAGCGAGTTTATCGCTGCCATCATTGCCGGCGCTGTTTTGGGCTATCTCTTCGACCGTTTTGTCGGTACAGCGCCGTGGGGCATGATCGTTTTGCTACTTCTCGGATTCTGCGCCGGCGTGCTGAATGTCTTGCGTTCGGCGGGGATGGTTTCCGAACCGCCTTCCGCAGGCTCCGACAAAGGGCCCAACGCGGGCAAAGACTGACAGGGGAAGCATCGTCCGCCCGGACGTTGTAACCAGAGAAATGATCTCCGTCTCCGGACGGGTAAAGAAGAGAGACAAGCGGTGGCTAACGATCCGACCCATCAGTTCCTGATCCATAAGATTGTGCCGATCGAGGTCGGCGGAATTGATTTCTCGTTCACCAATGCATCGCTTTTCATGGTCGCTTCGGTCGCCATCGCCGCCGGCTTCCTTTATTTCTCCACCACCAATCGCGGCCTGATCCCGAGCCGTTCGCAGTCCTTGGCCGAGATGTCCTATGAGTTCATCGCCAATATGCTGAAGGAAGGCGCGGGCAAGCAGGGAATGAAGTTCTTCCCGATGGTGTTCTCGCTGTTCATGTTCGTCCTGACCGCGAACCTGCTCGGCATGGTCCCCTATTTCTATACCGTGACCAGCCAGATCATCGTCACTTTCGCGCTGGCGCTGTTCGTTATCCTCACCGTCATTATCTATGGCTTCTTCAAGCATGGTTTCGGCTTCTTCAAGCTGTTCGTGCCGCACGGCGTTCCGGTGGCCCTGTTGCCGCTGGTGGTGATCATCGAGATCATCTCCTTCCTGTCCCGGCCGATTTCTCTCTCCGTTCGTCTCTTCGCCAACATGCTGGCTGGCCATATCACGCTCAAGGTGTTCGCAGGCTTCGTCGCCTCGCTCGGAGCCCTTGGCGCGCTCGGCATCGGTGGTGCCATCCTTCCTCTCATCATGACCGTCGCCCTGACTGGTCTCGAGTTCCTCGTTGCCTTCCTCCAGGCTTACGTCTTTGCGGTGCTGACTTGCATGTACCTCAACGACGCGATCCATCCGGGTGGCCACTAAGGATACAGACATTGACGTCTCCAGGGCGTCAGTCATTCGCCGCAACAACCATTTCAAAGGAGTTCAACATGGACGCGGAAGCAGCAAAGTACATCGGTGCAGGCCTAGCTTGCTTTGGTATGGCCGGCACGGCTCTCGGCCTCGGCAACATCTTCGGCAGCTACCTCTCCGGCGCACTGCGCAATCCGTCTGCCGCTGACAGCCAGTTCGGCCGTCTGGTATTCGGCTTCGCCGTTACGGAAGCCTTGGGCATCTTCTCGCTGCTCATCGCTCTCCTTCTGCTCTTCGCCGTCTGATAACGGCGACTTGATGGATCACGGTCTGCAAGGCGCAGGCCGTGATCTTTCGTATTTGCAGGACACCTGGAGGTGAGCATGTTTGTGACCCCGGCTTATGCGGAAGACGCCGCGGCGACGACCGAGACAGGTCAGGCGGCCGCGCCCGCGACCGGCGGAACGAATACCGAAACGGGTGTGCCTTCGGAAGGTCACCACGGTCGCGTATTCCCGCCATTCGACCATACGACTTTTGCCTCCCAGCTTCTTTGGCTGGCAATCACATTCGGCATTTTCTACGTGCTCATGCAGAAGGTCCTGGTGCCCCGCATCGGCGGCATCCTGGAGACGCGGCATGCCCGCCTGGCACAGGATATCGACGAGGCTGCACGGTTGAAGGCCGAGGCAGACAATGCCGTCGAGACCTATGAGGCCGAACTCGCAGCTGCACGCGCCAAGGCAAATGCCATCGGCAATACTGCCCGCGACGCCGCCAAGGCGAAGGCCGAGGCCGATCGACGTGCCATCGAGGCAAGTCTTGCGGAAACAATCAAGGCGGCCGAGGCTCGCATCGCCGATGTCAAGACCAAGGCATTCGCCGACGTCGGTGCGATCGCCGAGGAGACGGCGTCAGCGGTTGTCGAACAGCTGATAGGCGGAACGGTCACCAAGACCGACATCGCCGCAGCGGTTGCGGCCGTAAACGTGAAGCGGGAGGGTTGATCCATGGAATTCGCATTGGACCAGACATTCTTCGCCTTTGTCGGCCTGCTGCTGTTTCTGGCGCTGGTCGTCTATCTCAAGGTTCCGGGCATGATGGCAAAGTCGCTTGACGACCGCGCCGACCAGATCCGCAACGAGTTGGCGGAAGCCAAGCGCCTGCGCGAGGAAGCCCAGCACCTGCTTGCTGAATACCAGCGCAAGCGCAAGGAAGCAGAAGCCGAGGCGGCGCACATCGTTGCCACGGCAGGACGCGAAGCCGAAATGCTGACCGCGGAAGCCAAGGCAAAGACGGAAGAATTCGTCGCCAATCGCACAGCTGTCTCCGAGCAGAAGATCAAGCTGGCGGAAACCGACGCGATCAAGGCTGTCCGCTCCGCCGCCGTCGACCTGGCAATCGCCGCTGCCGAGACAGTGCTCGCCAAGAAGGCAACAGCCAAGGTCCAGTCGGACCTCTTCAAGACCGCCGTCGGCGACGTGAAGTCCCGCCTCAACTAGGCAAGAAATCCCCACGACATTCGAGAGGCCGGGCATAGTCCCGGCCTTTTTCGTTATTCTGGGGGGCTGAGAGCTGGTTTCCCGTTCTCCCCGCCGGGGAGAAGGGGAGATGCCGCAATCTCTTCGTCACACCACAGCCTGAAGCTCATGCGGTAGAGGCGACAAGGGCCGACTCGCTCTATACTACTGCGGTGGGCGGCATCGTTTACACCCTCCCCTTGAGGGGGAGGGTCGGACCGCAGGTCCGGGGTGGGGTGATCCGTTGTGACACCCAAAGGTCACCCCCACCCGCGCATTCGCGCGACCTCCCTCATCAAGGGGGAGGTGAAGGCCAGGCTCTTTATGCCTCTTCCTTGCGCAGCGGTCGGAAGCTCATGCGGTGGAGGCGGCAGGGGCCGACGCGCTCGATGCTGCTGCGGTGGACGGCGGTGCCGTATCCCGCATGCATCTGAAAACCGTAGGCGGGAAAGACCAGGTGCGCCCGTGTCATCATCCGATCCCGCGTTACCTTGGCGACGATCGAGGCTGCGGCGATCGAGAACGAGCGCGCGTCCCCCTTGACCACCGCCTTGCCTGGGCAGGCGAGCCCGGGAGGAACGTCAAGCCCATCCGTCAGCACGTAGCTTGCTGGAATGGCAAGCCCGAGCACGGCACGACGCATGGCGTCGAGGCTTGCCTTGCGAATATCGGTCTCGTCGATCCGGGTAGCGCTTGACGAGGCAATGGCGACAGTCGCCGTTGCAATGATGATCTCGAACAACTGCTCTCGCCTCGCAGCCGACAGCAGCTTCGAATCGTTCAGTCCGTCAGGAATGCGATCGGGATCGAGAATGACGGCGGCCGCAACGACCGGCCCGGCCAAAGGCCCACGCCCCGCTTCGTCGGCGCCTGCTACAGGCCAATGCCCGGCCTTGCGCGCAGAAAGCTCAAGCGCGAAATCCGGTACGATCGGATCTTCGTCGAAAAGCAGAGGAGAATCGGGTGACGTGCGACGGGCCATGCGGCTGACCCTTGCACGCCACACCGATTTCCTGCAAGCCCCCGGGAACAGGGCGGCGGTCCGGGGGCAGTCCTGCAGATGGCTGGGGCGAGCCACCCGCGGGAACTGAGATATTTAAAGCAACGACAGCTGCACGCCGCTGCCGTCGGGCGGCACGAACAGGTCGTCGCGAAGCTGGATGCTGCGGCGGACGAGGCCGAGCCGCTTGGTCGCCATCTCGAAGCGCCTGCTGACCTGCCAGGCGTAAGGCCCGGCACCCTTCATCCGCTTGCCGAATTCGGCGTCGTAGTCCTTGCCGCCGCGCATCTCGCGCACCAGCGACATCACATGCCGATAGCGATCCGGATAGTTCTGCAGCAGCCAATCGCGAAACAACGGGCTCACCTCAAGCGGCAGCCGCAGCATCACGTAGCCGGCCTCCCGCGCGCCGGCGGCCTTCGCCCCCTCGAGTATCCGCTCCAGCTCGTGGTCGTTGAGGGCAGGGATGATCGGCGCAACCAATACCGAGGTCGGTATCCCGGCATCGGAAAGGGCGCGAACCGCCTCCAGCCGCCGCGTCGGGGTCGAGGCACGCGGCTCCATCGTCCGCGCAAGCTTGCGGTCGAGCGTCGTCACCGACAACGATACGCGCACGAGGTTCTTCGCTGCCAGTTCGCTAAGGATATCGATGTCCCGCAAAACCAGCGCCGATTTTGTCACGATCGATACCGGATGATTGGCCTTGTTCAGCACCTCGAGAATCTGGCGCATGATCCGCCATTCCTTTTCGATCGGCTGGTAGGGGTCGGTATTGGTGCCGATGGCGATGACTTTCGGTGCATAGCCGGGCTTTGCCAGCTCGCGCTGTAAAAGCTTGGCGACATCCGGCTTGGCAAACAGCTTGGACTCGAAATCGAGCCCGGCCGAAAGGCCCATATAGGCGTGAGTTGGTCGCGCGAAGCAGTAGATGCAGCCATGCTCGCAGCCCCGATAAGGGTTGATCGAACGATCGAAGGGAATATCCGGTGAGGTATTGCGGGTGATCGCGGTGCGCGGCTTTTCGATCTGCACTTCCGTCTTGAACGGTGGCAGGTCTTCCAGCGTCTGCCATCCGTCATCAAAGCTTTCATGCCGCGAAGGCTCGAAGCGACCGCCGGGGTTGAGGCCGGCGCCGCGTCCGCGCCTCCGATCGATCTCGATCCTGAGACCCGAGGCCGTAATCATCGCATCGGCAATATCTGCCGTATTGGCAGGCGCAAATGCGGCCTGACCTGCAAGGGATTGCTGTCTCATCGGTAACTCCAGCGGCAGGGACAACAATGCTGCCCCGCGTCATCAGTGATTAAATTCCTATCGTAGCAATGAGAACAATGCAAGAACAAAATGCACAAACTGTCACTGGCATTCATTTGTGCAGCGCTCTATAAATGAGCAATGTTGACAGTCATAATAGAATGCCAGGATCAGGAACCCGAGCTGGCGCAGACATTGGCAGCCTTGGTTTCGGGCGCGGTGGAAGGTTTGGTGTGCGATGTCGTGGTACTCGACCACGGCTCGCGTGACGGTACCTCTCAGGTAGCGGACGCTGCCGGCTGCCGCTTTTATTCTCAGTGGGATATCAATGACATATTGCGCTCTGCCCGCGGCGAATGGCTGCTTCTCGTGGAGCCGGGCGCGCGGCCGCAGGCTGGCTGGATCGACGAGATCGCTGAATATATGTCGCTGAACAAGGTTCCGGCCCGCTTCACCGCTTCAAGGGGATATCGCCGTCCGTTCCTGAAGCGCTTCGGCCGGACGAAGCCGCCTCTCGAACTGGGCTTTCTGGTCTCGAAGCGTCAGGCGATCGCGTCCGCGAAAACGGGCATGCGACTATCCGAGTTCACCAAGGGCCACAAGATCCGCAGGCTTTCGAGCGAACTCATTCCGTCATGGGTCGCCCGCGCCGCGCGTTGAGCCGCGCTTCAGATGCTCGTCGAGCCTGGGCATGATTTCCACGAAATTGCACGGCATGTGGCGATAGTCGAGTTGCGCCTTGAGAATGCCGTCCCATGCATCCTTGCAGGCGCCCGGAGAGCCGGGCAGCACGAAGATGAACGTGGCATTGGCAACGCCGCCCGTCGCCCGCGACTGGATCGTCGCCGTGCCGATCTTCTCATAGGAAATGCGGTGGAAGACCGCTGAAAAGCCATCCATGCGCTTCTCGAACAGCGGCTCCAGCGCTTCCGGCGTGACATCGCGGCCGGTAAAGCCGGTGCCTCCTGTCGTGATGACCACGTCGATCTCCGCGTCGCGCGTCCACGCCTCGACCTCTGCGCGGATGCGTTCCTTGTCGTCGGGGGCGATCGCGCGGGCCGCAAGCCGATGGCCCGCGTCAGTGATCCTTGCGGCCAGCGTGTCACCGGATTTGTCATCCGCAAGCGTGCGCGTATCCGAGACGGTCAGAACCGCGATCCCGAGCGGAATGAAAGGTCGTGAACTGCCTGAGTCCGCCATCATTCGCCTCCTGCGATCGTTTCGGTCGCCTGAAAATACCAGCCCGGCGTGGCGCTGTGAAGCGATGCTGCGGCTGCCTCGGCTTGACCCAGCGTATTGAACAGCCCGAAGCAGGTGGCCCCGGAGCCCGACATCCGCACAAGCAGCGCACCCTGCGCCTTCATGAGCCTTGATAGCTCGCCAATCTCGCCGCAAAGCCCTCGCGCGGGCGGTTCGAGATCGTTGCGAAGCCCCTCGATCAGCGAGATCCATCCAGCGTGGTCGCGGCGCTCCTGCGCCGCAAATGCGAAAGGCGGATTGTCGCGACTCGGAAGGTGACGGAAGACATCAGGTGTCGAAACGCCGACCAGCGGATTGCCGAGCACCATGGCGAAGGAGGGAAAGCGGGGAAGGGGCTCGATGTCCTCGCCGATCCCCCGCGCAATCAGCGGACGGCTTGCCAGACACATAGGCACGTCGGCGCCGATCCGCAGCGCGATCGCCGCGATCGTCTCCAGAGGCAACGCGATGCCCCAGATGCGCTGCAGGCCGCGCAGCGTGGCTGCCGCATCCGCCGATCCACCGCCGATACCGGAAGCGATCGGCAGGTTCTTTTCAAGGTGGATGTGAATGGGGAAGGTTTCAAATCCCTGCACTGAGGCGGCATCGCGCAATAGATCGCGGGCTTTCAGAACGAGATTGCTTCCACCACTCGCCTCAGCCGCCAGACCTGGCGCAAAAGGGCCGGAAAGCGAGAAGCTGTCGCCATCGGCCTTGCGGAAACCAAGACGATCACCATGCCCTGCAAAAGTGACGAGCATGTCGAGCAGATGATAGCCATCGGCCCGCTGGCCCGTCACGTGCAGGGCCAGGTTTATTTTCGCGGGCGCATCTTCCGCAAGGTCGAACGCGCCCGCGTCAAAATTTGGCAACATGACGCCTTAGGACTTCTTGTCCGCCGGTGCCACGGTCGGCTCGGTGGGCGTCGTATCCTGCTTGGCCTTTTCAGCGGCCTTCGGGTCGTCGATGGCAGGCAAGCCGTTGGCTACCTTGTCCTTGATCCGGGGGATGTCAGCTTCATCCGGCTTGTAGACCAGTGCGCGATTCCATTGGTAGACGGATTCGAGCTTGCGCCCGACACGCCAGTAGGCGTCGCCCAGATGGTCGTTGACAGTCGCATCGCCGGCCTCGAGCTGAACAGCGCGCTCGAGCGCGTTGACTGCGTCGTCAAACCGGTTGAGCCGGAAATACGCCCAGCCGAGCGAATCGACGATGTAGCCGTCGTCAGGCTTCAGATCGACGGCCTTCTTGATCATCGCCAGCCCGTCATCGAGGTTCTTGTTCATGTCGACCCAGGAATAGCCGAGATAGTTCAAGACCTGCGGCTGATCCGGATTGAGCTCCAGCGCCTTCTTGAAGTTCGGTTCCGCCAGATCCCACTTTTTCAGCCGCTCATAGGCGATCGCCCGCTGGAAGTAGACGACCCAGTCGCCGCGGTTCGGCACGGAGCCGAGAATCTGCACGGCCTTGTCGTAGTTGTCGGCCATCGTCTGGTAGTCTTTGGCCTGCGACAGCACACCGCCATAGGCGATATAGTTGTGAACGTCTTTCGGGTCGGCATCGATCAGCGCCTTCAGATGCTTCTTGGCATCGTCCGTCTTGCCTCCCTGGGCAAGCGCGAGGCCGAGTTGCAGCTCGGAAATTCGCGACATCGGCGAATCATCCGACACCTGCTTGTAGAAGGCGATTGCCCGGTCGGTCTGGCTCTGCTTCTCGGCGATGCCGCCGAGCATGATCAGCGTGTCGGCGCTCTTCGGGTCAAGAGTATTGGCGATCTCGAGGTACAGCGAAACCACATCCTCGGCGCCATCCCGGTTCAGCGCGGCACCGACTGAAAACAGTACGGAGGCGACGCCTTGCGAGGCATTGGTCACCGCCTGTTCGGGCGGCTTGCCGTTCTTGATGTCTTCGCGAAGCGCGTTCAGCGGCGCGTAGTTGTTGATCAGGTTGTCGCCGACGGAAATGGCGTCCAGCGCCTTCTGCTGGTTGCCGTCCTTTGCTTCGAGCACTGCCAACGCCATGACTGCGCGCATGTAGGTGTCGGGCGCGGTGGCGCCGCCTTCCTTGTCGAGTACGGCGTCGTTCAGGTGCGACCGGGCCGACTTGCCGTCACCGATGACGATGGCGATCGCGCCCGCCTGGTAGTTCTTGAAGATGTTGAACCAGTCCGGCCCGCGCATCTTGTCGACCATGGCAAGCGCCTCCTTGCCGTGGCCGGCGCCGACCTGCGCCCAGGCGAGAAGGAGGTTGTTCATCATCCGGTCCAGATCGTTCGGGCCGTCATATTTCAGCACGTTCTGGGCCGTCTTGTAGTCATGCCGGCGGATCGCATCCATGCCACGCACGATCGTGGTGACGCGCTCGACGGTGGGGTCGCCCTTCAAATCGTTGGCGTATTTCACGCCTTCCTCGATATTGCCGTTGAGGAGAAGCGAGATCATCAGCCGTTGGCGGATCTCCGGATTTCCGGGTTCGATCAGCAGCGATTTCTTATAGAGCGCGATGGCCGTATCGTAGTCGTGATCGACATCGGCGGTGCGGGCCGCAAGGAAGGCGCCCGCAAAATTGTCGACACTGTCAGGATCGAAGGTGACCGTATCGCCAGTCGCTGCGGTCGCCGGCTTTGCTGCATCCTCAGCCCGTGCGGCGTTGATGGCGGACAGGGAAAGGACCGCTGCCAACGCTGCGCCCGAGAGAAAACGGATGGCAAGTCTTTGCCGCATGGGAAACCTTTCTTCAAGGACCGCCGAGGAGCAGTCCGGACGCACAATGCAATTGTGACCACTGATTCATAACAGGATGGCTTTTTTGAAGCATCCTCGCAAGAAAATCAGCCTGCCGTGAATTAGTTAACGCGTTCGATACAGAAATCGATCACTTCCAGCAGTGCCGATTTCCACGGCGTATCGGGCAGCGGCGCCAGCGCATCGCGGGCGATGGTACCGTAGTGCACAGCGCGACTTATGGTGTCGCTGAGCGCGCCGTATTTGGTGATCAGGCCGAGAGCTTTTTCCAGATTGGCGTCGCTGCTGTTGCCGCCTTCGATGGCGTCGCGCCAGAAAGCACGCTCGTCCTCGGTGCCGCGTCGATAGGACAGGATGACCGGAAGCGTGATCTTGCCCTCGCGGAAATCGTCGCCGACATTCTTGCCGAGATCGGCCGCCTTGCCGCCATAGTCGAGCGCGTCGTCGACCAGCTGGAAGGCGAGGCCGAGATTGGTGCCGTAGGATTTGAGCGCGTTGCGATCCGACTTGCTTGCATTGGCGACGATCGGCCCGACTTCCGCGGCGGCTGCAAACAGCGCTGCCGTCTTGGCGCGGATGACGGAGAGGTAATCGTCCTCGGTCGTTTCCATGTTCTTCGAGACGGACAGCTGCAGCACTTCGCCCTCGGCGATGACGCAGGCGGCCGACGACAGCACGTCGAGCGCTTCCAGCGAGCCGACTTCCACCATCATGCGGAATGCCTGGCCGAGCAGGAAGTCGCCGACCAGCACGCTTGCCTGGTTGCCCCAGATCATCCGGGCCGTCGAACGACCGCGGCGCAGATCGCTTTCGTCGACCACGTCGTCGTGCAGCAGCGTAGCGGTGTGGAGAAATTCGACACTGGTCGCCAGCTTGATATGATTGTCGCCCTTGTAACCGAACAGCAGCGAGGAGGCGATCGTCAGCATCGGCCGCAGGCGCTTGCCGCCGGAAGAGATCAGATGCTCCGCGACTTCGGGAATCATCTGCACGTCGGAGCCGGCCTTGGAAAGGATCAACTGGTTGGCGCGTTCCATGTCCGCCTTGGTCAAATCCACCAACGGCTTGATGGACGCCAATTTATTTTTGCTCTCTTCAAGCGGTATCACGACGCCCAACGATCCGGACTCCTGTTCATTTGCTGCAAACGACCATAAGAAGGGGCAGGTGGCGCGGCAAGGGGCGAATTGTCCCGTCGCGCAAAATTGACAGGAAACGCAACACTCATGCAAGAATTGATCCGGACCAACGACCCCGTTACGCTCTCCTTTGCCGAAAGCCTGATGAAGGATGCGGGGATTCGTTGCATGATCGCCGACGAGGCGATGAGCGTCCTTGAAGGCTCGCTCGGCATGCTGCCGCGCCGCTTCATGGTCGAGGACGATCGTGCCATCCAGGCGCGCCGCATTCTCATCGACGCAGGGCTCGGCGATGAGCTGCGCGCCGTCAGGAGCTGAGCCGAGGCCATGAATGCCCCTGCGGAGACGGTCGATGCTTTCCATCGCGGCGCGTTTCACATCGTCCAGCCTAAGGGCAGGGGACATCGATCTGGCATGGATGCCATGCTGCTTGCCTCGCTGGTAGCAGACGAACGTCCGGTCCGCGTGGCCGATCTTGGTGCCGGCGCCGGTGCCGCAGGTCTTGCGGTGGCCTCCCGGCTCGACAAAGCGGAGGTCGTGCTGTTCGAACGCTCGACCGAGATGGCCCGGTTTGCGCTGAAAAGCCTGGCATTGCCCGAGAACGCACGGTTTCACGGCCGTGTCTCGGTCGTCGAAGCCGATGTGACCCTGACCGGAAGGCCGCGCAACGACGCAGGGCTTATGGACGACAGCTTCCATCACGTCATCATGAACCCGCCCTTCAACGACGGCAGCGACCGCCTGACGCCGGATGCGTTGAAGGCGGAAGCGCACGCAATGACGGAGGGCCTGTTTGAAAGCTGGATCAGGACCGCGGGCGCCATCACAATACCGGGAGGCCAGCTGTCGCTGATCGCCCGGCCTCAGTCGATTGCCGAGATCGTCGCCGCTTGTGGCAGGCGCTTCGGTGGCATCGAGATCACCCCGATCCATCCGCGCCAGGGTGAAAACGCCGTGCGCATCCTTGTCACGGCCATCAAGGGTTCGCGGGCCCGATTGACGCTTCGGGCTCCGCTTGTCATGCACGAGGAGGGGACGCACAAGTTCTCCGGCTTCGTCGACGACCTCAACAACGGCCGCCTCGCCTATCCCCGCAATTGAGCCAAGCTTCAACGCCTGCAGAAAAATCGTTCTGCTCGCTTTTCGCAGCTGGGCCATTGCGTTTGCCATTCCAAGGCATACATGCTCAGCAGAATTGAATTGAACGAGAACAAGGGTTTGACGATGGCCGGATTGCTGAGACGACTGCTGCCGAAGCGATTTCGCAAAGATGAAACGGTCATTCCCGTTGTCAAATTGCACGGCGCCATCATGTCCGGCGGCAGCCAGTTCCGCCCGGCACTGAACCTAACCGCCGTCGCCCAGGCGCTGGACAGGGCCTTTTCGATGAAAGGCTCGCCCGCCGTCGCCATCTCGATCAATTCGCCCGGCGGCTCGCCGGTGCAATCGCGGATGATCTATAATCGCATCCGCGAGCTTGCCCGCGAGAAGGAGAAGAAGGTGCTGGTCTTCGTCGAGGACGTCGCAGCCTCGGGCGGCTATATGATCGCCCTTGCCGGCGACGAGATCATCGCGGACCCCACCTCCATCGTCGGTTCGATCGGCGTCGTCTCCGGCGGCTTCGGTTTTCCCGAATTGCTGAAGAAGATCGGCGTCGAGCGCCGCGTCTATACGGCAGGCGAAAACAAGATGATCCTCGATCCCTTCCAGCCGGAGAAGGAAAAGGACATCGACTACCTGAAGACCTTGCAGCTCGAGATCCACAAGATCTTCATCGACATGGTCACCGAGCGCCGGGCCGGCCGCATCAAGGCGGACGAGGGGACGATCTTTTCCGGTCTGTTCTGGACCGGTACCCGTGGATTGGAACTCGGATTGGTCGACGGCCTCGGCGATATGCGCCAGGAACTGAAATCGCGCTACGGCGAAAAGACCCGGCTCGCGCTCGTCTCCTCGCCGCGCAGCCTGTTCGGGCGCCGTGCTCCGGGCGTCGGTCTTTCCGGTCTCGAGGGCATCGGCGCGAGCCTTCTATCCGGACTTGCGGAAGTGGCGGAAGAAAAGGCATTATGGGGCCGCTACGGATTGTAATTGGAACAGCCTCGGAATGCCGCAACTTATCTTCATCATCGTCGTCGGCAGCGTTTGCTGGCTGATCTACAAGCGCTTCCTCCAGGCAGCGCAGCGCCTCCAGCAGAAGTCCCGCCGCCAGGAAAGCGAACGCCGCACCGGCGCAATCGGCACGCTAGTCAAGGACCCGGTCACGGGGGAATACCGCGTCAAGCGGGACGATGAGTGAATGCCGGACGATGCGGCACGCCTGAAGGCGCTGGAGAAGATTCGCACGTTCGGGCTTGAACTTCCCGAAGATTGGAAATTTGATCGTGACGAAGCGAACTCCCGCGGCGATAACGAGGGCGCTAGCGACGCTTCAAAACCTCCGACATCCAATCCGAGCCGGCGTAGCTGATACACAAGATGTAGACGGTTTTCGTCTCTTCATCGACCGCGAAGCAGACAACTGCCTTTTCCGTTGCGGATACAGCTCGAATACCAGCATGAGGCCCTTCACGGACGGTACCGATATGGGGAAATTCTTCCAACCGGCTTATGAAATCCGTGATCTGGTCGACTTTTGATAAACCGACCGCAAGGCCTGCATAATTAGAAATCAAATCAACTATATCAAAAATATCCCGCTCGATCAGCGGATGATTGCGGATGCTGTAGCGCATGGAGCCTTATTTCTCGTACTTGGCTTTCAGTTTCTCCTTCACGCGTCCTGCGATGCCGTCGCCATCCCATGGAATCCACTGGTCCCTCGGCAACTCCATCCGGCGACGGATTTCGTCAGCCATGCCTGTCAGGGGATCGGAGGCTTGGTCATCATGCATCATCTTTTCGAGACCCGCCTCGACAACACTCGACACCGAAGGAAAGACGCCTTCCTCGACCATCTTTTCCGCATAGCGCAGGTAATTTTCCGGTAGCGTGATCGTTGTCTTTACGTTCATTGCCATTCTCCAATGAAGCTGGAGTTTCTATATACGTCACGTCTTGACCCTTGTCCCCTCCCATGGCACCTGTCGCGCTCGTTTCCGCGAATTCGGATCTAACTCATGACTGCAGCAGCTATTCCCGACCACATGAACCCCAAGCGATCCTTCCAGGCGCTTATCCTGACCCTGCATAACTACTGGGCGGACAAGGGTTGTGCGGTTCTGCAGCCCTACGACATGGAAGTCGGCGCGGGCACCTTTCACCCGGCAACGACGTTGCGCGCGCTAGGCCCCAAGCCGTGGAAGGCCGCCTATGTGCAGCCGTCGCGTCGCCCGTCGGACGGCCGCTACGGTGAAAATCCGAACCGTCTGCAGCATTATTACCAGTACCAGGTGATCCTGAAGCCGAACCCGCCAAACTTGCAGGAGCTCTATCTCGGCTCGCTGTCCGCGATCGGTCTCGACCCGCTGTTGCACGATATCCGCTTCGTCGAGGACGACTGGGAAAGCCCGACGCTCGGCGCCTGGGGTCTCGGCTGGGAATGCTGGTGCGATGGCATGGAAGTCTCGCAGTTCACTTATTTCCAGCAGATCTGCGGCATCGAGTGCGCGCCGGTGGCCGGCGAGCTGACCTATGGCCTCGAGCGCCTCGCCATGTATGTCCAGGGCGTCGATAACGTCTACGATCTCAATTTCAACGGCCGCGAAGGCGACGAGAAGATTTCCTACGGCCAGGTATTCCTGCAGGCAGAGCAGGAATATTCACGGCACAATTTCGAATATGCCAATACCGAGATGCTGCACCGGCATTTCGTCGACGCCGAGAAAGAATGCCAGGCGCTGCTCGCCGCCGGCGCACCCGGCGACAGCGATAATCAGCAGCTGCACAAATGCGTCTTCCCGGCTTACGACCAGTGCATCAAGGCAAGCCACGTCTTCAATCTGCTAGATGCTCGCGGCGTGATCTCGGTCACCGAACGCCAAAGCTACATCCTGCGGGTGCGCACGCTTGCCAAGGCCTGCGGCGAAGCATTCCTGATGACCGATGCGGGTGGTCTGAACTGGAACAGGCGGGCCGCCTGAAGCTCACGATCGCCGCACTTCGCTACAGTTGAAATCTTGGGTGACAAAATCTTGGCCGCAGCATAGTCTGCGCCCGAATTGATTGTCATTGTGGGGGCTTAGCGATGTACATTATTCTCGCCATTGTTGTTCTGGCCGTTCTCTACGCCGTTTTTGTCTATAATGGCCTGGTTCGCGCCCGCCAGATGGCAGAGGAAGCCTGGTCCGGCATCGACGTCCAGCTGAAGCGCCGCGCCGACCTTATCCCGAACCTGATCGAAACGGTGAAGGGCTACGCCACGCACGAAAAGAGCACGCTCGAGGAAGTGGTGGAACTGCGCAACAAGGCGCAGGCTGTTCCGGCCGGCGACGTTGCTGCTCGCGGTCAGGCGGAAGGACTGCTCGGCCAGGCGCTTGGAAGAGTGCTGGCGCTTGCCGAAGCCTATCCGGACCTCAAGGCCAACCAGAATTTCTCCGAGCTCCAGTCTTCGCTCGAGACCATGGAGAGCGAAATCCAGATGGCTCGCCGCTACTACAACGGCGCTGCGCGCGATCTCAACGTCAAGGTCGAGAGCTTCCCGTCCAATCTCGTCGCCGGCCAGTTCGGCTTCTCCAAGCGCGAATATTTCGAGATCACCAACGAGGCCGACCGCGCGGTTCCGACCGTCAAGTTCTAGCTTCACTTTTCGGGATCACGGTCTATCGCTACGGTTTTACAGGCGTTAAAGGAGGCGATCGCAGGCTGCGGGATCGCGCCTGCCATTCCTTTTGTTGATTGAAGAGATTGATATGGGCAGAGCCAAACTCACGATTATCCCGCCGGGCAAGCCGCTCACCGGCCGCGCAATGCCTCCTGGTTCGAAATCGATCACCAACCGGGCGCTGTTGCTGGCGGGCCTCGCCAAGGGCACCAGCCGGCTGACCGGCGCGCTGAAGAGCGACGACACCCGCTACATGGCCGAGGCCCTGCGCGCCATGGGCGTGACGATCGACGAGCCGGACGATACCACCTTCGTCGTTAAGGGAAACGGCAAGCTGCTGCCCCCTTCCGAACCGCTGTTCCTTGGCAATGCCGGCACTGCGACGCGCTTCCTGACCGCCGCCGCTGCCCTGGTCGACGGCAAGGTCGTGGTCGATGGCGACGCGCATATGCGCAAGCGCCCGATCGCGCCGCTGGTCGACGCCCTGCGCTCCCTCGGCATCGATGCGGCGACCGAGACCGGCTGCCCGCCCGTGACAATCAACGGAACAGGCCGCTTCGAGGCAAGCCGCGTCCAGATCGACGGTGGCCTCTCCAGCCAGTATGTCTCGGCGCTGCTCATGATGGCGGCCGGCGGCGACCGGCCGATCGACATCGAGCTTCTCGGCGAGGACATCGGCGCGCTCGGATATATCGACCTGACGACTGCTGCCATGCGCGCATTCGGTGCCAAGGTCGAGCGGACCAGCCCGGTCACCTGGCGGGTCGAACCGACAGGCTATAGCGCCACCGATTTCCTGATCGAACCCGACGCATCGGCAGCAACCTATCTCTGGGCAGCCGAAGTACTGACCGGCGGCAGGATCGATCTCGGCACCCCGGCCACCGCTTTCTCCCAGCCCGACGCCCGCGCCTATGAGACCATCGCGAAGTTCCCGCACCTGCCCGCCGTGATCGACGGATCGCAGATGCAGGATGCCGTCCCGACGCTTGCCGTGCTTGCCGCCTTCAACGAGACGCCGGTGCGCTTCGTCGGCATCGCCAATCTGCGTGTCAAGGAATGCGACCGGGTGAGGGCGCTGTCACTGGGCCTGTCGCAGATCGCACCTGGGCTCGGCACCGAAGAGGGCGACGACCTCATCGTCGCCTCTGATCCGCGCCTTGCCGGCACCAAAGTGACCGCCAATATCGATACTTTCGCCGACCATCGCATCGCCATGAGCTTCGCGCTGGCCGGCCTGAAGATCGGCGGCGTCACAATTCTCGATCCCGATTGCGTCGCCAAGACGTTTCCGGCCTATTGGCAGGTACTGGCTTCGCTCGGCGTCAAATATCAGGAAGATGCCGGGTAGCCCACCGCGGTGGTCGTGGGGCGATTTGGTTCGGGGGAACAACAACGTGAAACGCATCGTCGTAAGCCTCTGCCTCGCTCTGGTCATGGCCGTCTTCGGCCGCGCGGCGCTGGCCGAGGAGGTCATCACCTCCTTTCACCAGGATATCGTGCTCGATCAAGACGGCTCCATGGCGGTCACCGAGACGATCAAGGTGAATTCCGAAGGCCGCGATATCAGGCACGGCATTTTCCGTGATTTCCCGCTGACCTTCGTGGATTCTGCCGGCCGAACGGCGACGGTCGATTTCAAGCTGCAGTCGATCGAACGCGACGGTGCGGCGGACCAATGGCGCACCGAGCGTATTTCGGGCGGTACCCGCATCTATATCGGCTCGGCGGACGTGCTCCTGAACCCCGGACCGCATGTGTTTCAGCTGACCTACCGCACTGACCGGCAGATCCGCTATTTCAGCGATTACGACGAGCTCTACTGGAACGTCACCGGAAATGGCTGGCTGTTCCGCATCCTCGATGCATCCGCCACGGTGACTTTGCCGTCGGGCGTCAAGCAGGAAGGGATCGCCTATTCCACCGGTCCGCTCGGTGCGAAGGGAAGGGATGCCCGCGTTACGGAAACAGGCAGCGCCATCGCCTTTGAAACGACGCGACCGCTCGGCCAGGGCGAAGGGCTGACGATCAACGTCAAGTTGCCCAAGGGCGCGATCGCCCCGCCAAGCGCCGCACAGGAAAAGCTGTGGTTCTTCAGGGATAATCTCGATCTCATCATCGCTTTCGGCGGCCTCGTCCTTGTGCTCGCCTATTACGCCCGCGCCTGGTTCGCCGTCGGTCGAGATCCCGCCCGCGGTGTCATGGTGCCGCGCTGGGATGCGCCTGATGGTATCTCGCCGGCGCTGGTCAACTATATCGACAACAGGGGATTTTCCGGCGCTGGCTGGACGGCACTCTCGGCGACGGCGCTTGATCTGGCCGTGAAGGGCTATGTCGTCCTTAAGGACCTGGAGCAGAAGATCGTCATCAGCCCGACCAAGAAGGCACCCTTCGCCAAGTTCGAAGGCGGCGAGAAAGCTCTGATGGAGTCGCTCAGTCCCTATGCGCCGCTGATCATCGACAAGGCAAATGGCGAGAAGGTGCAAAAGGTCGGACAGAAATTCCGCAGTGCCATCGAAAGCGAACATCGCGGCGAATATTACAAATCCAACGCGCTTTACACCGTTGGCGGAGTCCTGCTGTCGGTGGCCTTCCTCGCCGCGATTGTCATCTTCGGCCGGTTGCACGAAAACGCTCTGCCGCTGATCATCGTACCGGCCTTCCTGTCGATTTTCTTCACCGTCATCGCCGTCTCGCTCGGCAAGGGCTTCCGTCGAAATGCCAGCATCGCGTCCCGCATCCTCGCTGTGGTGGTCTTCGGCTTCATCGGTTTCGTCGCGGTATCGATCGTCGCCGGCGTCGTCGCGGCGATGGCATCGTCCACGGAGACGAGCGCCGAACTGCCGCTGATGGTAGCGATCATCGGCATCTTCGTCACCAACCTCGTCTTCTTTTTCCTGATGGGTGCGCCGACGGCAATCGGCACCAGGATGATGGATGGAATAGACGGGCTCCGGCAATATCTGACGCTCGCCGAAAAAGACCGGATGAACATGCAGGGCGCCCCCAGCATGTCGCCGCAGCACTTCGAAACGCTGCTGCCCTATGCCGTCGCGCTCGGCGTCGAAAAACCCTGGTCGCGAACATTCGAGACATGGCTTGCTGCCGCTGCTGCTGGAGCCGCCGTCGGCGCCTATGCGCCCGGCTGGTACATCGGCGCATATAACGGCAATTTCTCCGACCGCATCGGCGGCTTCTCCTCCTCGATGGCCTCCACCATCGCCTCGACCATCCCCGCACCCGTCTCCAGCTCCTCCTCCGGCTTCTCCGGCGGCGGCAGCTCATCCGGCGGAGGGGGAGGCGGCGGAGGCGGTGGGGGTTGGTAGCATCTCCACCTCCCCCTTGAAGGGGGAGGTCGCGCGAATGCGCGGGTGGGGGTGATAGTTGGGTGTCTGAGGCGGTCACCCCACCCCGGCACTTCGTGCCGACCCTCCCCATCAAGGGGAGGGTGTCCGGAATATCCGTCGTTTCCCCTCCAAAGGGATGGATGCACTCTAACCGGGAGCTTGGTAGCATCTCCACCTCCCCCTCGATGGGGGAGGTCGCGCGAACGCGCGGGTGGGGGTGACCTTTGGGTGTCGCAAAGTGGAGAGACGGCCTTGGTCAAGAAACCTTCCCCGATGGATCGCTTCAGAATCGCAAACAGCCGCCGGCTCCGCTCCAGTGCCACAGACGCGGAGACGAAGCTATGGCGGCATTTGTCGCGTGTACCGATCGAAGGCACGCATTTCCGAAGGCAGGTTCCGATCGGAAGGTATTTCGCCGACTTTGCCTATCATCAAGTCGGCTTGATCATTGAGTTGGACGGCAGTCAACATGGCGAGGACGCGGCGATGCGGTATGACATTGAACGCACTGCTTTCCTCGAAAGCCACGGTTATCATGTCATCCGCTTCTGGAATTCCGAGATCATTGATGAGCTCGAGCCGGTCCTCGACACGATATTTGCCATTGTGCAGCAGAGGCAAATTTTGCTAGCAGAAGCCGATAGTTTTCACCCCACTCCGGCACTTCGTGCCGACCCTCCCCCGCAAGGGGAGGGTGAGGAACCCTGACATGCCCGATCTCCTGCTTGAACTTCGCTCCGAGGAAATTCCGGCCCGCATGCAGCGCAAGGCTGCCGGCGATCTGAAGAAGCTCGTCACCGACGCGCTGGTCGAGGCAGGCCTGTCCTATGAGGGAGCGCGCGAATACTGGACACCGCGCCGCCTGACGCTCGATATTCGCGGCCTGACGGCACGCTCGGCCGACATTCGCGAGGAACGCAAGGGCCCCCGCACCGACGCTAATGAAAAGGCAATCGAGGGCTTTCTGCGTGGTGCCGGTCTTACGTCAGTTGCCGAGGCGGAAATCCAGAGCGATCCCAAGAAGGGTGAATTCTACGTCGCCGTCATCTCGCGGGCCGGTCGCGCCGCCGAGGAGATCGTCGCCGATGTCATGCCCGGTATCGTCAGAGATTTTCCCTGGCCGAAATCCATGCGCTGGGGTGCTGCCTCCGCCAGGCCGGGCTCGCTTCGCTGGGTGCGGCCGCTGCAGTCTATCGTCTGCCTGTTTGGCACGGAGCATGAGGAAACATCGGTCATTCCCTTCGAGATCGATGGCCTCGTAGCATCGAACATCACCTACGGCCATCGCTTCCACGCGCCGCAGGCGATCACCGTCAAGCGCTTCGACGACTACATCGCGAGCCTGGAAAAGGCCAAGGTCATTCTTGACGCCGAGCGCCGCAAGGAAATCATCGCCTCGGACGCCGCCAACCTCGCCTTTGCCAGCGGGCTGGAGCTGGTCGAGGACCAGGCGCTTCTCGAGGAGGTTGCAGGCCTCGTCGAATGGCCGCAGGTGCTGATGGGCTCCTTCGAGGAAGACTACCTGACGATCCCCTCCGAGATCATCCGGCTGACCATCAAGACCAACCAGAAGTGTTTCGTAACGCGCCCTCAGGTCGGCGACACCCTTTCCAACAAGTTCGTCCTCATTGCCAATATCGAGGCGAGCGACGGTGGCAAGGAAATCATCCACGGCAACGGCAAGGTCGTCCGCGCGCGGCTTTCGGATGCCCTGCATTTCTGGAAACGCGACCAGGGCAACCTGCCGGACCTCGAGACGCTGAAGGGTTCCGCCGCGAAATTCGATCTCGACCTTGCAAAGCCGCTCGACCAGCGCATGGCCAAGCTCGACGCGCTGAACGTCACATTCCACGCCAAGCTGGGCACGCAAGGTGAGCGGGTCTCCCGCATCCGAACGCTCGCCGCCGAGCTCGCCAAGATCACCGGCGCCGACCCCAAGCTGGTCGACCGCGCCGCCGTGCTGATCAAGGCGGACCTGCGTACCGAAGCAGTCGGTGAATTCCCCGAACTGCAGGGCCTGATGGGCCGCAAATACGCGGTAATCCAGGGTGAGCATGCGTCCGTCGCTGCCGCCATCGAAGACCACTATAAGCCCCAGGGACCCTCCGACCGCGTCCCCGACGACAGGGTCGCGACAACCGTCGCACTTGCCGACAAGCTCGACACGCTAATCGGCTTCTGGGCGATCGACGAAAAGCCGACGGGCTCCAAAGATCCCTACGCACTGCGGCGTGCGGCGCTGGGTGTGGTCAGGATATTGCTGGAGCGCAAGGTCAGGCTGCCGCTTCTATCCGTCGTAAAAGACCCGGACCTCCTCGCTTTCTTCCACGACCGCCTGAAAGTCTACCTCCGCGACCAGGGCGCCCGATACGACTTGATTGACGCAGTGCTTGCCTCAAATACCCACCTCCCCCTTGAGGGGGGAGGTCGCGCGGAACGCGCGGGTGGGGGTGATCTTGGTTCGAGCTCGGAAGGTCACCCCACCCCGGCCCTTCGGTCCGACCCTCCCCATCAAGGGGAGGGTGGCAACGACGATCTTCTCATGGTCGCCCGCCGGGTGGAGGCATTGACAGCATTCATCACCTCGGAAGACGGCAAGAACCTGCTCGCCGGCACCAAGCGCGCGACACAGCTGCTCGCCGCGGAGGAAAAAAAGGGCACGGCCGTCGCCGCTTTGGTGGATGCAAGCCTGCTGACGCTGGAAGCAGAAAAGGAACTCTTTAACGCCACCGTTCAGGCATCGTCGCAGGCGGCCGACGCCTCGGCCGTGGAGGATTTCCGCGCCGCCATGTCCGCCCTCTCGACGCTCCGCGCACCCGTCGACCGCTTCTTCACCGACGTGCTGGTCAACGACGAGAACCCCGACATCCGCGCCAATCGCCTGGCATTGCTGAGGCTCATCCGCGCGGCGACCAGCACCGTCGCCGATTTCTCGAAGATCGCGGGTTAGGAAACGCACGCATCGCGGCAGCGGCTTCGACAACCCTGCCGGTTTTTGTGAGGTGGCCAACCCGGAAGCCGGCCACCAAGCCGCTAGTTGATAATCTGAACCCCCGACGTAGCGGGCTTGGCCGGCGGCGTACCGCTGGCGATAATCGTATCCGAACTGCTTGAAGTATCGGAAATATCGACATCCAGCTTCCAAACCCGCACATGAGAGCCTCGCTCGTCGGGTCCGGTGGGAAAACCGACGCGCCGACCATGCAGACACTTGATCCGATCACCGCGGCGACTGTATTTTAGCGCATGAGCAAGATCCTCGTCAGCGCCTGCCTCATGGGTCATGCCGTCCGCTATGACGGTCGTGCGAAGCCGTTGGTGCATCCGGCGCTGGAGCGCTGGCGGGAGGAGGGACGGCTCGTGACGATCTGTCCGGAGATGTCGGCCGGAATGCCGGTGCCGCGGGCGCCGGCCGAGATCGAGGGCGGCAATGCGGGCGAGGACGTGCTTGCCGGCAAGTCGCGAGTTCTGGAGGTGTCGGGCGGCGACGTTACGAAGGGCTTTCTCGACGCGGCCGAAAATGCGTTGGCGCTGGCGCGGGAGACGGGGTGCGACTACGCGTTGCTGATCGACGGCAGCCCGTCCTGCGGCTCAGGCTTCATCTATGACGGCTCGTTCTCGGGCGAGCGCCGGGCAGGCAACGGCGTTACGGCGGCGCTGCTGAAACAGGCCGGCATCGAGGTGTTTTCCGATCACGACATCGACCGGTTGGTCGAGCGGCTTGCAACGTCTTCCTGACTGTCCCTTCTTCCCGAAACGCAAAAACCGCCGGATCTCTCCGGCGGTCTGATGCTTCGGTCGTGATCCCTTGTGCGGGATCAGGCGGCGCGGCGGCTGTTGTGCTGCTGCGGTGCCTGGCGGCCGTCGCTGATACGGAAGCCGCGGATGAGGTCGAGCAGGTCCTCGGTGTCGTTGGCCAGCGTCTCGGCCGATGCCGTGGTTTCCTCGGCCATGGCGGCGTTCTGCTGGGTGGCGGCGTCGAGCTGGTTCATCGAGGATG
>NZ_PCDP01000001.1 GCF_003240585.1 Arminella tubonensis
TCGCCTCCCACGTCAAACCACCGACCACCACCAGCAGAAAGACTGCGTTGAACAATGCCGCGAGGATCGACGTACCGCCGAGGCCGAATGTGAAGCGCTTGGTCGGCCTGCGCTTTGCAAGGATGATCGCCGCCCATGCGACACCCAGCCCAAGTGCGTCGGAGAGGTTATGACCGGCGTCGGCGAGCAGAGACACGGAATTGCTGGCAAGGCCGTAGACAACCTCAAGGACGACGAAGGCCGCATTTAAAGCCACGCCAATCGCAAAGGCCTTTCCGAAATTTGCAGGGGCATGAACATGGCCGAGCCCGTGGCCATGCCCGTGCTCATGATCGTGGTCGTGGTAGTGTTGATGAGGCATCGATGAGGCTTTCCTTGCAAATCTGCTTGTAGTCAGCCGGCTCTCGAACGAGACGCGCTGACATGCCCGTCAAAACAGAATGACTCCTGTCAGTTCTGAAAGCTTTGCAATCAATCTTTCCTGAAAATCAGGATCGCCTACGGCTGATGCAGCTTGTTGCGGTCGCCGATGATACCAGTAGCGGCCGCTCACTTTCGCCTCGGCGTCGTCGCTTACAGCAAGCCATGTCTGAGTGAGGTGGCCTTTTTCCAAGTCGTCGGGTGCGCCCTTTCCGCCCATCCTGGTCGGCACCCAGCCGGGATCGACCGCACTGCTGACCACGTCCGGCCAATGACGTGCGACGACTGCCGCGATGGTAGCCACGTGCAGCTTGCTCTCGGAATATGCCTGACCGGCACTCCATGACCGGGACGTCCAGTCGATATCGTCGAGCGAACTGCCGCCGCTCTTGTGCATCCCGCTGCTGAGGTAGATCAGTCTCGTTGGCCGGTCGATAAACGCGGTCAGCACGTATGGAGCAATGGTGTTCACCGCAAGGATCGTCGAATGTCCCTCGGGCGTGTCGCCTCGCCTCGGCTCCTGGTAGACGCCCGCGTTGTGAATGATCGCGTCCATTGGACCATGAGCATTTACCTGGTCCGCGATCGAACGGAGGTCCCTCGCCCTCGAGAGATCACCAAGCACGACGCCCAATGCCTTCGACGAGAATGCTCCGGCCGCAGATGCTCTTTCTTTCGACCGCGAATGGAGGAGGACATCATGCCCTTCTCCGATCAAGGCTTGAGCCGCTCCGGCTCCTAATCCGTCCATGGATCCGGTAATGAAAATTCGGCTCATTCCTGTACCTCATTGATTTGGGGACTTACGACTGAACGCGCGCGTGATGCCGGCCATGTAGATATGACATTGAAGTCCGCTAGCAACTCCCACCGACCTGCAGGCCGAAGCAAGATCCCGACTGCCGGTTCCTCGCCGCGCCGTCATGGTGCTTGCGCCCGCGGACGGCGTTCATCACAAACGGCCTAGAGCCCTGGCCACATGCCCCCATCAATCCTCAGATTTGCGCCAGTGATATAGCCGGCACGCGGACTCACGAGAAAGCAGACGGCGTCGGCGATTTCCTCAAGCGTCCCAACGCGCCCGGCCGCAACCTGCGCGAAGCTTGTAAGCACCTGCCGTTCGATTTCTTTCCAGGACGCGTCTATCGCGAGACCCTGTCGCTCGGCGGCGCCTCGGAATGCGGTGTCGAGCCTTTCGCTGTGGATCGTTCCCGGCGACACAGTGTTTGCGGTGATCCCATCCAGGGCGACCGCCTTGGCAAGAGAGGCCGTCATGGCGATCATTGCAGCCTTCGCGGCGCCGTAGTCGGGTCGGCCGGCAGGAGGCATCAACCCCGCGAGGCTCGAGATATTCACTACCCTGCCCCAGCGGGCCCGGCGCATGGCAGGTAGCAATCTTGCCGTCACCCTGACGGCCGCAAGCACGTTGCGGTCATAAGCTGCCGCCCATGTTTCCGACCTCGTCGTAGACCAATCCTCTGCATCGCCGGAGCCGCCGGCATTGTTGACAACAATATCGACGCGACTTTCGAAAGCACGCGCCTCCTCAACCAGCCGGCCGACGTCCTCCTCCTTTGTCAGGTCGCCAGAGACCGCGTAAGCGCGACCACCATTCGAGCCGATGCTCTCGGCCACCTCCTCGGTCTTTGCCACGTCGCGACCGTGGATGATGACGATGGCGCCCTCGCGCGCAAGCCCGCGAGCTATGCCTTCGCCGATGCCTTTACTGCTCCCCGTGACAAGAGCCACCTTCCCGTCCAGTTTCAAATCCATCACATCATCTCCATGTTAGGGTTGGATCGGATGAAAGGGCAGCAAGATGGATGAAGCAATTACGCACTTTAAAGTGCCTATCGATGTGCATGATCGAACTGCTTGCCTCGGCCCGGATGGATCAGTGACTCACGTCGGACGCGTTCTGCGCATGCTCTCGGGCCGCTGGAAGCTACCCATCTTGTTTCGACTTGTCGCGACACCGTCAATGCGAAGCTCGCAGTTGATGCGCGAGATGCCAGCGGTCTCGCAGAAAGTGCTGACCCAGCACCTGCGCGAGCTTGAGATCGACGGACTGGTAGAGAGGCGGGATTATGGCGAACTGCCACTACGTGTCGAGTACAGCTTAACGGACGCCGGCCAACGGCTCATGCCCGCATTGAGGGCCCTCCGTGAGTTCTCGCGAGATCACCCGTAGACAAACCTCTTCAACCCGCCATGTCGAGCGCATCGAGGATGCAATTATCGATTAGGTCGAGAACATCTCGGCCAGCCGTCGATAAAAACGCATCGTCGTTTCCTTCCATCGTCGTCCCGACGACCGATGCAGCAAGAGATACTTGCAATCCGTCCAATCTCGCTGTCACAACGACGCCCCGCGTCGAATTGGCGAGGCCGCCCCACATCCCACGATCCGGAAGGACCGCAATGGGTGGGACCAGCCATTCAACCAAGCACCTCGGAACGTCGGGACTGTGCGCGCGAGACTCCCACTCGGCTCTAATACTACGGATTCGCACAGGCAGAGCGGCGTCGCGCTCTATTTCAGGGCTGCCGGCTTGGCGCAGAGCGGAAACCCGGCCATGCGCATGGTTTCGATCAGACGCTTCCCGCCATCCGATCATTACTCAAATCTGCCGAAATTTTGGGTGGACATGGTCCCTCAGCCTCCAAACTGTGGTAGAATGACCAATCGGAAATGCAATCGAAGGGGGAAACCGCATTGATGTGCGGGCGGGCAGGTGTTTGCCATCAACCGCGCCATTGCCGCTCGTCACTGCTCCACGACATTCGAGCAACGATATTTGCGCTTCTTGGGGCCATCGCCATGCCTTGACAATGCGAGACTGGAGGACGGCGCATCGCCTATGGTCGCCTGATTGTAGGAAATCGCACTCACTGTCGAGCGGCCCGCCAATGAAGCATCACCAGGAGGACCAACCATGAAGCTGCGATCCCACGGCGTACGCCATATCGGCGCGCTTATGATTTCCCTATCTGCTTTCGGGCTGATGACTTCAGGCACATTGTCCGAAGAAAACAAGTTCTTCATCAAGCCGGTGGTTGAGAAGAAGGTCACAGAGCTACCGTCTGGGCCATTGTACTGGCGGCTGGAGAATTTCCCGACGCTGAAGGATGCCCAGGACGCCGCGGGTCCGACCTCACTTGTGGGGGAAGTTGCGGACAAGATCTGGCTGTTCACGCTCGGACCGAAGGATGCGTCCACTCCAGGCGGAACCAAGGTCGCCGAAATCGGCCCCCTCCCGCCGGTCAAGGCGAGCGAATATCTGCTGCGCGTCAATCACGCCGGTGGAGCGCCCGGCACCAAGTCGACAATCCATACGCATCCGGGATCCGAGGCATTCTATGTGCTGTCCGGCAAGCTCGGTCAGAAAACGCCCCACGGCGTGACCTACACTGAAGCGGGCATGACCATGACTGGACACGGGGCCGACACGCCGATGGAGGTGTTCAACGCCGGCAAAACCGATCTCGATGAGCTGGCCATCTTCGTCGTGGACGCCAGCCGGCCGTTCTCCTCGCCGGCCAGCCTCGACTGAGCGACGTGACGATGGCCAAAGGCAGGGAGTGCCTTTGTTCCGGCGAAGACGCAACAACGCATCACGCTTTGGCGCAATTCGAAGATCCTATTTCCGTATTTCCTTTAGCTCCCAACTTCTAGCATTCTCGAGCTGAGGATGCTTCTGGATCAGATCAAAATGTACTAAAGATCGCGCCACGTCGGGGGACGCAACATGTCTAGTTTGCTACTGAGGGAACTATCTTCGGGTGGCCACCGATGCCCTGTCATCACTGTGGGCCATCAGGATTACGACAAGTATCGCCGAGTATGGAACGGTGTCGTCGATCGACATCCCGCTGCGATCGTTCGCCCGAAAAGTGTCGACGATGTCAGGAGGGCTGTGCATGCGGCGGCGATATCTGGCTCCCTGCTTGCAGTACGCGGTGGCGGCCACAGCTTTCCGGGTTTCTCCACCTGCGACGAGGGCCTCGTTCTCGATCTTTCAGAAATGAACGCCATCTCCATCGACCGCGAAGCGCTCACGATCGATGTCGAAGGCGGAGCACTGCTAGGGGACCTTGACCGCGCGACCGTGCCTGAAGGCTGGGTCGTGCCAGCCGGGGTGGTTTCACATACGGGTGTGGCCGGATTGACCCTGGGCGGCGGCATGGGCTGGGCAAGTCGGAGATATGGCCTAACCATCGACAGCCTTCTTGGCGCGGAAATCGTGACTGCGGCGGGAGAGATCGTGTGGGTAAGTGCAAACACGGACCCGGAGCTTTTCTGGGGAATTCGCGGTGGCGGCGGAAACTTCGGCGTCGTCACGCGCTTCAGGTTCAAGATGCATTCGCTTGGCTCCGTCGTCGTCGGTCAATGGAACTATCCATCGGCACACGGACGGGAGGCATTGCAGACTTTGCGCGACCGCGCACTGAGACAACCGCGCGACTTTGCGCTGAATTTCACCGCGACGACGACAGGCTTGAGTGTCACTGCGGCATGGACGGGGGAAGCCAGCGTCGCTCATGCGATCCTGTCACCTTTCGGGACGCTCGCCGAAGGAGGCGTCGGGGGCGTCAAGGAGGTTTCCTATCTTAGCTTGCAAAGCCGCAACGACGAGGAATACCGTTGGTCTCGACGCTACTACTGCAAGGGAGGATTTTGGTTCGACGTCACAGATGAAGCTGTCGATGCCGTATTTCAGTCGATCGCCAATGCGCCGACATCGCATTCGGAGATTTCTGTGCTGCAGCTCGGAGGTGCTGTTTCCGATGTCTCGGACGAGGCAACCGCATACACTGGACGAGGAGCAGGCTATTACTGGCTTGCGGAGCCTATCTGGGATTCTGCTGCCGATGATGACCGATGCGTTGCGTGGGGCCGGGACGCAGGCAATGCGCTTTCGAATTCCTCAATCACTGGCAACTACATCAATGAGCAGGCCGACGCCGCGCCTGCCGTCGCTCTCGACGCATATGGCGCGGAAAAATATCAGCGGCTTGCACGCTTAAAGGCGCGGCTCGATCCGCAAAACTTATTTCGGCTCAATCAGAACATCACGCCGCGACATCCGTAATTTTTAGCTCGTCACCCGACTAGACGACGCTGGATATCGTTGACCAACAGCAGTGCTTGCGGCGGTCATTGTCCACACCACGCTTGCCACCAGCAGGAACGCCGAACGTGCGATATCGAATAAACAGTTGAATCGGATTTTCTAGGGGCTAGAATTCGATTGCGAGCGCTAGTGGAGCGTATCATCCGCTCGCGAAGTGGGGCTGCGATGGCTGGCCTTTCTGAGGGCTTCTTCCATGCTGATCCGACGGTTGTCCTCGAGGCGTTGACCGAATGGTCCATCCGGACGCGTGACGAACCGGACGACTATTTGATATCGTTGGCAATCACCCTCTACAACGATGGAAACAATACCCCGCAGCGCCTGCTGAGGGCCCTCGAAATTGAACTCGTCGGTGACGACATACCGCTCTCCCGGCTTGGAATGTCTGCGCGATTTTGCGGTTAGTTCATCGCTCAGGGTTTTAACAAGGACGGACCCCGAGCGTGAGGAGGCCAGGCGTAGTTCCCAGCATCCAGACCGCGCCTGGTTCGGCGCTCGGCGCATGCTGCCGTCGCTGCCAACCCCCTGCCGATTATGCCAGAGACGGCGGGTGGGCCTCGTCCGCAGCGACCAGGAAAGCGCTGCGGATCTCTTCCGGCTCCATATAATCGTTGACGGCATCGAGGACTGCCATCTCCGCCCGCCTATGATCGGGCCATTCACCCAGCAACAACAGCTTGCCGACATCGACGACCGTCGAGGCGGTCCTATAGCGGGCGCCGACTGCGATGCTGACTGGGCGAAAGGTTCTCCGGATGTCCACGACCCAAAACCTTGCAGAAGCTATTTGACTCAACGAGTCTGCACGGTCTCGTTCCGGGCGTACGAAACCGTAAGGCTTTGCCTCCACGCGATCACGTTTCCTTCCGCCAAAAATGGTGCGCGGAATTTGCATCACCTCGTGGCAAATACGGTGAGCCTGGCGCTATAGTTTCCGGTATTCCCAGAAACGCCGTTTCTATCCCCGCAGGCGGAATACCGGCCCGCGACCCGCGAATGGTTATGGAGCAAGTGCCACCGCATGACAGAAGGCCGCCTCGCGAGTAGCTCGCGCGACACTGGGCGATTTGGTGAAGAAAGGTCTGATGCGGTCTGGTGCAAACGGGAGGACTTGCGGAGATCAGCCGCTAGTCCGGCGGCGGCTTCCTATCCTGCTCCTATGAAGCATTATTCGTGATCTTTTTGAATGACCTCGCCCCGACGCTCGTGCGATTGCGAATGACTGCCGCCAAACTGGTCGGACGCGTTCCGGGCTGTTCGGTCCAGCAGATCGGGTATATAATCTCAGCCGCCAAGTTAGCCCAGGGAGAGACCGATGCGTGGGCTGGTAGGAAGCGCTCTCATCTACTTGAGCATTTTCGCAACGTGCCAAGGCGGTCCGCTGCACGAGGCGGCCAAGAGCGGCGACCTGACTGCTATCGCGGCGGCCCTCGATGCGGGGGCGGATATTGAGGAGCAGGACAAGGGAGCCACTCCCCTCATCCTTGCGATTCGTAGCGGACAACCCGAAGCAGCAGCATTGCTGATAAGCCGCGGGGCCGACGTGCACAAGGAGTCCGCGATTGGCCTACCTCTTACTGCTGCCGTTCTAAAGGGTTCCCCCGATCTTATACGGTTACTGGTGGCGCATGGTGCCGATCCTAATGCCGCCGCACGGGGCGAGCGCATGCTGCACTTCGCAGTCGCCAACGACTGTCTCGACTGCGTCAAGGTACTCGTTGAAGCCGGCGCCGACGTCAACGCCATCTGGGTGCGGGGTGACCCCGCCCGCCTCCCAGGCATCATCACTCCCTATCACCTTGCAAGGCACGACGATCATGCCGAAATCGCCGACTACCTGTTGGCTCACGGCGTCGTCATTCAGAAGCCCGCGCCGATTTCCGCGAAAGTGGCAAACGGTGACCCGGCAAAGGGCGCGGCGTTCTTTGCCTCCAACTGCTCCGGCTGTCATGTCACACGCGTGAAGGATGTCCCCACCAGGGGGCCGAACTTGTGGAACGTTGTCGGACGCAACAAGGCCTCGACAAAGTTCGGCGGTTACTCCCAAACCCTGTTGGGTTGGGAGGGTTCATGGACCTACGAGGACCTCAACATTTTTATCGCCGGGCCTACACTCACAACGCCGGGCGTAAATATGGACGTTCGTGGCGCGCCCGATGAAAATGATCGGCTGAACGTGATCGCTTATCTGAGAACGCTCAGCGACTCGCCGGTTCCGCTGCCCTGAGCCGACGCATCGTGGACATCGGCCTGATCGAGACCTTCTAAGCCGCGAACCCCGTGCATCGGAGGAAGCAGCGCTACATCTCGCAGGCAGCTTTGGAGCAGTTCAAGACGGACTACGTCACATTGAGGAACTACGCCATAGGGCGGGGGAACATCGCTCGGGTCAAGGAGGCGTTGACGGCTCTCGGCATAACGCCAGTGTTCGAGGAGCCTGGGGCGGCGGCGATCTACAGGGTGGGCGACGTCCCACCCGACTTGAAGATCAAGAAGTAGAGCAGCCAGCTAGATTTGGGACCCGCTTCGGCGGGTCTTTGCTTGCGCCGCGAAATCGTGACTCAACAGAAGGCAAGTTCGTGACATTTCGTGCGCAAAGGCGACATAGCCATATTGTTTTCATTGCACAATATCCCTTGAAAACGCCAGATCGTGCTATTTCAGTGAATTCCATCCACAGTTCTGAGAACATCATGAGAGGTCCGGGCAACCGGGCCTCTCATGCTTTGACAAGCGATACTAGAGCGGGAACTCGCCCAGCCGGGGCTCTGAGATATGAATCCAACGATGTCGGATTCCGCTTTGTAGCCAAGCCTGCTGATGCTGTGCCTCTTACTAAGGCATCAGCTGGCTTGGATACTGGTCTGTAGCCCTGAAGCCGGTCGAGCTTCACGCCTACGGAGCAAAGTTCGCTCTCATTGATTAAGGCAAAGCAGCTAAAAGCTCACTCACCGATTTTTTTGCGTCTCCATAGAACATGCGCGTGTTGTCTTTGTAAAAGAGCGGGTTCTCGATGCCGGAATAGCCGGTGCCTTGACCTCTCTTCGACACGAAGACCTGCTTGGCCTTCCAAACTTCGAGCACCGGCATTCCGGCGATCGGACTATTCGGATCATCCTGGGCGGCTGGGTTGACGATGTCGTTGGAACCGATGACGAGGTCAGTGTTGACGAAATCCTCGTTGATCTCGTCCATTTCCAAGACGATGTCGTACGGCACCTTGGCTTCTGCCAATAGAACGTTCATGTGTCCCGGCAGTCGTCCGGCGACCGGGTGGATCGCGAAACGGACAGTCTTGCCCGCAGCTCGCAGTTTTCGGACGAGCTCTGAAACGGCTTGCTGTGCTTGTGCGACCGCCATACCGTAGCCAGGGACGATGATGACGCTGTCAGCGTCGTTCAGCGCTGCGGTCACGCCATCCGTAGTGATCTCGATTTGCTCTCCAGCGATTTCCATCGCCGGGCCGCTGGTCGTGCCAAAGCCTCCCAGAATGACCGAGATAAAAGACCGGTTCATCGCCTTGCACATGATGTAGGAGAGGATCGCGCCGGATGATCCAACCAATGCGCCGACTACAATCAAGAGATCATTGCCGAGGGTGAAGCCGATTGCCGCCGCAGCCCAGCCGGAATAACTGTTGAGCATCGACACCACTACGGGCATGTCGGCACCGCCGATGCCCATGATCAGGTGATAGCCGATGAAGAATGCCAAAAGCATCATCAGCACTATGGTCCAGGCGCCGGCGCCCGCCATGTACATGACCAGGAGTGCCAGCGTGGCAATCGCAGCGACCGCGTTTAGCAAATGGCCGCCTGGTAGCTTCTTCGCCTTGCCATCCAGCTGACCCGCAAGCTTGCCGAAGGCTACGACCGAACCGGTAAAGGTGACCGCGCCAACGAAAATGCCGATGAACACCTCCATGCGCATGATCGCCAGCTCCGCCGCGCTTTTGTGAGCGAGGATGGCGCTAAAACCCGTAAGCATATTGCGTGCTTCCTCGCCAAGATCAGCGATACGTGCCGCCTCGATGTGGGCGTTGAAGCCGATGAATACGGCAGCCAGACCTACGAAGCTGTGCAGTGCCGCAACCAACTGCGGCATCTCCGTCATCTGGACGCGGCTTGCGACGTAGTGACCGAGCACCGCGCCGCCGGCGATCATGAGCGCGATCACAACCGAGTTTCCGACACCGGGGCCGAGGATCGTAGCTGCGACCGCCAGTCCCATTCCGACGACGCCATACCACCCGGCGCGCTTGGCACTCTCCTGACCCGAAAGCCCGCCGAGAGACAGGATAAGAAGTACAGCAGCAGCGATATAGGCTGCAGAAACAACACCAATAATCATTTTCTATCCCCGATCACGACTTTTGGAACATGGCGAGCATGCGCCGTGTTACGAGAAACCCGCCAACGATGTTCACCGTCGCTATGAGCACCGAGAGCGCAGCAAGGATATCAACGAGCAAACTGCCAGACCCGATCTGCAGCAAAGCACCAAGAATAACGATGCCGGATATCGCGTTCGTCACCGCCATCAGCGGCGTATGCAGTGAATGGCTGACGTTCCAGATAACCTGGAAGCCGATAAAGCAGGCAAGGACGAATACAACGAGATGGTTCATGAAGCTGGCGGGCGCATACGCTCCGACAATCAGCATGAGCAGAGTGACGATCGCCAAAAGTGCGACCTGGCTCCTTGTCTGCGATGCAAAAATCGCCCGCTCCTGCGTGCGCTTTTCGGCAGGCGATAGTTCGGGCTCCTTTTTCTTCGACTTGGCTGGCGCGATTGCCCGCACTTTTGGTGGCGGCGGCGGAAATGTGATCTCGCTCTTGTAGGTTACAGTCGCGCCGCGGATCACGTCATCTCCCATGTCGTGATTAAGCCTGCCATCCTTGTTCGGCGTCAGGTCCGTCATCATGTGGCGGATGTTGGTGGCATAGAGGGTTGAGGACTGTGCTGCCATCCGGCTCGGAAAGTCAGTATAGCCAATGACGACAACGCCATTGTCGGAAACGATCCTTTGATCAGCGACCGTGAGATCGCAGTTCCCGCCGCGCTCCGCAGCAAGATCGACGACAACGGATCCCGACTTCATCATGGCAACCATGTCACCGAGCCAGAGCTTCGGCGCATCGCGGCCCGGAATCAGTGCAGTCGTGATGACGATGTCCATTTGCGGTGCAAGTTCTCTGAACTTGGCAAGCTGCTTGTCTCGAAATTCCGGCGACGATGGTGCAGCATAACCGCCGGTGGCCGCGCCATCCTGCGCTGTTTCGAATTCAAGAAAAACGAACTCCGCCCCCATGGATTCAATCTGCTCGGCGACTTCCGGGCGCACATCGAACGCATAGGTAAGCGCCCCAAGCGAGGTCGCCGTGCCGATCGCCGAAAGGCCGGCAACGCCAGCGCCTATCACCAGCACTTTAGCTGGCGGAACCTTGCCTGCGGCCGTCACTTGCCCGGTGAAGAATCGCCCAAAATTATTGCCGGCCTCAATCACAGCCCGGTAGCCGGCGATATTGGCCATCGACGACAGAGCATCCATCTTCTGCGCGCGGGAGATGCGAGGTACCATGTCCATTGCGATGACATTCGCACCACTCTCTCGACAACGTTCGAGCAACTCTTTTTTTTGGGCCGGATAGAAGAAAGATATGAGCGTTTGTCCATCGCGCAATCGCTCCGCCTCATGCAATTCCGGAGGGCGTACCTTGGCGATGATATCGACGGCTGCATAAAGCGCATCTGGGGAATCAACAACAGACACGCCGGAAGACCGATAGGCGTCATCCGAAAACCCGGCTTCCCGTCCCGCTCCTGCCTCGATCAGGCATTCATATCCAAGCTTCAATAGCTGTTGCGCGCTGTCGGGAGTCATTGCCACCCGCGCCTCTCCCACAACGACTTCTTTAGGCGTTCCGATCTTTAGACCCATTTTAGTTCCGGCGTAGGCCGTCCTCCTGACATGCTAATCCTATGCGCGCCGGCTGCGAATGCAGCCGGAACGGCGAGCGAAAGCATCTGATCGAGTGCGAGCTGTCCAATGCAGCTTGGCGCGAATACGATCGTTCCTTGACGACGTCTGCGTTCAGATCGAAGTCATATCCGCCTCTAAGCAAACGGCACAAAGGCGTAGGATTTCTCGCCGTTTGTTCGGACGTGACCAAGGCCTGGAAACGGAAGATGTGCTCCTCCAATCAAGTGCTTGTTTTTCGCCACATCATCAAAAACGCGGAAGTGCTCCTGTTCAGCCTCAGCTCTGTCGGCGTCGTATCCGATCGTGACGCTGGGATCGGAGAACTGCACCGCGGCTACATGGACAATATCGCCCCACAAGAGAAGCCTCTCACCTCGGCTCTCCACTTCGTACATCGTATGTCCCGGCGTGTGCCCATAGGCTGGCCGGGACCGAACTCCGGGTAGAAGATCGGCAGAGCCTTCAAATGTCTCCAGCCGGCCCGCTCTCAGGTAGGGAGACAAAGAAGCAGTACTGGCCTCAAAGAAGCGCTTGGCTTCAGCGGGCGCGGCGCGCTTGTTTTCCTCACTCATCCAGTAGTCAGTGTCACGCTTGTCTGCACGAATTGTAGCATTCGGGAAAGCAAGCTCATTCCCAGACATCAAGCCGCCGATATGATCAGCATGCAGGTGAGTGAGGAGGACCTCGTCAATCTGCTCAGGTCGATAGCCCGCGGACCGTAAATTGCTCAACAGTTCCCCAAAGTGGGGACCTAGAAGTGTGCCTGCGCCAGCGTCGACCAGCACTAATTTAGCGCCCGTATTCACCAGAAAAGAGTTGTGGGAGGTCACGACTTCCTCTGCGAGAAAGTTGCTTTTCAGTGCTTCGGCGATCCGCGACGGGTCGCCTTGTAGCAATTTCATAGCTGCAAGTGGGGACTTGCCGTCGGAAAGCGCAGTTATCTCGTAGTCGCCAACCATCAGGCGGTAGAAGCCCGGAGCGTCTCCCTTCACCAATGGTGCACTGGCGAGCAACGAACCGGGCAGCGCGCACCCAAAGCAGGCACACGACGCGATAAGAAGTGAACGGCGGCTAAGATTAATCGGCTGGCTGTTAGACATGCTGGTTTTCCCTGAACTATCGATCGCAGATCATTTCGCGTGGCATCCGTGCGCACGAACGGTTCGTGCCGCCGTTCTTTCTTGTCCGTCTGAAGCGTCGCGCCGCGGTAAAACTCGCTTCATAGCTTTCCAGCTCGGTGCTGGGGCAACGGTCATCATCAGGATGAATGATACTGGGCGAATTTATCCAGCCGTGGGGTCGACAACCGCCATGAAATCGCACTGGATCAGGGAGGGGCCTTCGACCATTAAGAGCTGGGAATGACGGGCTGGCCTAGATTCGGCATCCGGAAACATTCGCACCCATTCGTCGTTCAGCGGTCCTCGATTGTCGCGGTCGCGGAGATAGACCGTCATCTTGATAATGTCCTCAACGCTGCCCCCGGCAGCTTCCACGATCGCCTTCATGTTCGCAAACACATGGGCGCATTGAGCTGCTAGGTCTTGCGGCATGACATGGGTTACGGGGTCTACGCCGTGGATGGCACCGGAGACGACAAGGCTGCCTATCCTGCAGGCGTTCGGCACTGGGAACTTGTGGGCAAGGCCTTCTGCAGTAACGCTCCTGCGGTGCTTTCTCGATTCGGTCACCTGCTTCTCCTATGATCTGACTTGTTTCGCTTCAACAATTGGCTGACTGGATTCGTCCACAGCCTCACCAAATCCCGGCGTAAGATTGATCCCATTCGTCTCGGGAAGCAGCAATGTTGCTACGATCGCAACACTGTAACCAAGGAGGGCGACCAACCCGATCGCCTCCGCCAGTGTGATCCACTGCGCAAGGATACCAATGCAGGACACCGCGACAGCCCCCGCCGCCTTGCCGAAATTATATGCGAAGCTCTGACCGCTACCGCGAATGGCTGTGGGGAACAGCTCCGTGAAAAACGGACCCAGCGCTGCATAGTTGCCGATGGTAAAGAAGCCGAACGGCACGCCCATCAGCATCAGTCCCCAACCCTTCAGCGGCAAGAACATATAGGCAATGGTTACCAGCCATGAGCAGATCAAGAACAACTGGAATGTCCGCCTCCGGCCGAGCATGTCCGACAGATAGGCACTTGCCAGAAAGCCGAAGAAGGAACCACCCGTAACCAGGAATACGTAGTAGCCGGATGCGCCGGGCGAGAGCTGACGCACGGTCTTCATGAACGTCGGCAGCCAATTGACGATGGCCCCGCCGACGCCGATAACGCCAAACGCCAGAAGCGATGCCAGGATCGTCACGTGCAACATGCCTGGGCGGAAGATTGCCGCAGGGCCGGGACCGCGGCCAGAGGCCTTTATCGCAGCGCGGCTCTGCTTAAAGAGCTCCGGCTCCTCGATCTTGCGCCGAAGGTAAAGCACCAGGAAACCAGGTAGAACGCCAATCATCAGCAGCATTCGCCACGCATATTCCGCTGGGACATATGCCAGCACGACTCCTGCCAAAATCGCCGCCACGCTCCAGCCGATGCCGAAGCCACTTTGAACGCTGCCCACCGCCTTGCCGCGATGGGCTGGCCGGATGATCTCGCCCATCAGCACGGCGCCTGCGGCCCACTCGCCACCGAAGCCCAGTCCCTGAAGCACTCGCACTATAATGAGCTGTTCAAAGTTCTGCGTGAAGCCCGCGATGAATGTGAACACCGAGAACCACAAGATGGTGAACTGCATTACTCGGACGCGACCGAAGCGGTCCGCCAGATATCCACATCCCCAGCCGCCCACGGCCGCAGACAGGAGTGTCGCCGTGGCGAGATAGCCCGCCTGCGCAGTTGTCATTCCCCAGGCGACAATCAGCACTGGAAGCACAAAGCTGAAGAGCTGTGCATCCATTGCGTCTACCGCCCAACCCGCAAAACATGCCCAAAATGCGCTCCGCTCTCTTTTAGTTAGCTCACGATACCAACTGAACATTTGGTCTCCTCCCAATGTTGGTTTTTCCGGCTGGGTCGGTCAGACGACAATCGGCGTCAACCCTCCGTCCATGGTAAGGGACGCGCCGGTCACATAGGATGCTCGGGCGCTAGCGAGAAAAAGCGCCGCATCCGCCACCTCTCCAGTAGTGGCGTAGCGTCCTAGCGGTATGCGCTGCTGGTTTTGACGCAGCAGCTCCTCCGGGGACTTTCCGGTGGCGCGCGATTCCGCCGCGAGTGACATTTGCACCCGGTCAGTCATCGTGGCTCCCGGATTGATGACATTGACACGTATGCCGGCATGTCCCCAAGCCGCCGCTAGCCCCGCGGAAGCCAGCATCAAAGCCGCGTTCGCAGCCCCGCCGGGGATGTGAATGGGCGAGGCAACTTTGCCACCCGTGCCAATGATATTGACGATCGCACCCTCGCGACGCGAAACCATTCTTGGCAGGACGAAGTCCATGACGTTCATATATGTGAAGAATTTTGCGTCCATTGCTGTGCGCCACTTGTCCGGCGTCAGTTCGCTCGGGGGCACCCGCATGGCCCCACCTGCTGAATTGATCAATACGGAAATCGGCCCGAGCAGCTCTTCAACCGCAGCGACTATTCGCTCCGCTGCCGCCCCATCCGATAGATCCGCGGCGAAGGTCGTGACGTCGATACCGTCTACCGCAAGCATCGCCTTGGCGGCGGCCAAGTTTTCTGCGCTGCGTGATACGATAGCCACGCGAGCACCTTCGGTGCCAAATGCGCGAGCGCAGGCGAGACCAATGCCCTTGCTGCCGCCGGTGACTAGAACGACTTTGCCGTCAAGCTCCAGGTTCATTTCAGGTCCTCCCTATCCAGCACATCTTGATTGTGGATATTGATCGGTGTGCCGTGTGCAAAAGCCACGATCTGGTCGAAGGCGTTGCCATAGGCAAATTCGTAGTTGTCGCGCTCCACATATCCGAGATGCGGTGTGCACAAGGCGTTTGGCAGCATCAGCAAAGGGTCGCTTGGATCAATCAGCGGTTCTTGCTCGTAGACGTCGACCGCCGCTTTTCCGGGGCGGCCCTGGCGCAACGCGGCGACGAGCGCCCCCGGTTCAATCAACTCCGCCCGACTGGTATTCACCAATAGCGCTGTCGGCTTCATCAAGGTCAGATCGTCGAGCCCGACCAGGCCGTTCGTGTCGGCATTCAGGCGGAGGTGCAAGCTGAGCACGTCCGATTGCTCGAACAGCGCTTGTTTGCTCGCCGCCACCGGAAAGCCCTCCGCTCGCGCCCGTTCCAATGAAGCCTGACGCCCCCAGATCAGCAACTCCATACCGAATGCGATTCCGATCCGTGCGACCATCGAGCCAAGGCGGCCAAAGCCATAGATCCCCAGCGTCCGGCCGCGCAGCCCGAGCCCGACTGTGCTTTGCCAAGAACCTGCTCGAAGTGCCGCGCTTTCAAACGGTATATTGCGCATCGCCGCCAGGATCAGGCCCCAAGTGAACTCGACGGTGGGGTATGAAGGTCGTGGCGTCAGGGCCGAAGAGACTAGAACCCCATGCCGCGTGCACGCGTCGAGATCGATGTGCGGCACATGACCATTCTGGCTTATCAGCTTAAGATTTGGCAGACGGCTGACGAGTGCTTCGTCCACCTTGGTCCGCTCTCGCAACAATACCAGCACGTCGGCAGCTGCAAGCCGCTCTGCCAACACGTCTACGTCGGCAACAGCATCGTTCCAGATCGTGACCTCATGACCCTCAAGCTTGCTGAAGCAGTCGAGCGTGCGAACGACGTCCTGGTAATCATCAAGGATCGAAATTTGCAGATTTGGGTTAAGACTGGCCATGGATTTACTCTTTGCTCGGGAGGTCGGCAACCGAGGTGCCGGCGTCGATCGCGCTGCATTTCTCTTCTTCGAAGGCGGCCTTTGCCAACGCCCGTTCCAATACTTCTGCAGCTCGGGCGATCGGGATGAAGCAAACACCGGTTTCATCGGCAACGACGATGTCTCCAGGCGAGACGCGGATACCGGCGATCTGGATATCGCCGTTGATCTCCACCGTTTCGATGCGCCACTTGCCTGTGACCGGCGTGATCTCCGTTGCCCAGAGCGGATAGTCCACCCGACGTGAATGGCTGACGTCCCGAATCCCGCCAGACACGATGGCTCCGGCTTCACCTTGCCGTTTGCCGGTCTGCGCAGAGATCCCGCCCATATTGGATATGCCGGCAACACCGTCGATCACTATGACGTCGCCAGGCTGCGCTAGATTGTGCGCCTCGAATTCTGCCATGCGGTTCACATGGTCGCGGGCAGTTTCATAGACGTGCTCGCGCTGTATGATGTTGCGCACGGTGAGTGCCGGACCGACGATGCTTGCGTTTGGCAGGGTCGGCTTGAGAACCGATGCCCCGATCGCGCCGGTAATTCCCAGTTCGTCCATCACGTCGGAAATGACACTGCTGGCATCGGGAATACGCTTGAACTTCTCAATCAAGCCCTGCGGCGGGCGTGGAGTGCGCAGGAGCCGGATGCGATCTCGGGCAATCTTGCCGGTCAGCTTCGGGGTCAGAGCTTCGGCGGTGACGTCATTCATTACATAAATCCTCCCAAACGTTGGCCTGTCGTTTTCTGCAGCCGAATCTACGAAGCGGCGCACTGCTAAGGCTTCTGAATAGAGTTGCCGAAAATGCCGGAATGGTCCAATTTCGTTTTAAGTGGACCTGTTATCATCGAGGTGAATAATGCGGCTTGATCTAAACCTTCTCGCGGTCATTGAAGCCATTATGCTGGAAGGCAACGTGACACGCGCCGCGGCAAGTTTGTCGATGAGCCAGCCCGCCGTCAGCAACGCGCTTCGGCGCGCACGAAAGCTGACGCACGACCAGCTTTTCTTGAAGGTCGCGAACGGCGTCCAGCCCACGTCCCGGATGTTGGCTATTTGGCCTGAATTGCATCGTTCCCTCGCAGTAATCCGGGCTTCCATCGCACCTGAACACTTCGATCCGCGCACGGACCCAACCAGCTTCCGGATTGCGATCACGGATAGTCTGGCTGCTGAAGCAGTGTCCGGCATTGCGCTTAAGTTACACGCCATATCACCCTATGCCCGGATCGCGTTCTCGTTTCACACCAATGCAAACTCTCTCGAGGGCATAGAGCGCGGGACGCTGGACGGCGCTGTCGGCATGTTTCCCTCACTTCCTCGAGACATTCATGTTCAGGGTCTTCGGACGGACCACTACGTATGCGTGATGCAGTCTGGACACCCCTTGAGCAAACAGATGGGCCTAGACGAGTTTGTCGCAGCTTCGCATGTGCTGGTAACCCCCTCGGGGATGGATTTGGGTGTGATCGATGGCTGGCTGAGCCTACACGGGCGCACAAGGTCGATTGCCGTGGTGGTCAACCATTTTGCCGATGCGTTGCGCATCGTTGCTGGAAGCCATCTCTTGACCTGCGTGCCGGAAAGCTTCGTGAACGGGCATGGTCGGCCACTTGTGACGGAGCACGGACTGGTCGTTCGCGATCTACCTTTCGAGACCGAGAAGCTGGTCTACAAGCTCGTCTGGCATGAGCGAGTTCACACCCACCCCGCACACCAATGGTTCCGCTCGCTTGTCTCGGATGTTTGCGGAACGCCGGCGGCAGGCAATGCGGGAAATATTGAGATGCTGCCGCAAGGCGATTTTTAGCCAGTGCCAGACGTAAAGAGGGCAAGCCCTTTTTGACTAGAGCGTGAACTCGTCAATGCGCCTGTCTGTGGTCGAGTTGCAGAGATTGCTCGACCACAACAGTTTGGGGGGCGATTGGATCATTTCGCGACGGTGTAAACCTCGTGCGTATCCATTTGAGCGTTGATACCCGGCATACCGTCTGACTGGAACGATCCGCCAGCTACATGGAATTCGTTAACGATGAACCCGGCAACAAAGCCGTGACGCGCGATCTGCATGTGAGGAAGGGTCTGCCAGGTATCTGTCGCCGGATCGTAGGCCTCCAATGCCCAGAAGGTTCTCTTACCCTCCGGATCCTGATATTCTCCACCGGTTACATAAATCTTGCCATTGTAGGCAGCACCCGGCACACCGCCACGCCGGGTGGGCGATCGCGCCTTGAACGTCCATGTATCCGCTTTTGGATCGTATGCTTCCACAAGGTCGGTGACATCGCTCTTCGTGACGAATGGAAGTCCAACGCGGCCATCAATCGCATAGATTTTGCCATTGACCGCCGCTGCCAGAAAATGGTTGCGTTCGGCCTGCATCGGCGCACGTTCGCGCCAGGTGTCTGTTGCTGGGTCGTACTCTTCAACTGTTGTACCGACGATGCTTGGAACGCCCGCCCACAGCGGCTCTTTCATCTCCCGGCCATGCTCATGAACGTGCGCGCCACCGATGACATAAATCTTGCCGTTCAAAGCGACCGCCTCGGCCGAGCCGCGAGCGGTGGGCATCGGCGCGAGCTTTGTCCAGGCGTCAGTTGCCGGATCATATGAGAAGGCATCGGCAATTGGCTGCCACTGCTTTGCGCCAGGCGTCCCAACGAAACCACCGAAGACGTATATTTTCCCGTCAAGTCCGACGGTCGCTGTGTGGTGCGCGGGTTCCGGCATATCCTTCAGGTGGGACCAACTGTCGGATTTGACATCATAGACAATGACGGAACCGACCGGTGCTGTTTGAGGCACGTCGATGCCACCGATTACGTACCACTTGTCACCGAGTACAGCGCTCGAATTTTCGCTTTGAGGAACAGGCATCGGCTTGGCCATTCGCCACGCGCCGTCCTCGGCATAAGCCGATGAGAAACTGATCGACGCTGCGAACAATGCGGCCGAAATCCGTGACCTTCTCATGCTCACTCCTTTGGCTGGACCTAGGCCAAGGCTTGGCCCGCGATAGCTTCAGGAGGTATCGAAATTGTCCAATGAGGAGAATGACGAGGTCGTAAATGGCGTATTTGGGGAAACTTAAAAATAACCTGAAATGGACGCGGAACACGGCCAGTCGACGCTGTTCAGAGACGCTCGATCTTTCGTACCGCCTCATCGATGATTTCCGCGACGTCGAGCTGCAGTTCTCGAACAGGTTCGCCAGCCAGCCTCTGACCAAGCGCGGTCTTCAGGCTTTGCATTGCGCGACCGACAGGCCCAGCGGATACATCCGCTCCGCGGAAACGAAGGGCCTCAATTCTCGCGAGAACGCCCTGCGCCTCGTCGCGACGCTCGGCCAGATGCTTCTGGCCTTGCTCGGTAATCAGGTATGCACGCCGCTGGTCGTCATGGGCAGCCGAAGTCAGCAAGTCCTGTTTCATCAGTAGCGCAAGACTTGGATAGACGATTCCAGAGCTGGGTGCGTAGTTGCCCCCGGATCGGTTCTTGATCTCCTTTATCAGGTCGTATCCGTGTCGCTGTTCGCCATTTTCCAATAGCAGAAGGAGCAGCAAGCCGAGTTCGTCGCTATCGACCATCCGACGACCGGAGGAGCTACGTGTTTCACGTTCCATCAAAGTCTCGCGTTATGTCTAAGATATATCTTGACACTATTTTAGCACGTTTGTATTTCTTATGCCAGCAAACGCGATAGTGCGTCCGATAACCTCTCACCAAGGAGAGAGAAATGAAAAAGGTTGCTGTCCTGGTCGGCTCGCTTCGCAGCGATTCCATCAATAGGAAGCTTGCCGAGGTGCTGGCTCGACTAGCGCAGCACCGCCTGGAATTCGACATTGTCGATCTTTCCGACGTTCCGCTTTACAACGAAGACCTTTGGAAAAATGTGCCCGAAGCTATATCCGAACTGAAGCGGCGCTTGGCTGAGGCGGACGGGGTACTTTTCGTATCGCCCGAGTATAACAGGTCCTTCACCGCAGTTCTGAAGAATGCCATCGATTGGGGCTCCCGTCCCTATGGCCAGAATGTCTTTTCCGGAAAGCCAGGTGCTGTGGTCGGGACATCTCCCGGCGCGATTGGATCGGCGGTAGGCCAGAGCCAGTTGCGGACCGTACTGGCGGCTATTCATGTCGTCACGATGGGGCAGCCGGAGGTTTACCTGTCCTGGAAGGACGACATGTTTGACGGCGACCTCAACGTCGTCAACGAGTCGACCAAGGCTTTTCTGGACAATTGGGCCGCTCATTTCGCCCGCTGGATCGAGCGTATGGCTCCTGAGGCCTGACCTTAGCCTGGCGACAAACCACCGTGACATCGTGGAGGCTGTCGAGCAATTTCCAACTCCGTTCTCTCAAGTTGAGGGACTGCCTTTGTACAAACCAGAGATGCGCGAGCTTGTGGCATTCGTCGAAGTCGCACGACAGCTTAATTTTACGCGAGCAGCAGCCAGTCTCGGTGTTTCGGCCCCCACTTTCAGCCAAACCCTTCGTGGCCTCGAGGAGAAGATCGGGGTGCGGCTTCTGATGCGCACCACCCGCAGCGTTTCCCTCACGGATGCAGGAGCCGAGTTTCTAGCCTCATTGGAGCCGCTGCTTGATAACTTAGGCAACGTCCTAGACGGGCTGAACAAGTTCCGCAGCGAGACCGGCGGTCGCCTGCGCATTCTCGGCTCTCGAACCGCATCGACTATCCTTGTGGGGCCGTTGATCGGTCGGTTTCTTGTGGCTCATCCCGAAATCGAACTTGAACTGCTTGTCGACGATCTTCACGTTGACCTTGTCGAAAGCCGTATCGACGCCGGTATCCAAGTGGGTGAACGGATCGAAAAGGATATGATTGCGGTGCGCCTCGTGGAGCCTTTCGATGAGGTGTTGATGACGTCACCAGATTACCTCAAAGATCGTCCCGCGCCCCAGTCGCCCGACGAGCTCACGAACCATTGGTGCGTTCGCTTGCGGTCCTCGTGGGATGGGACGGTTAGGCCATGGACGCTGACGAACCGTGACGCGAAAGTGGAGACGACAACCGCGGCGCACTTCGTCGCCAACGATTTGAGAGTGCTCGCTTCGGCAGTTCAAGGTGGAGGCGGAATTGGCTTGATGCCAAAGGTCCTGGTTAAGGATGCTTTGGCTGCGGGTGAACTTGTCCAGGTCCTTGAGGGATGGAATTCACCGGTTTCTGGCATCTACCTATTCTACCCTAGCAGGCGGCAGCTACCTGCCGCCCTGGATGCTTTCATAAAGTTCATGAGAGACAACAAACCTGGACCCGGCTGGTTATCAGGCAAGTGAGACGTCTCTCGGACGACGTTTTTCCAGTCGCAGAGAAATGAAGAAGATTACCAGTGCAGCCACGCCCATGACGACACCGACGAGGCTCGTCGAGGCCGGTCCGAAATGAGCCGCAATGACGGCCCCGCCGAGTGCGGCTCCGAGAGCGTTCGCGATGTTGATGGCACAGCCGTTCAACATCGCCCCCAGACCTTGGGCATGCCCTGCGACATCCATCAGGCGGGCCTGCAAAGGGGCGACCAACGCAAGCGCTGCTAGTCCTGCCAGGAAAGCTGCGACCGATATCATGAGCACGCTGTGAACGCTGAAGAAGAATAAGGCGAACACAGCAACGTTCAAAGTCAGCAAAAGCCCAAGCGCCCGCATCACACCCTTGTCGGCCAACCATCCGCCCAGGAAGTTGCCGACAAACATTCCAAATCCGATCACTACGAGGAACAATGGAGCGTTCCCCTCCGCTATGCCTGTCACCGTGACCAAGGTAGGAACCAGATATGTGTAGACTGCAAAAAGCCCGGCAAGCCCTATCGAGCCTATGCCCACGGTGAGCCAGACTTGCGGCCGTGCCAGAGCGCCAAGTTCCCGGAGCGGGCCTGAGCCCTCCGCCGTCGGCATTTTCGGGATTGTCAGATGGCAGCCTAGAGCCGCGATGACGGCCAAGGCAGCCATGAGCAAATAGGGGCCTCGCCAGGTAGTATGCTCTCCGACGAAGGTTGCAAAAGGTGAGCCAAGCAGATTGGCCAAGCTCAGCCCCATCATCACGCGGGCTACAGCCTGCGCTCTTTCGCCGTGGCTCGCCATCGTGGCGGCTATGAGTGCGGCAATACCGAAGTAGGCTCCGTGCGGTAGACCTGACACGAAACGCGTCACGACCAGCATGCTGAAGTTTCCAGCAAAGAAGGTCAGGATGTTTCCGAAAGCGCCGATTGCCAGAAGTATCAGGATCAACAACTGCCGCGGCGCCCGGGCGGCGATGACCGCAATGACTGGAGCACCGACGACAACGCCGAGAGCATACGAAGTCACGGAGGCCCCAGCGACATCTATGGTCACATGATTTGCCTTCGCCACATCAGGAAGAAGGCCCATGGCCGAAAATTCCGATGTTCCAAAAAGAAAGCCTCCCAGGATCATCGCTGTTTCAGCAGCAAGCGTTCGCAGTTTTCGTGGATGGTGATCGGTCATTGGCTCGCTCGGATATGGTGGTTGCGGAACAGAAACAGCCGCAGGCCGACGCGGGGGAATGGTCGGCCTGCGGCACTTGCGGCAGCAGCAGGTTCGCCGTCCTGCAAGGGAGCTGCCGCGAATTAATTCAGGGAGCCGGTAAGTAGATGTCGCGCGAGTAGACCGGGAGCGAAACCACTGAAACGAGTTTCTCCGAACCGTTGAAGATCGCGGACAGCTTTCCGCCTTCAGCTTTGAAGCTATAGGAGTGAAGACGAGGCGACTTCTCGCCACCAGCCTGGACGACATCGGCGCCTTCGTCATACCTGTAGATGCGAGAGAAGGTCGGCTTTAGCTGCGAGTAGACGTGACTGTCTGCTTTTTCAGACTCAAGCGCACCGCGCTCGAATTCGGTCTGAAGAGAGGCCATCTCGCCGCCGCCCTCGAACCTCCAGGATTCGGAAACGGTGGTCGGCTGTGAGCCGTATTTCACGGAGCGCGATACCTCATCGTCAGCCTTTTCCGCGATCTGATAAGGGCCAGCACCGCCACGCGACAAGCCGTCGAAAAGCATCAACACCTCCTCGCTGCTCCCCTTCTTGTGGACCGGAATGCCAAAGAGGACGTAGCGATACGGGGCACCGACCTTCCCTTCCGGGTCAGTCGCGTAGAGCTGATCGACGAACTCGATCTGAAGATTCGCACCTGCGGAAGGGCCATCCTTGAACGGGCTCAATTCCCATCCGTCGGGAAGGAATTTAGTCAGGGCGTCGTTCGAGACATTATAGGCAAGGATCGTCCGAACATCCGTGTTGCTGCCGCTGAACTGTTCCGCTGCTGCCTGGGTAGTCGCGATGTCCGGGCCGTTGAAATACGTGATTGGCGTGGCGATCATGATCGCAACCAGGAAGAAGTCCAATTTATCAAATTTGAACATGCTGTTATTCCTTCGGGAGGGAACGCAGGCGCAACGATCTACAGCGACTTACAGGGCCGCGAGGCCTGCCTTGGCGCAGACATCGTCCTGGTCGCCAGTACCGCCGCTAGCAGCGAGAGCGCCGATAATCTTGCCGTCCTTGAGGACAGGCCAAGCGCCGGGTGCCGCAAGAACGCCGGGCATCGTCAGCATGAACGGGCCAGCCTTCGCGGTAACGTCGTAGAAAGCACGGGTTGGGCGTTTGTACAGGGCAGCCGAAGCAGCCTTCTCCACCGCGGCCTGGGCACTGCCGAGCTCGGTGTCATCCATCTTTTCGTAGTAGACCAGGGCGCCGTGCGTGTCGGTGACGGCGATTGCCATCGGCCAGTTATGGTCGCCGCATGACTTGACGGCTGCAGCGGCAATCACTTTCGCAGTCGCGACCGAAATGTCCGATCCATACTTCGGCTCGTCGTCGGCATGGGCACGCGAGGTCATCGATACAAGACTGACGGCTGCGATCGCGCTCCACTTGGAAATAGGCATGGTGTTTCCTTTCGTTCGTCCTGATCGACAAGCATTGGTCGCGTCGTCAATCCGATTGCGGGCGGGCCAAACAGGTCATCGTCGACCGATTGGTCATGAGGAAAGGAATACGCCCGGCGATGGGCATGCCGAATGTCGCAGTTTGGAATGGACTATTAGGTGGTGCCTAATAACGCCCCGAAATGAATGCAGTTGACGATTATCCGGAGATGGGGCCTGCCGAGTTGGCTCGAAAAGGATCGATGTCCTCCCCTTGCTTCCACACTCAACTCGGCAGTTTGGCCATGGCTGCCGTTGGCCAACCACGCCTTGTGTCAGCCAGGTTTGTGGACGCCTTCGCAGCCTTCTCCATCAAGGCAGTCAGTTCTTGCAGGCAACTCGATTGCTCATCGTGTTTTCAAGGTGGTGGGCATGAAAAGTGAGGCTGCGGTGCCTGCCTCCCTTCGACGTGGTAAGGTAACCGGCTCGCTTGCGACATCGAAAGGCTGGGCAGGGACATGGAGAGGCGGCTCACAGCGATACTTTCTGCCGATGTGGTCGGCTATAGCCGCCTCATGGGAGAGGATGAGGGCGGCACGCTGGAGCGGTTGAAGGCTTGCCGCCGGGAATTGGTGGATCCCGCAATAGAGGAGTTCCACGGCCGGATAATCAAGCTCATGGGCGACGGTGCGCTCGTTGAGTTTGCGAGCGTTGTGGACGCAGTCCAGTGTGCCGCCGTGATCCAGCGTAAACTGGCCAACAGCGACCAGGGCGTCTCTGAGAGACAGCGAATTCAGTTTCGCATTGGCGTCAATCTTGGCGACATCATTGTCGAAGGCGACGACATCTACGGCGACGGCGTCAACATAGCCGCGCGCCTGCAAGGTATTGCCCAACCCGGCGGGATTTTCATATCCGGCACCGCGTTCGACCACGCTGTGCATAAGACCGATGTCGGCTTCTCGGCTCTCGGTGAGCAGGCGCTGAAGAACATAGCCGATCCGGTTCGCGTCTATCGCGTTCTGCTCGACCCCTCTGAGGCGGGCAAGGTCGTCGCCACTCGCCGGCCCCGCCGACGGGCGATCATCCTGGCTACGCTCGCGGCGCTGATGATAACGGCCGCCGCAATCGCTCTGGCGTGGCAATGGTCGTTCGCGCCACAACGGCTATCCGTCGCGGTGTTGCCGTTTGCCAATTTGAGTGGCGACCCCGGCCAGGACTATTTCACCGATGGCATTACCGATAGCGTGATCACCGATCTCATCAAGCGTTCGGACGTTGACGTCATCGCCCGCAATTCGGTGTTTGCCTACAAAGGCAAGGCTCTCGTGTTGGCGGACATCCGCCGTGATCTCGGTGTCCGCTTTGTCATCGAGGGCAGCGTACAGCGGACCGGCGATCAAATTCGTGTCAATGCGCAACTTATCGATACCGCAAATGGCGACCATCTGTGGGCTAACCGATTTGACCGCGCCGCGGGAGGTGTATTTGCTTTGCAGGCCGAAATGAGCAGGCAGATTACCGAAGCGCTCGGCCTGAAACTGACGCAGTCCGATGCGGAGTGGAGCGCCCGTCCGCCGACCGCAAATCTCGAAGCATACGACTACTACCTGCGTGCCGAACAGGCGACGCGCACCGGCCGCCGTTCCCGGATGCTGGAGGCATTGGCGCTTTTTGACAAGGCGGAGGCGCTGGACCCCAATTTTGCACAGGCTTTCGCGGCCGACGCGCGCGCTACCGCCTATGTCTGGCGAAGCGCCTACGACGACGTTCTCCAGAGCGCATTGGCGCGGAAAAGGGCCTATGACAAGGCGAGCCGCGCGCTGGCACTCAATCCCGATCTTTCATCGCCGTACGCCGTTCTTGCCGTCATACAGGTCGTGGACCGCCGCTATGAGCAGGCGATCGCCTCTGCGCAGCAGGCAGTGTCACTTACTCCCGCCGATGCCGAAGCACAAATGGCGGTCGCATTCGTTCAATTGTTTTCCGGTAATCAGGTCGAAGCTGCTGCGGCCGTGGAGACGGCGCTCAGGCACGATCCGAACCTCTCCGCGATCGACCGATACACCGCTGGCCTCGTCTTTTATCTGCTGCGCGACAACGTGAAGTCCATCGATAATTTCGAACGCGCTCGCGATGCTTCCCCGGGGAACGGCGATTTCGTCACCCCCCTCGCGGCAGCCTATGTCCGTGCCGGTCGCCTTGATGATGCCCATGCGGCTGTCGCCGAAGGAATGCGCCTTCTCGCAGGGCGCGATTGCCTGGCGGCCTGGCGGATCACCCTAGCCCATTTCCGCAATCAGCAGGATTTGGCGTACATCATCGATGCTCTTCGCGAGGCCGGCCTGCCAAATTGGCCGTTCGGATTCCAGGGCGACGAGCATGACCGGCTGAAAGGCGACGAAATCGCAAGCGCCGTCATGGGCAAACTCCTGCGGGGCAAGACCGCGCCGTCGGGAAACCCAGTACTCATGCAGATCGACCCCGATGGCAGGGCCGCATTCCGCTCGGCGACGCAGATGATCACCGAGACGGTTTTTGTCGAGGGGGACATGCTCTGTGAGCAGAGTGAAAGTGCATTTGGTCGAGCCGATTGCGGTCTGGTCTACAGGCGTACCAATTTACCCGATTACACCAGCTATGTTTACGTGAACTCGACCAAGGTCTTCTATTTCTCGCCCGTCAAATAGACGCGGCGTCGAACCAGGTTCAGTGATACTGATCCAACTCGAGAACGGCTGCGACCTTTGGCCAGTTGCCATTGGCCTTCGGCACCGCTTCGGTTGCATGGGCGGCGAACGAGTCAGCCGATCCTTTGTCGTAGATCAAATAAAGCTTGCCATCGATGATCTTGAATGCTTCTGGATCGACATTGACCGTGACCGACCCGAGAGCCACCTCGCCGGCGCAATAGCCGCCATACTGAGGTGCATATTTGATCGGCTCTCTGATGAACATTTCGCGGTGATTGGCATTAGCGAAGTACCACGGCGTCCCCAGCCATTCATAGGAGAATTTCTCTGAACCTTTCACTGCTTTGCCATCGGTGAAGTAGGCTACGGGATCGTATCCCATGATCGCCACGCCGCCGAAATACCCTGTGTTTACCGAGTCGTCGGCGAGAGCCGGCGGTCCTGCGACAACCGCCGCCACGGCAAGGACGAAGATCGCCGCAAAGCCACCAGTCCCTCGCACGGAATCGCTTCTGGTCACCGGATTCATCTGTGCCTCCTATTCAATGCTAGATTTTCATGCACTTTGCGTAATCTTCCTCGCCGATGCGGCTAGCCGGAGGGCATGTCGCGCCATGCCGCTTGAACAGCCGGACAATGTCCGTGTTGCCCTTCCAGAGCGCTCGTAAGATCGGCGTGTAGCCGTGAACTTCCGCGTGACTGACGTTAGCCCCTTCAGCGAGCAGAAACGTGGCGAGAGCGACGTGGTTTTCCTCGCCGGCTACCATCAGCGGCGTCACACCCGCTTTATTGGCCGCGTCATCGAGCGTCGCGCCGTGGTGGAGCAGCAGCTTGCTGATCGGCAAGCTGCCCGAAAAGGCCGCGGCATGAAGCGGCGTAAAGCCGCCCGAATTCCGAGCCATTACATCGGCATCTTTTTCGATCAGCAATTCGGCTATGGCGAGCTGATCTGCGAGAGCGGCATTGATGAGAGGCGTTGCCTGGTCGCGCGCCCGAGTATCGACTTTGGCACCCGCGGCCAGGGCCTGCTCGACGGCGGCGGTATCTCCACCTGCAACGGCATCGAACAAGGGATCACCCGCCGCCGCCATTGTCGCCGCGAAAATCAACGCTACTGATGCCAGCAAGCCGCGCATGATTGCACCTTCGAGGTTGCTGTAAAAATAGCATGGACCCTGGATTTTGGCTAGGCAGCGCGGTCCCAGTTAGCAACCACTCTGGTCACCGCGGTCGTGCGAGCCAGTCGGCTGGGCCACGATGATCGAGGCGAACGACCTCATTCCCCCCACCGCGGTCCCTCCTGGGCATCTGGATGTGGGGTGGCTTTGGGCCAACTGCCCACCTCGCAGCCGAACTATCCAAGCGCCATCCCGAACTGAAGGATCGGGCGCTTATCCCATTGCGTACCGCAATGCAGCGGCCGCGCCGACCCCGATCAGGACAGTCGGCAACAGCGGCAGGCGGGTGGCAGCCGCCACCGTTATCGCAAGTGCTGCTAGATCGGCCGGACGCTCGCTTACGAAATGGGGAGCGATGACCGTGATCAGAACGCATCCCGGTGCGCTTTCCAACATATCTGCGAAACGCGGGCTGAAGTTTCGGTTTCGCAGGAACACATAGCCTCCGAGGCGCGTCGCGTAGGTGACACTCATTTGATGGCGGGCGATTGCGACTTCCTATTGCGGATTGTGGCGGCCGACCTGGATGACTACAGGCGGTTCCAGATGGACCATCTGACGCGCATCAGGGGCGTACAAAGCGTCAAAACTGATATACCCATGCAGAAGATCAAACTGACGTCGGCCTTGCCAATACGTGGCGCCTAACGAGTTCTGGTGCACGGCCGGACCAGCATGAAACATGGATCGAACGAATATCGAGTGAAGTCATGTCTTACCTGAAAGGGACCGCAATGAGCGTTTGGCCAGATACAAAGATCACAGACCTCTTCGGGATCAATATTCCGCTCGTCCAGGCCCCGATGGCCGGGGCAACCACACCGGAGATGGTGATTGCCGTCAGCGAGGCCGGCGGCCTCGGGTCGCTCGCGACCGCGCAATATTCAGTCGAGCAACTGCGCGACGCGCTTCGTCTGATCCGCTCCGGCACCGGGCGGCCGATCAACCTCAACTTCTTTGCCCACACCACGCCGCCGGACGACCCTGACAGGCAGACTTCCTGGCGGTCCTACCTCTCCCGATATTATCTCGAAGCGGGGCTGGATGCGGATGCTGCCGTTACCGCCGCCGGGCGCGCTCCGTTCGACGAATCCTTCCTTTCGGTGCTTGAGGAATTCCGGCCGGAGGTCGTCAGTTTCCATTTCGGACTGCCGAAAACGAACCTGCTGGAACGCGTACGCAACACGGGTGCGAAGATCATATCCTCCGCGACGACGGTTGCCGAAGCTCGTTGGCTGGCCGATCGGGGGGTCGATGCCATCATTGCAATGGGCCTCGAGGCTGGTGGTCACCGTGGCAACTTCCTTACCCACGACATGGCGACGCAAGTCGGAACAATGGCGCTGGTTCCACAGATAGTCGACGCGGTCGACGTGCCTGTCATTGCCGCGGGCGGGATCGCCGACGGGCGCGGTATCGCTGCCGCCTTCATGCTGGGGGCTTCCGCCGCACAGATAGGCACTGCCTATCTCTTCACCACCGAAGCACGGATACCCGATGTTCATCGCGCGGCGCTTGCGACCGCCAGGGATGACAACACCGCGATCACCAACGTGTTCACCGGCCGCCCGGCCAGGGGCATCGTCAATCGCATCATGCTCGAAGCCGGTCACCTGTCTGATCTTGTTCCACCCTTCCCTACCGCAGGAGCAGCGCTGTCGCCTTTGCGTGCCCACCACGAGGCAAACGGGCGTGGAGACTTCACCAATCTCTGGGCCGGACAAGCTGCAAAGCTGGCGCGCCCAATGACTGCGAGCGAGCTGACCAAAGATCTCGCCCGGACCGCACTACAACGCCTCGGCCACGGCGGCCGGCCGATGCCTGACAATGGCGCTCAAGGAGATCTGTTCTAGGGCTGCGCTCGGCGTCAGGATTGCGGCCGCGACTCCAGTGCAGTCGCCAGCTCGTCGATCAACTGCAATTCGCTAAATGGCTTCAGCAGGCAGGACGCCAGATAGTCTTCCGCGGAAGCATAGGCCATAGCCCATGCCCAAGCACACCCAGAAGATCCGGCAGAGATTCCCTCACGGACTCGTCGTCGATAATCGCGATGAGGCCGCGATTCTTCATGCCATCGCTCCATCTGAAGCCAGACCGTTGCCGGCACGCGAGGGAATCGAGAATGCGAAGGTCGCGCCGGGTCCATTGTTCGCTTCGGCCCAGAGGCGCCCATTATGGTTCTCGACGATCGAGCGACTAACCGACAGGCCCACGCCCATGCCATTCGTCTTCGTCGTAAAAAAGGGGCTGAACAGCTTGTCGGACATCACGGGATCGAAGCCAACTCCCGCATCCTTGACAGCAAGGCGGACGTGGCCAACCTCCTCGCACGCGGTCGATATCTCCAGATCGCGAGGACGATCGACAATTCCGTTCATTGCCTCCGTGCCGTTCTTTATGAAATTGAAAATGACCTGTTGCAACTGGACGCGATCGCCCATCACGGGCGGAAGACCGTCTGCCAGATTGATCCGCAGGCTAACCCCGTTTCTCCGCAACTCGTTCAACGCAAATGCAACGACCTCTCGAGCAATCATGTTGAGGTCCACCACCTCCACCACCGGATCGCTCCTGCTGTAGAGCGCCCGCAACCTGTTGATTACCTCGGACGCACGATCAGCGTCCCGAATTGTGCGCCGCACGGTTTCCCTCGCCCCTGTCACATTGGGCGGCTCCGCGGACAGCATGCGCAGGCCCGTGCTGGAATTGGTCATTATGCCGGACAAGGGCTGGGTGAGCTCGTGGGCGATCGCTGCAGTGAGCTGCCCCATGGCCATGACACGCGTCATGTGGGCAAGTTCCGCGTGAGCCTCCCGTAGCTCATCCTGCGACTGCTTCCAGTCATCTATATCGACGTTGACCCCAAACCATTTGACATTGCCCGATGCATCCACGAAGGGATTTCCGCGACAAAGAAACCAGCGATATTTCCCATCGAAGCGCCTCAACCTTGCTTCAGACTCTCCAGGGCCGGTCGCCTCCATCATCGCCTGCCAGCTATCCATAAGTCCCGGCAAATCGTCGGGGTGAACAGCCGCGGTCCAACCCCAATCTCGCGCCTCTTCCGTCGAAAGACCGAGGTAGCTGCGAAAGCGCTCGTTTGCGAAGTCGCCCCGTCCGTCGGAATGCGCCGACCAAACCATGGCCGGCATGGTATCGAGGATGAGCTGCAGCCTCCTCTCGCTGGCTGCCAGCACCTCCTTCGCCTCGTTCTGGTCATGAATATCTACGATCCCGCCATACCACTTGAGGATTTGACCCTGCGTGTCGCGAAGCGGAAGAGCGCTCATCAGTAGCCATCGGTACGTCTGGTCGGCTGCTCGAATTCGCACATCGATTTCGTAGGGTTCTCCGGTCGCGACCGCGGTCTCCCAAGTCAGGCGGGTCCGCTCGGCGTCTTCCGGATGGACAGCTACCAGCCATCCAAAGCCCCGTGCCTGCTCGGCTGCCAATCCGGTGAATTCAAGGAGTCGCGAGTTGAAATAGTCGATGTTGCCATCTGGCGCGGCGCTCCACAGCATGAATGGGATGGTCTCAGTCAACTGTCGCAGGTGGAGCTCTCTCGCTCTCAACGCGTCCTCAGCGCGCTCGCGGCCATCGATATCTATGATGAGTTCCAGCCAGCGAAGAATGTTTCCTTCCGGATCTCGAAGCGCACCTTGGGCAGCGATCATATCTCGAAGATCTTCCCGACGAGCCAGATCGGGAACTTTCCAGGGGTCCGCCCCGTCGGGACCCTTGCCGAAAAAATCCATGAGTCGACGATTGATCACCTCGATATCGGCCTTCGGCTTCGGAAAAGCGATTGGGGAGGCCACACTCCCGGCAATGTCGTTCAGCAAAAAATGGCGTGACTCCCTCGCCTGTTCCAATCCGATCGTCGCTTGACGCACGGCATGAGCGAGGACCAGTCTCTCTTCTTTCAGCGGGAACCCGCTTCGTCTTGAACCGACCACAAGCCTGCCGAACCCTCCATTATTGCCGAGAGCGATAACGTGAAGCGCCAGTGTAATGTCACAGACGGAGAGGCCCAATGGGAACTCGTCCGGACTGAGCGCGCGCAATGGATCAAGGCTGGCGCGGATGTCGTCAGGGGTGACGTCTGTCGAGCACCGCACCATTTCGGAGATTTCGCCCCAAACCGCCTCGTTGAGGAAGAGACAGGCAAAATCAAGCTCCAGCCCGCCTAGAAGGGAGTCGAGCAAGCCTTTTAGAACGAGGACTTCGTAGTCCATGATCCGACGGCGTCCCTCAAAGATGACATCAGGCGCCACGCCTGAGCGCGCCGTCTTCGCCGCCTCGAGCCTACGCTTCCGACGCAGTAAAAACCATAGCCCCCGCCATCGGTCGGTGGTTCGTTTCACCCAGGCGAAGCAGGACGTGGGCGGAGCGTTTCGGTGCGGGGCTCCGGAGTTGCCGGCACGTCGTAGTGTTTCCGGGGACTGAAGCCCGGCGAACTGCAGCCGGACTGGGCTCGATGGTCATCTGACGGGATACCTTCGCGGCCTATCCTTTGCAAAAAACAGGACTTCAGTGATCTGCCAGCGTTTCGGTGTAGTAGCCCAGTTTTCCTTCGATTTTGCTATCGGTCTGCAGACCCATCTTCATGAGTTTCGAAATGTTCGCCTGCGCCTGCGGACGCTGGACGGACGTGATGAACGCATCCCAGCCTGCTCCGATTTCCGGGTCGGATGGCAAGCTCGCGAAATCAACAAGCCGCTTGGTATCGCCGATCGCCTGTTTGTCGAACTTTGAAATGCGTCTCGCAAGCGTGTCCACGAAGCCGTCGAGTTCGCTATCTGGAAGCGATCGGTTCACGTAGCCGTATTTGTCGGCAAGATCCCCGTTGATATCGTCGGAGCCAAGCAACACCTCCAGCGCCCGTCCGCGACCCATGAGCCGCGGAAGCCGGGCCATCGGTCCACCGCCGGGCACTAATGCAGCGCCCACTTCCCATTGGGAAAAGATGGCCTTTTCGCGGCTGGCGAAACGCATGTCACTTGCGAGCGCAAGCTCGCTTCCCACCCCAGTCGCTCTCCCGCGAACCAAGCTGATCGACACGACCGGTGCGCGGCTCAGACGCACCAACATGTCCGGAAGCGGGTGAAGGCCGGTCGGTCCGGAAGGCAGCCCGGTCGATGCCGACAGCGGAGGGACAAAGTCGTAGTGCGTGAGAAAGAACCCCGGAACATCGCTGTCGAACACAACCACCTTGACGTGAGGGTCCGTCTCGATCGCGGTGATGACCTGATTGAGCTGGGGTATTGTTTCGGGACCGAAAATATTGAACGGCGGATTGTCAAACGTGACGCGCCAGTATTCGGGGCTCTTGTGCTCCACGAGTATCTCGCGTTTCGTGACGGGCACGTCTCCGGATTGGGTCTGCGCCTGTGCGGTTGCCGAGACCGGTGTGGCTACCTGCCCCGCCAAAGCAGGCGCGGAGATCAATGCAGCCAGGACGGTCGAGAACGCAACATTCTTGATGAAGCGTGGAGCAGATACAGAATTTGTGACGGCAATCGCCGTAGTGATCTGGTTGGACATGATATCCTCACTGGTTGTCTTGGCTGTCGCCTGCAAGACCCGATTGCATGGCGTGATCGTCAAGCGTTTCGAGCGGTTTATGTGTCGATCTCGAGCAGCAGCTCCAATTCGATCGGCATGCCCAAAGGTATGCTTGCCATGCCCAGCACGATCCGTGTCGGGAGCCGTTCGGGGCCAAAGATGGCAAGCAGCAACTCCGAGGCGCCATCGGCAACCTTCGGATGCTCGCGAAAGTCTCCCTGCGTAGCGATGAACACGCCGAGCTTGAGGATGCGGCTGACCCTGTTCAGCGAGCCGAGATGAGATCTGATAGCAGCAAGGCCGCTCAGGCATGCGGTCCTCGCGGCTGCGTAGCCGGCCTCGACAGTCAATTCGCCGCCTACGCGACCGATGAACTGTGGCTCGTGCCCCACGACCGGCACCATGCCGCTGAGGAACAGCAGGCGCCCTGACTGCACCGCCTCGACATATGTTCCAAAAGGCGTCGGCGGTGGAGGAAGCTCAATTCCCAAACGGCGCAACTGCTCATCTGCATTTGCCCGCGGGCTCTGGCCGCCGCTCACCACTTGCCCAGATGTGCGCCGCCATCGACGTGCAACACCTCCCCTGTGATGTGCGGTGCTTCCGTCAGGAAGTAGACGGCCTCGACAATTTCCTCGACACTGGAAATCGTCCCCATCGGAGACAGTGATTTCAGGAAGTCCTTGGGATCATTGTCGTGCATCGGCGTATCGACGATGCCTGGAGCGACCACATTCACCCGGATCTTGTCTCGAGCGAACTCCATCGCGAGGTTCTTTGAAATGGCGTCGATCCCGCCTTTCGTCATCATCGCCACCGAGGCGTTGACACCTGCGATAGGATGGTCTGCGAGCGATGTCGTAATGCTGACGATGCTGCCGCCGCTTTTTTGGGCCAGCATCTGCCTTACAGCCAGTTGAGTGAGATGAATGAAGCCCTCCAGATGCGTCGAGGACAGCTTTCGCAGGTCGTCTACGGTGTAATCCAGAAACGGCTTCGTGAAGAAAATGCCTGCATTGTTGACCAGTGCGTCGATCGAACCGAAGCGTTCTATCGCTGCCCCTGCGACGCTCCTCGCGGTCGCCGCATCCCCAATGTCGCCATCCACCAAAGCAAGCTTATCGGAGTTTGCAAATGCATGGGATGCGGTCACCCGGCGCGATGTGGCGACGACATTGTACCCTCGCTGGAGAAAGGTGTTCACGAGGCCCGCACCAATGCCTTGAGAGGCTCCGGTGATGAGAATTGTCTTACGGCTTTCCATTTCTGGTCTCCTTCCATCTGCCGAGTATGCCTTGACGAAAGGCCCCGCGACGCAGCGCACACGGAAGCCTGCAGCCAGCTTTAGGCTGCCGGAGCTATGATCCTGGGCAGAAGTTCGCGTCTGAGGTCCGCGACAGAGAACGACTGAACGACATGCAAGTCTATTGTACGATGGTGTCCCCGACACCTTCAGCTCGCCTCGTCGAATGCCGTCGGCATTGATGCAATGAAGGCTCAGTCACGGTCTTCGAGGAAGGTAGTCCCGCGGACACAGCCGGGTATCACGACAAGGCTGGAACGAGGTTAGCTGCAGCTTGCGACGCTGAGCGTTGCGCCCATGTTCACCAGATCGGGAAGCGAGCGCGCCTTCATTTTTCGCATCACTTGGCCCCGATGTGCCTTGACCGTGATCTCACTGATCCCAAGCTCGAATGCGACCTGCTTATTCAACAGGCCCGATACGACAAACGCCATCACCTCCCGCTCGCGTGGGCTAAGCGAGTCGTATTGGGCGCGAAGCTTGCGAATTTCCGCCTGTTGGCCAAGCGCAACTTTGCTGCGGTCAAGTGCGTCCTGGATTGCGTCTATCAGAACCTCGTCGTTGAACGGCTTGATGAGGAACTCAACGGCCCCCGCCTTCATCGCCCGGACAGACATTGGAACATCTCCAAAGCCCGTGATGAAAATTATAGGCATTTCGCTTCGTTCAACGGCAATGACCTGCTGAAGATCAAGTCCGCTGAGATCCGGCAGATTGACGTCAAGCACAAGGCAACTAGGAGCCGCGGTCTGCGGAAAAGAGAGAAACTCATTCGCGGATTTAAATATTTGCGGTCGCCAGCCTGCGGCTCCGATCAATAATTCGAGCGACTCTCGCACGGAGATATCGTCGTCGACGACAAAGACTGTTGGTCCACCGTTGGTCTGTGCGACTGGCATCGGCACCCCGCAGGGTGCAGTCATCAATTCCCTGTACATGCGATACCTCCTTGGCATGGCCAGACTTGGTGAAAGTCAATGAGATACAAAAACAAGCTCAAGCGCTTCTCGAAGATCGGAATCGCTGAATGGTTTGAAGAGGCATTCCGTAGCGCCTTGCTCGAGCAATGGCTCTCGGTCAGCTTCGTGGCGACGAAAACGACTGCACCCTGAACCCGAACTCCATCAGCAGGTTGGGCAAGGATTCGCGAACCGACTCGTCGTCACCGACAACGAGCGGGTGTGAAACGTTCATGATTTCCCCGCCCAATCTAGCACGTTTTTCGGGTCAACGGATCGCAAAACCTGTTCGCTCGCCCCCGGATACCGCGGGACATAAAATATCATTGTCGTGCCTGAGCCATCGTTCGCCGCAGCCCAGATTCGTCCCCCATGGCTTTCTATGATCGAACGGCTGACGGACAGACCAATGCCCATTCCCTCACTCTTCGTGGTATAGAACGCGTCAAAAAGGCGCTCTGCCTCTATTGGTCCGAATCCCCCGCCAGTGTCCCGTACGCTCATCCGGACGCTCTCCCCTTCGTGGGTCTCCGTTCGAACGAGCAGGCGTCGGGGGCGATCGTCGACGCAGATCATGGCGTCCACAGCGTTGCGTAGAAGGTTCATGATGACTTGCTGAAGCTGAACCCGGTCGCCGCCGACGTATGGCAGATCGTCGGCGAGTTCGATGGTCAGTTGAATACGAGCCCTTCGAAGATCACTCGACAGCAGCGCGACAACCTCTCGAGCTGCCTCGTTCAAGTCAACTGGCTCGATTACCGCCGTTCTCTTTCGGAAGAGTGCTCGAAGGCGCGAGATCACATCTGCTGCGCGGTTGCCGTCGCGGATCGTGCGGCGCGCTGTTTCAATAGCACCGGCAACATTTGGAGGATTGGAAGCAAGAATTCTCAGGCAGGTACTCGCGTTTGTTATGATCCCCGAAAGCGGCTGGTTGACCTCATGGGCAATCGAAGCGGTCAGTTCTCCGAGGCTCATCACTCTTGTGAAGTGCGCAAGTTCCGATCGGATCGCATCGCGGGCCTCTTCGGCAAGCCGGCGCTGCGTTATGTCCTGAACTGCTCCCAGGCACTCGAGCCGGCCGTCCCCATGGCGAATGATGCGGCCGACGACGCGCACGTATTTGATGCCGTTGTCCGAACCTCTCAACCGGATTTCGTACTCGGGATTATCCCGGCCGCTTCGGATCTGCTCCATCCTTTCCGCAAGCAAGGGGAGGTCCTCGGAGAGAACGCGACTCGTGATCTGATCGACGGTTACGGCGACATCGCCGTCAAACTCGAAGATGCGATTGAGCTCCTCTGAAAAGAGAATTTCATCGGTGTCGATCCGCCATGAAAAGGTGCCCGTCAAGCTGATCCGTTCACCTGCGGCAAGAAGCATTTCACTGCGGCGCAATCTCTCCTCGGCGCGCTTTCTCTCATCGATATCCGTCAGTAGCGCGTACCAGCGAACAATGACGCCGTCCGCATCCCGAAATGGCAGGCCACGAACCTGGAACCATCGATACACGCCGTCAAAACGTCTGATGCGCGCTTCGAAGTCGTATGCCTCGCCGGAGGTGATCGCATTCGTAAACTTCTGCGCCACATCAGGTAGATCGTCAGGATGGAGCGTCTCGTTTTCGCCCCAATGCTTGAACTCGCTGATTGCTGAGCCGCAGTATTCTATGACCTGGCTGTTGACGACTTCTACGTCGCCGCTTGGCGTGAGTATAGCAACAAGGCCAGCGAGGCTGTCGACGATCGTGCGTGCACTGTTTTCGCTGTCGCGAAGGGCTTCCTCGATGCGTCGCCGTTCGGCGATCTCCAGTCTGAGATCTCGATTGGTTGCTGCGAGCTCGTCCGTTCTCTCCGCCACACGCCTGTCCAGCTCGGCTGCGTATTGCCTTTGCCCAATCAGCAAATGGGCTTCCTTGACAGCAATGGCTGCCTGGTTGCCGGAGACGTTCAGCAGCAGGCGCTCTGCCTGGACCGGGAATGTCAAACGGTTAGCTCCCGCGACGAGAACGCCGGCCTGCCCATTCATCCCAAGTTGAGCCTGCGCAATTGAGAGCATGACGTTTTCGACGCTTATTCTTGCCGTTTGCGGCCAATCCGTAGCCACATCTCCGAGTGACAGAGAAAGTGCACGGCCAATGTCGGACGGCTTCGTTACCCGCATGAGCTCCGTCGTCCGTGCCATCTCGATCGCCGTGCGGCCATCGTGATCGAGAAGTCTGACATAGAGGAAATCGACATCCAGCATTGCCGAAAGAACGTCCAGCAACACATGCCCGATCCGTGAGAGGTCGCCACCGACCCACATGGCGGGAAGCGCCGAGAGGCTCACGAGATCGCTCATGCAGCGCCGAAGGCGTTCATTCTCCTTATCAGCTTGCTGATACTGCTGCGTCATCCGGGATATCCGATCACGTCTCCGGGGAGATCACCTGGCTCGCTCGCCGTTTACGCCGCTCGTCAAGAAACTGTGCCGGGGGGACAAAGAAGGGGTTCTCCTGCAGCAGTCCGCCGATGATGATCATCGGATGGGTCCGTATGATATCGACCACAGTGTCTCCACCAAACTTGGCGAGGTCGTAGACGCAGACTACTGCATGGTCGTGATTGCACCACACGTCATTGACGCGAGCTTCGAACTCAACGAGATCGCCAATGCAAGATGGCTCTTCCGCGGCCCAATCCATTTGGCAGATAATTCGGCTGAGCGGAAATGTCCCTTTCGTGCTCTCACTCGCCAGCCCCTCGAAGACCTCCACCATCCGGTCCTGGTCAAATTGCCCATCCGGAAGGTAGGCTTCGGTGTTTGTCCGCAGCTCGAGCTGTCCGGTTTCTTCGGCGACGTTCGTATCGATCCCAGCGGCTGAGAGCTGTTGCAAATGCGCGGCGCGACTACCCGGGTTGATGACGTGAAGCGCCTTGTGTCCGCATTCGAAGCCCTCCTTGATGAATGGCATCAAGACACGATAGCTCTCGTCCGCGCTGTGGAAAAATGCGCAGACGTGACGAGTGCGGCCCAGCTCGGATCCAGCGAAGCGGATGCGTGGAGCGGTCGCCTTCATAAAGCTGCCTTCCTCTTGAATGCGACACGTTGCTCACTTCCCGGCTGGGCGGCGGCCCTTTCGACGGCTTCACGCGCGACGAACATGCGCCTACCGGCACCAGAGGTCTATTGGCCTTTGGTGTCGGTTTGGGAGGCGTGCATCCAGCTCAGAGCTGTTTCAGGAGCTCGCGAGCGGCGCTGGTCGATGAAGCCGGATTTTGCCCCGTGATGAGGCGACCGTCAGTTATGGCAAAAGGCTGCCAGTCCGCGACCTTCTCGAATTTGGCACCCAGCCGCGTCAACTCGTCCTCAACGAGAAACGGAACGACAGTCGTCAAGTGAACGGCCTCTTCCTCGGAATTCGTAAAGCCGGTGACGCGCTTTCCCCTGACCAGCGGTTCGCCTCGGTGCTTGACGTGGCGCAGGACGCCTGGTGCATGACAAACGGCCGCAACAGGCTTTCCCGAATCGTAGAATTTTTCGATCAGGGAGATGGATTTTTTGTCTTCCGCGAGGTCCCACATAGGGCCATGTCCCCCCACATAGAAGATGGTATCGAACTCGGCCGCATCGACATCCGCGAGCTTGACGGTGCTGGCCAGCACAGCCTGAGCAGCCTTGTCCGCCTTGAATCGGGTCATCGCGGGTGTTTGACTTTCAGGCTCATCGCTCTTGGGGTCGATGGGCGGCTGTCCTCCTTTAGGCGAGGCAACCGTAATCTTCGCACCGGAATCCTTGAAAACAAAATAAGGTGCCGCAAACTCCTCCAGCCAAAAGCCGGTCTTTCGTCCCGTGTTGCCAAGGATGTCGTGCGACGTAAGGACCATCAGGATTTTTGGACTCATCGTTCTTCTCCTAGGTTGAATCTGCCAACAGCAAACGCGACAGATCTTGGGCCAATTCCATCATGCTCCGACGCGGACGCGTCAAAGGGCGACTATCAGCGACGACCGCCTTAGAACAAAGTCGGCCTGTGATCGCTGAGAGTTGGCGGAATCCAGGGAGAAATCCATTGTACGATGGTGTTGCCAACACGTCTCGATCAATCCGCGGACGCTGCAGCCATCTTTGCAGCCGCGACCTTATCGAGACGTTTCGCTTAGTTTTCAACGCAGGGAACTTGTTGGCTGGAAATCGGTTTTTAGAATGAGGATGTCTGTCTTTGCGACGTTCGCCTATAGCGTTTGCGGAATAGCCTTCGGGCAGGCTGAATAGCCTGACATCCTCACTTGGCTATGCAGAACGTGGCGGACGGATTGCGATATGAGACTCATCTGCTGCGGCAATAAATGCGTCGCGCGCAAAGTCCGTCGGCCTGCCGTTATCCAAGACCGCCAGGCATGCGTTCAGCGCCTGACGATGCAGCACGCCGCCATCACCGCGCCAGTTCGACATCAGACAGTCAAGCGCCTCAAGCGCGCTCCACACGACGCGATACTCCCCGCGGGCGGGGACCTCCAACGTCACTGACAATTTCCAGATTTTCATATCCATACCACTGAACGCAGGGACACGGTCGATCGTTCAGAATAAAATCAATTTATTGTTGAGTAAGAATGCACAATCTAACCTTTGCGTGCTTCGACAATTATCATCGCGCCCGTCCGCCCAGAGGCTATCTCGGCACCGTCGTCGTGTAGAGCACGGTGGTATCGCCGGCGATGCCGAGGTTATCATTTGTTTCAGCAAAACCGGGCTGCTCGATACGTACGTGACAGCTGCGAAACTCCTCTTCCCTTCTTGTCAAAATCGGAAGATCCTTCCATTTTGTTGAGCGCACACTCGATAGAGGGACGGTAGATGGGGGCTGGCGTTGTTAAATAATCCAATCGGAATAGCGGCTACGGCTTCATCGTTCCCGACGACAAGACGCCTGTTTGTCTTCGTCCACGCTTCGGCGCCGCTGCTGCGTCTGCCTACATGTTCGACACGGAGGTGGAGATGACTGAGAAAACGAATTCTTCCCGCTCGAAGCCGGCTCTCGTTCGAGCGCATCGCGCACGTTCTAAGCATGGGGTGCCGCCCCGCGTGCTGTCGGCCGCCAATCGGCAGGTTTTGACATTGGCTTTAATGGCCATCCTGCTTTTTGTCGCCGCCGCGACCTTGTATTCGTTTTTACATCGCTAGGACGGGGTCATGTTCACGACCACATCCGCCCAAGGGTAAGTCGAGGTCCAGTCCGGCTACGCTCTGAGCCGTGCGTTGCGCCGCTTGCAGCCGCGCGGTATTCTTCCCGGTGGCCTAACTCTGGAGAGCGTGATGACCAAGAAGCGACCCGAGGGAATAGAAGCCTACACGTCAGCGGCCGGAGGATGGGGCGCATTGCGGGCTGTCGCCAAGACGCTAGCGCATCAGCAGGTTATGGCGCAGGGAACCATGACGCTTCTGAAGGCAAACCAGCCGGACGGGTTCGACTGCCCCGGCTGCGCCTGGCCGGATCCGAAGCATACCTCATCGTTTGAGTTCTGCGAGAATGGTGCAAAGGCCATTACCTGGGAATCCACCTCGAAACGCGCGGATCCTGAATTCTTTGCAAGAAATTCGGTAGCCGACCTCTGGACGTGGTCCGATCACGACCTCGAGGATCAGGGCCGTCTGACACATCCGATGATCTACGATCCTGCAACCGACCGCTACGTCGCCATTGAATGGGCGGAGGCCTTCGAGAGGATCGGCGACGAACTCCGAAAGCTTCCGGATCCGAACCTTGCGGAGTTCTATACCTCCGGACGCGCGTCGAAAGAGGCAGCTTTTCTATTCCAGCTTCTCGTGCGCGCCTACGGTACGAACAATTTCCCCGACTGCAGCAATATGTGCCATGAGGCAACGTCCGTCGGCCTTCCCAAATCCATCGGCGTCGGCAAGGGCACGGTGACTCTCGAGGATTTCGATCACGCCGACGCCATCTTCAGCTTCGGCCATAACCCTGGGACGAACCATCCCCGCATGATGACGACGTTACATGAGGCGTCCAGGCGCGGCGTCCCGATCATCGTGTTCAACCCGCTGAAGGAGCGCGCGCTCGAAAAGTTTGCCGCGCCGCAGAATCCGGTCGAGATGGCAACCTTCAGCTCGACCCCGATCGCCTCGGCCTACCATCAGGTCAAGCCCGGGGGCGATCTGGCGGCGCTCAAGGGCCTGATGAAACGGATATTCGAACGGGACGAGGAAGACCTCGCCGCGGGCGGCAGCGGCCTGCTCGATCGTGCATTCATCGCAGCTCACACCGTCGGGATCGACGAGTTGAAAGCTGACGTCATGGCGACGGGCTGGGAGCAGATCGTCAGGAAGTCGGGCCTCGAACGTTCAGCTATAGAGAGCGCGGCAGAGGTCTACCTGAATTCCAAGAACGTCATCCTCTGCTACGGGATGGGGATAACACAACACAGCAACGGCACGGCTAATGTCCAGCAGCTTGCCAATTTTCTTATGCTGCGTGGAAACCTGGGCCGGCAGGGAGCGGGCCTCTGCCCTCTCCGTGGTCACTCGAACGTCCAGGGCGACCGCACCGTCGGCATCACCGAGATTCCGAACAAGGCGCTTCTCGATGGCATGGAGCGTGCATTCGGCTTCCGACCGCCTGCCGAAAAGGGGCATGACGCGGTGGAGGCCATCAAGGCGATCATCGACGGCAGGTCCAAGGCACTCATCTGTCTCGGCGGCAACCTGGCAGTGGCGATGTCCGATAGAGACGCGACATTCGCGGGCATGCGCAAACTCGACATGGCAGTGCATCTCGCGACGAAGCTGAACCGCTCCCACCTGCTGATTGCCAAGACTTCGATGATCCTGCCGATCCTCGGGCGTACCGATCAGGACATTCAGAAGAACGGTCCCCAGTCGGTGACAGTCGAGGACTCGATGTCGATGGTTCACGCGTCTCGCGGCTTCCTGAAGCCTCCGAGCGACCACCTGATGTCCGAACCTGCCGTCATCGCCGGCATTGCCAAGGCAACGCTTGGCACCAGGCACAGCATCGACTGGGACGGGATGATCGGCGACTACAGCAGGATCCGTGACAAGATCGAGATCGTCTTTCCAGACTTCAAGGACTTCAATGTGCGGGTCCGCAAGCCCGGTGGCTTCCGTCTGGACGTCCCCGCAACCTATCGCGAATGGCACACCGAAAGCGGGAAGGCCAATTTCCTGGTCGCCCCGGGCCTGGAGGAAGACGAGCGCCTTACGAGCCCAGATGTACTCGTGCTGACGACGCTGCGGAGCCACGATCAGTACAACACGACGGTGTACAGCCTCAACGACCGCTATCGTGGCGTCTTCGGTCGCCGAGACGTGATATTCATGAATGCCGATGATCTAGCCGCGCGTGGTCTTGCGGATGGAGATCGGATCGATGTGGAGGGCCTCAGGTCTGCCGACGGAGCCTCCGGCCGGACGGTCGCAGGCTTCACCGCGGTCGCCTATGATATCCCAAAGGGCTCGGTTGCTGGATATTATCCGGAGATGAACCGGGTTATCGCCCTGTCCGATCACGACCGGAGGTCCGGGACGCCCGCCTATAAGGGCATACCGGTCACCATCAGGAGATCAACGCAGATCGGCGAAGCAGCAATGCCCTGAAGCCGGGAGCGCGTGGAACGCTGACCAACGATGCAATCGGGGCGGCTAGTCCCTGCCCGATCAGGAGACGTGAGGTCTCTCTGCCCTCATTTCAATAGACCGAGATTGAAGAGCTGAACCCGGCGATTGACCGCAGAGGCGGGGTTGGCGGTGTCGATCGGATATTCCTGCCCTGCTCCGACCGCAAACAGGCGTTCGGGCTTAATGGCGAAGGTCGTCGACAAGGCTTCCTTGATGGCGTTGGCGCGATCTTCGCTGAGCTGGAGGTTGTGCTTCGCATCGCCTGTGGAACTTGTGTGCCCGACAATGAGGAACGAGTATCGCGACAGATTTGGATGATGCAGTGCGTCGGCGATCAGACCGAGTGTGCGATAGGATTCCGGTTCCATCGCAACTGAATTGTTGACGAAATTCAGTTCGACGACCAGCTGCGAGAGTTGGGCGAGCTTGCTCCAGTCCGGCAGGCCTGCTGCGCTTCCGGCTGGATTGGCCGCCGCCTGTTGCTTGAGCAATAGGACGTCGATCTTCGGCGCGACCTTGCCGGCATTGTCGAGACTGGTGATGATTTGCTGCTGCGACACTTCCTGGGCGGAAACGGATACGGGCAGAAGCATGATGCCGGCAATGAGAGCGGCGCTGATTTGACGAACGGACATTTTCATTTCCCCTGTTCCAACCATGCTTCTACCGCCATCCCGCGTCTGTGATTGCCTGGGTGCATTTTGGTCCGGTCATGCGCTCGGCCTTGATGAGGCAGGACAGCATGTTGCCGTCACCCTTCACGCCCTTGCAGGTGGTAGCCATGTTGCGCTTGCAGACCGTATAATAGGCAATCTGCGCCGCCTGGCGCTGCTTGATGGAGGTGATGACGGTAGCCAGCGTCGACGTGCAGGTCGGCGAGACCTTGGCCGTATTCTTCTGCAGGCAATTGGTGATCGCGTTGTTTCCAAGGTTGAGGCCGCTGCAGAACTTCTTGATGTCCGCGCCGCAATCCTTTGCCAGCGTCGTTACGGCGTCGGCATAGCTGATGGTGTCGGCACGTACGACGGTGGAAAGGCTGAGAAAGGCGACAAGTGTCGTCACGCCAATGACGGTTAGTCTGCTTCGCATGCATCGCTCCTATCCATGGGTGCAAGTTTCGACGACATGACTTGCAAACGCCGCGCGTGAACGGAAGTACGTTACTGTTACAGACCCCTTGCCTGCCCGTGGCGTACAGTCCGGACAACCCTGATCCTGGTGCGGAAGCGGCCTGCCCGCCGAAGAAATGCGGAGGTCGCGGGCCCTTTGCCGTATGTTACGGTAACCTACCTATGGAAGGAGAGAATCCTTCGAGCACTGCGGCACCATCGATGCCAACAAGGTCGAAGATCCTTGATACTCCCAAACCAGCCACTAGAAATGGATAATCAGGCTTGAGATGATGCCGTGCTGCGTGGTGTCGTAGGTGAAGCCGTTCTTCGAGTAATCCGTATAGAGAACGCGATATCCAAGCGTGGACGATATCTTGTCGTTCCAGTTGTAGCCGACGGCAACGGTGTCCTGCGTCGTGAAGTGAGAGCTGACGCCGAAGCCGCCGATATCGACCATCGCATCCAGGAACCACTTCGGTGTGAAGTCGTAGTGCATCGACAGGCCGATGATCGGATCGACCCAGTCCTTGGAACCGTCCCTGTTGACCGAACGGAAGCGGGCAGGATCGATCGACAGCTGTGCCTTGTAGTGCTGGTAGCGTATCCCGGCCGTGGCAAACAGCTGAAGATTTTCGACATTGAGCGGGATACGGCGTCCAACGAGAGCGGTGAGCAGGTACTGTTCCTGCTCGAAATCGGCGGTCCCGGACGATCGCTCGAAATTGTAATCAGCCTTTACCTTGCCGTACATGAAATCGGCAAACAGCAGCCACTTGCCGTCGCTGGCCATCAGCGATCCGGCAAACGCGCCATCCAGATGCTGGATCGCATCCCAGGCGCTGAGATCGACATGCGCCGGCGGCAGGCCGCGGATGCCCACATCCCCGTTCAAGGCGGTCGCCCATCCGTAGAGCGAAGCCTGATATTTCCAGCCATCCTCGAGCGGCATGGTCGGAGCTGCCATGTCCGCCGCCAGAGCGGGAGCGGCGGCGGTCAGAGCAAAGATCGCTGAAAGGCTAAAATTCTTGCGCAGTTGTCCAGTCATTCCCAGCAGTTCCTCGGCTTTTACGTCTCGAGAATTCCGCCCGAGACGTTCCCATGCGACCTGCCGAGGCTAGCCGATTTCGAAACGAGGCGCGTGTAGGTTCTAGTATGCTCTATCGTCGCCTGAGCACCATTGATGCGCGCAACCGACGAATTCAGAGACGCGTCCAGGTCTGGGACTGGCAGAATAGCTTCATGACGCAGCCCTTCATCTTGACGGTGTCTCCGGAGACGGTCATGACGCCGTCATAGGTCTTCTTGTCATCGGGATCGGTGATCTTGCCCGCGTAGTTGCCGCCCTTGCCGCTGAAGGTGCCTATCTGTTCCCCTGCGTGCTTCCCGGTCTTCAGCGTAATGCAATATCCGCCGCCGCAGGGGCCGATCTCCGCCGTAGTTCCGGCTTCCGTCTTCCAATTGCCAACGATTGGCTCTGCCGCATACGTCGAACCAACCGTCGTTGCCACGATGACGAACGCTGCAAGAATTCTTTTCATCACATTTCTCCAAGAGTGGTCGTTTTTCCGCCCGAAGGTGTATTTTGGATAAGCGGATAGGATCGCTGAGTGCGCTCCAAACTGAGCACACTCCAATTCGTGGCGAAAGGCTATTTTCCGGCTTGCGAAGCAATAGCCTTGGCAATCTGCTCTTTCACGGCGTCGAGATTGAAACTCGCGCCTCTTTGCATCGGTGGAAATTCGATGGCCGTCTGGGCGAGCAGAGCGACCTGTTTTTGAACGAACTGGAAGCGCCAGAACTCATAGAGAAACCACTCGAAGTACTTGTACGAACCGTACGCGCCCTTGGCGAAGCCCGTGCGCTCGTATGGGTCGAGGCGCAGATTGATCAGGATGGGCATGTCCATCTTGACGGTGCTGCCGATCCAGCCGTCGGGCTGATCGATGAACCTATATTTATAGTCCCCGATCCGGACCGCAGCCAACGTGCTCTCGGTGAAGTAATAGATCTCGTTGCGGCTAGACGGCCCACGACCAGTCAGCAGCTCCATCTGGTTATAGCCGTCGAGATGGACCTTATAGGTTGTGTCACCGAGTTGTTTTCCAGCTTTCAGCTCATCGACGATATTCGGATTGCCGGCTGCTGCGACCAGCGTCGGAAAGAAATCCAGCCCGGACATGAGGCCGTTTTCGACTTTGCCCGCTGGAATCTTTCCTGGCCAGTTTATGATCAGCGGCACACGGAAGCCGCCTTCCAGGCCCGTCCCTTTGCCACCTGCAAAGGGCGTCTGCCCGCCGTCAGGCCAAGTGAAGTTCTCCGTCCCGTTGTCGGTGGTGAAGGCGATGATCGTGTCGCCGTCAAGGCCGCTGTCTTTCACATGCTTCATGACCGAGCCGACGATATCGTCGAGCTGTGCCATTCCGGCCTCTTCTTCGCTCCAGCCGTTCTGTGAATTCCGCATGTTTTCGTATTTGGGCGAGAGGTGCGTCGTCACATGCATACGTGTCGGGTTGAGCCACAGGAAGAACGGCTTGTCGTCGGCCTTGGCCTTGTCGACGAACCTGAGTGCATTGTCGAGGATTTCATCGTCGACCGTTTCCATGCGCTCCGGGTAGAGCGTACCTGCGTCCTCGATCTTCTGTTTGCCGATCTTGCCCCAACGCGGCTGTTCCGTCGTATCGTCAACGGTCGTCGCCCAGCTATGAAGCATGTTGCGGGGTCCGACAGTGGGCAGCAACTCCTGCGGATAGTTGGGATGAGCCGGGTCTTCCATCGCATCGAGATGGTAGAGATAGCCAAAAAACTCGTCGAAGCCATGCACCGTCGGCAGGAATTCGTTGAGGTCGCCGAGATGGTTCTTGCCGAACTGCCCCGTCTCGTAACCCATCGACTTGAGAGCCGTGGCGATCGTGACAGCCTGTGTCGGAATGCCGATCGCCGAGCCGGCTTGTCCGACGGTCGTCATGCCCGTGCGGATGGGAAGCTCTCCTGTAATGAAATTCGCCCGGCCCGCCGTACAGCTTGCTTCCGCGTAGTAGTCGGTAAACCGCATTCCGCCGGCCGCTAGCTGATCCAGATTTGGCGTCCTGCCGGCCATAAGACCCTGGCTATAGGCTCCGATGTTGGACCAGCCGACATCATCTCCCATGATCACGATGATGTTGGGCTTCTTGTCCGCGGCAAGCGCCGGCGTGAGACAACTGCCCGCCAGCGCCACTGCCAATGTCAAAGACTTCAGAATGCTCATTCTCGTTTCTCCCATCGCTTTTTTTTAAGTTTCTGTCCGCCGTAGACCGGCTTCAACGAAATCTCCTTGATGAATCGAGGCGAGCCGTGTCGCGGAAAATCAACAGGCAACGAAGGCGACAAGCACGCGTTCTGATTTCGATTGAAAGACCGTCAGCAGTAATGGACGCGAAAAGGCGGGACTGCTCCCGCAACAGGCCTAACGTGCTTGAAGACGCCATAGACAGGATGGATGTTACGCCTGCAGCAGAGTTCGCGCCCGTAACATACGGTATGCTCTATAGAGCCGCGGTCGCGTGTTCGGAGCTACCGCGAGATGCACAAGCACTGCGACCGCGGCCACAACTGCTGCCGTGGCAACCGCTTGAGGCGCGTGGCTCGCCGAGCGAGCCGGACCGCCTAATTCAAGAATGCAATAGAGTGGCTAGTTGCGCTCACTTCTCGCGCTTCGCGAAAGGAATGATCACGGCTGCATCGAGCGCCGCAACGATCTCGTCTGCGAGCTCCCTCACAAGCAGAAGATACTCCTCATCCCGCGCATCGCGCTCGCGATCAGGCGAGGATTCCCATTTTTGCAGCAGCGCCTTTGCGACCGAAAAATCCACGCAGAGGTCATGGAAGCTCTCGTCACGCGCCGACAATTGCTGGATTTCCTGCGTGCGCTTCGGAAAGCTCAACGCGGCTGCGTGGGTGTCATCAGCCATCTCGATGCTCCCTGGGAGCATCTGCAGGCACCACCCGTCGGTTCGCCTCCATGGTCATTTTTCGCATACACCAACCAAACACCGGGAGAAGCATACGCATCAACTTCCCAAGCTTCTCGTAGCTTACCGTATGCTCTGTCCGTGTATCGCCTGCCGGTATCGAACATACGGTAAGTTACTGGCGCTCGCGTCGCCCTGCCCCTAGCGTTGGTAAGTTCGGCAAGGCCCTCGCGGCAGCGTCCTTCGATCACAATCGCGTGCGGATCACCAATCCACGGATCCAAAACGTCCGGCAAGCCGTACATGTTGCGTCAAGACCAACAAGAGGGTTCCCTGATGAAGAAGATCGTTCTCCTTGGACTGCTTGCCGTCTCGGCCATGACAACGCCAGCCCTGGCAATCAACCGATATAATTCGATGTCCTACACCTGTTCGCAGGCGCAAGCGCTAGTCGGCCGCGAGCGTGCGGTGATCTTTCGTTATAACAGCGGCCGTACGAACCTGCCGCTCTATGACCGGTTCGTGGCAGACCGAGATTCCTGCGACATCGGATTTTATGCCGATCGATCCTACATTCCGACGAAGGACAGCAAAAGCTGCCCGGTCAACAGCTGCGTACCGGGATCAGACTACGATGAAAGATGACCCAACAGGGTAGCCGCGATCACTCTTGCTTCGTCTTCCTCACCGCTTCTCCCCGGCGGGGGCGGCGCTGGAAAGCTATTCCCAATCCTTGATCCTATGCTACCTCTATGCTCGCGACGATCGAACGCGGAGACTGGGCCATGGCATCGCATTTTTTCAAGAACATCTGCATCTATGGCGCCGGCGCGCTCGGCGGCTCAATCGCAGCGAAGCTGGCGACAGGATTGAAGGGGCAGGCTGATGTCTCGGTCGTTGCCCGCGGCGCCCATCTCGCGAGCATACGCGAACATGGGCTGCGGGTCTGGGAGGCCGGCGCTTCTGGCCCGGTCGAGGCGCGCGTCATCGCGACCGACGATCCGAGCGAACTGCCGCGGCAGGACCTGGTCATCACGGGGTTGAAGGGGCATCAACTGGCCGCGGCTGCCTCTGGAATGGCGACGCTGCTGCACCCGGGAACGCGCGTGGTGATGATCCTCAACGGCATACCGTGGTGGTATTTTCATCGGGACCGGCAGAGCAGCTACGCGGAAACGCAATTCGAGGAGCTCGATCCGGGCGGCGCGCTCTGGCGGCAATTGGGACCGGAGCGGGTGATCGGTTGCGTCGCCTATCAGGGCGCCGAGGTCATCAATCCCGGCGAGATCAAGCTCAGCAACAACGGGCGCTACGTTCTCGGCGAGCCCTCCGACGAGCATTCTACCGATATCGAGGCGATCTCGGCATTGCTGACGCAGGCGGGCTTGAACATCACCATATCGCCGAATATCCGCAACGAGATATGGAACAAGCTGTTGGGCAACGCGGCATTCAATCCGATCAGTGCGCTGACCCGCGCGTTGATGTCGGAGATCATGGTGGATCCAGGCCTGTCAAAAATGGTAGCGCAGGTGATGAACGAGGTGAAAGCTGTTGGCGAGGCGCTGGGCGCGCGGTTCGCCCTTTCCATCGAGGAGCGCGTCGAGCAGTCCAAGGCCATCGGCCCGGTTCGCACCTCCATGCTGCAGGATCTTCTCGCCGGAAAGTCGCTGGAGATCACCCCGCTCGTTGGCATGGTCGTCTCGCTCGGGCGCCTGGCCGGTATCGCGACGCCGACGTCCGAGACGATCCTTGCGCTGGTTACGCAGCTCGATCGGCAGACCCAGCTACACGGCGCTACGACAGCCTAGCGGGCTCTTGATATAGGGATATTGTGAAATACCGGATTTGGGACGATAATTCCCTGGGTTGAAGAGGGAGGAACTCATCATGAGATCCCACCGCCACGGACTGATCGTCCTAGTCGTCGTCGCAGCCGCGGGCGCATTGTTCGCGTCGAAGATCGTGGGCACTGGTGCACGAGTGGAAACCATCGAAGCCGCTGCGAACATTGGCGACGGCGCCACGGCAGAGCCGGCGGCAAACGGCGCCGACAAGGGACCGGCTGCCGCCTCCAAGATCATAGGCAATGCCAGCACCACTCCGAACTAATAGACGGCCACTGCTGCCCGCGTCGGATAGCTGAGCCCGGTACCCGCATCGAAGACGCGCGCCTTGTGCGCCCTATTTTCAAGCACCTCCGGCACCTTCCGCGTTCTCTGCGGCTGCCTTCTTCATGGCGATGATGTTGTTGGTCGTCGCCGCGACGACCGCTGACGCATGTTCGTCGTTGGCGACCTGGACCGTCGGAGATGCGAATTCGATACCGTTAGCGGCAAAAGCTTCGCGGATCATCGCGTAGGCGCGGCGGCGAACACCGGATTGGTGACCGGGCTTGGTCATAAACGCGAAGCTGAGGTTGATACCGTAGTCGCCGAATTGTTCGACACCCTTCATCTTGACGGTCTCTATGATCATCGGGCCAAGCTCCGGATCTTCCAGCAGCTCCGCTCCCACCCCCTTCACCAGTTTCTTCACGGCGGCGATATCGGTCTGATAGCTGACGGAAATCAGGAACTTGTCGATCACCCAGTCGCGCGACATGTTCTGGACGGCGCCGAGCACGCCGAACGGCACCGTGAAAATCGGCCCGCGATGGTGGCGCAGCTTCACCGAGCGGATGCTGAAGGATTCCACCGTGCCCTTGTAGCTGCCGCTCTGGATATATTCGCCGACACGGAAGGCATCGTCCATCATGTAGAAGATGCCTGATATGACGTCCTTGACGAGCGTCTGCGACCCGAAGCCGATGGCAACGCCGAAAATTCCGGCGCCGGCGATCAGCGGGCCGACTTCGACCCCCAGCCCCGACAGTACCATCATGATGGCGATGGCCCCGATCAGCACCGCCAGGAAATTGCGAAGGATCGGCAGCAGTGTCGCCAATCGACCACTTTTCGCCATCGCGGCGGCATCGCCTTCCACCATCGCTGCGCGCTCCAGCCGATGGCTGATGAAGGCCTTGACCATCTGCCAGAGAACGTCGGCCACCATCAGGATGACAACGCCACCCAGCACGCCGCGAATGATCCTGGCCACCGAATCTTCCTCCATCATGGCGACAGGGTGGAAGCGCATGACAAGGACGAGCCACGCCACGGCGAGTGCGATGACGGCTGCCCTGACGCCCCGTTCGACCAGCACCTCGTAGATGGTGCCACTCGCCGATGAGCCCGGATCTCTTTTGCTGAAGGCATTGCGGATGATCGATGTCGTCAGCCTCAAAGTCGCTGGCACGAGGACTACATACAGGCAAAGCAGCAGCGTGATCGCGAGCCCGGCGACCCAGAGAATCCAAAGCACGCAGAACCAGAAGATCAGCAGCCAATCAACGACACCGCGGTGCGCGCGCTCGACTGGCCGCGGACGATTCCAGACGTTCTCGATGGCGGCAAGAAGCAGGATCACGCCGAAGCCATAGTCGATGGCAGCCTGGACCGGTGGCAGGAAGCCGAGCGCGCCCATGATGCCGTCGGCCGACCAGCCGATGAAATAGATCAGGGTGAACACGACGACGCGCGCGAACCAGAACCTGGCCGCATGATCGTCGATCGGGATGAGGCGGATCTGCGGTAGCCCCGACGCGTCCGCAAACGGCGCCAGCAGAACTTTGCTGATGCGGATGATCACGCGGCCGGCAATCAGCCCCAGCAGCGTCGGTACGATCAGCCGGCTAAGCAGCGGCGGCCAGCTCAGCGTCAGGAACAGGCCGACGCTGGCGACGCCGAACACGACGAGCGGGGCGATCTGGACGAACAGATGATGACCGAGCACATGGAAGCCGTTTATCGGCGTCGCATCCTGCTGTGAGGCCAGCCTGCGGGCATATATGCGCCTGAGGATGCGGCCGAAGAACCATTCGGCAGCAAGGCCGATTGCGACCAGCAGGCAAAAGAACAGGAATACACCGATGGGTCGGCGCCCCTCTACCCCCGCCTTTGTCGTATCGACCGCCCGCGCGAACTCGGAGGGAATGACCGGGATCGCCTCCCTGACGGCAAAGAGATGCTCCTGAACCGCGTTCAACCGGCTGGTCAAATCGCTTGCGGACATATTGGTCATTTCCGTATCCGGCTGCATCTTCGAGCGCGCCGCGAGCAAGGCACGAATGTCCGGATCCTCGAGGAGCTTGGTCAGCTGGTCGATCTTTTTCTGGGTAGCGTCAGCCGACGAGGGTTGCTCCGCTGGCGCGATATCAGCCGTGAATGCGATCACCATCAATGCTGCAGCAACAACAACCCATAGCTTGGACCAGACTAACCGGAAATCGATCATTCTCATTGTTTTGCACCCCACTGCATATTCCATAGCTTATTATGCGCATTTTTTTGCGACACTCCGCAACAACTTATTCTTGCGCGCGGGCATTTTACCCCTGGAGACTGCCGGGTCTGCTCCGGCGACCGGTATTCGGACGGATCCAAAGGATGAACCAACGGATCAACCCAGAAAAGGTCTGCGGCCACGCGGCAATTGCAGCGATAATTTAGAGCATCCTTCAGTGTTGATGCCTAATGATCGTTTCCGCCGGAATGACCGTGCGATGACGAAAGACAAATTCATCGCCAGGCCAGGCCGACACGGATGCGGCGTCACCCCAAACGGCGGAAATCCGGCCATCAGCAGGCCGAGGACCATCGAAGGAAAGCGAACCGTCCGGACAGTACCCCTATCCCGCATTTCGGGCGCTTGCCGAGCCGAGGCCCTACCCAAAGGTGAACCGCATGAAAAAGCTAGTCCTGGCGACCCTGATCGCTGCATTTCTTCCCGCAGCATCATACGCCGCGACACTCAAATTCCCAAGCGACGAGCCGGTCGCCTCGATTACCATTCCCGATAACTGGGGCCCGAAAGAGACCGAGACCGGCATCGACGCAACCTCGGCGGACTCCGCAATCTACCTGTCGATTGACGTCGCCGATGCGAAGACCACCGACAAGGTCATCGACGATGCCATCGCCTTCCTCGAAAAGAACGGCGTCAAGATCGACGGTTCGACGCAGAAGAAGTCGGAAGAAACTGTCAACGGCATGAGCATGAGCAATTTCGATTGGGACGGCACCGACAGCGACGGCGGCGTCAATGTCGGTTTGTCACTGCTGGCGCCGACCGCCGACAAGCTGCTGGTCATTACCTATTGGGGCTCCAAGGGCACTCAGGAAAAGCACGGCCCCGAGCTGGCAGCGATCATCAGTTCGCTGAAGGCGGCCAACTGACACTCAATATCTCGATGGCTAAAGGCAGCGGGCGGCAACGCTCGCTGCCTTTATATTTTTCCTATTTTTTAGCCTTCTGTCCCGAATGGATTTCATATCCGCTCCGGCGTTAGCCTCTCTTGTCCATAAAGAGGTGATGTCGTGCTCGATTCCATGACGCCGGAACTTCCACAGTCCATTCGCTATCTCGCCCGGAGCGGTAGCGCTCAGCCAGGCGCTGTGAACAAAAAGAAGCATCGGCGATCTCGTGACCGCCAGATGCGCGAGCGACGCACAGCCTGCATCATGATGATCTTCGGCATCGTGCTCGGCAGTCTCGAGCTCTATATCGTTTTGTCATACCTCTGAGCGCCGATCCGACGACCATGATGACAGCTTATATCGAAGGCGGTTGGACTGTCCGTCGGATTGGCGGCGCCATGACCTCGCTGGTGACGCCGTTCAAAGACGGCGTCCTCGATCATGTCGCTCTGATGGCCCATGTCGAATGGCAGATCTTGAATGGCATCGACGGGCTGGTCGCGTGCAGCATTGCCGGTGAAGGCGCCGTACTCACGATGGACGAGCGAACAAAGGTGATCGCCACCTGCGTAGAGGTTGCCGAGGGCAAGGTGCCGGTCATTGCGACCAGCGGTACCAACTGCACCGCGACCACGATCGAGGAGACGAGGCAAGCGGCGGCGCTTGGCGCGGATGCCGCCCTCGTTACCCTGCCCTACTATTCCAAGCCGACGCAGAAAGGCGTCATCCATCATTTCGAACGGCTTGCCGCTAGTACCGACCTGCCGTTGATCGTCCACAATCTGCCATCGTATACGGCGATCGACCTCGCGCCGGCGACATTGGATTCGCTGGCCGCCATTCCGTCCATAATCGGTATCGCCGATGGGACCGGAGATATCGGCCGCATCTCCGCGTGGAGGTCACAACTGCCTGAGCGCATATCATTATTTTCAGCCCATGATCCAACCGCGTCGACCGCCGCCCTCTCAGGTGCGCAAGGTGCCATCTCAGCCGTTGCCAATGTCGCACCGCGGTTGTTTTCCGCCATGCAGCATGCGGCGGCCGCCGGCAATCTGTCGGCCGTATTCGCCCTGAGCGAGCGGCTGCTACCCTTGTTTCAAGCGCTGTCGCTCGAAAGCCAGCCGGCGACCGTCAAGCAAGCTCTCCACATCCTGCGGGACATGAGTTCGGATGTCCGCCTGCCGCTCGTCGGTGTTGATCCGGCAACCGACGCAATGATCCGCGAGGCCCTGTTGTCCGCTCAAGTCACCTACAAGAGACATTGCCCACCTGCAGACATTCACCGGCTGGGGTAAAAGCCCTTATCCCTATGACATTTTTATATTTTCTCCCGCTACGTCGAATGGAATTACTACCGGCCCCTGCATAGATTCGTTGGCATGGCACCTGCGTCGGCTCTGTTCGACCACGTGCCGGTAACGCCCTTAAAGGAACATGCGATGCCACGCCTTATTGTCCATAGTGCTTCTCCTGATCCACTCCAACGCCCACCGGCGATCGCGGTCGCCGGCCATCGTTCCGGCCGTCCTCATTCCCTGCGTTCAGGTATCAGCGCGATCCTGCCGCGTCTGGCTTTCGTTTTCATGACTGCCGGCGCCATCCAGTTGCTGATGCACTGGTTCAGCCGCTAGTCGACCTTCGTCAGATGATATTGAGGACCACGACCAACATGCCAAATACTCAGCAAATCCAACGCCGTTCCTCTATTGCTGCTACCGCGGCGCCGGCGCGTTTCGTCGTCGGCCGTGACGGACACGGCGCATGGATAGTCCAGGATCGCCAGGGCCTCGTCGGCGGCCTGTTCGCCAATGAGGCAGCCGCGCTGCACTTCGCGGCGGAAGAATGCAACCACAACCCGGCCGACATCTGCCGTGCTCCTGAGGGTGTCGTACTTGACCTCGATTGCCAGGCGTCTATGACGGCGAACGTGCACTAACATATGAGCTTCCGCCTCTCGCTGCGCCCCGGCCAACGCTTCTTTAACCGGGACGTAGATAAGATGATGCTACAATGACATCAGAGTTGAGAGTGCAATGTCGAAGCCAGCATTCCGCTACACCCACTACGATCTGCAGGAGCAGCGTGCCGGCACCGTGATCGAAATCACGTTGTCGGCCGTCGCCAATGTCCGGCTGATGAACGCGGTGAACTTCCTGCGCTTCACCGAGACGCTGAAACACCAGTTCGTCGGCGGCGTCGCGAAAAAATCCCCGATAAGGTTGACCCTGCCGGAGAGCGGCCACTGGCATGTCGTCGTCGACATGGAGGGCCACAACGGCCAGGTCGAGTCCAACGTCAAGATGATAGAGAAAGCTGTCCGCCCACGGATGCAGAAGGCGTCGTGACAGGGTTGATGGATATCAGCCACGCTCCTTGCGGAGCTTCGACCACCATTCGAGCCGCTTTCTGATCTCGCGCTCGAACCCGCGTTCCGGCGGATCGTAGAAGGTCTGACGGCCCATCTTTTCGGGGAAATAATCCTGGCCGGAAAAAGCGTCCGGCTCATCGTGATCGTAGCGATAGCCGTCGCCGTAGCCCTCGCCTCTCATCAGCTTGGTCGGCGCGTTGAGGATGTGCTTTGGTGGGAGAAGCGAGCCGTTCTCCTTGGCGGCCCGGGTCGCGGCCTTGAACGCAGTATAGACCGCATTGGATTTCGGCGCCGTCGCCAGGTAGACGCAGGCCTGCGCAAAGGCCAGTTCGCCCTCGGGCGAGCCGAGATAGTCATAGGCGTCCTTGGCAGCATTGCAGATCACCAGCGCCTGCGGATCGGCCAGGCCGACATCCTCGATCGCCATGCGCACCAGACGGCGTCCGAGATAGAGCGGATCCTCGCCGGCATCGAACATGCGGGCGAGATAGTATAGGGCCGCGTCGGGGTCCGAACCGCGTACAGACTTATGCAGCGCCGAGATGAGATTGTAGTGGCCGTCCTGCGCCTTGTCATAGACTGGCGCGCGGCGCTGGACGATCTGGGTCAGCGCTTCCGTATCGAACGTCTCATCCTTCCGCGCAGCCCGCCACACCTCCTCCGCGAGCGTCAAGACCGCGCGACCATCGCCGTCGGCCATGCGGATGAGACTTGCCCTTGCGTCATCGCGCAAAGGCAGGGGCTTGCCCTCGACGGTCTCCGCACGGGTCAGCAGTTCCTCAAGGCTCTCCTCGTCATGCGACTTAAAGGTCAGCACCCGGGCGCGGGACAAAAGTGCGGCGTTGAGTTCGAACGAAGGATTCTCGGTCGTGGCGCCAACGAGGATTACCGTGCCGTCCTCCATGACAGGCAGGAAGCTGTCCTGCTGGGCGCGGTTGAAGCGATGGATCTCGTCGACGAACAGCAAGGTCTGTCGGCCGTCCATTCGCCGCATGCGGGCGGTCTCGAACATCTTCTTGAGGTCGGCAACACCGGAAAAGATTGCCGAGATCTGCTCGAAAGCTAACCCCGCCTCACCCGACAGGAGCCGCGCTACCGTGGTCTTGCCGGTACCCGGCGGCCCCCAAAAGATCATCGATCCCAGCGAACCGCTCGCTATCATCCGGCGCAGCACGCCGTCCTCGCCCGTCAGATGCGGTTGGCCGGTCACGTCCGAAAGCGTCTGCGGCCGAAGGCGATCGGCAAGAGGCCGCCTGTTGGCAACCTCCTCCGGAATCTTTGGGGCGAAGAGGTCGTTGCTCATCGGAAGAATTGCCGGATGCGCTGGCCGTCCCGCTCGATCTCGACGCGCCAGATATCCGGCTCGCCGCTGACGGCAACCTGCAGGTTTTGGGTGGTCGTGATAACGGTGCCGTTGACGGAAACGATGATGTCCTTCGGTGCGAAGCCAAGCCGCGCTGCTGGACTATCGCTCTTCAATTTTTCAACGACGACACCGACCGTATCGGTTGGGAGATGCAGCTCATCGGCGACACGCGGCGAAAGGTTTGCCACCGTGGCGCCGGCAAAGGGATTGTCACCGGTTATGGTTCTTTCCTCGCGCGGTTGGGTTTCCGGTGCGGCGGCCAGCGTCATCGGCGCCTCGCGCTCCTTGCCGTTGTTAAGCACCGTGAGCGATACGGTTGCTCCAAGCCCGGCGGTCGTCAGACGGTAGCCGAGCGCATCCGGATGTTCGACCGGAATGCCGTTGAGAGCCGTGATCACTTCACCCGGCTTCAGACCCGCCTTGGCGGCAGGTCCGCCCTCTGTCACCTTGGTGATCAGTGCGCCGCGCACTTTCTTGAGGCCCAGCGCGTCTGCTACCTCCGAGGTGACGGGTTCGAAGGTGGCGCCGATATAGGGCTTGTCGAATGTCTTTGCGCCGCGATCGGCAGCGGCAAGGAAGACGCGGACAAGATTGGCCGGCGTGGCGAAGCCGATGCCGTTGGAACCGCCGCTTTGCGAATAGATCGCGGTATTGAGGCCGATCAGATCGCCCTTCATATTGATGAGCGCTCCACCCGAATTGCCCGGATTGATCGAGGCATCGGTCTGGATGAAGAAGCCGACTTCGTTCTTCACCTGGTTGCGGGCAAGCGCCGAAACAATACCCGAGGTCACGGTCTGGCCGACGCCGAAGGGGTTGCCGATCGCAAGCACGAGGTCGCCGACCTCGACTGCATCCGAATCGCCAATCGGCAGCACCGGAAAGGTTTCCTTGGTATCGATCTTCAACACTGCCAGATCAACCTGCTCGTCTTTGAGCACCACCTTGCAGGGGAACTCGCGACCATCCGAGAGGGCGATCTTGATATCGTCAGCACCGTCGACGACGTGGTTGTTGGTAACGATGGTGCCGTTCGCCTCGACGATGACGCCGGAGCCCAACGACGATTGCTTCTCCGTCCGGTTGGGCATGCGCTGGCCGAAGAACTGCTGGAAGAAGGGATCGCCGGCGAAGGGCGACTGCTGCTGGACGACGCGTTCGGCATAGACGTTGACGACAGCGCCCGCCGTCTGCTTGACCAGCGGCGCGAAAGACAGTTGCATCTCCATCTGGCTCTGAGGCACGGCCTTGGCCGTCTGCGCATCGGCCGAAATGGGGAGCGCCACCCAAAGCGCGAGCATCGGGATAGAGGCGCGATTCAACAAGCCTGGCATGCATATTCCCTTTTAAAATGTCCTGGAAAGCAACGTTGTAGCGGTAGACGCTAGAAAGAAAAGAGGGCGGAAGCATGGAAGGTCAAGAAGAGACAATGTTGGGGTCGGGCATATGAAATGAACAAAAATGCGTGACCACGCATTTATATCAGGCAAGGTCGACGGAAGATGGATTCGCGATACTTTGCGGCTGCCTCGCCGATTAGTTGATCCGGGCGATCCCCCATAAACAGAACGGAGTCTGGGCATGTTTCTTTTCGCTGGTCGAGCCGGTTTCAACGTTCAAGTCTTCGGAGCGGCAATGCTGCTCACGTTACCCATGCTCGTTTCGCTTGGCACGACTGCCAATGCCGCCAGCTTTGATTGCGATAGCAAAGAGTTGAAGCCGGACGAGAAGGCGATCTGCGATACGAGGTCGCTCAACGACGCCGATGTTAAGATGGTGACGACATTCGATCTGCTCTCAGGCCTGATGGCGATGGGCTCGCGCGGCACGTTGCAGGACGAGCAGGCAGCCTGGCTCAAGAAGCGTCAGGACTGCGGGGCTGATCTCGCCTGCCTGAAGGCTTCATATGAAAGCCGACTTCAGCAGCTTGATGAGACCTATAAGCATTTGAACCGACCGTTGTGAATTTTTACCCTCCCTTCGATGGGGAAGGTCGGAGCGAAAGCTCCGGGGGTGGGGTGATGCCTTGAGACATCCTATGGTCACCCGCGCGTGCCGCGCGACCTCCCCCATCAAGGGGGAGGTGAAGAGTCAACGCCCGGTCAGATCCCGGACAGCGCCCCGGTCGGCACTGGTCGCGAAGGCTGCATAGGCCTTGAGCGCTGTGGTGACGTTGCGCTTGCGGACTTCTGTCGGGAACCAGCCCTTTGCATCCTGCTCGGCGCGACGGCTGGCCAATTCTTCATCACTGACGCGCAGGCTGATCGTGCGGTTGGGGATGTCGATGTCGATCATGTCCCCTTCCCGCACCAGGCCGATCGTGCCGCCATTGGCTGCTTCCGGCGAGGCATGGCCGATGGAAAGGCCAGAGGTGCCGCCAGAGAAACGGCCGTCGGTGATCAGTGCGCAGGCTTTGCCGAGACCCTTCGACTTCAGGTAGCTGGTCGGATAGAGCATCTCCTGCATGCCGGGGCCGCCCTTCGGTCCTTCGTAGCGGATGACGACGACGTCGCCTGCCTTGACCTCGTTGGCAAGGATGGCCTTGACCGATGAGTCCTGGCTTTCGAAGACGCGGGCTGGGCCGGAGAATTTCAGGATGCTTTCATCGACGCCGGCCGTCTTCACGATGCAGCCGTTGAGCGCCAGATTACCCTTCAGAACTGCCAAGCCACCGTCCTTCGAGAAGGGGTGCTGGGCGTCGCGGATGACGCCGTGCTCACGGTCGAGGTCGAGCTCTTCCCAGCGGGCACTCTGGCTGAAGGCAACCTGCGTGGGCACGCCGCCTGGGGCTGCGCTGAACAGATCGAGCGCCGCCTTGTTGTCGGTGACAGCGATGTCCCAGAGAGCCAATGCATCGCCAAGCGTCGGCGCGTGGATGGTCGGCAAGTCGGCATTCAACAGGCCGGCGCGGTTCAGCTCGCCAAGGATCGCCATGATACCGCCTGCACGATGCACGTCTTCCATGTGGACATCGGCCTTGGCAGGCGCGACCTTGGAAAGGCAGGGCACGCGCCGCGACAGGCGATCGATGTCATCCATCGTGAAATCGACTTCGCCCTCGTGGGCAGCTGCCAGAATATGGAGAACCGTGTTCGTCGAACCGCCCATGGCGATATCGAGGGCCATGGCGTTTTCAAAAGCGCCCTTGCTGGCGATCGTGCGCGGCAGGGCAGTCAGGTCGTCCTGCTCATAGTAGCGCTTTGCCAGGGCGACGATCCGGCGTCCGGCTTCCAGGAATAGCTCCTTGCGGTCCGAATGCGTGGCCAATGTCGAACCATTGCCGGGCAGCGACAGGCCAAGTGCTTCGGTCAGACAGTTCATGGAGTTGGCGGTGAACATGCCCGAGCAAGAGCCGCAGGTCGGGCAAGCCGAACGCTCAATGACGGCGACGTCCTCGTCGCTGATCTTGTCATCCGCGGCCGCAACCATCGCGTCGACGAGATCGAGCGCAACCTTCTTACCATGCATGATGACCTTGCCGGCTTCCATCGGGCCGCCGGAGACGAAGACCGTCGGGATGTTGAGGCGCAGGGAAGCCATCAGCATGCCAGGGGTTATCTTGTCGCAATTCGAGATGCAGACCATGGCGTCGGCGCAGTGGGCATTGACCATGTACTCGACGCTATCGGCGATGAGTTCGCGCGAGGGCAGCGAATAGAGCATGCCGTCGTGGCCCATGGCGATGCCGTCATCGACCGCGATGGTGTTGAACTCCTTGGCGACGCCGCCCGATGCCTCGATCTCGCGCGCGACGAGCTGGCCGAGGTCCTTCAAATGGACGTGGCCGGGCACGAACTGCGTGAACGAATTGACCACCGCAATGATCGGCTTGCCGAAATCGCCGTCCTTCATACCCGTCGCGCGCCAAAGGCCGCGCGCGCCTGCCATGTTGCGGCCATGGGTCGTGGTTCTGGAACGATAAACTGGCATGGTGCTATCCTCGACGTCTTGATTTTCAGGGCGATGCCTGCGGCAGACCCATTCCGCCAATCGGACGGGCAAGACCCTGATTTTTAGGAATTGTCGTAATCCAATCGCGCCGGACTGTCACTATCAGGTGGGGCGAATCCGGTACGGCGCGGGCATCACTCGTCGCTAGAACTAAAAAAGACTGGCTAACCCAAACGGCAAAAAAGCCGGACGAGCGATCGTCCGGCTTTTCTAATGAACCTGTGCCTTCGCGATTAAGCGGCAGCAGCAGCCTGTTCTTCAGCGGCAACACGAGCCTTGTCGGCAGCGCCCTTGGCGAAGGTGTCGCGGTCGACGAACTCGATGACTGCCATGGCGGCATTGTCGCCCTGACGATAGCCGGCCTTCATGATGCGAAGGTAGCCGCCGTTGCGGGTGGCGTAGCGGGTTGCGATCGCATCGAAGAGCTTGGCGACAACGACTACGTCGCGGATCTGCGAGATCGCCTGGCGGCGAGCATGCAGGTCGCCGCGCTTGCCGAGCGTGACAAGCTTTTCGACGATCGGGCGAATTTCCTTCGCCTTAGGCAGGGTCGTTACGATCTGCTCATGCAGGATGAGCGAAGCCGCCATATTGGCAAACATTGCCTTGCGGTGGCTTGCAGTTCTGTTCAGCTTGCGGCCTACCATACCATGGCGCATTGCTATTCTCCTTATATCGCAGGCGCCCTCTGTTTATGGGCCTGCCGTTTCCTGGCACATGCAGGCACCCTTGCATTTTGCATCGGGGCCTGCTGTTTGACGGGGAAAGGCAGTCAAAACCTGCCTTTTTTGTTGTTAGTACTGGTCTTCGTAGCGCTTGGCGAGATCTTCGATGTTCTCAGGCGGCCATGCCGGCACTTCCATGCCGAGGTGGAGACCCATGGAAGCGAGAACTTCCTTGATTTCGTTGAGCGACTTGCGGCCAAAGTTCGGAGTGCGGAGCATTTCTGCTTCGGTCTTCTGAATGAGGTCGCCGATATAGACGATGTTGTCGTTCTTCAGGCAGTTTGCCGAACGAACGGACAGTTCGAGCTCGTCCACCTTCTTGAGAAGGGCAGGGTTGAAGGCCAGTTCGGTGACTGTCTCTTCTTCGGTTTCCTTCTGCGGCTCGTCGAAGTTGACGAAGACGCCAAGCTGGTCCTGCAGGATGCGCGCCGCAAAAGCGATGGCATCTTCACCGGTGATCGAGCCGTCGGTTTCGATGGCCATGTTCAGCTTGTCGTAGTCGAGAACCTGTCCTTCACGGGTGTTTTCCACCTTGTAGGACACCTTCTTGACCGGCGAATACAGGCTGTCGACCGGGATGAGACCGATCGGAGCATCTTCCGCACGATTGCGCTCGGCCGGAACATAGCCCTTGCCGTTGTTGACGGTGAATTCCATGCGGATTTCAGCGCCCTCGTCGAGCGTGCAGATGACATGCTCCGGGTTGAGGATCTCGATGTCGCCGACCGTCTGGATGTCGCCAGCCGTGACGACGCCTGGGCCCTGCTTGCGCACGACCATGCGCTTTGCGTCATCGCCGTCCATCTTGATGGCGATTTCCTTGATGTTCAGCACGATATCGGTCACGTCTTCGCGGACGCCCGGGATCGAGGAGAACTCATGCAATACGCCGTCGATCTGCACGGCCGTTACAGCGGCGCCGCGCAGGGAAGACAGCAGAACGCGACGGAGCGCGTTGCCAAGCGTCAGGCCGAAACCACGCTCAAGAGGTTCTGCAACGAGGTTCACCTTCGTGCGACCGCTCGAGGAGAACTCGACCTTGTTCGGCTTGATCAGTTCCTGCCAATTTTTCTGAATCATATTCCTGCCTTCCGTTCGTTGCCACCATCCAATCGTGGCAACCGACCTTGAGAAGCACCGGCAAACGCTTGGCGCTTACCGGTGTTGTGATTGGCGACGATTAAACGCGACGCTTCTTGCGCGGACGGCAACCATTGTGCGGGATCGGGGTCACGTCGCGGATGGACGTGATCATGAAACCGGCAGCCTGGAGCGCGCGCAGAGCGGACTCACGACCCGAACCCGGGCCGCAGACTTCGACTTCCAGCGACTTCATGCCATGTTCCTGCGCCTTCTTGGCTGCATCTTCAGCGGCGATCTGCGCTGCGAACGGCGTCGACTTGCGCGAGCCCTTGAAGCCCTTTGCGCCAGCAGACGACCAGGCAATGGCGTTGCCCTGTGCGTCGGTGATGGTGATCATCGTGTTGTTGAAAGTCGAGTTGACGTGAGCGACACCCGACGAGATATTCTTGCGCTCACGACGGCGAACGCGGACGGCTTCCTTGGCCATGGTATTCCTTTCGTTGATCTCTGCACCGCCGTAATTCCAGCGGCTCCACCGGCAAAAGACCCGACAGGCCCTTTGCCAAACTCAAAAGAGGCCGGTGTAACCACCAGCCTCCCCCACCCGGTTTCCCGGATATTACTTCTTCTTGCCTGCGATAGCCTTTGCCGGGCCCTTGCGGGTACGGGCATTGGTATGCGTGCGCTGGCCACGAACCGGCAAGCCGCGGCGATGACGCAGGCCGCGGTAGCAGCCGAGGTCCATCAGGCGCTTGATGTTCATCGAGGTTTCGCGACGCAGATCGCCTTCGACCTGATAGTCACGGTCGATGGTTTCGCGGATCTGCAGGACTTCGGCGTCCGTCAGCTGGTGAACGCGGCGTTCTGCCGGGATACCAACCTTGGCGACGATTTCCTGTGCAAACTTAGTTCCAATCCCGTGAATATAGGTCAGCGCAATTACTACGCGCTTTGCCGTCGGGATGTTGACGCCAGCGATACGTGCCACGCCTATTCTCCTTGCGTTCCATTTGCCATGCGGCAAAGGTCTTCGTTATGCGACCCTAGGGGCCACCTGTTCAGATAGAGGTCCGTAACATGTCAAAGCGACCGAACCCGGAATTCCCTTGACGGGAAGTCCGCGCCGATCGCATCAGATGTCGCGAGTTGGCGCGGTGTTTAGCGGAATCAGTTAAAAAAAGCAACCGTTCCGCCAAGTTTATTTTGGCGCATCCATCGCAAGCGAGGGACAGAGCCTTACAGCTTGCCGAGGATAGAATCGACCTCAGCAGTTACATGATCGATATCGGCCATGCCGTCTACGGAATGAAGCTTGTTCTTGGCATAGTAATAGCCAATCAACGGAGCCGTTTCCTTGTAATAAGCTTGCATACGCGTGACGACTGTCTCGCGCGTGTCATCGGGACGACGCTTGAAATGCGTAGAGCCGCACCTGTCGCAGACGCCCTCAACCTTTGGCCTGAGGTTGGTATCGTGATAGCCCGCCCCGCAATTGGCGCAGGTATAGCGGCCTGACACGCGATCGGCGAGCACGACGTCGTCTACCCTGATCTCGATCACGGCCGACAACTCGAGGCCCTTTGCCTTCAGCATCTGCTCTGTGGCGTCGGCCTGCACCAGGGTGCGGGGGAAACCATCGAGGATGAAACCCTTGGCGCAATCCTCTGCATCAATGCGTTCGGAGATGATGGCGTTGACAATTTCGTCGGAGACGAGCTTACCCGCATCCATAACGGCCTTGGCGCGCTTCCCGACTTCAGTTCCGGCAGCAACCGCGGCCCGCAGCATATCCCCGGTGGAGAGCTGGGGTATCCCGTACTTCTCCACGATACGCTGGGCCTGGGTCCCCTTACCTGCTCCCGGTGGCCCCAAAAGTATAAGTCTCATCGCCCCCTCTTTCCTCCACGCAACTTCGATTTCTTGATCAAGCCTTCGTACTGCTGCGCGATCAGGTGACCTTGAATTTGTGCCACCGTATCCAGCGTTACGCTAACCACGATCAAAAGCGAAGTCCCACCAAGGGACAACGGTATCCCCGTCTGCGACACGAGGATCTCAGGCAGTATGCAGACGAAGACGAGGTAGACTGCGCCGATCACGGTGATGCGGGTGAGGACGTAGTCGATATATTCGGCGGTACGCTCGCCCGGACGGATGCCCGGAATGAAGCCGCCGTGCTTCTTCAGATTATCGGCCGTGTCCTTCGGATTGAAGACGATGGCCGTGTAGAAGAAGGCGAAGAAAGCGATCATGGCGGCATAAAGCACCATGTAGAGCGGTCGACCATGGCCGAGCGCTGCGACGATCGATGTTGCCCAGGCAGGCATGCCCGCCGTGTTGGCAAAGCCCGCAAGCGTCGCCGGCAGAAGCAGCAGCGAAGACGCGAAGATCGCCGGGATGACGCCCGAGGTGTTCAGCTTCAGAGGCAGGTGCGACGTATCGCCCTGGAACATCCGATTGCCGACCTGCCGCTTCGGATATTGGATCAGCAGCCGGCGCTGGGCACGCTCGACGAAGACGATGAGCGCGATGACGCCGATGGCGACGACCAGCACCGCGAGGATGAGGCCTGTCGAAAGAGCACCGGTACGACCGAGTTCCAGTGTGCCTGCCAGTGCTGTCGGCAGACCGGCTGCGATACCGGCGAAGATGATCAGCGAAATACCGTTACCGATACCGCGCGAGGTGATCTGCTCGCCAAGCCACATCAGGAACATCGTGCCGCCGAGCAGCGTGATGACGGTCGAAACGATGAAGAACCAGCCCGGAGATACCACAAGGCCGTTGCCGCTCTGAAGGCCGATCGCAATGCCATAGGCCTGCAACGTGCCGAGCAGCACCGTGCCATACCGGGTGTACTGGTTGATGATCTTGCGGCCCTGCTCGCCTTCCTTCTTCAAATTCTCAAGCGCCGGCACGACCGAGGTCATGAGCTGCACGATGATCGAAGCGGAGATATAGGGCATGATGCCGAGCGCGAAGATCGCCATGCGCTGGACGGCGCCGCCGGAAAACATGTTGAATAGACCGAGGATGCCGCCGGCCTGGCCTTGGAAAGCCTGAGCATAGGCCTGGGGATTTAGACCCGGAAGCGGAATGTGGGTGCCCAAGCGGTAAACGAGAAGAGCGCCCAGAGTGAACCAGAGCCGCTTTTTCAGATCCTCTGCCTTGGCGAAGGTCGAAAAATTGAGATTGGACGCCAGTTGTTCCGCTGCAGATGCCATGCAAATCTCCGCACTACCAATTCCGGCAAAATCGGCCGGGTCCGGAATCAGTAAGTAAATTGTTCAAAAGCCGGGCTTTGGACGGATTGCGGCGCAATCGGATACCTCACCCTCGTTCCCGTTATCATCTGTCCGACGCGGCTGCGTTACACAGATTCGTGAGGCTCACATATGGGAGCAAAATCGCCCGGTGTGAAGCACCCCGGGCGACTTATAAGTGATATTATTCTGCGACAGTTTCGACAGGAGCCGAAAGAAGCTTGACGGTGCCGCCAGCCTTTTCGATCTTCTCGACTGCGGACTTGGAAGCGCCTGCAACTTCAAGCGTCACCTTCGCCGTGATCTCGCCATCGGACAAGATACGGACGCCGTCCTTGACGCGACGGATGACGCCGGCAGCCTTGAGGGCAACCGCATCGATCGTCGTCTTGGCATCGAGCTTGCCGGCGTCGACTGCTGCCTGGAGGCGAGCAACCGAGACTACGACGAAGTCCGACTTGAAGATGTTGTTGAAGCCACGCTTAGGCAGACGACGGTAGATTGGCATCTGACCGCCTTCGAAACCGTTGATCGCTACGCCGGAACGGGACTTCTGTCCCTTGACGCCGCGGCCGCCGGTCTTGCCCTTGCCAGAGCCGATACCGCGACCAACACGCTTGCTGTTGTGGGTCGCACCATCATTGTCGGTGATTTCATTCAGTTTCATAACGAATACCTCCGGCTTACTTCTCGTCGACGACGCGAACGAGATGCTGGACAGCACGGATCATGCCACGAACCGAAGGAGTATCCTCCAGCGTGCGACGACGGTGCATCTTGTTCAATCCGAGACCGATCAGCGTCTTCTGCTGAACGTCGGGACGGCGAATGGGGCTACCGATCTGCTCGACCGTTACGGTCTTTGCTTCGGTCTTCTTGGTCGCTTTGGCCATAGGTCAAACTCCCCTTATTCTTCAGAGGCATTGCCGGAGGCAGCACGACGAGCCTGCAGAGTGGCATACTTCATGCCGCGCTGAGCTGCGATATCCTTCGGGTGAATCTGATGCTTCAGAGCGTCGAAGGTTGCGCGAACCATGTTGTATGGGTTCGAGGAACCGGTCGACTTGGCGACGACGTCATGAACGCCGAGCGTTTCGAAAACGGCACGCATCGGACCGCCGGCGATGATGCCGGTACCGACCTTGGCGGAGCGCAGCAGAACCTTGCCGGCGCCATGACGGCCGTGAATGTCGTGATGCAGCGTACGACCATCGCGCAGAGGCACGAAGATCATGTCGCGCTTGGCGCTTTCGGTGGCCTTGCGGATGGCTTCCGGCACTTCGCGTGCCTTGCCATGGCCGAAGCCTACGCGGCCCTTCTGGTCACCAACGACGACGAGAGCAGCAAAGCCGAAACGACGGCCGCCCTTGACAACCTTGGCAACGCGGTTGATTGCGACGAGCTTGTCGACAAACTCGCTATCGCGCTCATCGCGGTTCTGGCGATCGTCGCGAGAACCTCTTTTTTCTTGTGCCATTGTCCTTTTCCTTTTTCTTTTCCGGTGCAATCGGCAAACTAAAAGAAGGACCACAACGCGCCTTATTGGCGTCGATGCGATCCGGTGATGGCCTTAAAAGGCCGAAAGCCGGCCGGATGCTAGATCCGGCCGGAAATCAAATTAGAAGGTCAGTCCACCTTCACGGGCAGCTTCGGCAAGTGCCTTGATGCGGCCGTGATAGATAAAGGCGCCACGGTCGAATACGACCTGGTTGACGCCTGCCTTCGAGGCACGCTCTGCAACGAGCTTGCCAACGACGGCGGCAGCCGCTGTGTCGGCACCGGTCTTCAAAGAGCCACGCACATCCTTTTCGAGGGTGGAGGCAGACGCAAGCGTCTTGCCGGCCACATCATCGATGATCTGAGCGTAGATGTTCTTCGACGAGCGATGAACAGACAGGCGCGGACGGCCGTTGGCCACCGACTTGATTTGACGACGCACGCGGTTGGCACGACGTGCAAGTGCTTCTTTCCTGCTAGCCATTTCGCGTGATCCTTACTTCTTCTTGCCTTCTTTGCGGACAATCCGCTCGCCGGCATACTTGACGCCCTTGCCCTTGTAAGGCTCGGGGCCGCGGTATTCGCGGATTTCCGCGGCAACCTGGCCGACCTGCTGCTTGTTGATGCCGCTGACGACGATTTCCGTCGGCTTGGGAACAACGATGGTGATACCGGCCGGCGGTTCGTAAACCACGTCGTGGCTGAAGCCAAGCGCGAGCTGCAGGTTCTTGCCCTGCATGGCGGCACGGTAGCCGACGCCGTTGATTTCAAGCTTGCGCTCGTAACCTTCGGTGACACCCTTCAGAATGTTCTCGACCATCGTGCGGGACATGCCCCACTTTGCGCGAGCATCCTTGCTGTCGTTGAGCGGCGTAACCACAACAGCGTTATTTTCGATCTTGAGACCGATTTCATCATTCGCGATGAAGAACAGTTCGCCCTTAGGACCCTTAGCAGTCACCTTCTGGCCATCAACAGTGGCCGTGATTCCTGCAGGGACCTGAACGGGCTTCTTACCGATACGAGACATTTTATCAAACCTGTCTGTTTCGACGGGAGATTTCCGTCGGCCTTAGAAGACCGAGCAGAGAACCTCGCCACCAACATTCTGTTCACGAGCCTGGTGGTCGGCCATCACGCCCTTCGGAGTAGAAAGGATAGTGATACCGAGACCGTTCGCGACCTGCGGAATGGACTTGACCGAGACATAAACCCGGCGGCCCGGCTTGGACACACGGCCGATCTCACGGATCACCGATGCGCCTTCATAATACTTGAGCTCGATGTTCAGCTCCGATTTGCCGTTGCCGAAATCGACAAGAGCATAGCCACGGATGTAGCCTTCGGACTGCAGGACGTCGAGAACACGTGCACGAAGCTTGGACGCAGGCGTCGAAACCGACGACTTGCGGCGGGAAGCGCCGTTACGGATACGGGTGAGCATATCGCCCAATGGATCTGTCATTGTCATCTGGGCGTCTCCTTACCAGCTCGACTTGACAATGCCCGGCACCTTGCCGAAATTGCCGAGTTCACGCAGCGCGATACGCGACATGCGCAGCTTGCGGTAGTAGGCGCGCGGACGACCGGAGACTTCGCAACGGTTGCGGACGCGTGTCTTTGATCCATCGCGCGGGAGCGATGCGAGCTTCAGGGTAGCCTTGAACCGCTCCTCGATCGAAAGAGTCTGGTTCATGATCGTGGCCTTCAGCGCTGCGCGCTTGGTGGCCTGCTGTGCGACCATTTCTCGGCGGCGCTTGTTCTTTTCAACTGCGCTTGTCTTCGCCATATCTTGGTTCCTTTTCTACGCTCGTCGTTACGGTTACTGACGGAACGGGAAGTTGAACTCTGTCAAGAGAGCCCGTGCTTCGTCGTCCTTGGTGGCCGTCGTGCAAACGATGATGTCCATGCCCCACATCTGATCAACCTTGTCGTAGTTGATCTCAGGGAACACAATGTGCTCCTTGATGCCCATGGCGAAATTGCCACGACCGTCAAAGCTTTTCGGGTTCAGGCCGCGAAAGTCGCGAACACGCGGGAGAGCGATGTTCACCAGGCGGTCCAGAAACTCATACATACGGGCGCCGCGCAGCGTTACCTTAGCGCCGATCGGCATGTTCTCGCGGACCTTGAAGCCGGCGATAGACGTACGTGCGTGGGTGATGACCGGCTTCTGACCGGCAATCGCTGCAAGGTCGGCTGCAGCAATTGTCGGCTTCTTCGAGTCAGCCGTTGCTTCGCCAACACCCATGTTGATCACGATCTTATCAAGACGCGGGATCTGCATTTCGTTGGAGTAGGAGAACTTCTCCTGCATGGCCGGACGAATCCGCTCGAAATATTCCAGCTTGAGCCGTGGCTCGTATTTTGCCTCAGCCATCGATCACATCTCCCGAACGCTTGGCCACACGGACCTTCTTCCCATCCACGAACTTGAAGCCGACGCGGGTCGGCTTGCCGTCCTTGTCAACAATCGCGATGTTGGACAGGTGAAGCGGGGCTTCCTTGTTGATGATGCCGGCTTCCTGCGTCTGCGACTGGCGCTGATGGCGCTTGACCATGTTGACGCCACGCACGACAGCGTGATCTTCCTTCGGCATCACTTGAATGACTTCGCCGGTACGACCCTTGTCCTTACCAGCAAGAATGACGACTTTGTCGCCCTTACGAATCTTTTGCATCTTTTCCGCTCCTTACAATACTTCAGGAGCCAGCGAGATGATCTTCATGTGGTTCTTGGCGCGAAGTTCGCGCGGAACCGGTCCGAAGATACGGGTGCCGATCGGCTCTTTCTTGTTGTCGATAAGTACTGCAGCATTGGTATCGAAGCGGATGACACTGCCATCTGCGCGACGGATCGAGGCAGCGGTACGAACCACTACGGCCTTCATCACATCGCCCTTCTTAACGCGGCCGCGCGGGATCGCTTCCTTGATCGAAACGACGATAATGTCGCCGATCGAGGCATACTTGCGCTTCGAGCCGCCCAGCACCTTGATGCACATGACACGACGTGCGCCGGAATTATCCGCCACGTCGAGGTTTGTTTGCATCTGAATCATATCAGGTCGCCTTCTTGTTTACCGGAATGGTTGGGCTTGGCGCCCCCTACCCCGGCTTATGGACTAAAGTCTTGGCTGAATTTACCCGCCTCGCGAACAAGAGCTCGCCTGCGCAGGCCATCACATAAGCAAAAGAACGCTCGAACACGAGCGTCCCTGCTTCCAATTCCGTGCTTCATACAGATATTTCGCCCAAGCGCAAGAGCTTGAGCAAAAATCCGTTACTTCGACTGGGCAGAGATAACCGTCCAGGTCTTGTCCTTGGAGATCGGAGCGCATTCCTCGATGGAAACGGCGTCGCCGATCTTGTACTGGTTGGCTTCGTCATGAGCCTTGTACTTCTTCGTACGGCGAACGGTTTTCTGAAGCAGCGGGTGGGCGAAACGACGCTCAACCCGAACCACTACGGTCTTCTCGTTCTTGTCGCTGACGACGACGCCCTGCAGAATGCGCTTTGGCATATTATTAGATCCTCTTAGGCCTTGGCTTCTGCCGCCTTCTGGCGGGCAATGGTTTTCACGCGTGCGATGTCGCGACGGACTTCCTGTACACGCGAAGACTTCTCAAGCTGGCCGGTAGCCTTCTGGAAGCGCAGGTTGAACTGCTCCTTCTTCAGCTTGGCAAGCTCTTCCTTCAGTTGATCGGCGGTGAGAGCGCGAGCGTCTGCGGCTTTCATGAGCTTCATCCTTACTCTGCAATGCGCTGAACGAAGCGCGTCTTAACCGAGAGCTTGGCGGAACCGAGGCGAAGCGCCTCACGAGCGATTTCCTCGCTAACACCATCGATCTCGAACATCATACGGCCGGGCTTGACCTTGCATGCCCAGTATTCCACGCCGCCCTTACCTTTACCCATGCGGACTTCGGTAGGCTTCTTGGTGACCGGAACATCAGGGAAAACCCGGATCCAGACACGACCGGCACGCTTCATGAAGCGAGTGATCGCGCGGCGGGCCGCTTCGATCTCGCGAGCATTGACGCGGTTCGGTTCCTGGGCCTTGAGGCCGAATTCACCGAATGCCAGGTCAGAACCGCCCTTGGCGACGCCCTTGATGCGGCCCTTAAATTGCTTCCGGTACTTCGTACGCTTTGGCTGCAACATTTATTTATTCTCCGAACTAAACTGCCACTCGCGCAATTAAGCGTTATCGCGGCGACGGTCTCTATCCCGGCTTGCGGGGCCCTGGCTGTCGCCTTCCATCGAACGACGCTCGGAAGCCATCGGATCGTGCTCAAGGATTTCGCCCTTGAAGATCCAGACCTTGATGCCGCAGATACCGAAAGCGGTAACAGCTTCGCATACGCCGTAGTCGATGTCGGCGCGCAGCGTGTGCAACGGCACGCGACCTTCGCGATACCATTCCGTACGAGCGATTTCAGCACCGCCGAGGCGGCCGGCGCAGGTGATCTTGATGCCTTCGGCACCGAGACGCATTGCCGACTGAACAGCGCGCTTCATGGCGCGGCGGAAAGCCACGCGACGCTCGAGCTGCTGGGCGATCGACTGGGCAACGAGAACAGCGTCGATTTCCGGCTTGCGAACTTCAACGATGTTGAGGTGCGTTTCGGAATTCGTCATGTCGGCGAGCTTCTTGCGAAGCTTGTCGATGTCTGCGCCCTTCTTGCCGATGATCAGGCCCGGACGAGCCGAGTGGATCGTTACGCGGCACTTCTTGTGCGGACGTTCGATCACGACCTTCGAAATGCCGGCCTGCTTCAGCTCGGTCATGACGAACTTGCGCATCTTCAGGTCTTCATGAAGAAGCTGACCATATTCGGCATTATCCGCAAACCAGCGGCTATCCCAAGTGCGGTTGATGCCAAGACGAAAACCGATTGGATTGATTTTCTGACCCATTATGCGGCCTCCTCTTGCGTCTGCGCTGTCACTTCACGAACGACGATCGTCAAATGCGAGAAAGGCTTCTCGACGCGCGATGCACGACCGCGACCACGTGCGTGGAACCGCTTCATGACGATCGACTTGCCGACATAGGCTTCGGCGACGACCAATGAGTCGACGTCGAGGTCATGGTTGTTCTCAGCGTTGGCGATCGCACTTTCGAGCGTCTTCTTGACGGCGCCTGCGATGCGCTTGCGCGAGAATTCCAACTCGGCCAGTGCGCGCTCTACCTTCAAGCCGCGGATCGATGCAGCCACCAGGTTGAGCTTCTGCGGGCTGACGCGAAGCGTGCGGGCGATTGCCTGCGCTTCGTTGTCCTTCAGCCGGCGTTCGGCTTTTGCCTTGCCCATTGTTACTTCCTCTTCGCTTTCTTGTCCGCGCCGTGACCATAATAGGTGCGGGTCGGAGCGAATTCACCGAACTTGTGTCCGACCATGTCTTCATTGACGCTGACCGGAATGTGCTTGCTGCCGTTGTAGACGCCGAATGTCAGACCCACGAACTGCGGCAGGATGGTGGAACGACGTGTCCACATCTTGATTACTTCGCTTCGTCCGCCTTCACGAACCTTCTCAGCCTTCTTGAGAAGATAGCCGTCAACAAACGGACCTTTCCATACTGAACGAGCCATTGGAGACTTCCTCTCTTACTTCTTGCGCTGGTGGCGCGAGCGCATGATAAACTTATCAGTCGACTTGTTGGACCGCGTACGCTTGCCCTTCGTCGGCTTGCCCCAAGGCGAAACCGGGTGACGACCACCCGAGGTACGACCTTCACCACCACCGTGAGGGTGGTCGACAGGGTTCATGACGACGCCGCGGTTATGCGGACGCTTGCCGCGCCATACCGTACGACCGGCCTTGCCGTCGTTGATGTTGCCATGGTCCGGGTTCGAGACCGCACCGATCGATGCAAGGCACGAACCGGGGACCATGCGCTGCTCACCGGACGAGAGGCGAAGGATCGCCATGCCCTGGTCGCGGCCGACGAGCTGGACATAGGTACCAGCGGAACGGCCAAGCTGGCCACCCTTGCCCGGCTTCATCTCGACGTTGTGGATGATCGAGCCGACCGGGATGAACTGAAGCGGCATCGTGTTGCCAGGCTTCACGTCAACCGCCTTGTCGGAGGCAATCACCTTGTCGCCTGTCGTGAGACGCTGCGGAGCGAGGATGTATGCCTGCTCGCCATCGGTATAGGAGATCAGGGCGATGTAAGCCGTGCGGTTCGGGTCATACTCGAGGCGTACGACTGTACCCTCGACGTTGAACTTGCGACGCTTGAAGTCGACCAGACGGTAGGTGCGCTTGTGACCGCCGCCGATGAAGCGGGCAGTGATGCGACCGAGGTTGTTACGACCACCGCTCTTCGTCAGACCTTCGGTCAAAGCCTTGACCGGCTTGCCCTTGTGGAGGTGCGAGCGGTCGACGATGACCAGCTGGCGCTGGCTCGGGGTTGTCGGATTGAATGTTTTCAATGCCATTTTCTTATCCTCAGAGACCGGTGGAGACGTCGATCGACTGCCCTTCGGCGAGCGTCACAACGGCCTTCTTCACGTCCTTCTGCTTGCCGACAAAACCGCGGAACCGCTTGGTCTTGCCCTTGCGAAGCAGGGTGTTGACGGCCGTGACCTTTACGCCGAACAGCGCTTCGACGGCAGCCTTGATTTCAGGCTTCGTCGCGGTCTTGGCAACGTTGAAGACAACCTGGTTATGTTCGGAAACCAGCGTCGACTTTTCGGTGATCGAGGGAGAAACGATCACATCGTAATGGCGAATATCCGTCACTTGAAACGCTCCTCTAGAGCCTCTACCGCAGCCTTGGAAAGCACGAGCTTGCCGCGACGCAGGATGTCGTAAACATTGATGCCCTGGATCGGCAGAACATCGATGTTCGGGATGTTCTGGGCTGCGAGCTTGAAGTTGCTGTCAAGCTCTGAACCGCCGATGAAGAGCGCATTGGTCAGGCCGAGCGTCTCGAACGTGCCGGCCAGGATCTTCGTCTTGGCTTCGGTCTGTGTGAAGTCGTCGAGGACGATCACATCTTCCGAGCGGAACTTCGCAGACAGAGCGTGGCGCAGGCCGAGGGCGCGAACCTTCTTCGGCAGGTCATGAGCATGGCTGCGAACAACCGGGCCGTGAGCCTTACCGCCGCCGCGGAACTGCGGAGCGCGAGCCGAATGGTGACGAGCGCGGCCCGTACCCTTCTGCTTGTACATCTTGGCACCGGTGCGCCAAACTTCGGCGCGGCCCTTAGCCTTGTGCGTGCCCTGCTGCTTCTTGGCGAGCTGCCAGCGAACGACGCGTGCGAGAATGTCCTCACGCGGCTCGAGGCCGAAAATCGCATCAGAAAGGGAAACCTTCCCAGCGTCTTTTCCCTCAAGGGTCTTGACGTTAAATTCCATTGGTCCGGCTCCCTTACTTCGCTGCCGACTTGACGGCGTCGCGAACGATGATCCAGGATCCCTTGGAACCCGGGACGGCACCCTTGATGAGGATCAGACCACGATCTTCGTCGGTCGAAACAACTTCAAGGTTTTGCGTCGTGACGCGCGTCTGGCCCATGTGGCCAGCCATCTTCTTGTTCTTGAACACCTTGCCTGGGTCCTGGCGCGAGCCAGTCGAACCATGCGAACGGTGCGATACGGACACACCGTGCGTGGCGCGGAGACCGCCAAAGTTATGGCGCTTGATCGCACCGGCAAAACCCTTACCGATCGTCGTGCCCGTTACGTCGACCAGCTGGCCGGCCGCAAAGTGCGTCGCATTGATCGCGGTGCCGACGTCCAGCAGGTTGTCTTCCGTTACGCGGAATTCCTGCAGCTTGGCCTTCGGCTCGACGCTTGCCACTGCGAAGTGACCGCGAAGGGCCTTCGAAGTGTTCTTGACCTTCGCCTGACCGGCACCAATCTGGACTGCGGTGTAGCCATTCTTTTCAACCGTACGCTGGGCGACAACCTGGCAGCCCTCCATACGCAATACTGTAACCGGGACATGCTCGCCGGCGTCATTATAGACGCGCGTCATTCCCACCTTCTGTGCAATCACACCTGAACGCATCGGTTCAATCCTTCTCACTCAGCCCGAGAACTAGACGTCTCAGAGCTTGATCTCAACATCGACACCAGCTGCGAGGTCGAGCTTCATCAGCGCGTCCACTGTCTGGGGGGTCGGGTCAACGATGTCGAGAAGGCGCTTATGCGTGCGCATCTCGAACTGTTCGCGGCTCTTCTTGTCGATGTGCGGGGACCGGTTGACCGTAAACTTCTCGATGCGGGTCGGAAGCGGAACGGGGCCCCGGACGCTTGCACCGGTGCGCTTAGCCGTCGATACGATCTCGCGCGTTGAGGCATCGAGAATCCGGTGATCGAACGCCTTCAGGCGGATGCGGATATTCTGGCCGTTCATTCGACTTTATCCTTGCTCTTGTTATTCCGGCGTCTGCGTACAGACACGGAACTGACCTTTAGTTGTTTAGGCGGGCCACCGGTTTCAAAAATCGAGGGGGACACCGGCGGTGTCCCCGACTTTGAACCTTGTATGGCCCAGCCGATAATTACTCGACGATCGAAGCGACGATGCCGGCGCCGACGGTGCGGCCGCCTTCGCGGATGGCGAAGCGCAGCTTTTCTTCCATGGCGATCGGCACGATCAGTTCGACGGCAACGGTGACGTTGTCGCCAGGCATGACCATTTCCGTGCCTTCAGGAAGCGAAACGATACCGGTCACGTCAGTCGTACGGAAGTAGAACTGCGGACGGTAGTTCGTGAAGAACGGCGTATGACGGCCGCCTTCTTCCTTCGTCAGGATGTAGGCTTCAGCCATGAACTTCTTGTGCGGCTTGACCGAACCCGGCTTGCAAAGGATCTGGCCACGCTCGACGCCGTCACGGTTCACACCGCGAACCAGAGCGCCGATGTTGTCGCCGGCCTGGCCCTGATCGAGCAGCTTGCGGAACATTTCAACGCCGGTGACCGTCGTCTTCGAGGTCGGGCGGATGCCGACGATCTCGACTTCTTCGCCAACCTTGACGATGCCACGCTCGACGCGGCCGGTCACGACAGTGCCGCGGCCCGAGATCGAGAACACGTCTTCGATCGGCATCAGGAACGGCAGGTTGATCGGACGCTCAGGCGTCGGGATGTAAGCGTCGACCGCTGCCATCAGTTCGCGGATCGCGTCTTCGCCGATCTTCTTGTCCGAATCTTCAAGTGCGGCCAGAGCCGAACCCTTGATGATCGGGATATCGTCGCCGGGGAAGTCGTAGGACGACAAAAGTTCGCGCACTTCCAGCTCGACGAGCTCGAGAAGTTCGGCGTCGTCGACCTGGTCGACCTTGTTCAGGAACACCACGATGGCCGGAACGCCAACCTGACGGGCCAGCAGGATGTGCTCGCGGGTCTGCGGCATCGGGCCGTCGGCTGCCGAGCAGACCAGGATCGCGCCGTCCATCTGGGCAGCACCGGTGATCATGTTCTTGACGTAGTCGGCGTGGCCGGGGCAATCGACGTGCGCGTAGTGACGGGCCGGCGTTTCATATTCGACGTGTGCCGTCGAAATGGTGATGCCGCGCGCCTTTTCTTCCGGTGCAGCGTCGATCTGGTCGTAACGCTTGTACTCGCCGAAATACTTGGTGATCGCTGCCGTCAGAGACGTCTTGCCGTGGTCAACGTGGCCAATCGTGCCGATGTTAACGTGCGGCTTGTTGCGCTCAAACTTACTCTTTGCCATTTCGGCTCTCCATTATCTTTTCCCTGACGGGATGTATTTCTCTTTTATCGGTCAATAGGTATGCCGGTCACTTTTGACCGGAATACTTTGCCTGGATTTCCTGTGCGACGTTGCTCGGGACCGGTGCGTAATGATCGAACGACATCGTGTACTGAGCGCGACCCTGCGACATGGAGCGCAGGTTATCGACGTACTTGAACATGTTAGCGAGCGGCACATGCGCGTTGATGACAACGGCGATACCGCGGCTTTCCTGACCCTGGATCTGACCGCGACGCGAGTTCAGGTCGCCGATAACGTCACCGACGTAATCTTCGGGGGTCACAACTTCGACCTTCATGATCGGCTCGAGAAGCTGGGCACCAGCCTTCTTGGCAGCTTCACGGAAGCAAGCGCGGGAAGCGATTTCGAAGGCGAGAACCGACGAGTCAACATCGTGGAACGCGCCGTCGATGAGGGTCGCCTTGACGCCGAGCATCGGGAAGCCAGCCAGCGGACCAGAAGACAGCACGCTTTCGATGCCCTTCTGAACGCCCGGGATGTATTCCTTCGGGATCGAACCACCGACGATCTTCGATTCGAACTTGAAATCGTCGCCATCTGGGTTCGGTTCAAAGACGATCTTGACGCGCGCGAACTGACCGGTACCACCGGACTGCTTCTTGTGCGTGTAGTCTTCTTCGTGCTTGCGCGTGATGCTTTCACGATAGGCAACCTGCGGCGCGCCGACGGTTGCTTCAACCTTGAATTCGCGACGCATGCGGTCGACGAGAATGTCGAGATGCAGTTCGCCCATGCCGGCAATGATCGTCTGACCAGACTCTTCATCCGTCTTGACGCGGAAGGAAGGATCTTCAGCAGCCAGGCGGTTGAGCGCGAGGCCCATCTTTTCCTGGTCGCCCTTGGTCTTCGGCTCGATAGCGATCTGGATGACCGGCTCGGGGAATTCCATGCGCTCGAGGATAACCTGGTGCAGCGGATCGCAGAGCGTGTCGCCGGTCGTGGTTTCCTTGAGGCCTGCGAGAGCAACGATGTCGCCGGCAAAGGCTTCTTCGATGTCTTCACGGGAATTGGAGTGCATCTGCAACATACGGCCGATACGCTCGCGCTTTTCCTTGACCGTGTTCATGACCGCCGTGCCCTTTTCGAGCTTGCCGGAGTAGATACGAGCGAAGGTGAGCGAACCAACGAAGGGGTCGTTCATGATCTTGAAGGCGAGCATCGAAAGCGGCTCTTCATCCGACGGATGACGGGCGATTTCAAGTTCGGTCTTAACATCGATGCCGGCGATCGAAGGAATGTCGAGCGGCGAAGGCAGATAGTCGACAACGGCGTCGAGCAAAGGCTGAACGCCCTTGTTCTTGAAGGCCGTGCCGCAGAACATCGGATGGAACTTGACGTCGATCGTGCCGCGGCGAACCAGCGCGCGGATCTGATCGTTGTCAGGCATGATGCCTTCGAGATAGGCTTCAGTCGCAGCTTCATCGATATCGACGACCTGTTCGATCATCTTCTCGCGATATTCCTGCGCCTTTTCCTTCATATCTTCCGGAATTTCGACGACATCCCACTGGGCGCCGAGCTGCTCGTCGCGCCAGATAAGGGCATTCATCTCGATCAGGTCGATAACGCCGATGAAATCGCTTTCAGCGCCGATCGGGAGCTGCATGACGACGGCGATCGCACCCAGGCGGGTCTTGATCATCTCGACCGAGCGATAGAAGTCGGCGCCGGTCTTGTCCATCTTGTTGCAGAAGATCATCCGCGGAACATGGTACTTTTCAGCCTGACGCCAGACGGTTTCCGTCTGCGGCTCAACACCTGCGTTGGCATCGAGCAGCGCGATTGCGCCATCGAGAACGCGGAGCGAACGCTCTACTTCGATGGTGAAGTCGACGTGTCCGGGAGTGTCGATGATGTTGAAGCGGCGGGTCTTGCCGTCGCGGCCTTTCCAATAGGTCGTGGTCGCAGCGGAAGTGATCGTGATGCCACGCTCCTGCTCCTGCTCCATCCAGTCCATGGTGGCGGCGCCGTCGTGAACTTCACCGATCTTGTGCGACTTGCCGGTGTAATAGAGAATCCGCTCGGTGGTCGTGGTCTTACCGGCGTCGATATGAGCCATGATACCGAAATTACGGTAGTCTTCGATTTTATATGCGCGAGCCATTTTGGACTGCCTTTCGATACCGTTTGTCGATTACCAGCGATAGTGCGAGAACGCACGGTTGGCATCAGCCATCTTGTGCGTGTCTTCGCGCTTCTTGACGGCGCTTCCACGGTTGTTGGAAGCATCGAGAAGCTCGCCGCTGAGGCGATCGACCATGGTGGTTTCGTTACGCTTACGGGCAGCTGCAATCAGCCAACGGATCGCGAGAGCCTGACGGCGCTCAGGACGAACGTCGACCGGAACCTGATAGGTAGCACCGCCAACGCGGCGCGAGCGAACTTCGACATGCGGAGCAATGTTGTCCAGAGCAGCATGGAACACGATCAACGGCTCCTGCTTGGACTTGCCCTGCACGGTTTCGAATGCGCCGTAAACAATGTTTTCAGCCACGGACTTTTTGCCGTGAAGCATGATCGCGTTCATGAACTTCGTAACAACCAGATCACCGAACTTGGGATCCGGGTTGATTTCACGCTTCTCTGCTTTATGACGTCGGGACATATTTCTCGTCTCTCAACTTGTTACTGACGCTTCATCACGCGGAGAACCTCGCGTAGCGCCGGATTTGGAACCGAATTACTTCGGACGCTTTGCGCCGTACTTGGAACGGCGCTGCTTACGGTTCTTGACACCCTGGGTATCGAGAACACCGCGAATGATGTGGTAACGAACGCCCGGCAAGTCCTTTACGCGGCCGCCGCGGATCATCACGACAGAGTGTTCCTGAAGGTTATGGCCTTCACCTGGAATGTAGCCAATGACTTCGAAGCCGTTGGTCAGGCGAATCTTGGCGACCTTACGCAGAGCCGAGTTCGGCTTCTTCGGCGTGGTCGTGTAGACGCGTGTGCAAACGCCGCGCTTCTGCGGGTTTTCCTGAAGAGCAGGAACCTTATTGCGCTTTACCTGCGCCTGGCGAGGCTTGCGGATCAGCTGGTTTACGGTAGGCATTCAACCATCCCTTATAAATTCTTGTCTCGATACCCTTTCGGATACCATTCACCGTCTCCGGCAACGACACACGATCATCGTAAATGCGCAAAACGTGGCCCTATCCGCTTGCGCAGATGGACCACAAAAAGCAGAGGACACATAAAAAATGCGTCATGCGTGCAGCATTCATATATTCAACGTGCGTTTAGAACCTTGTTTGAGGCGAACTCCAGAGCGTGTCGCTCCGAATAGCCTAGCCTCACATCGGACCTGATGGCGCGGGGAATACTGGGTTCCCGCCCATTCGTCAAGGCCGGTTAAGAAATAATCTTCGCCCGAGGCGACCGAAACCCCTGCAGACGCGGCCCTCCGGGCCATTTCATAGGGAAATGGCGGTAGCCAATCAAGATAGACTTGGGCAATTCGGCGAAAGCCTATAAGAAATCGATGAAACCGTCCCGCCAAGACGCGAAGGCAACCTAGAGATTCGCTGCGACGAATCGATTCTACCGAAGGAAGACTGATGATCGCAACGCCCGACAACGACAACAACTACGACGGCCCCATGGTCTTCATCATCATCGGCAAGGGATACGAGACGGATGGCAGCGAAGGCGTCGATCTTCACGTCATGCTCAGAGCCCCGGACGACGATACCGCCGTGCGCGAGGCGCTGAATGCCCTTGCCGAGGAAGGCTTCATCGAGGCCGACCTCGACCAGATCGGCATGCTGACCGAAGTTCCCGATGAAGAGCCGCATGCGTCCGCCTATCAGGGTGCGCTCGAAGGCGAAGTGGCGATCATCCGTTTTCGCTAATTGCCCAGCGGGGCGCATAGCCGCCCTCGCCTATTCTCTTCTCATATGCGCGCTCAAAAACAAAAACCGCCCGGAGCAATCCGGGCGGTTTTGATTCACGCGGCTGTCGCAGCTTATTCGGCGGCGGACGCGTTCTCGTTCATGTCCTGAAGCATCGGCGTGGCAGCTGCCGAGCCGGAGCCCTTGCGGCGCTCTTCCAGGATGAGTTCGTCGCGAGCCGTCGCAATGCGGCGGATCTGGGTCATGGTACCACCGGTACCGGCCGGGATCAGACGACCGACGATGACATTTTCCTTGAGGCCCTGAAGCCCGTCGGTCTTGCCGGCGATTGCTGCTTCCGTCAGCACCTTCGTCGTTTCCTGGAAGGAAGCGGCGGAGATGAACGACGGGGTCTGCAGCGACGCCTTGGTGATGCCGAGCAGAACAGGATCGCCGTAAGCAGGCTTCTTGCCCTGTTCGATCAGACTCTCGTTCAGGTCGTCGAGTTCGATCCGGTCTACACTGTCGCCGACGATGTAGTGGGTATCGCCCGCATCGGTGATTTCGACCTTCTGCAGCATCTGGCGAACAATCACTTCGATGTGCTTGTCGTTGATGACAACGCCCTGCAGACGATAGACTTCCTGGATTTCGTTCACGAGGTAGGAAGCCAAAGCCTCCACGCCCTTGATCGCCAGGATGTCGTGCGGTGCCGGGTTACCGTCGAGGATGTAGTCACCCTTTTCGATATAGTCGCCGTCCTGAAGATGGAAGGGCTTGCCCTTCGGGATCAGGTATTCGACCGGCTCGACGCCGTCTTCCGCAGGCTCGATGATGACGCGACGCTTGTTCTTGTAGTCGCGGCCGAGGCGGATCGTACCATCGATTTCAGCGATGATGGCATGGTCCTTCGGACGACGAGCTTCGAACAGTTCGGCAACGCGCGGCAGACCACCGGTGATGTCCTTGGTCTTGGCGCTTTCCAGCGGCGAGCGGGCAAGAACGTCACCCTGGCTGACCTTCTGGCCAGGCTCGACGGACAGGATCGCTTCGACCGACAGGAAGAACCGGGCGTCGGTGCCGCGAGGAAGCTTGGCTACGTTGCCGTTAGCATCCTTGATGACGATCGCCGGCTTCAGGTCGGAACCGCGTGGCGTCGAACGCCAATCGATGACCTGACGCTTGGTGATGCCTGTCGACTCGTCGGTCGCTTCCAGAACGGAGAGACCATCGATGACGTCTTCGAACTGAACCGTACCGGCAAGTTCCGTCATGATCGGACGTGTGTAAGGATCCCACTCGGCCAGACGCTGGCCGCGCTTCACCTTGTCGCCGTCATCAACATAGATCTTCGAACCGTATGCGACACGCTGCGAAGACCGCTCGATGCCGCGCTCGTCGAGGAGCTGGATCGTCATGTTGCGGCCCATGGCGACGAGAACGCCGTCCGAGTTGCGCAGCATGTTGCGGTTCTTCAGCTGAACCGTGCCTTCGTACGAAGCTTCCAGGAACGACTGGTCGACCACGGTGGCCGTGCCGCCCAAGTGGAAAGTACGCATGGTCAGCTGCGTGCCCGGCTCACCGATCGACTGTGCGGCGATAACGCCGACAGCTTCACCGATGTTGACGGGTGTACCGCGAGCAAGGTCGCGGCCGTAGCAGACGCCGCAAACGCCGGTCTGGATTTCGCAGGTCAGAGCCGAGCGAATACGGATGGACTGGATGCCAGCCTTTTCGATCAGCAGGACGTCTGGTTCCAGGATCATGCGGCCCGCATCGACGATGCGCTCACCCGTGATCGGATGATCGATGTCGTCCAGTGCCGTACGGCCGAGGATACGGACGCCGATGGAAGCAACGACCTGACCGGCATCGATGATGGCGGTCATGGTGAGGCCCTTGTCGGTGCCGCAATCGACGTGCGTGACAATGCAATCCTGCGCGACGTCGACGAGACGGCGTGTCAGGTAACCGGAGTTGGCCGTCTTCAAGGCGGTGTCTGCAAGACCCTTACGGGCGCCGTGGGTCGAGTTGAAGTACTCGTTCACGGTCAGGCCTTCCTTGAAGTTCGAGATGATCGGCGTCTCGATGATTTCGCCCGAGGGCTTGGCCATCAGGCCGCGCATGCCGCCCAGCTGACGCATCTGGTTCGGAGAACCGCGGGCGCCGGAGTGCGACATCATGTAGATCGAGTTCATCGGCTTCTGACGACCGGTTGCCGGATCGAATTCGACAGCCTTAATACGGGCCATCATCTCTTCGGCGACCTTTTCAGTTGCCTTGCCCCAGGCGTCGACAACCTTGTTGTACTTTTCGCCCTGGGTGATGAGGCCGTCATTGTACTGCTGTTCGTATTCCTTCACCAGCGACTCGGTGTCGCCGACGATCTTCACCTTGGTGTCCGGAATGACCATGTCGTCCTTGCCGAACGAAATGCCGGCGCGGCAGGCGTGGGCGAAGCCGAGCTGCATGATACGGTCGCAGAAAATGACCGTGTCCTTCTGGCCGCAGTGACGATAGACCGTGTCGATCATCTTGGAGATGTTCTTCTTGGTCATTTCCTGGTTGCAGATGTCGAAAGGCACCTTGAAGTTCTTCGGCAGAAGTTCGCCGATGAGCAGACGGCCAGGCGTCGTCTCATAAATCTTCGAGTAAGGCTTGCCTTCTTCGTCGATGGACTTGAAGCGGCCGCGAATCTTGGAGTGCAGCGTCACGACCTTGTTTTCAAGCGCGTGATGCAGTTCGCCGAGATCCGAGAAGGCCATGCCTTCGCCCGGCTCGTTCTGGTTCAGGATCGACAGATAGTAGAGGCCGAGAACCATGTCCTGCGAAGGAACGATGATCGGCGCGCCGTTTGCCGGGTGCAGGATGTTGTTGGTCGACATCATCAGCACGCGTGCTTCAAGCTGGGCTTCAAGCGAGAGCGGCACGTGAACAGCCATCTGGTCGCCGTCGAAGTCGGCGTTGAAGGCCGTGCAGACGAGCGGATGCAGCTGGATGGCCTTGCCTTCGACCAGCATTGGTTCGAAAGCCTGGATGCCCAGACGGTGCAGCGTCGGTGCGCGGTTCAACAGGACCGGATGCTCGCGAATGACCTCGTCGAGGATATCCCAAACTTCCGGCTTTTCCTTTTCGACCAGCTTCTTTGCCTGCTTGACGGTCGATGAATAACCCTTGGCGTCGAGGCGGGCGTAGATGAACGGCTTGAAGAGCTCAAGCGCCATCTTCTTCGGCAGGCCGCACTGATGCAGCTTCAATTCAGGACCGGTCACGATGACCGAACGGCCGGAATAGTCGACGCGCTTGCCAAGCAGGTTCTGGCGGAAGCGGCCCTGCTTGCCCTTGAGCATGTCGGACAGCGACTTCAGCGGACGCTTGTTGGCACCCGTGATGACGCGGCCGCGACGGCCGTTGTCGAACAGCGCATCGACGGATTCCTGCAGCATGCGCTTTTCGTTGCGGATGATGATGCCAGGCGCACGCAGTTCGATCAGCCGCTTCAGACGGTTGTTGCGGTTGATGACGCGGCGATAGAGATCGTTCAGGTCCGATGTGGCGAAACGGCCGCCGTCGAGAGGCACGAGCGGGCGCAGGTCCGGCGGGATGACCGGAACGACCTTCATGATCATCCATTCCGGGCGATTGCCGGATTCCAGGAAGTTCTCGACGATCTTCAGCCGCTTCATCAGCTTCTTCTGCTTCAGATCCGACGTGGTCTCAGCCAGATCCGCGCGCAGATCGCCGGCGATCTTTTCGAGATTCATGCTGGCAAGCATCTCGTAGATGGCTTCGGCGCCGATCATGGCGGTGAACTGGTCTTCGCCATATTCGTCGACTGCGAGCATGTACTCTTCTTCGCTAAGGAGATGATGCTCCTTAAGCGCGGTGAGGCCCGGCTCGGTGATGATGTAGTTTTCGAAGTAGAGAACGCGTTCGACATCCTTCAGCGTCATGTCGAGCAGCGTCGAGATGCGGCTTGGCAAGGACTTCAGGAACCAGATGTGGGCAACGGGAGCTGCAAGCTCGATATGGCCCATGCGCTCGCGGCGAACGCGCGAAAGCGTGACTTCGACGCCGCACTTTTCGCAGATGATGCCCTTGTACTTCATGCGCTTGTACTTGCCGCACAGGCACTCGTAGTCCTTGATCGGGCCAAAGATGCGCGCGCAGAACAGACCGTCGCGTTCCGGCTTGAACGTACGGTAGTTGATGGTCTCCGGCTTCTTGATCTCGCCGTAGGACCAGGAGAGGATCTTCTCCGGCGATGCGATCGATATCCGGATGGAATCGAAATTCTGTGCAGGCACCTGCGGATTGAAAAGATTCATGACCTCTTGGTTCATGCCTGTCTCCTTCATGGGCGTAACGCCCTCAAAATGCGATCAGTACCGGCAAATTCCCGGGAACCGGACTGATGCTTTAAAACGACAAATACCGCAGATTGCGGCGAAATTGTCCCTGCCGGGCCAACGCGCCTAAACGGGGCGCCGGCGGGAACCGTGTGCGCTGCGTTGCCACAGCGCACACCCTGTCGATCGTTATTCGGCCGCGTCGGGGAGTTGCGCTGCCACCTGGAGTTCGTCGAGTTTGGAGTTTTCCAATTCGACGCTGAGACCCAGCGAGCGCATTTCCTTGACGAGAACGTTGAAGCTTTCCGGAATGCCTGCCTCGAAAGTATCGTCGCCACGGACGATCGCTTCGTAAACCTTGGTTCGGCCGGCAACGTCGTCCGACTTGACCGTAAGCATTTCCTGCAGCGTGTAAGCCGCACCGTAAGCCTCGAGCGCCCAGACTTCCATTTCGCCGAAGCGCTGGCCACCGAACTGCGCCTTGCCGCCCAGCGGCTGCTGGGTAACGAGCGAGTAAGGACCGATCGAACGAGCATGGATCTTGTCGTCGACCAAGTGGTTCAGCTTCAGCATATAAATGTAGCCAACGGTGACCTGACGGTCGAACTGTTCGCCGGTACGACCGTCGTACAGTGTCGACTGACCGCTTTCCTTGAGGCCTGCCAATACCAGCATGGCATTGACGTCGGCTTCATGAGCACCGTCGAAGACCGGCGTCGCAATCGAAACGCCGCGCTTCCACTGATCGGCCAGACGAACGACAGAGTCGTCGTCGTAATCGCGGACTTCATCGCCCTTCGGGCCAGGTCCGACGATATCGTCGATCGTCTTGCGCAGCGGCGTGATATTGCCGCTCGTCTTGTAGGCTTCCAGCAGATCGCCGATCTGACGTCCCATGCCGGCGCAAGCCCAGCCGAGATGCGTCTCGAGGATCTGTCCGACGTTCATGCGCGAAGGCACGCCGAGCGGATTGAGCACGATGTCGACATGCGTACCGTCTTCGAGGAACGGCATGTCTTCGACCGGCACGATGCGCGATACGACACCCTTGTTGCCATGACGGCCGGCCATCTTGTCGCCCGGCTGGATCTTGCGCTTCACAGCGACGAAGACCTTGACCATCTTCATGACGCCCGGAGGCATTTCATCGCCGCGCTGGACCTTTTCGACCTTGTCCATGAAGCGCTGTTCAAGGCGCGACTTGGATTCGTCGTACTGGCCACGGAGTGCTTCGAGTTCGCCCTGGACGCGTTCGTCCTCGACGGCAAACATCCACCACTGCGAACGCGGGTATTCGGAGACGACCGAGTTCGAAAGCTCGCCACCCTTCTTGAAGCCCTTCGGCCCTGCGATGGACACCTGGCCGCGAAGCATCTCGATCAGACGCCCGTAGACGTTACGGTCGAGGATCGCCTGTTCGTCGTCACGGTCCTTGGCGAGACGTTCGATTTCCTCGCGTTCGATCGCCATTGCGCGTTCGTCCTTCTCAACGCCGTGGCGATTGAAGACGCGAACTTCGACGACCGTACCGTAGGTACCGGGCGGCATGCGCATGGACGTGTCACGCACGTCGGAAGCCTTCTCACCGAAGATGGCACGAAGAAGCTTTTCTTCCGGCGTCATCGGGCTTTCGCCCTTTGGCGTGATCTTGCCGACCAGGATATCGCCCGGCTGAACTTCGGCACCGATGTAGACGATACCGGCTTCGTCAAGATTCTTCAGCGCTTCTTCCGAGACGTTCGGAATGTCACGCGTGATTTCTTCCGGACCAAGCTTGGTGTCGCGCGCCATCACTTCGAATTCTTCGATATGGATGGACGTGAACACGTCGTCGGCAACAATACGCTCGGAGAGCAGGATCGAGTCTTCGTAGTTGTAGCCATTCCACGGCATGAACGCGACGAGCACGTTGCGGCCGAGGGCCAGATCGCCGAGGTCGGTCGAAGGACCGTCTGCGAGGATGTCGCCCTTGTTGACCACGTCACCGACGGTGACCAGCGGGCGCTGGTTGACGCAGGTGTTCTGGTTCGAACGCTGGAACTTCATCAGGCGGTAGATATCGACGCCTGACTTCGAAGGATCGAGTTCTTCCGTGGCGCGGATAACGATACGCGTCGCATCGACCTGGTCGACCACGCCGCCGCGACGGGCGCCGATGGCAGCGCCGGAGTCACGGGCAACGACCGGCTCCATGCCGGTGCCGACGAACGGAGCTTCCGCACGCAGCAGAGGCACGGCCTGACGCTGCATGTTCGAGCCCATCAGAGCGCGGTTGGCGTCGTCGTTTTCCAGGAACGGAATAAGTGCTGCTGCAACCGAGACCAGCTGCTTCGGCGAGACGTCCATCAGGTTGATGTTGTCTCGCGGAGCAAGCATGACTTCGCCGGCATGACGGCAGACGACGAACTCTTCCGAGAACGAACCATCAGGGTTCATTTCAGCGTTTGCCTGGGCAACGTAGTACTTCGCCTCTTCCATTGCGGAGAGGTAGAGCACTTCGAACGTGACCTTGCCGTCGATGATCTTACGGTAAGGGCTTTCGATGAAGCCGTATTTGTTGACGCGGGCAAAGGTGGCCAGCGAGTTGATCAGACCGATATTCGGGCCTTCCGGAGTTTCGATCGGGCAAATACGACCGTAGTGGGTCGGATGCACGTCGCGGACTTCGAAGCCGGCACGTTCGCGGGTCAGACCACCAGGTCCAAGCGCCGAAAGACGACGCTTATGAGTGATTTCCGAGAGCGGGTTCACCTGGTCCATGAACTGCGACAGCTGCGACGAGCCGAAGAATTCGCGGACGGCGGCGGCTGCCGGCTTGGCGTTGATCAGATCCTGCGGCATGACCGTATCGATCTCGATCGAGGACATGCGTTCCTTGATGGCGCGCTCCATGCGGAGCAGGCCGAGGCGATACTGGTTTTCCATCAGCTCGCCGACAGAACGAACACGGCGGTTGCCGAGGTTGTCGATGTCGTCGATCTCGCCCTTGCCGTCACGCAGTTCTACCAGCATCTTGACCACGGCCAGGATGTCGTCCTTGCGCAGGATGCGGACCGTGTCCTCGACGTCGAGGTCGAGGCGCATGTTCATCTTGACGCGACCGACTGCGGACAGATCGTAGCGCTCGCTGTCGAAGAACAGCGAGTTGAACATGGCTTCGCCCGATTCCATCGTCGGCGGCTCGCCTGGGCGCATGACGCGGTAGATATCGAACAGGGCGTCCTGACGGTTCTGGTTCTTGTCGGCAGACAGCGTATTGCGGATGTAGGCGCCGACATTGATGTGGTCGATGCCGAGAACCGGGATTTCGTCGAAACCGGAAGCAAGGATCAGCGCCAGGGACTTCTCGTCGATCTCGTCGCCGGCTTCGAGATAAATCTCGCCGGTTTCGAAGTTGACGATGTCTTCGGCGAGGAAGTTGCCGTAGATTTCTTCGTCGGTCGCCTTCAGAGCCTTGAGGCCCTTGTCCTGAAGCGTGCGAAGCAGACGCGGGGTCAGCTTCTTGCCGCCTTCGACAACGACTTCGCCGGTATCGGCGTCGACCATGTCGGTGATGGTCTTGGCGCCCTTCAACGTTTCAGCGTTGAACGGAATGCGCCAGCCCTCGCCCGAACGGACGTAGTTCGACTTTGTATAGAAGGTCGAGAGAATCTCTTCGCCGTCCATGCCTAGAGCCATCAGCAACGATGTTACCGGGATCTTGCGGCGACGGTCGATACGCGCGTAGACGATGTCCTTGGCGTCGAATTCGATGTCGAGCCAGGAACCACGGTAAGGGATGACGCGAGCGGCAAACAGCAGCTTGCCGGACGAGTGGCTCTTGCCCTTGTCGTGGTCGAAGAACACGCCTGGCGAACGGTGCATCTGGGAGACGATGACGCGCTCGGTGCCGTTGACGATGAACGTGCCGTTGTTGGTCATGAGCGGCATGTCGCCCATGTAAACGCTCTGTTCCTTGATGTCCTTGATGGACTTCGCGCCCGTATCCTCGTCGATATCGAACACGATGAGGCGCAGCGTCACCTTAAGCGGCGCTGCATAGGTCAGGTCGCGCTGGCGGCATTCGTCGACATCGAACTTCGGCGGCTCGAATTCATAGGAAACGAATTCCAGCATGGACGCGCCGGAGAAATCGGTGATCGGGAAAACCGACTTGAAAACAGACTGAAGACCCTCTTCGGGACGCCCACCCTCGGGCTCTTCAACCATGAGAAACTGGTCATAGGATGCCTTCTGGACCTCGATGAGGTTCGGCATTTCTGCGACTTCAGGAATTTTACCAAAAAACTTGCGTACGCGCCTACGACCGTTGAACGTAAGGGTCTGAGCCATCGTCGCTCCTTCAAAATCTTGCATCCGGGCCTGCAACGGACGGGTTTCGCTGGCCAGGCGATCCCGTCAATCAATGGGTCGTTCAAACTCGTCCAATTCCCAAAACGCCAGCGCGGATTGCTGTGCTGTTCCGAGTTCGAGACTATCCTCTTGAAGAACCCATTACCCAAAAGCCGTTTCTCCGGGCTTTTGGGTAATTTGTTCAGAAAAACGGCAAATGGGAGGCAGCGAATAGCCGCCCCCCAAGCGCAGTTTGATGCTTACTTGACGTCGGCCTTGGCGCCAGCGTCTTCAAGCTTCTTCTTGATGTCAGCGGCTTCAGCCTTGGAAACGCCTTCCTTGACAGCCTTAGGAGCTGCTTCGACCAGATCCTTGGCTTCCTTGAGGCCCAGGCCGGTGATGGCGCGGACTTCCTTGATGACGTTGATCTTGTTAGCGCCGACATCCGAGAGGATGACGTCGAACTCGGTCTTTTCTTCTTCAACGACAGCAGCAGCGGCACCGCCGCCAGCAGCAGCAACTGCTACCGGAGCAGCAGCGGAAACGCCCCACTTTTCTTCGAGAAGCTTCGACAGTTCTGCGGCTTCGAGAACGGTCAGGGAGGACAGGTCGTCAACGATCTTTGCGAGATCAGTCATGATATTAGTTCCTTTTGTTCGGTTCGAACTGGTTGATTATGAACAGCGAAAAACCGCCTTACGCGGCTTCGTCCTTCTTGGCATAGGCTGCAAACACGCGAGCAAGCTGACTTGCCGGTGCCGCAACAACCCCTGCGATACGCGTAGCTGGTGTCTGGATCATCGCCAGCAGCTTCGAACGCAGTTCGTCAAGCGAAGGCAGGGTCGCGAGCGACCGCACAGCTTCGGCATTGAGCGTGGTTGTTCCCATGGCGCCACCCAGAACAATGATCTTGTCATTGGTCTTGGCGAAATCCACGAGGACCTTAGGAGCCGTTACGGGATCAGTGCTGTATGCGATCAGCGTCTGTCCCTTGAAGAGATCAGACATCCCTTCCGACTCAGTGCCCTGAAGAGCAATTTTGGCCAGGCGGTTCTTCGCGACTTTGACGGTGCCGCCAGCAGCGCGCATCTTCGAACGGAAGTCGTTCATCTGTGCGACTGTGACACCAGCATAGTGGGCCACGACAACTGAGCCCGAAGCCTTGAAGACTTCGTTCAGTTCCGTGACGAATTCGCGTTTTTCCGCTCTTTCCACTGCTTTTCTCCAGTAGGCAAGACCGTGAAGAACGGCCCTGCCGGGTTGCCTTTTGCCTCCTGGGATCAGTAGAGATCCCAAGCGACGCTTGAGGATCCTGTCCCCTCGCGCTCGAGCCGCAAGGCTGCGAGGCACAAGGCATCCAAGGCTCGAACCGAGTTCATCGAAGCGCTAGCTTCTTCAAAATTCGGGTCTTACCCGTCTCATGCAGGCATCAGTGATTAAGGGATAACCACCTGCAATCTCGGACAGGAATTCCGGATTTCTCCGGAAATCCCAGCCTCCCTAAAGAGGCCGGGAATTCTTAATGGCCGGGCCAAGAGCCCCGCCGATAATTATGCGGCTGCCGTGACCGACGATACGTCGATGCGAACGCCCGGACCCATGGTCGAGGAAATCGCTACGCGCTTGACGTAGTTGCCCTTGGCACCGGCCGGCTTTGCCTTGATGACGGCGTCAGCGAAGGCACGAATGTTTTCTTCCAGGGCCTTGGCATCGAACGAGGCCTTGCCGATACCGGCGTGGACAATGCCAGCCTTCTCGACACGGAATTCGACAGCGCCACCCTTGGATGCCTTGACTGCACCGGCAACGTCCATGGTGACCGTTCCGACCTTCGGGTTCGGCATCATGCCGCGAGGGCCGAGAACCTTGCCGAGACGACCGACGAGCGGCATCATGTCAGGCGTGGCGATGCAACGATCGAAGTCGATCTTGCCGCCCTGAACGATTTCAACGAGGTCTTCGGCGCCAACAACGTCTGCGCCGGCAGCGCGGGCTTCGTCAGCCTTGGCACCGCGTGCGAAAACGGCAACGCGAACGTCGCGGCCAGTGCCGTTCGGCAGATTGACCACGCCGCGGACCATCTGGTCTGCATGGCGCGGGTCGACGCCGAGGTTCATGGACACTTCGACAGTCTCGTCGAACTTGGCGATAGCCCGTTCCTTGACCATGCCGATGGCGAGCGGAAGTGCATAGAGCTTGGTAGCGTCTACGCCTTCGCGGATTTTCTTAATGCGCTTAGCAACCATCGTCTTAACCCACCACTTCCAGGCCCATGGAGCGGGCAGAGCCCTCAACCATTGCCATTGCGCCTTCGACGTCGGCTGCATTCAGGTCCTTCATCTTGGCCTGAGCAATCGTGCGAACCTGATCCATGGTGATCGAGCCAGCCTTGGTCTTGCCAGGCAGCTTCGAACCAGCCGTGATCTTCGCTTCCTTCTTCAGGAAGTAGCTGACTGGCGGCTGCTTCATGATGAAGGTGAAGGACTTGTCCTGGTAATAGGTGATGACGACCGGAATCGGCATGCCCTTTTCCATTTCCTGCGTAGCGGCATTGAACGCCTTGCAGAATTCCATGATGTTTACGCCACGCTGACCAAGCGCAGGTCCGATTGGCGGGGACGGGTTTGCCGATCCTGCCTTGACCTGAAGCTTGAGCTGGCCTGCAACTTTCTTAGCCATATCTCTCTGCCTTTCACTGCTGACCGGTTACCCGGTCGTTGATGCCGGATCACTCCGGCGGCTGCGGTTGCGTGGTGCGGCTCGGGGTCCGGCTAAGGCCCCTTCCCTCCCACGCGCTGTCGCGGCTCGAAAGCCGCGATCCCAGTCAGACCTTTTCGACCTGACTGTATTCCAGCTCGACCGGCGTAGCGCGGCCGAAAATAGATACTTCCACCTTGAGGCGGGACCGTTCTTCATCGACATCCTGCACGGTGCCGTTGAACGAGGCGAACGGGCCATCGGAAACGCGGACCTGCTCGCCGATTTCGAAGGAGATCGAAGCCTTCGGCCGCTCGACACCTTCCTGAACCTGACCGAGAATGCGATCAGCCTCACTATCCGGGATCGGAACGGGCTTATTGTCTGAACCGAGGAATCCTGTGACCTTCGGTGTATTCTTGATCAGGTGGTAGGCCTCGTCCGTCAGGTTGGCACGTACCATGACGTAGCCCGGGAAGAACTTGCGCTCGCTATCGACCTTGCGGCCGCGACGCACTTCAACCACCTTCTCGGTCGGCACCAGGATCTTCTCGAAAAGATGAGAAAGACCTTTCTGCCTGGCCTTCTCCTCGATGGATTCGGCGACCTTCTTTTCAAAATTAGAATAAGCGTGGACGATGTACCAACGTGCCGCCATCTTCATCTCCACTCAATATCAGTTGCCGGCATGCAGCACGTAGCCGAGGATCCAACCGATAAGCTGGTCCGCGGCGAAGAAAAACACCGAAGCAAATACCACCATGACCAGAACCATAATCGTCGAGATCATCGTCTCGCGACGGGATGGCCATGTGACTTTCGCCGTCTCGGAGCGGACCTGCTGCAGAAACGTAAACGGATTCGATTTGGATGCCATTGACTGCCCACGCAATTACGGCGCGTAAAGCTGAACAAGTCAGCCCCACGCACCGCGTGTCTGTTGAACCCTACATAAACATCGATTCCCAATTTAACAAGAGGGAATCGAGGCTCCGCGAAATTTGCCACTATTGCGGCAGGCCCCAATTTGCGTAGCCGCGAAGCAACCGCGCTTAAGCAAACCGGAGAAAATGGCAGGGGCAGCAGGGCTCGAACCTACGACCTGCGGTTTTGGAGACCGCCGCTCTACCAGCTGAGCTATACCCCCACACGCTGCGACCGTCGGTGCCCTACGCGTTTCAGCGGGGCATCTTCCGGAAGCATGGCGCTCCCTTTAAGACGGGACGCCATGAATGGCAAGTGCGTTTTTCGATTTTTCCAATGCGGCACGACTGGCAGATGGACCTGAGCGCATCTCGCCAAGACATGCTGGTGTTTGCCGACCGGAATCCGCGGTTCCCGGCGTTGGAAATGGCCAGCTCCTGCCAGTCATCGACCGCCCAGAGCTCTTGTCCCCGATTGGTGACCTAGCATCAATGTCGATGCGACTCGTGGCGGAAGGAAGCTGAGCGGCGGAGATCTCCTCCCCGCCCTTACCGACCTTCGGACCATCTTCTCCATCACACCGCGAATCAACGAAAATGGGCCCCGCCGTTTCCAGCGAGGCCCTCAATCGGAATGATCCGATAATTACTCGACGATCGAAGCGACGATGCCGGCGCCGACGGTGCGGCCGCCTTCGCGGATGGCGAAACGCAGCTTTTCTTCCATGGCGATCGGCACGATCAGTTCGACGGCAACGGTGACGTTGTCGCCAGGCATGACCATTTCCGTGCCTTCAGGAAGCGAAACGATACCGGTCACGTCAGTCGTACGGAAGTAGAACTGCGGACGGTAGTTCGTGAAGAACGGCGTATGACGGCCGCCTTCTTCCTTCGTCAGGATGTAGGCTTCAGCCATGAACTTCTTGTGCGGCTTGACCGAACCCGGCTTGCAAAGGATCTGGCCACGCTCGACGCCGTCACGGTTCACACCGCGAACCAGAGCGCCGATGTTGTCGCCGGCCTGGCCCTGATCGAGCAGCTTGCGGAACATTTCAACGCCGGTGACCGTCGTCTTCGAGGTCGGGCGGATGCCGACGATCTCGACTTCTTCGCCAACCTTGACGATGCCACGCTCGACGCGGCCGGTCACGACAGTGCCGCGGCCCGAGATCGAGAACACGTCTTCGATCGGCATCAGGAACGGCAGGTTGATCGGACGCTCAGGCGTCGGGATGTAAGCGTCGACCGCTGCCATCAGTTCGCGGATCGCGTCTTCGCCGATCTTCTTGTCCGAATCTTCAAGTGCGGCCAGAGCCGAACCCTTGATGATCGGGATATCGTCGCCGGGGAAGTCGTAGGACGACAAAAGTTCGCGCACTTCCAGCTCGACGAGCTCGAGAAGTTCGGCGTCGTCGACCTGGTCGACCTTGTTCAGGAACACCACGATGGCCGGAACGCCAACCTGACGGGCCAGCAGGATGTGCTCGCGGGTCTGCGGCATCGGGCCGTCGGCTGCCGAGCAGACCAGGATCGCGCCGTCCATCTGGGCAGCACCGGTGATCATGTTCTTGACGTAGTCGGCGTGGCCGGGGCAATCGACGTGCGCGTAGTGACGGGCCGGCGTTTCATATTCGACGTGTGCCGTCGAAATGGTGATGCCGCGCGCCTTTTCTTCCGGTGCAGCGTCGATCTGGTCGTAACGCTTGTACTCGCCGAAATACTTGGTGATCGCTGCCGTCAGAGACGTCTTGCCGTGGTCAACGTGGCCAATCGTGCCGATGTTAACGTGCGGCTTGTTGCGCTCAAACTTACTCTTTGCCATTTGAATGCTTCCTGATGAACGTAGGATTGGTGACCCCGGCGAACCGGTTTAGTGCCGCCGTTTAAGGCTTTCGTCGCCATAGCGCAAGACTTAATTGCAGCCCCTGTTATTACCGTACGGCAGGCGGTCGCGCACGAAGTGCACGTGGGACGCCGAATAGTTTCGCCGATTTCGCCGACTGTTCCGAACGGACGTGGAAGCGTCTTTCGGTTCAGGCACTTAGATAGGCATGAGGGATGATTTATTCCAGTGCACTGGAGCGGGTAGCGGGAATCGAACCCGCATATTCAGCTTGGAAGGCTGCTGCTCTACCACTGAGCTATACCCGCGGGTGCAAAAGATCCTGAGACGGAATGGTGGAGGGAGTTGGATTTGAACCAACGTAGGCTGAGCCAACGGATTTACAGTCCGTCCCCTTTAACCACTCGGGCATCCCTCCAGATTCCATCCGGATCTTGCGACCAAGTCTGATCTTTCGATCAAGCCAGTATGATCTTTCGATCAACTGCAGCAGACCGTGACGCTGCCGCCTCGATCTGCGCCGCGTATATGACCGCCCCACTTCATCCTGTCAACATGATGCCACAGCAAAAATGACGAAAAAATTTCAGTCGTTGCGGAAAGCCGCGGGATAAAAGAAGGGCTATGCGCTTTCGGGCTCGGTCGGTATAAAGCGGCATGAGCAAAGACAAATCCCCAGGGCCTCCAGCCCCCGAAAACCCCGTAGGCGATCACTCCAGCAAGGACACGCATTACGCGACGCTGAGGCGCGCCCATCGCGACGCCAAGCGTGAGCGCGGCGAGATCCCGACGCCCGTGCCGCAGAAGCGCAAGCGAGGCGGTGCCGACGACTGGAAGCCGCCGGCGCTTGCCCCCGACCAGGTCCAACTCTACGGGCTGCACACGGTTCGCGCCGCGTTAGACAATCCGGAACGCCAGATCATCAAGCTTTCGGTGACGCAGAATGCGCTGGTGCGGTTGGAGATCGGCCCGGTCGACCAACTCGGCTATCCCGTCGAGATCGTTTCGCCGCAGGACCTCGACAAGGTGCTCGGCCCGGACGCCATCCATCAGGGCGTGATGCTTGAGACGCGGCCGCTGCCGGTGCGCCGGCTGGCCGCGCTGAACGACAGTCCGTTGCTGCTGGTGCTCGACCAGGTGACCGATCCGCACAATGTCGGTGCCATCATGCGCTCCGCCGTCGCCTTTGATGCAGGCGCAGTCATCACCACGATGCGCCATAGCCCGACCGAATCGGGCGTGCTGGCAAAATCGGCTTCGGGGGCGCTCGAACTCATACCTTATATACAGGTCACCAATCTGGCCGATGCGCTTGGCGAACTTCACAAACTCGGCTTCGTGACAATCGGCCTTGATTCGGATGGTCCGGCAGCGCTTGAAGGCACGTTCTCGGGCAATAAGATCGCACTGGTCCTCGGCTCCGAGGGCAAGGGATTGCGGCAGAAGACCCGTGAAACGGTCAATACCCTCGCCCGCCTCGAAATGCCCGGCGCCATCAAATCGCTGAACGTTTCGAATGCCGCCGCAATCGCCATGTATGCGGCACGTTCCTTTCTGAAGATATAGCGGCGCTGGGATTCGAGCGGCGGCCGATTGGGAGAACTCGTCTTGATCCGTTCGCTCACCTTCCTTGCGATCACCGTCGGTGCGATCACTCTTGCCGGCGCCGGGCCTTCGCTTGCTGCCGACGCCGAACAGGTCAAGGCGCAAGCCGGCTCATGGCTCGTCGCCCCGGAGAATGGGGCGAAAGGTTGCCACCTCACCTTCGAGACTGGAGAGGCCGCCGGCGGCCACCCCATCACCGGGGGGCAGACATGCGCTGCCGCACTGCCTGACCTTGCCGGCGCCACCGCCTGGAATATCGGCGATGACGATATGCTCGCGATCATGGACGCGACCGGCAAAGTCCTGCTCCGCTTCGGACAGGAAGAGGGCTCACCCTGGGAAACCGCCGAAGGCGATCCCATCTGGCTGCTGCCGGCGCTCGGGGATGTAGATCATGTTCCTTCGATCGAAAGCCTCGTTGGGACATGGCAGTTGCAGCGCCCGGGCGGCGAGGCTCTCTGCCAGGTGGCGCTGCTTGCCGACAAGGACGAGGACGGCACCGCCAAGATGTCGCTGACGGACGGCTGCCCCTCCTCCATCACGGATATGAAGCTCAGCCTCTGGGCAACGGAGGGATTCGGGCTGGTACTGATGGGAAGCGAAGGAACCGCGCTGTCCTTCGACATGAATGCCGCCGGCAATTTCGATAAATCGAAGGAAGACGGCGGGCAGCCCCTGCTCCTCATCCGCCAGTAGCCCGACCCGGCAGCGCCCCGCAAGGGCTCACGCCTTTTTGAGGAACTCGGTCCGCAGCACCAATCCCTTGACCTTTTCGACGCGGCACTCGACCTCGTCTGGATTGTCAGTCAGGTGAATGCCCTTGACGAGCATGCCGCGCTTCAGCGTCGTCGACGTCCCCTTGACCTTCAAATCCTTGATCAGGGTGACGTTGTCGTTTTCCTGCAGAATCGCGCCGTTCGAATCCCTGACTTCCATTGTCCCTGCCTCACCTATCTCATATCGCGACTGGCATAGGCGATAGGCACAAAAAGCTCAATCCGCTGCCACGCAATTAACCGGAACCTTCCGGCCGACAGTCCACGTCGCATCCCTACCCTTGCCGCGCAGGTCGTAGCGACCGGACGAATACCAAATGCCCGATCCGGCAATACGCTGTGGCAAGCTGAGCTTTTTTCCGTCCGATAGCGTCACGAAGGCCACCCCATCGTGAAAACGGACGGAGAAGTGGCTGCCGTCCTCGCAGCTGTAGCGGGCCGTTGGATCGGCGGCGAAGGACGACTGTGCTAAAGAGGCTGCGGCAAACAAGGCGCCAACGATAATTGATTTCTGAAGCATAATGATTGCCCCCACGAGGATGGCGCCGAAGTCAGTTCAATTGGCGCGCAGCAGCGGGCTTTTCAGCAGCTCCCGGCCCCGCGCGACGATCTCGTCCTTGGTCATGCCGTTGAGCGTCGTGTGGGCCGCCTTGATCGCCGGATTGATCAGCGATACCAACGCAGCCCCTTGGGCATTCGCCGCCGGCGGGTAATGCGCCAGCACGATATTCATCAGGCCGCGCTTGTAGGGCTCCCTCTCCTCAGGCGTCAGGCTCTTGGCAATGGCGCTCATACTCTTTGCAAAACTCGCCTCCGAAGTGCCGTCGATACGCAACTCCTCGGCGGACGCCGCCACAACGTTGAAAGCGAACAGGAAAGAAAACGCAAACTGCATCAGTTTCATCATGTGTTCCCTCGGCTCAAGTTGCCTTGATTTATTCCGCGCCTGTACCCCGTTGTCGATAGACCTAACTTGAGCATGTCGAAATATTACTCCATCGTTACTTTTTGAACATAGGGTCATGCGGCGTTTCAGTGCCTGACGTTGCGTAAATCTGTCGAATGTCGTCGCAGCAATGACGTTATACAACGCAGACCCGAGGCCCAACGTCAGACACTGGAAAAACTTGCCGCTCACGTATCGCCGAGGCGAATTTTGGCTTTACACAAGCTCAAAATATGGTACTTGGCGGCACCAAGCCCTTGTAGCTCAGTTGGTAGAGCACCTGATTTGTAATCAGGGGGTCACGAGTTCGAACCTTGTCGGGGGCACCATTTTTCAAACGCGATTGACATCGCGCCAACAAATACACCCCGCCGCTGGCGGGTTTTTTTATGCTTATCTCTAGTTGAACAACTGCGTCAGGTGATCGTTGAGGTAAACGCCCTGCGGATCAAGCTTGCGGCGCAAGGCGCGGAACTCGGCGGACTTGGGATAAATGTCAGTTACGTCGTCGCTTGTCAGGAAATGCAGCTTGCCCCAGTGCGGTCGCGAACCGAAGCCGCGCAGGATGGCGTCGACGTCACGCAGATAGGGCCAGTAATCCGTGCCCGGCTCGCCGGAAACCGAGACCGTTACGCTGTCCTGCTCGAAGAACGGGCTCATCCAGGCGTTGTCGCCGGCGGTGAACCGATATTCGATCGGGTAGATGCATTCCGGATATTTCTCCAGCATCAGCTTGCGGACTTCCTGGACCGCCTGCTTGCCGTAGGCGACCGGGACCGCATATTCCAGCTCGTGGAAATTCGGGACATAGACGATTGGATAAATCTCAGAGCTGTATGCAATCTTTTCGAATTCGGTTTCCATCGGCGGCCGATCGGTGATGTCCATGATCTTCATCTCGCAGACATCGGTGGTTTTTCCCGACTTCGATGTCGCAGCCGTGTCGGGCAGGCAGTAGCAGTGACGGCTTCGCTCCGTCGGGCACCAGAAGAAGCTGAAATGGCGATGCTTGGCGGCGAGGTCGTCATGCATTTCCATGCAGGCGTCGAAATCCTCCCTCCAGATCGTCTCATGAAGATTGTATGTGTCCATCAACTGAAGCGTGAGCTCGGAAATCACCCCGAGCGTGCCGAGAGAGACCCGGCTTGCGCGCAGCAGGTCCTGATTGTTCTCGTCCACCGTCAGAAGCTCGCCGTTCGGCTGAACAAGCTTCATCCCAACGATCGAGGAGGCCAGATTGCCCAGCGTGCTGCCGGTGCCGTGCGTCCCCGTGGTGAGAGCGCCTGCGAGTGCCTGGGAATCGATATCGCCCTGGTTCACCATCGACAGGCCATTCTCCTTGAGAACGCGGCCTAACTCGTTGATCGTCGTGCCAGCCGATACCGTGACCCGGCGCGCCTCGCGGTCGATGTGGCGGACACCTTTCATCCGCGACAGGGAAAGAAGCAGCCCGCTGGTGATGGCGACCGGTGTGAAGGAATGGCCCGAACCGACGCAGCGTACGTTGAGGCCCTGAGAGACAGCCTGCGCTACCATCTCGCAGAGTTCGGCCTCGCTGGTCGGCTCACCCCGGTACCGTGTAATGCAAGACTGGTTGCCAACCCAGTTTCTCCAATGTCCGCCCTGATCGAATACGTTTTTCATCAGCTTACACCCCCCAATTTTATCTCGAGCGTACATCGCCGATGCTGACAATATAGCTAGGAAAAGCCAGGGCAAGTCTCGTTTGACTGGAGCACAGCTACTCCGCCTTTAGTCCAGACCCACTAAAGTCGCAGCGCCACTCTATCGCCAGGCCGCTACCTTGACACCTGGCTCTTCTATCCCACATTGCCGCCGAGGCTCTCACCAAACCGGCTGAGACTGCGAGGATCCAATGACTTCAGAACTAGATCAGGCAATGACGCAATTCGTACAAACGGCTGCCATGCATGTGCTGGAGTTCGATGCGGATGCACGAGAAGAGTGTTTGAGTGGATTGCACGAAAGCTGGGTGGATATCGGCAAGCAATCCGGCATGGACGACGCGGCAGCGCATGAGCATGCAGACATGCTGGTCGATTTCACGCGCGATATGGTGTCCGCGATCGAATTGAGCGGCGGCGCAGTCGGTGGAAGCGCTTAACTTGCACCTTTAGAAAAGTTGGATGCTGCCTGAACCAGGGATCCCGACAGGCAGGGAAATGTACGCGCCACCGTTTCGGACGAGCGGACCTGGAACTTTCCTGAGCCCAAATTCGTTGTTGGGATGGCCCCTTGGTCGGGACCAGAGACCGCCGCATTTGTCACCGCGCAAGCGGGGGCGGATCGGCGGTCTCACTATTTGAACCCAAAGTTGAACCCTAGCGCATTCTTGCCACCGTCCGATCAATGTCCATATTGTTTGGACAAAGCGGAAGCGGCTGAGATGAAGACCGACTGGGCAGATATCGAGCGCATGGGCGCAACGGCCAGAGCGAACGGCAACAGCCTGACGGATAACCCGTTCCTGAGCGACGCCAAAGAGCCGGCGAGCACAATCGCTGACTGGGAAGCCAGGCGCGACACATGGATTCTCGGCTGGACGCTTGAAGATGCCTTCCGGCGTCAACGCCTCTCGAACCCGATATCGGGCGCATCGACCGAGCCGCGTAAACCATATTAGCACTATCGCATTGAGGCGACTTTAACTTTCCGCTAACCATGCAGCTGCGTTGCCCCCGTAGCTCAACGGTAGAGCACCTGAGCAGTATTCAGGAAGACCTGGGTTCGAATCCCGAGCGGGGGCTCCGCGCACTTCCTGTCCAGCCGGCGTTGTCAATCGGGGCTGAATCAGTGCTTTCGTTCCAATTTCATGAACACATTAGACCGCCGCCGCGCAAAACGGCTTGTCGCACAAGGCAATTATCCTTTACCTAGAACAACGTTCAAAAGGACATTGCATGCCGCGATCTTTTCACTCCCTCTGCTTCATCGCTTCCCAGACTCCAGAAGCGTGTGCCGCCCGCGAGGAGTTGATCGCGCTCTACGGCCAGGCGCCGCAGGAGGAAGCGGACGTGATGGTAGCGCTCGGCGGCGATGGTTTCATGCTGCAGACGCTTCACAGCACGATGAATTCCGGCAAGCGCGTCTACGGCATGAACCGCGGATCCATCGGGTTTCTGATGAACGACTACCGGGTGGAAAACCTACCCGATCGGATAGATGCCGCAGTCGAAAATGCATTTCATCCACTACAGATGAAAACGACGAATGCCGACGGCTCGACGTCGATCGCGCTGGCGATCAACGAGGTCTCGCTGTTTCGCCAATCGTACCAGGCGGCTAAGCTCCGCGTCGAAGTCGATGGATTTGTGCGGCTCGAGGAATTGATCTGCGATGGTCTGATGGTGACGACACCGGCCGGCTCGACTGCCTATAATCTATCGGCTCACGGGCCGATCCTGCCGCTCGACGCGCCGTTGCTGGCCATCACCCCTGTCAGCGCCTTCCGGCCTCGCCGCTGGCGCGGGGCGTTGCTGCCAAACAAGGTGACCGTCGATCTTACGATCCTTGAACCTGAGAAGCGGCCGGTCAACGCCGTCGCCGACAATGCCGAGGTGAAATCGGTCTTGAGTGTCCGTATCGCCCAGACGGAGGACACCACCGCGCGCATCCTTTCCGATCCGGATCGCTCCTGGTCGGACCGTATCCTGGCGGAGCAGTTTTCCGATTGAGCGCGCTAGGTCCGATATCAGGTGAGGACGCCGTGGGGAAACGCATCAAAGCCGTTTCCATTGCCGCCTCCCTATTGATCGCCTCCATCGCGGCGACGAGCGCATCGGCTCAGGAAACCGCGGTTTTGCCAGCAACGATCCTCTATTCGACCAGCACAGGATATTGGCAGGACGACCCGGCCGGGCCGGCGGAAGCGCCGCCTGACGCACAATCCCCTGCCCCTTCACCAGCAGCAGGCCCGGTGCAAAAGCAGGCACCGCGTCACGGCTACTACAAGCTTTTCGCTGTCCGGCAAGCTGACAGGACGTCCAAGGTCTATCTCCAGCAGATCGTCGCGAGCGAGGATGCGCCGCAGGTGCTGTCGACCACGGAGCTGCCTGAGATCACCGCGCTGAAAGCCTATGTCACTGACATCCGCCCGGAAAACTCCGGTGGCATCATCAGGGAGCCAGGCCTGTTCGCCATGGTCTTCATCAAGACCGATCCCGATGCGGACGCGGAAGTCTGGAACGTGATGCTGGATGAGCTTGGCGAAGTGACCGTGGAAAAAGCCTCCAACTGAGCCTTTTAGTGGGGATGTCAGCAGAATCAAAAAAGCCCCGTCACCGGGGCTTTTCGCTATTTTATCAGCTGGTATTCTAGTCGATGTCGTCAGCTGCCGCGTCTGCGGCACCGCTGATGCGGTGTGCCAGCGCTGCTTCCATGAACTCGTCGATGTCGCCGTCGAGGACATCGCCGGGTGCCTGGCTGGTAACGCCGGTGCGCAGGTCCTTCACCATCTGGTAGGGCTGCAGCACGTAGGAACGGATCTGGTGACCCCAGCCGATGTCGGACTTGGAAGCGGCCTCGGCATTGGCCGCGTCTTCGCGCTTCTTCAGCTCGGCCTCGTACATGCGGGCGCGCAGCATGTCCCAGGCCTTGGCCTTGTTCTTGTGCTGCGAGCGTTCCTGCTGGCACTGGACAACGATACCAGACGGAATGTGTGTGATGCGCACTGCCGAGTCGGTCGTGTTGACGTGCTGGCCGCCAGCGCCTGACGAGCGATAGGTATCGATGCGGCAGTCGCTTTCGTTGATATCGATCTGGATCGAATCGTCGACTACCGGATAGACCCAGATGCTCGAGAACGACGTGTGGCGACGGGCGTTGCTGTCGTAAGGCGAGATGCGGACCAGGCGGTGGACGCCTGATTCGGTCTTCATCCAGCCGTAGGCATTGTGGCCCTTGACCAAGAGTGTTGCGGACTTGATGCCTGCTTCTTCGCCGTCATGAACTTCCAGAAGCTCGACCTTGAAGCGCCGACGTTCGGCCCAGCGGGTGTACATGCGCAAGAGCATGTTGGCCCAATCCTGGCTTTCGGTGCCGCCGGCACCCGAATGAACTTCGAGATAGGTGTCGTTGCCATCGGCTTCGCCCGACAGCATTGCCTCTACCTGCTGGCGTCCCGCCTCGGCCTTCAGTACCTTCAGGGCGTCTTCGGCTTCCTTGATGACGCCGGCGTCGTCTTCCTCCTCACCGAGCTCGATGAGTTCGATGTTGTCGTTGAGCTGGCGCTCCAGCGCACGTACGCCATTGATGCCGTCTTCGAGGCCCTGGCGCTCACGCATCAGCTTCTGCGCTTCCGCAGCATCGTTCCAGAGATTGGGATCCTCAGACTTGTTGTTCAGCCAGTCGAGCCGTCTTACCGCTTGATCCCAGTCAAAGATGCCTCCTCAGCAGGCTTATGGCCTGCTTGATTTCGTCGACAACATTCTCGATTTCCGCTCGCATTGCTGTGCTTCTTCGCCTCGATTTTAAGTGTTGCCCGTCAATAGATAGGCATGCCGCCGATGTAAAGCCCCGGCGGCACGGTTCGATGGGGATGTGGGCTGATCAGTAAAGGCCGCCGGCGCCCGACGTGACCGCCTGGTTGGCCTGGGGCGAGGTCTTGAGGATTTCCTCAGGCGCCAACTGCGTCTCTCCGCCGCCGATGACCGAATAGCTGGTCGCCGGCCCGGTGCCTGGCTTGAACACTTCGACGATCGAATTCGGGTCGCCGGGCTGTGCAGCCATGCCGGTCTTGCGATCGACGGCGGCCATGGTCATGCCTGCGGGCACGACGAATTTCTCCGGCGCTTCGTCCTTGGTGGCGGCCTGCATGAACTCATTGAAGATCGGCGCGGCTATCGAGCCACCCGTCGCGCCCCGGCCAAGCGTCGCCGGCGCGTCGAAACCGACATACATGCCGGCAACGAGGCTCGGCGTATAGCCGACGAACCAGGCGTCCTTCTCGTCATTGGTCGTTCCGGTCTTGCCGGCCACCTCGGTGTTCAGCTTGATCTTGCCGGCAGCCGTGCCGCGGATGATGACGCCCTGCATCATCGAGGTCACCTGATATGCCGTCATCGGATCGAGGACCTGCTCGCGGTTGTCGACGATGTTCGGCTCATCCTGGTTCTGCCAGTCCTGGACGTTGCAGCCGTCGCAGACGCGTTCCTCATGCTTGAAGATGGTCTTGCCGTAGCGGTCCTGGATGCGGTCGATCAGGGTCGGCTTGATCTGCTTGCCGCCATTGGCGAGCACCGAATAGGCCGACACCATGCGCAGGACAGTCGTCTCGCCGGCGCCGATCGACATGGCGATCAGCGGCTGCATGTGGTCGTAGATCCCAAAACGGTCGGCATATTCAGCAACCAGGTTCATGCCCATGTCGTTGGCAAGCCGAACTGTCATAAGGTTGCGCGAATGCTCGATGGCAAAGCGCAGCGTATTGGCTCCGCCGCCTTCGCCTTCGTAATTTTCCGGCTTCCAGACCGTGCCGTTGCTAAGCTGCATCTCGATCGGATCGTCGAGAATGACCGATGCCGGCGTATAGCCGTTGTCCATCGCCGCGGCGTAGACGAAGGGTTTGAAGGATGAGCCCGGCTGGCGCATAGCCTGCGTTGCGCGGTTGAACTCTGACTGGCCGTAGGAGAAACCTCCGACCATGGCGAGCACGCGGCCCGTATGAGGATCCATCGCGACAAGGCCGCCCTGAACCTTCGGCGGCTGGCGCAGGCGGTAGGCGTCGGAACCCGCATCACCGATCGGTTCGACGTAGACGACATCGCCGGCCGACAGCACGCCCGACGGCGACTTGGCGGTCTTATGGTCGCCTTCCGACGAACGATAGGCCCAGCGCATGTCGGCTGCGGCGATCGATCCACGCTTGCGTTCGGTCGACACCTTGCCGCCGCCGTCGACATCAGGTTGCAGGCCGATATCGACGCCCTGGTCGGAAACTGCGAGGACAACGGCGATATGCCACTCCGGTACGTCGCTCAGGCCCTGAACTTTCGCAAGCTCCTGTCCCCAGTCCTGGGCTGTCGAAATCTGCTTGATCGGGCCGTGAAAGCCGCGGCGCTCGTCGTAGGTCACCAGTCCATCCTGCAACGCCTTGCGCGCTTCGATCTGAAGCTGCGGATCGAGCGACGTGCGAACGGAGAGACCACCCTCGTAAAGGGTCTTATCGCCGTATTTGTCGATGATCTGGCGGCGGACCTCTTCCGAGAAGAACTCCGAGGCGAAGACCGAAGCGCCGCTCCGGCGGCCCGTGACGCCGAGCGGCTGCTTCTTGGCGTCCTCGCCATCAGCCTGGCTGACGTAGCCGTTCTCGACCATGCGATCGATCACCCAGTTGCGGCGCGCGATGGCAGCATCGGCATGGCGGAAGGGATTGTAGTTCGAGGGCCCCTTCGGCAGCGATGCCAGATAGGCCGTCTCGGCGATGGTCAGGTCGGTGACGGATTTGTCGAAATAGGTCAGTGCCGCACCGGCAATACCGTAGGCATTCAGGCCGAAATAGATCTCATTCAGGTAAAGCTCGAGGATCTTGTCCTTGCTATAGGCCTGTTCGATGCGGAAGGAGAGGATCGCTTCCTTGATCTTGCGGTCGAATGTCTGGTCGGACGAGAGCAGGAAGTTCTTGGCAACCTGCTGCGTGATGGTCGAGGCGCCGACCGGGCGGCGGCCGGAGCCGAAATTCTGGGCATTGACGACGACGGCGCGCGCGAGGCCGGTCAAATCCACACCGGGATGATTGTAGAAGTTCTTGTCTTCAGCGGAGAGAAAAGCCGCCTTGACCCGATCCGGAATAGCCTGGATCGGAATGAAGAGACGGCGTTCACGGGCGTATTCGGCCATCAATGCGCCATTGCCGGCATGAATGCGGGTGGTCACCGGCGGCGCGTAATTGGCAAGCACCTCGTAGTCGGGCAGCTCCTTGGAAACGATGCTCAGATAGATGGCACCGGCAGCCGCAACCCCTAGGAACAGGATGCAGCCCAGCCCAAAGAAATATCCAATCAGTTTGACCATATTGAAGCTACCGGTGTTTCTTTACTATGGCGCATGGGCGATACGTTACATACCGGCCGTTTTGCACGCTCGGAACCTTATTGCAAGACAGGAATGGCAACAAAGCCATCCCTTACATTGCCGCCCCATGATACTTCGCTGTAGCGGCGGGAATGTGAGCAAAATAGGGCTCTCAAGTCGCATTCTCCACTTCCTCCCCACCCATAAAGCCAAGCTGTTACAGGAAAGACACGGGGACCGGGTATCGAACGTACACTCAGCCACCGTTCGCGACAGTGGTGGCACGGTACTGCTTGACCGCATCGGTCAGGCGGTCGACGATCTTCTCTCGCCAATTATCGTCCAAAAGGAGCTTCTCGTCATCCTTGTTCGACAGAAAACCCAGCTCGAGCAGGATCGACGGGACGTCCGGCGCCTGGAGCACCCGGAAGCCGGCATATCGATGCGGGTTGTTGATCATCGAGATCTGGCCGTTGAACGAATTGAGCACGTCCTGAGCAAGCGAAATAGAGAAAGCCTGCGTCTCGCGTCGCGTCAGATCCATCAGGATGTCGGCCACGGCAGCCGGCTGAGCCGGCGCTTCGGCGCCGGCAATCTTGTCTGAATCGTTTTCGCGCTCAGCCACGTCGTTTGCGAGCTTATCCGAAGACTTGTCGGAGATGGTGTAGACCGTCGCGCCACGTATATCCTTCTGCTTCAGCGTGTCGGCATGCAGGGAGATGAAGAGCGCGGCGTGGTTCTGGCGTGCGATTGTTACCCGCTCCGATAGCGACAGATATTGATCGCTGTCTCGCGTCAGAAAAGCTTTTACGCCTGGCTGCTTGTTAAGCCGGTCCGCGAGGCTCTTGGCGAAGGCGAGCGTGATTTCCTTTTCGGGCGTCGTGCCGTCGCTGGCGACTGCGCCGGTATCAATCCCGCCATGGCCGGCGTCAACCGCAACGAGGAAATCGCTGGGGTTGGCGTTTTCGACCGGCGCCACCGGACCGACCTCCTTGGCGTCGTCGTCGCCTGTCCAGCTTTCCTTGCTGACCAGATCCGCAAATTGATCGGCGGGCATCATTTCCGCGTCGAGCACCAACCGGTGGCCCTTGCCGCTTTCATCCAGCTGCACCTTGGCGGCCACCATCTTCACCGGCTTGATTGCCGTCAGGACGATCCGGGCGCTGTCGGCGTCCATGGTGCCGTAGCGAATATCCTTGAAAAGACCGCGGGGCGCCAAGTCCTTCGCCGGAAAGCCGAAGGCCGTTGCCGGAAGATCGATGACGACACGCGTCGGATTGGCGAGATAGTGGACGGAAAATCTGGGCTCGCGATCAAGATCGATGACGATACGGGTGCGGGCATCGTCACCCGCAATGCGTGCACCATAAGCGAGGATGGGGTCAATTGCGGCGGCTGCCGAGGCTAGCGATGCGGATATCATCGCGATAGCGAACATGATAGCGGCAACCACTAGCGAAAACCGGTGTCCCCTCACGAAAACCATCCCTGCATATCGCATTCCCTTCAACAGTGGCCTGCCGCACCCCATATGCCTTCCAAGGATTTTTGCGAAGTCTAAAATAGAGATGGAACCGCAGAAAATCCGCAAATGGCACGAGCCTGTGGAAACCGTTGGGCCGCGAATCGTCGATGCCGCGGCCGCTTTTTGCTTCAGCCGAGAAATCCATCAATATTATGGCATACTTGGCTTTGCCCTTGCTATTGTGACAGATAAAACATACAACGCATTTTAGGGTAGAAGTGTTGACGGGACAGAGTCGCCGCAAAGGCAGCCACCACGAATTGGCGCCATAACCGGCAGTCGTCCGCCGTCTTACGAACTTTTATCCCACATACTGGATCCTGAACTTCCGGCAATTTGCAGGAATTTCATCGGTGGAAAGCCACCAAACGCTCTTCAGGAGCACATTCATCGGGCCCGAAATGGGGTCTAAGGCATTGTCGATCTCGCTTGGTTACGGATGTTGTCGCAGCAGCTTTTATCTGAAAAGAACAGGCCCCGGGGCACTCAATCCCCGGCTGTCGTCTGGCTGCTGACCGCTCAAGAAGACCAATCGCGACTTTCATTATCCGGCACAGCATTTGTGGGTTGCATCCAGTCTGTCTTTGAGACAGTCCGGGCCGACCTCTTACGGCTGCGCCGAGGAGCACAGCTTTCATGGCAGACAAAATGCTTATCGACGCGTCTCACGAGGAAGAGACGCGCGTTGTAGTCGTTCGCGGCAGCCGTATAGAAGAATTTGACTTCGAGTCCGAGCACAAGAAGCAAATCCGCGGCAATATCTACCTCGCAAAAGTCACGAGGGTAGAACCATCGTTGCAGGCGGCCTTCGTCGACTACGGCGGTAACCGGCACGGCTTTCTCGCCTTCGCCGAAATCCACCCCGACTATTATCAGATTCCGCTCGCGGATCGTCAGGCCCTGCTTCGGGCTGAAGCCGAGGATCGCCGCGACGACGACGTCGAGCACGTCGAAACCGCGTTCGACCTTGCCCATCAGGAACAGCCTGATGTCGGCATCGTGCCAAAGGACGAGCCTGTTGCCACTCCGGCCGAGACCGATGCTGTTGCAGCAGAACCCCTTGCCGCAGAAGCCGAAGCTCCGGTCAAGAAGGCAAAGCCACGCCGCAGCCGCAAGAAGGTAGTCGACGCCCCTGCCGCCGGGAATGCTTCCGATGGCGAGGCGACTTCATCGGCCGATAACGACGACGACGGCCCGGCCGGCGAAATGGCCGCCATGGTCGAGACCGACTCGATCTCGGAAGACATCGATATGTCCAAGCGTCGCGGCGACGACGACGATGATGACGACAATGGCGAAGAGGAAGTCATCGAATCCGTGGGCGCCGAAGACGCCATGGAAGAGGTGCCTGACCGCGTTGCGCGTCGTCCGCGCAAGCAGTACCGCATCCAGGAAGTCATCAAGCGCCGGCAGATCCTGCTGGTTCAGGTTGCCAAGGAAGAACGCGGCAACAAGGGCGCAGCGCTGACCACCTATCTGTCGCTGGCCGGTCGCTACTCGGTGCTGATGCCGAACACGGCACGCGGCGGTGGCATCTCCCGCAAGATCACCAACCCGCAGGACCGCAAGCGGCTGAAGGAAATCGCTCGGATGCTCGAAGTGCCGTTGGGCATGGGCGTCATCCTGCGTACCGCCGGTGCCAACCGTACCAAGGTCGAGGTCAAGCGCGACTTCGAATACCTGATGCGTCTCTGGGAAAACGTGCGGACGCTTACGCTGAACTCGACTGCCCCCTGCCTCGTCTATGAGGAAGGCAGCCTGATCAAGCGCTCGATCCGCGATCTCTACAACAAGGACATCTCGGAAATCATCGTTGCCGGCGAGGAAGGCTATCGTGAAGCGAAAGACTTCATGAAGATGCTGATGCCGAGCCACGCCAAGGTGGTTCAGCCCTACCGCGACATCCATCCGATCTTCTCGCGCTCCGGTATCGAGGCGCAGCTCGATCGCATGCTGCAGCCGCAGGTAACGTTGAAATCCGGTGGTTACCTGATCATGAACCAGACGGAAGCGCTGGTTTCGATCGACGTGAACTCCGGCCGTTCGACCCGCGAGCACTCGATCGAGGATACTGCTCTCCAGACGAACCTCGAGGCCGCGGAAGAAATCGCCCGCCAGCTTCGGCTTCGCGACCTTGCCGGCCTCGTCGTCATCGACTTCATCGACATGGAAGAGAAGCGCAACAACCGCTCCGTCGAGAAGAAGCTGAAGGAATGCCTGAAGAACGATCGCGCCCGTATTCAGGTCGGCCGCATCTCGCACTTCGGTCTTCTGGAAATGTCGCGCCAGCGCATTCGCGCATCGGTGCTCGAAAGCACGACCCAGGTTTGCTCGCATTGCGGAGGTACCGGTCTGGTGCGTTCGCAGTCGTCCGTCGCCCTGCATGTCCTGCGCGGCATCGAGGAATATCTCCTCAAGAACACGACGCACGACATCACCGTTCGTTGCACGCCGGAGACGGCACTTTATCTGCTCAACCACAAGCGCGGCACGATCGTCGACTATGAAAGCCGTTTCGGCGTTTCGATCATCATCGGTGCAGACAGCACCGTCGGCGCTCAGCACTTTGCGATCGATCGTGGCGAGCCCGTTGAAAATCCAGTGAAGATCGAGACCCTGTTCAACTTTGCCGCCATTCCGGAAGATGACGACGACGATGTCATCATCGAGATGGATGAGGACGAAGACGAAGAGATCGAAGAAAAGGCTGCCCCCGTCGAGCAGGCTGTTGTTCGCTCCGAAGGCGATGGCAATCGCAAGCGCAAGCGTCGCCGCCGTCGGCGCGGCAAGAACGGCCCCGGCGAAGGCCAGGGTACGCAGGATGCTGCCGGTTCGTCTGCCGAAGATGGCGATGACGACGCGGATGGCGATGAGGACGACAGCGAAGACGACAACGCAGCAAGCGCCACGCCTGCTGTAGCTGGTGACGACGAGCCGCAGAAGCGCAAGCGCCGCCGTCGCGGCAAGCGTGGCGGTCGCCGCAATCGCGATGAGAACGGCGAGTTCACTGCAGACGGTGAAAACGCAGGCAGCGAAGGCTCCGAAGGCGAGGATGCCGGTGAGGTAGATACGACACCAGCCGTCGTCGATGTCAGCGAAGTCGCAGCAGTTGCGGAAGCTGAAATCGAACCTGCCGTTGCCGCCATCGACGCGGTTGCGACCGTCGCCGACGATGTCAAGCCGGCCAAGCCGCGTCGCGGCCGGAAGCCGAAGGCCGATGCAGCACTGGTGGAAGCACCGGTTGCGGAGACAGTGGCTGCGGTCGAACCGGAGACGGTGACCGAGCTTGCGAGCGTCGCCGTCGTTGCCGAGAGCGAAGCAGAGGTAGAGAAGCCTGCCCGCGCAAACCGGCAGTCGAACGTCTCGTCGTCCGAGCCGGTGGTGAAGTCCACCCGCACTGCCGAGGCGACCGACAGCGACGGCAAGCCGAAGAAAGCCGGCTGGTGGCAGCGCCGCGGCTTCTTCTGAAAGATAATGTTCGGTGAAGACTGATCAGATCCGGCCGCAGCGATGCGGCCGGATTTTTGCGTTTGGCGGCAGACGGCAGGGCAAGCGCCCTCGTCCTTCGAGGCAGTTTTAGCGAATCGTGCCTCAGCTAATACAAGGGTTACCGCAGGCCGTGCCGCAATCTCCCCCTTCTCCCCTCGGGGAGAAGTGCCGAGCAAAGCGAGGCGATGAGGGGCGGTACGACGATAGAAGCCTGTCAGAATTCTGCATTTGTCGAAGTCGGTAGTGGCCGGTGAGAGGCCCTCATCCGCCCTCCGGGCACCTTCTCCCCGAGGGGAGAAGGGCTTGCGGCGGCCTCGGCGCTCCCGTGCGGCTAGCTGTCGAGCAAGCGCCCTCGTCCTTCGAGGCTCCGGCCCTTGGCCTGTGCGCCCCAGGTGAGGTCTCACCCTGGGCGTCAGCCAGGCGTATCCGGTGGCTTCGTGTTGATGTTTTGAATCAACGCGCTCGCATTACGATTCCGCACATCGCCGCAACGCCCTGAAAACAGACTCTATTTGAGCCACGCGGCAATCCGTTCGACAGCCTCTTCGATCTCGGCATTCGAGCCGGCGTAGGAGAAGCGCATGGCGTGGTGGTCTTCGATCGGATCGAAGTCCAGGCCGGGCGTCGCTGCGACGTTGATCTCGGCCAGCATCTTGCGGGCGAAAAGCATGCTGTCGTTGGTGAAGCGGCTGACATCCACATAGGCATAGAAGGCGCCGTCCATCGGCGAGGCTATGGAAAAACCGATCTCGGGAAGGCGGCGCGTCAGCAGGTCGCGGTTGCGGCGGTAGCTTTCCTTGTAGACGTCCAATTCGAGGCCCGCCGACAATGCAGCCTTCGCGGCAATCTGGGAGAGCTCGGGCGGGGAGATATAGAGGCTCTGTGCGACACGCTCGATGGGGCGCACCAGCCGTTCGGGCAACACCATCCAACCGATTCGCCAGCCGGTCATGCAATAGTATTTCGAGAAGGAGTTGATGACGATCGCCTCGTCGGTGATCTCGAGCGCGCTGGTCTCCTCGCCGACGAAAGTCAGGCCATGATAGATTTCGTCGGAGATGAAGGCGATCGACTGGGCGGCGCAATAGTCGGCCAGTGCCTTCAGCCCTTCCCTGCCCGTCACCGTGCCGGTCGGATTTGCGGGACTGGCCAGCAGGACACCCTTAAGGCGCTTTCCACTTGCTGCCTGTGCCGCCTCCAGGCTCTCAGGCGTCAGTGTGAAATGCGTTTCCGCCGTCACGGGCACCTCGATGACATCCAGGCCGAGGGCGGCGAGGATGTTGCGGTAGGCCGGATAGCCCGGGCGGGCGATTGCGACACAGTCACCCGGGTCGAACAGCGCCAAGAATGCAAGGTTGAAACCCGCAGAGGAGCCTGTGGTGATCGCGATGCGCTGCGGGTCGATGGCAAGCCCGTGCCGTAGGCGATAGTGCTCGACGATCGCCTGCCTGAGCGCCTGCGTGCCAAGCGCGTCGGTATAGCCGATGCGGCCGTGATCGAGCGCCTCTCTAGCGGCGACCAGCGCTGCCTTTGGCGTCGGGTGGGACGGCTGGCCGACGGCCATGGAGATGACGGCGTGCCCCGCCTGCCGCCTCTTCGTCGCCTCGGCCAGAACATCCATGGCGTGAAACGGCTCGACTGCGCTGCGCTTTGATAAGGAAAACAAGATCGATATGTCCTCGAATGGAGTTGCGGTCAGACAATTGCCGCAATAATCCGCTGTTCACAATCCCGCGATTGCTGCGTTGTCATGATATTTCCTGTTTCAGGAATGGCGGGCACACCGTAAATTGCCGCTTCGCGTCGGTGGATTTTAACCTTGCGATGGTATCCGGAAACAAATAACGCTCCCGAATGAACAGATCACGAGGATTTTCCATGGCCCTTTTTCCCAAGACCCTGATGGCCGTTTCCGCCGCTGCGGTCCTCGCCTCGCTGGCATTTTTCCAGCCAGCCGCCGCCCTCGACGACAATCAGAAGAAGGAGTTCGGCGACTTCATCAAACAATATCTGATGGAGCATCCGGAAGTTCTGCTGGACGCGCAGGCGGCGCTGGACAAGAAGCAGGAAGAGGCGCGGCTCACACAGGCCAACAAGGCGGTCGCCGAGAACAAGCAGACGATCTTCAACGCCAAATACGACGTTACCCTGGGTAATCCCAAGGGCGACGTGACTGTCGTCGAGTTCTTCGACTACAATTGCGGCTACTGCCGGCATGCGCTGAGCGACATGGATTCGCTGCTGCAGAAGGATAAGAACATCCGCTTCGTCCTGAAGGAGTTCCCGATCCTCGGCCCGGATTCGGTTGCCGCGTCCAAGGTGTCCGACGCTTTCCGCAAGCTTGCTCCCGAAAAATATGCCGACTTCCACCACAAGCTTCTAAGCAGCGACGGACGCGCCTCCGAGGACAGCGCCATCGAGGTGGCCACCTCGCTCGGCGTCAAGGAGGATGACATCCGCAAGGAGATGGCGGCGAGCCCGAACAGCGAATCGGTCAAGGAGACCTACCAGCTGGCAACCGATCTCAGCCTTACAGGCACTCCCTCCTACATCATCGGCAACGAGGCGATCTCCGGCGCGGTCGGCGTCGACGTCATTGCGCAGAAGGTGGACAACGTGCGCGCGTGTGGAAAGACCACCTGCTAAACCATTGCTCATTAAATCGCCGGATTCAGAGTGTTCTAACACTGTGGACAAGCGTGACCTATGTCCTAAGGGCTTTCCTCCAAGTCCTTGGGAGTCTATAGGTTGCGCTCTACTTTGACGGAACCTCTGATGACGCCAACGATTTTCGTCCTGAACGGACCCAACCTGAATGCGCTCGGCAAGCGCGAGCCGGGTATCTATGGCGGCAAGACGCTTGGGGATATCGAGGCGGATTGTCGGTCGGTCGGAGAGACACTGGGCTTTACGATCGACTTCAGGCAGACCAACCACGAAGGCGTCCTTGTCGACTGGCTGCACGAGGCCGACGAGCGCGCGGTGGGCGTGGCGATCAATCCCGGCGCTTATGGGCATACTTCAATCGCAATGCACGATGCGATCCGGGCGATTTCCGTCCCGGTGGTGGAGGTTCACATCTCCAATATCCATGCGCGTGAGGAATTTCGACACAAGTCGATGATCGCTCCTGCTGCCAAGGGCATGATCTGCGGCTTCGGGCCTCACAGCTATATCCTGGCGCTGCACGCGCTGAAGAACATCACGCAATAACAAGAATTACAGGGCACAACTCCATGGCTGATAAGAAATCGGGTATCGACCAGTCACTCATTCGCGATCTGGCGAACATCCTCAACGAGACCGACCTGACCGAGATCGAGGTCGAACAGGATGATCTGCGCATCCGCGTCTCGCGCGCCGGTACGCCGCAATATGTCCAGGCGCCGATGATGAGCCATGCTCCGGCGGCCGCGCCGGCAAGTGCGGTGGCTGCGGCGCCAGCGGCTCCGGTTCGCAATCCTGATAACGTCGTCAGCGCTCCCATGGTCGGAACCGTCTATATGGCGTCCGCTCCCGGCACCCCGCCCTTCATCGAGGTCGGCAAGACGGTCAAGGAAGGCCAGACACTGCTGATCATCGAAGCCATGAAGACGATGAACCAGATTCCCGCCCCGCGCTCCGGCAAGGTCACCGAAATTCTCATCGAGGATGGCCGACCAGTTGAATACGGCGAAGCCCTCGTCGTCATCGAGTAGGGCATGCCAATGATTTCCAAGATACTCATAGCCAATCGCGGCGAGATCGCCCTTCGCGTGTTGCGCGCCTGCAAGGAGCTCGGCATTGCCTGCGTCGCCGTGCACTCGACAGCGGACGCCGATGCGATGCATGTCCGGCTCGCGGACGAGAGCGTCTGCATCGGGCCCCCGCCGGCCCGCGACAGCTATCTCAATATCCACCAGATCGTCGCTGCCTGCGAGATCACTGGCGCAGACGCCGTGCATCCAGGCTATGGCTTCCTGTCGGAAAACGCCAAGTTTGCAGACATTCTGGAAGCGCACGGCATCACCTTCATCGGCCCGACGGCCGAGCATATCCGCCTCATGGGCGACAAGATCACCGCCAAGCTGACGGCGGTCGAGCTTGGCATCCCGGTCGTTCCCGGCTCGGATGGCGAAGTGAAGACCGAGGCTGATGCGCTGAAGACGGCGGCCGAGATCGGTTATCCTGTGCTCATCAAGGCCACGGCCGGTGGCGGCGGGCGCGGCATGAAGGTTGCGACCTCTGCTGATGACCTTGTCGAAGCCTGGTCGACGGCCCGGACGGAAGCGGCAGCGGCTTTTGGCAACGAAGCCGTCTACATGGAAAAATACCTCAGCACCCCGCGCCACATCGAAGTCCAGGTCTTCGGCGACGGCGAAGGCAATGCAGTCCATCTCGGCGAACGCGACTGCTCTTTGCAGCGGCGACACCAGAAGGTCTGGGAAGAAGCCAATTCGCCTGCGCTCAACGTCGAACAGCGTATGAAGATCGGCCAGATCTGCGCCAATGCGATGAAGAAGCTGAAATATCGCGGCGCCGGCACGATCGAATTCCTCTACGAGAACGGCGAGTTCTATTTCATCGAAATGAACACCCGTCTGCAGGTTGAGCATCCAGTCACCGAAGCAATCACCGGCATCGACCTCGTTCACGAGCAGATCCGCGTTGCCTCCGGCGGCGGACTGTCTGTAACGCAGGACGAGGTCCATTTTCACGGCCATGCCATCGAATGCCGGATCAACGCCGAGGACGCGCGCACCTTCGTGCCCTCGCCCGGCACTATCACGCATTTCCATGCACCCGGCGGCCTTGGCGTCCGAATCGATTCCGGCGCCTATCAGGGCTACAAGATCCCGCCCTACTACGACAGCCTGATCGGCAAGCTGATCGTTCACGGGCGCACCCGGGTGGAATGCATGATGCGCCTGCGCCGCGCACTCGACGAATTCGTCGTCGATGGCATCAAGACCACATTGCCGCTGTTTCAGGATCTGGTTTCGAACCAGGATATCGCCAACGGCGACTATGATATCCATTGGCTGGAACAATATCTGGCCAAAACCTCAGTCTGAGGATATCGCATGGGAGGAACGCGCAGAAGGTCACCTGGTATTACGCCGGAAATCCTTTTGCGCGCCTATTCCATCGGGCTGTTTCCGATGGCGGAATCGGCCGACGATCCCGAGATTTTCTGGGTAGAGCCAGAGCTTCGCGGCGTCCTGCCGCTTGACACGTTTCACGTCTCCAAAAGTCTTGCCAAGACCGTACGGCGCAAACCGTTCGATATCCGTTTCGACTGGGATTTCGACAGTGTCATAGCGGCTTGTGCCGAGCATACCAGCGGTCGTCCGAGCACCTGGATCAACCGGACCATCAGGACGCTCTATTCCGCGCTCCATAAGGTCGGGCATGCGCATTCTGTCGAAGCATGGGATGACGGCGAGTTGGTCGGCGGGCTATACGGTGTTTCGCTAGGCTCAGCGTTTTTCGGCGAGAGCATGTTTTCGCGTCGCACCGACGCTTCGAAGATCTGTCTCGTGCATCTGGTGGAGCGATTGCAGGAAAAAGGCTTCACCCTGCTCGACACGCAATTCACCACCGAGCACCTTAAAAACTTCGGCGCCATCGATGTCCCCAAGGACGAGTATGCTCGGATGCTAGCCAAGGCGATGGAATCGCCGAACCTTACGTTCTGAAGAGCCTTTGGAGTCAGTTTGTCTTCGGTGCGCCTGGCGCTGGTACGTCGGACTTCTGCTTGCACTCTTTCAGCCAGACGTCATAGATCGGATGCTCGACGGCGTTGAGGCCGGGGCTGGCGGCAAACATCCAGCCGGTAAAGATGCGGCGGATGCGTCGATCGAGGGTGATCTCGTCGACCTCGACGAAGCCATCGACCTTCTGCTGCTCGGTATCGTCGCGCGAATAGCAGGCCTTCGGCGTCACCTGCAGAGCGCCGAACTGGACCGTCTCGTTGAGATAGACATCGAACGTGGTGATACGACCGGTGATCTTGTCGAGACCGGAAAAGACGGCAACCGGATTGGCAATGCGTGCAGCCTCGGCATTGGGCGCCAAAAACGCACTGAGGCCGGTGGCGAGTATCAACCCTGCTGTCGCACGCAAAGAAGCGCTCCGCGTGAAAAACGTCATATCCGCCAGTCTCCAGCGTGGTGTCGGTCGCGATGCCACGGCGTTTTCGCCGCCGGCATCCTCAGCGCGTAAACGCAAATTGTGGCCAAAGGGCGGGTCAGCTGACCCGCTCAGCCACCTGGCGTCCAAGCGTCATAATCGCCCGTCACGCGGGGACGCTCGCCAGCAACGGCCAGAGAGCCGGGCGGACGATAGGCCTGCGGCGAACCAGTCGGATTAGGACGGTGCCCGACCTGCCAATCCTTGGCGACATAGTCCTCCTTGGACGGAGGGACGTCCGTGCGGTGGTGCATCCAGCCATGCCAGCCAGGCGGGATGGCCGAAGCCTCGGCGTAGCCCTTGTAGATCACCCAGCGCTTCTGAAGACCGTAGGACGACATGCCACCTTCGTAGTAGACATTGCCCAATTCGTCTTCGCCGACACGCTTGCCGAAGCGCCAGGTATAAAAGCGCGTGCCCATGGTCTGGCCGTTCCACCAGGTAAACATCAGCAAAAGGAGATTCTTCATGTCATTTCCTTGGTACTCGGCTTTGGGAGCTCAAGCGGGACCAGAATTCGATCCCTCGCTTATGCCGCCTGACAGCTTTCTTGTCCAGTGATTCCCATTGCAGGAAGGCTCATTTCAAGGCCATCTTGAAGCCGAGATGGCTCGGTTTGAAACCCAGTCTCTCATAGAAACGGTGGGCATCCTTGCGTGCTGCGTTCGAGGTGAGTTGCACAAGCCTGACGTCGCGACGCTTTGCCTCAGCGATGCAGAATTCGATCATCGAGGCACCGATACCCTGCCCGCGCATATCGCTTCGGGTCTGCACGGCCTCGATGATCATCGAGGATGAGCCGCGTCCGGTCAACGAGGTCGTGCTCATCGTCTGGAAGGTACCGACGATCTCGCCCTCGCGTTCGGCAACGTGAAGCGTCTGATCAGGAGACGTTTCTATGGCTCTGAAGGCTCGCAGGTATTCGGGATATGCCTCCGGAGCCGTGGTGTCGCCATGTCCACCAACCATGTCTGCCGCGAAAAGCGCGATAAGCGCCGGAAGGTCGTCCTCGCGCGCCTCGCGGATCAGGATAGGCACACCGTTCATCTTGCCGCCCCTAAGACACTCAATGTTGCGCCAATGACTTTTCGAAGACCAATGTCGGCATGCCTGATTGTTTCGGCCCGGCATTTTCGTTTCGGCCAACCTGGTCGAAGCCGAGCCCTTCGTAGAAGGCGATAGCGGCCGCATTTTCCGGCTCGACCTCGACCCGCATCAATTCAGCGTCGGGAAAGCAGGTTTCCAACTCAGCAAACAGATCGCGGCCGATGCCCTGGCGCTGGAGCGACGGGCGCACATAGAGCATATGGAGCAACGCCGTCTTGGCCATCTCGGTGGACATCGTGGCGTAGCCCATGCCGCCGATCTCCTTGCCGCTGTCGGCGACGACGAACTCTGAATGCTTCTTCTCCAACCGTGTCTTCAGCGTAGCGACGGAGTGCCAGGAGGCGTGGATTTCATCGACCTTGGCCGCCCCATATAGGCTGTCATAGGTCGCATGCCACGTCTCTCCCAGCAGTGCGCGAACCTTGTCCAGATCGCGCTCGCCGGCTGTGCGGACGAAATACATCGGCTATTCCTCGATGCCGAGCTTGGCCTTCACCAGCGCCTGCACGGCCTGCGGGTTGGCCTTGCCGCCGGTCGACTTCATGACCTGACCAACAAACCAGCCGGCAAGCGTCGGCTTGGCCAGGACCTTGGCGACCTGGTCCGGGTTCGCGGCAATGATTTCGTCGACCGCTTTTTCGATGGCGCCCGTGTCGGTTACCTGCTTCATGCCGCGGCTTTCGACGATCTCTGCCGGGTCGCCGCCCTCAGTAAGCACGATCTCGAACACGTCCTTGGCGATTTTGCCGGAGATGGTTTCGTCCTTGATGAGATCGATGATCGCGCCGAGCTGATTTGGCGAAACCGGAGTCTCCTCAATGCCTTTGCCGGTTCTGTTCAGAGACCCGAGCAGGTCGTTGATGACCCAGTTGGCGGCCAGCTTGCCGTCACGACCGGCGGCGACTGCCTCGAAATAGTCGGCGATAGCCTTTTCCGAAACCAGCACTGACGCATCATAGATCGACAGGCCCATATCACGGACGAAGCGTTCCTTCTTGTCGTCAGGAAGTTCCGGCAGTTCGCCCTTCAGCGCCTCGATGAAGGCATCGTCGAACTCGAGCGGCAGCAGGTCCGGATCGGGAAAATAGCGGTAGTCATGCGCATCTTCCTTGGAGCGCATCGACCGCGTTTCGCCCTTGTTGGGGTCGAACAGCCGGGTCTCTTGGTCGATCGAGCCGCCGTCCTCGAGGATGCCGATCTGGCGGCGTGCCTCGTATTCGATAGCCTGGCCGATGAAGCGGATGGAATTGACGTTCTTGATTTCGCAGCGCGTCCCGAACTCGCCGCCGGGACGACGGACGGAAACGTTGACGTCGGCGCGCATCGAGCCCTCGTCCATATTGCCGTCGCAGGTTCCAAGGTAGCGCACGATCGAGCGCAGCTTCGTCATGTAGGCTTTTGCCTCGTCGGAAGACCGCATGTCCGGCTTGGAGACTATTTCCATCAGCGCGACGCCAGAACGATTGAGGTCGACATAGGACATGGTCGCATGCTGGTCGTGCATCGACTTGCCGGCGTCCTGCTCAAGATGCAGGCGCTCGATGCCGATTTCGACGTCCTCGAACTGGCCCTGGCGATCCGGGCCGATCGAAATCACGATCTTGCCTTCGCCGACGATCGGGTCCTTGAACTGCGATATCTGATAGCCCTGCGGCAGGTCGGGATAGAAATAATTCTTGCGGTCGAACAGCGAGCGCTTGTTGATCTGCGCCTTCAGCCCGAGGCCGGTGCGCACCGCCTGCTTGATGCATTCCTCGTTGATCACGGGCAGCATGCCCGGCATCGCCGCGTCGACCAGGGACACGTTGGAATTGGCCGGCTTGCCGAACTCCGTCGATGCGCCAGAAAAGAGCTTTGATTTGGAGAGCACCTGCGCGTGGACTTCCATGCCGACGACGATTTCCCAGTCGCCGGTGGCGCCGGGAATGAAGCGTTTCGGATCTGGCGTGCGGACGTCGACAAGGGTCATGGGATGCTCTTGAAATGCTGTTCTTGTGCTGTTGTGAGGTAAAGGAAATGGCTGGCCGGTGCAAGGCTTTCGGGCCGGCTATATGCCCGGTCCGTAGGTGCCGTCGGTCACATCGACGAGCATCTTGGACAGACCGACGGTCGGCAGGTCGCGGTCGAGCTTCGGTGAATAGACGACCGAAAGCCAGTGGATCGCATAGCCATGCGCCTTGAAGAAGCCGATCGCCTCGGCATTGCCGGAGTGGGTCTGCAGCGCGACCTTGTCGAAGCCCTGATCGGCGATATCCTTCTCGATCTGCGCCAGCAGCGCCGAGCCAAGTCCCTGCCGCAGGTTAGCCGGATCGATCCAGAAATCGGAAATGGTCTCGTCCAGCCCCTCACGCGCGGCCCAGCCGGCCACCATGCCGTTTCTCTCGACGACTGATATCGTCAACCAGCTATCCCTGACAAAATTCGAAAATGCATCGCGGGCGCTGTCCAGCATCGCATCGGTATTGCCGATTGGCGCCATTGCCTTCTGCCAGGCACGCAAGCCAATAGCCGTCAGTATATCTGTTTCGCCTTCACGCGCATTGCGGACATGGATCATAGGGGCCCCAGGCTTTCCGGGGCAAGTAAAACACCGTGGAACCGCTTTTTCCAGATGCCGAAGGGATTTGAAGCGTTCCCTGCGGGGTTATCGGCACCTTTATTGCTGCAATGCACCGCTACATTTCACTGCAAGCTTAGTTCACCACCACTTAGCAGGCGAAAATTTGCCGGCCGCCTGTTCGATGACATGCGCGGTCTTGAACAAGGTTTCCTCGTCGAACGGCTTGCCGATGAGCTGCAGGCCGAGCGGCAGGCCCTTCTTGTCGAGACCGGCAGGGACGGCGATACCCGGGAGGCCGGCCATGTTGACCGTGACGGTGAAGATATCGTTCAGGTACATTTTGACGGGATCTGCCGCGAGGTCTTCGTCGGCGACGCCGAAGGCGGAGGACGGGGTGGCCGGGGTCAATATGGCGTCGACGCCTGCATGAAAGGCGAGCTCGAAGTCGCGCTTGATCAGGGTACGTACTTTCTGGGCCTGCAGATAATAGGCGTCGTAGTAGCCGGCCGAGAGCACATAGGTGCCGATCATGATGCGGCGCTTCACCTCGGTCCCGAAGCCGGCAGCGCGGGTCTTCTCATACATGTCGGCAATGTCCTTGCCGTCGACGCGCAGGCCGTAGCGCACGCCGTCGTAGCGAGCGAGGTTCGAAGACGCCTCAGCGGGGGCGACGATGTAGTAGGCCGGAAGCGCGTACCTGGTGTGAGGAAGCGAGATATTGACGATCTCGGCGCCAGCGTCCTTCAGCCAGGCGATGCCCTGCTGCCAGAGCTTCTCGATCTCTTCCGGCATGCCGTCGACACGGTATTCGTTCGGAATACCGATCTTCATGCCCTTGAGCGACTGGCCGAGCGAAGCTTCATAATGGGGGACAGGCAAGTCGACCGAGGTCGTGTCCTTGGCGTCGACACTTGCCATCGACTTCAGGAGGATGGCGGCATCGCGAACGTCGCGGGCGATCGGGCCTGCCTGGTCAAGCGAGGAGGCAAACGCGACCACGCCCCAGCGCGAGCAGCGGCCATAGGTCGGCTTGATGCCGACCGTACCGGTAAAGGCTGCCGGCTGGCGGATCGAGCCGCCGGTATCCGTTGCGGTAGCGCCGGCGCAGAGATGCGCGGCAACGGCTGCGGCCGAGCCCCCGGAAGAACCACCCGGCACGAGCTGCTGGTTGGAACCCGTGGCGCGCCAGGGGTTGATCACCGGCCCATAATGCGAGGTCTCGTTGGAGGAGCCCATGGCGAACTCGTCCATGTTGAGCTTGCCGAGCATGACGGCGCCGTCGTTCCAGAGGTTCTGGGTGACCGTGGATTCGTAGCGCGGCTCAAAGCCGTCGAGGATGTGGCTGCAGGCCTGGGTGTGGACGCCTTCGGTGCCGAAAAGGTCCTTGATGCCAAGCGGGATGCCCTCGAGCGCACCGGCGTTTCCGGCAGCGATGCGCGCATCGGACGCCTTGGCCATGTCGAGGGCCTTGTCTGACGTTACCTTGATATAGGCATTGAGCGCACCATTGGCTGCTTCGATCGCAGAGAGGTAGGCCGCCGTCAGATCGGTCGCGGTGATCTCCTTGGCGCGCAGCTTGTCGCGAGCTTCGGCAATGGTCAGGCTGGTGAGTTCGCTCATCTTATCTGTTCACTTCACGTCTGAAAGGGCTGCACGCAAGGAGTGGGGTCGTTGGGGGCGTGTCGGCGAATGCGCCGACCCGGCCTGGCGACGCCTATTCGACGACCTTGGGCACGAGAAAGAAATTCTGGTCGGTCAGCGGCGCATTGGCGACGATGTCGTCTGCCTTGCTGCCGTCGGTGACTGCGTCGACGCGCTTTCTCATCACCATCGGCGTAACCGAGGTCATCGGCTCTATCCCGGTCACGTCGACTTCGGAGAGCTGTTCGACGAAGCCGAGGATGCCGTTCAATTCGCCCATCATGCGCTCGGCTTCGACATCACTGACGGCGATGCGGGCAAGATGCGCAACGCGCTTCACGGTGGCAAGATCGACGGACATGGCATTCTCCGGATAGGATTTTCCTACCCGCTATAAAGGCCATGTCCGCCGCGTGCAACGGGGGAAATATCAGAACGACAGCGTCTCGCCGGGCTTCGGCGCTGAGACCTTCGTCGTTGAGCCTTCCATGCCGGTCACGAACTTCTCCGGTGTCTGGTCGATGATCGGGAAGGTGCCGTAGTGGCAGGGGATGGCGGTCTTGAAGTTGAAGAAGCGCTGGCAGGCGAGCGCTGCGACGGCGCCGCCCATCGTGAATCGGTCGCCTATCGGTACGATGCCGATGTCGGGCTGATGCAGTTCGTTGATGAGAGCCATATCGGAGAAGATGTCGGTGTCACCCATGTGCAGCAGGCTTGCCTCGTCCTCGAAATGCAGCATCAGGCCGTTGGGGTTGCCGAGCGCATGCGAGACGCCATCCTCGGTGATCTGCGCCGAGGAATGCAGGGCGTTGGTGAAGGTCGCCGTGAACGAACCGAGCGGGACGGTGCCGCCCGTGTTGCCCATTTCGAGCTTCTGGACGCCCTTGCTGCCAAGCCAGGCGGCGAGGTCGGCATTGGCTAGGACAACCGCCCCGGTTTCCTTGGCAATCGCGACCGTATCGCCGACATGATCTCCGTGGCCGTGAGTCAGGAGGATATGGGTGATGCCGGCAGTTACCTCCTTGACGTCGAGACCGGCGAAGGAAGCATTATGCGTAAAAAACGGGTCGATCAGGATTTTCGCGCTTGCCGTTTCGATGCGGAATGCGGCGTGACCAAGCCAGGTGATCTTCATTTGTCTGCTCCTTCAATAGTCTGATGCAAAAGCGCGTCGGGATGCTATGGACATAGCCGATGCAGCGGCAAAGAGAAGCCGCATGCCGTTCAATTTCTTTTGACGAGACAAACGCCTGATGACCACGCTGACCATCGAAGACCTTGCCGCAACACTCCAGCCGGGCCAGGCCGTGGCCGGGCTAGACCTCGGCACGAAGACGATCGGGCTAGCCATGTCGGATATCGGTCGAACTCTGGCGACCCCTCGCACGGTCATCCGCAGGGTGAAATTTACGCAGGACGCCATGGCGCTGCTGGATTTTGCCGACAAGGAAAAGGTGGCAGCCTTCATCATCGGTCTGCCGGTCAATATGGATGGTTCGGAGGGGCCTCGGGTTCAGGCGACCCGCGCCTTCGTGCGCAACATGTCTGAAAAGACCGCCCTTCCCTTCGTCTTCTGGGACGAACGACTATCGACGGTGGCTGCTGAGCGCGCGTTGATCTCGATGGACGTGTCTCGAGCCAAACGGGCGGATCGCATCGATTCCGCCGCGGCAAGCTTCATCCTTCAGGGGGCGCTCGACAGGCTTTCGTCGCTGGCAAGGCGCGACAACCGGGACTTCGACGCCTGACGCGCCTCCCACCAGGCCTTGATGACCTTGCGCTTGCGATAGGCGATCAGCGAAAAGACCAGGAAGGTATCGAAGACGATCGCGCGCATGACAAGCGGCGGGATGGTTTCCGGAGGAATGCCGAGAATGTTTCCGTAAATCTGGAACACCAGGTCATGCATCTGGCGCGTATACATGAAAACGCCGAAGCTCATGTCGTAGTAGGAAAGCCAATACCAGCTGCCGAGAAAAAAGATGGGGCCGGCCCAGAAAATCAGAAACCACTTCATGCGGCTGCCCTTTCACGCTGATAGGCTTGCGGGCTGGAAGACAATACCAGCCAATTCGACAACGCCATCGCGCTGAGGACCAATGCCGGCACGGCAATATCGAGTGCCAGCACGGCGAAAAACAACATCGACGCAACGAGAAATGCGACTTTGAAGGGCTTGGTTCCCATGGGCACACGTTGGTTAACAAACAGTTGCAGCGCACATTCGCGCCTTAACCGAGGGTGCGCAACGTAAACCAATTGTTAAGGTTAACGGCCCTGTGCATAGAGCGACATTCGGTAACCGGCTCAAATACTTAGCCGTAGATGCCGCGAACTATCCGCTTGACTGCAACCGTCGCCTTCTCCCAATCCTTCTGGCTTTTGAGAGAAAGGCCCGCGCACTGGCCACTGGTTGCCGAAGAGAGAACCATGTGCTGGACGGCCGCGATAAGCACGGCGTTGACGGCAACCGCGTCCACGCCTTTGGGCGCCGTCAAAGAACCGCGCATGCGGTCGATCCAAAGGGCCAACGCCTTGGCGCGAGCCTCGGAAAGCCGCCTCACCTGCTCGGTGTTTTCCGAGATTTCCCAAGCGACGATCTTGCGCATCAGCGGATCGTCCCGCAGCGCCTCGATGAAAAGCACGATCAGGCGCTCCATGAGGTCGCCGTAGGTTAGAAGAAACATGCCGCCAGCATCTTCGGGGATTCGCTCTTTCACCCAGCCGCCGAGATCGGCCCCGATCGCCTCGACCAGCCCATCGAGCCCGCCGTAGTAGCGATAGATCAATTGCTTGTCACAACCGGCGCCGCGGGCAACGGCATTGATGCCGAAACCCTGGAAGCCTTCCTTAGCCAGCAGTCGCTTGGCGGCATCGAGAATGGCGCGTTCGGTCCCGGCCCGATCTCGCACGCGCTTTTCTGGGTTGGCCCGGCCGTCCAGTGGCTTTTCGAGAACCGCAATTGCGTTCGGCATATTCCATCAATCCCGATTGTCACTGGGTGGTGATTAACAGGCGATCTTCGGGTGGACAACGGTCCCGACGGGCGCCCGGCCTGAAAGTTGTGGATTTAGTCGAGACCTTAAATCGACCGCCCGAGCCAGACCGTCGTGCCCGACGGGATAGAGGGTAGCAGCTGCAACGGGCTGAAGCCGCGGGATTGCCAGAAGCGCACGGCAGCTTCATTGGCGATACTGGCCCCAAGGTGAACTGCTCTTACCTTCGCGCTGCGCGCCGTTGACAGCCATAGATCGAGCAATGCAGTTCCGACGCCAAGTCCCTGTGTTCGTGGCAGCAGATTCATATGAATATGCGCTGGAAAGGCATCGATAATCGCCTCTGGAGTCCTGCGCGGGTGATGGATCATGAAGCTGCGCTGCTGATCGGCATCCCACGCCGATCGCTCGCCCGAGGGCTCGCGGTAAGCCTGTCGAAGTTGCGGCCACCAATCGCGTTCGAGCCGCTCCTCGTAGGCGCGCGTATTCAAGGCACCCACGATATAGCCGACGACGTCGCGCCCGTCTTCCGCAACGAACGAGCTTTCGGCGCAGAAATGGGCGTAAGGCGCGGAATAGATGTGCCCTATCATGCGTCCGTCTCGATACAACGAGGACGCATCGCCGCCCGCATCACCTGTCGCCAGCGAAATTGCGTACAGACTATCGATATCTGCCATATCGACGGGGCGGAGGTTGATCATATTTTCCCCATGGCAGGATCATCCGCCTATGTCGCCGGCGGATAAAGCAGGTCGACGATGTAGCTGGCATCGAATCGGCTATCGAGCATGCCGTAAGTCGAGCGCCAGCCGCCTGCCAGACGCGTCTCGATGAAGGCATCGGCGATCTTGCCCGCGCCGAGGCGATAGAGCTCGGCGGCGCCGGCGGCGAGCGCCATCTGCTCGATCAGCAGGCGTGCCGCCCCTTCGTCTCGCTCGCAGAGAGCCATGGCGGCCCGGAGCACGTCGATGGTCTTCTTGCCCGCCGGACCCAGGTCGCGTGCAAGGCCTGCGAAAACCATCTCGAAGAGATCCCTGCCCCGGTTCAAGACTCTCAGAAGATCCAGCGCCATGACATTGCCGGAACCTTCCCAGATGGCGTTGACAGGCGCTTCCCTATAGTGACGAGCGATCGGGCGCTCCTCGATGTAGCCGCTGCCACCGATGCATTCCATCGCCTCGTAGATCAGGCCAGGGGCGATCTTGCAGCACCAGTATTTTGCGACCGGCGTCATCACACGGGCAAAGGCTGCTTCCTCGGCGCTGTCGCGGGCCTTGTCGAATGCTTCGGCCAGTCGGAACGAAAGAGCAGTGGCGGCGGCGACGTCAAGCGCCATATCCGCAAGCACGCGCGTCATGATGGGCTGGTGGACGAGCATCTTGCCGAAAACGCTGCGGCCGCGGGTGTGGTGGACCGCTTCGGCTAGCGAGGCGCGCATGATGCCGACCGAGGCCAAGGCGCAGTCGAGGCGCGTCAGCGTGACCATGTCGAGGATAGTGCGAACGCCGCCATCGGGCGCGCCGAGCAGGAAGCCGAAAGTGTCGTTGAACTCGACTTCCGAGGACGCGTTGGAGCGATTGCCGATCTTGTCCTTCAGCCGCTGGAATTGCAGGCCGTTGGCGGAGCCGTCTTCAAGAAGGCGGGGCACCAGGAAGCAACCCATTCCATCGCCCGTCTGTGCCAGCATTATAAATGCGTCGCTCATCGGGGCCGACATGAACCATTTGTGGCCGGACAGCCGGTAGATGCCCTCGCTGACTTTCTCGGCGCTCGTCTTGTTGGCACGCACATCGGTGCCGCCCTGCTTCTCGGTCATCCCCATGCCGATGGTGACGGCGGATTTCTGCATCGCAGGCTTGTTCGTCGAATCATATTTGCGCGACAGGATCTTCGGCGCCCAGTCCTTCTGGACCGCCGGCGAGGCCATCATCGCCGCCACGGAGGCGCTGGTCATCGTCAGCGGGCAGAGGTGGCCGCATTCCAGTTGCGCTGTCAGGTAAAAGCGGGCTGCACGCACCTTGTGCGCCTGGCCTTTTGCCTCGGGGTCCGCCTGCGGGTCCCATATCGAGGAGTGCAGGCCCATCGACATCGAGCGGCGCATCAGCGCGTGCCAGGCCGGATGGAACTCGACGACATCCAACCGCTCGCCGCGCGGGCCGTGGGTGTGCAGTTGCGGCACCCCCTGGTTTGCCATCCGGGCCAGTTCCTGCGCCTCATGCGACGTCACGAAACGCCCCATCTGCTCCAGATCTTCGCGGATCGACCGCGGCAGGCCGGAGGTGAGATCGACAACCAGCGGATCTGAACGATAGGCATTTATCCCGGACCAGAGGCTTGGCTGGTTCAGTTCGGCGAGGGTTTCTTCTGTCCGGGTCGATTGTGTCATAAGACGCTTCTAGAGTAAGAAAATGGCAAGGGAAACTGTAAGTTTCCGCTCGTCCCCATCCTGCTCTACCGGGATTCGCGTTAAATTGCATGGGAAACAGATGTGGTTGCCCGCAGCGCGCGCTTGCCCCGCGGGGACCTACTCTTTATAGACGCCCTGACGACATCCAGAGGCAGGTTCATGGTCTTCTTTCCCCACCGGCACCTCATCGGCATCAAGGGCCTGACCGAGCAGGATATCACCTATCTTCTCGACCGAGCGGACGAGGCGGTGAAGATCAGTCGCCAACGAGAAAAGAAGACGTCGACGCTTCGTGGATTGACACAGATCAATCTCTTCTTCGAAGCATCCACACGGACGCAGGCGTCATTCGAGCTGGCCGGAAAGCGGCTCGGCGCGGATGTGATGAACATGTCGGTCGGAAATTCCTCAGTGAAAAAGGGCGAGACGCTGATCGATACGGCGATGACGCTCAACGCTATGCGTCCCGATGTCCTGATCATCCGCCATTCCAGCGCCGGGGCTGCAGCGCTCCTTGCGCAGAAAGTGTCCTGCTCCGTCGTCAACGCGGGCGATGGCCAGCACGAGCATCCTACGCAGGCGCTTCTCGATGCGCTGACCATCCGCCGGGCCAAGGGCAAGCTATCGCGCATTGTCGTGGCGATCTGCGGCGACGTGCTGCATTCGCGTGTAGCGCGCTCCAACATTCTTCTGCTCAACGCCATGGGCGCCCGTGTCCGGGTCGTGGCGCCGTCTACACTGTTGCCGGCCGGCATTGCGGAAATGGGCTGCGAAGTCTTTCATTCGATGAAAGAGGGCCTGGCGGGCGCCGATGTCGTGATGATGCTGCGGCTGCAGCGCGAGCGCATGTCAGGCGCCTTCGTCCCTTCGGTCCGGGAATACTATCACTTCTACGGCCTTGATGCGGAGACGCTGAAAGCGGCGAAGGAAGACGCGCTGGTGATGCATCCGGGGCCGATGAATCGCGGCGTCGAGATCGCATCGGAGGTGGCCGACGGGCCGCAGAGCGTCATTGCCGAGCAGGTAGAAATGGGGGTCGCGGTTCGCATGGCTGTCATGGAGACACTGCTAGTGTCGCAGAATCAGGGACCGCGAGCCGACGGAGTTGGCGCATGAGCAACTCGATCGTCTTCAGGAACGCCCGCATCATCGACCCGTCGCGCGATCTCGATGAGGTCGGCCATATCATCGTCGAAGACGGCATCATCGTCGCGGCCGGCAAGGATGCGCAAAACCACGCCGTACCGAAAGGCGCAGATATCAGGGACTGCAGCGGTCTCATCGCCGTACCTGGTCTTGTCGACGCCCGCGTACATGTCGGCGAGCCCGGCGGCGAACACCGCGAGACGATCGCCTCGGCCAGCCGCGCAGCGGCGGCAGGCGGCGTTACCTCCTTCATCATGATGCCCGACACCAATCCTGTCATCGACGATATCGCCCTTGTTGAATTCGTGAAGAAAACGGCGCGCGACAAGGCCGTTGTCAATGTCTATCCCGCCGCCGCCATCACCAAGGGCCTCGCCGGCCAGGAGATGACGGAGATCGGGCTGCTCCGGGAAGCCGGCGCGGTCGCCTTCACGGACGGGCACACTGGCATTCACGACACCCAGGTGCTTCGCCGCGTCATGACCTATGCCCGTGAATTCGGTGCGGTGATTTCCTGCGCAACACGCGACAAGCATCTCGGTGCCAACGGCGTGATGCATGAGGGGCTGCTCGCCAGCTGGCTCGGGCTTTCCGGTATCCCCAAGGAGGCGGAACTGATCCCCCTCGAACGCGATCTCAGGATCGCGGCGCTGACCCGCAGCGACTATCATGCTGCCATGATCTCTATTCCCGAATCGGCCGAGGCGATCCGGGTCGCCCGGGAGCGCGGCGCAAAGGTCACCTGCGGCATCTCCATCAATAATCTTTCGCTGAACGAGAACGACATCGGCGAATACCGCACCTTCTTCAAGCTTTATCCGCCGCTGCGCTCCGAGGACGACCGCATCGCCATGGTAGAGGCGCTTGCCGACGGCACGATCGACATCATCGTCTCGTCGCACGATCCGCAAGACGTCGACACCAAGCGCTTGCCTTTCGCGGAAGCCGAGGACGGAGCAGTCGGGCTTGAGACCATGCTGGCTGCGGCCCTTCGCCTGCATCATAACGGCCAAGTCGGGCTGATGCGTCTGATCGACGCGATGTCGACGAGGCCGGCGCAGATTTTCGGTCTCGAGGCCGGCACGCTGAAGCCCGGCGCGAAAGCCGACATCACCCTGATCGACCTCGACGAACCTTGGTTGGTCGCGAAGGACATGCTTCTTTCGCGTTCGAAGAATACGCCGTTCGAAGATGCACGCTTCAGCGGCCGCGCCGTTGCAACCTACGTGGCGGGCAAATGCGTCCATTCTCTCTGATCGACCGATATTTGTGGGGAATATCATCATGACCGGATTTACGACCTGGCAGGTCACCCTGCCGATCGCACTTGCGTCGCTTGTTATCGGCTATCTTCTCGGCTCGATACCCTTTGGACTGGTGTTGACCTGGATGGCCGGGCTTGGCGATGTTCGCAAAATCGGCTCCGGCAATATCGGTGCGACGAACGTGCTGCGGACAGGCAACAAGATGCTTGCCGCAGCCACCCTCCTCCTCGATGCCCTGAAGGGCACGGCGGCGGTCCTCATCGGTTACGCACTATTCGGCGAGGAAGCAGGCATCGTTGCCGGTTTTGCCGCATTCATCGGCCATATCTTTCCAGTCTGGATCGGCTTCAAGGGAGGCAAGGGCGTCGCGACCTATCTCGGCATTCTTCTAGGCCTTGCTCCTCTGATGGCTGCTGCCTTTGCCATCATCTGGCTCGCGCTTGCGTTCACCACCCGTTATTCCTCACTTTCCGCATTGGTTGCAACGCTTGTCATTCCGGTTGCATTGTGGATACTGGGCGCCGACAAGGTCGCGGCCGCCATGGCAGTCATGACCGTCATTTCGTGGTGGAAACACAAGACCAATATCGCCCGGCTTGCAGCGGGCACGGAAAGCAAGATCGGGGCAAAGGGGTAATGAAGGCAGACAGCGCAAGACGAACGGGAATTGCGCTGACGGAAAAACAAAGGATCGCCTGGCTCCGGTTGATCCGTTCCGACAATGTCGGCCCTGCAACTTTTCGCGACCTCATCAACCATTTCGGCTCGGCCGAGACCGCGCTTGCCATGTTGCCGGAACTGTCTCAGCGCGGCGGTGCTACAAGGGCGATACGGATCGCCGGCGAGCAGGATGCGCTACGCGAACTCGACACGGCAGAGCGTTTCGGCGCCCGTTTCGTCGGTATCGGCGAGCCAGACTATCCGCCGGCACTTCGGCAGATCGACGGGGCTCCGCCGCTCCTCGCCGTCAAGGGAGACCTGACGACCGGAACACGGCCTGCCGTCGGAATTGTCGGGTCACGCAATGCTTCGATCAGCGGTGCCAAATTTGCGGCGATGATCGCCCGGGATTGCGGACGCGCAGGTTATGCCGTGATTTCAGGTCTTGCGCGCGGTATCGATACTGCAGCCCATCGTGCCAGCCTCGACACTGGCACGATCGCGGCGATGGCCGGCGGTCTCGATCAGCCTTATCCGCCTGAGAATCTCGGGCTACTTGACGAATATGGAACGGCAACGGCCTCGCCATCAGCGAAATGCCCTTTGGCTGGGAACCGCGGGCACGCGACTTTCCCAGGCGAAATCGCCTGATCGCGGGCGTAGCGCTCGGCGTCGTCGTCGTCGAGGCGGCGACGCGTTCCGGCTCGCTGATCACCGCACGGCTTGCCAGCGAGTGCGGCAGGCTGGTGTTTGCCGTGCCGGGGTCGCCACTCGATCCGCGTTGCCAGGGAACCAACGGGTTGCTGAAAAATGGCGCGATGATCGCCACGAGTTCTGAAGATGTAATCGAAGCGCTGGCGCCGCTGTCCCAACTTGATCTTTTTTCGACCCCCGTGGTCGAGGAACCGGGGGAGCCGGACGACAAGCCGATGAGGCTGCCGCCTGATGACAGCGAGCGATCACGGATCACCGATGCGCTCGGGCCTACACCTGTCGACATTGACGATGTCATCCGGCATACCGGGCTCGCTGCCTCCTCGGTCTATCTCGTTCTGCTGGAATTGGATATTGCAGGCCGCCTGCATCGCCATCCGGGTGGATTAGTTTCGCTTGCGATGCTGGATTGAGAAGGACTGCGTACCAGCCTGAAGATCGCCGGCTTCTACATATGCCATCTCGATCAGATAGCACAGCAAGTCGGCACCCTCTCTCTCCGCGACCTTGCGAAGCTCCCCGAGCATATCTCTAATATATATAATATTATTGCGGGCGGCGGAGGCGCCGTCGGCGATCTTGTTGACTTTTGGCATCATTTATCGTTCCCGTCGAAGCGGTGGTTGGGGTTGCCGGATCATTGTTCCACCAACATATATACGACGATAGACCGTTTATCTTAAATTGCAATACACAGTTAATCATCCATAAGTTGTATTGCGTTGAGGTGAGTAAAAATGAGGCGTACCCCTTGACCGAAGCGATTTCCCTGTCCATGTCGGAGAACCGGAAAGTGGAAACTACCGGGATGCACCGCCCCCTTCCCAGCCGGCGCGACCTCATATTTAGAGAATCATGATGAATGTTGTAGTGGTGGAATCGCCTTCGAAGGCCAAGACGATCAATAAATATCTAGGACCTGGATATAAGGTGCTTGCGTCTTTCGGCCACGTGCGCGATCTGCCGGCGAAGGACGGTTCGGTCCTGCCGGATCAGGATTTCGAGATGCTGTGGGAGGTGGACAGCGCGTCCGCCAAGCGGATGAAGGATATCTCGGATGCCATGAAAACGGCAGACGGTCTCATTCTCGCGACTGACCCGGATCGCGAAGGCGAGGCTATTTCCTGGCACGTTCTCGATCTGCTGAACAAGAAGAAGGTCATCAACGGCAAGAAGGTGCAGCGCGTCGTTTTCAACGCCATCACCAAGAAGGCGGTGTTGGACGCGATGGCACAGCCGCGCGACATCGATGTGCCGCTGGTGGATGCATACCTTGCCCGCCGCGCCCTGGATTATCTGGTTGGCTTCAATCTTTCTCCCGTGCTGTGGCGCAAGCTGCCCGGCGCTCGTTCGGCTGGACGCGTACAATCGGTTGCGCTGCGCCTCGTCTGCGACCGTGAATCCGAGATCGAACGCTTCATTACCGAGGAATACTGGAACCTTTCGGCTTTGCTGAAGACACCGAGGGGTGACGAGTTTGAAGCACGCCTGGTTGTGGCCAATGGCAAGCGATTGCAGGCGCGTTCGATCGGCAACGGCGAAGACGCAGCCAAATTGAAGGCGCTGCTTGAGGGTGCAAGCTATGTCGTTGATACGGTCGAGGCAAAGCCGGTCAAGCGCAATCCCGGTCCTCCCTTCACAACTTCCACACTACAGCAGGCAGCCTCGTCGAAACTCGGCTTTTCGGCATCCCGCACCATGCAGGTGGCGCAGAGGCTCTACGAAGGCTTCGACATAGGCGGCGAGACGGTCGGTCTCATTACCTATATGCGTACCGACGGCGTACAAATGGCGCCGGAGGCCATCGACGCTGCCCGCGACGCGATCGTCGACCAGTTCGGCAAGCGCTATCTGCCTGAGAAGGCCCGCTTCTATGCCACCAAGGCAAAGAACGCCCAGGAGGCGCACGAGGCTATTCGACCGACTGATTTCAATCGCTCGCCGGACAAGGTCCGCGACTATCTCGACGCCGATCAGAGCCGCCTCTACGACCTTATCTGGAAACGCGGCATCGCCAGCCAGATGGCGTCGGCGGAGATCGAGCGGACGACCGTGGAGATACTTGCCGATAATAATGGTGAGAAAGCCGGACTTCGCGCCGTTGGCTCGGTGATCCGTTTCGATGGCTTCATTGCGGCCTACACCGACCAGAAGGAAGACGGCGAGCAGAGCGATGATGGCGACGAGGACGGTCGGCTGCCGGAGATCAACGCCCGCGAAAACCTGGCGAAGCAAAAGATCAATTCGACCCAGCATTTTACCGAGCCGCCGCCGCGCTATTCGGAAGCGACGCTGATCAAGAAGATGGAAGAGCTCGGCATCGGGCGGCCCTCGACCTATGCCGCGACGCTGGCGACGCTGCGCGACCGGGACTATGTGACGATCGACAAGCGCAAGCTGGTGCCGCATTCAAAGGGTCGGCTGGTCACGGCATTCCTCGAGAGCTTCTTCACGCGCTACGTCGAATATGATTTCACGGCCGATCTCGAAGAGAAGCTCGATCGCATCTCGGCCGGCGAACTGAACTGGAAGGATGTGCTTCGCGAATTCTGGACCGCCTTCTTCGCCCAGATCGAAGACACCAAGGAACTGCGCGTCACCAACGTGCTGGACGCGCTGAACGAGACGCTGGCGCCGCTCGTATTCCCCAAGCGCGAAGACGGCAGCGATCCGCGTATCTGTCAGGTCTGCGGCACCGGCAATCTGTCATTGAAGCTCGGCAAGTACGGCGCCTTCGTCGGCTGCTCGAACTATCCGGACTGCAACTACACACGCCAGCTTTCGTCCGAGGGCGGTGCGGAGGCGGACGCGTCGGGGGCCAACGAGCCGAAGAACCTCGGCAAGGATCCTGTCACCGGCGAAGAATTGACGCTGCGCAGCGGCCGCTTCGGGCCCTATATCCAGCGTGGCGATGGCAAGGAGGCCAAGCGTTCCTCGCTGCCGAAGGGCTGGAAGCCGGAGGAGATCGACTACGAGAAGGCAATGGCCTTGATCGCGCTGCCTCGCGACATCGGTAAGCACCCCGAAAGCGGCAAGATGATCTCATCCGGCATCGGTCGCTACGGGCCATTCCTGCTGCATGACGGCGGCTACGCCAATCTCGAAACCGTCGAAGACGTCTTTACCGTCGGGCTCAATCGCGCCGTCACCGTTCTTGCGGAGAAGCAGGCCAAAGGCCCCGGCGGCGGGCGCGGCACGCCGGCAGCGCTGAAGGAGCTCGGCGACCACCCCGATGGCGGCAAGATTACCGTCCGCGATGGCAAATACGGACCATACGTCAACTGGGCCAAGGTCAATGCAACGCTTCCGAAGGGCAAGGACCCGCAGAGCGTGACGGTCGAGGAGGCACTCGCCCTCATCGTCGAAAAGAGTGGCAAGCCGGGCGGCACGAAAACCAAGGCGAAGGCGAAAGCTCCTGCCAAAGCCAAGCTGGCAGCCGCGACAAGCAAGGCAACCAAAGCCACGGCAAAACCGAAGGCGACGACTGCAAAGAAGCCAGCCGCCAAGACAGCGAAGAAGAGCGCATAGTGACCAGAGAACCGCGCGGCAGATTTCCTTCAACCGGCCAACGCGCGGGCAAACATGTTCGCGCGACCACCAATGCGCCGGCCGCGGAGCCGCTGAATATCATTCACGGTGTGCTGCCGCCGCGCGACGTCATCTTGCGCTTCATTGCCGACCATCCACAGCAGGCCTCGAAGCGCGAGATTGCCAAGGCGTTCGGGCTGAAAGGCGAGCAACGCGTCGAGCTCAAGGACCTTCTGCGCGACCTCGAGGAAGAGGGCATGCTGCAGAAGAGCCGCAAGTCGCTCATCCGGCCCGGTGCGCTGCCTCCGGTGACGGTGCTCGACATCACGACCCGCGACAAGGACGGCGAACTGATCGGCCGACCGGCCGAATGGCCTGAGGATGCCGGAGTAGCACCGGCTGTCACCATCCGGCAATCGTCCTCCCCTGCCGGCCGCAACGGCAAGGGCAAGGCTCCTGTCGCCGGGCTTGGCGACCGCATTCTCGCGAAGATCTTTGCGGCCTCGCATCATGGCGGGCCTGCCTATACCGCGCGGATCATCAAGGTTCTCGACAAGCGAGGCACCGCGACGCTCGGCGTCTTTCGCGAAACGCCGGGCGGTGGCGGCAGGCTTATGCCGGTCGAGCGGCGCGGCGAGGAGATGGTCATCGATCCCGATGATGTCGGCGGCGCCAAGGATGGGGACCTGATTGAAGTCGAGGTGGCGCGGCTTGGCCGTTTCGGCCTGCCGCGTGCCAAGGTTCTGACCATTGTCGGCTCGACTGGCTCGGAGAAGGCGATTTCGATGATCGCCATCCACGCCCATGGCATTCCAAACATCTTCCCCCTGCCCGTCATCGACGCCGCCGAAGCCGCCGAGCCGGCGACCATGTCGCGCCGCGAAGACTGGCGCAGCCTGCCGCTGATCACCATCGATCCGCCTGATGCCAAGGACCATGACGACGCGGTTTACGCCGAAATGGACCCCTCGCCCGACAACGAGGAAGGCATCATCGTCACGGTCGCGATCGCCGACGTTTCCTGGTATGTCCGGTCCGGTTCGGCCCTCGATCGCGAGGCGTTGAAGCGCGGCAATTCAGTCTATTTCCCGGATCGCGTCGTACCGATGCTGCCGGAGCGCATTTCGAACGATCTGTGTTCGTTGAAGGAAGGCGTCGACCGTCCGGCGCTAGCGGTGCGGATGGTCTTTTCGAAGGATGGACGCAAGATCGGCCACACCTTCCACCGCATCATGATGAAGAGCGCTGCAAAACTCTCCTACCAGCAGGCGCAGTCGGCAATCGACGGCAACCCCGACGACAAGACCGGCACCTTGCTCGAGCCGATCCTGAAGCCGCTCTACCATGCGTTCGACGTCATGAAGCGCGGTCGCGATCGTCGCCAACCGCTCGAGCTCGACATGCCGGAGCGCAAGATCCTGCTGAAGCCGGACGGCACGGTCGACCGTGTCGTCGTGCCGCCGCGGCTTGACGCGCACAAGCTCATCGAAGAAATGATGATCCAGGCCAACGTCGCCGCCGCCGAGACGCTGGAAAAGAAGCGCCAGTCGCTGATCTATCGCATCCACGACGGCCCGACGCTTGCCAAGCAGGAGATCCTGCGTGAGTTTCTGGCCACGCTTGGCATCTCGCTTGTCAAGGGCGGCAACATGCGGGCCAACAACTTCAACGGCATCCTGGCGAAAGCGGAAGGCACGGCGCATCAGACGATGGTGAGTGAAATGGTTCTGAGATCACAGAGCCAGGCGATCTACAGCCCCGAGAATATCGGGCATTTCGGCCTCAATCTGATGAAATATGCACATTTCACCTCGCCGATCCGCCGCTATGCCGACTTGATCGTCCATCGCGCCCTCGTCGGCTCGCTCGGGCTCGGCGAAGGCGGCATCACGCCGGAAGAGGAAGCGGCTCTCGACGACATCGCCGCTGAAATCTCCACCTTCGAACGCCGCGCCATGGCCGCCGAGCGCGAGACGGTCGATCGGCTGATTGCGCATCATCTGAGCAGCCGTGTCGGGGAAGAATTCGACGGCCGTGTCGGCGGCGTCACCAAAGCGGGGCTTTTTATTGCCCTTCCGGACTATGGGGCCGATGGTTTCGTTCCTATATCTACGCTTGGCAACGACTACTTCATCTATGACGAGGCCCATCAGGCGTTGACAGGTGAAAAAACCGGTCTCGGCTATCGCCTCGGCGACAGCGTCCGCGTCAAGCTGGCGGAGGCGATCCCGCTTGCCGGAGCGCTGCGGTTCGAGATGTTGAGCGAAGGACGCGAAATGCCAACCGCCATGCGCTCGTTTCACAAATCGGGGCGCCGCAACGCAGGCCCGGCCCACCGGAAAGCCGGTACGAGGCCACCGCGCGGCCGCAGATAAATAGCCACTGCTGGCGGCGGCAGGAGGACAGAATGACAATGAACGGCCAGTCCGATCCGACGATTGCTCGGTACGGCAAACCCAGCGAAGCCGAGCGCCCGCTCGGCCGCTCGATCATGCGTGGCATGCTGGGCCGATGCCCCAACTGTGGCGACGGCAGACTTTTCCGTGCCTTCCTGAAGCCGGTGGAACACTGTCCCGTCTGCAACGAGGAGATATTTCACCAGCGCTCCGACGACCTTCCTCCCTATCTGGTCATCCTCGTTCTCGGTCACGTGGTCGTCGGCGGCTATATGCTGACCGACACGCTGCACCATCTGCCCATGTGGCTCACTCTTGCGATCTGGGCGCCGATTACGATCCTGACTGCACTCCTGATTATCCAGCCGATCAAGGGGGGCGTCATCGGGCTTCAATGGGCGCTGAGGATGCACGGCTTTGGCGGTCACGACGACAAGCCGGATGAATTCGACGATGGAAGCGGCGAACCGTGAGCGGATCGCCAGAGGCAGCGCTTGGCGGACCGGTCGCGAGACCGAAGGATGCGGCGACCCTGATCCTGATAGACCGGTCACGCGGAGACACTCGCGTCCTCCTCGGCCGACGCGCTGCAGCACATGCGTTCATGCCCGGTCTCTACGTCTTTCCCGGCGGACGCAGGGACGCCGGCGATTTCAGGCGCCCCTTCGCAAGCGACCTGCACCCGCTGGTCACGGAGAAGCTCCTTGCCTCAAACCGGCGGCCGATGACGGTTCGCGGTGCCCGGGCACTGGCGCTTGCAGCAATCCGGGAACTGGCGGAAGAGACGGGACTGCAGTTCGGCGGACAGCAATCATCAACAGGCGATACTTCCGGAGCCGCCGAACTCGCCAGCCTGCGATACGTCGCGCGCGCGATCACACCGCCCGGATTTCCCCGTCGCTACGATACGCGTTTCTTCCTGACCTTCACCGACGAAGCCGGCATCGATCCATCGCACATTCGCGATTCGCGAGAGTTGCTTGATCTGCAATGGCTTGACATCGGAGACATTTCTTGTCTGAACATGCCGGACATTACAAAGATGGTTTTGGGCGATGTAATCGAGCTGATGAAGGCCGGTCCGTCACTTGGATTTGGCCGTGCCGTGCCTTTCTATTTCTTGCGCCGCGGACTGCCCGTCCGCCACATGCTCTAAGGATCAATTCATGTCTGAACCGACGAACGGCAAAGTCGGCCATGTCGAAGAAATTCATTGGCCATCGCTTTTCGCCGCCATCTCGTCGATCTCTTCCGTCGGCATCGCAATAGGCCTCGGCCTTCCCCTCCTCAGCATCATCCTTGAAAAACGTGGCATACCTTCCACCCTGATCGGCCTCAACACCGCCATGGCAGGTGTCGCCGCAATGATCGCCGCGCCGATCACCACGCGGCTGGCGCACCGATTCGGCGTCGCACAGACCATGCTGTGGGCGGTCGTGCTTTCAGCCATCAGCGCCCTCGGCTTTTACTACGCCGAAGATTTCTGGCTCTGGTTCCCATTGCGCCTGGTCTTTCACGGCGCGACGACGACGCTCTTCATCCTGTCTGAATTCTGGATCAACGCAGCTTCGCCGCCGACCAAGCGAGGGTTCGTCCTCGGGCTCTACGCCACCGTTCTGTCACTCGGCTTTGCCGCCGGACCGCTTATCTTTTCCCTTGTCGGCAGCGAAGGCCTCCTGCCCTTTGCGATCGGCTCCTGCGCCATCCTCGTCGCTGCCATTCCCATCTTCATCGCCAGGAACGAAAGTCCGGTGCTTGGAGAAAAGCCGGAGCTGCATTTCATGCGCTACGTCTTCCTTGTGCCGACAGCGACCGCCGCAGTCTTCGTTTTTGGTGCTGTCGAGGCCGGCGGTCTGGCGCTCTTCCCGATCTACGCCACGCGCTCGGGATTCGGCGAGTCGCAGGCGGCGCTGCTGTTGACGATGATGGGCGTAGGCAATGTCGTGTTCCAGATTCCCCTCGGGCTGCTCTCCGACCGGCTTTCCGACAAGCGTCCGCTCTTGACGGCAATGGCCTGCATGGGGCTGGTCGGTGCGCTCCTATTGCCGTTCCTCGCGACAAACTGGCTGTTGATGGCAGCCGTACTGCTCTTCTGGGGCGGCTGCGTTTCAGGCCTCTATACCGTTGGGCTCAGTCACCTCGGATCGCGCCTGACAGGTCCCGATCTGGCAGCCGCAAATGCCGCCTTCGTCTTCTGCTACGCAGTCGGCACTGTTGCCGGGCCGCAAGCGATCGGCACCGCCATCGACATCTCAGGGGCAAACGGATTTGCATGGTGTATCGCCGGTTTCTTCGGGCTTTATGTCATCCTTTCCGCGATCCGACTGATGTTCATGGGGAACAGGGGTTGACTTTTGGGGCGCGATTTGTAATTTCGCGCCAGAATTAGCCGTGGACCCGGATCGGTCGTCCATGGAATCATTTCACTTAAAGGCAGGACGACCATGGCCAAGGCTACAACAATCAAGATCAAGCTGCTGTCGACAGCCGACACCGGTTCCTTCTACGTCACGACGAAGAACAGCCGTACGATGACCGACAAGATGACAAAGACGAAGTATGACCCGATTGCACGCAAGCATGTCGAGTTCAAGGAAACCAAGATCAAGTAAAATCTTGGTTGTCTCGGTTTTAAAGGGCGCGTCCGCAAGGATCGCGCCTTTTTCGTTTCCGCCGCCTTGCAGACCATGAGCCTCGAGCCGCCCTTCAGGCGTGCGAATGCAGCGTCGAGATACCCCAACGTCATGCAACGAAAAACGCCGCGCTCCCCTGGGGAAGGCGGCGTTTTCAATTGGGGGCCGACTAGTTTGCAAGCGGCACGAGGAACCGCGTAGATATGCTTACTAGCCGGCCGACCCCACGACCCAGGAGATGCGGCGGACCTGAGCATCATGGGGTATCTTTGCCCTTCTTACGGGCTTGTCCTCATATGGTTATAAATTTGACCGAAAGCCAATTAAAATCAACAGATTCTTAACGTCAGGACGAGGTTGCGTCGTTCTATGGTTAAGATTCCCGCTCTGGCACAGGTGAATATTAGCAAATAATCACAATTTCAGGTCGAAAACAACAAGAATAGTGGAGAAATTCTGAAATATATCTACCGATATACAGTTAGTTTTTTCTATCTTTTTTTGAAAACTTTAGTCTTCTTGCCAATAGTCCATAACAATCTCTGTATTACTTGGCGCAACCGTCTGCACCTCTAAGTATTGACCGCAGAAAACGGTCACCAAAAATTTCATGACGCGAGGGAATGCGGATTATTCTGGTTTTCGATCACCGATATTGTGTTGCCGCCGCTAAGGGCGCGGCGTTTGCTGACGACCGAAATAGGTAGATTAAAGTTTTGCAACAACTACCAAAATCGGTCGGAATTTCATCCGAAACCACCGTGCGGCCCGATCGATCGCGCTAGGCGGCTGCAGCGACGACCCGATTGCGACCACTGTTTTTCGCAGCGTAGAGCGCCAGGTCGGCCTGCTTGATGAGCTGGTCCGCCGTCTCCACCGCATCGATTCTCGACGATATGCCGAATGAGGCCGTCACATTCAGAGCATGCCCGGTATCTCGTAGAGTGAACGGCATGCTCTCAACTGCCGCGCGCAATCGTTCGGCGATGGCGGCGGCAACGTCCGCCGGCGTATCCGGCATCACAACCACGAATTCCTCCCCGCCATAGCGGCAGGCCAGATCGGCACCCCGGACCGTCGAGCGAATGCGGGACGCGAACTCCTTCAGCACCTGGTCGCCCGCATCATGTCCGTAGGTGTCGTTCACGGTCTTGAAGCGATCGATATCGGTGATCAGCACAGAGAGCGGACGACCACGGACCATAGAGCGCTTGAACAATACAGACAGATGATTGTCGAGATAGCGGCGATTGTTGAGGCCGGTCAACGCATCGGTAACGGCGAGCTCGATCGTATGCTGGACGCTGGCCCGCAGACGGTCATTATAACGCTTGCGGCGGATCTGCGTCAGGCAACGAGCGACGAGCTCATTGCCGTCGATCGGGCGAACGATATAATCGTTGACGCCAAGCTCCAGCGCTCGGACGGTCATCTCGTCGGCGCCCTGCTCGGTGATCAGGAGAACCGGCAGGAACCGCGTCCGCTCCAGCGAGCGGAGCTGCGAGCACAGGCGCAATGGATCGTAGTCCTCGAAATTCGAATTGACGATGACGAGCTCGAAAGCGCTCTCAGCCGCTTCGAACAACGCCGCCTGCGGATCCGACATGGCCGTGACCTCGGCAATGGGCTTCAATGCCCTGATGATCCGTTCCTGAGAATTCGCGCGCCCGTCGACGAGCAGCACATGTGCGCCCTCCTCCAGGCGCCCCTCGCCCAGACGCAGCACATCCTCAATGCCGATATTGCGCGCGGTCTCGGCGCGCGTCCGCAATTCATCACTTAGCGTCTTCAGGCGCAGCAGGCTCTTTACGCGCGAGATCAGCTGAAGATCGTTGACGGGTTTGGTGAGGAAGTCGTCCGCACCCGCCTTGAGACCGCGGACGCGATCGGCGGACTGATCAAGGGCGGTGACCATGACAACGGGAATATGCGCGATGCGCGGGTTGGCCTTTATTCGCTCGCAGACCTCGAAGCCGTCCATGCCGGGCATCATGATGTCAAGAAGGATCAGATCGACCTGAGTGCGCTCGCAGATGGCGAGGGCATCCGGCCCATTGTCGGCGGTCAGCACTTCGAAATACTCGGCGACCAGCCGAGCCTCGAGCAGCTTCACGTTGGCAGGAATGTCGTCAACCACAAGAATTCGCGCGGTCATAAGTCCTTTTCCAACGCTCAGGCGTCGCCCAAATAGGTCTTGATCGTTTCAATGAATTTCGGAACCGAAATTGGTTTGGAGACATAGGCCTCGCACCCGCCCTGGCGGATCCGTTCCTCATCGCCCTTCATGGCGAAGGCCGTCACGGCGATGACCGGAATAACGTGCAGGTCGTCATCCTCCTTCAGCCATTTCGTGACTTCAAGGCCCGAAACTTCCGGGAGTTGGATGTCCATCAGGATTAGATCAGGTCGGTGCTTGCGGGCCAGTTCGAGCGCTTCCATGCCATTACGGGTCTGGATCGTCGTGTAACCGGACGCTTCGATCAGATCGCGAAAGAGCTTCATGTTAAGCTCGTTGTCTTCCACGATCATCACTTGTTTGGGCATGATATGCTGTCCTTATGACCGGCCTTGAATCCGCCAACCGAAAATATAAGGTCGCGAAGACACCGATTCCATAAATCCGAGAGCCCGATGCTATCGGCATTTGGTTGAGAAATAGGTAATTCACCGTCCGAAATGCAAAGCAACTTCAAGAAGTCCAAGATATCTTCCACGGACCCGCAGGAGACAGCCGTTGCCGTCCTCGCCTGGCTGGCGAACGAGCCCGATATGTTCGGTCGTTTCCTGGCGTTGACCGGTATCGAGCCGGCGCAGGTCCGCGGCGCTGTCAACGATCCCGGCTTTCTCGCGGGAATGCTGGACTTTCTGATGAACCACGAGCCGACGTTGATGGCATTTTGTGAGGCTTCGGGAACGCCGCCTGAAGCGGTTGCCGCAGCCTCGGCACACTTCTCGCCCCCCGGTCTTTCCTCCGGGGAGTATTGATTGTGACCGATCTTCTGGACATCGATCATGTCCGGCTACGCGACAGGCCGCTTGTCGTCTGCGACATCGATGAAGTCGTTCTCGAGTTCATTTCTCCTTTTACCACGTTTCTTCGCGCCAATAACTACGATCTTCTTCCGCGTTCATTTCGATTGCATGGCAATATTGTTTCGCTTCTGGACGGAACGGAGCCTGATGACACCGTTATTTCGGATTTTCAGGAGAGTTTCTTCACCACGCAAGACCAGTGGCAGATACCCGCCTCCGGCGCGGTCGAAACGCTCGCCGCGCTTTCCGACGACGTCGACATCGTCTTTCTGACCGCGATGCCACCCCGCCACCAACCCGTCCGCCGCGCATTGCTCGATCGGTTCGAGCTTGGCTTTCCGATGATCGCAACCGTGCAGCCGAAGGGGCCCGTCGTGGCGCAACTGCATGGCGCCAGGGCACTTCCTGTCATCTTCATCGATGATATCGCGCGAAATCTCCATTCAGTGCGAGAGTATGTTCCCGAATGCCTGCTCATCACCATGATGGCAAATGCGGATTTCCGAGCCTTTGCGCCTGCTCCTTCGGAAGGCGTCCTGAGTGCTGCGAGCTGGAATGAAGCGGCCGAACTGATCCGCGCGCACGTCCGGCGCTGAAACATCTTGAGGTCGCGCTCAAAGGTCGAGCCGCATCAGGGGCCGGCCGTCCTTCCGCTTTGCCACTTCGGAAAATCCCGCCGCCTCAAAAATTCTGACGGACCCGACATAGAGGCCGACCGATTTCGACTGCTTCGTTCGCTCGATCGGACACCCCTCGACAATGCGGGCGCCGGACGACCGAGCGAATTCGACCGCGGCCGAGAGCATGCGGTGACTGTATCCATTTCCACGGTCGCGGGCATTCATGAAAAAACAGCTGATGGCCCAGACAGCCGGGTCGTCTGCATCCGCTGAGTCCAGCGGCCTGGAGACGGTGTTCAGCGAATTCCATTTGGGCAGTTCCGAACGCGCGCCGACCTGGACCCAGGCGACGGGACGCTTGCCGATATAGCCAAGAACCCCGGGTGCGGGGCCTGCCATGACGCGGCTCTTCATGAACTGCTTCTTCGCGTCTCCATCCATGAGTTTTCGTTCGGCGGTGGGAATGCGAAAATGGGTGCACCAGCAGCCATAACACGCGCCGCTCGGACCAAAGAGCGTTTCGAAATCGTCCCAGCGATCCGGCGTCAGCGGTAGCGTTCCGAATTCCTCCACACCAAACTCCCGTTCGCACCTTGAGAACCACAGGCATAGGGCATAAAGTTGCAATGTTCAATGTTTGTTCTCATCACATGACTACGGAAAGTGACAAAACTCCCGGCTTCTGTCGCGATTGCCTGAGCGAGCAGCAGGCGGTTCGGCAGCGTTGCCGTGCCTGCGGCAGCCCTCGGCTGGTCTATCATCGTGAACTCAACGATTTGACGCTGGCCCACATCGACTGCGACGCCTTTTACGCGGCTGTCGAGAAGCGCGACAACCCGGAGCTGGCCGACAAGCCAGTGATCATCGGCGGTGGCAAGCGGGGCGTAGTCTCCACGGCATGCTATATTGCCCGCATTCACGGCGTCCGCTCGGCCATGCCGATGTTCAAGGCGCTGGAGGCCTGTCCGCAGGCGATCGTAATAAGCCCTGATATGGAGAAATACAGCCGTGTCGGGCGCGAGGTGCGTGCGCTGATGCAGGAGTTGACGCCGCTGGTGCAACCGCTCTCGATCGATGAAGCGTTTCTGGAACTCGCCGGCACCCAACGCCTGCATCAGGACCGCCCTGCCCGTACCCTTGCGAAATTCGCCAGGCGCGTCGAAAGCGAAATCGGCATCACGGTCTCGGTCGGCCTGTCCTATTGCAAGTTCCTTGCCAAGGTCGCGTCAGACCTCAACAAGCCGCGCGGCTTTTCGGTCATCGGCCGCGAAGAAGCCGTCTCCTTCCTGGCACCACGATCGGTGACGACCATATGGGGCGTCGGCAAGGCGTTTGCGGCGACGCTGGAGAGCGACGGCATCCGCACCATCGGCCAGCTGCAGACCATGGACGAAGGCGACCTGATGCGCCGCTACGGCTCAATGGGCCAGCGGCTCTATCGGCTCGCCCGTGGCATCGACGATCGCGATGTGCACCTCAACGATCCGGCCAAGAGCGTTTCGGCCGAGACGACATTTTTCGAGGACATCTCGAAGTATGACGATCTGGTCCCGATCCTGCGCGGTCTTTCCGAAAAAGTATCACGGCGGCTGAAGAAGAGCGGCATCGCGGGCCAGACCGTGGTGCTGAAGCTGAAGACCTCGGACTTCAAGGGCCGGACGCGCAATCGACGACTGGAAGATCCGACGCAGCTTGCGGACCGGATATTCCGGACCGGTCTGCGGCTACTCGAAGGCGAGACCAACGGCACCAAATTCCGGCTGATCGGGATTGGCGTTACCGATCTTTGCGACGATGCTCGCGCCGATCCGCCCGATCTCATCGACGAAAAGGCGACCCGACGCGCGGCTGTGGAAGCGGCGATGGATAAGCTGCGTGAGAAGTTCGGCAACAAGACCGTCGAGACCGGCTATACCTTCGGCAGCGGCAAGCGCGATAGCTGATCGATCAGACCTCCGACAGGGCCTTGCCCTCGAGTTCCCGGATCAGGGCGGCGCGATTGTCGCTTGCCTGGCGATATTCCGGCTGCAGGGTCAGCGCTGCTTCATAGCTCGCCAGCGAATCGTCAAAGCGCCCGACGCGCCGAAGCGCGTTGGCGCGATTGTTGAAGGCGATCGCGTGCCGGGGCTCAAGTTCGATCGCCCTGTCATAGCTGACGATTGCGCCCTCGAAGTCGCCGGTAATTGCCAGGACATTGCCATGGTTGCAGTGGGCCGATGCCGCATCGGGGCGGATCTCGAGCGCCCTGCGTATTTCCATCTCCGCAGCCTTCGGATCGCGACGCTGCAGAAGCAGGACGCCGAGTTGATGGGCAGCATCGAAATCGACTGGATCGACAGCCAGTACGGCCCGATAGCCCTTTTCCGCCTCCTGCAGATCGCCGGCGCGATGATTGGCGAATGCCGTGGCGACGGTGGCGCCTTCGGGCCCTGCCTCGCGATCTGCATTCTGCCTGGCTATAATCTCGTTGTAGAGCGCCTTGGCGGCGGCATGCATGGGATCAGCCGCGAGGATTTGACGGCAGCCAATCGCGGCGTCTGCCAGGTCGCCCGAGGCGTGAAGCTGCTTTGCCGCGTTGAAAACCATTGGCAAGCTGCGTGGATCGAGCCGCTCGCCATTGTTCCTGCCTGTCCGGGTGGTGATCCGCAGTTTCTCGACGATGTGCTCTTCCGAACCGAACATATATTTGTAGGCGTAGTCGCCTGTTCCGAGGTCGTAGATGGCGTAGCCATTTTCGATCGCCCATCGGATGCAATAGCAATGGAGCAAGAAGCTCGGCCCCGGATGATGGACCGTCAAATCACGGCTGGTGAGAAAGTTGATGAAGCGCCTTTTCGCCGGATCGAGAAAATTGACCTGAACGCCAATGGCTCTATCGCCCTGCCAAAGCACCGGCAAAAAGAGCGAGCCGTCGCGAAAACAGTCGAGGAACATGGTCCGGCAGCAATCGAGAATATAGGCGGCGTAGCGCGGATTGGTCGGCGCCCACTGCGTTTTCCAGAAGCCATAAAAGAGCTCCAGGTCCCTTTCGATCGTCTCCGCGGTGGCGGGCACGATGCGCAAGTCCTCGGATGTTTCCAGCGCCCGCAGCGCGCGCCGGGCATTTCTGCGGGTCTTGGGGCCGAGATTCACATTCAGGAAGCTCTCGAAGTCATCCGGCAGATCGATATAGATATAGACGTCATGGTCGATACTTTGGCCATCCTCCGTCACATGGGGTGGGCGCGCCACCTTGGCGGTTGCGAATTCAGGAGCCGGAAAAGCTTCGAGAAACGGCCGCAGTCGATCCGGCGAGATGAAGATGTCGTCGAGATTGAGGCTGGTCCACCGAAAGGCCCTAATGCGGTCGGCAAACGCAGCCATCACATTGTCGACGCTCTCGGGATTGCAGAGAACGCCGGTGTAAGTCGCGAAATAGGAGCCGCCCATCGCCAGCGTATTGTGAAAGCCCCGGCCCTTCTCGAGCCCCGCTCCGAGCTGCAAGGGAAAGAAACCGACATAGGAGGCATCTTCGGGTTCCAGCTTTGCCGCAAGAACGAACCAAGGAGCGGAACGCGACTTGAACCAAGTCGAAATCCAGCTCCAGGAGAGAAAATAATTCGCCTCGGGATCCGCCTCGTAGACATGATCCCAATTGCGCCTGAGCGCAATCAGATCATCCAATGTATCGATCACGTTAACATGCATGCCGACCGCCGTTGTTAGCCATCTATATATTAGCATTACATAAAAGACATTGTGCTGCAATCGAGCATGCTCGACGTCGGACTGCCTGGCCAGGGAAATCCCCGACAAAATACAGGCGCGGCGTGGCGCCTTTCTTCAAGCCTTCCTTAAACTTCCCTGTCTAACGTCATCACCACGAGTATTGCGTTTTGGTATGTCAACATGTTGCGTCTTTTCCTGGGGATCGGCCTGCTCTCGGCCACCGCCCTTACCCCTCCCGCGTTTGCAGCGGATGCGCGCACTCTGCAGATCGTTGTTTCAACGGACAGGCAGTCACTTGCCGTCTATGACGGCGATCAGGTCGTGGCGACGTCGAAAGTCTCGACAGGAAAACAGGGTCACTCGACGCCGAACGGCATCTTCTCCATACTGGAGAAGGAGCGCTACCATGCTTCGAATATCTACTCGAATTCGCCCATGCCCTTCATGCAGCGGCTGACCTGGTCCGGTATCGCGCTGCATGAATCGGGGTATGTGCCGGGATATCCGGCCTCGCACGGCTGCGTGCGCATGCCGAAATCCTTTGCCCAGAAGCTCTATCAGATGACGGCTCCCGGAGTGCACGTGGTCATCACCAACCAGCCGCTCGTTCCGCAACCGATCGAGCACGCAACGCTGTTTCAGCCATCCGCTCCCGCACTGGACCTGCCGTTGTTTTCCGATCTGCAACTGCGGCCGACCAACGCCGCCTTCCTCCCAAAGAGCGAACCGATCCAGGTGGCGACGAACGATACGGCCTCTCTGCCAGTTCCTCCCGCTGCCCCCCGGCTCGCACTTGCCGACCAGGCGCCATTGCGGATCCTGATCACGCGACGGGACCTGCGTGGGAATGTCCGCGATCTTCAAGCTCTGCTGACCGGCATGGGCTACGATGCTGGCGCGCCTGACGGGATGCTGGGACCGACGACGGTGCAGGCAATCCAGGATTTCAAGAAGGCCCACAATGTCACGACAACCGGCGGGCTGGTGAGCGCCGAACTGATGAAAGCAGTCTACGCCATCGCCGGTAAGGGCGAACCGCCGAACGGCGAGGTGATGGTGCGCCAGGCCTTCAAGCCGGTGTTCGAGGCGCCCGCCGCCATCGCCGATCCCGAAGAGGCGCTCGGCACGCATTTCTTCACCGCTCATGACGTCGACAAGATCGACGGCAAGGCCGAGTGGTATGGCGTGACATTGGAAAACAACCTGTCGCGAGACGCCATGAAGCGGCTCGGTATTACCAGCGAGGAACAATCGGGTTCGCTCAATGCCGCCGGCCATGCTCTCGACCGGATCACCATTCCCGACGATGCGCGCCGAAAAATCGAGGATATGTTGACCGCCGGATCTTCGCTGACCATCTCCGATACCGGCGTCGGCCCCGAGACCGGCGACGGCACCGATTTCATCACTATCACCAAGAACGGCGGTTCTTCGAACAGGGGCTGAGTACGTCAGCCCCTCATACCAGTTCCACGTCGATAACACCCGGCGCGGAGCGGAGTGCTGCGGCTATCTCCGGTGTGATGCGGTATTTGTTCGGCAGTTCGACCTCGACCTCCCGCTTGCCCTCTTCCTTGATGACGATGAAGGAGACGAGGCCGTCGCCCTTGGCATTCAAATGGGCCGAGACCATCTTCAAAGGTCCGGAGTCCCTGATATAGACGCGCAACGCCTTCTGCATCTGCAGTGATTTCTCTTCCAGCGACTGGACCGTCTGCAGCCTGAGGCTGATGCCCTCCGGACGCTCTTCAGCAGCCGCCGTGATGACGAAGGATTTGCCGGCCTCCAGCACGTCGCGATACTGCGCCAGCATCTCCGAGAACATGACAGCCTCGAATTGGCCCGACGAATCTGAAAAGACGAAGATGCCCATCTTGTTGCCGGTCCGCGTCTTGCGCTCCTGCTTAGAGATGACGGTTCCGGCAAGCCGCGCATTGCCGGCGCCCTGCTTCACCGCTGCCGAGAAATCGGCGAAGGTCTGGACGCGCAACTTCGTAAGGACCGCGTTGTAGGCATCCAGTGGGTGGGCGGTGAGGTAGAAGCCCAGCACCTGAAATTCCCGCAACAGGCGCTCCGAGGCAAGCCAGGGCGTGAAGGGCGGGAAGGAGATCCGCTCCGGGCCTGAGCCTGAGCCACTGCCGAACATATCGGACTGGCCGCTGCGCTTGTTTTCCTGCGCGAGTTGCGCGTAGCCGATAACCCGGTCCAATCCGCCGATGACCTGCGCGCGGTCGATGCCGAAACAATCGAACGCTCCGGCGAAAAGCAGGCTTTCCAGCACCCGGCGATTGATCTGCTTCGGATCGATGCGCAGGCAGAAGTCCTCGAGGCTGGCAAACGGCGTATCGCCACGCACCTCGACGATATGGTCGACCGCCGATTCTCCGACACCCTTGATCGCGGCCAGCGCATAATAGATGCGGTTGTCTCCCGTCTGGAAATGACGGAAGGAGGTCTGCACCGATGGCGCCACCACCTCGATGCCGAGGCGCTTGGCATCCTGGCGGAAGTCGTTGACCTTTTCGGTGTTGGCCATATCGAGCGTCATCGAGGCGGCCAGAAACTCCACCGGATAGTGCGCCTTCATATAGGCGGTCTGGTAGGAGACAATCGCGTAGGCCGCTGCATGCGACTTGTTGAAGCCGTAGTTGGCAAACTTTGCGAGCAGGTCGAAGATCATATCCGACTGCGGCTTCGAAACGCCGTTCCTCATCGACCCCTCGACGAAACGGGCCCGCTGCTGGTCCATTTCCGCCTTGATCTTCTTGCCCATGGCGCGGCGCAGAAGGTCGGCCTCGCCGAGCGAATAGCCGGAAAGCACCTGCGCGATCTGCATCACCTGTTCCTGATAGACGATGACGCCCTGCGTTTCCTTCAGCAGATGGTCGATCATCGGATGGATCGATTCCAGCTCCTCCTCACCGTGCTTGCGGGCATTGTAAACCGGAATGTTTTCCATCGGACCCGGTCGATAAAGCGCCACCAACGCAATGATGTCCTCGATGCAGTCCGGCCGCATGCCGAGCAACGCCTTACGCATGCCCTGGCTTTCCACCTGGAACACGCCGACCGTCTCGCCGCGCGAAAGCTTGTCGTAAGTCTCCTTGTCGTCGAGCGGGATGGTGGCCAGATTGATCGATATGCCACGCGTGGCCACGAAATCCACGGCCGTTTTCAGAACCGTCAGCGTCTTCAGTCCGAGAAAGTCGAACTTGACCAAGCCCGCCTGCTCGACCCACTTCATGTTGAACTGGGTGACCGGCATATCCGAGCGCGGATCGCGATACATCGGAACCAGCTTCGACAGCGGTCGATCGCCGATGACGATGCCGGCTGCATGCGTCGAGGCGTGGCGATAGAGGCCCTCGATCTTCTGCGCGATGTCGAGCAGCCGGGCGACAACAGGCTCCTTGTCGGCCTCCTCCTGGAAACGCGGCTCTTCTTCGATCGCCTTTGCCAATGTGGTCGGATTGGCCGGGTTGTTTGGTACCAGCTTGCAGATCCTGTCGACCTGTCCGTAGGGCATTTCAAGCACACGACCGACGTCGCGTAGTGCTGCGCGAGCTTGCAGCGATCCGAAGGTGATGATTTGCGCCACCTGCTCGCGACCGTATTTCTGCTGGACGTAGCGGATCACCTCTTCGCGGCGATCCTGGCAGAAGTCGATATCGAAGTCCGGCATGGAGACGCGTTCCGGATTGAGGAAGCGCTCGAACAGAAGTGAGAAACGCAACGGATCGACATCGGTGATGGTCAATGCATAGGCGACCAGCGAGCCCGCGCCCGAACCGCGACCGGGGCCAACGGGGATGTCATGCTGCTTTGCCCATTTGATGAAATCGGCAACGATCAGGAAGTAACCCGGAAACTTCATGCGCTCGATGACGCTGAGTTCGAATTCCAGCCGGTCGCGATAAACTTTTTCCTCATATCCCGGCGCCATGCCGAGCGTGGCCAGACGCATGTCGAGGCCCTCGACTGCCTGGTTGCGCAGTTCCAGCGCCTCCGCCCGCTCCGCCTCTTCGGCATCATCGGTGGCGCCCGTGAAACGCGGCAGGATCGGTTTTCTCGTATCGAGCACGAAAGCGCAGCGCTCGGCGATCTCGACGGTATTTGCCAGAGCCTCCGGCAGATCGGCGAAGAGTTTTGCCATGTCGGCCCGGCTCTTCAGATAGTGGTCCGGCGTCAGGCGGAAACGGCTGTCGTCCGAGACGATAGCATTGTGAGCGACGGCCATCAGCGCATCATGGGCGTCATAATCGTCGCGTGTGGGAAAGAACGCCTCGTTGGTCGCGACCAACGGCAGGTCGTGCTCATAAGCCAGCGTCACCATTTTCTGCTCATGCCGGCGATCGAAAGTTCCGTGCCGCTGAAGCTCGACGTAAAGCCGATCACCGAACAGTCGCTTCAACTGAAGAATTCGGGCTAGTGCCAGCGCCGGATGGCCTTCTTTGAAGGCCAGGTCGACGGGACCACCAACCGACCCCGTCAGAGCGATCAAGCCCTCGGTGCCTATTTCCTCAAGCCAGGACGCATTGATATGGACTGTCTGACTGCTGTCGCCGCCAAGGTATGCGCGGCTGACCAAATCGACAAGACGCTCGTAGCCCCGATCGGACGCGGCGAGAAGTACGATCGCCGGAAGCTTGGCAAGCGCATGCTGACCGCTGCGCTTTTCAGTTTCGCCACCGTCTTCCATATCGATCGACACCTGGCAGCCGATGATCGGCTGCAAGCCCTCCTCCATCGCCTTTTGAGAAAACTCCAGCGCGACGAAGAGATTGTTCGTATCGGTGATGGCGATTGCCGGCTGATTGTCGCCGACTGCCTTGGCCAGGATCTTCTTGAGAGGCAAAGCGCCTTCAAGAAGGGAATAGGCGGAGTGGACTCGCAGATGCACAAAACCCGGCGACGGCCCCAGAGGGACGCCTGCACTGCCATTTGCTTCCGCCATAATAAGCCTTCTCGTACGCCCGAATGAATCGGGCCCATTGTCGGCATTGCGGAAGACAGAGTCCAGACGTTATCCCGTAAATCACAGCTGCAGCGGCGCCGTCGGCCGGTTGAAAATCACATCGCCATTACGATGATAGAAAAGCTGGCGACAAACATGACGATGGAGGTAAACGCGGCGACGTCTCTGATAAAGTCAGTCATTAGGCCTCTCCTTGCTCGTTATGTTTCCTGTATGTTCCATTTATGTTCACGAGTCAATCGCAATTTCGGTGAATTTATTGCGATTGTTAACGGTGCCAGCGAATGGAGCGAGTTTTTCTATGTTCCCTATATGTTCTTTACAGCGGTGATGGGATATGCAACTCTACGTTATGGATCGACACGGAGCGGAACATGTGGAGCCTGGCCGAACTGAATGATTTCATCGTCTATGCGAAGTCGAACAGCTATGTCGCCGGTGCCGAGCCGTCGACGTCATGCCGCCAGGGTTCACACGACATCGGCTATGCGGTCGGCGGATGGCGCTACCTTGACAGCTATTTCGGCGGCACGGATTTTGCCGGCCAGGAAGTGGTTTGGGCTAATGAAGAGCCGGTATGGGCGATGAACTATTTCGGGCGGATTTTGGAGCCGATGCTGATCGACGCGGCGATAGCAGGAAAAGTCATCAAAGCCGCACTGCAGTATATGTATGTCGAAGAGAAGAGATTTCTCGGCGGTCTGGATTTCGACCATGAACTCGCCCGTTATCACGATCGCAATATTGGCGATTGCGCCCATTTCAGCGGGCGCGAGGTCATTGTGGTGGCCGGGCGGGAGGCTTATGAATTGTACTACCGCGGCGGGTTGATCAAACCTTGAGCGTGACCTTTATCAAAATTCGACCACCTTGCCGTCGCTGATAGTGACGCGACGGTCCATGCGTGCTGCGAGGTCGTGGTTGTGTGTGGCGATCAGGGCCGCCAGTCCGGATTGGCGGACAAGCGCCTCTAGTGCGTCAAAAACGTAATGCGCGGTTTCAGGATCGAGATTGCCGGTGGGCTCGTCGGCAAAAAGGACCAAGGGCGCATTGGCGACGGCACGAGCGATTGCGACACGCTGCTGTTCGCCGCCGGAAAGTTCGGTGGGACGGTGCTCGCCGCGATGGCCGATGCGCATGTAATCCAGCAACTGGCTCGCGCGCTGACGCGCCTCCTTCCAGGGAAGGCCGGCGATCAATTGCGGCATCATGATATTTTCGATGGCCGAGAATTCCGGCAGGAGATGGTGAAATTGGTACACGAACCCGATCTCGTTGCGACGGATCGCAGTGCGCCGTTCGTCCGAGAGCCCGTTGCAAGGGTTGCCGTTGATCGTAACATCGCCGGCATCGGGATGTTCGAGCAGGCCTGCCACGTGCAGCAACGTTGATTTGCCGGTGCCCGACGGCGCTACAAGGGCGACGATCTCGCCACGATGCAGTGAAAAATCCGCACCTTTCAAAATGGAGAGAACCGTTTCACCCTGGCCGTAATGGCGTTCGATGCCGGTAAGCTGCAGAACGACGTTTCGTTTCATGAAATACAGGGGTCCCTATTCGTAGCGCAGCGCTTGCACCGGATCGAGCCGCGAGGCGCGCCAGGCGGGAAAGATGGTGGCGAGGAATGACAGGCCGAGCGCCATGACGACAACGGTGACCGTCTCGCCGATGTCCATTTCCGCCGGCAGCTTGCTGAGGAAATAAAGCTGAGGGTCGAACAGAATCGTGCCCGACACCCAGGAAAAGAATTGGCGGATCGACTCGATATTTACGCAGACGACAACGCCGAGAAGGACGCCGCCGAGCGTGCCGACGATGCCGATCGCCGCGCCGGTCATGAAGAAAATGCGCATGATCGCCCCAGAGCTCGCCCCCATGGTGCGCAGGATGGCGATGTCGCTGCCCTTGTCCTTCACCAGCATGATAAGGCCGGAGATGATATTCAGGGCGGCGACCAGGACAATCATTGTCAGGATCATGAACATCACGTTGCGTTCAACTTCAAGGGCGGAAAAGAATGTCTCGTTGCGTTGACGCCAGTCGGTCAGGAAGACCTGCCGCCCGGCCGCCGCCTCGACCTGCGGCCTCAACGCCTCGACTTCATCCGGCTTGGTGATGAACAGTTCGATCGATTGCACGATACCGGGCGCGTTGAAATAGAGCTGCGCTTCCTCGAGCGGCATGAAGATGATCGAGGCATCGTATTCCGACATGCCGATCTCGAAGATGCCCGAGACTGTATAGGATTTCACACGTGGATTGACGCCGAAGGGCGTGACGTCACCATCAGGCGCTATAAGGGTGATCTGGTCGCCGGCGGAAAGGCCCAGTTGCTGCGCCATGCGTGAGCCGACGAGGACCCCCCCGCCCGCGGCAAAGCCGACGAGATCGCCCGATTTGATGTTGCCGGAAATGGTCTTGAGCTTGGTCAGGTCCTCGGCGCGCATGCCGCGGACAAGGGCGCCGGTTCCAGCCCCGCCCTTGCCGGAGGCAAGCGTTTCACCTTCGACAAGCGGTATCGCCATGGTGACACCGGGGACTGCTGCAAATTTCTGCGCAAGCGCTGCGTAGTCGTTCAACGGCGTGTCGACCGGCTGGACAATGATGTGGCCGTTGAGGCCGAGGATGCGTGTGATCAGCTCGGTGCGGAAGCCGTTCATGACGGCCATGACGATGATCAGGGTCGCGACACCCAGCATGATGCCGATGAACGAGAAGCCGGCGATGACGGAGATGAAAGCCTCTTTGCGCCGGGCGCGCAGATAGCGCCAGGCGACCAGCCGTTCGAAGACTGAAAACGGACGCGACGCAGGACCTGCGACTGATGTCTTTGCCTGCTGATCCACTGCCGCGCTGCTTACCGCCATTCGTCTATCCTTCAATCAGCCAACAAGTCGGTTGACCGCCGCTTCAATCGTCATTGTCTCGCGCGCGCCGGTCTTGCGATCCTTGACTTCCACTTCGCCGCTTGCGACGGAGCGCGGACCAACGATGACCTGCACCGGCACACCGATCAAATCCGCCGTGGCGAATTTGGTTCCCGCGCGGTCGTCACGGTCGTCGAGCAGCACGTCCTTGCCGGCCTTCATGAACGCGGAATAAAGCTTTTCGCAGGCAGAATCACAGGCTTCGTCGCCGGACTTCATGTTGATCACAACAATGTCGAATGGCGCCACGGAGGCCGGCCAGATGATACCGTTTTCATCATGCGACGCTTCGATGATGGCAGGCACCAGCCGGGTCGGGCCGATCCCATAGGAGCCCATGTGAACGAAGTGCTCCTTGCCGTCGGGTCCCTGGACCTTGGCGCCCATCGGCTCTGAGTATTTTTCGCCGAAATAGAAGATGTGGCCAACTTCGATGCCGCGGGCTGAAAGGCGCTCAGCTTCTGGAATGGCGCTAAAGGCAGCCTCGTCGTGCATTTCGGACGTGGCCGCGTAGACTGACGTCCATTGGTCGAAGATGCTCTGCAACCCTGCGACATCATCGAAATCCGTATCCGCCGAAGGAATGTCGAAATTGACGAAATCCTTGTGGCTGAACACTTCCGATTCGCCGGTATCCGCCAGGATGATGAACTCGTGGCTAAGATTGCCGCCGATCGGGCCGGTATCCGCGCGCATCGGGATAGCGCGCAGACCCAGCCGCGAAAATGTCCTGAGATAGGCAGCAAACATCTTGCGGTAGGAATGCTCGGCGCCCTCGCGCGTGAGGTCGAAGGAATAGGCATCCTTCATCAGGAATTCGCGCGAACGCATGGTGCCGAACCGCGGACGGATCTCGTCACGGAACTTGAGCTGGATATGATAGAGGTTGAGCGGCAGATCCTTGTAGGACTTGACGTAGGAACGGAAGATGTCCGTCACCATCTCTTCGTTGGTCGGGCCGTACAGCATGGGCCGGTCCTGCCGGTCCCTGATGCGCAGCATTTCCTTGCCGTAGGCATCGTAGCGTCCGCTTTCCTGCCAGAGCTCGGCCGACTGAAGCGTCGGCATCGACAACTCGATGGCGCCGGCGCGGTTCTGCTCTTCGCGGACGATGGCGTTGACCTTGTCGAGAACGCGCTTGCCAAGCGGCAGCCAGGAATAGATCCCCTGCGATTGCTGGCGTATCATGCCGGCGCGCAACATCAGCCTGTGGGAAACGATTTCCGCTTCCTTGGGGTTCTCCTTCAGGATCGGCATGAAGTAACGTGACAGACGCATGGCAACTTCCAGATGGTTTGACGGGTTCTCGGCGTGGAATCGCACAATAAGTTAATGCTGGAGGCGTTCATATCTGCTTCGTCGGCGGAAAGAAACCCGCATCTCGGCAGCCATCGCGCGATGGCTCTAAATGGCTTCAAAGAGAACGCTAAATTTTTAGCGCACTTCAAAAATACGCGTATTTATAAGGTGTTATAAGAAAAACTTGTCAACAGAAAAATTTTGCGCGAGTGTAGCAAAAATGCAAAAAAACAGATGACAAAGCTTATTCTTTGAGCTAGTTTCAGCCCACAAAAGAGGCAAGGAGGTTAAATTCTTGTCGTTCTCGCGGTCAAGTCTTGGGAGGATCAGATCTTAGGCGCGCTAGTCGCTGCCCCGGCAACGGATAAGGATCACGCGAAACTTAAAAACAAGGCTAACCGCCTTGTTTTTTTTTGCCTTCGCGTCAACTCCCCCCGCGTTCAAACAAATGAGGCGATTTTATCGCACGAAAAAATGGCCGCAGCGCCTGCCGAGCAGGTCGACGCGGGTGTTGTTTGCCCTAAAAGTGTGACGGCCTCGTGACACACCGTTTCATCGCGATCACTGGTAGCGGGGAACGATGACCGGGATCGAATCTATGTTGATGCCAAGATAGTTCGAACAGATGAACCAGGTCCCGTAGATCACGCCCGAAACCAGGGTCGTCAGCAAAACGACTCGCACCGCACGAAATTTCGTCGGGGCACTGGCGACGGTACCGAGGACGACCTCGTTGTCTTCTTCCTGGGTTCGCATGCCGATCGGCAGGATGGCGAACAGCGTGATCCACCAGACGACGAAGTAAACCGCCAGCGTCGACAGAATTGGTTGGATCATGTTTCTGCTCCCTCAGGCATGCGCATTTGGCCGCCAGGCGGCGCGCTCTTCCTCACGCCATATCTATAGAACCAAAGGTGCCGTCGTTCAAAGCGTGCGATAGCGCTCTAATGTCACAGTTGCTCGAGTTCGATCAGCGTCCCGAAGAAATCCTTGGGGTGCAGGAAGAGCACTGATTTCCCGTGGGCGCCGATCTTCGGCTCGCCGTTGCCAAGCACCCTCGCCCCAGAGGCAACCAGATGGTCGCGGGCTGCGAGGATGTCGTCGACCTCGTAGCAGATGTGATGCATGCCGCCGTCGGGGTTTTTTGTCAGGAAGGCGGCGATCGGCGATCCCTCGCCGAGCGGCTCCAGCAGTTCGACCTTGGCGTTCGGCAGGCCAACGAAAACGACAGTTACGCCATGCTCCGGCAAGGGCTGGGGCTGGGAGACCGAAGCGCCGAGCTGGTCGCGATATGCAGCCGTTGCCGCCGCCAGATCCGGCACGGCAATCGCAACGTGATTGACGCGTCCGAGCATCGACACCTCCCTGTCGGCCTATTCTCAGACCTTGTTCATGAAGACTGTAACGACAGGCTTCTTTCCCCAGATGTTGTTCGCGGTGGATCGAACTGCACGGCGCACCGCCTCCTGCAGCATGTCCAGATCCTTGCGGCGTGCGCGCGGGATGCTTTCGACGGCGCTGACGACCGCGTCGAACAGCGTATCTTCCATCTCCTCGCCCTCGTCGTCATAGATCGGCAGGCCAATGGCAACAACATCCGGATCTCCGATGATATCGAACTTGCCGTCGAGCACGACGCCAACCGAAACATGGCCGGCAAAGGACAGCTTCTTGCGATCGCCGATGCCCATCTCCTCGAAATCGCCGATCAGCGAACCGTCCTTGTAGATCCGACCATGCGGCACGTCATCGATGACCTCGACCGGTCCGGGCGCGAGACGTAGCATGTTGCCGTTCCTGACGCGGGGCACGAGCGAAATACCGGACTGCTCGGCGAGTTCCTTTTGCGCGACGAGATGGGCTGCCTCGCCGTGTACCGGAACGAGGACCTTCGGCCTGGTCCATTGGTACATCTTCTGTAGCTCGTTGCGGCGGGGGTGGCCGGAAACGTGGACCAGGGCTTCGTTGTCGGTAACGATATGAATCCCCTGCTCCACCAGGCCGTTCTTGATATCCTGGATGGCTTTTTCGTTGCCCGGGATGGCGCGCGAGGAAAACACGACGATATCGCCGGAGGTCAGTGCAACATTGCGCATCTCGTCGCGGGAGAGCTTTGCGAGTGCTGCGCGCGGCTCACCCTGGCTGCCGGTCAAGATTACGACGACCTTGTCCCGCGGGATGTAGCCATATTCATCTTCGGCAATGAACGGCTTCACGCCTTCCATCAGCCCAACGTCGCGGGCGACATTGGCAACACGCTTCAGCGAACTGCCGAGCAGGAGGATTTCGCGGCCGGCTGCTTCTGCCGCCTCGGCGACGGTGCGGATACGCCCGACATTCGAGGAGAAGGTGGTGATCGCGACCCGTCCTTCGGCATTCTCGATTATGTTGCGCAGTGATTCCGAGACATCTTTTTCCGAAGGCGAAACGCCGTCACGCATGGCGTTCGTCGAATCGCACATCAGCGCCAGGATGCCTTCGTCGCCGAGCTGGCGGAAGCGGGCTTCGTCGGTGAGCGGGCCGAGCGACGGCTCGTGATCGATCTTCCAGTCGCCGGTGTGGAGGATATTGCCGAGCGGCGTGCGGATCATCAGCGACATCGGCTCGGGGATCGAATGATTGACCGCGACGCCCTCAACACTGAACGGGCCGATGTTAACGCGATCACCTGCCTTGAAGGGCGTGATCGGAATTTCGCCGCGCGATTTCTCGTAATTGCGCTTCGCTTCCAGCATGCCTGACGTAAAGCCCGAGGCATAGACGGGCACATTGAGACCCGGCCACAGATCGTTCAACGCGCCGTAGTGGTCTTCATGCGCGTGGGTGATGATGATCGCCTTGAGATTCTTGCGCTCCTTGGCGAGGAACCGGATATCAGGCAGGACGAGATCGACGCCTGGCAAGTCCGGTCCTGGAAAGGTCACGCCGCAATCGACCATGATCCACTGCCGGTGGTCCTTGGGCCCGTAGCCGTAGAGCGCGAGATTCATACCGATCTCGCCTACACCGCCAAGCGGAAGGAACACCAATTCGTCTTGGTTCGCCATACTGTTCTTTAATCCATCATCCGAAAAAGACATCGCCTGCGGCGATCATCACGATCCTGCCTGCACCGGTGTCGAGCATCAACAAGCCACTATCATCGATTCCTGCGAAATGGCCGGAAATCGACCGCTCGGGCAGGTTTACTGTTATCTTTTCGCCTATGCCGCAGGCGACGTGTCGCCACTGCGCAGTTATCTCCCGGATGCCCCGGCCGCTGTCCCACACATCGAGCGCTTCTGCCATCGACGCGTAGAGATGCGCGAAAAGCTCTTCCGATGACACGGACGCTCCCTGCTCGCGCAGGCACGTCACCGGATATAGCGGGTTTTCGGGCATGGAGGAAACATTGATACCGACGCCGATGATCAGCGCATAGCGCCCATCGGGCAAGGCTTCACCCTCGATCAGGATGCCGCAGGTCTTCTTTCGCCCGATCAGGATATCGTTCGGCCATTTTACCTCGACCTTCTCCGATGCCGGCGGCAGGACTTCACGCACCGCCTGGTGTACCGCGACCGCGACCGCCAGCGGCAGCGAGCCGAGGCGCTCCAGCGGAGCGGGATCGATCAGCAGAAGGGAGGCATAGAGATTGCCTGGCTCGGAAACCCAGGCGCGACCACGGCGACCGCGGCCACCGGTCTGGCGCTCCGCGGTAACCCACAGATTGCCGGCGTCGCCAGCACGGGCGCGGGCCATGCATTCGCTATTGGTAGAAGTCGTTTCTAAAAGCGCGTCGTGCCGGAAGTCGACAAGCGACTTCCGGCGTCCGGTTTTGTCAGCCATCAAAACAGCGTCGCGGCGGCCAGATCGGCGGCGCCGCCAATCGGACCGCCGATGAGGACGTAAGCGATCACGAATAGGCCAGAGAGACCATAGACGAGGCGCAATTCGCCGGCGGGGCGCGTGAACTCGTCGGTCGCCTCATCGAACCACATGACCTTGACGACGCGCAGATAGTAGTAGGCGCCGACAACCGATGCCAGCACGCCGATGATTGCCAGCGCATAGAGCTTGGCCTCGATCGCCGCGACGAACACGAAGTACTTCGCGAAGAAGCCTGCCAACGGAGGGATACCGGCCAGCGAGAACATCAGGGCGGTCAGCACCGTTGCCATGAACGGATTGGTCGAGGAAAGGCCGGCGAGATCGCTGATGCTCTCGACATGGCGGCCGTCCTTGCGGCGCATCGCCATGATGCAGGCGAAGGTGCCGAGCGTCATGATCATGTAGATGACCATGTAAAGCATCACGCCGGACACGCCGGTCTTGTTGCCGGCGGCGAGACCAACCAGCGCGTAGCCCATGTGGCCGATGGACGAATATGCCATCAGTCGCTTGAAGTTGCGCTGACCGATAGCAGCGAAGGAGCCAAGCACCATCGACGCAATCGAGATGAACACGATGATCTGCTGCCAATCGTGGAGGATCGGCTGGAAGGCCGTAATAACCAGGCGTGTCAGGATCGCCATGGCCGCGACCTTTGGGGCGCCAGCCAGGAAAGCGGTGACCGGGGTCGGCGCGCCTTCGTATACGTCAGGCGTCCACATGTGAAACGGCACGGCGGAAATCTTGAACGCGAGGCCGGCAAGCACGAAGACCAGGCCGAAGACGAGGCCCAGCGAACGAGTTTCGGACGACAGCGCCAGGGCAATCGCGTCAAAGGTGGTATGGCCGGTGAAGCCATAGACCAGCGACATGCCGTAGAGCATCATTCCCGACGAAAGGGCTCCGAGGACAAAATATTTGAGGCCGGCTTCCGTCGACTTCAGGCTGTCGCGATTGATGGCGCAGACGACGTAGAGTGCCAGCGACTGCAGCTCCAGCGACAGATAGAGCGATATCAGGTCGTGGGCCGAGATCATCAGCAGGATGCCGAGGGTCGCCAGCAACAGCAGCACCGGGAACTCGAAACGATCCAGCTGCTGCTCGCGCGCCTGGCCGATCGTCATGAACATCGCGACGCTCGAGCCGATCAGCGCAACGATCTTCATGAAGCGCGAGAAGCCGTCGGAAAGATAGGCGCCGCCATAGCCGAGACCGACGCTCGGGACAAAAATGATCCAGAGGCCGGCGACGATCAGCAGGGCGATCGCAAGTACGGTCACGAAGGGACCGGACCGTTCCCCGGCGAAGACGCCGATCATCAGCAGCGCAAGCGCACCGATCGCGAGAATGATCTCCGGGAAGGAGAGCTGCAGACTGGCAAAAATTGTGTCAGCGGTCATAGCCAAAAAGTCCCGTCATCATTTCATCGACAGCGCAACGTCGTGCGCGGCGTGCAGGGCTGCAGTGTAGTTGTTCACGAGCAGGTCCACCGAGGCGGCCGTCGCGTCGAAGATCGGAGCCGGATAGACGCCAAAGAAGATCGTCAGTGCAATCAGCGGATAGAGAATGAGCTGTTCGCGCGGCGAAAGATCCAGCAGAGCCTTCAGCTTTTCCTTTTCCAGCGCGCCGAAGATCACGCGGCGGTAGAGCCAGAGCGCATAGGCAGCCGACAGGATGACGCCGGTTGCCGCGAACAGCGCGACCCAGGTGTTGACGCGGAAGGCGCCGATCAGGGTCAGGAATTCGCCGATGAAGCCCGAGGTGCCGGGAAGACCGACATTGGCCATGGTGAAGATCATCATCGCCACTGCATATTTCGGCATGTTGTTGACGAGGCCGCCATAAGCCGCGATGTCGCGGGTATGGGTGCGGTCGTAGACAACGCCGACGCAGAGGAAGAGCGCGCCGGAGACGATGCCGTGCGACAGCATCTGGAAGATCGCGCCCTGCACACCTTGAGTATTGGCGGCAAAGACACCCATGGTCACATAACCCATGTGCGCCACCGACGAGTATGCGATCAGCTTCTTGATATCCTCCTGCATCAGGGCCACCAGCGAGGTGTAGATAATCGCGATGACGGAGAGCGAGAAGACGAAGGGTGCAAAATAGGCCGACGCGTCCGGGAACATCGCCAGCGAGAAGCGGATCAGGCCGTAACCGCCGAGCTTCAGCATGACACCGGCAAGGATAACCGAGCCTGCCGTCGGCGCCTGGACGTGTGCGTCGGGCAACCATGTATGCACCGGCCACATCGGCATCTTCACGGCGAAGGACGCGAAGAAGGCAAGCCATAGCCATGTCTGCATATGCGGCGGGAACTTGTAGGCAAGCAGCGCGGTGATATCGGTCGTTCCGGACTGCCAATACATCGCCATGATGGCGAGCAGCATCAGGACCGAGCCGAGCAGCGTATAGAGGAAGAACTTGTAGCTGGCGTAGACGCGATCCTTGCCACCCCAGACGCCGATGATCAGGAACATCGGGATCAGGCCGGCTTCGAAGAAGACGTAGAACAGCACGATATCAAGCGACACGAAGACGCCTGTCATCATGGTCTCGAGGACCAGGAAGGCGATCATGTATTCCTTGAGGCGCTTCTCGACCGAGAGCCAGCTCGCCAGCACGCAGAAGGGCATCAGGAAGGTGGTGAGGATGACGAACAGCATGGAGATGCCGTCGACGCCGAGATGATAGCCGATACCCGTGCCGAGCCAGCCGTGCGTCTCGACCATCTGGAAACCCGGATTGGCGTTATCGAAGCCGATCCAGATGAACAGCGACACGACGAAGGTGAAGACGGTCGTCAGCAGCGAGATGTTGAGGATGTTGCGACGGCCGTTCGGGCCGTCCTCGCGCATCAGAAGCAGGAGCACCACGCCGACCAGCGGCAGGAAGGTGACCGTTGAAAGAATAGGCCAATCGGTCATCAAAGGGCACTCCCGAGCATCATCCAGGTAACGAGGGCTGCAATTCCGAGCAGCATCGCGAAGGCGTAGTGGTAGAGATATCCGGTCTGCAGGCGAACCACGCGGTTGGTGACGTCAACGACTCGGGCCGCGACACCGTTCGGGCCGTAGGTATCGATGATGCCGCCATCCCCCTGCTTCCAGAGGAAGCGTCCGAGCCGCTTGGCGGTGCGAACGAACAGGAAGTCGTAGAGCTCGTCGAAGTACCACTTGTTCAGCAGGAACTGATAGAGAATCCGATGCTGACGAGCGAGGATCTTCGGCGTTTCGGGCGACCTGATATACATGTACCAGGCGGTCACGAAGCCGAGCACCATGGCGATGAACGGGCTGAGCTCGACCCAGGCCGGCACATGCTCCATCTCCTCGAGAATTTTGTTGTCCGGCAACAGGAACAGCGCACCCTTCCAGAAGCCCTCGAAATTCTCCCCGATGAATTCGCTGTGGAAGACGACGCCGGCAAAGACTGCGCCGAGTGCCAGGAGATAAAGCGGGATGAGCATGACGTTCGGCGACTCGTGAACATGATGCATGACCTCGTGCGAAGCGCGCGGCTTGCCGTAGAAGGTCATGAAAATCAATCGCCAGGAATAGAAGCTCGTGAACAATGCTGCAATGACCAGCAGCGTAAACGCGAAGCCTGCGACTGGGCTATGCGAGGCATAGGAAGCCTCGATGATGGCATCCTTGGAGAAGAAGCCGGCAAAGCCAATCGGCGTGAAGGGAACACCGACGCCCGTAATGGCGAGAGTGCCGATGATCATCATCCAGTAGGTCAGCTTGATATGGTGACGCAGGCCGCCCATGCGGCGCATATCCTGCTCATCGCCGACGGCATGGATGACCGAGCCGGCGCAGAGGAACAGAAGCGCCTTGAAGAAGGCGTGGGTGAACAGGTGGAAGATCGCAGGACCATAGGCGCCGACGCCGAGTGCCACGAACATGTAGCCGAGCTGCGAGCAGGTCGAATAGGCGATGACGCGCTTGATGTCGTTCTGGACGAGACCGACGGTGGCCGCGAAGAATGCGGTAATCGCGCCGATGGCGGTCACGAACATGAGCGCATCCGGCGACAGCTCAAACAGCGGCGACATGCGGGCGACCAGGAAGACGCCGGCGGTAACCATGGTCGCGGCATGGATGAGCGCCGACACAGGCGTCGGGCCTTCCATCGCGTCCGGAAGCCAGGTGTGCAGCAGGAATTGTGCCGACTTGCCCATGGCGCCCATGAAGAGAAGCAGGCAGATGCCGGTCAGCGCTTGCGAGTGATTGAGCTTCATGCCGAAGAGATTGAGCGCTATGTCGCCGGCAGGGGCAGAGGCGAAGCTCTGCGCATTGCCGAAGATGACGTCGAAATTGATCGAGCCGAAGAGGACGAAGATGCCGGCGATGCCGAGCACGAAACCGAAGTCGCCGACGCGGTTGACGACGAAGGCCTTTATCGCAGCGGCAGATGCGGACGGCTTCTTGAACCAGAAGCCGATGAGCAGATAGGAGGCCAGGCCGACGCCTTCCCAGCCGAAGAACATCTGTGCCAGGTTGTCGGAGGTCACCAGCATCAACATCGCGAAGGTGAAAAGCGACAGATAGGCAAAGAAGCGCGGCCGATGCGGATCGTGATGCATGTAGCCGATCGAATAGACGTGCACGAGCGTCGAGACCGTGTTGACGACGATGAGCATCACTGACGTCAGCGTATCGATCCGCAACGACCAGGAGGCATCGATGCCTCCGGACTGTATCCAGCGCAGGACTTCGACCTTGATCGGCCCCTCATGTGGCGCGCCGAGAGCGACGGTGAAGAAGACGATCCAGGACAGGATAGCCGACACGATCATCAGGCCGGTGGTAACGTATTCCGATGCCTTGGCGCCGATCGCGCGGCCGAAAAGGCCGGCAATCAGGAAGCCGATCAAGGGAAGAAAGACGATAGCCTTATATAGAAACATAGCTGTATCAGCCCTTCATCATATTGACGTCTTCCACGGCGATCGAACCGCGGTTTCGGTAGAAGACAACGAGAATAGCAAGCCCGATGGCCGCCTCGGCAGCAGCAACGGTCAGGATGAACAGGGCAAAGACCTGCCCGACGATATCGTTGAGGAAGGAAGAGAAGGCGATCATGTTGATATTGACCGCAAGCAGGATCAGCTCGACCGACATCAGGATGATGATGACGTTCTTCCTGTTCAAGAAGATGCCGAAGACGCCGAGCACGAAGAGGATGGCGCTGACCGTGAGGTAGTGGGAAAGTCCGATGACCATGTTGTTGTTCCTTTAACCCTCGCGTCTCAGCTCAAACGCCCTGCCCGGGCTTGACCTTGACCACCTCGACGGCGGTCGCGGGCGTGCGGGCAACCTGTTGCGGAATATTCTGGCGCTTGATGTTGAGGCGATGCCTCAGCGTCAGGACGATGGCGCCGATCATCGCAACCAGCAGCACAAGACCGGCGATCTGGAAGAAATAAACGTAGTTGGTATAGAGCACGTCGCCGAGGGCGGCGGTGTTCGTCTTGGCGGAGAGTGCCGGGATCGGCATCGCGACCGTCTTGGCGATGACAGGTGAAATTACGCTGCCGCCGACCACGACGATCAGTTCCGCTGCCAGGATAATGCCGACAAGCGCGCCGATCGGCGCATATGCCAGGATGCCCGAGCGGAGTTCGGCAAAGTCGATATCCAGCATCATCACGACGAAGAGGAAGAGAACCGCCACGGCGCCGACATAAACGACGAGCAGGATCATCGCCAGAAACTCTGCCCCTAGAAGAAGGAAGAGCCCGGCCGCGTTGAAAAAGGTCAGGATGAGGAACAGGACCGAATGGACCGGGTTCCGCGCCGAAATGACCATGAACGCCGACGCCACCGCGATAAAGGCGAACAGATAGAAAAAAAGAGCCTGCAGACCCATGTTGGTGCCTTTTTCATCTTCCCTCGGGCAGTTGGCGCCCGAACAGTCGGGAGTGTCCCTGCCCGATCGAACTCCGCTCGCAATTGCGCGGCGAAGCCCTGGTCTAAGTTGAGCCCTGACGGCGGTGGACGATTGCGCCGCCCATCACGGCATATTCAAATTCCGTCTCAGCGGTATGGCGAGTCGATCGAGATGTTGCGAGCGATTTCGCGCTCCCAGCGGTCGCCATTCTCAAGAAGCCGCGCCTTGTCGAAATACAGCTCTTCACGCGTTTCCGTCGCGAACTCGAAGTTCGGCCCTTCGACGATCGCGTCGACCGGGCAGGCTTCCTGGCAGAAACCGCAATAGATGCACTTCACCATGTCGATATCGTAGCGCACCGTGCGGCGGGTGCCGTCGTTGCGTCGCGGACCGGCTTCGATGGTGATGGCCTGGGCAGGACAGATCGCCTCGCAAAGCTTGCAGGCGATGCAGCGCTCTTCGCCGTTCGGATAGCGACGCAACGCATGCTCGCCGCGAAAGCGCGGGCTGACCGGACCCTTTTCGAAGGGGTAGTTGATCGTGGCCTTCTGCTTGAAGAAGTAGCGCATCGACAAAAAGAATGCGCCGACGAATTCCTTCAGAAACAGCGAGTTGATGGTGTTTGTAAATCCGGCCATCTTATTCTCCAAATCTGCTTGAAGCGAGGAGCGACATGATCATGCCCACCCCGTCAGCTTCAGCACGAATGCAACGATAACGACCATGGCGAGCGAGATCGGAAGGAAGACCTTCCAGCCGAGACGCATGAGCTGGTCATAGCGGTAGCGCGGAACGAATGCCTTGACCATGGCGAACATGAAGAAGACCAGGCAGGACTTCAACAGGAACCAGATGACGCCCGGGACCCAATTGAGGATCCAGATATCCACCGGAGGCAGCCAACCGCCAAGGAAGAGGATTGTGGTCAGCGAGCACATCAGCACCACGGCGGCATATTCGCCGAGCATGAACATCATGTATGGCGACGAGCCATATTCCACCATGAAACCGGCGACCAATTCCGATTCTGCTTCCGGAAGGTCGAAGGGCGGACGGTTGGTTTCAGCCAGCGCCGAGATGAAGAAGACGATGAACATCGGGAACAGCGACAGCCAGTGCCAGTCGAGGAACGACGATGGCAGGCCGAGCTTGGTGCCGAGACCGACCTGCTGCGAGTTGACGATGTCGGTCAGGTTCAGCGAGCCGACGCAGAGCAGCACCGTGACGATGACGAAGCCAATGGAGACTTCATAGGACACCATCTGGGCAGCGGAGCGAAGCGCGCCAAGGAAATGATATTTCGAATTCGAAGACCAGCCGGCCATGATGATGCCGTAGACTTCCAGCGACGATATCGCCAGCACATAGAGAATGCCGACATTGATATTGGCGATGACCCAGCCGTTGGCGAGCGGAATGACCGCCCAGGTCGCAAGCGCCAAGGTCACCGAGACGAGCGGCGCGAGCAGGAAGACGCCCTTGTTGGCGCCCGCCGGGATGATCGGCTCCTTGACCATGAACTTCAAAAGGTCGGCGAAGGACTGGAAAAGGCCCCACGGTCCGACGACGTTCGGACCACGGCGCAGCTGGACAGCCGCCCAGATCTTGCGGTCGGCAAGAAGGATATAGGCGATGAAGATCAGCAGGCAGACCAGGAGAAGAAGCGATTGGCCAACCATGACGATCGCCGGCCAGACATAGGTCGAAAAGAATAAGTCCATTGTCCCCTGCCCTTACTCTGCCGCAGCCTGGAAATTGTTGCGGGCCAATGCCGAGCACTCCGCCATGACGGCCGAAGCACGCGCTATCGGGTTCGTCAAATAGAAGTCTTTCACCGGCGACGCAAATGCGGATTTGCCCATCTTCCCGGCTTTCTTCGCAAGTGCGACAATTTTGGCGCTGTCCGTTTGCGAAATCTCATCGATACCGGCGAAATGCGGGAAAGCCGCGTAGAGCCTGGCGCGCAATTCGCTCAGCGAATCAAAGGGAAGCTTCTTGCCAAGCACGTCGGAAAGGGCGCGGATGATGGCCCAGTCCTCGCGCGCGTCGCCCGGCGCGAAACCGGCGCGATTGCCCATCTGGACGCGGCCTTCCGTATTGACCCAGATGCCCGACTTTTCGGTATAGGTCGCAGCCGGGAGAATGACATCAGCGTTATGGGCGCCGTTGTCGCCGTGAGAGCCGATGTAGACGGTGAATTTCGCCGTCTTGCTCGAGAAATCGAGTTCGTCCGCGCCGAGCAGGAAGAGCACGTCCATTGCCGTCATCATCGCTGCGGCATTGACGCCGTTGGCGCCCGGCACGAAGCCGAGGTCAAGGCCGCCGACGCGCGATGCTGCCGTATGAAGGACTGCAAGTCCATTCCAGCCTTCAGTCACCACGCCGGCAGAAACCGCGAGCTTTGCGACGCTGGCGAGCACGCCGGCCGCGTCGTCGCGGATGAAGGCGCCAGGGCCAACGATAATCATCGGCTTCTGCGCATTCTTCAGGACCTCGGCAAAAGCATGGCCACCATCGACGATGTCCTTCAGCGTCGCGGGACCGGCGCCGAGATATTCGTATTCGTAGCGCATCTCGCCGCCTTCGCCGATCACGCCGATCGGGAACTTGCCGCGCCGCCAGCGCTTGCGTATCCGGGCGTTCAGCACCGCTGCCTCGAAACGAGGATTGGCGCCGACGATCAGCAGCGCGTCAGCCGCTTCGATGCCTTCGATGGTCGGGTTGAAGAGGTAGCTGGCGCGGCCGAGCGACGGATCGAATGCCGCCCCATCCTGCCGACAGTCGAGATTTTCCGATCCGAGTGACCTGACCAGCTCCGACAGCGCATACATTTCCTCGACCGAGGCAAGATCGCCGGCAATCGCGCCGATCTTGTCGCCTGTGGTCGCAGAAACTGCCGTCTTGATCGCTGCGAAAGCTTCGCCCCAAGTGGCGGGCTGCAGACGTCCGTCGCGGCGGACATAAGGCTTGTCGAGGCGCTGGGTCTTCAGGCCATCCCAGATGAAGCGGGTCTTGTCGGAGATCCACTCTTCGTTGATCTGGTCGTTGACGCGCGGCAGGATGCGCATGACTTCACGGCCTCGCGTATCGACGCGGATGGCGGAGCCGAGCGCGTCCATGACGTCGATCGATTCGGTCTTGTTCAGTTCCCACGGGCGGGCAGTGAAGGCGAACGGCTTGGAGGTCAGCGCGCCGACCGGGCAGAGGTCGACGACATTGCCCTGCAGCTCCGAGGTCATAGCGTGCTCGAGATAGGTCGTGATCTCGGCATCCTCGCCGCGACCGATCAGGCCGAGTTCGGAAATACCGCCGACCTCAGTGGTGAAGCGGACACAGCGCGTGCAGTGGATGCAGCGGTTCATCACGGTCTTGACGAGCGGTCCGATATACTTGTCCTCGACGGCGCGCTTGTCTTCCTGATAGCGCGAGCTGTCGATGCCGAAGGCCATGGCCTGGTCCTGCAGATCGCATTCGCCACCCTGATCGCAGATCGGGCAATCGAGCGGATGGTTGATGAGCAGGAATTCCATCACGCCTTCGCGGGCCTTCTTGACCATCGGTGTGTTGGTGAAGACTTCGGGAAGCTCGCCGTTGGGGCCGCCGCGAATGTCGCGCACGCCCATGGCGCACGATGCCTGCGGCTTCGGCGGGCCGCCTTTCACCTCGACGAGGCACATGCGGCAATTGCCGGCAACCGACAAACGTTCATGGAAGCAGAAGCGCGGGACTTCGGCGCCGGCTTCCTCACATGCCTGGATGAGCGTGTAATGATCCGGGACTTCGATCTCTTTACCGTCAATCTTCAGTTTTGCCATAGTCCACTCAGTCCTGTTTCGCACTTGCAGCCGTTCCTGGCCGCAAACAATTTCATGACCGCAACACCGTCAGCCGCCGGGCGACATCGCAGCCGCGCGGCATCGGTATTGCTCACAATCACCTTGGTCGAAGCATGCCCGGCATGCTCAGCGACCCGGCCACCGCATCTTCAGGCCTCGCCCGAATGCTCGACTGCCGTCATCATTCCTTCCCCGGCCGCTTGGGTCAGCCGGAAAATCGTCATTTCCTGCGCGACGCCTTCGGCGCGAGCAACTTCGCCTGACCCACCCAATCGTCGCGGGTGATCCGGCCTTCGAAACCGAGTTCCGCGTCGATCCGCGTGACGTCGGCCTCGGTCCAGGCAGCAATATCGGCGAGAGCCTTGATGCCACGCTGGTTCAAGACCTGTTCAAGCTTCGGACCAATGCCCGAAATCCGTTTCAGATCATCCGCTTTAACCACCGGCTTGCGGCTGGCAACAGCAGTCTTTTGCGGCTTCGCCACGGCCTTCGGTCTAGCCGGCAGGGGGTCTTTCACGATCGGTTGCGGTGCAACAGAGGCAACAGTCATCGCAGCGACCGGCTCGGCCGCTCCGAATTCCTTCTGCGCCTCGATCGACGCGGCGAACTTGTTGCCGATGTCGAAGGCACCCTGAAGCGCCCCCAAAAACGCTCCGGCCATCTGCGACGTGACGCTGAAGCCGATTGCGGTTGCAGCCGCCATTGCCGCAGCCGGATGCGCCATCAACGGGTTGACCGAGATAAGCGGCGAATTCTGCAGCATCTCGGCAGCCATCCGGCCGAGTTCAGCCGATCGATCGGCCGCTCCGCTTTCCTGCCGTGTGTCTGCAGAGTTCGTCATCATCACCCCCTACTCGGCCGCCTCGAGCGCGACGCCGTGTTCCATCGCGTTGGCCGTATACAAGTCGATGCGTCGTTCGATTTCCGGACGGAAATTCCGGATCAGGCCCTGCACCGGCCAGGCAGCGGCATCGCCAAGCGCGCAGATGGTATGCCCTTCGATCTGCTTCGTCACCTGGAACAGCATGTCGATTTCGCGCTTCTGGGCGTTGCCCTTGGCCATCCGCTCCATCACGCGCCACATCCAGCCGGTGCCTTCACGGCACGGTGTACATTGTCCGCAGCTTTCATGCTTGAAGAAGGCCGAGATGCGGGCGATCGCCTTGATGACGTCGGTGGACTTGTCCATGACGATTGCAGCGGCCGTGCCGAAGGAAGAGCCGACGGCGCGCAGTCCGTCGAAATCCATCGGGCAATCGATTATGTCCTTCGCTGGCACGATCGGGCAGGAAGCGCCACCCGGAATGACTGCCAGCAGATTGTCCCAGCCGCCACGGATGCCGCCGCCGTGCTTGTCCACCAGTTCGCGGAAGGTGATGCCCATCACTTCTTCGACCGTGCAGGGGCGGTTGACGTGACCGGAGAGCATGAACAGCTTGGTGCCGACATTGTTCGGACGACCCATCGAGGAGAACCAGGTCGCGCCGCGGCGCAGGATGGTTGGGGCAACAGCGATCGATTCGACGTTGTTGACAGTCGTCGGGCAACCGTAAAGGCCCATGTTGGCCGGGAACGGCGGCTTCAGACGAGGCTGGCCCTTCTTGCCTTCCAGGCTTTCGAGGAGTGCCGTCTCTTCGCCGCAGATGTAGGCGCCGGCGCCGTGATGAACAATGATATCAATGTCGTAGCCGAGCTTGTTATTCTTGCCTAGGAGGCCGAAATCATAGCATTCGTCGATCGCTGCCTGCAGGGCTTCGCGCTCGCGGATGTATTCGCCGCGGACGTAGATATAGGCGTGATTGGCACCCATCGCGAAGGAGGCGATGACGCAGCCCTCGATCAGCGTGTGCGGATCGTGACGCATGATGTCACGGTCCTTGCAGGTGCCGGGCTCGGACTCGTCGGCGTTGACCACGAGATAATGCGGACGGCCGTCGCTTTCCTTCGGCATGAAGGACCATTTGAGGCCGGTCGGGAAGCCGGCGCCACCGCGACCACGCAGGCCAGATGCCTTCATTTCGTTGACGATCCAGTCACGACCCTTTTCGAGGATCTGCTTGGTGCCATCCCAGTGGCCGCGGCTCATCGCGCCCTTCAGGGATTTGTCCTTGAGACCGTAGATATTGGTAAAGATGCGATCCTGATCTAGTAACATGCTGAACCTCTACCTCGGCTTCTTGCCGAAGACTCTGATGTATTCCGCTTCGCCACCCTTGGCGAGAGCCTTTGCCTGCTTGACCCAGTCGTCACGCTCGATGCGGCCGTGGAAGCTCAAATAGCTATCCACCCACTCGCGCTCGGCCTTTTTCCAGCTCGCGACCTGCGCGAAGGTGAAGATGCCGATGCTGTTGAGAATGGTCTCGATCTTGGGACCGACGCCGGAAATCATCTTCAGATCGTCCGGCGTTGCCGGCCTTTCGATCGAGCCGGGACGGTTCTTGTCTTCGAGAGATGGCTTTGCCGCACCGACAGCGGTGTTGTCCGCTTTCGCGGGTACTGCCTTCGGGTCGCTTGCGGGAAGCGCCGTCTTGCCATCGGCCGGGCTCTTCAGCGCCGGGTTCGTTTCAGCGTCGGTGCTCTTCGGCCGACCTGCTTCAGCCGGCGGAACGCTGACGGCTACCGTCGCAACGGCCTTCGGAGCTGCCCGTGGCTTGGGCGTCTTGGTCGGGGCATCGAGAAGCGAAGTCAATCCACCCTCGGGCGCTGAAAACAGCCGGTCGATCTGCGGGCCGGTGCGAACCTCGCCGCCCTTGCCTTCAGCAAAGGCATCGATGATCTCTTCGAGCCGCTCTGGTGTCAGATCCTCATAGGTATCCTTGCCGATCATCACCATGGGCGCGTTGACGCAGGCCCCGAGACATTCGACTTCTTCCCAGGACAGCGTGCCGTCGTCATTGCGCTCGAAGGCATGCGAGTGGATCTTGCTCTTGCAGACCTTCATCAGCGCTTCGGAGCCGCGCAGCATGCAAGGCGTCGTGCCGCAAACCTGGACGTGGGCGCGGCTGCCGACCGGATGTAGCTGGAACTGGGTGTAAAACGTCGCAACTTCGAGAACGCGGATAAAGGCCATGTCGAGCATCTTGGCGATCTTCTCGATCGCCGGCTTGGTGACCCAGCCGTCCTGTTCCTGGGCGCGCATCAGCAGCGGGATCACCGCGGACTGCTGGCGTCCTTCAGGATATTTCTGGATGGTCTTTTGTGCCCAAACCGAATTGTCTTCGCTGAATGCGAAGGCTGCAGGCTGGAATTGATCTTCGGCTAGTCGACGAACGGACATTCTTTCACGCCTTATCTCAGTTTATGGATCCACACCGCGCGCCCGTCAGGGACGAAAATTCGCAGGCGTAGGCCGTCTTGTCCTTTTGCATAAACACGATGAACTTACCGCCGCCATTGGGAACCGCGGCCTTTATTTCGTAGCCGCGCGAGACCAGGTCGGCCATGGTCGACTGCGTGTCCGCTGATTGCGAACCCGTGCCCGCGCCGCTATTTCCCGGGCTCTGCGTCGCGCCTTGACCCACCCCCTGGCCCATCTTGCCGAGCTGCGTCGTCGACTTCGAGTTCAGCTGCTGAGCCGAGACTTCCGAAGCAAACACGAGGGCCGCGATAGCCATGGCGACGGGCAGAAGCTTCATCAGCGGTCAACCTCTCCGAACACGATATCGAGCGAGCCAAGGACGGCGGCGACGTCGGCCAACTGATGGCCGCGGCACATGAAATCCATGGCCTGCAGATGCGCGTAGCCCGGCGCGCGGATCTTGCAGCGGTAAGGCTTGTTCGATCCGTCGGACACCAGATAGACGCCGAATTCGCCCTTCGGCGCTTCGACGGCGGCGTAAACCTCGCCTGCCGGCACGTGATAGCCTTCGGTATAGAGCTTGAAATGATGGATAAGACCTTCCATCGAACGCTTCATCTCGCCGCGCTTCGGCGGCACGACCTTGCCGTCGAGCGACGAGAATGGACCGGCCTTGGCATCGCCGAGCAGACGATTGACGCACTGCTTCATGATCCGGACCGATTCGCGCATCTCGATCATGCGGATCAGGTACCGGTCGTAGCAGTCCCCGTTCTTGCCAATCGGGATGTCGAATTCGAGATCGGAATAGCATTCGTAGGGCTGCGCGCGGCGCAGGTCCCATGCAGCGCCCGAGCCGCGGACCATGACACCTGAAAAGCCCCAGGCCCAGCAGTCTTCCAGCGAGACGACGCCGATATCGACGTTGCGCTGCTTGAAGATGCGGTTTCCGGTCAGAAGATCGTCGATGTCGTCAAGTGCCTTGAGGAACGGATCGCACCAGGAGCCGATATCCTCGACGAGCTGGTGCGGCAGATCCTGGTGAACGCCGCCGGGACGGATGTAGGCGGCATGCATGCGCGAGCCGGAGGCGCGCTCATAGAACACCATCAGCTTCTCGCGTTCCTCGAAGCCCCAGAGCGGTGGCGTCAGGGCGCCGACGTCCATGGCTTGCGTCGTGACGTTCAGCAGATGCGAGAGGATGCGGCCGATTTCCGAATAGAGTACGCGGATCAACTGGCCGCGGATCGGAATTTCCAGGCCGAGCAGCTTTTCGACGGCCAGTGCAAAGGCATGCTCCTGGTTCATCGGCGCCACGTAGTCGAGGCGGTCGAAATAAGGAACCGCCTGCAAATAGGTCTTCGTCTCTATCAGCTTCTCGGTGCCGCGATGCAAAAGGCCGATATGGGGATCGACGCGTTCAACGATTTCGCCGTCGAGCTCCAGCACAAGGCGCAAGACGCCGTGCGCCGCCGGATGCTGCGGGCCGAAATTGATGTTGAAGTTGCGGACGTTATGTTCTGTCATGGCGACGCGCTCCGCGCTGGCAATAATCAATGGACGAGGTGTAGACGAAAGCGCCAATCAGATTGATGACGCTTATCTTCACTTCGCCGCCTTTTCATCTCCCGGCAGCACGTAGTCAGTGCCTTCCCAGGGGCTGAGGAAATCGAAGTTGCGGAATTCCTGCTTCAATTCGACCGGCTCGTAAACCACACGTTTTGCCGCATCGTCGTAACGCACTTCGACGAAACCCGTGGTCGGGAAGTCCTTGCGCAGCGGATGACCCTCGAATCCATAGTCGGTCAGGATGCGGCGCAGGTCCGGATGGCCGGTGAAGAGAATGCCGTACATGTCCCATGCTTCGCGCTCGAACCAATCGGCGCCCGGGTAGACCGCGCATGCCGAAGGCACCGGCTGCTCTTCGCCTGTTGGAACCTTGATTCGGATGCGATGATTATTCTTCGGCGACAGCAGATGATAGACGACGTCGAAGCGGTCCGGCCGCTGCGGCCAGTCAACGCCGCAAATATCGATCAGGTTGATGAAACCGCATTTCGCGTCGTCCCGAAGGAAACGCAGAAGCGCGATCAGCTTGTCGGCTGATGTGGTGACCGTGAGTTCACCGTACTTGATCTCGGACAACGAAATCAGGTCGCCGTGCACCTCGCCGATATAGGACGCAAGCTTGTCCAGGGCCTCGCTCATAATGTTCGTCCCCTGCCTTAACGTTCGATCGTGCCGGTGCGGCGGATCTTCTTCTGCAGCAAAAGCACGCCGTAGAGCAGCGCTTCTGCCGTGGGAGGACAGCCCGGTACGTAGATGTCGATCGGCACGACGCGGTCGCAGCCGCGGACCACCGAATAGGAATAGTGATAGTAGCCGCCGCCGTTGGCGCAGGAACCCATGGAGATGACATAACGCGGCTCGGGCATCTGGTCGTAGACCTTGCGCAGAGCCGGCGCCATCTTGTTGGTGAGCGTGCCGGCGACGATCATGACGTCGGACTGGCGCGGCGAGGCACGCGGCGCGAAGCCGAAGCGCTCGACGTCGTAACGGGGCATCGAGACCTGCATCATCTCGACGGCGCAGCAGGCCAGACCAAAGGTCATCCACATCAGCGAGCCGGTACGGGCCCAATTGATCAGCTCGTCGGTCGACGTAACCAGAAAGCCCTTGTCGGCAAGCTCATTGTTGATCTCGCCGAAGAACGGATCGTTGGCGCCGACAGGCTTGCCCGTGCTGGGATCGATAACGCCCTTGGGCTGTGGTGAGACCAGCGTCGAATTGCCTGGTGCTACTCCCATTCGAGGGCTCCCTTTTTCCATTCATAGATGAAACCGATGGTCAAAACGGCGAGGAAAACCATCATCGACCACAGTCCGAACCAGCCGATGTCGCTGAAGGACACCGCCCAGGGAAAGAGGAAGGCGACTTCCGGATCGAAGATGATGAAGAGAATCGACACGAGATAGAAGCGAATGTCGAATTTCATGCGGGCGTCATCGAATGCGTTGAAGCCGCACTCATAGGCCGAAAGCTTTTCCGAGTCGGGCGCCTTGAAGGCGACGGCGAACGGAGTGATCAGCAATGCCAGGCCGATAACCAGGGCAATACCAATGAAAATCGCTATCGGAATATAGGAACTGAGTAGTCCAGTCATCATGTCCATCCCTGCCTGCGGGGGAGCGCCGGGCGGCGCTTCAGGGCAATTGCCCAGCAAGCGAAAGAGTGTTGCAACAAGCCGTGGTTAGCGCAGCCGGAGCGCGGGCGCAAGGCTTTTGAATGCGTCATTTGGAGCCCGGCTAAATCGGTTTTATCAAGACGATGCAATGATGTCGCGGCAAATCGGCGAAGAGCCCGGAAAGCGGTTTCGCAGGTGCAGCAAATTCATTAGACATCGTAAGGACTTGTGTTGAAATGGCGCGAGTGACGGGGCTCGAACCCGCGACCTCCGGCGTGACAGGCCGGCACTCTAACCAACTGAGCTACACCCGCGCATATATAAGGTGGCCCCTAGAGGCCTGGCCAAAAGTCCGAAGAGAGCAGTCGCGGCGCGACCTGCCTTTACTTGAAATGGCGCGAGTGACGGGGCTCGAACCCGCGACCTCCGGCGTGACAGGCCGGCACTCTAACCAACTGAGCTACACCCGCAATTCATTTCAAGTACTCCGGATGCTTTCGCACCCAATCAAACCGGCCTTGCCGTTCGATGAGCGGCTAACTACGGGGTTCGTCTTTTGGTGTCAAGCAGGTTTGAATACAAATCAATGACAGACCACGAAATGTTTTTGGCCTCCCCATCAACACCCTTGTTCCACACGAATCTATCGCCCGCGCCCACGAATTCAAGACATTGACATGGCATCGAGCATCGACTGCAAGTGCAGGCGGATGACGCCGATGACCGGGAAACAAGTCGTTGTCGAAGAAATCGTCGACACCGACATTGATTCTCTGCCTTGATCTCTCATCGAAATACGATGCGGCGCACTGCAGGATGGGCGCGCCTCACCCTCCCCGGTACTGATCGTCCGTCACATATTCCATCCAATCGGCCGCCTTGCCGTCCTGCATTTCCTGGATGGCGATGTGGGTCATGGCAGTTTCGGCACTGGCGCCGTGCCAATGTTTTTCGCCCGGCGCGAACCACACGACGTCGCCGACGCTGATCTCGCGGATTTCCCCGCCTAGGGTTTGGGCAAGGCCCTTGCCCGAGGTGACGATCAAGGTCTGACCGTAGGGATGGGTGTGCCAGGCCGTGCGGGCGCGGGGCTCGAATGTGACGCTGACGACTTGGACGCGGGCTGGGTCGGGCGCCTGATTCAGCGGCTCCTGATGCACGGCACCGGTGAAATATTCTGCCGGCGCCTTCATCGACGGGCGTGAGCCGGAGGGCTTTATTTCCATGACCAATCTCCCTTGGTAGCTTTGACGTTGTTTGTCGACCGATCGCTGGTCAGCCTATGCCATACAAGGATATCAACCAAGCGATGAAGGCTGTCACCGACGAATATGCGACCGCGCTGAGCGTCAGAGCCGGATGAGGTCGAGGCCGGCTCCGATCTCCTGTTTGGCGATCTCAACCACGCTCGTCTCGTGGGTGAAGAGGATAGTCTGGAAGCGGTCTGCGGTGCCCGCAAGCGCCCTGAGGCCCGAGGCGGTGCGATCGTCGTCGAATGTCTGGAAGATGTCGTCGACCACCAGCGGCGGCGGCTCGTTCCGAGCGGAATAGTCCTCCAGGAAGGCCAGCCGCAGCGCCAGATAAAGCTGATCGCCGGTGCCTTCGCTCAAGCCATCGAGCGGCACGCGCTCGCCACCGGTGCGCTCGGCCAGCAGCTGCAATTCATCGTCGCCGCCGTAGTCCTGTACAAGGCGGGCGAAACGATTGCCCGTGAGCAGCGAGAAAAGCTCGCCGGCGCGCGTCATGACAGGATCGGCCTGCTGCTCGCGATAGGACTCCATCGAGGCGTTGAGCATATGCGCCGCAAGCTTCAGCACCACCCACTGGCGGGCGAGATCCTTGGCTTCCTGCTCGGCGGATAGTTTCTCGAAGACGGCGTATTCGGCGCTGACGCCGCTTTCCAGAGCCTTTCGCTGACGGTCGTTTTCGGCGAGCTGCGCCGAGAGGGTGCCGAAGCGCCGGAGCTGGGTCGCATCGAGAGCTTCCAGACGCTCGATCTCGAGGTCCGCCTCGACACGGACGAAGTCGACCAGGCCAGCCCGAACGACATCTTCCGGCTGCCCTTCCGCTTGCTCCTGAAAACGCCGGCGGCTGGCGGCGAGCCGTCCGAGCAAATCGCGATGCTCGCGCAGTCGTGCCAACAACAGTGTCAGGTCATCGGCGTCAGGCACGACTGCGGCGAGCGCGGCAAGCGCCGCCTCTGCTGTGGCTGCGGCTTGCCTGCAGCGCGCCAGGCGATGCTCGGCCGCCTCCACGGCCTTCAACAGGCCCGTGCGGTGCTGCTGATCGGCATTGGCGGCAATCGCCTTGTCCCTGAGGACATCCATGGCGGCATCGGCAGAATAAGACGAAAGCTCGGGAGCCACATCTCGCACCACCGCCCGCACCGCTTCCTCGAAGGCGGAGATGTCGCGCAGCATGCCGCGGACGCGCCGGCGGCGGTTTTCGCGCTCGGCCAGCGCCGGCGGCACCTCTTTCCAGAGGTCGAGTGCGGCTTCGACCATGTCGACGGTGGCGCCCTCGGATAGGCCGATGCGACCGGCCGCATCGGCGAACAGGTTTTGCCAATCCTCGGCCTCGGCCTTTAGCGCGGTCTCGCGTTCTTCGTGCCTGCTAATTGCTTCGATGATCGAAAGACGCTCGCCTTCGGCCGAGCGGCTGTCCGTCCAGCGCTGGCCGAGGTCGGATACATGCGCGAACAACGCCCGCCCAAGCGCCCTCGGCGGCAGCGATTCGCCGCCTGAAAGACCCGTAGCTTCGGCGAGCGCTGCCAGCGCCGGTGCGAGCCGGTCGCCGGCAAGGCGCAATGTTGCCAGTTCGTCCTGAAGGCCGTGCACCACCTGGCGCTGCTTGATGAGCCCGTCGACCGCGCGTCGCCACTCGATCATTCGCTCGGGCGCAAGCGGCACGATGCCGACGGCGGCGAAGAGCGCATGGAATTCTGCGTTAGCCGCGGAAAGGGCTGCATCGGCGGTGTCTCTCCGACGTTGCGCCGCGACGATCATCGGATCGAGTGCGGCGAGCCGTGCCGTGATCTGGGCGTGGCGGGAGACACGTTCGGCATCCGCCAGTGCCAGGTCTGCCAAGCGGTCCGCCTCCGCGATGGACCGTTCGAACGGGGCGACGGCGGCCGGCTCCGGAGTCTTTGCGTAGGTCTGCCACAGCACGTCTCGATCGGCACGAGCCGCAGCGATGTCCTCGCGGGTGACGATCGTTCCACCGCCTTCGAGCGCGGCGCGGCTACTCTCGAGTTCCGCCTTTTCCGCTTCCTGGGCGGCAAGCCTGGCGGCCGCATCCAGAGCCGCGGTGCGCAATTCGTCGATCCGGCGGCGCTCCTCGGTCAGAATGGCAATGTCCGGCAAGGCGGTGGACAGCAACCGGTCGAGATCGACAACATCAGGCTGCAGCCGCGCCACGGCTTCCGCCAGCACCGCCTCCTCCCGTTCCGCGCTCACCTGCAGCTTATCGAGCCGCTGCAAATCTGCGAGATCGGGCTGCAGTGCCGCCATCTGGTCGAGATAGGGTTTCGGGTCGATCAATCGGCCGGATCTGTCGACGCCTTCGAGTTTGGCAAGGCGGTTTCGCTCCTCCTGCAGCCGACGACGGATGTCGGCATAGCTGCGCGTCAGCTCCCGACCTTCAGTGGCAAGGACACGCAATCGCACGAGATCGGCTTCGGCTGGCTGGCGACGTTCCAGGCCGTCGCCATCGACCTCCAGCCCGAGCTTGCGGGCGAGCTGGGTCAGCTTGATGTCGAAATCCTCGACTTCGCCGTTCACGCGGGAAATATCCTCCCGGGCCTTCAGATAGGCGCCCTTTTCGGCATAGCGCCCCATGATGGCACCGGCTGAATCGAGCACAGCGCTATCCAGCTCCGATGTGGCAAGTTCATCTGCCAGACGGGCGATATCGTCTTCCGCGGTACGCAGGGCTGTCTCGCTTGCGCTCCTGATGTCCAGCGCCTCGGAGAGATGCTGTTCGAAGCCCGGCGGCAGCGCATGCAGATCGGCGAAATCCAGAAGCGCCGCCTGCTCGATATCGATCTCCCGCAGCATGGGATCGAGCTTCTTCAACATCTTCAGGTGATCCAGCGCCGTTTTGGTCTGTTGGCGCTCGGCCTGCAGCGCCGCGAGTTCGCTTTCGACACCTGCGGCTTCGGATACCAGCTTTTTCCAGTCGCCGGATTTCAATTCGTTTTCGCGCTCGGCCTTACGGGCTTCGTCGTGGCGATCGAGCGCTTGATAGAATGAGCGATCCTTCGATCGCCGTTGCGCATAGATGCTGTCCGCTTCGCCGTCGAGCGACAGCCGCAGGCGCGAAAGACCAGTCAGGCCGGATGCCGCCGAAAACAGCAGACTGCCGATCTCGCCGCCGCTCTGCAGCATGGCGGCGGCACCGAGCCGGAGACGATCAGAATCGAGGCCGAAGGCGCGCTCGAAGACATCGCGGCCGAGATTGCCGATGAACGGCGACAATGCGTCTTCGGGCAGCGCTGCTTCCTTCTCGTCGGTTCCGAGCAGCGTGTTCTTGTTGCCCCGGCGGCGGCGAAAGTCGAGTTTCGAGCCGTCACGGGCTGAGATCGTGGCGCCGATACGCAGTGTCGCGGCATCATGCAGAAAGTTGAAGCGGGCGCTGCCGCGCGGGAACCCGAATAGCAGATCCGAGATCGCGCTGAGGGCCGACGACTTGCCGGCTTCGTTGGGCCCGTAGATGACGTGCAGCCGAGCATCGGCGCGGAAATCGAGTGCGCGATCGGTCAGTGCGCCATAGCGGATGATATCGAGCCTGTTAAAGCGCATGGATCAGGCGGCCCCCTGCCCGCGTGCGAGCAGAAGCTGGCGGGCCTCCTCGACCAGCATCTCGATGCTGTCGTCGAGCGGCAGTTCGCCCGCTCCGGAACCGCTCGGCAGCCGGGCAGCGATCTCGGCTACCAGCCGATCTGCCTCGGATGCAAGATCGGCGTCGCCCGCATGTTCAGCCAGCAATCGGCCGAGATCTAGCGAGGCGCCGACCGCCGTGTCGCCTGCCGTGTCCGCAGGCTGATCGAGACGCAGTTCCAGTTTCTCCAGCCAGATATCCTCGTGGCAGCGGTGACAGGCTGCCTGCACCTCGTCGCGCCATTGATTGCGGTTGGCAGCGATAGCGCCCCTCAGAGGCGTCACGCCGACCAGGCGGACCCGCAGAGCGATCATGCGGCCTTCCATTTCGCCGACAAGTGGCTGCACCGCGTGTTCGACCCGGCGCAGGATGGCGGACTGATCGTCCTCCGGCTCGACTGCTACCTCGACCTGTGCAAACCGGGCCTCGTCGACGATCAGGCGTTCCAGCGCGATGCGGCCATCCTCGACCGTGACGAAGACCGCGCCCTTGGCGCCGCGCTCGCGGATGCTACGCCCTTGGAGGTTGCCGGGGAAAATCACATGGGGATCGGTCGATACTTCTTCGTAGTCGTGGACGTGGCCGAGCGCCCAGTAATCATAGCCGCGAGAGCGCAAATCCTCGACGGAGCAAGGTGCATAAGGCGCGTGGGGTTCCCTGCCGGTGAGCGAGGTATGGAGAACGCCAAGATTGAACCAACCGGCCTCGGGCGGTGGATAGGCGAGCGCGAGGTTGTCGGAGGCGGAGCGGTCGGCAAAGCCCTGGCCGTGCAACGCGACCTTCAGGTGATCCAGCCGGAAGGACCCCGGCTTGCCTGTGGGGAATTCATAGACGTTGCAAGGCAGAGTAATGGTCTTGGTGATGACGCTGTCCGCATCGTGGTTGCCGCGCAGGAAGAAGACCGGAATTCCGGCACGCTCAAGCCGCGCCATTTCGCGATTGAAGAACAGACCGATCTTGTTGTCCTTCCAGTCGCCGTCGTAGACATCACCTGCGATGACGAAGAAATCGACCCGACGCTCGATGGCGCGGTCGATGAGTGTCGAAAACGCCTTGCGGCTGGCCTCGACAAAAACCGCCGCGATATTGGCATCCTTCAAGGCCAACCCCTGGAAGGGGCTGCCGAGATGCAGGTCGGCGGCGTGGATGAAACTGAAAGAGGACATGCGCTCCGGTCATCGATCGACATCTGAGGTATTCTTCTAGAAAAATAATGGGGCGATTGATACGGCTTCCGCTGTTCATCCCGGGCTTTCCCGCGTTGTTTCGTGTTGTCATCCGCCTATGTCATGACATTGCGATATGTGGTCGATTGCCCGGCAGCGGCTCGGCTGCTACTGCCAAGGCCATCCAATGCAAACGGAGGATTTTCTCATGAAACATCACGCATTCGGCCGCACGCCCTTCATCGTCAGCGATGTCGGCTTCGGCGCCTGGCAGATCGGCGGCGCCTGGGGCGATGTCAGCGAAGCGGACGGTCGCGCCGCACTCAATGCGGCGCTCGACGCGGGCATGACATTCATCGACACGGCCGACGTCTATGGCGACGGTCGCTCCGAGAAGATCATCGCCGATGTGCTGAAAAGCCGCGGCGGCCAACGCCCGATGGTGGCGACCAAGGCTGGCCGACGCCTCAACCCGCATGTCGCCGACGGCTACACCAAGGCCAATCTCGAGGGCTTCATCGACCGCAGCCTCAAGAACCTGGGTGTCGAAAGCCTCGACCTGGTACAGCTGCATTGCCCGCCGACCGAGGTGCTCTATCGGCCTGACGTGTTCGAAGGGCTGAACGACCTGCAGAAGGCCGGCAAGATCAAGGGCTACGGTGTCAGCGTCTCGACCGTTGAAGAGGGGCTCAAGGCGATCGAATTCCCCGGCGTCGTCAGCATCCAGATCATCTACAACATCTTCCGCCAGCGCCCCTCCGACCTGTTTTTCCAGGAAGCAAGCCGCAAGGAAATTGCCGTCATCGTCCGCGTGCCGCTGGCCAGCGGCCTGTTGTCCGGGAAGATCACCCGGGACACCAAGTTTGCGAGCGATGATCACCGCAACTTCAATCGCAATGGCGAGGCGTTCGACGTTGGCGAGACCTTCGCCGGTGTCCCGTTCGAGGTGGGTCTCCAGGCAGTCGAGGAAGTGCGCAGGCTTGTACCAGCCGGTGCGAGCATGGCGGCCTTTGCCTTGCGCTGGATACTGATGAGCGACGCGGTCACCGTGGTCATCCCCGGCGCCCGCAATGCCGAGCAGGCCAAGGCCAATGCAGCGGCTGCAAGCCTTTCGCCGCTTTCGGCCGATGTCATGACGGCGACCCGGGAAATCTACGACCGTTTGATTGCGCCGCACGTTCACCAGCGCTGGTAGACGAAAAAAGGGTCCGGCGCGAGCCGGACCCTCTTTCAACTCTGCTGACCATCTGCCGCCGACGGCGACGTCAGGCAGCGACGGTCAGACGAGAATGGATTCAGCCGTTGACGGCTTCCTTCAGACCCTTGCCGGGTGTGAACTTCGGCACGTTGCGCGCAGCGATATCGACTTCAGCGCCGGTCGACGGATTGCGGCCCTTGCTGGCTGCACGGTGCGAAACGGTGAAGCTGCCAAAACCGGCCAGGCGAACGTCGCCGCCGTTCTTCAGTTCGCCCTGGACGGCGTCGAAAACAGCGTCCACAGCAGATGCTGCGTCAGCCTTGGTGATGCCAGCCTTTTCAGCAACTGCGGACACGAGTTCATTCTTGTTCATGTTTCCATCCCTTTCTTCTGGTATGAAACGACTCATCTGTAAGCCGGGCGCAGAATACGTATGCTCAGGCCCGCCGCAACCCAAAAGCCCTGCAAAATAAGGAAAAGCAAGCGCTCTGGTGGAGTTTTCACAAAAAAGGCCGGCATAAATGCCGGCCTTTTCCGCGTTTCTTTCCAATTTGTCATAAATGTGGCAACCGCTGGCTTAGTGAGCCAATGTCTGCCCCAGATCGTCCACACCTTCGACCGTGGCTATGACGGGCGTTTCGATCGATCCGTCCCACTCAATCGGCTCCGGTCTGCGGATCAGCGCATGCTTGATCACCTCGCCCATACGGGAAACGGGAATGATCTCCATGTTGTTCTTCACGTTGTCCGGGATCTCCGCCAGGTCCTTGGCGTTTTCTTCCGGGATCAGAACAGTCTTGATACCGCCCCGCAGGGCAGCAAGCAGCTTTTCCTTCAGTCCGCCAATCGGCAGCACGCGACCTCGAAGCGTGATCTCGCCGGTCATTGCGACATCCTTGTTGACGGGGATGCCTGTCATGATCGAGACGATCGCAGTCGCCATCGCGACGCCAGCCGACGGACCATCCTTCGGCGTTGCCGCTTCAGGAACGTGGACGTGGATGTCGCTCTTGTCGAAGCGCGGCGGCTCGATGCCGAAATCGACGGCACGCGAACGGACATAGGATGCCGCCGCGGAGATCGATTCCTTCATCACTTCCTTCAGATTGCCGGTGACCGTCATGCGGCCCTTGCCCGGCATCATCACCCCTTCGATCGTCAGCAACTCGCCGCCGACCTCGGTCCATGCGAGACCCGTTACGACACCGACCTGATCCTCGCGCTCGGCTTCGCCATGGCGGAACCGTGGAACGCCCAGATACTGGTCGATATTCGCCGCAGTCACGGCGATCGACTTGGACTTGCCGCGGATGATTTCAGTCACGGCCTTGCGGGCCAGCTTCATCAACTCGCGCTCGAAGTTACGAACGCCTGCTTCGCGGGTATACTGCTGGCTGATCGCCATCAGGGCGTCGTCGCTGACGGAGAATTCCTCCGGCTGCAGCGCATGCTCCTTGATGGCCTTCGGCAGCAGGTGCCGCTTGGCGATTTCGCGCTTCTCGTCCTCGGTGTAGCCGGCGATACGGATGACTTCCATGCGGTCCATCAGGGGCGCCGGGATATTCAGCGTATTGGCGGTCGTGATGAACATCACGTCGGACAGATCGTATTCGACTTCAAGGTAGTGGTCCATGAAGGTCGAGTTCTGCGCCGGGTCCAGCACTTCAAGCAAAGCCGATGACGGGTCGCCACGGAAATCCATGCCCATCTTGTCGATCTCGTCGAGCAGGAAGAGCGGGTTGGACTTCTTTGCCTTCTTCATCGACTGGATGACCTTGCCGGGCATCGAACCGATATAAGTGCGGCGGTGGCCACGGATTTCGGCTTCGTCGCGAACGCCGCCGAGCGCCATGCGTACATATTCACGGCCGGTCGCCTTGGCGATCGACTGGGCAAGCGAGGTCTTGCCGACGCCGGGAGGGCCGACGAGGCACAAGATAGGACCCTTCAGCTTCGAGGCGCGGGCCTGCACGGCCAGATACTCGACGATGCGTTCCTTGACCTTGTCCAGGCCGAAGTGATCCGCTTCCAGCACCTTCTCGGCAGCCGCGAGATCGACCTTGACCTTGGACTTCTTGTTCCACGGAATGCCAAGCAACCAGTCGAGATAATTGCGCACGACGGTTGCTTCCGCAGACATCGGGCTCATCTGACGCAGCTTCTTCAGCTCGGCATCGGCCTTTTCACGGGCTTCCTTGGACAGCTTGGTCTTGGCGATGCGGTCTTCCAGCTCGGCCATCTCGTCGCGGCCTTCCTCGCCGTCGCCGAGCTCCTTCTGGATCGCCTTCATCTGTTCGTTCAGGTAGTATTCGCGCTGGGTCTTCTCCATCTGGCGCTTGACGCGCGAGCGGATACGCTTTTCGACCTGCAGAACCGAAATCTCGCCTTCCATGAAGCCGAGCGCCTTTTCCAGGCGGCCCTTGACGCTGGTTGTTTCCAGCATTTCCTGCTTTTCAGTGATCTTGATCGACAGATGCGACGCGACCGTATCGGCGAGCTTCGAGTAATCGTCGATCTGGCTTGCGGCGCCAACCACTTCCGGCGAAATCTTCTTGTTGAGCTTCACATAGCTCTCGAACTCCGAAACGACGGAACGGCTAAGCGCTTCGAGTTCGACCTGATCCTCATCAGGCTCTTCGAGCGTATGACCCATGGCTTCGTAGAAGTCTTCGCGAGCGGTGTAGTTGTCGATCTCGGCGCGGGCGCGGCCTTCGACCAGCACCTTCACCGTACCGTCCGGCAGCTTCAGGAGCTGCAGCACGTTGGCAACCGTACCGACCTTGTGAATGGCATCGGGTGCCGGATCATCGTCGCTGGCGTTGATCTGGGTGACGAGCATGATCTGCTTGTCGGAACCCATCACTTCTTCCAGGGCACGGATCGACTTTTCCCGTCCGACGAACAACGGCACAATCATGTGGGGGAAAACCACGATGTCGCGCAACGGCAATACCGGATAGGCAATGCTCTCGTTAGCCGCAGAGGTTTTCTTCGTCATATCAATTCCTTTCCATCGTCCCGTTTCCGGGCTCTCTGCCGGCCTTATGTCGGAAAGGCCAGCTTCTCTCACTTGGGTTAGAAGTGGAGCTTCACGCTGTCGATTTCAAGCCATGCATCATGCCCGCCGCTCGGGATTGTGTCGGGCATATTACAATGGGAACACATAAACTCACATGGAACAACCGGCTCTCCAAAAACGCTACCGGTGACCGGGGCAAACAGGGCTTTCGACCTGTTCGCCGACGCATACAGAATCATTCCATCATCGCCGCGACTTCAATTCTTCGCAACGGCTCGACCTGCGTTACGGCCACCTTATCCCGAACCTTATCAGAAAACTGCGCGATTTTTCAAATAGAAAGGGGCCCGTCGATGACGAGCCCCAGAATGGTCCGGAATACGGCAAGTATCAGGCGGTAGCGTTCGCCTTCTCTTCCTGCCGGTCGGCATAGATGTAAAGCGGACGGGCGGAGCCGCGAACGACCTCTTCCGAGATCACGACTTCGCGAACGCCTTCCAGAGCCGGCAGTTCGAACATCGTATCGAGCAGGATCTTCTCCATGATCGACCGAAGGCCGCGAGCACCCGTCTTGCGGATGATGGCCCGGCGAGCGATCTCGCGAAGGGCGTCCTCGTGGAAGTTCAGTTCCACGTCTTCCATCTCGAACAGGCGCTGATACTGCTTCACCAGCGCATTTTTCGGCTCCGACAGGATCTGGATCAGTGCGTCGGCGTCAAGATCCTCTAGCGTCGCCAGAACAGGCAGACGGCCGATGAATTCCGGTATCAGGCCGAACTTGACCAGATCTTCCGGCTCCAGTTCGCGGAGCACTTCGCCGACCCGGCGATCGTCCGCTGACTTGACCGAAGCACTAAAGCCGATCGAGGTTTTTTCGCCACGGGCAGAAATGATCTTGTCGAGACCGGCAAAGGCGCCGCCGCAGATGAACAGGATGTTCGTCGTGTCGACCTGCAGGAATTCCTGCTGCGGGTGCTTGCGTCCGCCCTGGGGCGGTACGGAGGCGACCGTGCCTTCCATGATCTTCAGCAATGCCTGCTGCACGCCCTCGCCCGACACGTCGCGGGTAATCGACGGGTTGTCGGACTTGCGCGAAATCTTGTCGACTTCGTCGATATAGACGATGCCGCGCTGCGCGCGCTCGACGTTGTAGTCGGCGGACTGGAGAAGCTTCAGGATGATGTTTTCGACGTCTTCGCCGACATAGCCGGCTTCGGTCAGCGTCGTCGCATCGGCCATGGTGAACGGCACGTCGATGATGCGGGCCAGCGTCTGGGCGAGATAGGTCTTGCCGCAACCTGTCGGGCCGACGAGCAGGATGTTCGACTTCGACAGTTCGACATCGCCGTTCTTCGAGGCGTGCGCCAGGCGCTTGTAATGGTTGTGAACGGCAACGGACAGGATCTTCTTGGCCTGTCTCTGGCCGATGACGTATTCGTCGAGAACCTTGATGATGTCCTGCGGCGTCGGAACGCCATCGCGGGACTTGACCATCGAAGATTTGTTTTCTTCACGGATGATGTCCATGCAAAGTTCGACGCATTCATCGCAGATGAACACCGTCGGTCCGGCAATCAGCTTGCGGACTTCGTGCTGGCTCTTGCCGCAGAATGAACAATACAGGGTATTCTTGGAGTCACCGCCGTTGCTGCCGCTGACTTTGCTCATATCACTTTCCTTCCAGCACGCCGCATTTCCAGATCGAAATGGCGGTCCACTCAATGCGCCCGCCGACCGTGCTCCATGAATTGGAGCTCTTGCCGGTGAAGGCGCTCCTCGGGGTACTGAACGAGGCCCACACAATCATGTCCGGGCCTCGGTGGCAACGAATTCCCCTTCGAATGCCGAACGCTATGTCATAAAAACTCTACATAGCATTAACACTTACTATTACCGTGTTCCGTACCAGATTAAACCCCTATTCAATCACAAATGGGATAGAACTGTGGCGCGGAAGACACCGTCCCGTGGATAATGAAGCCATTGCCCTGGGGATAATGAAGGCATTACCACCGGGACGATGAAGACATCACCATGTGGACGATGAAGACATCACCATGTGGATGATCACGCGGCGGCATCGCCTTCCATTTCAGCACGCGACGTCAGCACCTTGTCGACCAGACCCCAGTCCTTTGCCTCTTCGGCGGACATGAAGTGATCGCGATCGAGCGTCTGCTCGACTTCCTCGTAGGTGCGGCCGCAATGCTTTTCGTAGATTTCGTTCAGGCGACGCTTCATCTTGATGATGTCGCGGGCGTGACGCTCGATATCGGACGCCTGCCCCTGGAAACCACCTGAGGGCTGGTGAACCATGATGCGGGAATTCGGTGTCGTGAAGCGCATGTCCTTGTCGCCGGCTGCGAGCAGCAGCGAGCCCATGGAGGCTGCCTGGCCGATGCAGAGCGTCGACACGGCAGGCTTGATGAACTGCATCGTGTCATAGATCGCCATGCCGGCGGTGACGACGCCGCCAGGGGAGTTGATGTATAGCGCGATTTCCTTCTTAGGATTTTCAGCTTCGAGGAAGAGCAACTGGGCGCAGACCAGCGTCGCCATGTGATCCTCGACCTGGCCGGTCAGGAAGATGATGCGTTCCTTCAACAGGCGCGAATAGATGTCATAGGACCGTTCGCCGCGATTGGTCTGCTCCACGACCATCGGCACCAGAGCCATAGCGGTATCGACTGGATTTCTCATTTGCGTCCTTTGTCAAACTTGCACCCGACGGCGAAAACGCCGGGAATCGAATAAAAATCTGTCACCCCTACATAGAGTGTCCCTGCCCTGCACTTCAAGACGCGCAAAGGGATAACGTCAAGAACCGTATTGCCGGCGGGGCGACCTCAGATAGGGTTTCCAGCGGCTTTCTTCCAGATAGCAATTAATGTGCGGTTAGCCTGCGCCATCACGGCCAGTTTTTCTCGGCTGCAGGTGAAGGAAGGGTGAACGCCTTCCCGACAACCTCTGATTTACCTTGCGCCGGAAAAAATCGCCTGAGGGGGCCTCAGAGCAGGACTTCGTCACGCGCGTAAAGGACTTGCCAACCTATATCGGTATTGATGGAGCGGTGCAGGAGAAACGACCGCAGTGTTCAACATCACGACAGGACTGACCATCTGGTGCTCAGAGGCTGTGACGCTCGCGGCAGTGCTACTGCTTGCCTGGCACCACGACCGGAAGGCCTGGGTGTATCTGATGTGGTCTCTGGGTCTAGTCACCAGCGCCATCGGCTTTGCGCTCGTCGCCGCGAGCGGCTTTCTCCCAAGTCTCCTTTCCATCGGGATCGGCAACGCGCTGGCGCTCCTGGGCGAAAGTGCATGGATTGCCGGATTCTACCTCATGGATCGGCGAAAGCCCGAATGGTCGGCGCTGCTGCCTCCGGCAATCTGGCTGGCCGGCATCTTCCTGCCTTGGGTGAGCGAGAGCTTTGCCAATCGCGTCGTGCTCTACAATCTCGCCGGAGCCGCAGGTGCGACATTGCTCGCCGCGGCCGTTCGTCCTTCCAGGTATGGCCGCGAAGCAGTGCGGGTACCGCTTGCCTTCGTCTTCATGGCCTTCGCCTGCCTTTGCTTCTTCGTTGCGCTCGCCATGGTCGTCATGCGACCGTCTGAAACCGCCGCCATGAACTATCGCGCGGTTTCCGCGCTTGGGAGCGCGCTTTTGATAACGATGTCCATCGCCCTCACTGGGCGGCTGCTGATGGAGCGATCCGAACGGCGCCTGCGGGCGCTCACGATAACGGATTCACTGACATCGGTCCTCAACAGGCGCGGACTGCAGGAATCCTTCAGCCAAATGACGGCGAAAGCCGCAGATCCGTCGCGCAAGATCGCAGCACTTCTATTCGACCTCGACCATTTCAAGCGCATCAACGACACTCATGGCCACCAGGCGGGCGACAAGGTGCTGTGCGAATTTTCCCGCATGGCCCGAAAATTCATCCCGCGCGGCGGCGCGTTCGGCCGCATGGGTGGGGAGGAGTTCATCGCGTTTGTCATGGTCGGCGATCAGACGGAGGCGGAGGCGATCGCCGAGCTGATCCGGACTGAATTCTGCCGCGTGCCGCTTCTGGCCGGCACAGCGCTGGTTACAGCCAGCGTAAGCGTTGGTATCGCAATCGCGCCGATGGCGGCGGCAGAATGGGACAGGCTCGTCTCGGCCGCAGATCGCGCCCTTTATGCCGCCAAGCGTGCCGGACGAAATTGCTCGATCGTCTTCAACGAGGAGGAGGCTGCGATGGCGCACGAGCTTCAACCGGATGCGAACAGCGGCGAACTCGTGCCCAGCCTCGATGACCAGATCCACGCGTTGCGCCGCCTGGGCACCCTCTCCGGGAGGTAGGGGGTCGGGCCTTTTCTCCCCGGAATTATTGGGGTAATCCTCGGACCATGATGATACCCCCCTTTCTTTCCATCGATGCAGCCGCGCGCCGCGTTTCCCTTGACGCCAGCAACCCGGCTTTCTACAGCAACCCGAACGCGGTCTATGCGGCGCTCCACGCCCACTGTCCTACCTTCTACTGGGAACAGCAGAAGCAGTGGTATTTCACCGGGTACGACCATGTGAACGGCCTTTTGCGCGACCGACGCTTCGGGCGGCAGATCCTGCATATCGCGACGCGCGAAGAGCTCGGGATGGCGGAACCTCTGCCCCACCTGAAGAACTTTGATCTTGCCGAACGGCATTCGCTTCTGGAGATCGAGCCTCCGGAACACACGCGGCTCAGAACCCTCGTCAATCGCGCCTTCGTCTCGCGTCATGTCGAGAAGATGAAGCCTGAGATCGCCGAACTTGCCAACCGGCTGATCGATGAATTCCAGCACAAGGGCCAAGTCGAACTCCTGTCCGCTTTCGCCGATGTGATCCCCGTCACGATGATATCCCGGATGATCGGCATTCCCGAAGAAATGGGGCCGCAACTGCTGAAATGGTCGCATTCCTATGTGCGCATGTACATGTTCGGCCGGACCCGCCACGACGAGGATGCGGCAGACCAGGCTGCGGCGGAGTTCGCCGACTATGTGAAAACGGTGATCCGCGAGCGCCGGGCCAATCCGCGCGACGATCTCCTGACCCATATGATCACCACCGAACGCAGAGGTCAGTACCTGACCGACGAGGAACTCGTTTCGACAACGATCGTGCTGCTCAATGCCGGCCATGAGGCGACCGTCCACCAAATCGGCAACTCCGTCCGCGCCATTCTCGAAAGCGGCCATTCTCCGGAGGACATCTTCAAGGACGATGCCGCGACGGAACGCGCGGTCGGGGAAACGCTGCGCATCTGCGCGCCTGTCCATATTTTTCAGCGATGGGCGCTGGAGCCGGCCGAGATCGACGGCGTCTCCTTCCAGCGCGGCGACAAGGTGGCGATGATCCTGGCCGCCGCCAATCTCGATCCGACCAAATTCTCCGATCCGCTCGCCTTCAAGCCGGACCGACAGGAGGCGCCGAACCTGTCATTCGGCGCAGGCATCCACTTCTGCATCGGCGCGCCGCTGGCCCGGCTGGAGCTCAATATCGCGCTGCCCATTCTCTTCAGGCGGTTGCCTGGGTTGAAGTTGTCGAGGGCGCCTGAGGTCAAGGACGTCTATCACTTCCACGGGCTGAACAAGCTTGAGCTGGCGTGGTGAACGAAGCGAGATAAGGGAATCCATCGAATCCCTTATCCAATCTTCCTCAAGTCATGATCAATGTGCCTGAACGCAAAAATGGCGCGCCCTTGGGCACGCCATTCGAAAGCACGACGAAGCTTGGATATCAGCCGTAGCGACCGGTGATGTAGTCTTCCGTGCGCTTGGTCTTCGGCGCCTGGAATATCTGTTCGGTCTGACCGTATTCCACCAGTTCGCCGAGATACATGAAGGCGGTGTTATCAGAGATGCGGCTTGCCTGCTGCATGTTGTGCGTGACGATGACGACCGTGAAATCGCGCTTCAGCTGAGAAACCAGTTCCTCGATCTTGGCGGTCGAGATCGGGTCGAGAGCCGAGGTCGGCTCGTCGAGCAGCAGGACTTCGGGGCGAAGAGCAATGGCGCGCGCGATACAGAGGCGCTGCTGCTGACCGCCGGAAAGGCTAAGTCCGCTCTGGTGCAGCTTTTCTTTCACTTCGCTCCATAACGCGGTTTCCGTCAGCGCCGCTTCGACGCGGGCGTCCATTTCCGCCCTGGAGACCTTCTCATATAGCCGAATGCCGAAAGCGACGTTTTCATAGATCGACATCGGGAACGGCGTGGGCTTTTGAAACACCATGCCGACCTTGGCGCGCAAAGCGTTCAGATCGACGTCCTTGGTGAGAATACTGTTGCCGTCCAGCAGAATCTCGCCCCCAACCGTCTGGCCCGGATAGAGATCATACATCCGATTGAAAGTGCGCAACAGCGTGGACTTACCGCAACCCGAAGGGCCGATGAAGGCGGTGACCGCATTTTTGCGGATGTCCATATTCACACCCTTCAGAACGCGATGACCGTTCTGATAGGTAAAATCGAGGTTCTTCACTTCAAGTTTCGCGAGCGTTGCGAGACCCGACCGGGAAACGGCGTCCTTCCCCGGCTGTGCGGCGACGCGCTCGAAATTGTTATCGCTCATGTTCATGGTTGCATTCCTATCGTTCGGCAGCTGCGTCACTGGCGGCGCCCACTCAAGACACGGGCAAGGATGTTGATGGCAAGGATGGTAAGGGTGATAATCAGTGCGCCGGCCCAGGCAAGTTGCTTGAGATCCTCGCCGGCATCGGCGGCGAGCGTGTTGATGGCAACCGGCAGCGTGGCGATCGGACCGGTCAGGCTCGAATTCATGAATTTGCTGTAACCGGCCGTAAAGAGAAGCGGCGCGGTTTCGCCGCTGATACGGGCGACGGCCAACAGGATGCCGGTGAGGATGCCCGCCCAGGCGGAACGGTAGATCACCATCGTCATGGACTTCCAGCGCGGCGCGCCGAGTGCTGCGGTCGCCTCACGAAGCGAATTTGGCACCAGCAACAGCATGTCCTGCGTCGTGCGGTTAACGACCGGAAGGGCGATCAACGCCAGCGCGAGGATGCCGGCAATGGCAGAGTTGCCGTGCATGGGTACAACCACGGCGCCATAGACGAACACGCCGATGATGATCGAAGGCGCGGACAGCAGGATGTCGTTGAGGAATTTAGCGACCTCGGCAAGCTTGGAGCCGTTGGCATATTCAACCAGATAGGTGCCGGCGAGAATGCCGATCGGTGCGGCGATCAGGATGGCAAGGCCGGTGACCAGCGCGGTGCCGTAGATGGCGTTGATCAGGCCGCCGCGCGAGCCCTGGGCCGGGATCGACATGGTGAACACGTCGAGGCTGAGCGCCGATACGCCGCGGTAAAGCAAGCTTACAAGGATCACGCTGAGAAAGAACAGGCCGACGATGGCCGCAAGGAAGCACAAGGCCATCATCACCCGGTTCTTCCCATAGCGCCGCGACACGATATTCTGACGAATTGCATTTTCCATGGGTTCTTTCCTCAAAGCGAATCGACGCGACCGATCATCCATCTCGCCACCGCAAGCACGCAGAAGGAAAGGACGAACAGGAGCAGGCCGAGCGCCATCAGGCTCGACAATTGCAGACCGTCGGCATCGCCGAAATTATTCGCGATCTGGGCGGAAATGGTGGTGGACGGCGAGATGATCGACGCCTGCAGACGGCTCACCGAGCCGATAACGAAGGTGACGGCCATGGTTTCGCCAAGCGCGCGGCCAAGACCGAGCATGATGCCGCCGACGAGGCCGCGACGTGTATAGGGGATCAGGATGTAGCGAGCCACTTCCCAAGTGGTCATACCCGTGCCGTAAGCGGATTCACGCAGCATTGGCGGCACGGTGCTGAACACGTCACGCGAGATGGCGGTTATGAACGGCAGGATCATGATGGACAGCACGAGGCTTGCCGTCAACAGGCCGACGCCCGGCGCCGGTGGCTGGAACAGCAGGCCGATCAACGGCACCTGGCCGATCGTCATCATAAGGAAGGGCAGGACATAGGTCTGCATCAACGGCACGAGAATGAACAGACCGACGATGCCGTAGATGATAGAGGGAACGCCGGCCAAAAGCTCGATGGCCGTACTGATCGGACGTCGCAGGTTGCCGGGGCAAAGTTCCGTGAGGAAGATGGCGATACCGATGCCCAGAGGAACGGCAATCAGCATGGCGATGAGCGAGCTCACCAATGTGCCGACCAAGGCCGGCACAGCACCAAAGATATCGGCGGGAGCGCTCCACTTCGTGCCCCAAAGGAACGAAAACCCGAAGGTCTGGAAGGTCGGCAAGGCTTCGATGACAAGAACCACAAGGATTGCCAGCAGCAAAAGCACGACAAGAGAAGCCGAGCCAAGCGTCATAAAATAGAAAATCCGATCCTGTATCCGGAATTTCCTGGTGCTGGCGCTGGTATCCACTGCCTGGAATCCAGCCGTCTCAATCGCGTCGGCCATCGATTTCCCCTTGTCCTGTCACGAAAGGCGGACAGGGCCAAACCCTGTCCGCCGCAACTTCTCAGCCGAAATTACTTCGTGCCGAAGTCCTTCTTCCAGGACTCTTGGACAACCTTAACAACGGCTTCCGGAACAGGAAGGTAGGACAGGCCAGTCGCTTCCTTCTGGCCCTTCTCATAGGCCCACTTGAAGAATTTCAGGGCTTCATCGTTGGCAGCGGCATCGGCCGGCTTCTTGTAAAGCATGACCCAGGTCGAAGCTGCAATCGGCCAGCTCTTTTCGCCCGGCTGATTGGTGACGATCAGGTTGAAGTTCTTGGCATGGGCCCAATCGGCGCTCGAAGCAGCAGCCTCGAACGTATTGAGGCTCGGCTCGATAACCTTGCCGGCAGCATTCTTCATCTTCGCAAAACCGATGTGGTTGGCAACGACGTAGGAATATTCGACGTAGGAGATCGAACCAGCCGTCTGGTTGACAGTGGTGGAAACGCCTTCAGAACCCTTAGCGCCGAAGCCGACCGGCCATTCGACCGTCGTGTTCGAACCAGCCTTTTCCTTCCACTCCGGCGAAACCTTCGACAGGTAATCGGTGAAGTTGAAGGTCGTGCCCGAGCTGTCGGCGCGATAAACGACTGATATCGCCGTGGAAGGCAGCTTCAGGTTGGGGTTGAGGGCCTTGATGGCCGCGTCGTCCCACTTTGCAATCTTGCCAAGAAAGATGTCGGCCAGCGTCTTGCCGTCGAGAACGAGTTCGCCCGGCTTTACGCCGTCGATGTTATAGGAAACGACGATGCCGCCGGAGATCATCGGGAACTGGGCAACGCCGTTCTTCTCGAGGTCAGCGTCGCTCATCGGCTTGTCCGAAGCGGCGAATACGATGGTCTTGTCGAGGAGCTGCTTGATGCCGGCGCCCGAACCGACCGACTGGTAGTTGACGGCGTTGTTCGTCGCAGCCTTATAGTTTTCGGCCCACTTGGACATAACCGGCGCGATGAAGCTCGAGCCGGCGCCGGTGAGGTCGGCAGCCGAGGCCGAAGCAGCCATGGCGACGACGAGGCCTGCGGAAAGGCAAAGCGAACGGAATTTATGGTCGATCATGATGAATTCACTTCCTCAAGTGATGAAAGGATGGCGAGGGAGCAGGCGCATGGATAGCCAGATGGTTCATTGGACGCGTCAATCTCCCAGCGACAGGGATGGCTCTATAGCCGCAATGTTTCAGTTTGATGACATTTCCATGAAAGCCGAATGACACGTTTTTTCCGGGACTAAGCACGCCGATGCGAGGCCACGTTTAAGCGGGCTAAACGCCTGGTTAACAACATTAGCAATTTCGAATAAAAATGGGCCGTCGCTCGCTCGATCGAACCATCGGCTACAGTCGGATCACATAGTCCTTACGAGTCGTTTCAATCACTTCCCAGGTTCCCCTGAAGCCAGGTCTCAAGATCATCCGGTCGCCAGCGCGCAAGTGGGTAGCCTCGCCGCCGTCTTCCGTGACGACCGAATACCCCTCAAGAACGTGGAAATATTCCCATTCGTCATAGACGATGCGCCACTTGCCCGGGGTCGCTTCCCATATGCCGGCATAGAGGCCGCCCTCGGCTTCCTCCACATTCCAAGTCGTGAATTGGGGAGCGCCGGAGACGAGGCGATCGGCGGCCGGCGTACCCGTCTCCGGCTCGATCCCGGCGGTATCCAATTTCAGATAAGTTGGCATACTTTCCCCCCGATGCCGCGACCGCAAATGGTCGCAGCGGCATCCTTTCACTATATCTTCGACAACGACTGCTCGAGGTCGGCGATGATGTCCTTCACATCCTCGATACCGACCGACAGCCGGACGACATCAGGGCCGGCGCCGGCGATGATCTTCTGTTCGTCGGTCAGTTGCTTGTGCGTGGTCGATGCCGGATGGATCACCAGCGAGCGCGTATCGCCGATATTGGCGAGGTGGGAAAACAGCTCCAATCCTTCGACGAGCGTCTTGCCTGCGGGATAGCCGCCCTTCAGGCCGAACGTGAAGACGGAACCGGCGCCCTTCGGCGAATAGCGCTTCTGGAGTGCGTAGTTGGGATCATCCTCGAGGCCGGCATAGTTCACCCAGGCCACTTTCTCATGCGTCTTCAGCCAGCGGGCGACGGCAATGGCGTTGTCGCTATGGCGCTGCATTCTAAGCGGCAGCGTCTCTATACCGGTGAGGATGAGGAACGCATTGAAAGGCGAAATGGCGGGGCCTAGGTCGCGCAGGCCAAGAACGCGGCAGGCTATGGCAAAGGCGAAATTGCCGAATGTGGAATGCAGCACGATGCCATTATATTCGGGACGGGGCTCCGACAGCATCGGATAGTTTCCCGACGCCGACCAGTCGAAGGTGCCGCCGTCGACGATGGCGCCGCCCATAGAATTGCCGTGTCCGCCCATGAATTTGGTCAGCGAGTGAATGATGATATCGGCGCCGTGTTCGAGCGGGCGAATGAGGTATGGGCTCGCCATGGTGTTGTCGACGATCAACGGCAGGCCGTGCTTCTTTGCGACCGCAGCGATGGCTGCGATATCGACGAAGGTGCCGCCGGGATTGGCGAGGCTCTCAATGAAGATGCCGCGCGTCCGGTCGTCGATCTGGTTCTCGAAGGTCGTCGGGTCTGCCGGGTCGGCCCAGCGAACCTGCCAGTCGAAGTTCTTGAAGGCATGGCCGAACTGGTTGATCGAACCACCGTAGAGTCTGTTGGCGACGACGAAATTACTGCCCGGCTGCATGATGGTGTGAAAGACGAGCATCTGCGCCGCGTGGCCTGATGCCACCGCAAGACCTGCCGTGCCCCCCTCGAGCGCTGCCACCCTCTCCTCAAGTACAGCCTGCGTCGGGTTCATGATGCGGGTGTAGATATTGCCGAACTGCTGCAACCCGAACAATGCGGCTGCATGGTCGGAATCCTGGAAAACGAAAGATGTTGTTTGGTAGATCGGGGTTGCACGTGCCCCGGTGGTCGGATCCGGTTGCGCGCCTGCGTGGATCGCCAGCGTATCGAAGCCAGGTTTATTGGTCGCCATCATATCCTCCCGTGGCTCTTTATCCGAGCGTGGAGGATCATATCGTCTCGAGCGGCAAAGTTAACCGCGATATTACCCCGATTGCGCGCTGTCGTAGAAAATCCATCGCCCAATGTCGCGGGTGACAGTCTCAGGCAGCCAGCAGACGCGGGATTTCTATGGCAGGACACCGGTCCATCACGACCTTGATTCCGGCTGCTTCCGCCACTGCCGCCGCCGCATCGTTGCGAATTTCCAGCTGGCCCCAGATAACGGACGGAAGCGGCTTGAGCGCCAACGCCTCGTCCACGACGGAATATAGAAATTCCTGCGCGCGGAAGACATCGATCATATCGACGGGCTCGGGGATGTCCCCAAGTTTGGCGTAGACGGTCTGGCCCAGTATCTCTTTTCCCGCCTGCCCGGGATTGATGGGAATAACGCGATATCCCCTGGACAGCAGGTAGCCCATGACCTCATTACTCGGGCGCAAAGCGTTGGGCGATGCACCGACGAGCGCGATGGTCTTCACGCTTCGCAAAATATCGGCGATATAGGAATTGTCATAGTGATCATGGTTCATCTCGACCCTCCTCCGGCTTCGATCACGACTGCGTTCACGCCCTGATCCGGGTGAACTTTTTCGGCAGATCAAACGTATATAGGGATCATAGTCGAAGTCAGGATCATCCCGATGAAAAAGATTGTTCTGCTTGGTCTGGTCGTCGCCTCTACGGCAGCGACCCCGGCGCTCGCCATCAACCGATACAACGCCCTGTCCTACACCTGCCCCCAGGCCCAGGCGCTGATTTTGCGGGAACGCGCGGTCATCCTGCGCTATCCGGCCGAGCGCGTTAGAAACATGACGCTGTACGATCGATTTGTCGCAGACCGCGATGCCTGCGACATCGGCTTTTACGCTTACCGGACCTACATCCCGACAAAGGGAGACCAGAGCTGCCCGGTCTACATATGCCGCCCATCGTCCGATTTCGATCACCACCGCATAATCATACCTTGATCCGCATTTGCCGTGGACCGTTCCCGTGCTGGAAGGCCGTGCGCATCGCATGGTTTAGTTACTGTTCTCTAATTTTGATTCTGTGAAATGGTGGCCATCGTGTCGTTTTGGAACAGCGTCGGGAACACGGTGTTATCCGACCTGCGCGATGCCATAATATACCCGTTATATGCATGTTTTGTTCACGTACTTATTAGTAACATCTCATAGTTGAGTAGCAAGCCTTGAAAAGTAATCTGGGATGGTGCGGCGCACAATTCAGATTCAACGCACGTAAAGGTAGATTTCAGAAGCAGTCATGTTTCGCAAAATAAGTTGCCTTTCGTGCTATTGCCGATCATATGGCGCGGATATTTCCACATGCGGCCACATTGCTGCCTGCACCAACAAGTTCCGAGGTATCCGTGTCCGTCGATGTGATCGCCTTCGTTCTCTTCGGCGCGCTGCTTCACGCCACCTGGAATGCGATCATCAAGGCCGGGACCAACAAATCCCTCGATGCGGCATTGGTATCGGCCGGCGGCGCGGTCACCGCCCTGCCGTTTCTGGCTTTCCTGCCCTATCCCCTCCCCGCGGCGTGGCCATTCATCGGCGCGTCCGCCATCCTGCAGTTCATGTATTTCCAGCTGGTGGCAGCCGCCTACCGCGCCGGCGACATCGGGCTCGTCTATCCACTGATGCGCGGTGTCGCCCCGCTGATCATCGTCGCGACCAGCGGCTTCATTCTGCAGGAGACGCTGTCCGGAGGGGCGCTCATCGGCGTCATGACGATCTGCGCCGGTATCCTGACGCTTGCCTTCGAAGCCCGAAAAGGTGGCCGGCATGCGATCATGCTGGCGCTTGCCAATGCCTGCGTCATCGCCACCTATACCTATGTCGACGGCATCGGGGCACGCCGTGCCGGCAATCCCATTTCATATACGCTCTGGATGGCACTGTTGCCGCCGGTGCTGTTGTTCGCCTGGGCGATCTCGCGTCGCGGCGTCTATGCGGTCGCGGCCCATGTTCGTTACAACTGGTGGCGCGGACTGATCGGCGGCGGCGGCTCGATCGCTTCCTACGGCATCGCGCTCTGGGCGATGACCAAGGCGCCGGTCGCAACTGTCGCGGCATTGCGCGAAAGCTCGATCCTTTTCGCGCTGGTGATTTCGGTGGTCGTGCTGAAGGAAAAATCGAGCATCTGGCGCTATATCGCCGGCGCCATCATCGCCGCCGGCGTGCTGATTTTAAGGCTGAGGTGAGATGCAATTCCGGCAAATAATGTGGTACCATAATACCGTATATTCAACTAGTTGATTTTGTTACGGAATTTTTCCAATCGTCCAAATTATCGATATTGACCTGTTCGCGCCAACATCTTATAAGCCGCACCAGATCGCAGCCTTCCGGGGCTGCTTTCTTTTTGACGTGAGCTCGCTCGCGTCAATTCAAGCAACAAGAAACGCCCTGATGCCTTCGGGTCAAGGGTCCTAAAAGAGAGTATACAACATGGCAACCTTCTCCCAGAAGCCTGCAGAGGTGGAGAAGAAGTGGGTGCTCATCGACGCCGAAGGGCTCGTCGTTGGCCGTCTCGCTTCTATCATCGCAATGCGTCTGCGCGGCAAGCATAAGCCGACCTTTACACCGCATGTCGACGACGGCGACAATGTCATCGTCATCAATGCCGACAAGGTCGTATTCACCGGCAAGAAGTACGAAGACAAGGTTTACTACTGGCACACCGGTTATGCCGGCGGCATCAAGGAGCGTACGGCTCGCCAGCTGATCGAAGGCCGCTTTCCGGAGCGCGTTCTCGAAAAGGCTGTTGAACGCATGGTTCCGCGCGGCCCGCTCGGCCGTCGCCAGATGAAGAACCTGCGCGTCTATGCCGGTTCGAACCATCCCCATGAAGCTCAGCAGCCCGTCTCTCTCGACGTTGCAGCGCTGAACAGCAAGAACACAAGGAGCGCCTGATAATGGCTGACCTCTCTTCCCTGAAGGATCTCGGCACGTCGTCGGAAGCAGCTGCTCCGGTTCACGTTCGCAAGGTCGACTCGCTCGGACGCTCGTATGCGACCGGCAAGCGCAAGAACGCGGTTGCCCGCGTATGGTTGAAGCCGGGTTCCGGCAAGATCATCATCAACGGCAAGGACTACCTCGCATACTTCGCACGCCCGGTTCTGCAGATGATCCTGCGCCAGCCGATCGTTGCTGCTGCTCGCGATGGCCAGTTCGACATCATCGCAACGGTTGCCGGCGGCGGTCTTTCCGGCCAGGCCGGTGCTGTTCGTCACGGTCTGTCCAAGGCCCTCACCTACTTCGAGCCGGGCCTGCGTCCGGTCCTGAAGAAGGGTGGCTTCCTGACCCGCGACAGCCGTGTGGTCGAACGTAAAAAGTACGGCAAGGCCAAGGCCCGTCGTTCGTTCCAGTTCTCCAAGCGTTAATCGCTTCGATATCCAAATTTGCAAAAGGCCGGGTTTCTACCCGGCCTTTTCGTTTGTACAGCGTTGAAATATTCGATCGCTACCAGCGCAGCAGTTTCGATCCGGCGATGTAGCCGACCAGGGTGACGAGCGCGATTGCGATCGGATACCAGAGCGCGACGAACAGCGGGCTGTCGTCCGTGCAGTTCGAAGCATAGAAGGTGGCGGCGATGCCGCTTGCGGCAAGGCCGGCAACCGCACCGGCGATGCCGGGCCTTTCCGGCGCGCCCTGCCTCAGCGCGAAGAGGAAGCAGGCGAGCGGCCCGATCGACAGAAGCGGAATGAAGGTCAGGCAGAAGCGGGCGTTGTGGCCGACCATGCGTGCGCTCCAGCTATCTGCCGGCATGACAGCCATTTCAGTGAAAACCGCTGCAGCAAGCAAAAGCGGCGCAGCGACAAGCGCCCAGCCCCAGAGCTTGAGCGGAACACCGGGGCGGCCGATCCTGTAGACCAGGCTGAACGCAGTCGCTGCCAGGGCGATCGTGAAGACGAACTTGAAGAGGAAGCGGTTCGTCTGGATGGCAGTTGCTATGTCGTCGCGAAAGCCGATGCCAGCGAAGAACATCGCGCCTGAAATCAGAATGCCGACCCCCGCCGCAAGCGCCAACGTCCGCCCGATCCGGGAGCGAACCGGCGCATCCTGCGCTAGAAGGTTGATGAAGTCATTGGTCTCCACTAATTTCACTCCGATACAAGGCGGCCAGCGCCTTCAAGGCCCGGTGCAGCGCCACGCGCACCGCACCTTCCGTCATTTTCAGTCGATCAGCCGTTTCGCGGACACTGGTACCCTCGACTGAAATCGAGCGAACGATCGTGCGCTGCGGATCCTTCAGCAGCGCCAACATGTGATCGACATCGAGCCGATCCAGGGCGTCGACCTGTTCTTCCGCCTCCAGTGTCGCGATGACATCGTCGATGGGTATGTTCACGTGACGCCCGCGCCGACGCAGGCTGTCGATCATCTTGTTGCGGACGATCGTCGATATCCACGGGCCGATCGGACGCGAAGCATCCCATGTCCCGCGCTTCAGATGGATCGCCAGCAGCACTTCCTGCACCACGTCTTCCGCCTCGCTCAGCGGCGCGCCAAAATGATCGCAACGCCTGCGCGCCATGGCCCGCAGATGCGGCGTCACGGCGGACAGGAAGCGGTGATAGGCTTGCGTATCGCCAGCCATAGCCGCGCGCATCCAGTCCGCCCACTCTCTTTCGCGCGCCGAATAATTCATTCAGCACTTCTCACTACGGCGAAACACACGGTTTTGTTACCGGCAGCGGCCATATTTCTCAGCTTTGTCGCGCAGCCGGATATCTGCACGCATCGTTCCCACATACGTCGCTCTCCCTCGATGCGCCTTTGATATCGTAACAATTCCGTTTTTGAAATTTTTTTCGCCCAGCGTGTAATGTTTGCCGAGAGCGCTCCGTAGACGTCGATGCAAGCCAATAACGGCTCGCATTTGTTACGGAGATAAAATCATGAAGACCAGCATCATCACTCTGGCACTTGCCGGTTCGCTTGCTTCCGCTCTCGCATCCGTTGCGGCAGTGCCTGCCTCCGCTGCCGATACCTCGAAGGAAAAGTGCTACGGCGTTGCTCTCAAGGGCCAGAACGATTGCGCGGCCGGCAAACATGATTGCGCCGGCAAGTCGAAGGTCAACTACGACAAGATGTCCTTCAAGCTGGTTCCGACCGGCTCCTGCGTCTCGATGAAGACCCCCAAGGGCCACGGCTCGCTGACGGCGGCCTGATCTATCGCCGACGCTCACTCCCACTAAATTACAAGAACTTCGGAGATTATCATGACCAAGATTCCCGCAGTCGCCTTTGCAGCCTCGGTTGCCGCTGCACTCACATTGCTCGGCAGCGTTCCGGCCTCGGCCGCGCCCAAGGAAAAGTGCTTCGGCGTTGCCATGAAGGGCCAGAACGATTGCGCCGCAGGAGCGGGCACGACCTGCGCCGGCACCGCAAAGGTCGACTACCAGCAGAATTCCTGGAAGCTCGTCCCGGGCGGAACCTGCGAAACAACCAAGACCCCGAATGGCCACGGCACCCTGACGCCAGGCCCGGCCCCCGTCTGAACCTCCACTAAAGCCAAGTTCATATCTGAATTCCGCAAAGACCGGCGGCGCTGTCCCGGCCGCGCCGCCACCCGAACGCACGAAGGAGTTTCGCCATGAAATCATCAAAGCTTCCCCGCAGGGCCGGTGTCGGTTTCAAACCGGAACACTTTGCGCAGATCAATTCCGAACGGCAGCCCATCGGCTTTTTTGAGGTCCATGCTGAGAACTACATGGGCGCCGGCGGGCCACCGCATGCCCAGCTCGGTCGTCTGCGCGAGGACTACGCCCTGTCGATCCACGGGGTCGGCTTGTCGATAGGTTCGATGCAGCCGCTCGACAAGGATCATCTCTCGCGCCTGAAGATCGTTTGCGACCGTTACGAACCCGAGAGTTTTTCAGAGCATCTGGCATGGTCGACCCATGACACCGTGTTCCTGAACGATCTCCTGCCGTTGCCTTACACAGACGAAACACTGGCCCACGTCAGTGAACACATCGACGAGGTGCAGACGTTCCTCGGTAGGCAGATGCTGCTCGAGAACCCGGCGACCTATCTGCTTTTCGAGGAAAGCACGATCGCCGAGACTGACTTCCTTGCCGCCGTCGCTAACCGAACCGGCTGCGGGCTGCTGCTCGACGTCAACAACGTCTTTGTCGCCTCGACCAACCACAGCATGGACCCGCGCGACTACCTCGCCCGCTTTCCCGTCCAATGGGTGCGGGAAATTCACCTGAGCGGCCATTCCGAAACAGTCGACGACACAGGCGCACCACTGCTGATCGACTCGCACGACACGCCGGTGAAAGATCCTGTCTGGGCACTTTATGAAGAGTTGATCGCCCGGGCCGGACCGATCGCGAGCCTGGTCGAATGGGACAACGACGTGCCCGAGTGGCCGATTCTTTCCGCCGAAGCACAGGCCGCCAATGCGAACCTGCAGCGCTGCGGCGCGCGCCGAGCTGCCTGAGGAACGATCATGTCCATCGCAATCCAAACCCGGTTCGCCGGCGCCCTGCTCGACACCGATGAACCGGTTCCGGAGGGTCTTACGTCCTGGAACGGCCCGCGCCCGGAACGCCGCTTTCGTGTCTATCGCAACAATGTCGCGGTTGGGCTCATCGGCGCGCTGGCGTCGCGCTTCCCCATGGCGGAGAAGATCGTCGGCGAAGAGTTCTTCGCCGCGATGGCCCATGAATTCATCAGGCTTCATCCGCCACGCTCGCCGCTGCTTTTGAACTACGGCGATGAATTCGCCGATTTCGTCGAGACCTTCGAGCCAGCGGAAAGCGTGGGGTACCTGCCCGACGTCATCCGGCTCGAGGCGGCTCGCGGGAGAGCCTATCACGCCGCCGATGCGGCTCCACTGGACACATCGGCATTTGCATCCCTACCCGCCGAGCGCCTTCCGTCGTTGACGTTTACCCTGCATCCCTCGGCCTCGATCGTCCGCTCGCGACATCCTGCCGTCACCATCTGGGCGATGAACGTTGGCGAGATGACCCTTACGCCGATCGAGGATTGGGCCGGGGAAGACGCGCTCATCGTGCGTCCGCAGATGACCGTTCTCGTGCAACGGCTCCCGCCCGGAGGCGCGGCTTTCCTTCAGGCGCTGGCCGACGGTGCGGAGCTTGGGACCGCAATGGAGCTTGCGACTGAAGAGGCGGACGATTTCGATCTTTCCGCCAACCTTGCCGGCGCCCTTCATGCCGGCGCGATCACGGCGATCAGCTGAACCGACATCCGGAGAATGACCATGAACGACGAAATGACACTGGAGCCGATGGCGGTGCGAACCCTGCCGCAAAAATTCTACGCCATCCTCCGGCTCCTCGACCTTATCCCGCACGATCTCATTGCCCTGATTTCGCGGCTTTCGATCGCCGCCGTCTTCTGGCAGTCAGGGCAGACGAAGGTCGATGGCTGGCATGTCACCGACAACGCCGTCTATCTCTTCGAGACCGAATACAAACTGCCGTTCGTCGACCCATGGCTTGCGGCTCATATCTCGGCCTTCGCAGAGCATTTCTTTCCGCTGCTGCTGGTGATCGGATTTGCCAGCCGGCTGTCGGCGCTGGCGCTTCTCGGCATGACGCTAGTGATCGAGATCTTCGTCTATCCCGACGCCTGGCCAACCCATGGCACCTGGGCCGTCTGCTTCCTCGTGATCATCGCCGGTGGCCCGGGCCGCATCTCGATCGACCACTTCATTGCCAGGCATTTCAGTCGTGGCATTTAGTATCTGCACTGACGTATCTGCCGAGAAGGCTCTAGGCACCCGCGTACGCCGGAGACAGAGGCTTACCGCCGCCCTTGCCGCGATCTCCCCCTTCTCCCCTCGGGGAGAAGTGCCGAGCGTAGCGAGGCGATGAGGGGGCGGCACGGCGAGAGTTTGCTTTGTTTGGATTCTGCGTTTCAGATGCTTAGAGTCCCGCGGAAGCCCCCTCATCCGCCCTTCGGGCACCTTCTCCCCGAGGGGAGAAGGGGAGATCGCAGCCTCTCGAACCACGAGGTGTGGCTACCATCGCCCGCCCCAGCCCCCTTCCTTCGAGGGTCGCCGCGCTCCCGCCTTGCATTCCGGCGCTCGGTCGCTTACGACCTTTTGTCCCTAAGGACATGAGCCATGAGTAAGACACAATCTTCGCCTTTCGCGGCCACGCCGGAGCCGCCCTACTATATCGTCGCGTTCTCATCCGCCCGCACGGAGGGCGACCACGGCTATGGCGCGATGGCGGATCGGATGGAAGAGCTGGCGCTGGCCCAGGACGGCTGTCTCGGGATCGAAAGTGCACGTAGGGCTGATGGCTTCGGCATTACCAATGCCTTCTTTCGCGACCAGAAGAGCATCATTGCCTGGAAGAATGTCGTCGCCCACCTTGCCGCCCAGAAGCTCGGGCGCGAGAGATGGTACAAACATTACGAAGTGCGGGTCGCCAAAGTCGAGCGCGCCTATTCTTTTGATCTCGTGGAAGGAGAACGCCTTGGCGAACAAGTCGATTGACCACGCCTTTACCGCGGGGGAACTGAGGTCCGCAGCAAGCGACCCGACTTTCGCTGGTGCCCTCTCCTTCATGCGCCGCCGCTTCACCAAGCAGCTCGACGGCGCCGATGCCGTCGTCTGGGGCATTCCCTTCGACGCGGCGACCTCGAACCGGCCCGGTGCACGCTTCGGACCGCAGGCCATGCGCCGCGCTTCGGCGATCTTCGACAATGACCCGCAATACCCCTTCAACCGCGATCTCTTCGCCGAGATGGCGGTGATCGACTATGGCGATTGCCTGCTCGACTACGGCAATCACCAGGACACACCTGACGCGATCGAGCGGCAGGCGAACATCATCCTCGACAGCGGCGCGTTCCTGCTGACGCTCGGCGGCGACCATTTCGTTACCTGGCCGCTATTGAAGGCGCATGCGGCGAGGCATGGGCCACTCGCCCTGGTGCAGTTCGATGCGCACCAGGACACCTGGCCGGACAACAACGGGCGGATCGACCACGGTTCCTTTGTGGCCCGTGCAGTGCAGGAGGGACTTATCGATCCGGATCGTTCCATCCAGATCGGCGTCCGTACTCACGCGCCGGAGGATTGCGGCATTCGCATCCTCTACGGCCATGAGTTGGAAGACATGTCGGCCGCGGAGATTGCCTCGCATATCATCTCCCACACCAAGGGCGCGGCGGCCTATCTCACATTCGATATCGACTGCCTGGACCCGGCCTTTGCTCCGGGCACCGGAACGCCGGTTTCTGGCGGACCTTCGAGCGCCAAGATTCTCGCGGTGTTGCAACGGCTGCATCAGCTCGACATCCGCGGCGCCGATGTGGTCGAGGTCGCGCCGGCCTATGATCACGCCGATATCACTGCCATTGCAGGGGCCACGGTCGCGATGTATATGCTCGGGCTCAACGCCGAACGACGCTCCCACAATCGTTGACCCGGCTGTTATCATTTTGAATCAACTGCATGCCAAACTGATTCCGAAAACATTGCGAACCCACTGAAAGCGCAGGACGAACATGGCACCGAAGATCTTCATCGATGGCGAACACGGAACCACGGGCCTGCAGATCCGCACGCGCATGGCCAACCGCCGTGATGTCGAGCTTCTGTCAATCCCGGAAGCGGAACGGCGCAATGCCGCGATGCGCGAGGACATGCTCAACGGCGCCGATATCGCCATTCTCTGCCTGCCCGACGATGCGTCGCGCGAAGCGGTGAAGATGGTCTCCGCCAATAACAACGTCCGCGTCATAGACACCTCTACCGCGTTCCGGGTCGATCCCAGCTGGGCCTATGGCTTTGCCGAGATGGACAAGGACCAGGGCGAGAAGATCAGGCGGGCTCGGCTGGTCGCCAACCCCGGTTGCTACCCGACAGGCGCCGTCGGCCTGATCCGGCCGCTTCGCGTTGCCGGTATCCTGCCGGACAGCTATCCGGTGACGGTCAATGCGGTCTCGGGCTATACCGGTGGTGGCAAGCAGTTGATCGCGCAGATGGAAAATCCCGATCATGCGGATGCTATCACCTCGCCTCACTTCCTCTACGGCCTGCCGCTGAACCACAAGCACGTGCCGGAGATGACGACGCATGGCCTGCTCGACCGCGCGCCGATCTTTTCACCGTCGGTGGGCAAGTTCGCCCAAGGCATGATCGTCCAAGTACCACTGCATCTCGACAGTCTTGTCCCCGGCGCCACGCTGGAGAGTATCCATGCTGCCCTTTCCGCGCACTATGCCGGTCAGGACATCGTCGAGGTCGTGCCGCTTGCCGAAAGCCGGGCACTGCCTCGCGTCAATGCGGTGGAGCTCGAGGGCAAGGATACTATGAGGCTGTTCGTCTTCGGGACGCCTGGCACCTCACAGGTCAATCTTGTCGCCTTGCTCGACAATCTCGGCAAGGGTGCCTCGGGTGCTGCGGTTCAGAACATGGATCTGATGCTTTCGGCGTGACGCCGATGAGCCAAGGCGATATCCCGCTTCGTCTCCGTAAGCGTTGGGCGATCGCTACCGCCGTGGCGATTGCAGATACAAGAAGCAGCCTTGTATATCGCGTCGAGCGGGATGATGCTCCTGCCGCCATCGTCAAGATATTGAAGCCCGATGGTATGAACGAGCTGCCGGGCATGGCGTTTCTCGAATGGCGCGAGGGCAACGGCGCAATCCGCCTCCTCGATCGCGATCAGAATGCGTGCCTCATTGAAGATGCAGGTGGACTGCTCCTGCGGGACTTCCAGCGTCAATTCGGTGACTACAAGGCGACGGATGTCATTCTGGATGTGCTTCATAAATTGCACGCGGGGTCGGCGTCCCCTCCTGCGGTCGAACTGATACCTCTTCGCAAACATTTCACATCGTTGTTCGCCAAGGCCGGGCGTCAAATCGATCCCGCGTTTGCGGAGATCCTGCGTTGGACGGCGACCCTTGCGGAGGATATTCTCGGCAACCAGACCGACGTGAAGCCGCTACATGGCGATCTGCACCATGACAACATAATCGGAGGCGGTGCGCGCGGCTGGCTGGCGATCGATCCACAAGGGTTGATCGGCGATCCCGCCTATGATGTGGCAAATGTGTTCGGCAACCCATTGGGCGCGGCCGGTGACATCCTCGACCCTTCGCGGATTGCGACCTTGACGGCGCGTTTTTCCGAGGCAATTTCTTGCTCAGAAATTAAGATCCTGCACTACGCGGCTGCGCATGCGGGATTGTCGATATGCTGGTCGATGGAGAACAAGCAGTCGGCGGAGGCAGACGAGAATATCGCGGAACGATTGGCCTTTGCGAAGATCGTGCGGCGGATGTTGGCGGAGGAGCGCTACGCACCTGCTCGTAGCGCTCCAAATTCCAATCGCTAGCTACGTACCTGCAAGACGGTCTCGTGCGGATACTCGCCATAGAAGCCGCGCCAGTTGGCGATGGCGAAGCCGAAGACGATGAGGGCGCCGGCCTGGTGGGTGAGTGCCAGATCCAGGGGCACCTGCATCACCAGCGTCGAAATGCCGAGGCCTGCCTGGATCAGGACCAGCACGAAGAGGACGATCGAGCGGCGGGCATGGGTTGTGCGCGGGGCGGTTGCCAGAGAAACGATCATGTTGATGAGGACGACGGCCAGCAGCGCGTAGGCGCCGAGCCGGTGGACGAACTGGACCATCTTCGGGTTTTCAAAGAAATTGATCCAGCCGGGCGTTTCGGCGAATAGCCCGCCCGGAATGACCGCGCCGTCCATCAGCGGCCAGGTATTGTAGGAAAGCCCGGCATCGAGGCCTGCGACCAGCGCGCCTAGATAGATCTGGAAGAGCGCCATGAATGCGATCAGTCCCGCGAGCTTGGCCGAATAGCGGGTCGGTGCGGCGTCGCTCGAATGCGGCGATAGCGCCCGCATGATCCACATGCATGACGCAAAGATCAGGCAGGCGGTGATCAGATGCGTTGCCAGGCGATACTGACTGACATCTGTGCGCGCCTCGAGCCCCGACGAGACCATCCACCAGCCGATCGCGCCTTGTAGTCCACCAAGCAGGAAGATGCCGATCAGCGGCAGGCGCAGGCGCTTTTCGATGCGGCCGGTCAGCCAGAGGAAGATCAGCGGCACCGCGAAGATGACGCCCATGGCACGGGCAATCAGCCGATGCGCCCATTCCCACCAGAAGATGCTCTTGAAATCATCGACGGTGATGTCCTTGTTGATTAGCTGGAATTGCGGAATGCGCTTGTATAGATCGAACTCCTCCTGCCACTGCGTGGCATTCAGCGGCGGGATGACGCCATGGATCGGCTGCCACTGGGTGATCGAAAGACCCGAGTTGGTCAGCCGCGTTGCGCCGCCGACGATGACGAGACAGAAGAGTGCCAAAAGCACCAAGCCGAGCCAGATACGGACTGCCCGACGATTGCGATCCTGGCGGGCCATTTCGCCAAGGACGGCCTGTTCCGACGTTATATTTGCGACAGCCATGGTGTCTCCTTCGATCCGGCTGTTGATTTGCCCCATGGGGCCGTGCAAAACAAGACCCAAGCCTTTGCGGCATGCCGTCGCGGAAGAAACTGGCGGCTATCCACCGACCACGAAAGTATCTCATTCATGCCCGTTCGCCTGCGCAAATTCATCGGCACGATCCTGTTGATCGTCTTGGTGCTCGGCTATGCCTTCATTGCAACGACGGTGGCGGTCAATGCGCTGGGCGCTTCTCCGTGGTGGATACACCTCACCTATTTCTTCTTCAGCGGCCTGCTCTGGATCCTGCCTGCCATGCTGCTGATCAAATGGATGGCCGGCCCCAAGCAGCAATAATCGTCCGGTGGAGATTAACGGCGGAATAACCCTAGTCGACGGAAATTACGGGCGGCCTTACGCACGTAAACCATAAATGCGCCGTCCGCCGACTATCATCCGCATCGAAACCCCTCGATCGGAGTCGCCTCGGTGCAGATGCCGAAACCGGATATCAGGCAAACCGCAAGAACGCTTGCGGAAAATATCGATGCGTCCGCAGCCAACGCTACGCCGGAGGCGTTGGGGGCCGATGTCTTGCGGGTAGAAATCGTCGACAGCATGCAGCCTCTTGAAGCTGAATGGCGGGCACTGGAAACGGACAACCTGGCATCGATCCACCAGAGTTTCGACTGGTGCGCGACCTGGGTCGAGGTCTACCGCAATCCTTTGGCGATCATCCGAGGATCGATCGGCGAGCGCACGGTCTTTATCCTGCCGCTGGAAATCGTTCGCTCGAACATGGTACGCCGTGCGCAGTTCATTGGCGCCCAGGGGAGCAACATCAATACCGGCCTATTCGCTGTCGAATTTCTTGAGAGCGTGGGTCACCTCGCGGCATTCCATCAGGAACAGATCACCCGTGCCTTGAAGGGCAAGGTCGACGTCCTGCTGTTACAGAACGTGCCATTCGAATGGCGTGGCCACCAAAGTCCGCTGGCCAGTCTGCCCAGTATCGAAAATCAAAACCATGCCTTCCAGCTGCCGTTTCTCGACAGCTTCGAGACAACCCTGAAGCAGGTCAACGCCAAGAGACGCCGCAAGAAATATCGACAGCAGACACGCATGCTCGATGAGAAAGGTGGTTACGACCACCTGATCGCCTCCACGTCGCAGGATCGGCATCGGTTGCTGCAACTCTTCTTTGACCTGAAGGCCGAGCGCTTCAAGACCGCGGGTCTCCCTGACGTTTTCCAATCGCCTGAAACACGGAATTTCCTGCAAGGGCTTACCGGCCTTAGGAACGATGATGGCGCCTACGTCGCGCTTGAGATTCATGCCCTGCAGCTGAAAGGCATGCATCAAGGGCATATTCCCGCGGTTGCGGCCGTTTCGCGCAAGGGCGATCACATCATCTGCCAGTTCGCCGCGATCGACGAAACGCTGGTTCCGGAGACGAGCCCGGGCGAGCTGCTTTTCTGGCTAATGATCGAGCATTTTCATCATCAGGGCATCGCGCTGTTCGACTTTGGAATCGGCGACCAGACCTACAAGCGATCGTGGTGCCCGGTCGAGACTGTGCAGCATGATGTCATCCTGCCGATCTCGGCGCTCGGCCGGGTCGCGGCTCTGGCGCAACGAAGCCTTACGCACACCAAAGCTGCCATCAAAGCCAATCGACAGGTTTATGGCTTTGTCCAACGCCTGCGGGCGCGGACCGCTCGTCGCGCCGCCCCGGATGACGCGGAAAGGGATTGACCCTCATCCGCCTCAGGCGGCATGGCGCTCCGAACCAGGAGCGTCCTTGCGCCAGCCGGACATCAGGATCAAGTGTTCGTACCCAGCCTTTTGGAACTCCGTCATCGCGGCAATGAACTGGTCCTCATCCGGCTCGGGCATCGACAGGATGATTTCCGCGTCCTTGCTGCTGGTGAGCCGGGCGACGCCATCGACGTCGGCAGCGCCGCATTCAACGAGCACCATGTCATAGGCTGACGACATCGCGTCCAGGATCAGCGCCAGCCGATCGGCGCCCCGCATGGCGCGCTTCACGTCGCTTGTACCCTGCGGCACCAGATGGGCGTCGGAAAGGCGATCGGGATGGATCGTATCGCCGAAGGCAGCCTCTCCGCAGAGAAGATCGGTGACACCGGGCAGACCGGGCTTTTCCGCCATCAATCGCGTTGGGCAGGCCGTGCCGGTCATGTCGACGAGAACCACCCGCCGGCCGGCATCGGCGATCGTCCGGGCCAGCATGACGGTGGCGGTCGAACCGTTGTCGCCGGTGGGCGAAATGGCAATGACAATGCTCGGGCTACGCTGCAGCAGATAGTCTGCCACGGACTGGATCGAAAAATCCTCTTCCGGCTCCGGCGGCTCTTCCGCCGAGCGGGTAACGGGCTCGGCGCCAAAATCGACAGATTGCTCCATCTCGCGCGCCAGCTCGTCGTCGGCGGCAACGGAGAGCATACTTGCCGACGCTGCAGGTTGGCTGCCGACCTTGGTCGGGGTGCGCCGGGCGCTCAGCATCTTCTTTCGCTCGACGACGGGCTCCTCGTCGGCGGAGCGAACCGGTTGCAGCGCGCGGCCGCTGAAAAGTTCGATCAGCATGATCACGATGGAGGTGAGGATGAACGTGGCCAACGCCGCTACGACCACGATCGGAACGACTTTCGGGAAATAAGGATCGGCCGGCGCGCTGGCCGTCGAGACCACGCGCGCATCGGCGGGGCTCGAATTCTTGTCGGAACGGGATGCGGCTTCGCGGTAGCGCGCGAGATAGGTTTCCAGCAACTGGCGCTCGGCGGTCGCTTCGCGTTCCAGCGCGTTCAGGCCGACGGTGTCTTCGCCGGCGCGGGCGCTGTCGGCCTTCAGAACGTTCGACTGCTGCAGCAATTGCTGCTCGCGCAGCTCGGCGACCTTGGCCTCGTTCTCGATACTGGCAAGGATCTTCTTGGTTTCACGATCGATCTGCTGGCGGATGTCGGCAAGCTGGGCACGGAGGCTTTTCAGCTTGGGGTGGCCGTTCATCAATGTCGTCGACAGGTCCGATATCTGGGATTCGAGATTGGATTCGGTCGCCTTCAGGCGCTGCATATTCTGCGAGCCGGAGACATCGGCCAGCGTGTCGGTGGAACGTCCGGAGGATAGGGCATTGCGTACTGCCTGAGCGCGGGCATCGGCGTTGGCCTTGTCGCCGCGCACCTGGGCAAGCTGGCCGGAAATGTCAGTCAACTGCTGGTTCGAAAAAGTGCTGGTATCGCTCGTCTGCAGCAGGCCGTTGGCGGTGCGATAGTCGGCAACCTTCTTCTCGGCCTCGCTGACCTTTTCGCGAAGGCTGGCAATTTCCGGCTCGAGCCAGCGCGTCGCCTCGGAGTTGCTGTCGAGCTTCGCCCCGCTCTGCGTCGACAGGTATACCTTCGCCATCGCGTTGGGCACGCTTGCTGCCAATTCCGGGTCTCGCGAGGTGAAGCTGATGCCGATGACGCGCGAGGTGTTGATCTGGTAGACTTGGAGGCGCTCGACAAAGGCGTCGAGCATTCGCTCTTCCGGCGCCTTTTCGAGTTGGCTCTTTTTCAGGTGCATGGCGACGAGAATGTCGGAGAGCGCAGAGCTCTTGCCGCTCGCCTCGAATTCCGGACGGTCATAGAGTTTCAGCTCAGTGATGACCTGCTTAATCAAATCGGCCGATTGGAGGATCTGCACCTGGCTGGCGATGTTCAGTTCGTCGAGGAGAGAACCGGCATTGGCAGCAGCACCTTCGGTCGTCGTCGTGGCGAAGGCCGCCGCGCGGGGCTCGATCAGGAGCCTGGTTTCGCTGCGATATTCGGGAGAAATGATCTTGGCGGCGGCAAAAGCAAGACTGGCACCGACAAGCGTGATGACAATGACCTTGGCGCGACGCTGCCATACGGCGCGAAAGAGTTGTCCAAGATCAATGTCGACGTCTTGCTGATTGTTGTTTGCGCCGGACATACCGCACTCCGAGATGTAGTTTCGCCGCACCGTAAACGACTATGGTAACCCAAGCGTTAAAGTACCGTCGGCGCCCCGCCTCCCCTTAAATCGCAACTACCCTAGAAATTTCCCGTTTAATTTACTGAGCGTTAACCCTAACGGATCGATAACGACGTCTGTGATTTCCACTTTTCTGTGAGCGCATGATGGCCTTCGCAAAGCCAAAGATCCTTCTGGCAGTCGGCATTGCAGGCTTGGGCTTCGGCTTGAGCGGCTGCATGAGCTATCAGCCTGCGCCCAGAGCCTTCAGTCAGGCAACGATCCAGCCCTATACGCTCGATAGCGGCGACCGGCTGCGGATTACCGTGTTCGACGCCGAGGGCATGACCAACACCTACACCGTCGATCAGGCCGGCTACATCGCGTTCCCGCTGATCGGACAGGTCCCTGCCCGCGGAAAGACGCCGCAGCAGCTTTCCGGCCAAATCGCACAAAAGCTGAAGCAGGGTTATCTTCGCGACCCCGACGTCACCATCGATGTCGACCGCTATCGCTCCGTCTACATCATGGGCGAGGTCGGCCAGCCCGGGCAGTATTCCTATGTGCCCGGCATGACAATCCAGAACGCCATCGCGGTCGCCGGGGGCTTTTCGCCGCGGGCCTACCAGGGGAACACCGATGTCACCCGCAAGATCAACGGCCAGGTCATGACCGGTCGCGTCAGGATTTCCGATCCGGTTCTCGCCGGCGACACGATCTATGTTCGAGAACGGCTGTTCTGATCGTTCATGGCAAAGCCGCTTCGCATTCTTCATTGCTTCAGGTCGCCCATCGGCGGAATTTTCCGCCATGTCCGCGATCTGGCGGAAGAGCACAGCAGAGCGGGGCATGAAGTCGGCATCCTATGCGACAGCACGACAGGCGGCGAACACGAGGACGGCTTGTTCGAGGACATCCGGCCTTTTCTATCCCTCGGTCTGACACGGATACCTATCGCCCGGTCCATCGGACTTTCCGATGTCGCGACATTGTGGAGTGGTTACAAAACGATCAAGAGTTTGCGGCCGGATGTGCTGCACGGGCACGGCGCCAAGGGCGGCGTGCTGGCGCGCATCATCGGCTCAGCCTTGCAGGTGAACAGGTATCGCGTTGCCCGCATCTATACCGCGCATGGCGGAAGCCTTCACTTCTCGCGTTTCTCTCTGCCAGGTCTGTTCGTGCTGCCGGCGGAACGCCTGCTGGAGCGCTTCACCGATGCGCTGATCTTCATCTGCGATTTCGAGCGAAAGTCCTATGAGAGGAAGATCGGAGTGCCGATCACCAGATCACAGCTGATCTACAACGGCATCAGCGAAAGGGATTTCCGACCTGTGCCGAGCCGTTCGGATTCGGTGAATTTCATATATGTCGGCATGCTGCGGGACCTTAAGGGTCCCGATCTGTTTGTGGATGCCTTCGCCAGAACCGAGCGACGGGTCGGACGGCCGCTGTCCGCCTTGATGATCGGCGACGGGCCTGACAAGGAAAAATACAAAACCATGATGACGGAACGGGGCCTCGGCCACCGGATCGGGATGCTGCCGGCCATGCGCATCGAAGAAGCCTTCGGGATGTCGCAGAACATCGTCGTTCCCTCTCGGGCCGAATCCATGCCCTATATCGTTCTCGAAGCTCTGGCGGCGGGCAAGGCAGTGATCGCGACAAGGGTCGGCGGCATTCCGGAAGCGCTCGGACCAATGAGCCCCGGCCTTGCCGAGCCGAATGACGCCGACGATCTGGCGCGCATCATGGCTGAAGCGATCACCGAACCTCGCTGGCGTGAAAAGACAATGCCGGAGGCCAAGATGATCCAATCGGTGTTCTCCGCACGGGTCATGGCGGCGGATGTCCTAAAATTATACAATGAAATACTGGGTATTTCGGCCGAAGCATAAAATGCGACTCATCTTCATAAGCGTGCATTAGGGGCCTTTTGCTAGAGCTTCGCCTGGGCAATGACCAGGTGAAAAATCGATGACTAAAATCGAGAAGCGCGAGCAGTTCGACCTCGAAAATCTCCGCAAGCAGGTCGCGCAAGTCCGGGCTCGCGAGGCAGGCGAAAAGGTTGAGCAAGACAGCGGCATCAACTCTTTCGCTCGTCAGATCGCCGATCAGCTTCGCGAAGGCAATTATACGCCGACGATGATTATCGGCCAATTTCGCCTCTTCGAATTCCTGTCCCTGCTGGTCATCGGCATCGCTGTCTTTCACCTCCACATGGGCTTCGGGACGAAACTCTTTCTGGTGCAGGCAACTGTCGCATCAACGGTTTCGGCGCTGACGATCGCTATCCTTCAAATCGGCGAGGGCTACAGGCTGCCTGCCCTGCGTGCGCGGATGCGGTTTCTGCCGCGCATCCTGATGTCCTGGGCGGTTCCGCTTGCCGCGCTTGCGGCAATCACCGCGCTGCTGGGGGCCGATCATATCTACTCCTTGCGCCTGATTACCGCCTGGTTTCTGGTCGGCGCGGCCTTTCTTCTGATCGAACGAATTCTCTTTGCCGTCGGCATCCGCCACTGGGCGCGAAACGGCGTGATGGAAAGACGCGCGGTGATCGTCGGCGGCGGTCAGGCCGGGAAGGAATTGATCCGGGCGCTCGAAAATCAAACCGATAACGATATCCGCATTTGCGGTATCTTCGACGATCGGGGCGAGAAGCGCTCGCCCGTCGTGGTCGCCGGCTATCCGAAGCTCGGCACGGTGGCCGAACTCGTCGAGTTCGCCCGGCTGACGCGCATCGACATGCTGATCATCGCGCTGCCCATGAGCGCCGAGGCCCGTATACTTCAGCTTTTGAAGAAACTCTGGGTGCTGCCCGTTGACATCCGCCTCGCGGCACACGCCAACAAGCTGCGCTTCCGTCCCCGCGCCTATTCGCATGTCGGCGCCGTGCCCATGCTCGACATATTCAACAAGCCGATCCGTGATTGGGATTCCGTCGCCAAGCGGATCTTCGACATCGCCTTCAGCGTGCTTGCGCTAGTTCTGCTCTGGCCGGTGATGGTCGGCGCGGCCATCGCGGTCAAGGCGACCTCCAAGGGGCCGGTGTTCTTCATGCAGAAGCGCCACGGCTTCAACAACGAGATCATCAATATCTTCAAATTCCGCTCGATGTACACCGAGATGTCCGACCCGACGGCGCGCAACGCCGTGACCAAGAACGATCCGCGCGTGACCCCGCTCGGCCGCTTCCTTCGCAAGTCCTCGATCGATGAGTTGCCACAGCTGTTCAACGTCCTGCTCGGCGACCTGTCGCTTGTCGGCCCACGGCCGCATGCCGTGCTGGCGCAGACCCAGAGCCGTACCTACAGCGATGTCGTCGAAGGCTACTTTGCCCGCCATCGCGTGAAGCCCGGCGTTACCGGCTGGGCTCAAATCAACGGGTGGCGCGGCGAGATCGACAATGACGACAAGATCAAATTCCGGACCGCCTATGACCTTTACTACATCGAGAACTGGTCGCTGCTGTTTGACCTGAAGATTTTGTTCCTCACCCCATTCCGCCTTCTCAACACGGAAAATGCATATTGAGCGCGATCGCACCCAGCAATGCGAGGGTCACGCAACCGCAGCTGGCCACGCTGCGTCTTGCCGGCACGGCCTGTGTCGCACTCGGCGTCTTCCTCTCTGGTTTCGTGATAGCGGAGCCGGCGCCCTATGAGCTGTGGCTTGCGCTCATCATCGGTCTCTGGTTCATCCTGGGCCTCAGGATTTCGCGCAGCGTCGCGCCGCTTTTGGCGCTATTCTTGACCTTCAACGTTGGCGGCATGCTGTCGCTGACCCAGATGCGCGATCTCGGTGGCGGCCATCTCGACGGGCCGATCTACGTCGCGGTTTCCACTTTCCTGGCGCTGAGCGCCGTGTTCTACGCGGCCATCATCGAGGACAACGCGAACCGGCTAAAGCTGATCTTCAATACCTGGGTCATCGCTGCCATCATCACCGCAAGCCTTGGTATCCTTGGCTATTTCCATGCCTTTCCGGGCTTCGGCATCTTCACGCGCTATGACCGCGCCATGGGTGCATTCCAGGATCCCAACGTCTTCGGCCCCTACCTGGTCGCTCCGACGCTTTACCTCATTCACGGGATTCTGATCGGGGATATCAAGAAGGCGCCGCTGAAGGCGCTGGGGCTTTCCGTCCTCGCCTTGGGCATCTTCCTGTCGTTCTCGCGTGCTGCGTGGGGCCTATTCGGCTTTTCGGCCGTCGCGCTGATCTTCTTCATGCTGCTCAAACATCGCAGCAACACGTTTCGGCTGCGCATCCTGGTCATGTCTTTGGCCGCCATCCTGCTGATGGTCGTCGGACTGATCATCGCGCTGCAATTCCATCAGGTGAGCGACCTGTTCTCGACCCGGACGCAGCTCGTGCAGGACTATGACGGCGGTCACCTCGGACGCTTCGAACGTCACCGGATCGGCTTCATGCTGTCGATGGAACGGCCGCTCGGTATCGGACCACTGGTCTTCAGCACGCTCTTCCGCGAGGACGAGCACAATATCTGGCTGAAGACGCTGACCACTTACGGCTGGCTCGGCTTCACCTGCTGGGTCAGCATGATCTGCTGGACCATCTATATCGGCTTCCGCAACCTCCTGAAGGAGCGTCCCTGGCAGCCCTTCCTGATGATCGCCTGGATCGTCATCCTCGGCCATGTCGGCATCGGCAACGTCATCGATACCGACCACTGGCGACATCTCTACATGCTGATCGGCATCGTCTGGGGCTGCGGCGCGCTGGAACAGCGCTACCAGTACCGTCTCGCGCGGGGGGAAATTGCCAGATGAACGTCAATATCCGCCTCAGGCGGCTGTCGCTGCTCCAGGTCCTCGAGCCGAGCGGCGGCGGCTCCGGCCGCCACTTTCTCGATCTCTGCCGGGCGATGCAGCACCGCGGCCACTCAGTGACCGCCGTCTATTCCCCCGTTCGCGCCGAGGACCGCTTTGTCGCCGAGCTCGAAGGATTAGGTCTGGATGCCGTGCACCCGGTCGACATGCAGCGATCACCGGGGCTTTCCGACATTTCGGCGTGGCGGCAGATCAGGCGCATTGCGCTCGCGCATGGACCCTTCGACCTTATCCACGGCCACAGCTCGAAGGCCGGCGCCCTCACCCGTCTGCGCCTGCCGGGCCCGCATACGCCGGTGATCTACACCCCACACGCGTTCCGAACGATGGACCCGACGCTTGGATCGAAGGGCCGGGTGATCTTCGGCGGCATCGAGCGATTGCTCGGCACCCATTTCTCCGATCGCGTCATCTGTGTTTCCCGCGATGAATATAACCACGCCTTGTCGATCGGCATCCCGGAGCAGCGGCTTCGCGTTGTCGTCAACGGCGTCGCGTCGCCTCCTGTTGGCCAGCGCGCCGCGATCCGGGCGCGCTACGGCATTCCCACCGATGCCCTCCTCTTCGGCTTCGTTGGACGCCTGACGAGGCAGAAGGCACCCGAGCGCATTGTCGATGCCTTTTCACGGATCGCCGCCAGACTGCCGAACGCGCGTCTCTTGATGATCGGCACCGGCGAGATGGCCGCCGACATCGAAGCGCGGATCATGGCGGCCGGGCTGACGGGTCGCGCCCAACTTCGAAGCGACATCCCGGGCCCCGCGGCAATAGACGCGTTCGACGTCGTCGTCATGCCGAGCCGCTATGAAGCCATGTCCTATGTGATGCTGGAAGCCGCGGCTGGCGGTAAACCGCTGCTACTCACCGATGTCGGTGGCGCCCGCATGGTTCTCGATCCCGGCAGGAATGGACTGATGATCGCCAATACGGACGATCCCTCACCTCTCGCCGATGCGATGCTCGACTTTGCCAACGCGGAAAGACTGCAGTCGTTTACTGCCGAAGCGCGACGTCGCAAGGATCGTTACACGATTGCCGGCATGGCCGATCAGACAGAGGAAATCTATTTCGATCTGCTTGGCTATCATGTGCCTGCCCTCTTGCGAAAGTCCGAAAGAGCCCTAGAATTTCAGGCATGATAACAGCAGCACAAATACGTGGCGCGCGCGCCATGGTCGGGTTAAGCACGGAAGACTTGGCGGCTGACAGCAAGCTGCCGGTCGCCTCCATCCAAACCATCGAAAGCGATATTGCATCCGCCGATGCCAAGGCGATTACGGCCGTTCGCGCCGCCCTCGAGGCGCGTGGCATCCTGTTCCTGCCGAGTGGCAGCCAGGATTCGGGCGGACCAGGCGTACGCATGAAGTCGTGGGACGAGGAAGAGGGCATCCGGCCTGAAAACCTGAACGCCACGAACGACGACTGAACCCGCAAGCAAAAATTGCAACGAGCCCTGGAACGAAAACGCCTTGAGCGCGTTTCCGTTGCGGAATCATCATCTTGTCAGGGGACAATCATTGAATCGTTCAAGCGGACTATATCTCATCATCGGCGCACTCGTGGTTGTCGTCATCGGTCTTGGCACCTACCTCTATCGTGAGGAAAAGAAGCCCGATGGCATACAGATGAATATCGACAAGAACGGTGTCTCCGTACAGCAGAACTAGCCGTCAGACACTCCGAAACCGACCCCTAGAGCCGGCCGAGTTTCCAGGATTTGATGAGCTCTTCGGCCGCGGAAAGCGCCGCCGGCAACATAAAGCGCTCCGTCTCGTTGGCGGGGCGCTTTGCTTTTGTAGGTTGCCCTACCGGCATGCCGTGGCCAAATCCATCCAATACCACCAGTTCGACGATCGGCACCCCGTTGGCATCCAGCCACTGCTGGCGATTTCCGCCGTCGAAGTTCTGCTTCTTCGGCTTCGCCGTCTTCTTCAACCCGTGAACGCCAAGCCACTGCGACACCGACGCATCGGCATTGCTGCTCGACACCACCCGATCAGCGTTTCCGTGCCAGATCGAAACGGCCGGAAACCTCGGAGCTTCGGGAGAGACCTGCTTCACAAATTCCGCCCACTCCTGAGGTGTGCGGCCAGGGGCATTGTTCATTGCGGACATCGCGGACATGGCATCACGTGCCGCTCCGAATGGCAGGCCGGCAACGATTGCGCCCGCGTTGAAGAGCTCCGGATATGTGGCAAGCAAAGCCGATGCCATGGCGCCGCCGGCCGAGAGCCCGACCACGAAAATCCGGTTCGCATCGATCGCGTGCCGCTGGGACACGAACTCGATCATTTCATGGATGGATCCGGTCTCGCCGCGATCACGCGCAACGGCGCTGGGGCGAAACCAGTTGAAACACAGATTGGCATTGTTGGAGGGCTTCTGCTCTGGATAGAGAACGGCGAAGCCATTGGCACGCGCCAGGGACGTCCAACCGGCCGCCCGGTCGAAATCCGCTGCGTTCTGCGTGCACCCGTGCAATACGACGACGAGGGGCATGGCCCCGACTACCTTTTCCGGCACATATTCCAGCATGCGGAGATTGCCCGGATTGCGCCCGAAACCGGTCACCTCTGCAAGGCGCTGCGCCGCCGTGCGCGGTTTTGCCTTGGCCGGAGGAATCAGGCCTGGAAAGACGAACTTTTGAAACTGGGTGGGGTCGACAAGAAGACGGGTCAACCGCCTCGGAATTTTCAAACGCATGAAAGACGATATCCTTTGAGAATGGGCGCAGCTCGACTGCCTCGGCCGCACCTCCCCGAAGGAGATCCCTCGGACCACAACTGTATTTGTGCACTGCAGCATCAATAGGGCAATAGAAAGCCCGCGAACATGCATAAATAGGATTAGCCGTCGCCAATGATAGCGGCAGTGACCGCAAAGCTTGTGACGAAGGCTTCGAGCCACCAAATTCCGCATTAAAATACAATTTTAGGTTATGCAATAATAATAATAGGTTCAGCGGAACATGGCATACATTGACGACACGGAGGGTTACCTGTGAAGAGAGTTAGCATTGTCGCCGCGACGAGTGCGCTGTTGTTTTGTTCCACTATCGCAGCGTCAGCGCAGAGCTTTCAAAATCTGCCCCTGCGCAACAACGGTCAGCTGCCGGAAGGCTATATATCGGTCCAGGCGGGCTTGTCGTTCAACGTTCCACTCAAAGATGTGAACGACTATGGGCAGGAACAGACTGAAGCGGCCAAGACGTTCTATCGGATTGCGGGCAGCTATTGCACGACCCTATTGGCCACCGTTGCCGACAGTTGCGAGATCAAGAGCCTATCCAGCAACGCGGATGTACAAAATTTCGAGGGCCGCAGCCCGAACCTAACCGTGCGTGGCCAGATCACCATGGCGATCAAGCTCAAGCCGGCGACGAAGCAGCCCAATTGAAACAGCTTATCCCCGGCCGCGGGCACAGCCTGGATTTGCCTGGCTGTCGCCGGCTGTTCCGATCGATCCAGCAGACGTCGGCGCAGTGCGCTAAGCACTCTTGGCGAAATAACGTTCTTCCGGAGCGTGCTTGTTAAGATCAGTATTCATCTTCCGCAGAACAAATGCAGCATCGAGAAGAATGGCTGCAGTTTCGTGGTCCGGGGCGCTGGACATTCCGTCGGCCAGACTTCCCAGCTTGCTTGCCGCCAAAGATGTCGGCACTGCAAAACGCTCGATATGACTGAGAGCGGCCGCATCTGACAATTCTCCGATCATGACGGCAGCGCGACGGACGAGAAATCTTCTTTTGTCGGTCGGCGTACCCTGAACATCGGCGGCAGCGTTGAATAGTACTCCAATAAACTCGGAAAGCATACGCATACTCCTGACACAACTCGCCTTACGTTAGGCTTAGCTACTTTACGTTAGGTTAAGCAAAAGTAAACGTCTTTTTTGCACCCGATTGTAATTAGCCTTTTATACTTCGCCACTGCGGCGCCGCTCTGTGTCAGAGCGAGATTGCACTTGCTGAAAGTGGCACGGAATCCTCATTTCCTTGTCTCGGTACGATACAGATTTGGTTCGCGACGGATGGAATGCTCATCTGCCGCGATGGTTCCTGGCAATAGGATAGTGATCGCGGCCGATAGAGACCGCGCTGTTCGTCCTGGTCGGCGCTTCACATATTTCGCGCCTGGCCAGTGGCGGTTTTAGGACGTGAACGGCAGCAGGGCCCTAATTCTCGGGTCGCGCAGATATAGGCCACCCCACGTCATCACGCCGAGAGCCAAGCAAATCAGTTGCGGCGGCGTGCCGATTTCTCCGAGCCGGAAATGCGTGCAGATGGCGCCTCCGAGAAAGCCGGTCGTCAGGATCGCGCCGAGGACTGCCGTGCGTGGGAAGATGTAGAGCAAGGCGCAAACGAGGATGATGATACCAAGAAGCGGCGCCTGGCTCGGCGGAAAGCCGGTGAGTTCCATTTCGGCGCTCATCGTGCCGGGCGACAACAGGTCGATGGCGGCGTCGGCAAACAGCGCCAGCGCAACAACCCCGGTAAGAGCCCATCCCACCCAGGAGACGTTCCGTTCGACAGCAATCTCAGCCATTTATCATCCTCCGCAAATCAGCCACTGACGTCCACAAACACACGCCAAATGAAACGCAGTGCCGCACCGAGTCAACTGGCGGTGACCTTCGCCTTTTCTATCAAGCAATAGCGCCAACTGATCGAGACTACGGGTGCGGCCGCATGGAGGAGAGCCATCGTCTCGTTGATTTCGACCCGAAGCAGCCCTAGCAACCGAGCAATTCAGCGAGGTTGTCAGATGCGGCTCGTTGTCTTCGATGATTTCAGTCGCCCGCCGAGGCAGGATTGCGATTGGCTATCTGGGGGATTGGGCCAATTATCGCTAAACTATTGATTTCGTTGGTCGGGGCGACAGGATTTGAACCTGCGACCCCTTGACCCCCAGTCAAGTGCGCTACCGGGCTGCGCTACGCCCCGACCTGCCGAAAACGGCTTGATGGCATTAGTATTTTGGGTTTGGGAGCGCAAGCGAAAAATGCAAAGTCGGAATAAATATGGATAGAGTACCAACCGGCTGACACTTGAATGCAGGCCTTTTACTTCGAGACGCAGCGCGGGGGGCCGTCGCTGCGAACGCCGAAGGGAGCAGACGGCAAACTTATTCCGTGTTTTTCTCTCCTGTCACAACTTTTATCGATCTTTCCCACCGCTTGCCTATTGGCAATGTCTCAGGTTGGCCCACATTGTTCAAATAGCGACGTTGAGGGGACAAGTCTCCGTTTGATGGCGTCGCTGGGGATGGTTCAAAGGAAAGGAAGCCTATCATGGGAATTTTCGACAAGATCAAGCATGCGATCTTCGGCGGTCCGGCAAGCGCGGCGCAAGCCGCTCCAACGACTGGTGCTGCGGCTCCGACCGCGGCCAGCGCTCAAAGCACGCCGGCAACGACGTCTACAGCTTCGACACCGTCATCGAGCGCCGCTGCTCCGGCCGCGTCACCTGTGGCGGCGAGTGTCGATGTAACCGCCATTCTCGATCAGGCTGTCGCAGCGAGCGGACAAAAGCTGGATTGGCGCCATTCCATCGTCGACCTGATGAAGGCTCTCAAAATGGACGCGACGCTTGCCGAGCGCAAGGAACTTGCAGCCGAGCTTCATTATACAGGCGATACGCACGATTCTGCGGCAATGAACGTGTGGCTGCATAAGGCGCTATTGAAGAAGCTGGCCGAAAACGGAGGCAAAGTCCCGGCGGACCTGATGGATTGAGCCAAGCGACATGACTGACTCGGGTGCTTGCGGCCGGTAGCGGGCTTGTCTTCGGTGAATTGCTCGCCGGCCAATCAGATCACCAGAAAAACACGGGTCGCCGGTTATCATCGGCGGCCCTACCTGCTCTACGGATTGCAAAGTCTGAAAATTGGATTCTGCCTGTCTAGTCAGCCGTGCGGTTCTTATCCGTTTTGTGAGAACCGAACAGATCGCCCATGACGAAGGATTTGAACAACGTGCCGTTGGCGTCGTCATCGCTGTAGTAATCGTCGGAGCCGTGCGCCTGATGGCCGCGCCTGTGACAATTGTGGTGATGGTCGTTGACGTTCAAAATGTCCCAGCGTGTCGGAGCGGCCAAATCCGGCATCGTAATTGCCCAGGCGGGCGCTGCAGCTGTCGTCGTGCCGAGCGCAACGATGATTGCTGCCATCTTGAAAGCGGATCGCTTATCCATGTCCTGTACTCCGTGAATGGTCGCAAACGCGAAACGTGGGGGTCGCCGTCAAGGTTCCAGATATCAAGGGCCGACGTCGACCAATCTCGAAAAATAGCGCGTGGCGGCAGCGAAATTCGCTGCCGCCACGAAAGATCAGACTTTCTCTTTTTTCTTCACAGGCGTTTTCTGTACCGGTTCTACGGGAGCATCCGGCTTGGGGGCGAGGAGTTTCCGCAGCGAACTGATCTTGTCCTCCACCAGTGGGCGGAAGCGGCTGGCACGATATGGCATATCCGCAGCACCGTAGCCCTCCGGGCCGTCATCATTGCCGCGATGGATTTCCTCGACCTTGATGCCGAGGAACTCGCCGTCGACATAGTGCTTGTACATTCCCACCCACCGGATGGTGTAGATCTGCCCCTTGCGGATGATCTGGTCGATGCTGACATTCTTGAACTTGTCGTCGATGCAGACGACCTTCTGGCCGACGTAGAAATCGTTCATGCTGCAGTCCTCGCGTCCTCTTCGTCCTCGGTCATTGCTACATATAGGGTGCGTAGGTCAACAATTCCGTAGCGCCGTCCCCGTGGAACCGCTGTGACTGCCTCCCTTGTCGGAGCCGAAGTAGCAATCGCCGCCGCCACACGATCGGCGTGTCGCAACTGCCATTCGATCGAGGCGAACCTGTCGGGAACCGATACGGGGCTCAACGGTTTACCTCGCGTCAAAGGAGCAATCACATGGCCAAAGACGATAAGACACTTCACGCCGGCTTTACGGGCTCTCCTCTCGATAAGCAGGATGGGCTGAAAGGCCGGGCGAAGAGCGCTGCAGCATTGGTAAAAAGCGAGGCTGGTGCTGTCAGCGCTGTAGCGGCGGATCATCCGCATACCGCGTCAACTTTGCTGATCGGGATAAGTGCCCTCGCCTTCGGACTAGGCTACCTGTTGGGACGTACCAGCAGCGACGACAGCAGCCGACGATACTGGCGATAGATCACCACGTCACGCCAACGATTGGCAGACGTCGACCCACCTTGCGCCGACGAGTTCCGCCATGCGGTTCGGCGAAACCCGGACGGCGGCGTTGACCGCGCCGGCAGCCGGCACGACTTCGCTGAAGGAGCGCAGCGATACGTCGCAATAGACGGGGAGTTCCGAGGGTAGTCCGAAGGGGCAAACGCCGCCGACGGGATGGCCGGTCGCAGCAACGACCTGTTCCGCATCCAGCATCCGCGGCTTTCCGCCGAGGACGTCCCTGAATTTCTTATTGTCGAGCCGTGCGACGCCGCTGGTGACGACAAGCATAATCGTTTCCCCGACCCGGACGCATATCGTCTTCGCAATCTGCGCCGGCTCGACCCCATGCGCTTCAGCTGCCAGCGCCACAGTTGCGGAGCTGGATGCCGTCTCGATGATGTCTATGTCAGGGGCGCGCAACGAAAAGAAGGCGCGAACAGATTCCAAGCTCATGCGAGCAGACTAGCCAAGCCCGTCATATGCTGCAAGGGAGGTGCGCAGCGGAAGCCGTCGGAACTTTTCCACCGGTCGCGCGTTCTCACACCGGATTGGGAACGGTGTTTTTTATGGCAAAACATATTGAAAGCAATATTGAAGAGACGACTTATCGTCGCATCTGGAGCGTCGCGGATTTTGCGCGGCGCTATCGTCTGAGCAAGGAAGAAGAAATCAAGCTGATTGCACTGTTCGGACCATTCGCAGGCGAGCACGAATTGCTCATGAATGCCCGCCGTTCGACCGTCTTCAGATAGTCAGCCACTACGGCTTGCAAGACGACCCGCACTCGTGGGCGCGGGTCCTACCGATACACAGGATCTGTTGGCATCAGTGCTTGTTCTTGTGGCTCTGCTGCCCTGGCTTGGACTGCTGATCGCGGCTTGCGCCCCGGCTATCCATGGTCTGCTCGCTCGCACCCGATGCAGCGCTTTTCTGGTTTTTGTCGCCGGCACTTTTGTGTTTTTGCTGAGCGGACTTGCCGTGCTGCTCGTGAGAACCGCCGTGTTGGGCCATTTCTGTGCTCCTTGGGTTGCTGACCTGAGGCCGACATCGACCTCGGAAAGCATAACCAAAGCAAGCGAATGCGGTTCCGCAATTAATATTTCGTGATTGATCGCCTCAGTTCGGATGATCGCAAAAAAGGCCCGGCGTGAAGCCGAGCCCCTCTCTGATCAGGTCAGAAATTGCGCTCGAACCGCAGGATGCCTGCCCACTGATCGGTGTCGGCAGCGTCCCAATCCGTGTAGGACACTTCCGGTTGGATCAGCAGGTTCTTGACCGGATACCATTGAACGTTCGCAGTGGCGGCGAAGATCTTCGTATCGGTGTAGGCGAACTGCGCGTTGGCTGAGAGCTTGTCGTTGATCGGCGCGGTAAAGCCGGTCCAGATCGCCCAATCGCCCCAACCGCAATCCGCGCGGTTGACCGGGCAAGCCGCACCATCCGAATTGAGGTTGGTGCCGGCATATTGGTTCAACTTGTCGCCATCGGTGTTCCAGCCGGCCATGAAGAAGGTTTTGAAGCCTCCGAAATTGGCATCGAGGCGGGCCTTGATTGCGCCCTCTTCGACGACAGAGTCGTAGCCGCCGATGACCTTGATACCCCAGGTCCCTGCCGTGTAGCCGGCGCCGGCCACAACGTCAGGCGCATAGTGATCACCCTTGGCAGTGACCCAGTCATGAGTGGCGGCCGGGTTGGCGTCGCCGAAGTACGTGCCGTTGCCGCTGGAATTGGAATCTTCCAGCGAGATCACGGCTGTGAAGCCATTGCCTGCATCGTAGTTGTAGGTCAGCTGGTTAAGCTCATACGGGCCGTCGTAGATGACGTCGTCGTTGGCGACGTTGCCGGCATAACCGACATAGAGATTGTACTGCGAGTCGAGCTTGCCGACCGTAAAGCCGCCGAGGCTGATATTTGCGAACAGAAGCTTCGAGTTCGTGTTGCCCCCATCGTTCCATTCCCACCGGAAGATCGTGTTGGTCTTCAGGGCACCATATTCGGTGTCGGTGGCGGTATCGATGTTGAGCTCGGTTCGATCGTGCCACATCGTTCCAACGTGGCTCTTCGCGTCGTATGCGTCATACCATTCGCCTTCGGTACGAACCTTCCCGCCGACCTTGAGGCAGGTTTCCGTACCGGGGATATAGAAATAGCCCTTGCCGTATGCATCACAAATGCGAACGTATTGCAGCGGCTCCGGTTCGGCCGCGACGATAGCATCGGCTGCGTGCGCACCGGATGCAGCAGCCAAAGCCGCTGCAGAGCCGAAAAGAAGGCCCTTTATGTTCATGATAGCTCCAATTTGAATATCTATCGGGTGCGGGCTTTGCGCTTCGGAAACGACGTGCCGAGTCATGACCCGATTTGATGATCCTTTACGGATAAGACGAAGCACCTTGGCTTCGCGCCGGAAATTGGACCCGCTTCCAAAAATTGACAAGTTAATAAGTGAAGCGAACTAAATTTGCCTGCCGCACTTTGCCTCCGCTGTTGCAAAAACATCACGCTCGTTTTCGACCGTGCAAAGCCGTCAGATTCACTGGGTATTTTAGCGCCTGCTCTGGGTAGCGCCATCAAGAACTTCCCGCAGTTTATGGGCGAGTTGCTCCAGCGTGAACGGTTTGGCGAGCAGGGACACACCATGGTCCAGGACGCCATTGTGTACAACGGCGTTGCGGGTATAGCCCGTGGTGTAGAGAATCTTGATGCCCGGCGCTTTTGCGATGGCCATGTCGGCCAGCTGGCGGCCATTCATCTCTTGCATGACGATGTCCGTAAATAACAGGTCCACTCGCGGTTGACGGTCCAGCTGTTCCAGCGCCTGCTTGCCGCTAGCTGCGGCGATAACGAAATAGCCGAGCTCCTTGAGGCTATCGACGGTCATGTGGCGGACATCCTCGTCGTCTTCTACCACGAGAACAATGTCATTGTTGCTGCCTTGCGGGATCGGCGCTGCCGCATCGAGCGCGAGCTTGCCATCCTTTGCAGTGCCGAGGTGGCGCGGCAGGTAGATCTTGATCGCTGTGCCGCGATCAACCTCGGAATAGATCGCCACGTGGCCGCGACTCTGCTTGACGTAACCGTAGACTTGGCTGAGACCGAGCCCGGTGCCCTTCCCCGGTTCCTTCGTCGTATAGAAGGGATCGAATGCGCGCTCGATCACGTCGGGCGGCATACCGGTCCCCGTGTCCGTCAGGCTGATCATGACGTACTGGCCCGCATCGACCTCGGTATGCTTGCGAGCATAGCGGTCGTCGAGTTCGGCATTCGCAGTTTCGATGGTCAGGTTGCCGCCGTCGGGCATGGCGTCACGAGCATTGACGGCAAGGTTCAGTATCGCGTTTTCGAGCTGACTGAGGTCGGCAAATGTCGACCAGAGACCGCCGGCCAGCACCGTCTCGATCCGCACGTTCTCGCTCAGCGAGCGGCGCAGGAGCTCCGACATTCCTCCGACGAGCTTGTTGGCATCGATTGCCTCCGGAGCCAGAGGCTGGCGTCGCGAAAATGCCAGGAGCCGCGCCGTCAAGACCGCTGCCCGCTGCGCGCCATCCTTGGCGTTTTTCAGCGAGCCGACAAGCCGAGGGTCCTCGGTGCCGACAAGGCGGCGTTCGGCGAGATTGATGCTCCCGATGATGATGGCCAGCATGTTGTTGAAGTCATGGGCGACGCCTCCTGTCAGGTGACCGATCGTTTCCATTTTCTGGAGTTGGCGCAGTTGTGCCTGGGAAGCCTCGTGCTCCGCGACCTCCTTCTTCAAGGCGGCCGTGCGCTCTTCCACCATGCCTTCAAGCGTATGATTGAATTCGGCAAGTCGCGCCCGCAATTCGGCCAGCTTGCGATAGGAAGCGAGAATTACGCACATCAGGCCGACCATCGCGACCGCATTGAGAATGAAGACGCTCAGCCCTACCCACTGCTCAATGCTCCCCGGCCAAACGGAACCGATGGGCGGCAGGAAATATTTCTGAACAAGATAACCTGTCAGGCAGGCCGCAACGATGCCCGGGCCCATCCCGCCCAGAAAGCTCGAGATCAGGATGGCGGGCAGAAAAGTGAGAAACGGAAATCCGTTGAGAGCCTCACCGATCGAGAATCGGATCGCCAGGGTCACGCCGACTGCAGCGATCGCCACGGGATAGCTCAACCATGGGTTCCGGCGCAGGGAATCGGTCGCAGCGATCAAATCCATTCAGCAAAATTCCTCGGCACAACCCTTGGTAAATTGAAATTCAAAGCCAAACTTTTGCATAGCACAATTGGCCGCGCAAGATAGGGTTGCAAATCACGGCACCGGTTGTTGCCCGCTTGACGGCTCCGGTTTTCAGTCCAAATAAGGCTTGTAGTGCAAGCAGGAGTTACGTCATGGCCGGGGCTAACGGAAAAATTCTGATCGTGGAGGACGACGCACTGATCGCCATGCTGCTGGAGGACATGCTTTCAGAATTGTCTTATGAAGTCGCCGGCGTGGCGGCTGGTCTTGAGGAGGCACTGACACTTGCCGACAGCGTCGTCTTCGATGCCGCCATTCTCGATGTATCCCTTGCGGGCCGGAGTTCGCTGCCGGTCGCCAAACTGCTCGACGAAAAGGGAAAGCCATACATTTTCGCCACCGGCTATGGCAGCTTGCCCGACGGCATGGAGGAGAGTGGCAAGCATGTGCTTGGCAAGCCGTATCAGCTTCACGAGCTAGAGACCGCCCTTGCCGGTCTGCGGATCAATAGCTGATATCGGGTCTCAACGGACCTGGTCGAGCAGGCGCTTGCATTCCAGCAGATCGTAGAGTGCCTCCTGCAGCAGGGCCCGATCCTCCTTGCCGACGCTCGATTTGCCGATCGAAATCTCCGGGGTATCCTCGTCACCGCTGACGAAATTGAAGAAGCGCCGGCTTATCGGCGCCTTGGCGCGCCCAACGATCTGATCGTCGTCCGGGTTGGCAACGCGCGGCTCCGGGGAAGTTGCTTCCTGGGCGGCAGCCAGCGCCTCGACGCTTGCCAGATCGCCATGGCCGACGGCGACCACGAATTTGTTGCCGTTGGTCTTCAGCAGCTTCTGGACGCCCTTGATCGTGTAGCCGTGATCATAGAGAAGGTGCCGAATACCCTTCAAGAGGTCGACGTCTTCAGGGCGATAGTATCGCCGGCCGCCGCCGCGCTTCATCGGCTTGATCTGCAGAAAGCGCGTCTCCCAGAAACGCAGGACGTGCTGCGGCAGATCAAGGTCATCCGCGACTTCGCTGATCGTGCGAAAAGCATCCGGACTCTTGTCCATCGTCGTACTCCCAAGCGGACGTCCTCGCACCAGTTGTGCAACGACTCACCATATTTCAACGGTTTGACGGGAGGAATTCAAGTTGTTTGTTGGCGTGTTCACAGCAAAGCAGTGAATGAAAGTATCACATGGCCCGGAAATCAGCCGTGCTGTCTCGTCGTGAAACGATGGAAATGTCTTGGTGAAACGATATTCAGGGAGCGGGATTTGCCGGACGCGCCTTGGTCTTGCGGACCGTATGAGCCTTCAGGATGCGGGTCTTCAGGACATTCGACGCCTTGAACGTCATCACGCGCCGAGGCGAGATCGGCACCTCTTCGCCGGTCTTCGGATTGCGACCAATGCGTTCATTCTTGTCGCGCACCTGGAACGTCGCGAAAGATGAGAGTTTTACTGTTTCGCCACGAACAATGGCGTTGCAGATTTCGTCTATGACCGTCTCGACAAGCTCCGCCGACTCAGTCCGGGACAGGCCGACTTTCCGGAACACCGACTCCGCCAAGTCTGCCCGCGTCACTGTCTTCGCCGTCATAGTTCCCCGCCCATTTTTAAACGCATGTTCAGTAAGTCGCACGAGACTATTGCCCTTGCGCCAAACGGTCAAGCTCTTGTTCGGAATCAGATTTTAGTGGTCGACGCCCCTACCAGCGCAGGAGAACCGCACCCCAGGTGAAGCCGCCGCCCATCGCTTCGAGCATCACCAGATCGCCTCTCTTGATGCGCCCGTCGCCAGCCGCCACCGCCAAGGCGAGCGGGATGGAGGCAGCCGACGTATTTCCATGCATGTCGACCGTAATCACAACCTTTTCGGGTGCAATTCCAAGCTTCCTTGCCGAGCCGTCGATAATGCGTCGGTTGGCCTGGTGCGGCACCAGCCAATCGAGATCGTCGGCAGTGGTACCGGTCGCATGGAAGGCTGCCTCGATCACATCGGTGATCATGCCAACCGCGTATTTGAATACCTCGCGGCCCTCCATGCGCAGACGTCCGACGGTCCCCGTCGACGACGGTCCTCCGTCGACAAAGAGCTTCTCCTTGTGCGCGCCATCAGAACGCAGGCTGGCGGTCAACACGCCGCGGTCGGCAGTGGTCCCCTCGCCGGTCGCCGCCTCGAGGATCAGCGCGCCTGCACCGTCGCCGAAAAGGACGCAGGTCGTCCGGTCCGTCCAGTCGAGAATGCGTGAAAAGGTTTCCGCACCGATGACGAGAACGCGCTTGGCCAACCCGCCCCTGATATAGGCATCAGCGGTGGTCATCGCATAGACGAAACCGCTGCACACCGCCTGCATGTCGAAAGCAAAGCCGTGATGCATGCCGAGACGATTTTGAATATCGACCGAGGTGGCTGGGAACGTGTTGTCCGGCGTCGAGGTGGCAAGGATGATGAGGTCGATATCGTCGGCTGTCAGGCCAGCATTATCGAGCGCAGCCCGAGCCGCCTTCTCGCCGAGGGAAGCTGTCGTTTCGCCCTCGCCCGCGACATAGCGCTGCCGGATGCCGGTGCGCTGGACAATCCACTCGTCGGAGGTATCCACGACGCTTTCCATCTCGCGATTGGTCATGACACGCTTTGGAAGTGCCGACCCAAAACCGCGAACTACTGAACGGATCATTCTGACTCTACCCCGTCGATCATGCTACTTCCGGGCCGACGGTCGGCAGGCGTCTTGCATGATATCTCTTCAGATCGTTTTCTATTTTCTGAGTAAGGCCATTCTTAGCCATGTCGTAGCCGACATCGATGGCCGCTGCGAAAGCTTCCGCATTTGCGCCGCCATGGCTCTTGATGACGATACCGTTGAGGCCGAGAAAGACCCCGCCATTGACTTTGCTCGGATCAAGCTTCTCGCGCAGCATGTCGAAGGCGCCCTTGGCGAAGATATAGCCGATCCTTGCCAGAAGTGTGCGGGTCATCGCAGCTCGCAGATATCCGGCGATCTGTTTGGCCGTGCCTTCGGCTGTCTTCAGCGCGATGTTGCCGGAAAAGCCTTCCGTCACCACCACATCGACGGTCCCCTTGCCGATGTCGTCGCCCTCGACGAAGCCGGCATATTCAAGCGATTCGAGGTCGGCCTCGCGGATCAGGCGGCCGGCGTCCTTGACGTCTTCCTGGCCTTTCATCTCCTCGACCCCGACATTCAGCAGCCCGACGGTCGGACGCTCGATTTCAAAGAGGGCACGTGCCATGGCGCCGCCCATCAATGCGAAATCGAGAAGCTGCTGCGAATCGGCACCGATCGTCGCGCCGACATCGAGCACGATGCTCTCGCCACGCAGCGTCGGCCAGATGGCCGCGATTGCCGGACGTTCGATATTTGCCATCGTGCGAAGACAGAACTTCGACATCGCCATCAGCGCGCCGGTATTGCCCGCAGATACGACGACGTCGGCATCGCCCGATTTCACCGCTTCGATCGAGCGCCACATGCTTGACACGTAGCGACCGCGGCGCAACGCCTGGCTCGGCTTCTCGTCCATCGCAACCGCCACTTCGCAATCGTGAAAGACCGATTTCGCCTTCAGTTTCGGGTATTTGTCGAGAACCGGTTCGCACCGTTCCTTGAGGCCGTACATCAGGAACGTCATGTTTGGGTGTCGGTCCAACGCCTTGGCTGCACCGGGAATGACAACCTCCGGACCGAAGTCGCCACCCATAAGGTCGAGAGAAATTCTGATCACGCGTCTCTGATCCTTTTCTTTCACCACAGCCGGCGAAATTTGGGCCAAAATACCGTTTTCCCCTCGGGTTACAACTGAATTTTGTCTAAACCCCAAGCGAAAGCTATTCCTTCTTCCAGGCCTTCAGGGCGGCAAAAGGCGACGGCTTGCGGTCATCTTCGGCGGTATCTTCGATATGCGGTTCGAAGTCCAGACCGGGCTTGCGGGGATAGGGATCGATGCCCAAAGCAGCGAATTCGGTGACAACAGAGCCGACATCGATCGCATCGCCCTCGAAGGTCTCTGGAATATCAGGACCATCCGGATCAAGCACGATCTCGCCGGCATCCACCTTGGGCGCGCGCGCAAGCTTAGAGCCTTCGGGAACATAAAGCTCATCGAATTCTTCATCGATCTCCGATTCGACAGGATCGAGCGACACCACGCAGGCCTGGACGACCTTGCCTGTGACATGTCCCTTAACCCTGACGCCATCCCGCTTCCAACGCGAAATCTTGATATCCGCATCGAGGCGTTCGACGCTGAGCACGGCCCAAAGCGTGGCAAGCCCTGCGAGCTCCTGTGCGTCGGCTTTGAGATGCATCTCGACCGGTCCACCGGAAATATGGCCAACCTTCACGAGATGCGAAAACGGCTTTGCCGGATCCATATCTGTCTTCTTCATATCAGTGCCTCCTATACAGGCTTCGGCAGTGCCGCTGAGCCGGTGGCTATATCCGCTTCGGAAATCGCCGCCAGGTGCGTTTCGGCAATCATCATCCAGTCGGCCAGACCAAGCATCGCCGGAGCGCCCTCGTTCGGCTGTGGGTAGATATTGCGCCGAAGCGCCTCCGCCAGTGCGTCGCGATCGTTGTGGTCCATTGCCGCCGAGTAGGATTCCAGCCGGCCGTAGAACATGCCGGCAAGTTTCTTCATTCGCTTCGGCACACCGTTGTCGCCAATACCAAGTTCGCGGATCGAATAGTCGATATCCTGGAAAAATGCATCGACAATTTCCTGCGCGATTTCCTGGCCACTGGTTTCCGACGATCGCGTGCGGCGGAAAAACAGGATCATCACCAGCGACAACATCTCGAAACGGCCCATGACCGTGTCGGGAACGTCGAGTTCGGCATAGAAAGCCGGCTGACGCACCGTCGCGCTCAACGCCGCATATTGCCTGTCGACAATCGTGCGATTGTGATTTCTTTTGCCAAAAAGCCCAAAGATCATGAAATTTCCCGGATTTGGCTCATTCTGATCGCGCTCAAGCGCATGGCCTTGTTGCATCCATTAAAAAGCTGGTTTACCGAAGCAGGCGCGAATTGCAATGCCGTTTGTGCCCGCTTCCGGACCCGCCCCGACCTGTCGTCACGCGCCTGCCGCGATTGGTAATGAAGAGTGCCCAACAAACATCGATGGACGATCCGCTAATCCCGGAAAGGCCATAATGATGTGCACAGCAAGGTATACGGTCGTTCTGGCCATAGGATTGAATACATTAGGGGAGATGTCGTTGAAGCGACGGGTTTTCAAGTCTGACAGAACTTTCATCAGCAGTGCCGCCATCGCTTTGATGATCGCCACCGCGGGACTTACGGGTTGCCAGACCGGAGAGGTCCTCAACGGAGGTTATATCTTCGATCAGCAGTCTCTCGATTTGGTCCCGGTCGGTTCCAGCCGCGAGCAGGTCCTGCTTTCGCTCGGCACGCCGTCGACCACCGCCACCTTCGACGGCGAGGTCTTTTATTACATCTCGCAGAAGCGTGATCGCCCTGTGGCCTTCATGAAGCCGAAACTGGTCGACCAGAACATCCTGGCGATCTATTTCGACAAGGATGGCGCTGTGAAATCCCGCGCGAATTATTCGCTCAAGGATGGCAAGGTGTTCGACATGGTCTCGCGCACGACACCGACTGGTGGCAAGGACCTCACCTTCCTGCAGCAGATCCTGCTCGGCAGCGGCGGCGGCGCAACCGGCGCGAAGAACCTGCTCAACAACCTCAATCCGGGCCAATAGCCGGATACGCGTTGAAATACAAAAAACCCGCGAGGCCAGGCCTCGCGGGTTTTTTATTGCTCCGAATAAGGCCTCAGGCGAGGACCGCGAGCAGCAACAGCGCGACGATGTTGGTGATCTTGATTGCCGGATTGACAGCAGGACCCGCGGTGTCCTTGTAGGGATCGCCGACCGTGTCGCCGGTGATGGAAGCCTTGTGAGCTTCCGAGCCCTTCATGTGGCGAACGCCATCCTTGTCGACGAAACCGTCCTCGAAGGATTTCTTCGCATTGTCCCAGGCGCCACCACCTGATGTCATCGAAATCGCCACGAACAAGCCGTTGATGATGACGCCCAGCAGCGAGGCGCCGAGTGCCGCGAATGCAGACGCCTTCGAGCCCGAGATCAACAACACGCCAAAATAGACGACGAGCGGCGCAAGAACCGGCAATAGCGACGGAACGATCATCTCGCGAATGGCCGCCTTGGTCAGGATATCGACGGCGCGGCCGTAGTCCGGACGTTCGGTGCCCTGCATGATGCCCGGCTTCTCGCGGAACTGGCGGCGAACCTCCTCGACGATCGCCCCTGCCGCACGGCCAACCGCGGTCATGGCGATGCCGCCGAACAGGTAGGGAATGAGACCGCCGAACAACAGGCCGGCGACGACATAGGGGTTGGACAGATCGAAGGAGATTTCGCCGATATTGGCGAAATAGGGATATTGGTCGCCATGCGCCGCGAAGTATTTGAGATCATTCGAATAGGCGGCGAAGAGGACCAGGGCGCCGAGACCGGCAGAGCCGATAGCGTAGCCCTTGGTGACCGCCTTCGTGGTATTGCCGACGGCGTCGAGTGCGTCAGTCGACTTGCGAACCTCCGGCGGCAGGTGCGCCATTTCGGCGATGCCGCCGGCATTGTCCGTTACCGGGCCGAAAGCATCGAGCGCGACGATCATGCCGGCGAGACCCAGCATTGCCGTGACTGCGATGCCGGTGCCGAAGAGACCGGCGAGCTGGTAGGTAAAGATGATACCGCCGACGATGACGAGTGCCGGAAGCGCCGTCGATTCCAGCGAGACAGCGAGGCCCTGGATGACGTTGGTGCCGTGGCCGGTGACCGACGCCTGGGCTATGGAGACGACCGGCCGTTTGCCGGTTCCGGTGTAGTATTCGGTGATAACCACGATCAACGCTGTGACGAGCAAGCCGACGAGGCCGCAGTAAAACAGGTGCGTACCGGTGACCTCAGCGCCGGCGACAGTGCCGATCGAGCCCCAGCCGATCGTCAGCGAGGTAGCGGCGCCCAACCCCAGGATTGACAGCAGGCCGGTGGCAATCAGCCCCTTGTAGAGCGCGCCCATGATCGAGCCATTGGCGCCGAGCTTCACGAAGAATGTGCCAATGATCGAGGTGATGATGCAGGTGCCGCAGATTGCCAGGGGATAGACCATGGCGGAGGCGAGGATCGGCGTTCCGGCAAAGAAGATCGAGGCAAGGACCATGGTCGCGACGACGGAGACGGCATAGGTTTCGAAAAGGTCAGCCGCCATGCCTGCGCAGTCGCCGACATTGTCGCCGACGTTGTCGGCGATCGTTGCCGGGTTGCGCGGGTCGTCTTCGGGAATACCGGCTTCCACCTTGCCGACCAGATCGCCGCCGACGTCGGCGCCCTTGGTGAAGATACCGCCGCCGAGACGGGCGAAGATCGAAATGAGCGAGGCGCCAAAGCCGAGCGCGACGAGAGCATCGACGACTTCACGCGAGCCGACGCCATATCCAAGCACGCTGGTTAGAATGAGATAGTAGATGGAGACACCGAGCAGCGCCAAGCCGGCAACGAGCATGCCGGTGATCGCGCCAGACTTGAAGGCGATCTCCAGGCCGGCTGCCAGGCTGTGCGAGGCGGCCTGAGCAGTGCGGACATTTGCCCGGACGGAAACATGCATACCGATGAAGCCCGCCGCGCCTGAGAGAACAGCGCCGATCAGGAAACCGATGGCGGCGGCACCCGACAACAGCAGCCAGGCCGCAATGAAGACAACGACACCGACAATGGCAATGGTTCTATATTGGCGCGTCAGGTAAGCCTGGGCACCTTCTCTAATATAACCTGCAATTTCTTGCATGCGGGCATTGCCCTGGTCGGCAGCCAGCACCGACTTGGTTGCCCAGGCGGCGTACAGCACCGAAAGCAGGCCGCACGCTATCACGCCCAACAGTATGATCATTTCGCTCTTTCCTCCCAAATGACCGGCGGCTCACTCCTCCCCCGGCTGCAAGCGACAAGGGTCTGCCTCCTCCTCCAAGGAGGGCGGCCTTTGTGCAAGGCGAGATTGCGTGCGGGAAAACGTCGCGTCAAGACTGCCAGCGGGCAAAAACCACGCCGTGTCGAAAGAATATTGGGAAATGCGCCAGAGTGCGAAGATGCTGCAATTTCTGCGTTTTCCGGATGGTGCCATACATCCGAAAATGCATTGCAACATGGCGCTGCGCAACTAGCGGCTGATCCGATTGTGCGAAAAGAATCGCAACAAGCGTTACTTTCTAGTCTCGCCCCGGACCTGCTTGGCGATGCGGTCGAGAACTGCGTTGACGAGCTTGGGCTCGTCTTCCTCGAAGAAGGCGTGGGCTATCTCGACGTATTCCGTGACGATGACGGGAACAGGGACGTCCTTGCGATCGAGGATTTCGAAAGTGCCTGCACGCAGGATGGCGCGAACGGTGCTGTCCAGCCGCGAGAGCGCCCAGTCGTCCTGAAGCGCCGAGCCGATCAATGGATCGAGGCGAACCTGCTCGCGAACGACGCCGGAGACGATCGAGCGGAACCAGGAGGCATCCGCCTTGAGATATGTCTCTCCATCCAGTTCCTGGCCAAGGCGATGCGTCTCGTATTCGGCGACGACCTCGAGCACGCCGGTACCGCCGACATCCATCTGGTAGAGCGCCTGCACGGCGGCGAGACGCGCCGCGCCCCGCTGGTTCGCAGTCTTGGCCGGCCGCTCGATATCGTCGTTGCTCATGGTTTATGCACCCAGTTTTTGCTTCAGCGCGATCATCGTCAGCGCTGCCCGGGCAGCAAAGCCGCCCTTGTCCTTTTCCGTGCGCCGCGCGCGCGTCCATGCCTGATCGTCGTTTTCGACGGTCAGGATGCCGTTGCCGATCGCCAATGACTCGCTGACGGACAGATCCATCAGCGCCCGCGAAGACTCGTTGGAGACGATATCGAAATGATAGGTCTCGCCGCGAATGACCATACCGAGGGCCACGAAACCATCATACTCCGTTCCGCCATTGTCCGCACCATCTAGCGCCATGGCGATTGCGGCAGGAATTTCGAGGCATCCCGGAACCGTGACGACATCATAGGTGGCGCCGGCTTCATCGAGTGCGACCTTGGCGCCATCGAGAAGCGCGTCTGCCATGTCATCGTAAAATCGCGCTTCAACGATCAGAATATGCGAGTTGGACATACGACACCTGAATGTGGGAGTGGGCTGGGGGAAATGCCTGACAAGCGCGGGTCAAACCATGCCGCACCGCGCTTGGCAAGTGTTTTTCGGCTCTCATTAGCGAATCGAAGAGAATTCGGTCGGAGGGGATTGCGACTTTCCCCAACGCGGCGGCTCGGGTAACAATCCTCGCTCATGAAGGAGGCGCCCTATGACCGACACCGTCAAATCGACCGTCAATATCGGCGAACTCAAGCTCGATCATTGGCAGCAGGGAGAATTTTACGAGGGTCGCGACGTCTCTTTCGGAGCGCTCCTCGGGCTCAAGGATCTGGGCATCAGCTATAATGAGGTACCGCCCGGCAAATCCGGCTGTCCGTTCCACAATCACCATGTCGAGGAAGAGCTTTTCTTCATTGCCTCGGGCGAAGGTGAATATCGGATCGGCGAGGCGCGCATCCCGGTGAAGAAGGGCGATGTCCTTGGCGCTCCCGCCGGTGGACCCGAGACCGCGCATCAGCTGATTAATACAGGCACGGCGCCACTCCTCTATCTGGCCATATCGACGAAGGCAAAGACGGAGATTGTCGAGTATCCAGATTCCGGGAAATTCCTCGCCAAGACCAATCGTGCGGGAGACGCGAAGGCTGGCTTCCGCTTCATCGGTCGCGACAACACAGCCCTCGACTATTGGGACGGAGAGCGCGGCGCTTGACGACGAACATCACATCTCCCAATGAGGCCACTCTTGCCGATGGGAACCTTGTCTCTATTCCTACCCTCACAACGGCGCGCCTGATCCTTCGGCCACACCGGCTCGACGACTTTAACGCCTGTGCAGCGCTTTGGAGCGATCCGGAGGTGGTGCGCTTTATCGGCGGCGTCCCCTCGACGCGTGAGCAGAGTTGGTCGCGGCTGCTGCGCTACAAGGGCAGCTGGCATTTTCTCGGCTTCGGATTTTGGGCGATCGAGGAACGGACCACCGGCAATTTCATCGGCGAGGCCGGCTTTCTGGAGGCGCGGCGGGATATCGAACCCTCGATCGAAGGGACGCTTGAAACAGGCTGGGCGATGCTACCTTCCGCCCATGGCAAGGGCTATGCCACGGAAGCACTGACGGCGATGATCGACTGGGGCCGGACGCATTTTCCTGACAAGGCGATGACTTGCATCATCGATCCCGAAAATGCGGCATCGCTTCGTGTGGCAGCGAAGCTCGGCTTTCGCGAAACGGCACGCGCCGACTACAACGGCGAGATCATTCTGCTTTCGCGGTAGGGAATTCGGCGAGCCTTGCTGCGTAACGCGCCATGGTGTCGACTTCAAAATTGACGAAATCCCCGGCACGACGTTCGCCCCAGGTGGTGACTTCGAGTGTGTGGCGGATGAGAAGGACGTCGAAATCCGTACCGTCCACTGCGTTGACTGTCAGCGACGTGCCATCGAGAGCGATGGAGCCCTTGGGGGCGACGAAGCGGGCGAGATGCGTTGGGGCTCTCAGGCGATAGCGGGTGGCGTCACCCTCTTCCATCACCGACAGGATTTCCGCCTTGCCGTCGATATGGCCAGAAACGATGTGGCCGCCGAGTTCGTCGCCGATCTTCAAGGAGCGCTCGAGATTGATATGCTTACCCTGAGCCCAGGTTCCGATTGTCGTCAGGCGCAAGGCCTCCTCCCAGGCTTCCACTTCGAACCAGCGATCGTTGCTGCCCTCCTCCGGCAGACCGGTGACGGTCAGGCAGATGCCGGAATGGGAAATGGACGCACCCATATCGATCGTCTTTGGGTCGTAGATGGTTGCCACGCGGAGCTTGATGCCCTCCTTCAAGGCCGACACTTCTTCTACGGTCCCAATGTCGGTGACAATTCCGGTAAACATCAAAGCTCTCTTTCGTATTCGTCGCAGCGATCAGCGCCGAAGGCGCTCGTGCCGACATGCGTAAATCCTGCTGAGATATCGGATGGGGTGACGGGCGATTCAATACCGCCCTCGCCGATCGTTGCCGGCCCTTGAAACAACAATATGTGGTCGATCAATCCCGCATCGAGGAAATTGCGTGCCGCCCGCGCCCCGCCTTCGACCAACAGCGAGGAGATGCCGCGAGAGGCGAGCGCCCTCAGGAGATCGTTTGGTTGCTGCAAATTGCATTGCAGCACCTCGACGCCTGCCGCATCCAAGGCTGCGCGTCGGGTCATGAACGCGTCGTCTCTATTGTCGTCGAAGGACGGCGGCTCTGCGGCGACGGCAATGACGGGAACCTCACGGGCAGTCCGCACCAGCTTGCTCTCCAGCGGCAGCCTCAATTCCTCATCGAGAACGATGCGGATCGGCGACCGGTCTTCAAGGCCCGGAAGCCGACAGGTCAGCTCCGGGTCGTCGGCGATAGCGGTGCCGATACCAATCAGGATCGCGTCGCTTTCGGCGCGCAGAAACTGCACCCTTTCCCGCGCCGCAGCACCGGTGATCGGCAGTTGCCCCTGGCCTTTCCGGCCGATCATGCCATCGGCGGAAACGGCAAGTTTCAGAGTCACATAGGGCCGCCCGTTCGTCTGGCGCATGAGATAGCCAGCCAGAGCGCGCCGACCCTCCTTCTCGAGCACGCCCGATCCGACTTCGATGCCCGCCAGCCGAAGCTTGTCCAGGCCCCGGCCCGCGACGCGGACATCAGGGTCAACGACGCTGACCACGACGCGAGCCACGCCGGCGGCGACCAGAGCGTCGGCGCAGGGAGGCGTCTTGCCGAAGTGGGAACAGGGTTCGAGGGTGACATAGGCCGTCGCGCCGCGCGCGTCTTCGCCGGCTTGCGCCAGCGCCTGCGGCTCGGCATGCGGTCTGCCGCCGACTGCGGTAACACCACGGCCGACGACAACGCCGTCCTTGACGATGACGCAGCCGACCGACGGATTGGTCGACGTCAGGCCCAGATGCTCATGACCCAGCGCGATCGCCTCCGCCATGAACCGTACGTCGTCAGCCGCGCTCGCCATCTGTCACGGGTCCAGCGGATCGCGGGCGATCTTCGCGTTGATCTCGGTGATGACGTTCTCGAAGTCTTCGGCATGAGAAAAGTCGCGGTAGACCGAGGCATAGCGGACGAAGGCAACGTCATCGAGGCTCTTCAGCGCCTCGAGGACCTGCAGGCCGATCTGCTCGGAGCTGATTTCGGTCTCGCCGGAGCTTTCAAGCCGCCGGACGATGCCCGATACCGCACGATCGATGCGGTCGCGATCGACGGGACGTTTGCGCAGCGCGATCTCGAAGGAGCGCACCAGCTTGTCGCGGTCGAACAGCACCTTCCGGCCGTGCTTCTTCATGACCATCAACTCGCGCAACTGCACGCGCTCGAAGGTCGTGAAGCGGCCACCGCAATCCGGACAAATGCGCCGCCGGCGGATGGAGGTATTATCCTCCGCCGGGCGTGAATCCTTTACCTGGGTGTCTTCCGTCCCGCAGTATGGGCAGCGCATTCGTTTTCCTTAAGCCATGTATCCATACATGGGGAAGCGGTTGGTCAATGTCATCACCTTCTCGCGCACGGCTGCCTCGACAGCAGCATTGCCTTCGTCGGAGTTGGCAACCTTCAGGCCGTCAAGCACTTCGATGATGACGTTTCCGATCTCGCGGAACTCGGCTTCTTTGAACCCGCGGGTCGTGCCGGCAGGCGTGCCAAGGCGGACGCCCGAGGTGACGAAGGGCTTTTCCGGGTCGAAGGGAATGCCATTCTTGTTGCAGGTGATGTAGGCGCGGCCCAGCGCCTGCTCGGCGCGCTTGCCGGTCGCGTTCTTCTTGCGAAGATCGACGAGCATCAGGTGATTGTCAGTGCCGCCGGAAACGACGTCGACGCCGCCGGCCATCAGCGTTTCGGCCAGCGTCTTGGCATTCTTGACGATCTGTGCGGCATAGTCCTTGAATTCAGGCTTCAGCGCCTCGCCGAGTGCCACGGCCTTCGCGGCGATCACATGCATCAGCGGGCCGCCCTGCAGGCCCGGGAATACGGCCGAATTGAACTTCTTTGCCAGATCCTCGTCGTTGGTGAGGATCATGCCGCCGCGGGGGCCGCGCAGGGATTTATGCGTGGTGGTGGTGGCAACATGGCAATGCGGGAACGGCGACGGATGCTGGCCGCCGGCAACGAGACCGGCGATGTGGGCCATGTCGACCATCAGGTAGGCACCGACGCTGTCGGCAATCTCGCGGAAGCGCTTCCAGTCCCAGATGCGGGAATAGGCGGTGCCGCCGGCGATGATGAGCTTCGGCCTGGTTTCTTCGGCCTTGCGCGCGACTTCATCCATGTCCAGCAGGTTGTCGCCCTCGCGCACGCCGTAGGACACGACGTTGAACCACTTGCCCGACATGTTGACCGGCGAACCATGCGTCAGGTGACCGCCCGAATTGAGGTCGAGGCCCATGAAGGTATCGCCCGGCTGCAGCAGGGCGAGGAATACCGCCTGGTTCATCTGGCTGCCCGAGTTCGGCTGGACGTTGGCGAAATTGACGCCGAAGAGCTTCTTCGCACGATCGATCGCCAATTCCTCGGCGATGTCGACGAACTGGCAGCCGCCGTAATAGCGCTTGCCCGGATATCCCTCGGCATATTTGTTGGTCATGATCGAGCCTTGCGCTTCCAGCACGGCGCGCGAGACGATGTTCTCTGAAGCGATCAACTCGATCTCGTGCCGCTGGCGACCGAGTTCCTTCTCGATCGCGCCAAAAATATCGGGATCGACGTCTGCTAGCGAGCGATTGAAAAAGGTGTCGGTGGAAGCATTGGTCATCGTGAAGCTCCTGAACGGGAATGCCTGACGGTATTAGCGTTGCGGTCGCGGGAGAGCAATACGATCAGCGACATTTGCTGGGCAAACTACGGTGCTTGGTAGATGGATATGAAGAAGCGTCGGCGGCGAGCGCCTTTGTGCAAGCTTGAGCGCTCTCTGCTTGACCGGAGGTGCTGGAACCAACGCGCGCGCGTTAGGCTGCGCCTGCAGTCACGCGCCTTCCAGAGGCAAACCAAAAAGCCGCACCCAAGGGCGCGGCTTCAGTTAGTAGATAGGTTAAAGGTCGGTTTACTGAACCGGCTGCTCGACCCCGGCCGTGGTGTCAAGCGCGAGCTGTGCGTTGCCGTCAAGCTGGTAGATATCGTCGCGGAACTGGACGACGCCGTTTCCGGCACCCCAGGCGGAGATATAGGCGAAGTAGACCGGCACTTCCTGCGGCAGTTCGATCGGCGTGTTGACGCGGGTCGCGATGACGCTTTCGACACGCTGGCGCGGCCACTCTGGCGTTTCGGCGAGCAACCAGACAGCTAGATCGCGGACGTTCTGCACGCGAACGCAGCCCGAACTATCGAAGCGCATCAGCTTGTTGAACAGGCCCTGCTCCGGCGTGTCGTGCATGTATTCGTTGTTCGGATTGTGGAAGTTGATCTTCGTGGAGGCCATGGCGTTGTTCTTGCCAGGATCCTGGCGGAACATCAGGTTCGGCGCCTTTGCGGCATTCCAGTCGATCGAATCAGGCGGCACTTCCGTACCCTTGGTGTCGAAGAGACGGATGTTGTTCTTCGTCAGGTAGGTCGGATCCTTGCGCATGATCGGCACGATGTCCTTCTCGACGATCGAGCGAGGCGCCGTCCAGTAGGGATTGAGGATGACCTCGTAGATCTTCGAGTTGATGATATGGGTCGGACGGGTCAGGCGACCGACGATCGCCTCGTGGCGCAGCGCGACCTGGCCGTCCTGGACTGCCTCGACATAGGTTGCCGGGATGTTGACCATCACATGGCGGCGACCAAGATCCGACGGAAAGGTCTGCAGGCGCACAAGATTGGTGTTCAGCTGCTGCAGCCGAACCTCTACCGGAATATTGAGCGCCTTGATCGTGAATTCGCCAAGTACGCCATCCGGCGGCAGGCCGTGGCGGGCCTGGAAGCGCTTGACGGCACCATCGACATAGCTGTCGAACGAGGAGGACATCCCCGCTTCGCGCGGCAGATCGCCGGTAATGGCGAGACGCTGACGCAATGCCTGAACAGACTGATCGCTGACGCCGAGCTGCAGGCGGGTGTCGCCGGGGGTAACCTGCGGCCAGCCGCCGTTCGAAGCAATGCTTTGATATTGCGCGATGGCCTGCTGTATGTTCGGGACGGAGTCGGGGCCGAGGACCGGCGTATTGGTAACGGCTATCGAAGCGGTTCGCGATGCCGCCTTGGCGTCGAACTGCTCATCCCAGTTTCCGCGCTCCGGAGCATTGAGGAGGCCATCAAGCGCCGACTGCGCAAAAGCCGGGGCCGCTACAGCCGCCGCACCGAAAGTTGCGGCGGACCGCAAGAACGAGCGACGCGAGAAAGGTCCAATTTCGTTTTTCTTCGACATATTCCTACCATTCAACGCTGAGCCAACCGTCGTCCGCAGCCAAGTGAAATGGCAGCGCAAGACTCGTGCAAGATCCAAACGCAGTTCACTACCAATCCGTAGTTTTCACGCCATGCAAACCTCACGCCGGGCCATCACAATATTGCGAGCCCTGAGCGCAGATGACATGAAGATTAGTCCGCTGAATGCGCCGCTTTCCGTGCCTTTTCGCTGTCATACCAATATGGCCAATTCGTGTCGCCAAGCATGAAACTGCCTCCATGCATGCGACGCATCCGGATTGCCATATGGGTTGCCGAAACGCCACGACCTGCCCGAGCTAGATAGCTTTTCGACGTCTGCCGTCAATCGCCGATGCGGCGCAGGCCAAGGTTGCACCGCAACATCCTGGAGACGAGTGGCAAAAAGCCCACAGGCCGGATACGCAGGGAATGCGTCCGGCGTGTGCGTTGCCTTCGAAGCCGCTCACAAGGTGACAGAGGTTGCGGCTGTGAAGCTTCTTTGGCTGCGAGTATCATCGGCGTGGCTCAAACCATGCGGTCGAGAAAGTCAGGCCGTACGAAACCGCAGGCCCGCCCGGGCGCGCCTCAGAGCCCGTTTGCTTTCAAGATTGCGGGCGCGTTTTCCTTGGTGATAGTTTCTGTCCCGAGAATGATCTTCTTCTCGACCTTCTCGCCTGCCAGCACCTTAAGTGCCTGCCGCAAGCCCTCGGCGCCCGGGGTCGGATAAAGGAAAGTTGCAGCAAGTTCGCCGTTGTTCACCCACTGGACGCCCTCGTTTGGAAGTCCGTCGACGCCGAGGAAAAGAATATCCTTTTCGCGTCCGGCATCCTTGGCAGCAAGATAGGCGCCGTAGGCCATGGGGTCATTGTGACCGTAGACCATTTTGATGTCTTCGTGGTTGCGCAGGGCGGTAGCCATGATGTTGTAAGCCTGGTCCTGCTTCCAGTCTCCGGACTGCTTGTCGAGCAGGTATTTGATGCCCGGCTCTGCATCGGTGTATTTGTGGAAGCCGTCGCTACGATCGTGACTGGCCTGCGTTCCGAGACCACCCCAAATTTCCACAACCGAACCCTTGGCCTTGCCGTTGCCGCCGAGAAGCTCGACAGCGTGCTTGCCGGCCTCTTCGCCGATCACAACATTGTCGCCTCCGATCCATTGTATGTACTTCTGTGTATCGACGTTGCGATCGAGCAGGATGACCGGAATGCCGGCGGCCGTGGCCTTTTCGACGACGCCCGTAAGACCAGCGGACTCCTTCGGCGAAACCAGGATCGCATCGACTTCCTGGCGGATGAAGTTTTCAACGTCGGCAACCTGTTTTTCAGTTCTGTCCTGACCGTCGGCGACCAGCAATTCGACGTTCGGATGTTTCTTGGCTTCTGCCTCGATATCCTTGTTGAACTGGACGCGCCAAGGTTCAGCAGTCGTTACCTGGCTGAAGCCAATGACGTATTTGTCCTTCGCCTCTGCCAAAGACGCGTTGAATGTTGTTGGTATTGAAAAAGCGGCTGCGATCGCCACAGCTAGAAATAGTCTGCGATTTCCAATCATTTCTCTCTCCCATTACATTTCGATTGTTCGTCTTAGTCACCGTGCGGTTGCGGAACGACATTTTGGCGTGGCACGGGTTTCTCGGGCGCGTTGCGCGCGGTGAGTTGAGTGAGGAAATACAGCCCGCCGCTCGAACGCCGTTCTTGCAACAGGACGGCAATGACGATGATGGCGCCCTTCAGAACGAGCTGTGTGTTTCCATCGATATTGTTGAGTTGCAGAATGTTGCTGAGGAAGCCGAAGATCAGCACGCCGACAAGCGTGCCGATCATCGAGCCGCGGCCGCCCATGAGACTGGTGCCGCCGATCACTACGGCAGCGATGGCGTCGAGTTCCAGCCCCATCCCCGCATCGGCTTTACCCTGACGGTACTGCCGGCAAGCGCCGCCAGATAGCCGGAGATGGCGTAGACCGTTATCTTCACTGGCCAGACAGGCACTCCTGCCAGTCTGGACGCCTCCTCATTCCCGCCGATGGCGTAGATGTAGCGTCCGAATTTCGTGAACTTCAGAACGACCCAGAACAGCAAAACGATGCCGGCAAATATGACGCCTGGAACAGGAATTATTCCGAATATCAACGAGCGCAAGACTTCGAAATTTTCTGTCGCGTTGCTGCCGGTGTAGACCGGCCACACGGCAGTGTTCTGGCCGGCGGTCAACCGCGCTATCCCGAGACCTGCGACCATCATGGCGAGCGTCACGATGAAAGGCTGCAAGCGCCCAAAGACAATTACCGCTCCGTTGATCGCGCCCAACATCATTCCAATTGCGGGAACGACCAGGAGAACCAGCAGCACGCCTGCTTTTTCGCTGGAACTCGCCGAGACCCAGAGCACGATAAAAAATGCCGCCGCCACGGCCGCGATGAAAGCGATTTTCGAAAGGCGGGTATGAGCTTCGTCGGTTAAGTATGGGGAATTGCGTCGAAGCTTGAGAACAAAGGTGACGATACCGAGCACCAGCACGAATGACAGAAGGAATGCCGCCGGTACACCCAGCAGGTATGCCGAAGACCAACCCTCGTGGGTCAAAAGCATCGCGCAGGTGACTGAACCCAACGCAAGCACGGACCCAACCGAAAGGTCGATACCGGCGATGAGAATGACCAACGTCATTCCGACCGCGGTAATTCCGGTGACTGAAATCTGCCTGAAGACATCCGACAGATTTCCGTAGGACAGGAATATGTTATGGCCTTTGGAAGTAATCGGCGAGGACAGCACACCGATGATTAGCAGCAGCCCCAGTCCCCAATAGAGTTTGGTGGCTTTGGCCAGGCGCGTGAGCCAGCCGGCGTTTTTTGATGATGGCATGTCATGCTCGTTTCTATCAATCATGCGACCGCTCCCGTGAGGGCATTCCCCAGCGGCGTTGCAAGCTCCATGATCCGCTCTTCAGAAAAATCTTTGCTCTCGACTATCCCTGCCGCCCTGCCCTCGCACATGACGAGTATGCGGTTCGACAGCGCGAGGAGTTCCGGCAACTCCGAGCTGACCATCACCACGGCGACACCGGATTGAACAAGCGTCTTGAGAAGCTCGTAAATTTCTTCTTTGGCGCCGACGTCGATACCTCGCGTGGGCTCGTCGAGCAAAACGACGCTCGGCCTGATCTCCAACCATTTGCCAATGACAATCTTTTGTTGATTGCCGCCGCTGAGCTTGTCTATTCCCTGATCGGGACCCGCACACTTGACCCGCATCGCCTTGATTATTCGGTTGGCCACGGAGTCCTCACAGGCCTTGGTGACCCAACCAAGCGGCGCGATCCAAGGCAGCGATGGGAGGACGGCGTTGGAGCGGATATCTGCGTGCATCAGCAGACCCGTTCCTTTGCGATCTTCGGTCACGAAAGCGATACCGCTTGTTACCGATCCGCGGGGTGTGAGCGACGGCACGTGCTTGCTAACCCCGCGATGGGTGATCGAGCCTGAGCGCCTGCCGAGAGCCGCACCAAAAACGAGCTCAAGCACTTCGGTACGGCCGGAGCCCAGCAATCCGCCGATCCCGAGAATTTCGCCGGCGTGAAGATCGAAGCTCACATCGTCGACAACGCTGTGAGTTCGACCGCGCGAATTTGGCCGCTGCAGGCCCAGTTTGCGGACGGACAAGACAACCGGGTTGGCCGATACGGATGGCGCGACTTCCTGCCTCTTCACCTCACGTCCGACCATCATGCGGATCACGTCGCGCTCGCTGATTTCGCTGGAATTCCGCGTTGCAATAAAGCTACCGTCGCGCAACACCGTTATCTTGTCGGCAAGCGCAAAGACCTCGTTCATCCTGTGTGAAATATAGATGATGGCGACGCCTTGCTGCGCGAGGTCGCGAACAAAGCTCGCAAGTCGCTGGGCCTCGGCTTCGGACAAGGCCGAGGTTGGTTCATCCAGGATGAGGACATCCGCATTTAGCGACAAAGCACGAGCGATTTCGACCAGTTGCTGTTCGCCGATCCGAAGACTTTCAACGTCGGTGCGCGGGTCGATATCGATACCGAATTTGGCAAGAATTTCTGTGCTGCGCTTTTCAATCTGAGCATAATCGATGAACAGACCGGCCCTGTGCGGCTCACGACCAAGGAAGATGTTTTCCGACACGGCCAGGCTCGGAATGAGATTGAGTTCCTGGTGGATAATCGCGATGCCATTCAATTCTGCATCTTTGGGAGTCGCGAAATCGACGGCCTTGCCACGAACGATCATCTGCCCGCCGCTTCGACGATGAACACCGCTCAGTATTTTCACCAGCGTTGATTTGCCGGCGCCATTTTCACCCATGATTGCGTGAATTTCGCCTGAATGAATATCCAGGTCGATGTTCCGAAGCGCGGTTACATGAGCGAAGGATTTGCTGATGCCGCGCAGGGAAACGATTAGCGACCCGCTAGCCAAATGCACACTCCCAAAAACTTTTGTTTATATCACTTTGTTCTTAATATGTAACATGTTAGGTGTTATGTATCAGGAGTCAATTGGTCACAGGAACAATCTTGCAACTGCAACCGCCGGACACACATTTCAGCGAAAAAAAGGTCGTTGCGGTCACGCGCAAGGATCAGGTCTATACGATATTACGCCAGGCGATAATTTCATCGCAACTGTCACCCGGAGAAGCGATCCGCAAGGAAATTGTGGCAATACAGCTCGGCGTTTCCCGCACGCCGGTCAGCGACGCCATCAACCGGCTGGCCGATGAAGGCTTGGTCAAGATCTATCCGCAGGCGGGCACCTTTGTTTCAAGGCTGGTCCTGGACAAGATCGAGACGGCTCAGTTCGTTCGCGTCGCACTTGAAACGGCTGCGATCCGCCGGACCGCGGCGCAAAGCACCAAAGAGACGGTCGCCCAGATGCGCCGGAACCTGGAAGAACAGCGGGCGGCGGTGAGCAGCCGGAAACTTGAGCAGTTCTACGAACTGGACGAGGCCTTTCACGACATAATCAGCGATGCAGCCGGGCTGGTGGGCTTGCGCGAGATTGCGGCGCGCGAGCGAAGCCAGATCGACCGGGCGAGACGCTTGCTGCTTCATTACGAGACACGGATGACCGAGACACTGGTTGAGCACGAAGCAATTATCGCAGCAATCGGAGACAGAGATGCAGACCGCGCAGCCAGAGTGCTGGAGGCGCATATTTCTCAGATGGGAAAGATGCTGCTGGACCTGCGAGATACACGGCCCGAACTCTTCGAGAAACTGGGAGAGGTATAAAATCAGAAGGCGCAGCGACGTGCATCTTGCACCGCTGCGCTCAATCTTGTTGCGTCGACAGTCTTCAGGCCATCGGGAGTAACGGTTCGCAGGCTTAAAGGCGGTACAAGATCTGGTCGTTCCAGAAGCGGTCGAGGCGCTGCAGGAGCTTGTTCATCTGGGTGAACTCGTCGGTGCCGATGCCGCCGACCTTGTCGATCGAGGAGATGTGGCGTTCATAGAGCTTGGCAACGGTTTCGGCGATGTCCTGGCCGGTTTCCGTCAGGCTGATGCGGACCGAGCGACGGTCGATGCGCGAGCGCTGATGGTTGATGAAGCCGAGGTCGACAAGCTTCTTTACGTTATAGGAAACATTCGAGCCGAGATAATAGCCGCGTGAGCGAAGTTCGCCGGCTGTCAGTTCGGAGTTGCCGATGTTGAAGAGGAGAAGAGCCTGGATGGCATTGACGTCGCTGCGGCCCTGACGGTCGAACTCATCCTTGATGACATCGAGGAGGCGGCGGTGAAGGCGCTCGACGAGGTGGAGGGATTCCATATAGAGGTCACGGATCTCTTCGACCTTGACGTCACGCGGATTAGCAGCTGCCTGCGGCTTGATTTTCGTGTTCATGATGACTGCCTCACTGTTTTGTTTGGCGGTGTTGGTTTTCTTCCCGCCTTGAGTGAGACCCTATCGAATACACATAAAATTCTACTTAAACTGCAGGCTTAACAGCACCTTACCGAAAACCCTTCGTTGTATCAGGGTAAATCAACCATTACCGGCTCGCGGCGACGCCTTTTCTCCATGAAAAGCACGAGCCGGAACACGCAGTAGAGCACGGCCACGCCGGCATGCAGAATGATGATCAATGGATTGAAGCCGAAGATCGCCGGCCAGACCCCGTACATCAGGCATTGCACCGCAGCTGCGAGCACCCAGATGACCGGTCCCCAGGATACCGTCAGCCACAGTCCGAGTGCCGCCACGGGGAAGAGGACTGCAAGTGCTGTGCTTGCAACTTTCCACTGCAGGTCGAGCAGGTCGAAGCGGGCATGGCCGTTCAGCGAATATCCCACCAGCATCGACCAATATTGCAGGCCGAACCAGAAGCACGAAATCGCGATCAGCCTCAGGAAGACAACGAACATGATGTTCGCCAGCGACCGTTTCGGAATGGTAGAAGAATCAGGTTCCATGGGCGAACCATACGTTCGACGCCGCAATCTCGCCAGAGCTGTCGACCGTCCTCAACTCGTACGATATCGTGATCGACATTGTGTACTCGTTGATCGAAACCGCTCCGGGCGCTCTATTTCGGCTCTCATCAAGGCAAGGGGCTGACATCTCACTGCGGCCTTTCGTCGGGTTTTGCATCGGCACGGGAGCGTGATAAGCACGGCGCCGATACGCTATTATATCAAGAAGGACGACGGGACCATGCAGGACAAGACGCACCTCGTTGACGAAATCACCGGCCATCGCCGCATGCGTCGCAACCGCAAGGCTGACTGGACGCGCCGTCTGGTGCAGGAAAACCGCCTGACAGTCGACGATTTGATCTGGCCGATCTTTCTCATTCCCGGTACCGGCATCTCCGAACCCATTGCCGCTATGCCCGGCGTCAATCGCATGACGGTCGACAGGGCTGTCGAGGCTGCAAAGGAAGCCGCCGATCTTGGCGTCCCGGCGATAGCGACCTTCCCCAATATAGAGATGCACCTGCGCGACGAGACGGGTTCCAACAGCCTCGAGCGCAACAACCTGATCAATCTGGCGACTTCCGCCATCAAGAACGCTGTGCCGAATATCGGCATCATTACCGATGTGGCGCTCGATCCCTTCACCAGCCATGGTCATGACGGCATCCTGCGCGCGGGCCAGATCGTCAACGACGAAACGGTCGAACAGGTGGCAAGGGCAGCGGTCGTTCAGGCGGCGGCCGGGGCCGACATCATCGCTCCTTCCGAGATGATGGATGGGCGCATCGGCGCGATCCGCCGCGCACTCGATGCCGCTGGCCACCAGGATGTCGGGATCATGAGCTATGCGACGAAGTTCAGTTCCGCCTTCTACGGCCCCTACCGCGAGGCGATCAGCACCGGCGGCCTGCTGAAGGGTGACAAGAAGACGTATTATATCGATCCCGCAAACGGCACCGAGGCGCTGCGCGATGCGGCGCTCGATGTCGAGGAAGGCGCCGACATGCTGATGGTGAAGCCCGGCCTCCCCTATCTCGACATCTGCTGGCGGATGAAGGAAGCCTTCGGGCTGCCGACATTCGCCTATCAGGTCTCAGGCGAGTATTCGATGATCAAGGCTGCGGCCGCCAATGGATGGATCGATGGCGAACGGGTGATGCTCGAGACGCTGCTTGCTTTCAAGCGTGCCGGCTGCGACGGCATCCTGACCTATTTCGCGCCCGAGGTTGCAAAGCTGCTGGCGAAAAGAGGATAAGTTGAGCAGCACTTATTGTATTCTCTCGAGGCCCACCATATTTTTAGAAGATATACGCAAAGGACGAAAACGATGAGCTTGAACCAAAACCCGCTCTACGCGGCACCGGACGATTGGCGCGCCTACAGTGGCGTGCTCAGTCGGCGTGTCTTCGCCTTCATCCTCGACTACGTGATCATTGCGTTGCTGTGCATTCCCGCGGCAATCATCCTGTTCTTCGTGTCGATCGCGACCTTGGGGCTCGGCTTCTTTCTATATCCTGCCCTCTATGTGATCGTGGCCGGTATCTATTTCGGCCTGACGGTCGGCGGGCCGAGCCAGGCGTCTCTCGGCATGCGGGCGATGGGTATTTCGATGGCGCGTGTCGATGGACAGCGTATCGATTTCCTGACCGCGATCGTGCATCTGGCGTTGTTCTGGATCTTGAACTCGGTTCTCACGCCGCTCATTCTGCTTGTCGGCCTGTTTACGGAACGCAGCCGGCTGTTGCACGACCTGTTGATCGGCACGGTGACTGTGCGCGCGCTCTGAGGGCAAGTGCGCGGATTTTCGGCCGGGGACCATTCCTTCCAAATAAAGCGCGCAATGCGGATCGACCGACCCGGTCAAGCAGTTGACGTTTTCCAAACTTACGCCATGCTTGTAAGAGCATCACGTCGAGCGAAAGGTTGATTGGCTGCAAATGAATACGCAGGCAACACCATCTCCCCAGTTTTACCTGACGGCCCCTGCGGCTTGCCCGTATCTGCCGAACGAGATGGAGCGGAAGGTCTTTACACATCTGGTCGGCCCGCGTGCTGCCGAGATGAACGACATTCTGACGCAAGGTGGTTTCCGTCGATCGCAGAACATCGCCTATCGGCCCGCCTGCGAAGCCTGCCGCGCCTGTGTCTCCGTGCGCATCCTTGCGCAGGAATTTGAGCCGACCCGCTCGATGAAGCGAATTCAGGCGTCGAATACAGATATCATCGCAACTGAATTCCCAGCCCAGCCGTCAAGCGAGCAATACTCCCTGTTCCGTCGATACCTCGACTATCGGCACCAGCAGGGCGGCATGTCCGACATGACTGTTCTGGACTATGCGATCATGGTCGAGGACACCCATGTCAATACTCGCATCGTCGAGTATCGCCTGCGCGAAGAAGGTTCCGGGCTCGAAGAACGCCCGAAAGGCGAATTGCTGGCGGCAGCGCTCACCGATGTCATGAGCGACGGGTTATCGATGGTCTATTCCTATTTCAATCCAAAATACGAGCGGCGCTCGCTCGGTACCTATATGATCCTCGACCATATCAAGCGCACCCGCATTCTCGGCCTCCCCCACGTCTATCTTGGGTACTGGGTCAAAGGCTCGCGCAAGATGGACTACAAGACGCGATTCCAGCCGCAGGAGCACCTGACCCCGCGCGGATGGGAGCGGCCAGATCTTTCCGATCTCCATGATGGCAGCGATTGATATTGCCTGACCGCGCACCACATGTTATAACTAGGTTATTACATTGGAGCCCAATATTATGAACGTGGTCATTCGAAAGATCGGCAACTCGGAAGGTGTGATTATTCCGAAGGAAGTCCTTGATCGCCTGGGATTGAAAGCGGGCGATGAGCTCGAGCTCGTGACCAACAACGGCGGCATGCAGATGCAGCCGGTCGAGGCAGATTTCTCGCGTCAGATCGAGCACGCCAATCGTTTTATGGATAAGTACAAGATCGCACTGAAGAAACTTGCCGAATAATGGATGTCAATTTTCTTTCGCGACCCCTGATCGAGGAACTCCACAAGCAGCAGATAGACCGGTTCGGCGGCGCCCACGGGCTCCGCGACGAAGGCATGCTGGAATCCGCGCTTGCCCGCCCGATCAACAAGGCTGGCTACGGCTGTGACGACATTGTCGAGCTAGCGACGGCTTATCTGTTCGGCTTGGTCAAGAACCATGCCTTCATCGACGGCAATAAGCGCATCGCCATCACCGCGGCGGCTGTCTTTCTGATGGATAATGGCTACGAGATCGAGACGAACGATGTGCACCTCTATACCTTTGTCATTGCCGTCGCCGCCGGCGAAATCGACGAAGAAGGTGCATTGCGCTTCCTAAGGGATGTGACAATCCCCCTCGCCGCCTGATCTTCGACGCGTCCGGTCACCCCGAGAACTTGCCCGTCCTCGGGAAGCCCTTCGGCACGGTACGTCCGGCTCCCGCCCTATCGCCGAGCCATTCGACAAGTTCTTCCTTCGTCTTGGTAAACGTGCGGCCGGCACTGTCGGCCCAGATCAGGCCTTCGGCAATCGAGAAGAAGCGGACGTCGGATACGCCGCCGTCCTTGAAGCGCTGCAGGCGAACGCCCTTGCCGCGCGACATTTCCGGTATCTGGGTGATCGGGAAGACAAGCATCTTGCGGTTCTCACCGACGACGGCGAGATGATCGCCCCTGACCTGCAACATCAGCTTCGCCTCGTCAGGCATCGCGACATTCATGATCTGCTTGCCCTTGCGGGTATTGGCAGCCATCTCCGCTTCCGAGACGATGAAACCATTTCCCTCGGTGGATACGAGCAACATCTTGCGGGACGGATCGTGGACGAAAGCGGTGAGCACGTCCTGGTCGTTTTCCATGTCGACGATGATGCGCAAGGGCTCGCCGTGGCCGCGACCGCCGGGCAGCTTGTCGGCACCGAGCGTGTATGCCTTGCCGCCGGTCGTGAAAATCAGGACCTTGTCGGTCGTCTGCGCGAAGAAAGCGACCTTGAGCGCATCACCCTCCTTGAAGGTGAGCGTCGACTTATCCGCGATATGTCCTTTGAGAGCGCGAATCCAGCCTTTTTCCGAGACGACGACCGTAACCGGCTCTTTCTCGATCATCGCCTGCTGGATGGCTTCGAGATCGGCTTCCGGCGCATCGGCAAATTGCGTACGGCGGCGTCCGAGTTCGGTTGCCTTGGCGAATTTTTTCTTTACTTCGCCAATCTCCCAGGCGACCGTCGCCCACTGCCTGTCGTCGGAGGCGAGAAGCGCCTCGATCTCTGCCTTCTCCTTGGTCAGGGCGTCGAATTCGGTGCGGATCTCGAATTCTTCCAGCTTGCGCAATGAGCGCAGCCGCATATTGAGAATGGCTTCGACCTGATTGTCGGTGAGGCTCCAGCGCGCCATCATTATCGGTTTAGGCTCATCCTCCTCGCGGATGATCCGGATGACCTCATCGATGTTGAGATAGGCAATCAGGAAGCCGCCGAGGATCTCCAGGCGCTTCTCGATGGCTGCAAGACGGAAGCGCGAGCGGCGCTGCAGCACCTCGCGACGGTGGTCGAGCCATTCCTTCAACACTTCGTTCAGTGCCATGACCCGCGGGATGCGGCCCATGGACAGCACGTTCATGTTGAGCGGGAAGCGGCTTTCGAGCTCAGTCAGCCTGAACATCGATTCCATCAGGATCGTCGGATCGACAGTGCGGCTCTTCGGCACCAGCACGACGCGAACGTCTTCGGCAGACTCGTCGCGAATGTCTTCGAGCAATGGCAGCCTGCGGGCGATCAGCAGTTCGGCGATCTTCTCGATCAGGCGCGACTTCTGCACCTGGAACGGGATTTCGGTGACGATGATCTGATAACCGCCGCGACCGAGGTCCTCGATCTGCCACTTCGCACGGACGCGAAAACCGCCGCGGCCGGTCTTGTAGGCCTCGATGATGCTTTCGCGGTTGTCGATGATGATGCCGCCGGTCGGGAAATCCGGGCCGGGAATGAACTCGACCAGCTTCTCCACGGTGGCATCGGGATGCTTGATGAGATGCAGGGCGGCATCGCAGAGTTCGTGGGCGTTATGCGACGGGATCGATGTGGCCATGCCGACGGCGATGCCGGAGGAGCCGTTGGCAAGGAGATTGGGGAACGCCCCGGGAAGCACGATCGGTTCGTTGTCTTCCTCGTTGTAGGTCAGGCGAAAATCGACGGCATCCTGATCGATGCCCTCGAGCAGCAGCGAGGCGACCTCGGTCATGCGGGCTTCGGTGTATCGATAGGCGGCGGCGCTGTCGCCGTCGATATTGCCGAAATTGCCCTGGCCATCGACGATCGGGTAGCGCTGCGAGAAATCCTGCGCCAGGCGAACCAGCGCATCATAGACCGACTGATCGCCATGCGGATGGAATTTACCGATGACATCGCCGACGATGCGGGCGCATTTCTTGAACGAGGAATTGGAGCGTATGCCCATCTCGCTCATCGCGTGAATGATGCGGCGATGCACCGGCTTCAGGCCGTCGCGAACGTCCGGCAGCGCGCGATGCATGATCGTCGACAGCGCATAGGCGAGGTAGCGCTCTTCGAGCGCCGCCTTCAGGTCAACCGGAAGAATGCCATCGTCGCCACCGCCAGGCGGCAAAATCTCTTGTCCCATGGGCCTTGCCTAGCCGAGAAGCCGCGGTCCGGCAAGGAATCGACGCAAGCGGGCTGTGGATGAAGCACCATTTGAACAAAATTTGCGGCTCTATGTAACGCAATCGCAATTGCAGCGATTTCTAACTCGACTTTCATAGGAATTTTAGGAAAGGACGAATAGAACGTCGTCCCAATGCAGAATAAAGACATTATCGATTTCACCATGTTCAACGAGGAAATATCATCATGACCTTCTACCGGACAACGCGGCTGATGCTGTCCAGCGCTGCTATCCTGTCGTTCGCAAGCTCGGCTTTCGCGCTTGATGGCGTCGATCTCCTGAAGAAGATCAATGCAGCCTATGCCATTCAGGGGGTGTCGCTCGCGTCCGATGGCATCGATGTCGATGGCTCAACCGTGACCTTGAAGGGTGCCAGCTTCAAGCCGATCAGCGCTGCTGGTCCCGGGACTCAGCTCGGCAATGTAACGATGACAGGTGTCGATGAAGAAGCCGGCGGCTACAAAGTCGACAAGGTTGCTTTCCCTGATCTTTCGGCAACCAAGGAAGGCGTCACCGTCAACGCAACGGACATGTCGATCAGTGGCCTTACCATTCCAGCCGATGCAACAGCGAGTGGCCTTGACGGTATGCTTCTCTACCAGAAAGCCCACGCCGGCCCCATACACATCGTCAAGGATGGACTGGAAGTCTTTTCGCTTGAAGGCATCGATGCAAATCTGACAGAGCGCGGTGACAAATCCGGGTTTGACTTCGACAGCAGCATCAAGGCGATCAAGGCCGATCTTTCCAAGGTCGACGATCCAGCCTCCCAGGATACGATCAACAAGCTGGCGCTTCAGCATGTCAATGGCAACGTCACGATGAAGGGAAGCTGGGCGCTTCAGCCCGGAACGATCGATATCAAGGATTTCGCGATCGATCTCGACAACATCGGCCGCCTCGACCTGGCATTCGGAATTTCAGGCTATACACTGGATTTCATGAAATCGCTGCAGGACACGATGAAGGCTTCGCAGGCCAACCCAAACAAGGCGGAAGCACAGCAGGCGACAGGTCTGGCGATGCTCGGACTGATGCAGCAGCTGACCCTCAACAGTGCCGAAATCACCTTCAAGGACGCATCGATCACCAAGCGGGCGCTCGATTATGCCGGCGCATCTCAGGGCGTGTCCGGGGTCCAGATGGCAAATACTCTGAAGGGCCTGACCCCGATCATGCTGGCGCAGCTCAACATTCCGGAACTGCAGGCGGCCGTGTCTGCAGCCGTTTCCAGCTATCTCGACGATCCTAAAAGCTTCACCGTGACGGCCGCCCCTGCCAAGCCCGTTCCCTTCCCGATGATCGTCGGCGCGGCCATGGGCGCTCCGAACACCATTCCGTCCGTCATCGGCCTGAAGGTTTCGGCCAACAACTGATCTAACTCTGATATCGGCAAACCCGGCGAGTTTGGTTCGCCGGGTTTTCTATGCGCGGTGGCTGGCGAGCTGGCCGATCGCAATAGCGACGACCTCCAGGAGTTCCTCGCCTTTTGCCCCGTCGCGCGCCTGGACCGACATGCCCTGGACGATAGCACCGAGGAATCGCGCCAAGGCTCCGACATTGGTCCCTTTTCTGATCTCGCCATCGTGGATGCCGCGTTCGATACGGGCGATAAACGCCTGCAGCATCCCGCCTCGGAGCGAGGAGACATAGTCGGCTATTTCATCGTTTTCGGTAGCGCAATTCAACACGGCGGTCGAAATCATGCAGCCTTTCGGATGCTCCGGCGCGCTGAAAAGCAGAGCCGAGTTTCGCAAGAAGCGATCGAACGCGGTTGTCGTATCCACATCTTCCGTCAGTGGATTGCCGGCCAGCGGCCTCGGCATGCGCCGATATTGGTCGAGCGCTTCCTTGTAGAGCCCGGCCTTCGAGCGGAAGGCCGCATAGAGACTTTGAGGGGTTATTCCCATGGCGGCCGTCAGGTCGGCAATCGAGGCTCCCTCGTATCCGTGCTGCCAGAATGTCTCCCTTGCGGACGCCAGGACGGTCTCGCGATCGAACGCAGGCGGTCGGCCGCGAGGCTTCACTGGGGTTTTTTTCGCATCATTCATATTTTTCACAGTGATCACTCTAGAATTATGAGGCCGCTTCTGCTATTCAGGAACGGTCGTTGTGATTATATAGGTGTTCAGCCATGAGTCTTCCATCCAAAACATTTTCCGCAGTGCCGCTCAGCAACGCTGTCGACGCGGCTATCGATTCTGCAATTGCCAGCAAACGGCTGGTCGGCGCGGTCGTTCTGATCGCGCAAGACGGAAAGTTTATCCATCGCCGAGCCGCCGGGCTGGCCGATCGCGAAAATCAGGTGGCGATGAAGGAGGATGCCATTTTCCGGCTGGCATCGATTACCAAGCCGTTCACGGCGATTGCGGCCATGCGGGTGGTCGAACAGGGAAGGATCGGCCTTGACGATCCGATCACGAAATGGCTTCCGGACTTTCGGCCAAAACTGCCTGATGGTAGCGATGCCGTCATCCTCGTCAGGCATCTGCTTTCACATACCGCAGGCCTGTCCTATGGCTTTCACGAGACCGATGGTCCCTATGCCGCAGCGGGTGTTTCGGACGGCCTTGCAGAACCGGGATTATCGCTCGCAGAAAATCTCCGCCGGATCGCGACGGTTCCCCTGAGCTTTGCTCCCGGCAGCGCCTGGCAGTATTCATTGGCCATGGATGTGCTCGGCGGCGTGATCGAGAGCGAGACCGGCTCGCCGCTCGGGGACGTCATCAAGAATCTAATTACATATCCGCTCGGCTTGCACGAAACGGCGTTTTCAGTGCGAGATCGCAGCAGGCTCGCGGCGGCATATCAAACTGCGGAACCGGAGCCGCTACTCATGCCGGAGACCGCGTCTGTCCCTGCGCTGACCGGCTCCGTCAGTTTCGCGCCGAGCCGAATATTCGATCCGAACTCGTATCAATCCGGTGGTGCGGGCATGGCAGGAACCGCGGACGACGTTCTCGTCGTGCTCGAGGCAATACGAAAGGGTGGTGCACCTCTGCTATCTGAGGACAGCGTCAACGTGATGACTGTCGATCAGGCCGGGGGCACCCACCAAGCGTTTCTGCCGGGCGTCGGCTTCGGATTTGGCTGGTCCGTCATCGTGGACCCGGAAGCGGCGTTGGTTCCGTTCTCCAAAGGGACCTTCAAATGGGGCGGCGCCTATGGCCACAGCTGGTTTGTCGACCCGGTGCAAAAGCTGACGGTCGTAGCGTTGACGAACACAGCGCTTGAGGGCATGTGGGGCCAGTTCACAATCGATCTTCGCGACGCAGTCTACTCGGCGCTTTAGCCGCTGGACGTTTCCATGAAAAAACCCGGCGAATTCGTTCGCCGGGTTTTTTGTGACTACTTTAAAAAAGCTCAGTCTTTCTTCGGCAGCTGCACGACCCGCAGTGCCAGTTCGCGCAGCTGGGCCGGCGTTGCCGGGGACGGAGCACCCATCAGGAGGTCCTGTGCCTGCTGGTTCATAGGGAACAGCGAGATTTCGCGCAGGTTCTTTGCACCGACGAGAAGCATGATGATGCGGTCGACGCCGGCTGCCATGCCGCCATGCGGAGGCGCGCCGTACTGGAAGGCGCGGTAGAGGCCGCCAAACTGCTCCTCGACTTCTTCCTTCGACTTGCCGGTCAGCTCGAACGCCTTGACCATGACGTCGGGCAGTTGGTTACGGATAGAGCCTGAGGCGAGTTCGAAGCCGTTGCAGACCAGGTCGTACTGGTAGGCCTTGATCGACAGCGGTTCCTGGTTGTTCAGCGCATCCATGCCGCCCTGTGGCATCGAAAACGGGTTGTGGGCGAAATCGATCTTCTTCTCGTCTTCGAGCCATTCGTAGAACGGGAAATCGATGATCCAGCAGAATTCGAAACGGTCGCGATCGACGAGGTTCAGTTCCTCACCGGCGCGAGTGCGGGCTTCGCCTGCGAACTTGTAGAACTTGGCCGGATCACCGGCGACGAAGAAGCAGGCGTCGCCATCGCCGAGCCCAAGCTGCGTGCGGATCGCGTCCGTACGTTCCTCGCCGATGTTCTTGGCGAGCGGGCCGGCGCCTTCGAGCTTTTCACCTTCCTTGCGCCAGAAAATATAGCCAAGACCGGGCTGGCCGGTCGATTGAGCCCATGCGTTCATGCGGTCGCAGAATGCGCGGCTGCCGCCGGTCTTTGCCGGGATCGCCCAGATCTCGACCTTCGGGTTCGCGGCGATCATGCCAGCGAAGACCTTGAAGCCGGAGCCGGCGAAGTGTTCCGTGACGGCTTGCATTTCGATAGGGTTGCGGAGGTCCGGCTTGTCGGAACCGTATTTGCGGATCGCGACGTCATAGGGGATGCGCGGGAACGTCTGCGTTACCGGCTTGCCTTCGGCGAACTGCTCGAAGACGCCGCGAATGACGGGCTCCATGGTAGTCCAGACGTCTTCCTGTTCGACGAAGCTCATTTCCAAGTCGAGCTGGTAGAATTCACCCGGCAGACGGTCGGCGCGCGGGTCTTCGTCGCGGAAGCAGGGTGCGATCTGGAAGTAGCGGTCGAAACCAGCCACCATCAGGAGCTGCTTGTATTGCTGCGGGGCCTGCGGGAGCGCGAAGAACTTGCCTTCGTGGATGCGGCTAGGCACCAGGAAGTCGCGCGCACCTTCCGGCGAGGATGCCGTCAGGATTGGCGTGGAGTATTCGGCAAAGCCGATCTCATTCATGCGGCGGCGCATGTCGGCGATGATCTGGGTGCGCTTGACGATGTTCTTGTGGAGCGTTTCGCGGCGCAGATCGAGGAAGCGATACTTCAGGCGGACGTCTTCGGGATAATCGGGCTCGCCGAAGACCGGCAGCGGCAATTCCTTGGCAGCCGACAGGATTTCAATTTCCTGGGCATAGAGTTCGATTTCGCCGGTCGGCATCTGCTTGTTGACGGTGTCCTCGGTGCGGGCCTTGACGAGGCCGTCGATGCGGATGACCCATTCGCCGCGAACGGTCTCGGCCTGCTTGAAGGCCGGACTATCCGGATCGGCGACGATCTGCGTCATGCCGTAGTGGTCGCGAAGGTCGATGAACAGCAATCCGCCATGGTCGCGAACACGATGGACCCAGCCGGAAATCCGGACTGTGGACCCGACGTCGGACTTGCGCAGAGCGGCGCATGTATGGCTGCGATAGCGATGCATTTTATCATTCCTGGACTTGGCGGATGGCGGTCGCAGCAGGCGTCAGGCCGCTTGCTCCCCATCAAGAAAATCGGGCGGAAAAGCGCATGGCCGGCCTGATTTGTCAAGACTTGCCGCAGGCCGTCGCGTTTGAACTGTCTTTATACTGAAAGCGTGCATAGAAAGGCAATCATGCTTCGTCGGGGATCGATTCCCGCTAAGATATCGCACAGGCCCCTTCCCGATGAGCCAGATCAAACCGCTTATCCCCCTGCTCATCACCGCCGGCATCCTGATCGGCGGCAACGGATTGCAGGCGACCTTCATTTCACTGCGAGCGCTGCAGGAAGGTTTCTCGGCCTCCACCATCGGGCTTGTCGGCACGGGATACAATATCGGCTTCGCCCTCGGTTGCGTCTATGTCACTCGCATCATGCGGTCGATCGGGCACATCAGGACTTTCTCGGCATTGGCCGCAATCGCGTCGGCGGCGTCCATCGCCATGGCACTTCTGATCGTGCCGTGGTTCTGGTTCAGCATGCGCCTGATGCAGGGGCTGTGTTTCGCCGGACTTTTTGCGGTGGTCGAAAGCTGGCTGAATGCGCGCGTCACCAACTCAAACCGCGCCCGCACGCTTTCCATCTACCGCTTCGTCGACCTCGGCTCGGTGACGCTGGCTCAATATCTTATCCCCTCCGTCGGCATCTCCGGCTTCCAGCTCTTCGCCGTCATCTCGATGGCGCTTTCTCTCTCACTGGTGCCGATCTCGTTTGCCGACCGGTCGAGCCCCGGCGCGCCGGAGGCGATCCGTTTTGACATCAAGACGCTGTGGAACATATCGCCGCTGGCGACAATCGGCTGCATCGTCGTCGGCCTGACGAACTCCGTCTTCCGATCACTTGGGCCGGTCTATGCGCAGGGCATCGGCCTTTCGGTCACGGAGATCGCCACCTTCATGAGTGTCGGCATCTTCGCGGGGATCGTCCTGCAATATCCGCTCGGCGCCTATTCGGACCGACTGGACCGGCGGCTGATCATCCTGATCTCGTCGCTCGGCTCGCTCGCGGCCTGCCTGTTCCTGTCGTTTCTGGCGGGCAGCAACGAATGGCGAAACTTTGCGGGCATCTTCGTCTTCGGAGCGTTCTGCATGCCGCTGTATTCGCTTTGCTCGGCGCATGCCAACGATCATGCGGCGAAAGGCCAGCACGCGCTTGTCTCAGCCGGCACCCTGTTCTTCTGGTCGGTCGGGGCGATCGTCGGGCCGTTATTCGCGTCGTTCATGCTCGACATGTTCGGCCCGCGTGTCCTCTTCGCGTACATGGCCGTCGTGCTGTTCCTGTTCATGCTCTACACCCTGCAACGGATGACCGTGCGCGAGGGCGTTCCGACCGAGCGGCGCAGCATGCGCTTCCGCAACCTGCTTCGAACGTCGACCTTCTTCAACAAGTTGGCGACGCCGCCCTCGGAGCGCGACAAGCCGTAGCTGCGGCAGTTTGCTCGGTGCAGCGGTATTGCTGAAATCGACAGTCAACTTTAAACATGAGCGCGCATTGATTATCGTCCGGAGTCTGCATGCCTATCCTCACGCGCCGCAATCTGCTCAAAGCGTCTGCCGTTGCGGGCGTCTACGGCGTCGGACTTGGGCTTGCGGGCCGATTCAGCCGGGCCGAGGCGGCGCCGGAACCGCAAATCCTGAAGACGGCAAAAATTGAAGCCAACCTGACAGGAACCGGCCCGACCAGGGATGTACTCAGCTACGGTTCCGACGGGATGCCGCCTGTCTTGCGAATGCGCAAGGGCGAACCCTTCGCCGCTCGGCTGATCAATGGCATCGACGAGCCGACCACTATCCACTGGCACGGTTTGCGCATCCCCAACAACATGGACGGCGTGCCGTTTCTGACGCAGCCCTATGTCTATACCGGCGACAAGTTCGACTACGCCTTCACGCCGCCCGATGCCGGGACTTTCTGGTACCACCCTCATTGCAACACGCTGATCCAGATGGGCCACGGCATGACCGGCGTCATCGTCGTCGAGAACCCCGGCGATCCGCAGTTCGACAAGGAGATCGTCATCAACCTGCGCGACTGGCGGCTTGGCGGCGATGACCAGTTCATCGAGCAATTTCGCCCGCGCGATGCGGCGAAGTCGGGCACGTACGGGACGGTTCGGACGGCGAACTGGCAGGTCGAGCCGCAGTACGACGCTCCTTCCGGCGGGCTTCTTCGCCTGCGGCTTGCGATTACCGATGTCACGCGCATCTATTCGTTCAGGATGGAGGGCGCCGAGGCGACCGTCATCGCGATCGACGGCAATCCCGTGCCGAAGCGCTTTCCGCTAGACGTGCTGCAGCTAGGGCCGGGCCAGCGGCTCGAGCTGGCCGTGCGGATGCCCGATAGCGAGGGTGCGATCGCCACTCTAGAAGATATCCGCGGCACGGCCCCGAAGACACTGGCGAAGTTTCGCTCGGTAGGCACGTCGTTGAAGCGCGACGTCGGCGATCTGGCTTTGCTTGAGGCCAACCCGGTGAAGTCTGTGGATCCGTCGTCCGCCGAGCACATTCCGCTGATCCTGAGCTCGACGGCGGAAAACACCGCCGACAACAGCATTTGCGGTTCGCTCGGCTACAGCTTCTGGGCGATCAACAAGGTGCCGTGGCCTGGCGACACGCCTGATCCAACCGCGCCGCTTTCGGAGCTGAAACTCGGTAGGAGCTATGTGTTCGACATGGAGAACCTGACGCCGCACGCGCACCCGATCCATCTCCACGGCATGAGCTTCACGGTGCTTTCCTCATCGGCCCGCGAGGTGATGCCGTTCGTGTCCGACACCTATCTCATCCAGCCGAACGAGAAGGTGCAACTCGGTCTGGTCGCCGACAATCCTGGTGACTGGCTGCTGCATTGTCACATCATCGAGCATCAAAAGACTGGTATGACGAGTTATCTGCGCGTGGTTTAAGTGTGTGACGCTGCAATGATATTGACATCTTGAACCGAAAGGGGAAGGAAGGTTAACGAAGTATTTTCCGATGAATGTGTTCAAATGATCGAAACAACTGCCGAACTGGAGGCGGCCTGCAAAGAGCTGGCCAAGTCAGAATTCATTACCATCGATACGGAATTCCTCCGAGAGACCACGTTCTGGCCAGTGCTTTGCCTGGTTCAGATGGCGAGCATGACCACCGAAGTTCTGGTCGATCCGCTGGCTCCGGGCATTGATCTCCAGCCTCTCTTCGACTTGATGGCGAACCCTGACGTTTTGAAGGTGTTTCACGCCTCGCGCCAGGACATCGAAATCATCTATAACCGCGGTAATCTCATTCCGCATCCGGTCTTCGACACCCAGATCGCGGCAATGGTTTGCGGCTTCGGGGACTCTGTCTCCTACGACCAGCTCGTCAGCCGTATCAAGGGCGAACAGATCGACAAGTCGTCGCGCTTCACCGACTGGAGCCGCCGGCCGCTTTCTGAAAAGCAGCTCGATTACGCGTTGGCGGACGTTACCCACCTGCGCGACGTCTATATCTCGCTTCGCGACCAGCTGGAGCGCGAAGGCCGCGCATCGTGGCTTGCGGAGGAGATGGCGATCCTCGAATCACCCGATACCTACGATATTCACCCTGACGATGCCTGGCAGCGTCTGAAGATGCGGCTGCGCAAGCCGCAGGAACTGGCCGTGGTGAAGTATGTTGCGGCATGGCGCGAGCGTGAAGCGCGCAGCCGCAATGTGCCACGTTCCCGTGTCCTCAAGGACGACGCCATCTACGAGATCGCCCAACAGCAGCCTAGGGATATGGAGGCACTCAGCCGCTTGCGCACTATACCGAAAGGCTGGGAGCGATCGTCCTCGGGCACTGCCGTGCTTGAAGCCATCAACGAGGCACTTGCGCTGCCAAAGGCGGATATGCCGCATGTTCCTCGCCACAATCAGGCGCCCGAGGGAACGGCGGCGGCGGCAGAACTTCTGAAGGTCCTGCTGAAGCTGATCGCTGAAAAACACGGCGTTGCTCCGAAAGTCATCGCCAACAGCGAAGACATAGACAGGATCGCAGCGGAAGGCGAGAAGGCCGATGTAGCCGCGCTACACGGCTGGCGCCGCGATCTCTTCGGGGAAACGGCGCTGCGGCTGATACAGGGCCAGGTCGCCTTGCGTTTCGTCGGCAAGAAGGTCGAGACCGTCAACCTCTAGGCGGTATTCTCTGTCCGGAGTTGTGGGAACGCGGTTCGCCGCCGCTGCGATTGATTCCGCTTGACGGCCTTATTTTGGCGGAAACAATAGACGGGGCGGACGGATGTCCGCGGCCGTACGGGACCGCCATGATGAGAAACCTATCCTCGGCGCTGAACTGGATTTTCATCGCGATCTTCGTTGCCGCGTCCGGCATGCTCTACAATCTGTTGTTCGGCGAACCCGGCAGGCTTTATATCGGCGCGATCTTCGCCCTGTTTTGCGGCATCCCGATACTGGCTTTCGAACGGGGCATGTTCTTTCCCAGCCTTTTCCACCGGATCCACCGACTGCCGACACCGATTTTCATCGCGTCGGCGCTCGTCATCGACTTCGGGCTGATCAGCATCGGCTTTGCGGCCGCCGGCAGCCTGCTTAAATCGCTCGGGGTACTGACCGGAACGTGGGCCCAGGTCACCATATTACCGATGGACGTGTTCCTCTACGCCTTGGCGATGTCGGCAGTCGTGGTGTTCGTTGTGCGTGTCCGGGAGCTTCTGGGGCGGGACGTGTTCTTCAGCCTGCTGACCAGCCGGTACCGCAATCCGGTGCCCGAGGAGCGCGTGTTCCTCTTCATCGATCTGGTCGGTTCCACCGCTTTTGCGGAGAAATACGGCGATCTGCGTGCGCAGCAATATCTCGGCTCGCTGTTCGGCGCCTATGCGGAGCATGTCTGGCAGCATCGAGGCGCCATCGACGACTACATCGGCGATGCGGCAATCATCACCTGGCCGCTGGAGCGTGGCATCAAGAACGGCCGCTGCATCCGCTGCGTCTTCGATATCCTGGCCGACATCGAGAAGAATTCCGAATTCTGGCTGCAGACATACGGTCAGGTGCCGCGGGTGCGTGCCGCTTTGCACGGTGGGTTCATCATCACGGCCGAAATCGGGGTCGACCATCACAAGATCACCTATTTCGGCGACACGGTGAACACCACGGCGCGGCTCGAGACCCTTTGCAAGACGCTGGAAAGACCGGTGCTGATATCCGCCGATCTCGCAAATCGACTGATGCTTCCCGACGATATCGTGGCCGAAGATCTGGGCGAGCATGCTGTCAGGGGAAGAGGTCAGGCGCTTGGCGTCGTGGCACTGGCTCGTGCGGAGCCTAAGGCGTCGCGGCTCAGTGAATCAAATCTCCGACGCCTCGATGCCGGGCATCGTCACGGAAGCTTCACCTGAACGTCAACAGCCTGACATCGACCGCCTGTTAATCGGGGCTTTCTGCCCAACGTAGTTTAACAAGGTGATTTATGCTTCAACGTCTTTTTGCCTCCACGGCGATCTTCCTTTTGATTGCAGCATCCGCATCCGCCGAGGAAAGGGCCTTCCCGGCAAAGCTAACTGCTCAAGCCGTTCTTCCCGCAAATACGATCGTCCCGGCGCCGAGCGACGCACCGGAATTCGTGAAAACCTCCGGCAAATTCTGGACGCCCGACCGCAAACGCGCGCAGGGCCTCGGCACAGTCCCCGGGATGGACGGCAATCGCCCTACAGGCCTGTCGCTTCCCTTCGACGGTCAACCTGTCCAGGGTTTTTCGGGCATCAAGACAATGCCGGACGGCACGTTCTGGACGCTGACCGATAATGGCTTCGGTTCGAAGGCGACTTCGAGCGACGCCACGCTGTTCTTGCATAATATCAAATTCGATTGGCAAGGCGGCAAGGTCGAGGTGGTCAAGAACCTGTTCCTTTCCGACCCCGACATGAAGGCACCCTTCCCGATTACCCTCGAAGGCGCCACCAAGCGCTACCTGACTGGCGCCGACTTCGACATCGAGTCTATCCAGCCGGTTGCCGACGGTTTCTGGATCGGCGACGAACTGGGTCCCTATCTGATCAAGGTCGACACTGAGGGAAAGCTGACCGACGTAATCTCGACTGTTGTAAACGGCAAGGCTGTGCTCTCGCCGGACAATCCGTTGATCAGCCTGCCGAACAGCCCGACGGACAAAATGCCGGCTTTCAACCTCAAGCGCTCCCGTGGCTTTGAAGGGCTTGCCATGTCAAAGGACGGCAAGACGCTCTATGCTCTCCTCGAGGGCGCTCTCTACCAGGACGACGGCACGGTCGAGAAGGTGGATGACCACCCTGCCCTACGGATCGTCGAATTCAACGTTGCTTCGAAGAGCTGGACCGGACGGACCTGGCTCTACGCGTTCAGCGACCTTGGCGAATCCATCGGTGACTTCAACATGCTTGACGCGACGACTGCACTCGTCATCGAGCGCGACAATGGCGAGGGCACGGCAGACAAGGCATGCGCCGATCCGAAAGCGCCGAAGCCGGATTGCTTTGCCACCCCGGCCAAGCACAAGAAAATCTACAAGATCGAGATGAACGACGCGAATGTCGGCAAGGCCGTTCGCAAGATCGGCTACATCGACCTGATGCATATCAACGACCCTGACAATAAGAAGCTCCAGGGCGGCGGTCCCGGCTACTACGACATGCCCTTCCTGACTATTGAGAATGTCGATCGCGTCGACGACACGCATATCGTCGTCGCCAACGACAACAACCTGCCATTTTCAGCAGGCCGCGCACTCAACAAACCTGACGACAACGAGTTTAGCCTGTTGGAAGTCGGTGATTTCCTGAACGCGAAGTAGCGTTCTGAAGGACAATATCTGAATTGAAGATGTCGCGCCTTTCGTTGGAGGCGCGACACCTCACACTGTCCGTTCTGCAGCTTCCAGGCGCGACCGATATCCACGCTACTCGCTGGAGATTTCCTGGAAAGCGTAGTCCTGATCAGGACCGTTGCCGAAGACACCGATGGGCCGAACGCATTTCACCAATGGTGCCTTGGCCTGAACTACCCGGGGGTTCTGGCCCAAGCGCACAACGTAGGCCTTGTTACCCGGGCTGGCATGCGGCGAGGTGTTCAAAAGGGCGATATCACCTTCCATCGTCTCACAAATATCGAAATGTCCCCATCCCCCAGGGTCTTTATCGAGCTCAGCGCGAATCTTTTGTCCTTTGCCGCTCTCGACGATGAGGTAGCGCTTATATCCCGCCAGCTCGCTGGCATAGCGCTGCAATGTTACCCGCGTGTTGTCGATGACAAAGGAAGCCTCCTCCGCCGACGGTGCGTTCGATACACCGGCGTTTGCATCCGGCCGATAGGTGCCAACGACCCTGGTAACCACTATCGCGGAATGCGCCAAGGCTGCAGCGCATGCGGCGACGACAATCATTTTCACTGCCTCGCTCAAATAAGTAGCCAGAATGAGCCTCGCGATAATAATATATCAACTAAAGGCTGTATATTGACCTATTCGAATACGAACGTCAATCTTCGGTTGGTCAGTTTCGCGAGCTGCTGCAGGCGACCGTCGAGTCGTTCGCCGGCGAAGTCATGGTATTCGGGCGGCACGACGAACTCGAGATCGACATCGGGGCTTCGTGAACGGCGGAACGTCAGGTTGCGCACCACGCCGGGCATCGACGCCGAGAACAGATAGACGACGCGCAAGAGGCCGCCGAGCAGCTTTGCGCGCTCGATCAATTGCGGCGTTGCGATCGTCGCCAGCGGACCGGTGGCGCTGTCGTCGCTCAATCCCTCGTAGCGATAATAATTTGCCAGGGCGATGAACGAGCGTCCGGCATGGGTTATACCGACGAAGGACGAGTGGGCGATGACGTTCAGCGCTTGCAGCCCGCGGTAATCGGGATGGGCGCGCCAGCTGATGTCGGCCAGAAGACAGGCGGCCTGTCGGTAGCGGCTTTCCTCTTCGGTTTCGGCCACGCCGAAGAACGGCATCATCCGGCCCGTCCAGTCTGCGAGCTCGCGCGCGTGTTCCGGTGATCGCGCCCTGAGGATCGCCAGTTCGCCGGCAGCGGCAAGCAGCGGATCGGCGTTGCGCTCGTGCTCGGTCAACAGCGAATAGAGATAGCCTTCGCGAACGCCTTGCGCCGAGAAGGAGACGGTGGCCGGCTTCATGGCCATCAGCACTTCCTGCATGGCAATGGCGCCGAATGGCAAGAGCGAGCGGCGATGTTTGGAAATCGCCTGAAAAGCCGGTTCCTTGCTGTCCTTGGCCAGACCGACCTGATCGAGAAAGCGCAGCATCTCGTCGAGGGGAAGCTCGTAGCCCTGCATCATGTGCAGCGGGTATTTGCGAATTTCCATATGCAGCTTGGCGATGTTTCGCCACGTGCCGCCGACCGCGTAGAAGGTGCGCCCTTCGCCGTTGCCCAGAAACTTTGCGGTCTTGACGTGCTTGCGGGCAAAGCTGTGCGCCTTGGCCAACGATCCGGAGGCATATTCTGAAAGGCGCAGCCCGCCGAGCGGAAGCGTTATGCCCTTGCCGATTTGTTTGCCTTTGATGTCGATCAGTTCGAGCGAGCCGCCGCCGAGGTCACCGGCTATGCCGTCGGGACTGAAGAAGCCGCTGATGATGCCAAGCGCTGAAAAGCGCGCCTCTTCCTCGCCGGAAAGCACGCGGACCTTGCGGCCAAGGATGGTCTCCGCCTGATGTATGAAATCGGGGCCATTGCTGGCTTCGCGCGCCGCAGCCGTTGCCAGGATATACATGGTGCTGGCGCGGGCCTGATCGGAGAGCGCCTTGAACCGGTGCAGCGCGCTCAGCGCACGCAGCACGCTGTCCTCGTCCATCTTTCCGGTCAAAGCTATGCCCTTGCCGAGACCGCAAAGCACCTTCTCGTTGAAAAGAATGGTCGGCGACCGAGACAGACCTTCATAGACCACCAGGCGGACGGAGTTCGAACCGATGTCAACGACGGAAACAGGGGCAATTCCGGGAAGGCGCCCCTGGGCTTCTGATTCCACCATGCAATTCCAGTTATGTCTTGCGGCCGGACAACAGTCCGGCGATGAGTTCGGGCGCACTGGATTTCAAAGCTTCACCGCGGCCCGAAAGGCTTGGATTGGTCATGAAATATTGCTGCGCGTTGAACGGCTCCTCCCCCTTGCGCACTTCCATGCGCCGGGACGTACCATCGGGCAATATCTCGTAGCTCTGCTGGTTGTCAATCAAGTTGCCGAGCATGATCTGTGACAAAACCTGCTCGTGTACGGTCGGATTGATGAGCGGAACCAGCGTTTCGACGCGTCGATCGAGGTTTCTCGGCATCATATCGGCCGAACCGATGTAAACCAGCGCCTTGTCGGATGGGAGGCCGTGACCGTTGCCAAAGCAGAAAATCCGGCTGTGCTCGAGGAAGCGCCCGACGATGGACTTCACCCGGATGTTTTCGGAGAGGCCGGCAACCTGCGGCCGCAGGCAGCAGATGCCGCGGATGACGAGATCGATCTCGACGCCGGCATAGCTTGCCCGATAGAGCGCGTCGATGATCTCCGGATCGACCAGCGAATTCATCTTCATCCAGATCGCCGCCGGAACGCCGTTCTCGGCATGGACGATCTCCTCCTCGATGTGCTGGAGGATACGGCGACGCAGCGTATAAGGCGAAACCGCGATCTTCATGCCCTCTTCCGGCTCGCCATAACCGGTGATGAAATTGAAGATGTTCGCCATGTCGTGGGCGATCTTCGGATTGCAGGTGAAGAAGGACAGGTCGGTATAGATCTTCGCCGTTACCGGATGGTAGTTGCCGGTGCCGAGATGGCAGTAGGTGCGCAGTTTGCCTTCTTCGCGACGGACCACCAGCGACATCTTCGAATGAGTCTTCAATTCGATGAAGCCGAAGACGACCTGCACGCCGGCGCGTTCCAGATCGCGCGCCCAGCGGATGTTGGCTTCCTCGTCGAAGCGCGCCTTGAGCTCGACCAGCGCGGTCACCGACTTGCCCATCTCGGCCGCGTCGATCAGGGCGCGGACGATCGGGCTGTCGTTGGAGGTTCGGTAAAGCGTCTGCTTGATGGCGAGTACATCAGGGTCGCGGGCCGCCTGGATCAGAAACTGGACCACCACGTCGAAAGACTCGTACGGATGGTGGACCACCATGTCCTTTTCGCGGATGGCGGCGAGGCAATCGCCGGCGTGTTCGCGGACGCGCTCAGGAAATCGCGCATTGTAGGGCTCGAACCGGAGGTCGTCGCGCGGCGCCTTGGTGATCTCGGAAAGCGTATTCAGCGCCAGCAGGCCAGGCAGAACCGCGACGCGATTGTCCGGCACGCCAAGCGCAGTGACCACGAATTGGCGCAGCGACGCCGGCATCTCGCTGTCGGTCTCGATGCGGATCACCGAACCGCGCCGGCGGCGCTTCAGCGCGGTCTCGAAGAACCGCACCAGGTCTTCTGCTTCTTCCTCGACTTCGATATCGCTGTCTCGGATGAGGCGGAACGTTCCCGAACCCTTGACCTCGTAGCCGGGGTAAAGCCGGTGGATGAAGATGTTCACGACATCTTCAAGCGTGATGTAGCGGATGACGCTACTCGCATCGGGCAACCGGACGAACCGGTCAAGCGCCGGCGGCAGGCGCAGAAGCGCCGTCATCGGCTCGCGGCCGTTCATGCTGGTCAGCTGCAGACCAATGGAGAATCCGAGGTTGGGGATGAAGGGGAAAGGATGGGCCGGATCGATCGACAGCGGCGTCAGGACCGGGAAGATCGACTGATCGAACTCGGTCGCAAGCCACTGGCGATCGGCCTCCGACAGAGCGGCCGGGCGGACGATCAGAATGTCTTCCTTGGCGAGATATTGCTGCAGGACGGCGAGCGAAGCCTGCTGCTCCATTTGCAGATTGTCGATCTCGCGCAGGATGTCATCGAGCTGCTCGGCTGGCGTCTTGCCGTCCGGGCTACGCATGACAATGTTCTGCCGGACCTGGCCTTCGAGGCCGGCCACGCGCACCATGAAGAATTCATCGAGGTTGGCGGCCGAGATGGAAAGAAACCGCACGCGCTCGAGCAGCGGATGAGCGGTGTTCAGCGTCTCCTCGAGGACACGCCGATTGAACTGCAGCCAGGAGAACTCGCGGTTGATGAAACGTTCGGGGCTCGACAGAAGCTCGCTGACCGGAGGCCGTGGCACAACTGCCGGCGGGCTCTGTTCCTGATGTTCCGCGACTGACGAGTCCATGTCCACCTGCCTTTATTGCTTTTCTTGCGACTATATCAGTTTGATGACGTAACCGTGACAGTCAATCCGCCGGTTCGGAATTTCCCAATTCATTCAATACTTCGGCTGCGAGCGTCCGTGTGATCCGCGTGCCGCGGGCAAGCGCCAAGCGATCCAGCCGGTCGACGATGGTCTGGGCGGCATTCAGCGACCGCTCCATTCTCGAGACAACGTAGAGGACAAGTTTGTCATCAATATAAAGCTGCCGATCGGCGAAGAGCTTCACGATTACCTGCGATAGCAGTTCCTCGTCCGGCTCGCCGATCTCGACGACTGTCGCCGCCTTCAGCCGGGACAGCAGATCGGGCAATTCAACGGGCCAGGACATCGGCCAGAGACGGCTCGTCATCATCAGGCTCGTGCCGTTTTCGCGGACGCTGTTGATGACGTGGAATAACTCAGTGTCATCGAAGCCTCGCCGGTCGACGTCCTCGAATACAACGGGTCCGAGCGCTGCCGCCATGGCAGCGCCCGATCCTGCGACCGGGTGAATGGCGGCGGCGGCGCTATGTTCCTGCCAGATGCTGGCAAGGTGCGACTTGCCGGAGCCGATCGGGCCGGTCAGGATCACGATGGGGGACGGCCAGTTCGGCCAGCTGTCGACGAGCGTCACGGCGGCACTCAGCGGCCCGGAGACCAGCAGATCGTCCCGGCCGCTTGCGGTGTCGTGCGTAAAAGCCAGAGGCAGCTGCTCAGCGCCCTTGCGCCTCGGCGAGGCGTTCTTGGGGTCGTTCGGTTCCATATTATTTCTCAGGAGTGCGTGCCTTGGTCCGGCTGGCCGGACCGGTCGCCGAGCGGCCGTAGTAAAGGTCGCTCTGAAGATATCGCGAAAGGGCGAAGCGGACAAGAACGCCGCAGGCAGCCGCTGCCGGTACCGCGATAAGCAGGCCGACGAAACCGAACAACGCGCCGAACGCGAACAGGGCAAACATCAGCCATACCGGATGCAGCCCGACGCTGGAGCCGACGAGCTTCGGCTGGAGAATGTTGCCCTCCAGGAACTGGCCGGTGAAGAAGACAGCAAGCACGAGGCCGACCCAGAGATAATCCGGCCAGAACTGCACGATGGCGATGCTGACGGCGAGGAACAGGCCGACTAGCGAACCGACGTACGGGATGAAGCTGATCATGCCGGCAAACAGGCCGATCAGCAGGCCGAAGTTAAGGCCGACAAGCGACAGGCCGACGCCGTAGTAGATGCCAAGGATAATGCAAAGCGAGCCCTGCCCGCGGATGAAGCCGGCGATCGCCTGGTCGATCTCGTGGGCGATCTGCCGCACCGTCGCGACGTGATCGCGCGGGATCCAGGCATCGACCTTCGCGATCATGCGATCCCAGTCCAGCAGGATATAGAAGGCGACGACGGGGGTGATGACCATCAGCGAGATGATATTGACCAGGGCCTTGCCCGAACTCCATAGCTGCCCGAACAGACCGGCGACGAAGCCAAGGCCATCCGACATGATGCTCGAGAGATTGTTTTTCAGCGCGCCCGCCTGGCTACGGATCCATTCCGGCACGATGGTATTCTGGGTATTTTCAACAAATTGCTGGAATTGCTGGACGTAGCCCGGAATGTGCAACATGAAATCATTGAACTGGCTGATGATAACGGGGATCAACAGCGTCAGCGCCAGGGCAAATACCAGGACGAATACGATCAGGATCACCAGGGTGGCCATCATCCGGCTGAGACCCAGCATTTCCAGTCGATCGGCTACCGGATCAAGGAAATATGCAATCGCCATGCCGGCGATGAAGGGCAGCAGGATCGAGCTGAACAGGAAAAGAAAGCCGATCACCAGGACAAGCACGACAAGCCAGAAGATAACCTGCTGCCTGAGGCCTGCGTTGCTGAGTTTCTGCTCCATCATCTTCCCCGAATTTGGTACCGTCGCACCTTCGGCTTAGGACATAGGATGGCGTCGTAAGTATGGTCAAGTCTCACGCCGGCGAAGCGCTTTCGGCAGCTGCAAAGCGGGGAAAATGCAGGGCTTCCGCCGGCAATGCCTTGCATAAAGGGTCTTGCCATGCAATTGCGACCCGATCAAAACCATGTGCCAAGGCGGGCAGCCAAGCATCGGAGGCGGAAGCATGAGCCAGTCGGGAAAAAACGGCCTGACCTATAGCGACGCGGGCGTAGACATCGACGCCGGCAACCTGCTCGTCGAAAAGATCAAGCCCGCCGTGCGCTCGACGCGCCGTCCGGGCGCCGACGGCGAAATCGGCGGCTTCGGCGGTCTGTTCGACCTCAAGGCGGCCGGCTTCACCGATCCTGTCCTGGTTGCCGCCAATGACGGCGTCGGCACCAAGCTGAAGATTGCCATCGACGCAAACTATCATGAGACGGTCGGCATCGATCTCGTCGCCATGTGCGTCAACGATCTGGTTGTCCAGGGCGCGGAACCGCTGTTCTTTCTCGACTACTTTGCCACCGGCAAGCTCGACCCGGACCAGGGCGCTGCGATCGTCGGCGGCATCGCCGCTGGCTGCCGCGAGGCGGGCTGCGCCTTGATCGGCGGCGAGACGGCTGAAATGCCAGGCATGTATTCCGATGGAGACTACGACCTCGCCGGCTTTGCGGTCGGTGCCGCCGAACGCGGCCAGCTGCTTCCGAAGGGCGATATATCGGAGGGCGACGTCATTCTCGGGCTCTCTTCCTCCGGCGTCCATTCGAACGGCTTTTCGCTGGTGCGCAAGATCGTCGAGCTGTCCGGCCTCGGTTGGGATGCCGCTGCGCCCTTCGCGGATGGCAAGACGCTGGGCGAAGCGCTGCTGACGCCGACGCGCATCTATGTAAAGCCGCTGCTCAAGGCGATCCGCGAGACCGGGGCCCTGAAGGCGCTTGCCCACATCACCGGCGGCGGCTTTCCGGAGAATATCCCGCGCGTGCTGCCGAAACATCTGGCAGCCGAGATCGACCTTGCGGCTGTCAAGGTGCCCGCGGTTTTCTCGTGGCTGGCAAAGACCGGCGGCGTCGAAGCCAAGGAGATGCTGCGGACCTTCAACTGTGGCGTCGGCATGATCGTCGTCGTTGCCAAGGAAAATGTAGAGATCGTCACCAGGGCGCTTGAGGCCGAAGGCGAGAGCGTTGTCCCGCTCGGCCGGATGATTGCCCGGGTGGAAGGGGCTGCCGGTACCGTCTACAACGGTACGCTCGCACTATGACGACGGGCTCGGCGCGCAAACGCGTCGTCGTCTTTATCTCAGGCGGCGGCTCCAACATGATGGCTTTGGTCAAGGCTGCGGCGGCCGCAGACTATCCGGCGGAAATTGTCGGCGTCATTTCGGACCGGGCCGATGCCGGCGGGCTTACCAGGGCGGAGGCTGAGGGTATCCCCGCCTTCTCCTTCGTCCGCAAGGATTTTCCGAGCAAGGAAGCGCATGAAGAGGCGATCCTTGCCAAGCTCGATCAGTTGCAGCCGGATATTCTTTGCCTTGCGGGCTATATGCGGCTTCTGACCGGCAGCTTCATTAACCGCTACGAGGGTCGGATCATCAATATCCACCCTTCCCTGCTGCCACTTTTCCCCGGGCTTCACACGCATCAACGCGCGCTCGATGCCGGCATGAAGATTGCCGGCTGCACAGTGCACTTCGTGACAGAGGGAATGGACGAGGGTCCCGTCATCGGCCAGGCGTCCGTGCCGGTGCTCGTTGACGATACGTCGGAAACCCTTGCCAATCGCGTGCTGACCGTCGAGCACCAGCTCTATTCGCTGGCGCTGAAACTGCTGGCGGAAGGCAAGGTTCGCATGGAAAACGGCGCTACCGTCGCCACCATCGAGGCAGGCGGCACGCTTGTCCCGCCGGCGCTGAAGCAACTGATTTCCCTGCTGGTCGACCCCAGCAAGAGCTGAAGCCCTGCTACGCCGCCAAGGCGTGATGCGGGCGCAACGGATGCAGCGTGCCGTCGCTGTAAACGACACGGCCGCTCCTGAAGGTTGCCCGGACACGCGGCACGTCGCCCGGCTCGACCGCGACCAGATCCGCCTTCTGGCCAATCGCGATCTCGCCGCGATCCATCAGCCCCGCCGCTCGTGCAGGGTTGAGCCCGGTCATAGCAACGGCCTTGGCGAGGCTTCCGCCGGACGCCTCGGCGATCTTGAAGGCGCCGAGCAGGAATGCAGCCGGATGATAGTCCGCAGCAAGAATGTTCAGCAGGCCCGCACGAGCCGCATCGAAAGCCGTAAGATTGCCCGACATCGACATGCCACGCAGCGCGTTCGGCGCGCCCATCAGCGTCCAGAGCCCGCGGCGACGTGCTTCCTCGGCCGCGGCAAGGGTGACCGGGAATTCGCTGATCGTGACACCGAGATCGTGCATCTCGGCGACCTTCTCCGCGCTGTCGTCGTCATGCGAGGCGAGCGACAGATTGTGCCTCAGCGACAAGCCGACGATGTCACGCAGCCGGGCATCGACTTCCGCCGATTCCTGGCGGAGCGCGATCCGCCTAGCGACAACCTCGGCCGCAGCCTCTTTCGAGATTGCGCGGCGCTCCGACATGCTGGCGATATAGCTGTCGACATTGTTGTACTGGCCCTGCCCCGGCGTGTGGTCTGTCAAAGAGACCATGTCCACGAAGCCGCCGTGCAGCAGGCCCTCAAGCGCCGGTGCCGCGCCGACATTGGTGATCTCGTAGCGGGCATGTACCCGATGATCGACCAGCAGGTCGCCGTTAAGTCGCTTGATGCCTTCGATGATGGCGCCGGTGTTCTCGAGTGAACGGATGTGGCCATAGACGCTTTCCGTCGCGAAGGAGACAGCCGCATAGGCTGTGGTCACGCCCGCCGATGCCAGCTTCTTGTCCAGTTCGTGAATGCCGAAATCGATCGGCATCATCGCGTTCGGGCGTGGCGCTATCTCGCGCTCCACCATATCGCCGTGCAGATCGACGAAACCCGGCATCAGCAGGCGCCCGCCGCCGTCAAAGGTGGACTGGACAACCGGGCCTGACCGGATCTCGGCAATCTCGCCATCCTCGATTCGCACAGAGCCGCTCTCGATCGTCTCGTCCGCCAGCACTACGGTGAAGTTGCTAAGCCACATATACGTCTCCTGAGGCTGGATCGTCGAAGGTTCCGTTTCGCCGGAGGGCTAATCGTCATTCATGACAATTGGATGAAGAGATGAATCACACATCCGCCTTTTGGTGAAATAACTATTTACCGGCCACTTTCACCGAAATTTCATCGGTCGGACGTCAGCAGATTCCGGTTCAACATCGCCCATTGCAGCAGGATGATCGTCTTCGCATCGAATATCTCGCCGCTTTTAATCATCGCCATCGCATTGGTGAGCGGCAACACGATCACCTCGATATCCTCGTGCTCCTCTTCGAGGCCACCACCGGGCGCGACGCGATCGGACGTATCGACGATCGCCGCGAAGAAATGGACAATCTCGGTTACCGCTCCCGGCGACATGAAGAGCTTGAACAGCGGTCGAACATCCCGCACGCGATAGCCCGTTTCTTCCATGGCCTCGCGGCGGATCGCCTCTTCCGGATGTTCGCCGTCAAGCAACCCCGCTGGTGTTTCGGCCAGCCAGGCTGCGTATCCCTCGAGATAGACGGGCAAGCGAAACTGGCGGACCAGGACGACCGTTTCCCTGTTTGGATCATAGAGCAGGATCGTGGCTGCCGGCGTGCGGTGATAGATCTCGCGCTTCAGCCGGTGCGTCTCGCCTTCGGAATCGGTGTAGTTGATGTCGAAGGTGCTCAGCCGCGTCCATTGGTCCGCAAGCGTCTTCTCGCTGACGATCTCGACCTTGGCCTTCTCAAATTTTGTCATTCATATCCCTGCGGAGCAAAAGCTTGTTGCTGTGTACGGCGGCACCGCCAGAGGGCGCGACGAGATTGGTGTGACCCATTTTCACCTTTGCCTGTGCTGGAGCTTGAATTGGGGTCGCAATGTTCCTTGCATTTGTATATTTCATGCGGTGCCGGGCCAAAAGACAAAAACCGGCTCATCGCAACCTTTCATGCAGGCTTCACCGAGAATGAACTATCGGCATATCTACCATGCGGGCAATTTCGCCGATGTGCTGAAGCATGCGGTGCTCGCTCGACTCATCCGCTACATGCAGAACAAGGACAAGGCTTTCCGCCTGCTCGACACACATGCGGGCATCGGTGTCTACGACCTTTCGTCCGACGAGGCGCAAAAGACCGGCGAGTGGCTCGACGGCATCGGTCGCGTGATCGCGGCTGATCTGAAGCCCGAGGTCGCTGCGCTGCTGGAGCCATACCTCTCTGCCGTGCATGAGCTTAATCCCGACGGCGGACTGCAATTCTATCCGGGGTCGCCGAAGCTCGCGCGCATGCTTTTTCGTCCGCAGGACCGGCTCTCAGCAATGGAGTTGCATCCCGAGGATCACAATCGCCTTCACCGATTGTTCGAGGGCGACCACCATGTGCGCGTCACCGAACTTGATGGCTGGCTGGCTCTCGGCGCCCACCTGCCACCGAAGGAAAAGCGCGGCATCGTTCTCGTCGATCCACCATTCGAAGAGGAAGGCGAATATGACCGCTTGGCCGACGGGCTTGCCAGGGCCTATCGCCGTTTTCCCGGAGGAACCTATTGCCTCTGGTATCCCTTGAAAAAAGACGCCCCGGTCAAGGCCTTTCATGAAACGCTCCAGGCTCTGGATATCCCGAAGATGCTTTGCGCCGAACTTGTCGTGCGCAGCGACCGCGATACGACCGGGCTCAGCGGTTCCGGTCTCGTCATCGTCAATCCGCCGTTTACGCTGAAGGACGAGTTGCACGTGCTGCTGCCAGCCTTGAAGGAAATCCTGGCGCAGGACCGCTTTCCCTCGCATCGCGCCTTCTGGCTCCGCGCCGAGCAAAAGACAGCCGCTAATGCGGACATCGACTGAAAGGTAATCTTATGAAGCTTCTCTGCTCGCCGATTTCGCCATTCTCCAGCAAGGTCCGAATGGCGGCGCGCTACCTGGAACTGGAGGTTACCGAAATTCGCGTCGACACCAATGCCGGCCCCGCGATCCTGGTCGACAACAATCCGCTCGGCAAGATCCCCACCCTTCTGACCGACGATGGCGTTTCCATCTTCGACAGTCGCAGCATCATGCATTATTTCGATCGCATGAAGGGCAAGCAGCTATATCCCACCAAGGACGGCAAGCGAACCGAAGCCGAGCTGCTAGAGGCGCTTTGCGACGGCACCTGCGACTGCCTTCTGTCCATCGTCTACGAACGTCGCTTCCGCACGGAAGAAATGATCTTCCAGCCGTGGATCGACCGGCAATGGACCAAGGCGAAGCGCACGCTCGATCACGTGAGCGCCGAGATCCCGAAGATAGGCAAGAAATTGCATGCCGGCCATTTCGCGCTGGCGGCTATGCTCGGCTATCTGCAATTGCGCTTCGAGGGACAATGGGAAGAGGATCACAGCGACCTCATCGGCTGGCTTCGATCCTTCGAGAAGAAATTTCCAGATTTTCAGGACCTGAAGCCGCAGGGCTAAGACGGCTTCGAGTGGACGCCTCCAATCCGGCAAAATGTTATTTCGAACAGCCCTGACCGGGCTGATTTGACATGTCTACACTCCATCAACTCGCCGCCAATCTGCCTACTAGACGACGCAGCAACTACAGCCTTAAGTGATTATCATTAAACATATACAAATTTTAGTTGCATCCCTTTCCATAGTGTATGAATAATAAATTCTCAGGTGAGGTTAAGAGACCAGATGGTGGGCTCGAGAGCAGGGACGACCCATCCGGCTCCAGAATATTGCTGATATTTTGCACTTAAAGGTGGAGAATTTGTATGATAAATTTTTATGCGTTTATTTTTGGCGTGTTTATGGGGCTGAGCGGATACAACAATAGCGCCGTATCCGATGGGACGTTCAATAGCAGCAATCCGACTGCAAGCTCGGTGCCTATAGTCGGAACAATTCCGCCGCCGACGGGGGCAGCTGAAAAGCCTGTCGTCATCACCACACATGACGAAATGCTGAGCTGGTATAAAGGCGCCAAGTTCGGCATGTTCATTCACTGGGGGATATTCAGCGACATTGGCAAAGGCGAGTGGGCTTTGGTCAATATACCCGGTTATAATAATGGACTGACGAGCGGCCTCGACAATTATAAGGCACATGCCAACAACTTCAACTCGGCTCCTGATAATATTGCCAAGATAGTGACGTTGGCGAAAACTAGCGGCATGCGCTACATCGTCCTTGTCACCCGCCATCATGACGGTTTCAATCTTTGGAACACGTCAGCAGACGCTTATTCTACCAAGTTCAATTCGACCCAGTTTGGCTCAAAGCGAGATGTCGTCAAGATTTTTGCCGACGAATGCCAGAAGCAGGGGATCAAGCTGGTTCTCTACTACTCGTTGCTGGACTGGATGCACCCAAGCTTTCCCGACGTAGCGGCCAGTAGCACACTCAAGATCCATTCCAAGCAGGCCGGTGACTGGGACGCCTACCGCACGTTCATGAAAACCCAGCTCACGGAACTGCTGACAAACTACGGGCAGATCGCCGGAATCTGGTTTGACGGTCATTGGTCTCTAGGGGACAACCGTTTGTGGAGAATGGAAGACCTCTACGCGTCAATCCATAAGGCTCAAGCCGTCACGTTGATCGGCAATAACCTCGGCGGCGGAACCTTCGGCGATACTCCGGGGACCGACTTCACCATTGGCGAGCGCAGAGCTGCACAAGGTGACCCCAATGCGGCCGGTGAAACCGTTGACACCAGTCAAGTGGGTGGCGATAGCCCGGGCGGTACCTGGGGATATGTTTCTGACGCCACTATCCAGCCTCGCGAGTGGATATTTGAGAACCTGATAGGCAGTATCTCGAGCGGCAAGAACTTCGTCCTCAATATCGGGCCGCGCGCTGACGGCACCTGGCAGAAAGCAATTGATACGGAATTCATCGCCGTGGGCTCATGGCTGCAGAAGAATGAAGAGGCAGTCTACGGTTCGCAGGCGGGCATCCCGGATTACGACTCCACGACGAAAGTCGGCGCTGACGGCAAGACCTATCTATATCTCTTCATTCGGGACGCCAAAGCTACCACAATCAGCCTGCCCACGGCTTTCGTCGATGTTCGCAACGCTCTGCCACTCGTCACTGGCGGAGCCACGATCCCGCTTTCCCTACCCGTTCGAAAGGATTCTGCTACTACGATCGTGGATTTTTCCTCTCTGGCACGGATCGATCGAGAACCGCTTGTCTTGAAGCTGGATGCGACGGTGCGTCCCTACTCATATGTTTCGGTGATAAGCAGCGCTCAAGCAGTGGCTTCCGCAACTTCGAACTGGATCGCCAATGAAGGCTATGGGCCGGAGAAGGCAATCGACGACGATCCATCAACGCGGTGGGCTTCAAACGCACCAACGCCAACCCTGACCCTGAACTTCGTCAAGCCGACCAAAATTGATGCAATCAAGCTCCAAGAATATTTTGAAGATGCGGAGGGCAGTTATCGCGTTGGGTCATTCACGATCGAGGCCAAGGTGGAGGATCAATGGCAGCAAGTCACCAGCGGGACAGGAATCGGGAAGCAGCTGTCACTATTTCTGAACAAACCTGTTTCGGCTTCAGCTCTGCGAATAAACCTGACGTCAAAAGACGGGAGAGGTCCGCCAAGCCTTTATACCTTTATTGCTCTCGCAAGGAAATAATGAGCATGAGATCGGCAGTTTGGATGCGCCTACAGGTGCTCCGGCATAAAGCACAAAAAAAGCCGGGACAAACCCGGCTTTTTCTTATGTGATGCGATCAGTCCTAGAACTTTACGCCGATACCGAGCTTGACGCTGTTCTCGTCGAAACCGCGCGAGATGCGGCCGGAGTCGAGGTTGAAGTCCTTGCTGCCGTAGTCGGTGTAGCGATATTCGACACGGGCCGTGATGTTGTTGGTGATCATCGTTTCTGCACCAACGCCGGCGGTCCAGCCAACAGCAGTGTTAGAGTCGGACGACGAGCCATCGGAAGCCTTGACGCGAGCGGCTGCAACACCGGCCGTACCGTAAAGCAGGAAGGGGTTCAGGTCGTAGCCGAGACGACCGCGGATCGAGCCGTTGGTGTCGTTCTTGGTCGTGACGCCGTTGCGGGTGTTGTCAGCGCCGGAATAGCCAGCATCGCCTTCAACACCGTAAACGATGTTGCCGCTCTGCCAGTTGTAGCCGGTGTAAAGCGAACCACCGAAAGCATAGCCATTGCCACCGCCATGGGTGAACTTGTCCATGTTGTAGGTGCCTTCAGCGCCGAGGTAGTAGCCGGCCCAATTGCTGACTGGGGCTACGTCCTGTGCGACAGGCGCTTCCGGAACCTGCTCAACCGCGTCTGCTGCCTGCGCTGCGGTGAAGCCGGCGAATGCAAAGGTCGAAGCCATGAGGGTCATCAAAATTGTACGCATACTTTCAGTCTCCTTATCAGTCTCGTGTTGTTCGTCGACTTTGTGTCGGCTTGTTGAAGCATCACGAGAAATTAATTAATGTCCCTCCCGGATCGAGGTGGAATTTGGAACTCAATTGCGGATTTGGAAGAGCCAAAATATGAAATCATTGTGGCGTCGACATGGCTGAATTTCGATGTTGCTTTAGCGCAACAGAAAAATCATTAACCATAACGAGTTGTTAAAGAGACAATACTTATTTTTACGCAAATATAACTCAAGATTTACGCACAGCAACTTTGTGGCCCGCTTTGCAGCGACACCTTTTCAGATGGTCTATCCGCGCCCTATATGAGTGCTAGTTGGGTAATGACTGCAAAAAGGCAATAAGTTGAGCGAAGAAAAGCTACGCACTGCCCTCATCACGGGGGGATCCAAAAGAATAGGAAGGGCAATCGCCCTCGATCTAGCCGCGAACGGGTTTGCAATCGCGATTCACGCCAACGCATCGTTCGCGGAAGCGGACGCGCTCGTGGCGGAATTGCGGCAAGAGGGCAAAAAGGCAGTTTCAGTCAAGGCAGACCTTCGAAATTTATCGGAAACGGCGACGCTGATAAAAAGAGCCTCTGCCGGGCTCGGCCCCATCGATCTATTGATCAACAACGCCTCGACATTCCAGAACGATTCTGCCGGACAGTTCGATGCCGAGGCTTTCGATGCTCATTTTGCGGTTCATGTCCGCGCTCCGTCCATCCTAGCAGCCGCTTTCGCCGAACAATTGCCGGCGGAGGTTTCTGGACTGATCGTCAATATGATCGACCAAAGGGTGTGGGCGCTCAACCCGCGCTTCTATTCCTATACATTATCGAAGTCGGCCTTATGGACGGCGACGCAAACAATGGCGCAGACTTTTGCACCGAGGATTCGCGTCAACGCCATTGGCCCGGGGCCGACGGTACCCAGCGTCCGCCAGACGAAGGAAGACTTCCAGGCGCAGATCGACGGGTTGATCATGAAGGCCGGACCGGGGCTGGAGGAATTCGGGCGGACCATCCGCTTTCTTTTTGACACTCCATCGATCACGGGCCAAATGATTGCCCTGGACGGCGGCCAGCACCTGAGATGGGAGACGCCCGACGTGGCGGAGAGCATGGAATGAACGCACGAAAGCTGCCGGACGGCGGCGTTCTCTACGACGAATCAGACGAGACGGAAGACGATATCGAAGTGGACAGCGGCGATGCCGTCGCCTCCACCGTGATCGCCGCCGCGGTCGACTGGAACGAAGGTTGGAAGAACGAGACTGGCCTCAAGGGCGCCGACCTGATAGGCGAATTCGTCAAGCGGCTGCCGAATGCGCCGGGCGTCTACAGGATGTTCAACGAGGCCGGCGACGTGCTTTACGTCGGCAAGGCCCGCAGCCTGAAGAAGCGTGTCAACAATTATGCTCTCGGTCGCGGCCATTCGAACCGGATCGCGAAGATGGTGCGCGAGACGGCGAACATGGAGTTCGTCACCACCCGCACCGAGACTGAAGCGCTACTCCTGGAAGCGAATCTCATCAAGCGCTTGCGCCCGCGCTTTAATGTGCTTCTGCGCGACGACAAGTCGTTTCCCTACATCCTGATTACGGGCGATCACCGCGCGCCGGCGATCTTCAAGCATCGCGGCGCACGCTCTCGCAAGGGCGAGTATTTCGGTCCGTTTGCCTCTGCCGGCGCCGTGGGACGGACGATCAATTCGCTGCAGCGGGCATTCCTGATCCGCACCTGTACCGACAGTGTCTTCGAGACGCGTACCCGCCCCTGCCTGCTCTATCAAATCAAGCGCTGTTCGGCGCCGTGCACGCGCGAGATCAGCGATGCCGGATACGGCGAACTGGTGCAGGAGGCGAAGGACTTCCTGTCCGGCAAGAGCCAGAACGTCAAGGCGCACATCGCCGAGGCGATGAACGGGGCTGCCGAGGATCTCGATTTCGAAAGCGCCGCCGTCTATCGCGACCGGCTGGCGGCCCTGTCGCATGTGCAGAGCCACCAGGGCATCAATCCCGCTGGCGTCGAGGAAGCCGATATCTTCGCCATTCATCATGAAGGCGGCATTTCCTGCATCCAGGTCTTCTTTTTCCGCACTGGTCAGAACTGGGGCAATCGTGCCTATTTCCCGCGGGCTGACCCGTCGCTGTCGAGTGCTGAAGTGCTGAATTCATTCCTGGCGCAGTTCTACGACGACAAGCCGGTGCCGCGGCAGATCCTGTTGTCGGAGCCGGTCGAGGAAATGGAACTGCTGGCGGCGGCGCTGAGCGAGAAGGCCGGCTACAAGATCTCAATCCTCGTTCCGCAGCGCGGCGAGAAGAAGGACCTGGTGGAGCACGTCGTCGGCAACGCCCGCGAGGCGCATGGTCGTAAGCTGGCCGAGACAGCTTCGCAGTCGCGTCTGCTCGAAGGTTTCAAGGAGACATTCAAGCTCCCCTACGTGCCGCAGCGGATCGAGATATACGACAATTCCCACATCATGGGCACGAACGCGGTCGGCGGCATGGTGGTCGCGGGACCGGAAGGTTTCGTCAAGAGCCAGTACCGGAAGTTCAACATCAAATCGACCGAGATCACTCCCGGCGACGACTTCGGGATGATGCGCGAGGTGATGACGCGTCGTTTCTCGCGGCTGCTGAAAGAGGAGGGATTGCCTGACCGCGCCAAGCCCGCAGTCGAGGATCCCGCCGATGCCCCCTTCCCAGCCTGGCCCGACGTTATCCTCATCGATGGCGGTCAGGGGCAGATGACGGCGGTGCGCACCATCCTCGAGGAACTTGGGATTACAGACAGTGTCATCGCCATCGGCGTTGCAAAGGGTGTCGACCGCGATGCGGGGCGCGAGCGTTTCTTCCCACCGTCGCGGGACAATTTCACGCTGCCTCCACGCGACCCCGTGCTTTATTTCATCCAGCGCCTGCGCGACGAGGCGCACCGCTTTGCGATCGGCTCCCACAGGGCGCGACGCAAGCGCGAGCTGGTGAAGAACCCGCTGGACGAGATCGGCGGCATCGGGCCATCCCGCAAGCGCGCTCTACTTCAGCATTTCGGAACCGCCAAGGCAGTTTCACGGGCTGCATTTTCCGATCTGCTGGCCGTCGAAGGCATATCCGAGGCGGTGGCGAAGCAGGTTTACAATCACTTTCACGACGACGCCGCGAAATAGAGCCGGCGAGTCGCAAATTCCACGCAATGACGATGGAAAAACAGAAACAATGTTGACGGTGCTAACCAAACACCGTCATCTGTCCAGACGCTCCAACGAAACGATTTCCATGGCTTCGCGCGCATACAACATCCCCAACCTGCTCACCTATGGCCGTATCCTGGCGGTGCCGCTGATCGTTCTCTGCTTCTTCGTCGAGGGGAAGCTTGCTAGTAGCGATTTCGCCCGCTGGGTGGCGCTTTGGATCTTCGTCATCGCCTCGATCACCGATTTCCTCGACGGCTATCTTGCCCGGATCTGGAATCAGACGTCGAATATCGGCCGGATGCTGGACCCGATCGCCGACAAGCTGCTGATCGCCTCGATCCTGCTGCTCGTCGCCGCCGACGGGACCATTGCCGGCTGGTCGCTCTGGGCAGCGATCATCATCCTCTGCCGCGAAATCCTGGTATCTGGCCTGCGTGAATATCTGGCAGCGCTGAAGGTCAGCGTTCCGGTGACACGTATCGCCAAGTGGAAGACGACGGCGCAGATGGTGGCCATCGCCTTTCTTCTTGCAGGACCGGCTGGCGACGAGATACTTCCTTATACGACGCAGATGGGCATCCTGCTTCTCTGGGTCGCTGCGCTGCTGACGATCTACTCCGGATATGATTATTTCCGCGCCGGTCTGAAGCACATCGTGGACGATGAATAATGACTAAGCTGGTCTATTTCGCCTGGGTGCGCGAGCGGATCGGCAGGAGTGAGGAAGAGCTCTCCCTGCCCGCCACCGTCGTGACGGCCGGCGATCTTCTGAATCATTTGAAGGGTCTGGGCGAAGAATATGAGATGGCGCTTCAGTTCCCGGAAGCGATCCGCGTCGCCATCAACATGGAACATGTCGAGCACGACGAACCGATCGGTGACGCGCGGGAGATAGCGCTTTTCCCGCCGATGACGGGGGGCTGAGAGCGTGGCCACCCAGTCGAAATCGTCGATCTTGCCAACCGTCAGGGTTCAGCGCGAGGATTTCGATCTTCAGGCCGAGGTGGCGCTGCTCTCAGTTGGTCGCCACGATATTGGCGCGGTCGTCACCTTTTCCGGCCTTTGTCGCGACGAAGGCGGCCGGTTGGAAGCCCTGGAACTGGAACACTATCCCGGCATGGCGGAAGCGGAAATCACCCGCATCGCCGATCTCGCCATCGAGCGCTTCAGTCTCGGCGGCCTGACGGCGATCCATCGATACGGCACGATCCTGCCCGGCGAGAATATCGTGCTTGTCATCGCCGCTGCGTCGCATCGGCAGGCGGCCTTCGACGCCGCAAATTTCGTGATGGATTTCCTGAAGACATCCGCCCCGTTCTGGAAGAAGGAACACGGTCAGGACGGCAAGGCCGGCGACTGGGTCTCGGCAAAGGATGCCGACGACGCGGCGCGGACCAAATGGACGACCGACAGATAGTCATCAAGGGATAGCGCGCTCGCGACGACTGAGAACCAGCAGGAAGACGAGCAGCGTGAAGATCACCATATCCCGCCAGACGATTGGGCCATAAGCGCTCCACATCGTCTCGATCACGCCCAACACGGCCGCGCCGCCGGCCGATTTCAGCGGGTCGGAATATCCGCCGACCGCCGCTATCAACAGGACCTTCAGGCCGAACATCAGGCCTGCACCAAAATCCATCGTCCCGTAGTAGGATGTCGACAGGATGCCGCAAAGCGTGGCGACCAGGGCAGATGCTCCGTAGGCCATGAGAAAAACACGGCGGGCGCTGGTACCGCAGAGTTCGGCTGCGAGTGCGTCGTCCGTCACCGCGCGCCATATGCGACCCCACGAGGTATAGCGGAGGATCGCCGCGCCTATCAGCACGATCACTACCATCAGGCCTACGTTGATCAACTGGATCTCGGTCAGGGTCACTTTAAAGGTGCCGTCGCTCCAGAAGACGATCGGCGTGTTGAGGAACGGCGGCAGCCAAATGGTTCGCGTATCGGAGGCAAGCCTCGCCGTTTCCATCAGCACTATCATCACGCCGAGGGCCGCAACGATGACCGTGTTGGGCGATTTCCTGACCAGCGGCAGAATGATCGATCGACCGACGAACAGCCCGACCCCCATCGTGTAAAGAAATGATATCGCGGCGCCCAAGGCAAGCGCCGCCGGCAGGACGAGGATCAGCCTCGAATAACCGAGGTCCGTGAACAACAGCAGCATCTGGCCGGAAAAGGCAAAAAGAGCGCCATAGGTGATGTCGGCCCGGCGCGTCACCCCGAAGGCAATGGCATAGCCGAAGGCCAGCGTCGCATAGAGCGCCGCTAGCGGAATGGCATTCGCCAGTTGCTGCAACAGATAGGCCACGAGAACTCCCAGGACGACGTAAATAATAACTGGCAAAATCAGTTTTACCAGTTATATTTTCACCATGAGCTTTTCCTGGACTCCACATCGTTTTTCCGGGGGCGCGCTTGCCCTCGACGTCGCCAACAGCGTCATCCTGCGCCATGATGAACTGCGCCGGATCGACCGCTTCGATGCGCCCGGACAGTTGGAGAGCTTCCCGAAGGCTGCTCAGAATTTTTGTGCCGAACGGACGCTTTTCGGCGATATCCGGCCGGTACCGCTGGAGAACAAGGCGGCGTTCGTCGAGCTGCGTGAGGCGATCGACCGCTATTTTCGGGCTCGGATCCTCGGCGCGGAGGGCGATGGCCTGCTGGCGGATCTGCTCGATGCCCTGTCGAAGACCTTGCGGCAGGCAACCGCGCTAAACGGGCTGGATAGGGCGACAGTGCGCTCGACGCTGCGGCTGCTTGCCATGCCCGATGAGGACCGAATGAAGATCTGCGGCAATTGCGGCTGGCTGTTCATCGATCGCAGCAAGAACAGGAGCCGGGCCTGGTGCGACATGGCGGTCTGCGGCAACCGCGCCAAGGCAAGCCGGCACTACCGCAGAAAGAAAGAGGGGAGCTCGCCATGAAGGCTCGAATGATCACCACAATCACACTGGCCGCAACTCTCGCGCTCGCGGGCTGCCAGCGGCAGGCGGACGACGGTCCGACTGAGCTTAGCGGCCGGCTTTTCGTTTTCAACTACCGCGTCTCGGCTGCGAGCTACATGATCGTGCTCAAGAAGAAGGCGCCGATCCCGGAGGGAAGCTTTGCCGTCGCCGAGTTCGAGAACCCGATGGGCGGCGACCCGATCATCGTCAAGGAGAAGATCTTTCCCTTCTGGGACAAGATCACGCTGGAAAGCCCCGATATCCATTGCGTCCGCAAGGATCGCCCCTACTCGGTCTCGATCACGCTGGTCGATGCCTCGGGCAAGACGATCCAGACCATCAAGACCCAGGTCAAATCCGATCTCGACCAATCGGTGCTGGCCGCCAAGCCGCTGGTTGTCGGGCCGGTCTACACGAAGAATCCCGACGTCTTCAAATCGGATGGCACCGCCGATTTTTCGCCCGACGCCGCCTGCCCGGCAGCCTGAAACAGGCATAGAAAAAGCCGGGACGCGAACGACCCGGCTTTCATGATTCAATTCAATGCGTTCAGCCGACGGGCTGACGAATTGATTCAGCCAACGATCTCGGTGCCCGAGAACCAGTAGGCAATTTCTTCGGCCGCTGTTTCCGGAGCGTCGGAACCATGAACCGAGTTCTCGCCGATCGACAGAGCATGGATCTTGCGGATCGTGCCTTCGGCAGCGTTTGCCGGGTTGGTCGCGCCCATGACGTCGCGGTTCTTAAGGATGGCGCCTTCGCCCTGGAGAACCTGGACGACCGTCGGGCCGGAGGTCATGGATTCAACGAGTTCGCCGAAGAAAGGGCGATCCTTGTGAACGGCGTAGAAACCTTCGGCTTCGCGCTTGCTCATCCAGACGCGCTTGGAGGCGACGACGCTGAGGCCGGCATCTTCGAGAATCTTGGTGATGGCGCCCGTCAGGTTGCGCTTGGTTGCGTCCGGCTTGATCATCGAAAACGTACGTTCAATCGCCATGGGAAAATCCTTTGTTTCACTTGAAAAGTGGGGGGTCTTTACCCGCCCTGTAGGCTGAAAACAAGGGGCATGCGCCAATTTCACGCTGATGTCACAGTCCGAAGCAGCCGCAGCGACGGGCGGCCCAGGCAAAGGCGAACAATCGCCCAAACTGCAACCTGGCATTAACCTCGCCCGTAGATTGAACCCGAAAATGGGTTCGATATCGACACATGTTTATCCAGTTTTAACTGCCGTGATTGCAAACCTTGCAGAAAGGACGCGGCAGCAACGGCGGCCGAGGTAGATCAGGGGTCAGTGATGAAACAATCTCAGGCGAGCGCAGTCGCGCATCCGGCAAGTCATGGTTCGAGCCCGCCGGCCGACCTGCAGAAGATTGGCCAATACATGGCGAAACTGAAGGTTCAAGGTCTGCCGCGCAACTACCAGCTTTTCCACGAAGCCCTCTTCGGCCACGAGCGTGAGATCGGCGTTGAAATTGCATCGCTCGGCCTCAATCCATCGCAGTCCATGCTCGACAAGATCGGCCTGAAGTATCGGCTGGTCAGCCATTGCGGCCTCGTTGCGGAGAAATCGCAGACCGATGCGGCGCAGATGCTGCGCGAGGTCGCCGAACAATTGGCGGAGGGTCTGCAGAAGAAGCGGGGCTTTGCGCGCGCGGTCGAATCCGTGTCTCAATCCGTAACCGAAGAATCCAACCAGAGTTTTGCAACTTTCGTTGCCGAGATGGATTTTCTCAACGCGTCGCTCACCAACCTGATGCTCTATGAAACGGAACTCACGGAGAAGCTGAAGGACGGAATGGAACGGCTGGAGACCCTCGAAAAGGGTCAGGCCGCCATGCGCGCTGCCACGATTACCGACCGCATTACCGGCCTGCCCAACCAGATGGCCCTCGCCCATCGCATGGCCGACCTTTACGAGAGCGACGGCGGCGCGGCCGCAACGGCACTACTGCTGGTCGACATCGACGATTTCCGGGCATTCAACACCAAATACGGCCCGCAGCCGGCAAACCAGATGCTGAAGAAGCTCGGCACCGTGTTTCGCAACGCGATCAAGAAGCACGATTTCGTTGCACGCATGGGCGGCGATGACTTCGGCTTTCTCTTTTCCGGCGTCGATGCACATGATGCGCTGGCAATCGCCAAGCGGCTCCGCGCGTCGGTTGAAGAGAACCTGGTCTATGTGACCTCCGACAGAGCCGACCCGGGCAAGCTTACTGTCTCCATCGGCATAGCGCTCAGTAGCGATGCCAGTTCCGCCTCACATCTGATGGCTCATGCCGAGGCGACGCTCGCCGCTGCGCAGAGCAACCGCCGGCAGCCGATTCAACTGTTCACACACGAAATGCGCCGTTAGAACGGGCTTGCGTTGCACGCGTGCAATGCAGCAAAGATCTGATGTGTTGCTGCATCACACTTGCCTTCCTCGTCGAGTTCGGCCAAAACCGCCCGATGATCACCCTGAACAACATTTCAGCCCGCATTGCCGGGCGTCTTCTCATCGACCAGGCGAACTTGGCGCTTCCGGCCGGCATCAAGGCTGGCTTCGTCGGCAAGAACGGCGCCGGGAAATCCACGCTCTTCAAGATCATCACCGGCGACATGGAAAGCGAGACGGGCTCCGTCTCCATCCCCAAGAACGCTCGTATCGGTCAGGTCGCCCAGGAAGCGCCGGGAACCGAAGAGCCTTTGATCGAGATCGTCCTCAAGGCCGACAAGGAGCGAGAGTCGCTTCTGGCCGAAGCCGAGACGGCCACCGAGCCGCATCGTATCGCCGACATCCACATGCGGCTTGCCGATATCGGCGCGCATTCCGCGGAATCCCGGGCTGCCAGCATTCTTGCCGGCCTCGGCTTCGATGCGGAAGCGCAGTTGCGTCCCGCCTCGAGCTTTTCCGGTGGTTGGCGCATGCGTGTCGCGCTCGCGGCCGTGCTGTTTTCCGAACCGGACCTGCTGCTGCTCGACGAGCCGACGAACTATCTCGACCTTGAAGGCACGCTGTGGCTGGAAGACTATATCAGCCGCTATCCGCATACCGTCATCATCATCAGCCATGACCGCGACCTGCTCAACACGGCCGTCAACGCGATCGTTCATCTCGACCAGCAGAAGCTGACCTTCTATCGCGGCTCGTACGATCAGTTCGAGCGGCAGCGCGCCGAAGCCAACGAATTGCAGACCAAGGCCAAGGTGAAGAACGACGCGGCCCGCAAACATCTCCAGGCGTTCATCGACCGCTTCAAGGCCAAGGCATCGAAAGCCCGCCAGGCGCAATCGCGCGTCAAGGCGCTGGAGCGCATGGGCACAGTGTCTTCCGTCATCGAGGATCACGTCCAGGGCTTCAAGTTCCCCGATCCCGAAAAGGAAGCCGCCTCCCCGATCATCGCAATCGAGAACGGTTCGGTCGGCTATACGCCCGGCAAGCCTATCCTTGAGCATCTGACGCTGCGTATCGATACCGACGACCGTATCGCGCTGCTCGGCTCGAACGGCAATGGCAAGTCGACCTTCGCCAAATTCATTTCGGGCAGGCTCGATGGTTCGCCCGGTTCGGTAAAGGTGGCGCCGAGCCTGAAGATCGGCTTCTTCGCGCAACATCAGCTCGACGATCTTATTCCCGAACATACCGCCGTCGAGCATGTGCGCCGGCGGATGCCTGGTGCGACCGAAGGCAAGGTACGGGCCCGCGTCGCCCAGATGGGCCTTGCGACCGCGAAGATGGAAACGGCCGCCAAGGATCTCTCGGGCGGCGAGAAGGCCCGACTTCTGATGGGGCTTGCGGCCTTCGACGCGCCGAACCTGCTCATCCTCGACGAACCGACGAACCATCTTGATATCGACAGCCGTAATGCGCTGATCCAGGCGCTCAACGAATATTCCGGCGCTGTCATCCTGATCTCGCATGATCGCCACCTGATCGAAGCAACAGCCGACCGCCTATGGCTCGTCAAGGACGGGACCGTCACCAATTATGACGGCGACCTTGAAGACTACCGCAATGTCATCGTTGCCGGCGCCAGGAGCAAGGGCGGCAAGGGCAAAGGCAATGGCAGCGGCGAAGACAATCGCAGCAAGGCCGAGCAGCGGAAGGCCAATGCCGACAAGCGCGCCGCCTTCGCGCCCTTGAAGAAAAAGATCAACGATATCGAATCCTTGACGCAGAAACTGCAGAAACAGATTCAGCTTCTCGACAAAGAACTTGAAGACCAGGACATCTACGAAAAATTCCCTGATAAGGCCGCCGCCAAGGTCAAGGAACGCGCCGACGTGATCGCAAAACTTGCCAAGGCCGAAGCGCATTGGATGGAGTTGGCCGACGAGTACGAAAGTGCCATGGCGGGCTGAAATTCAGCCTGCTCTAAACTGATCATTAACCATAATCGGAAAATATGCGCTCAACTTTCAATGACATGTTGAGCGCGTCCGATGTATTCTCGCCTTTTGCTGGCAGGCCTAGCACTTACCCTTTCGCTTGCCGGCTGTGCAACCAAACCCGCCGGCGAGGCTTCCCTGAAGACCGCCTACGCAGCAACGCCGCCGCTTCAAAAGCCGCTCGACGCCAACGATCCCGTGGCAATGCGGCCGGATCAATGGAAGAGCGGCGAGAACGCCGGTCTTGACATGACGGCCACCCATTCAATCCCGGGGACACATCATCTGGCCGGGCGCACGATGACCGTGTCGTCGTTGCATGATATACAGCTCGCCGACAAGGAAGTGATCCTCACCTTCGACGACGGCCCAATGCCCGGCAAGACCGATCGGATCCTCGCAACGCTCGACCAGTTCGGCGTCAAGGCGGCCTTCATGATGGTCGGCGAGATGGCCGCGGCGCATCCGGAGATCGCCAAGCGCGTGCTTGCCGACGGCGACACCATCGGCAGCCACACCTATCGCCACCCCGATCTCGACAAGATGAGCTTCGACCTTGCCGTGGCCGAGATCGAGCACGGCGAAACTGCCGTCTCGAAGGCAGTGGGCACCGATGTCAACTTCTTCCGGTTCCCCTATCTTGCCGATTCGAAGCGCCTGCGGGCAGCCGTCGCCATGCGCGATATGGTGGTGATGGACGTCGACATCGACAGCAAGGACTATTTCAGCATCAAGCCGGCTGCCGTCATGCAGCGGACCATGGATCTGCTGCACAAGCGCGGCCGCGGTATCATCCTGATGCACGATATCCACCAGCGCACCGCCGCGATGCTGCCCACGCTGCTGACGCGCCTCGAAAACGAGGGCTACAAGGTGGTAACGCTGCAGTATCAGCGCCCGCAGGCTCCGAGCAACGTCGTCGCCATGGCCGAAATCCACGAGATTCGCTGATAGCTTGCCTTCGCCCGACGGCAAACCCACATGCAATGCATCCGCCGAGCCAGCTTGCCTCCGCGGATGCATTTTGCTTTGATCCGGCCTGCTCGAAATCTTCCTTTGTTCAACGGATATTCCATGAATTTGCATCTTGAACGAGACGACGATCCGCGGACATTGCTGTTTGTCGCAGAGAGAAACGCGCTGTCCGACCGGGCCTTGATCACGCCGGAATTCGAAGCCGACAAAAACGCGATCAAGGCAATGATCGAGCGCGATGACCGGCTGATCTATGCGGTGCGCCGGGGGAAATGGCTGTTCGACTTTCGCCGCAGCCAAGGCAATCCGCTCGGCGTGTGGCAAAGATTGCCGGCGGAGCTTTCGCCGGTACCGTCGGCACCATGGGAGCCGGTGTTCGATCTCGATGCTTTTTGCGCATCGGAGGGCAAACGCTGGATCTGGCGGGGTGCGGTCACCTGTCCCTGGGAGCCGACGCTGGTGCTTCTATGCCTTTCCGACGGCGGTTCCGATCTCGTGCGTTTGTTGGAGTTCGATTGCGAAACGAAAAGCTTCGTCGCCGGTGGCTTCGACACGCCGCCGGTTCGCGCGCACGCGACTTGGCTCAGCCGCGACGAGATCGCCTATTTCGGCTCGATCGATCGCTTCTCCGCCACGCAGTCGGGGTGGCCGCGGGTTGGGCGGAAGCTCAAGCGCGGTCAGGATCCCGCTGACGCGCCGATCCTTTTCGAGGCCGCCGATACCGACGTTTACGGCGCCTGCACGATCGTCGATCTTCCCAATAGCCCGGAGCCGAGCCCAGAGCTCATCCGCATCTTCATAACAGGCCACGATATCGGCAGCTGCAGCGCCTATATCGAGGACGCGGACGCCACATTGCGACGCATCGATCTTCCGAGGGATATCGATCTCCAGATCAATCACCGCCATTGCCTCTGGCTTGCGAAGACCGACGAGCGGGTCGGTGCCGGCAGCCTGATCCTGCAGCAGCTTCCGCGGCGGCCCTTCGAGACCGATGGCGCGCAGCCACGGGTGCTGTTTGCTCCTGGAGACCGGCAATCCGTGCAGCAATTCATGCTGATGCGCGAATGGTGCGTCTTCGTGATCTCGGACAATCTGCGGCCGCGCCTCTTCGTACTCGATCTTGCAATGCCGGACGCCGACATCCGCGAGATCGCCCTTCCCGAGAACCTGCAGACAGTGCAGGCGCGCCCGCTCCATGCCGATCTGAACCTCGGCGACGACACGCTTCAGGTCTATGGCGAGGGCTTCCTGCAGCCATCCGCCAGCTTTCAGCTGAACCTCTCCGACCGAGGCAAGCCACTGGAACTCTTGCCCGTCGCTGAAGCGCCGGCCTATTTCGACGCGACTGATATGACGTCCGAGCTGCTGGAAGCGACCTCCGAAGACGGGACGAAGGTGCCCTATCGGATCGTACTGCCGCGGGACTGGACGAGAGGCGAACTGCCGGTGCTGCTCTACGGCTATGGCGGTTTCGATGTTTCCCTGCAGCCGCAGTATTCCGGCGTCACCGGTCGCTGGCTCGAACAGGGCGGCGCCTATGTGCAGGCCTATATCCGCGGCGGCGGCGAGCTCGGGCCGAACTGGCACCGCACAGCCAAGGGTCATGGGCGGCATCGGGCTTTCGCAGATTTTGCCGCGGTCGCGCGGGATCTCGTGGCGCGCGGCTTCACGACACCGTCCCGGATCGCCTGCAACGGCGGCAGCAATGGCGGACTGCTGACTGGCGTGATGCTGACGCGCTACCCGCAAGATTTCGGTGCCGTCTGGTGCCAAGTGCCGGTGCTCGACATGAGCCGCTTCCATCTCTTTCCTGCGGGCAAGGCCTGGATGGACGAATACGGAAATCCCGACGAGCCGGCCGATCTCGACTACCTGCTGTCCTATTCACCGCTGCACAACGTCAAGCAGACTGCCGAGATCAGCTATCCGCCGATCTATATCGAAAGTTCCAGCAACGACGATCGCGTTCATCCTTCGCATGCGCGGCGTTTTGCTGCGCGGCTCGAAGAAGCGGGGCACCATCCGCTGTTTCACGAATTCGGATCGGGTGGTCATGGGGGCGACGGCGATACCGCTGAGCGCGCGGCGCGGGTCGCCATGGGCTACAGCTTCCTGAGGCGGACGATTGTGAAGCCTGGCGAGCAAGGATGAGCATAAAGCCATCGGTGGCCGAAAGCTCGCCTTGTCCCTAGGCTGCTTTCTGCTAAAACAGCGCCGATAAATCATACTTTAACAACCGAGCGAAGCACCATGTCCCCCATCAATCTCGCCATCGTCGGCGTCGGCAAGATCGTCCGCGACCAGCACTTGCCCTCGATCGCCGCCAATCCGGATTTCAAGCTGATTGCGACTGCCAGCCGCCACGGCACGGTCGACGGCATCGAAAGCTTCACCGCCATTGAGGACATGCTGAAAGCCGTTCCCGCGATCGACGCCGTGTCGCTCTGCATGCCACCGCAGTATCGCTACGAGGCAGCGCACAAGGCGCTTTCGGCCGGAAAGCACGTCTTCCTCGAAAAGCCGCCGGGTGCAACGCTCAGCGAGGTGGCTGACCTCGAAGACTTGGCGAAATCGAAGGGCGTGTCGCTGTTTGCCAGCTGGCATTCTCGCTACGCGCCGGCCGTAGAGGCGGCCAAGTCGTTCCTCGGCTCAACGAAAATCAACAGCGTCCATGTCATCTGGAAGGAAGACGTCCGTCACTGGCATCCGAACCAGGAATGGATATGGCAGGCGGGCGGTCTCGGCGTATTCGATCCTGGTATCAACGCGCTCTCGATCGTCACCCACATCCTGCCGAAGGCCATCTTCCTCACCGGCGCGACGCTGGAATTCCCGGAGAATCGCGACGCGCCGATCGCAGCCGACCTGCATTTCAAGAACGCCGACGACCTGCCGATTCACGCCGAGTTCGACTGGCGCCAGACCGGCAAGCAGAGCTGGGATATCGTGGCCGAAACCGATGCGGGACAGATGGTTCTGGCCGACGGGGGCGCCAAGCTCACGATCAACGGTGAATTGAAGTCGTCGGAGCCGGAACAGGAATATCCGTCGCTCTACCGCCGCTTCGCCGAGATCGTCAAGGCAGGCACATCCGACGTCGACCTCGCCCCGCTCCGCCACGTCGCCGACGCCTTCATGCTCGGCCGCCGCAAGTTCGTGGAAGCGTTCCACGATTGAGCCGAAAGCGCCGTTCGGCAACGCGAAAGGCCCGGTTATCCAGCCGGGCCTTTTGTATTCAGGGCCATTTGAGCGGCAGCCTCTAGAGCATTTCCGCTTTTCTTCGAATCGCGAAAACGTTCTAGCTCTTTGTCTTTACGCAATTCCGGACGCAAAACCGCTGTGCACTTTTGCTGGAATTGCTCTAAGCCTTTTTCTCCCAGCGCCCTTCCTGGGTCTGCTGCCAGTAGGTCAGCGCGTGGCCTTCGCCTTTCAGCTTCTTCCATTGCGCCCGGGCGCCTTGCAACTGCTCCTCGTCGTAGCCGTCGAACATGAAGACAATGCGGTCGTAGCCGTCGAGCGAGGCAGCCTCGGCGCCATCGACGAAAAAGCGGACCGTGGCGCCATTGGGGTTTTCGTCGGACAATGTTAGCAGGACCGGCTGGCGATCCGGCATGTCACCTTCATCGGTGCCGTGCGCCAGGAAGCTGTCCTCACGAAATGTCCAGAGATGCGCATCGAGCATATCGCGCCTTGCCGCATCTCGCGCCTGAACAGCAACCCGCCAGCCGCGCTCCACGCTTTTGTCGAGCAGCGGCGGCAGAGCGTCTTCCAGCTTCGATTCGGTCAGGTGATAGAAGAGAACCTCAGTCACATCGCTATCCGTATTCCGATCACTGCTCGTAATTCGCACGGACCAGCTCGTCGAGCAGACGCACGCCGAAACCCGAGCCCCAGGACTGGTTGATCTCGTCCATCGTCGAGCCCATCGCCGTGGCCGCGATATCAAGATGCGCCCATGGCGTCTCCTGGACGAAGCGCTTCAGGAACTGCGCCGCGGTCACGGATCCGGCGCTTCGCCCGCCGGTATTCTTCATGTCGGCAAACTTGCTGTCGATCAGCTTGTCGTAGTCTTTCCCAAGCGGCATGCGCCAGAGACGCTCATTGGTCGAGAGGCCGGCAGACAACAGCTGATTGGCAAGATTGTCGTCATTCGAGAACAGGCCGGCATACAGATTGCCCAGCGCCACCACGATCGCGCCAGTCAGCGTTGCCAGATTGATCATGAACTGCGGCTTGAAGCGGTCGTTGGTGTACCAGAGGGCGTCGCCCAGAACTAGGCGGCCTTCGGCGTCGGTGTTGATGATCTCGATCGTCTGCCCGGACATCGAGGTGACGATGTCGCCGGGGCGTTGCGCATTGCCATCCGGCATGTTCTCGACCAGGCCGATGACGCCGACCACATTGACCTTGGCGCTACGCGCGGCAAGCACGTGCATCAGGCCGGTGACCGCGGCAGCGCCGCCCATGTCGCCCTTCATGTCTTCCATCCCTGCCCCAGGCTTGATGGAAATGCCGCCACTGTCGAAGACGACGCCCTTGCCGACGAAAGCGATCGGCTTGTCCTTGGACTTGCCTCCCTTCCACTGCATGACAGCCAGGCGCGGCGGGCGAACGGAGCCCTGCGCGACACCGAGCAGCGCGCCCATGCCGAGCCGGCGCATTTCGCGTTCGGTCAGGATTTCCACCTCGACACCGAGCTTTTCGAGCTCCTTGGCCTTGGCCGCGAACTCCACGGGGCCAAGCACATTCGGCGGCTCGTTGACGAGGTCGCGGGCGATGTTGACACCTGCGGCAATCGCCTCGGAATCGGCAAACAGCTTCTTCGCCGCGGAGGCAGTTTCGGTAACGATCGTGACCTTGACCGGCTTCTGTCCGTTCACCTTGTCATCGTCGTCATTTTTTTTGGTCTTGTAGGTATCGAAGCTATAGGCGCGCATCAGCATGCCGAGCGCAAAATCCGCGGCGGCCTTGCCGCCGGCCTCAACCCCGGGCACGTCCAGAAAGATTGCGACCTTGTCGACATTCTTGACGCGCGCAGCGGCGCTGCCGCCGAGCTTGAGCCAATCGTGAGAAGACAGCTCCTGATACTTGCCGGTGCCGATGACGACGATGCGGTCAGCCGGCGAGCCTTCCGGCGCAACGATATCGAGTGAATTCAGTCCCTTCCCCTGATAACGGGCGACCCGCGCGGCCTTGGCAAAGATATTTGCAGGATCGGCGGTCGCCGCACCGGAGGGCAACTCTGCATCGATATCTTTAAGGAGAATAGCGAGGCCGCCGTTGAGCCGTGCCGATTTGGCAAAGGAAATCTCGAATTTCACTGACATGTCTACTCCGGTAAATGCGCGTAGGTGCAATATCTTACCCCGCGATCATTCAGGGTTTCGAAAACGAATACAAGCTTGCGGCGAGCAATACCCGGAACAAACACGCAAGCCCCTTCAAATTCCTGTCATCGTTGGCTATGATAATGTTTTTAGCCAGCACACCTATTTCCGTGCATGTCGGCATATTTTCGTGGACCAGTGTTTTGATTATCGATTTTGACGCCGATGGACGCGGCACGTCTCGCACATTATTAAGGCCGCGTACCGCGGGCGATGTCTTCGTCATCCTGTTTTGCCTATGGTGGCTGCTGCTTGCCGTCTTCAGCGCCTTTCCGCAGATCGACCTCGCAGTTGCCCGGATGTTTTTCCAACAGCAGCAATGCACGACGCTCGCGGCAACGCCGAAGATCTGCGGATATTTTCCCTACGGTGACGATCCCTATCTTCGCGCCCTGCGAGAAGCCCTGTTCCTGCTTCCCTATGTCGTCGCCGGGGCGATCTGCTGGATACTCTTCAATTGCCTGCAGCATCACGGCGCCACCTACAAAGCTGCAACAGCCCGCAATCTGAAGGTAGCGCTCGGCTCGCTGATCGTCGGACCTATCGTGCTCGTCAATTTTGGACTGAAGACATTTTCAGGCCGGCCGCGTCCGCGTCAAACCGACCTGTTCGGAGGGATGCTCGATTTCGTGCACGCGGGATCGTTCGCTGGAAAATGCGTCACCAACTGCTCCTTCATCTCAGGCGAGGCTGCGTCAGCTGGATGGCTGTTCTGCCTGATTTTCATCATTCCGCAGCCGGCGCGCTCGGCGCTTGCCCTGCCGATCGTCGCTGTTTCCATCCTCACGCCCGCATTGAGGGTCGCATTCGGCGGGCACTATCTGTCGGATGCCGTGCTTGGCTGGCTTTCTTCCCTTGTCGTATGCGCCGGCCTTTTCGCTCTATCTCAAACGACACACAGCGAAAAAATTTCCAAAGTTTAACGAAATTTTCTCAAACGGGTTGTCGCAAAAAAATAACAATGAGCGTAGAGGAGGATGAAACCTCGCTGTCGCTTCGCGCTGCAGCAAGGCCTCGCATTCAAGGGCCGGCATGAAGTTACTTGAGACATATATCCTTCGGCGTGTCGGCCTGATGTTTCTGGTGGCGCTGTTGCCGGTGCTTGCCATCATCTGGACCACCCAGGTGCTGCAGCGAATCAATCTCGTGACGGACAGCGGCCAGTCGATCGGCTCCTTCGCAAAGCTTGCCACACTTATCCTGCCGACCATCATTCCCATCGTGCTGCCGTTCGCCCTCGTCATCGGCATCACGCAGACGCTGACGGCTATGAACAACGATTCGGAGCTGACCGTCATGGAAGCGGCCGGCGCCAACCGAAGCGTCATCTTCCGGCCGATCATGCTGCTTGCCATCGGCATCAGCCTGTTCTCCTTCATCGTCGACAACGCCGTGGAACCGAAAGCTCGCGTCGTTGCCCGCCAGATGGTGGCGGAAGCCTATGCCGACCTTCTGTCGACGGTTATCGAGGAAAAGAATTTCCGGCGAATCGAGGACGGCCTCTACGTGCAGATATCGCAGCGGCTTTCCGGACGAATCCTGAAGGGCCTGTTCGTCGCCGATTCGCGCGATCCCGCGTTTGACCTTCTTTACTATGCCAAGGAAGGTGCCGTGGATCCGAGCGGCACGTCGCTATTGATGCGGGATGGCGAAGTTCACCGCAAGACGGCCGATGGCAATGTCTCGGTGATCAAGTTCGACTCCTATTCCTTCGATCTCTCTGACCTGACCCAGAGCCGTGGGCAGGCGACGCTTCGCTCAGGCGACCGGGATCTGGGCTTTCTTCTCAATCCCGATCCGAACGACGCGGACTACAAGGCAAAGCCGGCCGGCTATAGGGCAGAGCTGCATCGCCGCCTGACCGAATGGGCGCTGCCGGCCATTTTCGCACTGTTTTCACTGGTCATTGCCGGCGATGCGCGATCGCACCGCGAAGCCCGCCTGCATCCCATGGTCTCGGCGCTGACGCTGGCATTCGCCCTTCGCTGGGCGGATTTCTATGCCGCCAACCAGATCGAGAACAATCCGAATTTCATCGGTGTTCTCTACGGGCTTAATATCGGCGCGATCATCATCGCCGTGATCCTGCTCGTTCGCACCAAGAAGCGAGCCATGCCGATAACGATCCGTACTCGCGTCAGCGGAATTTGGCTGAGGCTTCAGGCGTTCTTTGCCGCACGGGGCAGTTCGACCGGAGGCGGCGCATGATTTTCGGTACGCTCGGTCGTTATTTCTTCGTGCGCTACATGGTCACCACCTTCTGGTTCTTCCTGGGCGTGATCTCGATCGTCTTCCTCGTCGACTTCAGCGAAACCGCCGGTCGGCTTGCCGGTCTTCCAGGATATTCGGTGAGCGTCGGCCTGCTGATGACCGCGGTGAGGCTGCCGTTGATCATTCAGCAGACGGTACCGTTCATTGCGCTGTTTGTCGGCATGACGGTTCTGATCGCCCTCAACAGGCGATACGAGCTGGTGATCGCGCGCGCAGCCGGCATCTCCGTCTGGCAGTTCATGACCCCCTTCGTGGTCGGTGCCATCCTGATCGGCCTCCTGACGATGCTGGCGCTCAATCCCGTGGCTGCCTGGGGGCAGAGGCAATCGGAAGCGATGGAAGGCGACCTGCGCGGCGACCCGTCCTACCGCAATACGCTGACGGTCCCATGGCTACGCCAGATCAGCGGCAGGGACGACGTCATCATCGGCGCCAAGGCATTTACCGAGAATGGAATGTTGCTGACAAACCCGGTGTTTATCCACTTCGATTCCCACAACGACATCGTGCTCCGGCAGGATGCCGCATCGGCTAAGTTGGAAGATGGTTACTGGTTGCTTAAGACTGTTGTCGAGCGCCGGCCTGGCGAAATCCCGACGCACCTGGGCTCGGTACAGGTGCGCACCAATCTGAAACAGGATTTCGTTGCGCAGCGTTTGACGCAGCCTGAAACCATTGCTTTTTATGATCTTTCTAATCGAATAGCGATTGCAAAGTCTTTCGGTATCTCAACCAAGGCGTTAGAGACGCAATTTAACTCGTTGCTGTCGCAGCCATTGCTCCTGGTAGCAATGACTCTCATCGCGGCAACCGTGTCCCTAAAATTCAGTAGATTCAACCAATCGCGCTCCGTGATTCTGGGTGGAATCCTCTCAGGCTTCGTGCTTTATGTTGTCACCGTGCTTGTAAAAGCATTCGGAAGCAGCGGAGTGGTTCCCCCCTTTGTGGCGACCTGGATTCCAGTGATCGTCGCCTTGGCAATCGGAGCGACGATCCTGCTTCATCAGGAGGACGGCTAGTGGCGGTATCGAACCGCAAACCTATCAGGAAACTTATGGCTGCCCTGCTTACGGGCGCGGCTCTGAGTGCGTATGTCGTGAGCAGTCCTGCCGTCGTATACGGCCAGGACAGCACACCCGTGAAATCGATGAACGTCAAGGTGCCGGCAGATGCCAAGCTTGTTCTTTCGTCAAACGAGCTGATCTACAATAGGGACGACCAGACCGTTACCGCCAAGGGTGCGGTGCAGATCAACTATGGCGGCTACAAGCTTGTAGCCCAACGTGTTGAATATAATCAAAAAACCGGCCGGATGACGGCAACCGGCAATATCGAGCTGGTCAGCCCCGACGGTAATCGCATGTATGGTGACAACATGGATGTCACCGACAATTTCTCCGATGGCTTCGTCAATGCGATGCGCATCGAAATGCCTGACAATACCCGTCTGGCCGCCCAGAAGGGCGAGCGCGTCGGAGGCACGCAGATCGTCCTGACCAAGGGCATCTACACCGCCTGCCTGCCTTGTACCCAGGTTGGCAAGGCGCCGCTGTGGCAGGTCAAGGCACAGCGCGTCGTGCAGGACGGAGTGACACACACCGTCCGGCTCGAGCATGCAAGATTCGAACTGTTCGGGCAGCCGATCGCCTACATCCCGTGGATGGTCGTTCCCGACAATACGGTGAAGCGGAAATCCGGCTTCCTGTTCCCGAGCTTCAGCGTATCCGAGAATCTCGGCTTCGGCGTCAAGGTTCCGTATTACTACGTCATCTCGCCGAGCATGGACGCGACGGTGAGCGCGACCGAATATACGACCCAGGGCTTCCTGCTCGAGGGCGAATTCCGTCAGCGCCTTGAAAACGGTACATATACGATCCGCGCCGCCGGTATCGACCAGAACAAGCCAGATGCGTTTACCGCAAATACCAGTGACGCCGAGGCAACGACGCGTGGCATGATCGCCTCGAAAGGCGATTTCCAGATCAATCCACGCTGGTCCTTTGGTTGGGACGTGATGGCGCAGAGCGACAACAACTTCGCCCGCACCTACAGTCTTGAGGGTCTCAGCCAGAGCACCCACACCAACGACATCTATTTGACCGGGATCGGCGAGCGCAACTACTTCGATATGCGTGCTTTCTATTACCAAGAGCAGAACGCCGATAACAACAGCGTCGCGCAAAAGCAGCAGGCAATCGTCTATCCGGTTATCGACTATCACTATGTCGATCCGAAACCTGTCGCCGGCGGCGAGCTCTCCGCGAACTTGAACTTCACCAACCTCAGCCGCAATACGGCCTCTGCACTGGATCTCAGCTCACTTACCAGCAAGGATCGTTTCCTCGGGCTCAAAGGCGACACGAGCCGGCTGAGCGCCGAACTCCAATGGCAGCGCACCTTTACAACGGAACAAGGCCTGCTGTTCACGCCGCTTCTGGCTGCGCGTGGCGACGCCTTTGGCCTAGGCATGGACTCGCCGAGTACCCTCGGTTCGGCCTTCAGCTATGACGGTAATTACGACGACAACAGCACCGCCACGCGCGGACTGCTCACGGCAGGGTTCGAAGCCAAATATCCGATCCTGGTCTCGACAAGCAACAGCACGCATGTCTTCGAACCGATCGCACAGTTCTACGCGCGGAACGACGAACAGCTTGCCGGTCGTCTGCCGAACGAGGATGCGCAGAGCTTCGTCTTCGATGCGAGCAATCTGTTCAGCCGAGACAAGTTTTCCGGCTACGACCGTGAGGAAGGCGGCACACGCGCCAATGTCGGCATGCGGTATACCGGCAGCTTCGACAGCGGCTATCAGATCCAGAGCATCTTCGGCCAATCCTACCAAGTGGCTGGCAAGAACTCGTTCGCCAGCGACGACCTCGTCAATGCCGGCGCCGAATCAGGCCTTGAGGACAGCGTCTCCGACTACGTCACCATGGCAAGCCTGACCACACCGCAAGGTATCTCGCTGACGGGATCCTACCGCCTCGACCATAAAGACTTCGATTTCAATCGCGGCGACACGACACTTGGTTATTCGAACCCGGATTTCCAGACATCGGTGACCTACACCCATATCAAGGCGCAGCCGGAATATGGCTTCACGACGGATCAGGACGAAATCCAGACCCGTGCGCAGGTCAACTTCAAGGATTATTGGGCTGTGTTCGGCACGGTCAGCTATGACTTGAACAACAACAACGTCACGCGGCGCGGTATCGGCATGTCCTATTCGGACGAATGCACGGTCTTCAGCATCGCATGGCTTTCGAAGAGCGACACCGCCAACCAGACGGCCAGCGACTGGACGATCGGCGCGCGCCTGACATTCCGCACGCTCGGTGACGTCAACATCGGCAATGTCGGCGACACGACGTTCTGAGATCGAGAACAATAGTCGATCGGGCATTTTCGACCCGATCGACTATGTCATCCCCTTGCAGAAGCCCCAAACCCTCCCAAAACGCTGTCATTGTTTCGCCGCAAGGATTGTGCAATTCCACATGCTTGCTGTAGACGTATGGCACAAAAAATCGCCTGCATCGTGCAGGGGCATCAGGAATGCCATTGCGCGAGACAAGACCTTTCGGAGGAGTTGTTGATGTTTTCTATAAGGACACCGATGCGCGCGGTCGTGCTCGGCGCAATCGCGTTGACAATGGCAACTTTTGTCGGGCCGCAGGTCGGCGCGGCGCTGGCGGACACCGGCGTGAAGGTGATCGTCGACGGCAACATCATCACCAGCGGCGATATCGCCAAACGCACCAACTTCCTGAAGTTGCAGCATCAAAAGGGTGAGCTGAACAAGACCGCTCAAGAGCAGCTCGTCAACGAAACGCTGAAGCGCGCGGAAATCAGTCGCGTACGCATGTCGGTGACGACGCAGGAGGTCGATGCGGCCTTTGCGCGTTTTGCCAGCAGCAACAAGATGACCACCGCGCAGCTGAGCCAGGTGCTCGACAAGACAGGCGTCGGCGTCGAGCACTTCAAGAGCTACATCGCTGTGTCCATGAGCTGGCCCCGCGTCGTCAATGCCCGCTACGGTTCCAACCGCATGTCCAATGACGATCTCGTCAAGCGCATGACGGAAGAAAAGACCAAGCCGGTGACGACGGAGTATTTTCTCAAGCAGATCATTTTCGTCATTCCAGCCGCCAAGAAGGGCGCCATCACCGGCAAGCGTAAGGCCGAGGCGGAAGCGTCACGCTCGAAGTTCCCCGGTTGCGACCAGGCCAAGGTCTTTGCGGCGACAATGCACGATGTTTCAGTGCGTGATCTTGGACGCGTCCTTGCGCCCAATCTTCCGGAAGCGTGGAAGCCTCTCGTAGAAAAGGCGAACGGCAATACGACGGCTTCGCAGGTCACCGACCAGGGCGTCGAATATCTCGCCATTTGCTCGCAACGCCAGGTCAGCGACGACGTCGCAGCCGCTGCCGTGTTCCGTGCGGAGGATCTTGGCAAGAAGGGCGAAGAGCAGGTCAGCGCCAACGACAAGAAATATCTCGACGAGCTGCGTTCAAAGGCGCAGATCGTCTACCGTTGATCCAGTAGCGATGCCCTCCCTTTTCTCCCGACCCCTTGTCCTGACACAGGGCGACCCTGCGGGCATTGGCCCGGACATCACGCTCGTCGCCTGGACGCGCCGCCGGGAGCTCGGCCTGCCACCTTTCCTGTTTGTCGGTGACCCCGAAGTTCTAGCCGTGCGGGCTCGCCAGCTGGGTCTCACTGTTCCGCTTCGCCAGGCCGATGCAGCGAATGCCTGTGACGCCTTTGCCGAGGCGCTGCCCGTACTTGCGGTTCCGGCCGGCGTCGACGTGGTTGCCGGTGAACCGCATGTTGCGACCGCCCGCGGTACGATCGCTGCGATCGAAACCGCGGTGTCGCTCAGCATCAACGGCGAAGCGCTCGGGGTGGTTACCAACCCGATCGCCAAATCGGTTCTCTACGAGGCCGGCTTCGGCTTTCCCGGCCATACCGAATTCCTTGCGGATCTCGCAAGCCGCGCCACCGGGAGGCCGGTCACTCCGGTGATGATGCTGGCCGGGCCGAAGTTGCGGGCAATTCCCGTGACTATCCACATCCCACTGAAGGACGTGCCGAAGGCGTTGACCGTCGAGCTGATCATCGCCACCTGCCGCATCACCGCTGCAGATCTGCGAACCAGGTTCGGCATCGATCAGCCGCGGCTGGCGGTTGCGGGCCTGAACCCGCACGCGGGCGAGAATGGCGCGATGGGCAGGGAGGATGCCGATATCATTGCTCCGGCGATACAAGTGCTACGGGCCGAGGGCATCGATGCATTCGGTCCCCTGCCCGCCGATACGATGTTTCACGACGATGCCCGCAAGCGCTACGATGTGGCGATCTGCATGTACCACGACCAGGCGCTGATCCCTGCCAAGGCACTCGGCTTCGACGACTCGGTCAACGTGACCCTGGGCCTTCCCTTCGTGCGGACCTCGCCCGACCATGGCACGGCCTTCGGCATCGCCGGCAAGGGCATCGCCAAGGAACAGAGCCTCGTCGCGTCGCTGAAGCTCGCAGCCGAGATAAGCCGCACGATTGGAAGCCGTCGCTGATGGCCGCACTCGACGGTCTGCCGCCACTGCGCGACGTCATCGAGCGTCACGGCCTCGATGCGCGCAAGGCGCTCGGCCAGAACTTCATCCTCGACCTCAACCTGACGCAGAAGGTCGCGCGAACAGCCGGTCCCCTGGATGATGTCACGGTGATCGAGGTTGGTCCCGGCCCCGGCGGCCTGACGCGTGCCATCCTGGCGCTCGGGGCGAAAAAGGTCATTGCCATCGAGCGCGATCCGCGTTGCCTGCCGGCGCTGGCGGAAATCGCCGATCACTATCCGGGCCGGCTGGAAGTTATCGAAGGCGACGCGCTCAAGATCGACTTTGCGGCACTGGCGACTGACGGTCCCGTTCGTGTCATCGCCAATCTTCCCTACAATGTCGGGACGCAGTTGCTGATCAACTGGCTGCTGCCGGCGATCTGGCCACCATTCTGGCAGTCGTTGACGCTGATGTTCCAGAAGGAAGTGGCGCAGCGCATCGTCGCCCGCGAGGATGACAATCACTACGGCCGCCTGGGCGTCATCTGCGGCTGGCGAACGGAGGCCTACATGGCCTTCGACATCTCGCCGCAGGCGTTCACGCCGCCGCCGAAGGTGACGTCGACGGTGGTTCACCTGACGCCAAGACTGCAGCCGATCCCCTGCACCGTCGCCAGGCTTGAACGGGTGACGGAAGCCGCGTTCGGCCAGCGGCGCAAGATGCTGCGCCAGAGCGTCAAATCACTCGGCGGAGAGGCGTTGCTCGCCAAGGCCGGCATCGATCCGACGCGCCGCGCGGAGACGCTGTCGGTCGAAGAATTCTGCCGACTGGCGAACTGCCTCTAGAGCATTTCCGCTTTTCTTCGAATTGCGAAAACGCTCTAACTTTTTGTTTTTACGCAATTCCGGGCGCAAAACCGCTGCGCACTTTTGCTGGAATTGCTCAAAGCTTGGGATTCTCTTCCAGCAGTCCGCGGACGAAATCGAACATGCCGTGGCGACGGTCGCGCCGCAGGCGTTCGGCCTTGACGATCGACTGGACCGAATCGAAGGCTGCGTCCAGGTCCTGGTTGACAATGACGTAGTCATATTCGCGCCAGTGCTCGATCTCGGAGCGGGAATTGGCAAGGCGCGTGGCGATCACCGCTTCCGAATCCTCGGCGCGGCGATGAAGCCTGGACTGCAGTTCGGTCATGGTCGGCGGCAGAATGAAGACAGAGACGACGTCAGCCGACATTTTCTCCTGCAGCTGCTGTGCGCCCTGCCAGTCGATGTCGAACAGCATGTCGCGACCTTCGGCCATGGCCGTCTCGACGGGCTCGCGCGGGGTTCCGTAGAAATTGCCGTGCACTTCCGCCCACTCCAGCAGCGAATCGGAATCGCGCAGGCGTTCAAATTCACGCGGCGAGACAAAGTGATAGTGAACATCGGCAATCTCGCTCGGCCTACGCTGGCGCGTGGTGACGCTGACGGAGAGACTGACGTGCTTGTCGATATCCAGCAATGTGCGGGCGATGGTCGATTTTCCTGCGCCTGATGGCGAGGAGATAACGAGCATCAGCCCCCGCCGGGCGATCTGGGTGGGGGAGGAGGTCGCCGATTTCATGCCTTACTCCAAATTCTGAACCTGTTCGCGGAACTGGTCGATGATCACCTTCAATTCGATTCCGGCGGCGGTAACCGCAACGGCATTCGACTTCGAGCAGATTGTATTCGATTCGCGGTTAAATTCCTGTGCAAGGAAATCGAGCTTGCGGCCGACGGGACCGCCCTTGGCAATCAGGTCGCGAGCTGCGGCGACATGCGCCTTCAGCCTGTCGATCTCCTCTCGCAGATCCGCACGGGTGGCGAGCAGCGCCGCTTCGGCATACAGCCGATCGCGATCGAGCCCAGGTGCTGCTTCCATCAATACCGCGATCTGCGCTGCCAGCTTCGAGGCGATCTCCGCTTGCGAGCGCGAGGGATCGCTTTCCACCGTGGCCGTCAGCGTCTCGATGGTCTCGACCTGGTCGAGCAGAATATGACCGAGCGCGCGCCCTTCCTGCTGGCGCATCGTCTGCAGATCGAAGAGCGCGCCCTCCAAACCCGCCATGATGTCGCCGTCGCGGGCCGCGATCACGTCCTCGCTGTCTTCCGCCTCGCGAAACTCGACGATGCTGCGGATGGAGAGCAGCGTATCGAGCTTGAGCGGTGCAGGGTCGACGACACCGGCCAGCTGGTCACGCAAGGCAAGCACCGCTGCCAGAGCATCCTGGTTGATCACGGCTTCAAAGCGATTTTCGCCCAAGGAGAGCGAGAGGCCGGCCTGGATGTTGCCGCGGGAGAAATGGTCGGAGGCAAGGTGGCGGATGTCCGCCTCCAGTCGCTCGAGGCCCGGCGGCAATCGCAGGCGGAGATCGAGCCCCTTGCCGTTGACCGACCGTAGCTCCCATGCCCAGCGATGGCGCCCGCTCGTTCCTTCGCGCCGGGCGAAACCAGTCATGGACTGTAGAGCCATGCGAGCCTCCGATCTTTCGTTCAGTTCGTCTTCTTCTTCTGCGGGGTCGTGCCGCCGCTCGTAGGTGTATTGTCGTCGGGCTGGCCGTCGACTGCAAGATTGGTCGAGTCCTGTCCTTTCTCGGCCAGGGTTTTGCGCCAGCGCTTCACGTTGGCATTGTGCTCTTCCAGAGTAGCGGCAAAGACGTGGCCGCCGGAGCCGTCGGCAACGAAATAAAGGTCCTGGCTCTTCCAGGGGTTGGCGACAGCTTCAAGCGCGTCCTTGCCCGGATTGGCGATCGGCGTCGGCGGCAGTCCCCTGATGATGTAGGTGTTGTAAGGCGTTTCTTTCTTCAGGTCCGACTGAAAGATCGGCCTATCCGTCGGCTTGCCGTCGCCGCCAAACAAACCGTAGATGATGGTTGGATCGGATTGCAGCCGCATGTTCTTGTTGAGCCGGTTGAGGAAAACCGATGCCACATGGGCGCGTTCGTCCGCGAGCCCGGTTTCCTTCTCGACGATCGACGCCAGGATGACGAAATCCTGCTTGCTCGATATCGGCAGGTCCGGATCGCGCTTTTCCCAGATCTGGTCGACGAGCTTCTGCTGGGCGCCGGCCATCTGCTCGACGATTTCGGAGCGCTTGGTCCCGCGGGAGAATTTATAGGTGTCGGGCCTGAGGGTGCCCTCCGTCGGCAAGGCCGACGGCAGGTCGCCTTCGAGTATCGGGTCGGCCTGCAGCTTGTTGAACATCTGCCGAACGGTAAGACCTTCGGGCATGGACACCGAATAGAGGATCGACTTGCCTGATTTCATCAGTTCCATGATGTCGTTCATCGAGGCGCCGGCCTTGATCTCATATTCGCCCGCCTTGAGCGTGTCCCCTTCTCGCAGGTGGGTAGCAGTCAAGTAGCGAAAGATACGGGCGTCGGAGATGATGTTGTTGGCTTCCAGCCGCGTGGAGATCTCGGCGAGGCCTGCTCCTCCGCGCACGATGAAATTGGTATTCGTCGTCAGCGGTCCCGGCGCCTGGTAGGTCGAAATCGCATAGTAGAAACCGACGATCGCGAGCGCGAAGACGAACACCACCAGCGTCATCAGGAAATTCAGGAAGATGACGATCTGGCCGCGAGCCTTGCGGGAGCGCCGCGGCGGCTCGGGAACGCGCTCCGGGCGCAACGCTTCGTTGGCCGACTTCGGGATGATCGGCCCCTTCTGCGACGGCTGGCCATCGCTGCCGCCGGCAGCCTCGCCGTTCTGGTTCGTGTCGTTCACCGGCAATCCCTTCATCTTGTCGTCGCCTGATTTTTGCCAAGCAATGCGGCAGAAAACAGGTTCAAAAGACAGTGCTGGGTCCAGCCGAACCCTCGCCTTCGATCGATCAGAAACTGTTGTTAAGCCTCATAGCGTCGCAGAACAAGCGAAGCGTTGGTACCGCCGAAACCGAACGAGTTCGATAGGGCCACGTTTATTTCCCGTTTACGAGCCTTGTGAGGCACGAGATCGATCGCCGTCTCCCGCTCCGGGTTGTCGAGATTGAGCGTCGGCGGGGCGATATTGTCGCGGATCGCCAGGACTGCGAAGATCGCCTCGATGGCACCGGCAGCGCCAAGGAGATGGCCCGTCGCCGACTTGGTAGACGACATGGAGATCTTCGAGGCCGCGTCACCGACGAGACGCTCGACAGCCCCGAGCTCGATCGTATCCGCCATCGTCGATGTGCCGTGCGCGTTGATGTAGTCGATATCGGCTGCGGTCAATCCGGCGCGCTTCAGCGCCGACGTCATGCAGCGGAAGGCGCCGTCGCCGTCTTCCGACGGGGCGGTGATATGGTAGGCGTCGCCAGAAAGACCGTAGCCGACAACCTCGGCGTAGATCTTGGCGCCACGGGCCTTTGCGTGCTCCAGCTCTTCGAGAACAACGATACCTGCTCCTTCGCCCATGACGAAACCGTCGCGGTCGCGGTCGTAGGGGCGCGAGGCCTTCTGGGGGTCGTCGTTGTGCTGGGTCGACAGTGCCTTGCAGGCGGCAAAGCCCGCGAGCGATATGCGGCAGACCGGAGCCTCGGCCCCGCCTGCCACCATGACGTCGGCGTCGCCGAATGCGATAAACCTGGCGGCATCGCCGATTGCGTGCGCGCCGGTGGAACAGGCTGTGACGACGGCATGGTTCGGGCCGCGCAGCTTGTGACGGATCGATACCTGACCCGAGACAAGATTGATCAGGCGGCCGGGAATGAAGAAAGGTGAAATGCGGCGGGGGCCCTTGTCGCGCAGCGTATAGCCCGCTTCGACGATGCCCTCCAGGCCGCCGATGCCGGAGCCGATCATCACGCCCGTAGCGATCTGGTCTTCGTCGGTCTTCGGATGCCAGCCGGCGTCGGCCAGTGCCATGTCGGCGGCTGCCATGCCGTAGAGGATGAAGGGATCGACCTTGCGCTGTTCCTTCGGCTCCATCCAGTCGTCGGCATTGAAGGTGCCGTCGGTGCCGTCGCCGACCGGAATACGGCAGGCGATCTTGGCTGGAAGATCCGAGACTTCGAATTCGGTTACGAGACGTGCGCCGTTGTGGCCTGCGATCAACCGCTGCCACGACACCTCGGTGCCGCATCCCAAAGGTGATACCATGCCGGTACCGGTGATAACGACACGTCTCATCGCCCGCAGCCCCCCGTCTTCTTGCATGCCATGCGTAGGCAAATTCAGATCCGGCGCAACCGGACGAAAAAGGGCGGACTCTAGGAGCCCGCCCTCTTATGAATAGAAAAGATTAGGCCTGAGCTTTTTCGATGAACTTTACAGCGTCGCCAACCGTGAGGATGCTGTCGGCGGCATCATCAGGAATTTCAACGCCGAACTCTTCTTCGAAGGCCATGACCAGTTCGACGGTGTCGAGCGAGTCCGCACCGAGGTCGTCGATGAAGCTGGCGCCTTCAACAACCTTGTCGGCGTCGACGCCAAGATGATCAATTACAATTTTCTTCACGCGTTCTGCGATATCGCTCATGTCGGTTTCCTCGACCTTATGTCCTGATCAGAATGCCGTTTGACATCCCTACCCTGTTTAAAACCTGCAGCGCCCTTACTATCGGCGCCATTGGCAAACTCGTTCAACCCGGCCTTCAAACAGGCTCTGCCGCTTAACAAAAAACGACACGGCCCGCCTGTATTTTTCGGGACGACTGTTCACAGCCATGGCCCGCTTAACACGGTTTAACTCTGTCGCAAAGCCAGAAAATCGACAGCACCGGGTTGGTCAACATGCGTTTGCAGGGAAAATGCCCTTCAAAAGCAAATTGCCATTTTAGATCATGGCCATGCCGCCGTTGACGTGCAAGGTCTGGCCCGTCACATAACCGGCTTCGGAGGAAGCAAGATAGGCAACGGCTGCGGCGATCTCGGCGCTTGCGCCCATGCGTCGCATGGGGATCGCTCCCATGATTGCTTCCTTCTGCTTGTCGTTCAGCTTGCCGGTCATGGCAGATTCGATGAACCCCGGTGCAACGCAATTGACAGTCACATTGCGGGTCGCAATTTCAGCGGCCAGCGACTTTGTGAAGCCGATCATGCCGGCCTTGGAAGCGCAGTAGTTCGCCTGGCCCGGGTTGCCGGTGACGGCGACAACAGAGGTAATGTTGATGATGCGGCCATAGCGGCGGCGCATCATCGGATGCGTCAGTTCGCGGGTCAGCCGGAAGGCGGAGGTGAGGTTCACCTCGATCACATTGTCCCAGTCCTCGTCGCTCATCCGGACGAACAAGCCGTCCTTTGTGATGCCGGCATTGTTGACCAGGATGTCGACGCCCTCGAGCTCGGCTTCGGCCTTGATGCCAAGCGCCTTGACGGCGTCACGGTCCGAAAGGTCGGCCGGGTAAAGCTTGACCCGGTCTCCGAGTTCAGCCGCCAACGCCTCCAGCTTTTCGACGCGCGTGCCGTGCAGGCCGACGATTGCGCCCTGTTTGTGCAGAAGGCGCGCGATCTCTTCGCCGATCCCGCCGGATGCCCCGGTTACCAGTGCCTTGCGGCCGGTCAAATCAAACATGTGCGTTTCCCTCGTTCTTGCATATTCGTGCGTTGCCACACTCGCCGCTCAGGCGATCAGTCCAGCGATAGCCGCATCGACATCGGCAGGCGCATTCACCGAGATACCGGTTACCGATTTGTCGATGCGCCGGGCAAGACCCGTCAGCACCTTGCCAGCGCCGATCTCATACAATGTTGTCACATTGTTGGCGGCGAACCATTCGATCGTCTCGCGCCAGCGTACCTGGCCGGTGACCTGCTCGACGAGCAGCTTGGCGATCTCGTCCGCATCGGTCACGGGGGCCGCGCGGACATTGGCAATCAACGGGACGACGGGGTTCTTCTTCGATACACCCGCGAGAGCCTCCCGCATGGCGTCGGCGGCCGGCTGCATCAATGCTGAATGGAAAGGCGCGGAAACAGGCAGCAGGATGGCGCGCTTGGCACCCTTGTCGGTTGCGAGCGACGCTGCCTTTTCGACTGCTGCCTTCTCGCCCGATATGACCAACTGGCCACCGCCATTGTCGTTGGCGATCTGGCAGCTGCCCAGCGACGATGCCTCCTCGCAGATCGCGACGACGTCGACGTGTTCGAGGCCAATGATCGCAGCCATGGCGCCGGCTCCGACCGGAACCGCCGCCTGCATAGCATTGCCGCGGATGCGCAGAAGACGCGCGGTATCGGCCAGCGAAAACGTGCCGGCGGCACAGAGCGCCGAATACTCGCCTAGCGAATGACCGGCCACAAAGGAGACCTTTGTCTTCAGGTCGAGACCCTTGGCTTCCAGGACACGCAGGACCGCAATCGACACGGCCATCAGCGCCGGCTGGGCATTGGCGGTCAAGGTCAGCTTGTCTTCCGGACCATTGAAGATCGTCTCGGAAAGAGTCTCACCTAGCGCTTCGTCGACTTCGGCGAATACGGCGCGAGCCTCGGCAAAGTTTTCAGCGAGGTCCTTGCCCATGCCGACAGTCTGGCTGCCCTGGCCGGGGAATGTGAAAGCAACGGTCATGTATATCTGGTTTCCCTTGCGGTTTGCTCCCCAATTGACATTCTTTGTGCGGGAGTCAATAGCGCCTCCCCTGCATACCCAGGCTTTTGCGGCTGCGAAGAGCGGGGATTTTCCTCTTGCGCTTGCTCAATTCCGTCCTAAATTCGCGACTTCCTTCCAAGCCCGCCCGTCCCGCCAGCACCAAGGTTTCCCAATGAAGTATAACCACTTAGGCCGCAGCGAGATTGCGGTTTCAGAAATTTGCCTCGGCACCATGACCTGGGGCTCGCAAAACACCGAAGCAGAAGCCCACGAGCAGTTCGATTACGCCGTCGAAAAAGGCGTCAACTTCGTCGACACGGCCGAGCTTTATCCGACCACCCCGCTATCTGAGGAAACGCAAGGCCGCACCGAGGAATACATCGGCAGCTGGTTTGCAAAGACCGGCAGGCGCCGCGATATCGTCCTTGCCACCAAGGTCGCCGGTAAAGGTCGCGGTTACTTGCGCAACGGCGAAGGCGCCGATGCCGTCAATATCCGGGCAGCGATCGACGCCAGCCTGAAGCGGCTGAAGACCGACTACATCGATCTCTACCAGGTCCACTGGCCGAACCGCGGCCATTTCCACTTTCGCCAAAGCTGGCACTACAATCCCCTCACGCAGGATCGCGAAATGGCGGTCGCCAATATCACCGATATCCTCGAGACGATGGGTGAGCTGGTCAAGGCCGGCAAGGTTCGTGCCGTCGGCCTTTCCAACGAGACGACCTGGGGTATCCAGAAGTACTTGACGATCGCCGAGCAGAAGGGCCTGCCGCGCATCGCCTCGACACAGAACGAATACAACCTGCTCTATCGTCACTTCGACCTCGATCTGGCCGAGCTTTCGCACTACGAGCACGTCGGCTTGCTCGCCTATTCGCCACTGGCCGGCGGCATTCTCAGCGGCAAGTATGTCGGCGGCGAGCGGCCGGCGGGTTCGCGCGGGTCGATCAACCGCGATATCGGCGGACGGCTGCAGCCGCTGCAGGAGCCGCCGGTCAAGGCCTATCTCGATATCGCCGGACGGCACGGTCTCGATCCGTCGGCCATGGCGCTTGCCTATTGCCTGACGAAGCCCTTCATGGCCTCGGTCATCATCGGCGCGACATCGATGCATCAGCTCAAGATCGATCTGGGGGCCGTCGATCTGACGCTTTCCGCCGACGTCCTTGCCGAAATAGAGAAGGTTCACCGGCTCTATCCTATGCCGATGTGACCTCTTTGGGTTGGAATAGTTGCGGCGGCGTGCTTGCGTTTCCGCGAAAAACCCGTATAAGCCGCCCTGTTCGCAAACCCGGTCTTCTGGCTGGTGGCTGAACGGAGGGCCGGTTTCCATTGCGGAGATCGTTCGGAACGGCAGCGTTCCAGCCTCCCGTGTCTCCGCTCTCGACCGTCTCGGAACAACGCTTTCTTGCTTGGGGTTCAACCCTCTCAGGAGCAGTCGTTGAGGCTTAGCCGCTGGATCCCGGGTTTCACAAACGCAAGAAAGGCAAAGCTCATCATGGCTCTTTACGAACATGTATTCCTTGCCCGACAGGACGTTTCCGCACAGCAGGTCGATGCCCTCGTAGAACAGTACAAGGGTGTCATCGAAGCTAACGGTGGCAAAGTCGGGCGTATCGAGAACTGGGGCCTCAAGTCCCTGACGTACCGTATCAACAAGAACCGCAAGGCTCACTACGCCCTGATGGACATCGACGCTCCTCCTGCCGCCGTGCAGGAAATGGAACGTCAGATGCGCATCAGCGAAGACGTTCTGCGCTACATGACGATTGCCGTCGAAAAGCACGAGGAAGGCCCGTCTGCCATGATGCAGAAGCGCGACCGTGACGATCGTCCGCGTCGTGATGGCGACCGTCCGGATCGTGGTGGCTTCGGCGACCGTGGCCCGCGCCCGGATCGTGGTGATCGTGAAGACCGTCCGCGCCGTCCGCGCGAAGATCGCGTTTAAGGGAGATCTGAGATGTCTGAAGTTTCCTCCGCTCCGGTCCGTCGTCCGTTCCATCGCCGTCGCAAGACCTGCCCGTTCTCGGGCGCAAATGCACCGCGGATCGACTACAAGGACGTTCGCCTCCTGCAGCGCTACATTTCCGAGCGCGGCAAGATCGTTCCTTCCCGCATCACGGCCGTTTCCCAGAAGAAGCAGCGCGAACTCGCCCAGGCGATCAAGCGCGCCCGCTTCCTCGGCCTGCTGCCTTACGTCGTCGCCTAATCGGCTTCGATCAGTAATCAATACGGGGGGAGGCAGCGATGCCTTCCCTTCTCCCTTTCGCGGTGGGCGCGGATCGGAAACCTCGATGCCAGGGTATGTCGCAAAGCTTCGGCTTGAACGCGATCCCGGGTGAAACCCCATGTTGGGGACTTGTTTCCTGAGAGATTGATTCAGGAGATGTCCTCTAACTGCTTGATCAAGCAGGACAGCGACCGTGAAGAAACTGAACCCGAGACTGCTCATGATCGGCGCGCTTGCCGGTCTCACCGCTACCCTGCTCGTGCTGGGTGCGAACGCGCAGCCGTCTTTCAGCGCGGTTCTCTATGCAGCGTCCGCTCTTCCTATCCTGATTGCCGGCCTCGGCTGGGGAAACATCGCCGCGATCGTCTCGATCGTTACGGCTTTTGTCCTTGGTGCGGTGGCCATCTCCCCGGCCTTTGCCCTGGTCATGACGCTGGTGACGCTGGCACCTGCCGGCTGGCTCAGCCATCTGGCGAACCTCGCGCGTCCGGCGTCCGAACTCGGCGGCCCCGACCATCTTACCGCCTGGTACCCGCTCTCCGATATCGTCGTACAGCTTTGCGCCCTGGTGACGGTTGCCGTCATCGTCGTCGGCATCATGATCGGCTATGGCCCTGATCTGACCAACCAGATGGTCGATGCCCTGATGAGCGCGGTGCAGGCGCAGGAACCCTCCTTCACGCCCGATCCCTCGGCGACGGCACAGACCAAGTCGCTGATCGTGCTGATGTTGCCTGCCCTGCAGGCTGGGCTTTGGGTCGTCATGCTCTTTGCAGCCTATTATATCGCGAGCCGGATCGTTACGGCCTCGGGCAGCAATTTCCGGCCACGCGAAGACATTCCGTCGGCGCTGAGGATGAACCGGAACGCAATCTTCGTGTTCCTGGCCGGCCTTGTCGCCTGCTTTGCCGGCGGCATACCGGCAATGATCGGTGCGACCGTTTTCGGCGCCTTCGGTGCCGGCTTCCTGATCTCCGGTTTTGCCGCCCTGCACTACCGCACCCGCGGCAAGGACTGGCGCCTGCCTGTTCTCGTCATCTGCTACCTGGCAGCGACCATGGTCCTGCCGACCCTATTCATCCTCGTTCTTGGCCTGTCCGACACGCGCAAAGCGATCGCGCTGACCCCGAACAAGGATGTGGATGCCTCGAAACAACCCGATATCAAACCTTAAAAAATCGAAAGGACACCAAGATGCAAGTCATTCTTCTCGAACGCGTACCGAAGCTCGGCCAGATGGGCGAAGTCGTCAAGGTTCGCGACGGCTTTGCCCGTAACTACCTGCTGCCGCTCGGCAAGGCGCTTCGCGCCAACGCCGCCAACAAGACCCGCTTCGAAGCCGAACGCTCGACGCTCGAAGCCCGCAACCTGGAACGCAAGAGCGAAGCCCAGAAGATTGCCGACGTTCTCGAAGGCAAGTCCTTCAACGTCGTGCGCTCTGCAGGCGAAACCGGCCAGCTCTACGGCTCGGTCGCTGCCCGCGACGTCGTCGAAATCCTCGCTGCAGAAGGCTTCAACATCGGCCGTAACCAGGTTCACCTGAACACGCCGATCAAGGCCATCGGCCTGCACAACGTCGTCATCGCTCTTCACGGCGAAGTCGAAATCTCGATCGAACTCAACGTTGCCCGTTCGGCTGAAGAAGCAGACCGCCAGAAGAAGGGCGAGACCCTCACTTCGGCCGACGCGATCTACGGCGTCGACGAAGACGCACTACGTCCTGAAGACTTCTTCGATCCGGATGCCGACGGCAACGCCGAAGACGAATAAGCAGCTTTCGCTTTATTGCGAAATCGAAACCCGGATCGCAAGGTCCGGGTTTTTTGCGTCCGTCGCCTGAACTTGCTCTTGTGAATTGCGGCTTGCTTTGTGTTCGTCGAGCCACCCCTCGTCCGCCCCTCGGGCACCTTCTCCCCGAGGGGAGAAGGGGGAATCAGCCACTTTCGCTTTTGCGGCTTGCTCCCCTTCTCCCCAGCGGGGAGAAGGTGGCGTGCAGCGCCGGATGAGGGGGCCGCTTGCTCTGTGTTCGCCGAGCCTCCGCCTCCCGGAAATCGGCTACTGCGTTGGAGTGGCCGGTGGTTGCGGCTTGGAATTCTTATCCACTGACACAACGACAGAAAGGCCGGGGGTGAGGCTGGCTGCCAATGGCTGGCCGGCGTCGATCGAGACGCGGACGCCGACACGCTGGGCGATCTTGGTGAAATTGCCGGTGGCGTTGTCGGCCCTGATCACGGCAAATTCGGAGCCCGCAGCCGGCGAGAATCGTTCGACATGGCCATTCAGCCGCTGGTGTTCGAGTGCGTCCACGTAGACCGACACCGGCTGGCCAATCTTCATGCCGTCGAGCTGCGTCTCCTTGAAATTGGCGATGACCCAGACGTCGCTGGGCACCAGGGCCATGAGCTGCGTACCCGGGGTGACATACTGGCCGAGGCGGACGCCGACTTCGCCGACACGCCCGGCCGTGGCCGCGCTGATCGTGGCATTCTGCAGATCGATGTCGGCGAGTTGCACCAGAGCTTCCGCGCCGCTGACGCCGGCCTCCAGGGAGGCGCGGTTGACGATGATCGTCGTCAGGTTCTGCCGCGAGACCTCAAGTGCTGCCTGGGCCTGGTTGACGGAGGCCTTCGCCTGCTCGAGCGCCGCCTGCGCCGTCTCGGAATCACTGGTGGTCGACACGCCCTTGTGGACCAGTGTGTCGATGCGATCCCAGGCGAGCTGCGCGCGCTTCAGGCCGGCATTGGCGCTGTCGATCTGTGCTTGGCTCGAGGCGATGCCTGCCTGCGCGGCAAGTTCCTGCTGGCGCGAGTTGGCGAGCGCCGCCTTCTGCCCGTCCAGCGTCGCGTGAGCCTGGGCAAGCTTCTGCGAATAGATGCGGTCGTCAATCCTTGCGAGCACCTGTCCCTGCGTGACCGTCTCATAGTCCTTGACCGGCACTTCGGTGATGTAGCCGTTGACCTGCGGACTGATGATGGTGACGTAGCCTTTGACATATGCATCGTCGGTGGTTTCGACGGAGGTCTTGAAGGGCGGCAGGTGCCAGGCGTAGAGCACCAACATGACGCCTCCGACGCCCGCAAGGGCTGCCACGACTTCGATGGGGGAACGGACGAGCTTCGACATGGAGCGACTTCATTTCCTCAAGGGTTGGACGCGATTGCAGGCGCCGGATCGGAGCGACGGGCGCTAAAGGCCTGGAAAACAAGATGAATAATCAGGCAGGCAAGCGCCATCAGGGCGATGACGCCGGCTGTGAAAAAGGCGTCTCCATAGGCGAGCGTATAGGCCTCGCGGGTGACCTGCAGGCCGAGCAGCGCCACGCCCTCGCCATTCAGAAGAACACTATCGCCGATCACCTTTCCGTAGCCTGCCGCCAGTTGAGCGGCGCGCTGCGCAACGATCGGATCGGTCAGCAGCACGTGTTCGACGAGCACGCCCGAGTGAAACTTTTCGCGGATGGTGACCAGTGTGCCGTAGAAGGCCGTGCCCACCAGGCCACCGATGCTCTGGGTAAACAGGAAGATCACGAAAAAGGTGACGAGATATGGCGGACCCTTGGCGAAGGCAGCGCGAAAACCGATCGACATCGACGGTGGCAGGAAGAGTGCTGCACCTGCCGCGACCAATGCCTGGCTCAGATACATCTGGTCGGGACGGGTAAACGTCGTCAGCTGGCTGTCCATAAAGGAGCCCGTTGCCATCATGATCAGCGCCACGAACTGAATCTGCCAGCCATATCCGAGGTTCATCAAGGCGGCGCAGATGAGCCCGCCAATGATGGAGAAACTCAAGATGATCCAGTAGAGTGTTTGCAGCTGGTCGTAGAGCAGCCCGATATTCTGATACAGCAACATGATGATCGAGGTCTGCTCCGCGGCGATCATGCGGAAGACGAGCAATATGCCGGTCAAGAGCAGGTTCTCTCGTGACAAAAGCCAGCGCACGTCGATCAGTGGCGTTGGGCGGTTGAGCTCCATCAGCACAGCGAGCATCAGCGTCACGATGCAGACCACCAGCAGGACACCGAGCCAGGGCACCTCAAGCCACCAATAGACCCTGCCCACAGAAAGTATGATGGCGAGGCAGCCGAAGCCGATGGCAATCAGCAGATAGCTGCCGATATCGCCAAAATTGATCACCTTGACCCGCGGCGGCGCGGTTAACGGCAGCAGGTAGATGATCGGCATCACCAGAAGCGCGAGAGCCATCTCCAGCGTGTACAGCCCGCGCCATTCCCCGAAATCCAGCAGCGCCGGCGAGACAAGCCGGGTAATGGGTGCTGCAAGCGTCGTGTTCATCATCGCAAGGCTGACGCCGACCGTCAGCTTCTTCGCCGGCGGAAATGCCTCAAGCATATAGAGGAAGCCGAGCGTCGACAGCGGCGCGCCGGCAATGCCGCTCAAAAATCGGACAACAATTGCCGACTGCAGGTCGGAGACGAACAGATTGAGCAGCGAGGCGACAACGAAGCCGATGATGCTGATCTCGGCGAAATTGCGCACGCCGTACTGCATGCGGATTTTGACGAGGCCGATCGCGAGGCTGACATTCGGCGCCATGTAGGCCGCCGATAGCCAGGCCGATTCCGTGGTCGTCGCGGCGATGGTACCCTGGATCTGGGTGAGATTGGCAAGCGCAAGGTTCAGCCCGAGCCCCTGGGTCAGGAAGAACATCACCGAGGCGAGAATGTAGCACAGCGACATCCACCAGGGCATGGGCGGAGCGGCGGGCGTTGCCGGCGCCGGGATCGGCTCCTGCGGCGCGGTCGCTTCCGCCTCTCCAGTGGAGACTTCGTCGATCCGGGCCTGTTCAGCGCTCATGCTCGACCTCAGCCTTTGACCACCGTCTGCAAGTTTGCGGCCATCATTCGGATGACCTTGAGGGTCACCGCTGCATCCTCGTCCGATATTCCATCCATTATCTCCCCTCGAACGCGCGTCGCAAGGGCGTCGATCTCGGCCGCGATCACTTTTCCGGCTTCCGTCGTGTGGATCTGCTTGGCGCGACGATCGGTCTGCGTACTGCGCCGCTCGATGAATTTCTGCGCTTCCATCGCGTCAAGGATGCGGACCAGCGTCGGCGTCTCGAGTTCCAGCTCGTCCGCAAGCTCCCGCTGGTTGATGCCGTCCCTCTTCGAGAGGGCGAAAAACACCCGGGCCCGAGCCAGCGTCATGCCGCGTTCCCGCACCAGCGCATCAAAGCCCGCCCTGAGCTTTCTGTTGAAAGCGGAGAACTCGTCGAACAGCTCGCGATTTGTCGGTGTCTTGGACATCAATGTCGTTTCATATGATTAGCATGCTAATTTATTCCAGACGATGTAAACCGGTTGCCTGTTGTTTTCAATGCAAGGTTTCCAGGAGGACAGCATATGGCATGGAAGCGAACGCTAGGCTAGCATCCGACAAATTCCAAGAGTGAGTCGCGCGTGGTGATTCGTTGCACCAAGGCCACAACAGGCTTTTTTCGCAAAACACCGATGACCCTGTGGATGAGTGGAACAACGTGCATAGCTCGGACGAATTAGCTCCAGGCGATGAACTCTCGGTCCATCGCCATTGACCCGAACGCAGGATGGACGCACACCTCGCACCAGAAAAAACACTAGGATAAGAAACGGAAGACGATGAACGAAGCAGCGCGAAAAATCGCCGCCATTGCTCCGCCAGAGCAGCACTACCGCGAAGCTCCGAACAATATCGAAGCGGAGCAGGCCCTGCTCGGTGCCATTCTCGTCAACAACGATGCCTACTACCGCGTCTCTGACTTCCTGAAGCCCGTCCACCTCTACGAGCCATTGCACCGGAAGATATTCGAAGTTGCCGGCGACATCATTCGCATGGGCAAAATCGCCAATCCCGTGACGATCAAGACCTTCCTTCCAGCCGACGAGAAAGTCGGCGACATGACGGTGGCGCAATATCTGGCGCGTCTTGCCGCCGAAGCGGTGTCGATCATCAATGCGGAAGACTACGGCCGGGCGATCTACGATCTGGCGCTCCGCCGGGCGCTGATCACCATCGGCGAAGACGTCGTCAATATCGCCTATGACGCGCCGCTCGACATGCCGCCCCAGACGCAGATCGAGGATACGGAACGGCGGCTGTTCGAACTCGCCGAAAACGGGCGTTACGACGGCGGCTTCCAGTCCTTCAACGATGCCGTGGCGATGGCGATCGACATGGCGGCGGTCGCCAAGGAACGTGATGGCGGGCTTTCGGGCATTTCCACAGGCATTCATTCGCTCGACAGCAAGATGGGCGGGTTGCAGCGCTCGGACTTGATCATCCTTGCCGGTCGTCCCGGCATGGGCAAGACATCGCTTGCCACCAATATCGCCTATAACATCGCCGCCTCCTATGAAGGCGAAGTTCAGCCGGACGGATCGACTAAAGCCAAGAACGGCGGCGTGGTCGGCTTCTATTCGCTGGAAATGTCGTCGGAACAGCTGGCAACCCGTATCATCTCCGAGCAAACGGAAGTCTCCTCCTCGAAGATCCGCCGCGGCGACATCAACGACGCAGATTTCGAAAAGCTGGTCGCCTGCTCGATGATGATGCAGAAGGTGCCGCTCTACATCGACCAGACCGGTGGCATCTCGATCGCCCAGCTTGCGGCGCGTGCCCGGCGCCTGAAGCGCCAGCGTGGCCTCGATGTGCTGATCATCGACTATATCCAGCTGATGACCGGCTCCAAGAAGGCGAGCGAGAACCGCGTGCAGGAAGTCACCGAGATCACCACGGGGCTGAAGGCGCTTGGCAAAGAACTGAACGTTCCGATCATCGCCTTGTCGCAGCTGTCGCGCCAGGTCGAAAATCGCGATGACAAGCGTCCACAGCTCTCCGACCTTCGCGAATCAGGTTCGATCGAGCAGGATGCGGACGTCGTGCTGTTCGTGTTCCGCGAGGAATATTACGTGAAGAATTCCGAGCCGCGCGACCCCGCCGATCCGAAATATGCCGAGTGGGAGGCGCTGTTCGAAAAGGTCAAGGGAACGGCTGATGTCATCATCTCCAAGCAGCGTCACGGCCCGACCGGAACCGTGAGAATGGGCTTCCAGGCGGAGTTCACCCGTTTTGCCGATCTCGCCGATTCATCCTTCATCCAATACGAGGAGCATTGAGAAAATCGCGATAGCGTGGCGCTGACATGGTGCCACAGCCTTTCTCTTGACTTCTATACGCTTTACTTTGGCCGGAGAAGCATCCCCTCTCCGGCCCTTTTTATTCACGGCGGTTCCATGACTGACATTCCCGACGAGTTCGACGACACCTACGACGCCTTCGAAACCGCCGGGCTACGGCTGACTGTCGATCTTGGAGCGCTCGTCGAAAACTGGCGCGACATGTCCCGCCGTTCCGGCAGCGCCCGCACTGCGGCGGTGGTCAAGGCTGATGCCTATGGAATTGGCATCGAAGACGCCGGCGAGGCGCTGTACCTGGCCGGTGCCCGCGATTTCTTCGTTGCCACGGCGGACGAAGGAGTGACGCTCCGGCTCTATGCGCCGGATGCCCGCATCTTCGTTCTTGCCGGCATCTGGCCGGGAATGCAGCGGCTGTTCTTTGAAAACGACCTCGTCCCAGTGATCTCGTCCGACGAACAGCTGGCGTTCTGGATGGCGGTTCTTTCAGATTACGGCGACTACCCCTGCGCGCTCCAGGTCGACACCGGCTTCAATCGGCTGGGACTGACGGTCGAAGACGCCATTGCGCTCGCCGACGATGTTTCGCGGCCCGCGAGCTTCTCGCCGGTGCTGGTCATGAGCCACCTTGCCTGTGGCGACGAGCCCTCCTCCCCCATGAACCGGCAACAGCTTGAGTCTTTCCGGCGGGTTAGCACGGCTTTCGAAGGCATCGATTCAAGTTTGGCGGCTTCAGCCGGGATTTTTCTTGGATCGGATTACCATTTCGACCTAACCCGCCCAGGCATCTCGCTTTATGGCGGCGAAGCGGTCAACGGGATGGCAAATCCGATGCGCCCCGTCGTCAGCGCCGAAGCCCGGATTATTCAGGTTCGCGAAGTCAAGGCCGGGGAGACGGTCAGCTATGGCCGCGCGATGCAATTCACCAGGGATAGCCGCCTGGCCGTGGTATCCGCGGGCTATGCCGACGGCTACATGCGCAGCCTTTCGAGCGGCGGAGTGCCCTTGCGGCAGACCGGACTGCCCGGCGGACAGGGGTTTGTCGCCGGTTACCGCGTTCCGGTCGCCGGCCGCATCACCATGGACATGACCATCTTCGACGTCACCGATGTGCCGGACGATTTGGTGCACGCCGGGGACTATGTCGAACTCTTCGGCAGCAACATTGCGGTCGACGACGCGGCTCGGGCTGCAGGCACGATCGGCTATGAAATGCTGACCGGCATGGGGCTGCGCCATCATCGGCGCTATATCTCCGAGGAGTAGGAATATTCTCCGCCCGATGTTATATGACGGTGGCGACAGGAGATTTGTGATGGCCATCATTCATCTGGATGAAACCGAGAATGCCTTCATCGAAGAGCAGGTGAAATCCGGCTCCTACAAGGACGCCGACGAGGTGGTTCGCGCTGGGCTGAGGCTTCTTCGCAAGCGCGAGGCCAAAATTGCGAAATTGCGGGCGCTGATCCAGGAAGGCGAAGACGACTTTGCAGCAGGAAGATTCATGGAATTTTCCAGTGCTGACGACCTGACGGCCCACATCATACAGAGATCCGCGGAGAAACGCTGATTCTCGCCCGTAAGGTTCGCCTCTCCCAACGCGCGATCGACGATCTGCTGTCTATGTATGAGTACATAGCGGACGACGATCCGATTGCCGCGAATAGGCTCCTGCGGCAAATCAATGCCAAAATAGAATCAATCGCTCGCTCCGGGTTTTCCGGAAGCCCGAGGGATTGGTTGCTTGCGGGGTTGAAAGCAGTGCCCTATCGAAATCGATGCATTTATTTCCTGTTGGAAGAGAACAACATTCATGTTGTGCGAATCCTTCATGGACGACAGGACATTGCGCCTGAAGATTTTACCGAAAGCAGCATTTGATGGCCAAGGCCAGAACACAATTCATCTGCCAGAACTGCGGCACGATCCATAATCGCTGGGCGGGAAAATGCGAATCCTGCGGTGCGTGGAATACCATCGTCGAGGAAGACCCGATGGGTGGGATCGGCTCCGGGCCGGGCAAGGTGCCGAAGAAGGGGCGCCCTGTGGCGCTGACCCCTCTCTCGGGAGAGATCGAGGAAGCGCCGCGCATCGAGACCGGCATTTCGGAACTCGATCGCGCCACCGGCGGCGGCTTTGTTCGGGGATCGGCCGTGCTCGTCGGCGGCGATCCCGGGATCGGCAAATCGACATTGCTGATGCAGGCAGCCGCGGCCCTTTCCCGACGCGGGCACAAGATCGTCTACGTCTCGGGCGAAGAGGCCGTGGCGCAGGTCAGGCTTCGTGCGCAGCGGCTGAACGCTGCCGACACCGATGTGATGCTCGCGGCCGAGACCAACGTGGAGGATATTCTGGCGACCCTCGCCGAGGGCAAACGGCCGGATCTGGTCATCATCGATTCGATCCAGACGCTTTGGAGCGAGCTTGCGGAATCGGCACCTGGAACCGTGACGCAGGTCAGAACCGGCGTGCAGGCAATGATCCGCTTTGCCAAGCAGACGGGCGCCGCCATGGTGCTGGTCGGGCATGTCACCAAGGACGGGCAGATTGCCGGGCCCCGCGTTGTCGAGCACATGGTCGATGCCGTGCTCTATTTCGAAGGAGATCGGGGTCACCACTACCGGATTCTCCGGACCGTCAAGAACCGCTTCGGTCCGACGGATGAGATCGGCGTGTTCGAGATGTCCGACATCGGGCTTCGCGAAGTTGCCAATCCATCCGAGCTTTTCCTTGGCGAACGCAACGCCAAATCGCCTGGTGCCGCGGTCTTTGCGGGCATGGAAGGAACGAGGCCGATCCTGGTCGAAGTACAGGCGCTGGTGGCGCCGACATCGCTCGGCACGCCTCGTCGCGCCGTCGTCGGCTGGGACTCGGCGCGACTGTCGATGATCCTTGCCGTGCTTGAAGCCCATTGCGGCGTGCGGCTCGGCGGACACGACGTTTACCTGAACATTGCCGGCGGCTACCGCATTTCGGAACCTGCAGCCGACCTTGCCGTTGCCTCTGCACTGGTTTCATCCCTTGCCGGTCTTGCCCTTCCGGTCGATTGCGTCTATTTCGGCGAAGTCAGTCTGTCGGGCGCCGTTCGACCGGTTGGACACACCGCCCAGCGTCTCAAGGAAGCCGAGAAGCTGGGATTTTCTACAGCGCTTCTGCCATCAGGCTCCGCCGAGCTGCCGAAAGGCAACGGCGGACGCTGGAATGAGATCGGCAGCCTGCCTGATATGGTGGCGCTGGTCGCGGGATCGAAGGGCGCTTTGCGTCAGGCGGAAGACGAAGACTGATTGCTCATTGCCGATCGCGTTGACGGCACGGGATATGTACTGAGGCAGACGGCAGCCATGTAATGATGGCAAGTCTTGGAGTGGATTTTATATGCCCATTACGATTTTCGACGGTATTGTCATCGGTGTCGTGCTGTTTTCTGCGATCCTGGCGATGGTACGCGGTTTTTCCCGCGAAGTTCTCTCGATCGTAAGCTGGGGCGGGTCCGCCGCGGCGGCCTACTATCTCTTCCCTTTGCTCATGCCCTATGCAAAGCGCTACACGGACGACGAGCGCATCGCGATCGTCGGCTCGGCAGCGGTTGTCTTCCTGATCGCCCTTATCATCATTTCCTTCATCACCATGAAGATCGCCGACTTCATCATCGACAGCCGCATCGGCGCATTGGACCGGACGCTCGGCTTCCTTTTCGGCGCCGCCCGCGGCGTCCTGTTGCTGGTCGTCGCCGTGGCCTTCTGGAACTGGCTGGTGGATACGGCGCATCGGCCCGACTGGGTCAACAACGCCAAGTCGAAGCCGTTCCTCGATTCGATGGTGGTGAAGCTTGAATCGATGCTGCCCGAGCAGATCGCGCAGATGATCCACACCTACGTCAACGACAAGATCCAGACGCCGCAGAAGCAACCGACGACCGATGAGAACGGCACGGCGAATGATGCGGCTCCTTCCGACGACGCACCGGCCACGCCGGCACCGGCGCCCGCTGCGCCACAAACGAACAATTGACGCTGTGTTTACACACTTGACCCGCTAGGCCAGAATGGCCATCTGAGGGGCATCAGACACAATCATCCGGCCAGGCATTTTGCTAGGCCGGATTTTCCGTTATTTTAGCCGCCAGCCGCGACGCTGCCCGAACCGAACCCCAGTGAGAGCAAAGGCCTGCCGCCATGAACCAGACCCAGTCTTTTTCCACCGAGGATGATAGCGACGGCGATACGCTGCATGAGGAATGCGGCGTCTTCGGCATCCTGGGCCATTCGGATGCCGCCACGCTGACGGCGCTCGGGCTACACGCCCTGCAGCATCGAGGACAGGAGGCGGCAGGCATCGTCTCCTTCGACGGCCAGCGCTTCCATTCTGAGCGGCGCATGGGCCTCGTCGGCGATCACTACACCGACCCTGCGACGCTTGCCCGCCTTCCCGGCGACCGTTCCATCGGCCATGTCCGGTATTCGACGACGGGCGAGACCATTCTGCGCAACGTGCAGCCATTGTTTGCCGAGCTCGAGGTCGGCGGTATCGCCATCGCCCACAACGGCAATTTCACCAACGGCCTGACAATGCGCCGCATGCTGATCGCCGATGGTGCGATCTGTCAGTCGACGTCCGATACCGAAGTCGTCCTCCATCTCATTGCCCGCTCCAAGCACCCCTCCTCCTCCGACCGCTTCATCGACGCTATCCGCCAGATGGAAGGCGGCTATTCCATGCTAGCCATGACCCGCACGAAGCTGATCGCAGCGCGCGATCCGATCGGCATCCGACCGCTGGTCATGGGCGAGCTCGATGGCAAGCCGATCTTCTGCTCGGAGACCTGCGCGCTCGACATCATCGGCGCGAAATTCGTGCGCGACGTCGAGAACGGCGAAGTCATCATCTGCGAAATCCAGCAGGACGGTTCGATCACCATCGACAGCCGCAAGGCTGATGCGCCGAAGCCGGAACGGCTCTGCCTGTTCGAATATGTCTATTTTGCCCGCCCCGATTCGGTCGTTGGCGGCCGCAACGTCTATGTCGCCCGCCGGAACATGGGCATCAATCTTGCCAAGGAAGCGCCTGTCGAGGCCGACCTGGTTGTGCCGGTTCCCGATGGCGGTACACCGGCGGCGATCGGCTATGCTCAGGCAAGCGGCATTCCCTTCGAACTCGGCATCATTCGCAACCATTATGTCGGGCGCACGTTTATCGAGCCGACGCAGTCCATCCGCGCCTTCGGTGTCAAGCTCAAGCACTCGGCCAACCGCGCCATCCTCGAGGGCAAGCGCGTGGTGTTGGTCGACGATTCGATCGTGCGCGGCACGACTTCGGTGAAGATCGTCCAGATGATCCGCGAGGCCGGCGCCAGCGAAGTTCATATCCGCGTTGCCAGCCCGATGATCTACCATCCGGACTTCTACGGCATCGACACGCCGGATGCCGACAAGCTGCTGGCGAACCAGTATGAGAGCCTGCAGGCGATGTGCGACTTCATCGGCGCCGATTCGCTGGAGTTCCTGTCGATCGACGGGCTCTATCGCGCTGTCGGCGGAAGTCCTCGCAACAATGCCAATCCGCAGTTCACGGACCATTACTTCACCGGAGACTACCCGACCCGGCTGCTCGACCGCGAAAGCACGAACAATGTGCGCAAGCTGTCGGTGCTGGCCAGCAACGGCTGATCGAAGCTGGTGAGGGTCGGTTGACGCCTAGACCCTTTCCCTGATGTGGGGGCGCTGATATGAGGGCGTTTCCTCGCCCCTCATTTTCTCCGAGACCTAGGGAATACGGCATCATGAGCGTCAATTTGAAAGACAGGATCGCGCTGGTCACCGGCGCATCGCGCGGGATCGGCTATTTCACCGCGCTGGAACTGGCCAAAGCGGGCGCCCATGTCATTGCCTGCGCCCGCACGGTCGGCGGCCTCGAGGAGCTCGATGATGCCATCAAGGCTGCCGGTGGCACGGCGACGCTCGTTCCCTTCGACCTTGCCGACATGGATGCGATCGATCGGCTGGGCGGCTCGATCTTCGAGCGCTGGGGAAAGCTGGATATCCTTGTCGCCAATGCCGGTGTGCTCGGCACGATCTCGCCGATCGGCCATGTCGAGGCCAAGGTGTTCGAGAAGGTGATGGCCATCAACGTCACTGCAACGTGGCGGCTCATTCGCTCGGTCGAACCGCTGCTGATGCGCTCCGATGCCGGTCGCGCCGTGATCCTGTCTTCCGCCGCCGCGCACAAGTGTCGGCCGTTCTGGGGCCCCTACTCCGCGTCGAAGGCAGCTGTCGAAGCGCTCGCCCGCACGTGGGCCGGCGAGACCCAGCGGACGTCTTTGCGGATCACCAGTGTCGACCCAGGCGCTACACGTACGGCCATGCGGGCGCTTGCGATGCCTGGCGAGGATCCGGAGACGGTGCAGCATCCACGCGATGTGGCACAGGCGATCCTGCCGCTGGTGGGGGATGACGTTACAGAGACCGGCAGGCTGTTTATTGTTCGCGAGAACAAGCTGGTGGATTACCGGCTGCCGGAATAGACGACTGTACCTGCGGCGCACCCCCCTCTGTCACTTCGTGACATCTCCCCCACAAGGGGGGAGATTGGGGGATGCCGCGCTCTCTCGGCATATTAATCTCCCCACCTGTGGGGGAGATGTCGGCCCGGCCGACAGAGGGGGGCGACTTGGCGAGAGCTTCATTGATGTCCCTACCCACCTCTTGACCAATTCCCCCATCCGCGCGATAAAGCGCGCCATGAAAACGGTTACCTGCATTATCTGCCGGAAGATTATTCGCTAGCATCCCGCTGGCCTGGCCGTTTTCGTCTCCTTGCAAAACCTAGCGCAGACAAACGTCCGGACCCGGGTGTCGTCATTTATGGGTTTTGGGAGACTGGGAATGGGCACTAAGCTCAAGCTTTACAACACGCTGACACGCGAGAAGACCGGGTTCGAGCCGATCGATGCGAATAATGTTCGCATGTATGTCTGCGGCCCGACGGTCTATGATTTCGCCCATATCGGCAATGCCCGCCCGGTCATCGTATTCGACGTGCTGTTCCGACTGCTGCGTCACGTCTATGGCGACAGCCACGTCACCTATGTCAGGAATATCACCGACGTCGACGATAAGATCAATGCGCGCGCCTTGCGCGACTTTCCGGGTCTGCCGTTGAACGAAGCGATCCGCGCAGTCACCGAGAAGACCGAGACGCAATATCTCGACGATGTGAAGGCGCTCGGATGCCTGGAGCCGAGCGAGCAGCCGCGCGCGACCGACAATATTGCCCAGATGATCGAGATCATCGAAAAGCTCATTGCCAAGGGTCACGCCTATCGGGCGAGTGGCGAAGTGCTGTTCGACACCAAATCCATGGCGGACTACGGCCAGCTGTCCAAGCGCAATCTCGATGAACAGCAGGCCGGCGCCCGCGTTGCCGTCGACGTTCACAAGAGGAGCCCCGGCGACTTCGTGCTCTGGAAGCTCTCCGACGAGAACGAACCCGGCTGGGAAAGCCCCTGGGGTCGCGGCCGTCCGGGGTGGCATATCGAATGCTCTGCAATGAGCGGGCGTTATCTCGGCGATGTCTTCGACATCCATGGCGGCGGGCTGGACCTGATCTTCCCGCACCACGAAAACGAGATCGCCCAGTCGCGCTGCGCCCACGGCACCGAGGTCATGGCCAATGTCTGGATGCACAACGGCTTCCTGCAGGTCGAAGGCCGCAAGATGTCGAAATCCGAAGGCAATTTCGTCACGATTTACGACCTGCTGCATACGGAGGTATTCGGCGGCCGGAAATGGCCGGGCGAAGTGCTGCGGCTGGCGATGCTGATGACGCACTACCGCGAGCCGATCGATTTCTCGATCAAGCGGCTGGAGGAAGCCGAGCGGTTGCTTGCGAAATGGCCGGCTGCGGATGCGGGTGACGGGACTGTCGACGAAACCGTGCTTGCAGCACTTGCCGACGATCTCAACACCGTTGGGGCCGTGCAGGCGCTGCATGCACTGGCCCAAGCCGCCAATGCGGACCCTTCAGTATTGAGCCGGTTTGCTGCCAGCGCGGAACTTCTCGGTGTGTTGCCCAAGAAGGCCCAAATCGACGATGCCGTCGTCCTGGCAGTCGACGCGCTGGTGGCGATGCGGCTAGAGATGCTGAAAGCCAGGAATTTCGCTGAAGCCGACAAGATCAGGGATGATCTTTCGGCCAAGGGCGTTCAGTTGAAGGACGGAAAGGACGCGGCGACGGGCGAGCGGGTGACGACTTGGGAGGTTAAGCGGTGAGTGCGGATACCCCCCTCTGTCACTTCGTGACATCTCCCCCACAAGGGGGGAGATTGGGAATTCGTGGGGGCTACGGCATTCCGGCAAATCTTGTTCGATTCGACCCTCGATTGCTAAGGATTGCGTGCACCAACGGCATACTCCAATCTCCCCCCTTGTGGGGGAGATGTCACGCAGTGACAGAGGGGGGTCGCGTGCCGCATACACCGATCCCTCCAAAGAACCGCGCCAACGCCCGCAAGATGCGAAGCACACTAACCGACGCGGAACTAAAACTATGGAACGAACTCCGAGCCCATCGCCTGATGGGTCTTGGCTTTCGACGCCAGATGCCGATCGCCGGATACATCGTTGATTTTGCGTGCCCATCCCATCGTCTGATTGTCGAACTTGACGGATCGCAACATGGCGAAGATGAGGAAATCCGGTACGACAGCGAACGCACGGGCCGTCTTCGGCAGGACGGCTGGACCGTGCTGCGCTTCTGGAACGACGATGTCCTGCAGGACATCACAAATGTCTGCGGCCACATCGTTAGCACTATAGGAACCATCCCATGACCATCCTCACCCACACAGGCGGCTGTCAGTGCGGCGCGGTGCGTTTCCGCGTTACAGGCGAGCTCAAGGATTCATCGATCTGTCACTGTCGGATGTGCCAGAAGGCTTTCGGGGCCTATTATGCGCCGCTGGTCTCCGTCCGCGGCGCGGCGTTCGAGTGGACGCGCGGGGAGCGGAAGCGGTTCCGGTCTTCTAATCTCGTCGAGCGCGGCTTCTGCGGCGATTGCGGGACGCCGCTGACGTTTGAAGCGCCGGATGGGCTGGCGATCGCAGCAGGCGCCTTCGACGATCCATCGCTGTTGCCGCCGGTCGTGCAGTTCGGCATCGAGGCGAAGCTACCGTTTGTCGATACACTGCACACCCTACCCGGCGAGAGAACCGAGGACGATGTCGCGGCGGCGCCATATCTGCTTGAAGTCGTTTCCTACCAGCATCCCGACCACGATACCCAGCATTGGCCACCACAGGAATCTCCCCAATGACCGAAGTTTTTCGCACGCTCTATCCTGAAATCGAGGCCTACGCTTCCGGCCATCTCGATGTCGGTGACGGCCACGTCATCTATTGGGAGCGCGCGGGCACGCCGGGTGCCAAGCCCGCCGTCTTCCTGCATGGCGGACCTGGCGGGACGATCTCGCCAAGCCATCGGCGGCTGTTCGATCCGTCGCTTTATGATGTCATCCTGTTCGACCAGCGCGGCTGTGGAAAATCGACGCCGAATGCCGAGCTCGAGGCGAACACGACCTGGCATCTGGTCGCCGATATCGAGCGGCTCCGCGAGATGACCGGTGCTGATAAATGGCTGGTCTTCGGCGGCTCCTGGGGTTCTACGCTGGCGCTTGCCTATGCCGAAAAGCATGCGGAGCGGGTTTCCGAGCTGATCGTGCGCGGCATCTACACGCTGACCAAGGCAGAGCTCGACTGGTATTATCAGTTCGGCGTCTCCGAGATGTTTCCGGACAAGTGGGAGCGCTTCATCGCGCCAATCCCTGCCGAGGAGCGCCACGAAATGATGCTCGCCTATCACAGGCGGTTGACGCATACGGACAAGGCCGTTCGCGTCGCAGCCGCCAAGAGCTGGGCAATCTGGGAGGGCGAGACGATCACGCTTTTGCCGGAGCCTTCCACCAGCGATCATTTCGAGGAAGCGGAATTCGCATATGCCTTTGCGCGCATCGAGAACCATTTCTTCGTCAATGCCGGCTGGCTCGACGAAGGCCAGCTGATCCGCGACGCGGTCAAGCTCAAGGATATTCCCGGCGCGATCGTCCAGGGGCGCTACGACATGCCCTGCCCGGCGAAATATGCCTGGGCACTGCATAAGGCCTGGCCGAAAGCGGATTTCCATCTCGTCGAGGGCGCGGGACATGCCTATTCAGAGCCGGGCATTCTGGATCAGTTGATACGGGCGACGGACAAGTTTGCCGGGAAGGCAGTTTAGGGACGAAGAAGAAATGCCGATGCCGCTCACCCCCCTCTGTCACTTCGTGACATCTCCCCCACAAGGGGGGAGATCGGCGAGCGGCGGCCTCATGTGCCAAATCTCCCCCCTTGTGGGGGAGATGTCGACATCGTCGACAGAGGGGGGTGAGCGCGGCATAGAAAAATCCACCGGATGGAAAACCCAATGACACGCGAAAAAATCTACCTCTTCGATACGACCTTGCGTGACGGGCAGCAGACGCCCGGCATCGATTTTTCGGTCGAGGACAAGATTGCGATTGCCTCCATGCTGGATGAATTCGGCCTCGACTATATCGAGGGCGGATATCCCGGGGCCAATCCGACGGATACGGCCTTCTTCAGCGAGAAGCGGACACAGTCGGCATCTTTTGTCGCATTCGGCATGACCAAGCGCGCTGGGGTTTCCGCTTCGAATGATCCGGGGCTCGCCACGCTCCTGCAGGCCAAAAGCGACGCGATCTGTTTCGTCGCAAAGGCCTGGGACTATCACGTGCGAGTGGCGCTCGGCTGTTCGAACGAGGAAAACCTCGAATGCATCGCCGAGAGCGTCAAGGCAGCGGTCGCGGCCGGCAAGGAGGCGATGGTCGATTGCGAGCATTTCTTCGACGGCTACAAGGCCAACCCCGCCTATGCGGTTGCCTGCGCGAGGACTGCCTATGAAGCCGGCGCCCGTTGGGTCGTGCTCTGTGACACCAACGGCGGAACGCAGCCGTCCGAAATCCGCGCCATCGTCGAGGCTGTAATCGCCGACGGCGTTCCAGGCACGGCACTTGGTATCCACGCCCACAATGACACCGGCCAGGCGGTTGCCAATTCGCTGGCCGCGGTCGATGCCGGCGTCCGGCAGATCCAGGGCACGCTCAACGGCATCGGCGAGCGCTGCGGCAATGCCAACCTCGTAACGCTGATCCCGACGCTGGCCCTGAAGGACAGCTATAACGTCCGTTTCGAAACGGCGATCGATGCGGCGCGACTGGAAGGGCTCACCGGGCTTGCGCATGCTTTCGACGAGCTTTTGAACCGCTCGCCGGACCATCAGGCGCCTTATGTCGGTGCTTCCGCCTTCGCCACCAAGGCCGGTATCCATGCCTCGGCCCTGCTGAAGGACCCCCGGACCTATGAACACGTGCCGCCCGAGACCGTCGGCAATTTTCGCAAGGTCATGGTGTCGGATCAGGGTGGGAAGGCAAACTTCATCAATGCCTTGAAGCGGCGCGGCATCGAGGTCGCCAAGGACGACCCCAAGCTCGACATGCTGATCTCGATCGTCAAGGAACGGGAATCCTCCGGCTATGCCTATGAAGGCGCGGATGCGAGTTTCGAGCTGCTAGCGCGACGGACGCTGGGTACCATCCCGGAGTTCTTTTCCATCGACGGCTTTCGCGTCATGGTCGAGCGCCGGTTCGATTCCCATGGTCGGGTGAAGATCGTGTCCGAAGCCGTCGTGAAGATGATCATAGACGGACATACCATCATGTCCGTGGCGGAAGGCGACGGGCCCGTCAACGCGCTCGATCTGGCGCTGCGCAAGGATTTCGGCAAATACCAGGAGGAAATCGCCGATCTCGTGCTGGCGGATTTCAAGGTGCGTATCCTCAATGGCGGCACCGAGGCGATCACGCGCGTGCTGGTCGAATCCAACGACAGCCACGGCGTGCGCTGGTGGACGGTTGGAGTCTCGGAAAACATCATCGACGCCTCATTTCAGGCTCTGATGGACTCGGTCGTCTACAAGCTGATGAAGAACCGGCAGATGGCCGGAAAGATCGCGGCGGAGTAATGCCAGTGACGAAAGTGACGAACCAGTCTTCAACGAAATGAATTGGCCCATCAGAGGCCGGTAATGTAAGCCCGTCCCAACAAACAACAGGACGGGATATTCAAATGGCGGTCGACGCATCTGCTCCGGTGACGCCAAACAACGACGGGGCGCGTGGCTTCGCCTTTGCGCTTTCGGCCTATCTGATGTGGGGCGTGCTGCCGTTCTACATGAAGGCGGTTGGTCATATCCCGTCGCTGGAGGTGATCGCCCATCGCATCGTCTGGTCGGTCCCGGTCGCGGGCATCGTCCTGTTGATGCTCGGCCGGATGGGGGACGTGATGGCCGCGCTGCGGACACCGAGAATCGTCGCCATGGCCTCGGTGACTGCGATATTGATCACCATCAACTGGGGCACCTATGTCTGGGCGATCGGCAACGGACATTCGCTCGACGCAGCGCTTGGATATTTCATCAATCCGCTTTTCAGCATCGCGCTCGGCTCGCTGCTGCTGAAAGAGAAGCTAATGCCGACGCAGATCGTCGCCATCGCGCTCGCGGCCATCGCCGTTGCCGTCCTTGCCTTCGATGCCGGTGGCCTCCCTTGGGTCGCGCTGGCGCTGACGCTTTCCTGGGGGTTCTACGGATTCCTTCGCAAGACGCTGCCCGTCGGTCCCAACCAGGGCTTTTTCATCGAGGTACTGCTGCTCTGCGTGCCGGCCTTCTTCTACATCGTCTATCTGGAAGCGCAGGGCGAAGGGCATCTTTATCGCACCGGCATCTACGATACGTCGCTGCTGATCGGCTGCGGGCTGGTAACCGCACTGCCGCTGATGATCTTCGCAAACGGCGTCAAGCTGCTCAGCCTCTCCACCATCGGCATCATGCAATACATCGTGCCGACGATGATATTCATCATCGCGGTGTTCATCTTCAAGGAACCGCTGGGGACAGCGCGGATGATTGCCTTCCCGCTGATCTGGGCAGGTCTTGTTCTCTACAGCTGGTCGATGCTGCGGCAGGCCAGGGGCCGGCAAGCCGCCGGAGACACGGTTAACGATACCTTGTCCTAGCTTGCGTCAGAGCTTGGCGATGACGGCGTCTTCTCCGGCGCGGTTTCCGTGGATCTCGGCGGCCTCTTTCAGGATGGCCGGGACAATGTCGGCAACCTTATCGATGACCTTTGGCTGCACGCGATGGGCGGTGTGGACGAATCCCTCCTCCGTCATATGACGGATCAGCTGCATCATCGGATCCCAGAAGCCGTTGATGTTGGCGAAGATCATCGGTTTCTCATGCTGCCCGAGCTGCGCCCAGGTCATGATCTCGACAATCTCCTCGAGAGTGCCGATGCCGCCCGGCAGCGCTACGAATGCGTCGGCGCGCTCGTACATCAGATGTTTGCGCCTGTGCATGTCAGGGGTTATGATCAACTCGTCCAACTGGGCGAGCGAATGACGGGTTGCCTCCATGTCGACCAGGAATTCCGGGATGATGCCGGTCACTTGACCGCCATTCGACAGCACGCCGCTCGCTACAGCGCCCATGATGCCCTTCGTGCCGCCGCCGTAGACCAGGCGCAATCCGCTATCGGCGATAGCCTTGCCGAGTTCTCGGCCTGCAGCAATGTAGGACGGGTCACGTCCAGGGCGGGAACCGCAATAGACGCAGATGGATCGTATTGGCACAGAATCGTCAGTCATGAATGCAAACAACTATGCTGCAGATGCTCCGTCAAGAATTTTAAAGGAAAAATTGTGTTGGAATGGCCGGAAATAGCTGAGGATGCTTGTAAAAGCAGCGGAAATCGTTAGCAATTTCAAGAGCGGCGACGACTACGCCGCCTGGAGACGAATGATGATGAAAAACCGCGCCGGCTTGCTGGCACTGTTGGTGCTTGTAGCTGCGACCCTGCTGATGGTCTTCTTTGTACTGCCGCGCATAGGCAACGACAAGAAGCCGATCGGCGACGCCGTCAATCAAGCCAGCTCCGCGGTCAAAAACACACTTGCCGACAGCACCCAGAAGGCACCCGACGTCTTGCCGAAGACCGGCGAGGCAACGCAAAACAGTGCGGCTGCCAACACCGAGACGGCACAGAAGCTCGGAAGCCTGACAGGCGCGGCCACTGCATCGCTCACCGAACTTAAGGCGCTCTTTGCCGACGGCAAGGGGCCGACGGCAGATGTTTTCGGCTCAGCCAAGACAAAGGTGATCTCAGCACTCCAGGCGATTGTCGATTTTGCCCTGCCGCAGGGTGCCGATCCGGCTACCACTGCCATGGTCGACAGGGCGCATGACGGTGCCGGCAAGGCCCTCAGCATCATCCAGGCGCTGCCGGAAAACATCACCGATGGGTTGGGAGCAATCCAGAAGGCCGAGGCGGCGCTGATCGGACAGCCCGGTGCGGAAACCGTTGCTGGACCGGTGACACCTGCGTTCGATGTCTTGCGCGTCGAGCCCGACGGTTCGACCGTCATTGCCGGCTCCGCCCAGCCCGGCGCCAAACTGGAAATCCTCGACGGCGACAAGGTCGTCACCACGACCGAGGTCGGCCCGAGCGGCGATTTTGCCGCCGTGCTCGACAATCCGCTGCCGCCCGGCGACCATGAACTCGTCCTGAAGGCGACCGGCAAGGACGGTAAGTCTGTTGTGTCGGAGGAAGTCGCGACCGTCTCCGTGCCGAAGGACGATTCGACCCAGCTTCTGGCCATGGTCTCCAAGCCCGGCAAGGCAAGCCGCATCATCACTGCGCCGACCGCCAAGCAGCCACGCGTGGCCTCTGCCACGGGTGAAGCCGCCCCCGCTTCGACGGATGGCACTGCGGGCGCGCAGGACACGACGTTGGCGGTGGCCTCCCCGACGACCAACCCGGCGGCGGCTGTCGCGACTGACGATCACCCTGAAATCATGGTCAACGCCGTCGAAATCGAGAACGATCACATCTTCGTCGCCGGCACCACGCGGCCGAGAGCCAAGGTTCGTGCCTATGCCGACGATAAGCTGATCGGCGAGATCGTCGCTGCAGGTGACGGACATTTTGTCATTGACGGCACGATGCCGTTGTCGGTCGGCGATCACAATATCCGGGTCGACGTACTTGATGCTTCCGGCAAGGCCGTGCTGCGCACCGCCGTCAACTTCAACCGCCCGGCCGGCAACCAGGTGACGGTCGCGGCGCAGACGCAAGCAGCAGCCCCTGCCGCAAGCAGCGCTGCCGCGATGGTGCCGCTCGACGAGGGCCAGCTCGGCAAGCTTCGCGACGACATTGCCAAGGCGTTCAGCTTGCTGAAGGGCCTCTTTACGGGCGGCAAGGTTCCGGGCGACGAACAGCTCGCCGCCGCCCGCTCGGGCACCGAGATCGCGCTGAAGTCACTTTCCGAATTCCGCCCGGCAATCGACGCCAACGCGACATTGAAGCAATCGGCCACGACAGCGTCGGCGAGCGCTGCCAAGGCCCTTGCATTCCTGCAGGCGCTGCCGAAGGACGCTAAGTCGGTCGGGGATGCCATCGATCGCATCGAGCTGATGCTGGCTTCGATCATCAAGCCGGTCGCTGCCGTACCGGTCCAGGCGTCCGCCGATGCGACACCGAACAGCGGCGAGCCGAAGACCTTCCAGCAGGCGCCGCTCGCGGCCAATTCGAATGCAGTCATCATCCGTCACGGCGACACGCTCTGGCAGATCTCCCGCCGCACCTACGGCCTCGGCGTTCGCTACACGACGATCTACCTGGCCAACGAAGACAAGATCAACAACCCTGATCACATCCTGCCCGGCCAGGTCTTCGGCCTGCCTAAGGATGCGCTGCCGAACGCCGAAGAGCTGCATCGCAAGCGCCCTTGGCAGCAGCACACGCAGTAAGGCGATCGGAGTTGACGTCGGCATGACCTGCTGACCAGGCCTCACTTCAATTCTCCACATGGGGAAGCCGCTGCGTAGCTGCGGATAGCGCTGATCACTGGATGTCACGAGTGATCACCCTACCCCCACATCCTGAGCATGCCGACGGGCCTGCCCGCCCTCCTTCTCAAGGGGACGGCGTTCGGTGCCGTGCCGGTGGCCTTCCCATTTAATTTGTTTGACCATTAAACTTTTCCCGACACATAAAAATAGTATATGCGTGCCGCGTTATCGCGCGACAAGTGGGCCCATTCGGACCGGCTGACGGGTGTTCGACGAACGACCGTCGTTCAAGATTTTCTGCTGGAGAAGAGCATGGCAGACCGCAAGAAAACCATATCGGCGGACAGCAGCAACCCGTTGCAAACGATCATCAACCTCTGGCCCTACATGTGGCCAGCCGGGCGCTTCGATTTGAAGATGCGGGTGGTCTGGGCCTCGGTCTACCTGCTGATCTCGAAATTCGTCCTGCTCTTGGTTCCGTACTTCTTCAAATGGTCGATCGATGCCCTCAACGGCAAGGTGGACATGGCCGGCATCCTGCCGACATTCATGCTGGGCGCAATCGCGCTGGTCATCGCAACCAATATCACGCGCCTTATCCAGCTCGGCTTCAACCAGCTCCGCGACGCGCTGTTTGCGAGCGTCGGGCAGCATGCCGTGCGGCAGCTGGCTTTCCGTACCTTCGTCCACATGCATCAGCTGTCGCTTCGCTTTCATCTGGAGCGCAAGACCGGCGGGCTGTCGCGCATCATCGAGCGCGGCACGAAAGGTATCGAGACGATCGTCCGCTTCACGATCCTCAACACGATCCCGACCTTCGTCGAATTCCTGCTGACAGCGCTGATCTTCTGGCGTGGCTACGGCTTCTCCTATCTTGCGATCACCGCGGTCACCGTCTGGCTCTATATCTGGTTCACCGTCCGGGCCAGCGACTGGCGCATCTCGATCCGCAGGTCGATGAACGAGAGCGACACCGACGCCAATACCAAGGCGATCGATTCGCTGTTGAATTTCGAGACGGTCAAATATTTCGGCAACGAGGAAATGGAGGCCAAGCGCTTCGACAGTTCGATGGCCCGATACGAAAAGGCCGCCACCGACGTCTGGACGTCGCTCGGCTGGCTGAACTTCGGCCAGGGCGTCATCTTCGGTCTCGGCACGACTGTCATGCTGGTGTTCTCGGCCTACGCGGTGCTTGCGGGCAAGCAGACAGTCGGCGACTTCGTCTTCATCAATTCGATGCTGCTGCAGCTCTCCGTGCCGCTCAATTTCATCGGCTTCGTCTACCGCGAAATCCGCCAAGGACTGACTGACATCGAGGAAATGTTCGGGCTTCTCGAAGTGGAGCCCGAAGTGGTCGACGCGCCGGGGGCGCAGGCGCTGGCTATCAGCCAAGGGGCGATCGCCTTCAAGGATGTGCATTTCGCCTATGATCCCGCCCGTCCGATCCTGAAGGGCATTTCCTTCGAGGTGCCCGCCGGAAAAACCGTTGCGGTCGTCGGGCCGTCCGGCGCCGGCAAGTCGACGATGTCCAGACTGCTCTACCGGTTTTACGACGTGCAGAGCGGATCGATCACCATCGACGGCCAGGATGTGCGCTCCGTCACGCAGAAGAGCCTGCGCTCGGCGATTGGCATGGTGCCGCAGGACACCGTGCTCTTCAATGACACCATCGCCTACAACATCCGCTACGGCAGGCCGGGTGCGGACGATGCCGCCGTCATGGCTGCCGCCGAGATCGCCCAGATCGGGCATTTCATCGAAATGCTGCCCGAAGGTTTCGACACCAAGGTCGGCGAGCGCGGGCTCAAGCTTTCCGGCGGCGAGAAACAACGCGTCGCCATCGCCCGGACGGTCCTCAAGTCTCCCCCGGTTCTCATACTCGACGAAGCAACGTCGGCGCTCGACACGACGACAGAGCGCGATATCCAGGCCGCCCTCGACGTCGTCTCGAAAAACCGCACGACGCTGGTCATCGCCCACCGGCTATCGACGGTCATCGGCGCCGACGAAATCATCGTGCTGAAGAGCGGCGAAATCGCCGAGCGTGGCACCCATGCAGCACTCCTCGAGCGCAACGGCCTCTACGCATCGATGTGGAATCGCCAGCGCGAGGCAACGCAGGCCGAGGAGCATCTGAAGCAGGTCCGCGAGAGCGACGACCTCGGGGTGGTGACGCGGCTTGCTCCAGCAACCTGACCTTACGGCCTGCGGCCGGCTTCCCACTCGCGATCGGTTGGGGGCAGAGTGGGTCGCGGCATTGCTCCCCGCGACATTTGCCTGTAGTCAGCGTGGACGAGCAACAACGCGAGTAGGCCATCCATGAGCTTGTACAACACCATCAGGAACACGATCGTACCGGTGCACAAGGAGGGTTATCTCTTCGTCGCTGGCTTCTTCGTCGCGTCGCTGGTGCTCGGATGGATATTCAAGCCGCTGTTCTGGATCGGCCTGATCCTGACGCTCTGGTGCGCCTATTTCTTCCGGGACCCGGAACGGATGACGCCGCAGGACGACGATCTCGTGATCTCGCCGGCGGACGGCAAGGTATCGAGCGTGCAGATGGTAACACCGCCGGCCGAACTCAATCTCGGTTTTGAGCCGATGCTGCGCGTCTCGATCTTCATGAACGTCTTCAATTGCCATGTGAACCGTTCGCCGATGCGCGGCCGCATCGTCGATATCGCCTATCGCAAGGGTAATTTCCTCAACGCCGAGCTCGACAAGGCGAGCGAGGAGAACGAGCGCAACGGCCTGGTTGTCGAGACGGTTCACGGCAAGATCGGCGTCGTGCAGATCGCCGGCTTCGTCGCCCGCCGCATTCTGTGCTTCGTGCAGCCGAACGAGCCGCTCGAGGCTGGTGAGCGTATCGGCCTTATCCGCTTCGGCTCGCGGCTGGACGTCTTTCTTCCTGCCGGCGCAGAGCCGAGGGTGACGCTTGGGCAGACCGCGATCGCCGGCGAGACCGTCATTGCGGAATTCGGCTCCTCCAAGGGTCCGACCACAAGCCGACGCGGTTGATCAGGACAGGGAGCGCGACATGAAGACGCCTTTTCCTCCCTTCGAGCCGAATGGTCCGAACGACGAGGCGCGTGGCCCTCGTCTGCGTGAAATTCCGCTCCGGTTGATGGTCCCGAACCTCATCACGGTCCTTGCCATCTGCGCGGGGCTGACCGGCATACGGCTGGCTTTCGAAAGCCGTTACGAGCTGGCCGTGGCCATGGTGCTGCTTGCGGCCTTTCTAGATGGGGTCGACGGCCGCGTAGCGCGGCTGATGAAGGCGACCTCCAAATTCGGCGCCCAGATGGATTCGCTCGCCGATATCGTCAATTTCGGCGTTGCCCCTGCCCTCGTCATATACGTCTTCGTGCTCGATCAGGCGCGTTCGCTCGGCTGGATCGCCGCGCTGATCTACACCATTGCCGCGGGCCTGAGGCTTGCCCGCTTCAATGTCATGGCCGAGCGGGAGAACAAGGCCTCCTGGCAATCGGAATATTTCGTCGGCGTACCCGCGCCCGCGGGCGCGATGCTGGTGTTGCTGCCGGTCTATATCGGCTTCCTCGGCGTGACCCCCGGCCCGGCTTTTGCCTATTGGAGTTCCGCTTATACCGTCCTCATCGGCTTTCTTCTCGTCAGCCGCCTGCCGGTCTGGTCGGGCAAGACCGAGGGCAGCCGCATTCGTCGGGACCTGGTGCTTCCGATCATGCTCGGCATCGTCGTCTATGTGGCGCTTTTGATGAGCTATACCTGGGAAGTGATGGTGGTGACGGTCGCGGCATACCTGCTTTCGCTGCCTCTCGGTGCGCGCTCCTGGCAGCGGAAATACGGCACTTACACAATCAACGGACCAGCCGACCCCGACGTCGACGATGCCAACGACGATATCGGCCGGCATATTTAACGAAAAATACATACATATATTAGACATTTATAGAATGACCAGCTTTGCGTCAGGCTCGCGAAATATGCTGGGCGTTCATAAAAGCTGATTGGAAAACGCCTTGGATTTGTCGTGATTGGCATCAAAAAAGCGAATCATAACAACACCCCGGGAAGGAGAACACCATGACTTCACAAAAGGACAACGCCGAACAGCAGGCGGCGAGCACGGACCTCACGGCACTGTATCGCCCACTCGGCTTGAAAGCCGTCACGGCAGCCTATCTGATGCTGAAGAGCAAGCCGCCGCTTACCAAGAAGCTGGCTTAGCTGCCGCTGAAGAATCGGGCGAGCAGGCTGAGCGCCAGCAGGCTCATGACGATCCCGATGATGACATCCAGCACCCGCCATGCAGCGGGTCTGGCAAATACAGGCTGAAGCAGCCGCGCGCCATATCCGAGCCCGAAGAACCATATGAACGACGCCAGGGCAGCCCCTGCCCCATAGGCCAGCCGCGCCATTCCCTGATAGGCCGCCGACAGACTGCCGAGCAGCAACACCGTATCCAGATAGACATGTGGATTGAGAAACGTGAAGGCGAGGCAGGTGGCCACCGCCGCCTTCAACGTCATGCCGCTCTTGGCATCTGCCTGCAGCGCATGCGGCTGCATCGCGCGGCGAAACGCCAGGAACGCATAGCTTCCTAGGAAAACAGCACCGCCTATCGTAACGACGGCAATCAGCCTTGGCGATTGCGAGACGATGGTGCCGAGACCGGCGACGCCGGCGGCGATCAACACCGCGTCGGAGAGCGCGCAAATCAGGCACACGATGAAAACATGCGAGCGCAGCAGGCCTTGACGCAGGATGAAGGCGTTCTGGGCGCCGATGGCGATGATCAGCGAGGCGCCGAGGAAGAAGCCGGAGACGGCGGCAGAAAAGATTGGCATGGGGATATCCGAGATAGCGAGGAAAAGGTCGGTGGTCAGAGAAAGCTCAACTGGCCGTCGTCGGGGTCCGGTTTCCTCGGCGGCTTTGGCGGGCGCTCCACGACCACGGGCTCTTGAAGGTCTGGACCCATGTTGGCAACCTTGTTGACGCGATCCGACACCGCGATCATTTCAAAGAAATCCTCTTCCGCCGGCACCAGGAGATCGGCGACCTCACGCGGTTCCTGCGTCTTGCAATCGAGCCAGCGCGAAAAATCCTCCGGCTTGATGACGACCGGCATCCGCTCGTGGATTGACGACATGGAGCGGTTGGCCTTGGTCGTCATGATCGCGCCGGTATCGACCTCCGAGCCGTCTGATGACGACCAGGTCTCCATCAGCCCTGCGAAGGCGATGATACCGCCGCCGCGCGGGCGGACCCAGTAGGCCTGCGGCTTCTCGCCGGTTTCCTTGGCAGGACGATGCCATTCGTAGAAGCCGGATGCCGGCACGAGCACCCGCCGATGGCGCATGGCCGCGCGAAAAGAGGCCTTACCGATCGCCGTCTCGGCACGCGCATTGATCAACAGCGGGAATTCCTTCGGATCCTTGACCCATGAAGGCGTTAGCCCCCAGCGGACCAGCAAGGCGCGGCGATCGGGAAGATTGCTGCCTCTGTCCTGTCCCTCTCCGGCAATGACCACGAGGATCGGCTGCGTCGGGGCAATATTGTAGCGCGCGGGGAAATCCTCGAGCTCCAGCAGCCCGAGCAGTTCCCGCACCTCCTCCGGGCTGACCGTCAATGCAAATCGTCCGCACATGCGGCTTGTCTCGCATCAGCCAATGGCGCGGTCAAGGATCGGCTCAGGCACGCGGTCCGAAAAGGATGATGCCGGCGCCGACCAGGCAGACGGCAGCGCCCGAGATATCCCAGCGATCCGGCGTCCGCCCCTCCACCAGCCACAGCCAGACAACCGAGGCGGCGATATAGATGCCGCCATAGGCCGCGAACGTACGGCCCGCCGCCTCACTCGGCACCAGCGTCAGGAGCCAGGCAAAAAGCGCCAGCGACACCATGCCGGGCGCCAGCCACCAGACGGGCCTTGCCAGGCGCATCCATGCCCAGAACGAAAAGCAGCCGGCAATTTCCGCCAGCGCCGCGAGTGCATATAGTCCGTAGGTCATCATCGTGGCTCGGTATCACGTGTTCAGCGGATATGACACGAGTCGCATGTTCCCTTTCGATCCAATATTTTCGATCGGGTCGCCTTATGAAAGCTGCGTCGAGCCATGGAAGCGTTTAACCAGTCATGCAATTATGATCGGACTTCAAATGAGGTCGAATCGCTGCCATGACGACCCTTCCCCGCCTTGCCTCCTCAGCCATTCTAGAACGCGACGGCCGGTTTCTGTTGGTTCTGCGACGCAATCCGCCGTCGGCTGACATGTACGCTTTTCCGGGTGGGCGCGCCGAAGAAGGCGAAACACCTGATGAAACGGCTCTCCGCGAATTTGCCGAGGAGACCGGGATAGTCGCGCGCAACGCAGAGCTCTTTGCCACCTACGACCTGCCTACCCGCGCCGATGACGGGACGCTCGTCAGCCACTTCTTCCTCTCAGTCTTTACCGTCGAGGCCGACGATGACGCGGTTGCGATCGCGGCCGACGACGCCGCCGATATCGGCTGGTACACGCCCGCGGAAATCCGCGAATTGCCTGTTCCCCCGAGCGTGCTCGACTGCATCGAACGCCTTAGAAAAAGCGAATAAACGGGTGAAAACATTATGTCGGCCTTGCTCCGGTCATCCTGTGGGTATCAACTAGTGACATGATTCTTCGCCGTTCCGCTGCCGTTCTGGTCTTTGCCTGCGCTTCTTCCGCGCTTCCGGCTTTCGCCCAGCCCGCCGCGAATACGGCGACGCAGGAAAAGGTGCCCGGGGCCGAAGAGAGCGAACGGCCGGCGCCCTATGACGAAGATCTGACGCGGCTTTCGGTCATCCTCGGCTCCGTGCAATATCTGCGCAATCTATGCAATGCGAGCAAGGAAGACGACTGGCGTATCGGTATGCAACAGCTGCTCGATGCCGAGACGAAGGACGAGCCGAAGCGTCGCGAAAAGCTGACCGCCGCCTTCAACCGCGGCTACAGATCATTTGCATCCGTCTACACCGATTGCACATCTCAGGCGATCGTGGCAGAAGAGCGCTACCGTAACGAAGGTGCAACACTCGCTACAGAAATAGCCGCCCGCTTTGGAAATTGACTGTTTATTAACCTCTTTCGACGGCGAGCCGTGTCGTTTTAGGAAAAGGCTGTTAAACTTGTTAACAGAGCGGTAAGGACATGGACGTTTCGAGGAAAGAAACAATGCAAACAAGCCTCAACGACATTGACGACATGATCGTCCACGAAAAGATGCAGGCCGCCCTGGAGTACCAGAACGAAGCCTGGGCAGATGGGATGGCCGACGGGATCGAACCGGAGATCATCGCAGACGCCGCCATCGCCCATGCGATCCGGGAAACCATTCGCATCATTGGAGAGCACGGCGCGGAAGCCTTGCTCGAATCATTGCGCGACCGCATGCTGGCAGGTGAATTCTCGCCGAACCGAGCCCTGCAATAATAACCGCAAGAGACCTTTGATGTGCACCGCCCTGGGCAATGACCGGCGACATCCCGCTGCCTCGCTCCTTACCGCAACGATGCTCGTCGGCGGACTTCTCCTGCCTCTACCTGCTTTCGCATTCTCATTGTCAGGCGGCCCAGTTCTGCAGCCGGCAGTGACACAGCACGCTCCTGCCGCGAAGGAAAAGCCGGTGCAGCAGGCGCTCGAAGCACCCTCCAAGACAATCCCGATGCCTGACCCGCTGGTGAACGACAAAGCAGGTCAAGGTACCGGCAGCGGTACGGGATCCGGCAATTCAGCGGCTGATTCGAAGTCCGTCGAGGTCCTCTACGACATCAACAAGGCTCCGGAGCCGGTGCGCAAGTTGCGCGAGATGATCGTCGAAGCTGCGGCATCCGGCGATCTTGAACGCCTTCGCCCGTTGATGAACGTCGGCGGCGGGCTCAACCAGACGCAGATCACCGCGGACGATCCTGGCGAGGATCCGATCAAGTCGCTGCATGATCTTTCCGGTGACGCCGACGGCATCGAGGTTCTCTCCATCCTTCTCGACATCATGTCGACCGGTTTTGCCCATGTCGGCGCCGGGACCCCCGACGAGATGTATGTCTGGCCGTATTTTGCGCAGAAGGACATCAAGACGCTGACGGCGCCCGAGAAGGTCGACCTGATGCGAATCGTGACCGCGGGCGACTATTCCGACATGCTGGAGTTCGGCGGCTACAATTTCTACCGGGTCGGCATCACGCCCGATGGCAAGTGGAAATTCTTCTCCGCCGGCGAGTGATCGACGCCGCCTCCGTGTCGGCGCCGTTAAGCGTTGAACCTTGCGGTTCACGGTCGCAAAGCTTACCTCTGTGCGATAGGCCAACGTGACGGGATTCCCATGCCAGCCGTATTTCTTGAAGATCGCTCCCTGATCAGTGTTGCCGGCACCGAGGCCGAGCCTTTCCTGCAAAACCTGATTACCACGGACCTTGCCGCACTGGCCGCGGAAGAGGCGCGTCCCGGCGCGTTGCTGACGCCGCAGGGCAAGATATTGTTCGATTTCATGGTCTGGCGCGACGGCACGGACCTCGTCCTGGAAACCGACGCCGAACAGCGCGACGGCTTGTTGAAACGCCTCACCATGTACCGGCTGCGGGCAGCCGTCGATCTGAAGGCAGACGAGCCCGACGGCGTCACGGTTTCGTGGGACGCCGGCGCAGTTGAAGGCCGTAAGGACGCACGATTCGAGAAGGCGGGGATAGCTCTGGTCCGCACGCCGGGCAACCACGGCGGCGACGACGCGGCTCTTTATGACGATCTTCGTATCGCCCATGGAATAGCCATTTCTGGCAAAGATTTCGCGCTGCAGGATGCATTCCCGCACGATATCCTGTTGGATTTCAATGGCGGGCTGTCCTTCCGCAAGGGCTGCTATGTTGGCCAGGAGGTCGTGTCCCGCATGCAGCATCGCGGCACGGCGCGCCGTCGGGTGGTCACTGTCATCGGCGATGGTGCCCTCCCCGCAACCGGAACCGAGATCACCTCGGGCGGCAAGCCGATGGGGACGCTCGGCTCCGTTTCCGGCAATCACGGCCTCGCCATCGTGCGAATCGACAGGGCCGGCGAGGCCATTGCCGCCGCCACGCCGATCCTTGCAGGCGAAATTGCGGTGTCGCTGTCGCTTCCGGCCTGGTCCGGCCTCTCCTTCCCGACCCCGCTCTCTGCCTCCTCAGGCGTAGACGAGGCATCCGCGTGATATCGGCGACCGCACCGCGTGCCTGGCAGCGCATGCTTTCCGGTCGTCGACTGGATTTGCTCGATCCTTCGCCGCTGGATGTGGAAATCGCCGACATTGCCCACGGCCTTGCCCGTGTTGCCCGCTGGAACGGCCAGACATCAGGCAACCACGCTTTTTCCGTTGCCCAGCACAGTCTCGTCGTCGAGGATATTTTCCGGCGCATAGTGCCTGCGACGACGGACGAGTTGCTGGTGGCATTGCTGCATGACGCACCCGAATATGTCATCGGCGACATGATTTCGCCTTTTAAATCTGTGGTAGGCGGCGGCTACAAGACGGTCGAGAAGCGGCTGGAGGAGGCCATCCACCTTCGCTTCAGCCTGCCGGCCCACCCGGCCCGCACACTGAAGGATCAGATCAAGAAGGCCGATACGATCGCCGCTTATTTCGAGGCGACATTGCTTGCCGGCTTCACGCCGACCGAGGCGCAGAAGTTCTTTGGACAGCCTCGAGGCATTACCAGGGAGACGCTGCTGATCGAGCCATTGCCGGCCGTCGAGGCGCAGCGTCTTTTCCTCGAGCGCTTCGAAGCAATCGAACGGGATCGCCGGATTGAAAGCGGGGTCGAGAGGCTGTGACCGCGATCATCGTCTCTCCCCTGGCGCGTATCGCCGAAATGGCAGTACGGCATCGATCGCGCGAGATGATCAGCCTGATTGCCAAGGAGCAGGCATTTCACCGCCCGGCCGTGATCTCGGCCGAGCGGCACCTGCTGCTCGGCATGAACGACATCAGCTTTGCCAGCACGGGCGGGCTGGTCGCCCCACAGGAAGCACATGTGCAGGCAATCATCGATTTCGCCAAGGATTGGGATCGTAGCGCGCCGCTGTTGATCCATTGCTGGATGGGAGTTTCGCGCTCCCCGGCAGCGGCGTTGATCGCCGCCCTGGCCGTTCACCCCGAAGAGGACGATATGACGCTCGTCCGGCGCCTGCGATCCGCCTCCCCTTACGCCACCCCGAATGCACGACTGATCCAGATCGGAGACGAAATGCTGCAGCGCCGCGGTCGGCTGGTCGACGCCATCCGCTCAATCGGCCGTGGTGCAGATGCCGACGGCAATATGCCTTTCGTGCTGACCTTCGGAGACGGAGCGTCGTAGACGCTTGGCCGAATCGCCGGCCGATTTCGAAATACGTTTGAGCGGTTGACGCTCAGGGGATATGCCCCATCTAGCCGTTCACGACGAAGAGGGACCGTAAGACAGACCCATGGAACAACAAGCAACAAGCGTAATCGTCGCCACAAGAACCGCTCTCAGCCAGGCAAGCGCCCTGGCGGTACAATATTCCTTCTCCATTCTCGGAGCGCTCATCCTTCTGATACTCGGATGGACACTGGCCGGGCTTGTCAGTCGCTGGGCCTTTGAAGGCATCTCCCGCGTCAAAGGCATAGACGAGACGCTGGCGCGGTTCTTCACCAACGTCCTGCGATATGCCCTGCTGATCCTGGTGTTCGTTACGGTTCTCGGACAATTCGGGGTGCAGACCGCATCGATCATCGCAACCCTCGGCGCTGCCGGCCTGGCTGTCGGTCTGGCACTTCAGGGCACACTGCAGAACATCGCGGCAGGTATCATGCTGCTCGTCCTGCGTCCCTTCCGCGTCGGCGAATATATCGAAACCGGAAGCATAACGGGAACGGTTACCGAGATCGGCCTTTTCGCGACGGAGATGAAGACGGGCGACGGCCTGTACCGGCTGGCGCCGAATTCGACGCTTTGGAACACGCCGATCACCAATTACAGCCGGGAGCCGCTTCGGAAATTCGACGTGACATTCGGTGTTGCCTCGACGCAGGACCTGGAATTGGCGCTGAACACGCTTCTTGACGTTGCCAAGGCTGAACCGCGCGTAGAAAAGCGACCGGAGCCACAGGTGTTCGTCAACAGCCTCGGCGGCACGATCAGCATCACGCTGCAATATTGGGCCAAGACGGCGCAATGGGCGACAACCAGTCGCGACATGCTTCGGCGGACAAAGCAGACCTTCGATGAAAAAGGCATCGCGATCACCTGATCGCCTTCAAAATCAACCAGAACGAAAACAGCCCGACGCTAGCCGGGCCGTATCGAGGCGAATTTCAAAACACGGTGTCGCTCAGGCGACATTATCCATTTCATACTGACCATAGGTCCCGCGATACGCGTCGATCGCGGTCTGCAGGTCGGCATCGGTGCTTGCACTCGGCTGCATCAGTGAAATCTTGGCCTGATCAGGCTTGATCGAGCTGGGCAGTTGCATCAGCTTCGCCATAAGGCTGCTGAGCGGACCGTCCAGCGTGCCGTCATTCTCATCGTTGGCGTCCGTCTCGAGAAGGCCGGGACGCTGACCTGCTGCGAGCTCTTGGCGGCTGAGCAAGCCATCACCGTTCTCGTCGAGACGCGAAAGCGTTCCACGATAGGGATACGAACTATTTGCTAGGGAAGAAACATGGGACATACAAACCTCCTATCGGAAGAGGGTCGCCTCATGCGACCTCGTTTGTACGCAATACATTCGGGTTGATCTATAGGCGCTGATAGCCCGGTTTGTGAGTCGCGTCAAAGAAATTGTTAATACCCGTTAACTATAGTTGCAAATTCGTGAATCCGTTGTAGCGGGAATAGCACGTGGCCAACCTCGACCGCGGATTCTGCGGCATTTTGCTACCACTGTCGATTGTGCGAAGGGTCCACGCGAGGTAGGAAACAAGAGAGTATGTGGCGCGAGGATGACAAGTGAACCTAAACTCGGCGGCGGGCGCCTTCGCTCCCTTTGAATCGTTGGCTGCACAGCTCCTGCCCCATATAGCGGATGGCGACGATGGCTCACATGACGTTGCCCATATCCTGCGTGTCTTCAAGAATGCCATGCGCATCCAGGCGGAAGAAGGCGGCAACGCCCTGACGCTGGCGGCTGCGGTGTTGCTGCACGACTGCGTCGCGGTCGAGAAGAATTCGCCGATACGTGCCCAGGCCTCTGCGCTGGCCGCCGCCAAGGCTTCCGATATATTGAAGAATCTCGGCTGGGCGGAGCGCGACATCGCCGCCGTCGCGCACGCGATAACCACGCATAGCTTCTCGGCCAATCTCCTGCCGGAAACGCTGGAGGCGAAGATCCTGCAGGATGCCGACCGCCTTGATGCCATCGGCATGGTCGGCGCGGCACGTTGCTTCTACATCGCCGGCCGCCTTGGCTCCGGCCTCTACGATCCCCTCGACCCGCTGGCCACCTACCGACCGCTCGACGACAAGCGCTTCGCCATTGACCATTTCGAGACGAAGCTGTTCAAACTGGCGGACGGGTTTCAGACATCGGCAGGACGGGCGCTCGCCAGCGAACGTCATCAGCGGCTGAAGTCATTTCTCGCAATGTTCATCGACGAAATCTGAGAGACGCCATGCGCATCAGCGATCTTTTCATCTATCCGCTCAAGAGTGCCCGCGGGATCGCCATTCCCTCGACCACCGTCGACGTGTTCGGCCTTATCGGCGATCGCCGTATGATGATCACCGATCCACAAGGGCATGGAATCACCCAGCGCGAGCTCCAGGACCTGGCCCGAATAGATGTTGAACCCGGCACCACCTCGATACGCCTGAAAATGCAGGGAAAATCCGACATCCTTGTGCCGCCGCCGCAGCCGGAGCGGCGGATGGAGGTGGATATATGGAAATCCGTCATCAGCGCCGCGGTCGCCGACGATGAAGCCAACAGCCAGCTTTCGGACTGGCTCGGGCGCGAGGTGAAGCTGGTTTTCTTCGATGGTCTTGCCAAGCGCATCGCAAACCCGGAATGGGCAAGCGGCGATACGCCGGTGACATTTTCCGACGGCTACCAGATCCTGGTGACGACATCGGGCTCGCTAAAGGCTTTGAACGCCGACCTTGCTAAGCACGGCGAAGGATCGGTCGGCATGGAACGCTTTCGGCCGAACATCGTCCTCGATTGCGAGGAGGAATGGGCGGAGGATCGCTGGGCGGCAATAGAGATCGGTGGCATAAGGCTCGATCTCGTCAAGCCCTGCGCCCGGTGCATCATGACGACGCAGGACCAAGCGACAGGATCGCGCGAGGTGCCAAACCCGATGCCGGCGATGGGCCGTATCCGAATGTCTGCAGACCGGCGCGTGCCCGGTCCGTTGTTCGGCTGGAACGCGGTTCCGCGCGGCGAAGGCACTGTTGCGATTGGCGATGAGGTAACCGTCATCGAGGAGCGGTCTGAGGGGTGGGCATTCAAGGCGCGGCGCGCCTAAGCGGATCTGGGTTCCTGCGTCGGTCGATCCGACAGCGACGCCGCATTGAGCGCCTTCAGCGCCGCCTGCACAAATCCGTCGCGCGTCGATCCGGCATCGATGCCGCGCGGTTCGTAGACATGACGGTGCAGGAAGAAGCCGGTCAGCCGGAAGGCGGCGGCGAGGCTGTCGCAATCGGCCGCCTTGGCGTTGCCCACGGCAAGAAACGTCGGGAGCACCAGCATCTTGTCGGCCCAGGGCGCGCCGGCGGCGCGGCAGACGGCACGGCCAGACTTAGGCGAGACATAGGCGAGATCCTCGCGTACTCCAGTCGCGGCGCATTCGAGAAGATCGAGGCCGAAGCCGAGATCGTTCAGCACCGCCAGCTCGAAGCGAACGAAAAGCTCCCCGGCATCGGCAGGGTCGTGGAGATTTTCGAGGATGACGTCGAGCGCATCGTAGAGATGCGGGTGCGGGTCGCGCTCGGGCAGCAGCCGTAGCAACGCGCCCATGGCCTGGACGCCGTAGACCGCAGTTGCCGTCTCCATCAGTCGCGCGGCTCTCAAGCGGACCGGCTCGATGCGGAATTCGCCGAGATGTTCATCAAGCCGCGCCCGCCAGGTCGCCTCGATCTGGTTGCCTGCCTGCAGGACCGGCTGCATCGTCCGCGACCGTCCGCCACGCACCAGGCCTAGATGCCGGCCACGCTCACGCGTCATCACTTCGACGATGACGCTTGTCTCGCCGTGACGTTTCACTCCCAAGATGATGGCCTGGTCCTGCCACTGCATAAGCGGCCTGTCCTCACGCGCTTTTCCGATTCGACTTTACTTGTCGTCAAACAACTTTCCAAGAAAATGCTGCATGGCCATCTCGTCGAAAGGCTTCACCAACAGCGGGACATCCTGCATGTCGGGTGGAAAATCCTGAGTATTCGAATAGCCGCTGACGAAGCCGAAGGGAATGCCGCGCTCCATCAGCAACCGCGCGAAGCCGAAACTCATCGCCTCCCCCAGATTGACGTCCAGCAACGCGAAATCATATCGGTCCGCATTGATGGCGGCGATTGCCTGCTCCAGATTGGAAGCGATCTCGACCGTATCCACACCGATCTCGTGGAGGATCTCTTCGGCTTCCATGGCGATGATAAGGCTGTCTTCGAGAATGAGTACGCGCCGCGCGATCATAGCGTTGCTATTCCCGTCTGAGCGCCCCCGCAAGCGCAGCCTGGTCGAAATTTCCGCATCTATTCCTCCGGCGCCCCGCATGGCCCGTTCCTATCTGGATCGCATTCGCTGATCCGCTTTGTTTGCCGCTTTTTCCGGAACAGTTAATGAAATTCCAAACTGGTCGAAAAATATCGCTTGCAACAATCTATGCTGTTCGCCGCTCTAAAGCATTTAAAAAAGACATGTAAGGCATATGCAACTTTAGATGAATGGCCGTTTGTTCTCACCGAGCCCCACCCACTCCGCGAGATCGGCCAGAGCCTTGCCGTCAAGAACATCGCAGCCGCGCTCCTGCCAACGGATCATTCCTCGAAGAGCAAGCTTTTTCAACGTCTTATTGGTGTGCACGATGGAGAGGCCGAGAGTATCGGCAATATGCTGCTGCGTGATCGGCAGGAAATTGCGACCATTGAAAAGCTTGAGCGCGGCGGCACGCTGATAAAGATAGGCAAGCAGATAGGCAGCTCTTTCAAGTGCCGACCGCCGACCGATGCTCAAAAGATGTTCGTCGAGGATGCGTTCCTCGCGCGCTGCAATCCAGGTCAGGTCGAAAGCGAGGGAAGCATGCGTGTTGTAGAGCGTCATTAGCTTGTCGCGCTCGAACACGCAGAGGGTAACCGGCGAGAGCGCCTCGATGGAATGCTGCATTTCCCCCATGATCGTGCCCTGGAGGCCGATAAGATCGCCGGGCATGACATAGTTCAGTATCTGTCGGCGCCCGTCCTCCAGCGTCTTGTAGCGGAAACCCCAGCCGGAAAGGACGGTGAAAAGATGGGCGCTATGCGAGCCCTCGACGAGGATCGTCGAACCGGCATCGACCACGAGTTCGCCGGTCTTGAAGCGAGAGACGAAGTCTAGCTCGTCCGCCGTGAATTCGCGAAAAATATGCAGGTCGCGCAACGGACACTGCTTGCAGGGCGTCTTTGCTTCGTGGGTCGTTTTTGTCGGGGCCATTCGTGATCTTGCGGCTTGAGGCGGGGACAGCGGCCCACACCTGGCCCGTCCGGCCATAAACTCGCAAAATCAGATCTTGTTCCGTAGACTTTTGATTTTTATGCATAAACGACTGACGGCGCCTATGCACGGCGTTAGCCCTTCGGGAAGTCGAGACCCATCTCGCGGAAGCGCGCGGGGTCGTCGCCCCAGTTTTCGCGAACCTTGACGAAAAGGAAGAGATGTACCGGCTGGTCGAGGATTTCCGACAGCTCCTTGCGGGAGGCAGTCGAAATCGCCTTGATGGTTTCGCCGCCCTTGCCGAGGGTGATCTTCTTCTGGCTGTCGCGCTCGACGTAGATGACCTGCTCTATCCGAACCGAGCCGTCCTTGCGCTCTTCCCACTTTTCCGTCTCGACATGCGAGGAATAGGGAAGCTCCTGGTGCAGGCGCAAAAACAGCTTCTCGCGGGTGATTTCGGCTGCAAGCTGGCGTATCGGCAGGTCGGAAATCTGGTCTTCGGGATAATACCACGGACCTTCCGGCAGGGTTTTTGCCAGATAGTCCATGACGTCGTCGCAGCCAGAACCGTTTTCGGCCGAGATCATGAACGTCTTGGTGAAATTGATCTTCTCGTTGGCAACGCGCGCGAGTTCGAACAGGTCTTCGCGCTTCACCTGATCGATCTTGTTGAGGACAAGGATCTTCGGCTGGAAAACTTCCTTCAGACCTTCGAGGATCGCGTCTCCGTCGCCGCGCAGTCCGCGCTCGCTGTCGATCAGGAGCATGATCAGGTCGGCATCCTTGGCGCCGCCCCAGGCGGAGGTCACCATGGCGCGATCCAGCCTTCGCCGTGGCTTGAAGATGCCAGGCGTATCCATGAAGACGATCTGCGCATTGTCATGGATGGCGATACCGCGCACGACGGCGCGCGTGGTCTGCACCTTGTGGCTGACGATCGACACCTTGGCGCCGACGAAGCGGTTGACGAGCGTCGACTTGCCGGCGTTCGTCGGTCCGATCAGGGCAACGAAGCCCGAATGGGTCGGACGAGTATCGATTTCGGGGGCGCCGTCGCCGGCGGCCGTGTCTTCAATGTCAGTCATTTTTTCCGTCATTTCCCGGCAGAAGGAATCTGCCATATGCCTTCGCGCTCCAGGACCTTCGTCGCAGCCACTTGTTCGGCTGCGCGCTTGGAGCGCTCTATCCCGGTTTCAGGCGCAGTGCCGGCCACTTCCACCGTCACCGTAAAGCGGGGATCGTGGTCCGGTCCGCTGCGGTCTTCAACTTTATATATGGGTGTAACACCAAACTTGGCGTGTGCCCATTCCTGCAATTCTGTCTTCGCATCGCGTCTCGCGCCATCAGGTCGGACGGCACGGCCTTCCCAGTAGCGCAGAATGAACTTGCGGGCAACTTCGAGCCCGCCATCGAGGTAAAGCGCCGCGATCAGGCTTTCCACGACGTCGGCACGAACATTCAGCATTCGCTTGCCGGTGAGCTTCTTCACGTCGGCGCCGGTACGGATGTAGAGATGCAGTTGCATCTCATCGGCCACCAGCGCGCAGGTTTCAGCGCTGACCAGCTGGTTGAGGCGAACGGACAGCTCGCCTTCCGCCGCCGAGCCGAACGTCCGGAACAGCAACTCGGCGATGCACAGGCCAAGGACCCGGTCGCCGAGAAACTCCAGGCGCTCGTAGTTGCCGCCTTTTTGACTCCGGGCACTGGCATGCGTCAGCGCCCAGTCAAGGCGCTCTTTTTCTTCGAATTCGTGGCCGATGACTGCTTGAAGCTTGGCACGATCCGTCGATGAGAGCGTAGGCGATTTATTCATTCGACAACCTTGAAAATGCGATCCCAACGCATGTTCGTCGGCCATTTCCAGATTTCGCGGAACGAAGTGTCGTTGCCGAGCGAGAAGAAGATGACGCTGGCGCGACCGACAAGGTTCTCGGCGGGCACATAGCCGACATCGAAACGGCTATCGAGCGAGTTGTCGCGATTGTCGCCCATCATGAAATAATGGCCTTCGGGCACGATGAATTCGCGGGTGTTGTCGCCGCGCGAAACCGGGGACTGGTCAAGCGTGTCGTAGGTCTTGCCGGTGTCGAGCACTTCCTTGTAGACGGGAACATCCTCGCCGGGATCGAGCTTGTAGTCCGAGGTGAACGACCCGTCCGGCTGACGCGGAACGGCGGTGCCGTTGATGTAGAGGATGCCCTCTTTCACCTGGATATGATCGCCCGGCAGACCGACCAGACGCTTGATATAGTCGACGTCAGGATTTGGCGGGAAGCGGAAGACGACGACGTCACCGCGCTTGGGCTCGCTCGCGAAAATGCGGCCGCTGAAGATATCGGGCGAAAACGGCAGCGAATACTTCGAGTAGCCGTAGGCGAACTTGTTGACGAAGATGTAGTCGCCGACAAGAAGCGTCGGCATCATCGAGCCTGACGGGATGGTGAAGGGCTGGAACAATACCGTGCGGATGATCATGGCCAGGAGCAGTGCCTGAATGACGACCTTGATATTTTCCCAGAGGGCGCTCTGCTGTTTTTCGACTTTCTCGGACACGCAGTCTTATTCCTTTTTCGCAGCCCACCGGCGCAATGGATTTTAGGGACTCTCTATCCGCTTCATATCACGGCGGCAATGGCGCGAACATTAAAAGCGGGTAACACCCGCCGGCTCAGCCCTGTTGCGGCAGGGCCTCTATGATCACAAAGGCTTGAGCTAGCGGGAAATCATCGGTTATCGTCAAATGGATGGCAGCATGATGGCCTTCCGGCAACATCGCCGCCAGCCTTTTTGCCGCACCGCCCGTGAGTTGCATAGTCGGCTTGCCGCTGGGCAGGTTGACGACGCCCATGTCACGCCAGAACACGCCCTGGGCAAGGCCGGTTCCGAGCGCCTTCGAGCAGGCTTCCTTGGCGGCGAAACGCTTGGCGTAGGACGCGGCCCTGTTTCGCCGGGCATCTGACTTTGCGCGCTCGATGTCGGTAAAGCAGCGATGAGTAAACCGCTCGCCAAAACGCTCGATCGATTTCTCGACCCGCCGGATGTCGATCAGGTCGCTGCCGATGCCGATGATCATGAAAGGGTTCCTCCGCCTGATGTCGCCGGTGAGCCGTCGCGATCAGACGCTCGGCGCACTTTCGGTTGCAAGCGTCATGCGCTCCCGCGCCCGGTCCAGCAACTTCGCCTTTCGGCGAGCCTGGAAACCGCGAACGCCGTAGTAGGTGATGCCGTAGACGATCAGGCCGGAGATGACGGCGGGCGGGACGGCGCCGATGAGCATCGGCTTCAAAATGGGGTCCCAAAGCTGGGACAAATCCAGCCGCTTGAAAAGCGCCGGCAGATCGATGCCGTTGCTATGCGTGCTGCCGTCCATGCCAAGGATGACCCGGCCGATTTCCCAGGTAATGGCCCAGATGAACGGATAGGTCAGCGGATTACCGGCGGCGAGACAGCCAAGCGCGGCCGCAACGAGGTTGCCGCCGACAACATAGGCGAGCACGAACGCCATGATAATGTGAACCCCGATGAAGGGCGTCCAGGACACCAGGATGCCGGCGGTAAAGCCCGCGGCGATCGCATGAGGCGACGCCGTCAGGCGCACGATGCGCTTCTGGAAGTAGCGCAGCGGTCGCAACGGCCCCTTGCGGGGCCATAGGGCTTCCCGCAATTTCTCACTCAGTTTTTGTGGTTTTCGACGGCGGAACAACATGCCGCATATCTAGTGCAAGGGGTGCCGCAATGACAAGGGCACAGAAGCATATGATATTGGAATAGCGGCTTTCGCGTCTATTCTCTCTAGGGGCGCCGCAATCTGCACGCCCCCGGGCATCTTCAAAGTATTGCCGTCTGATTAGAGCTGACGGAACAGGCCACGGTCGACCTGGCGCTGGCGGTATTCAAGATCAAAACGGTCGTTCGAGCCGTTCAGGTAAGCCATTTCGCGCTCTTCAACACTACGGGCACGCAAAGCCTTAGCGAGCTTCTTGATAGGGGTAAACATTGTCTTGCCTCATCTTGGTTTCATCTTTTCGATGACCACAACATAGGCGTTGCAAAGGTTGATTACCACCGCTGTAAGAGGAGTGCAGTCATGCACAAGGCGCATACCTATGTCATTTAACGGTCAAAGATGATTATAAAACGATCATAAATTATGCAATCCGCCAAAACTGCGGCGCGGGGCTTAATTATTCGTAAAGTCGCTTCACCGTGGCGATGCAATCAAGCTCCTTCAGTTGCACCAGCATCTGATTGAGTTGCCTGAGATCCCAGACCTCTACGTCCAGCGCCATTTCAGTAAAATCCGCCGCGACGCGCACTGTGTTGAGCACGCGTATGTTGACGTCCAGATCGGCGACTGTCTGTGAAACCTTGGCAAGGGTCCCCGGTTCGTTCAGCGCGTTGATGAGGACCCGGGCCATGAAGCGCGACTTGTTGGCCTCGTCGAGATCCCAACGCACATCGATCCAGCGCTCCGGCTGGTCGTCGAAGTGCTGCAGCACGGGCGACTGTATCGGATATATAGTCATGCCCTTGCCTTTTTCCACGATGCCGACGATGCGATCGCCGGGCACGGCACCGGTTGGAGCGAAATGCACTTCGACGTCGGCGGCCAACCCGCGAATGGGAAGGCCTTCAAGGCCGTCCCCGCCTGCATTGGCCAGATCTGCCTTCGTCTTGCCGGGAATCTTGAAAATCATGCCGGCGGCGCTGCGGACATTGAACCAGCCTTCGTCGCCGGCGGGCTTTACCGTGACGCGTTCGTCCTGGTGATCCGGATAGACGGCACGCAACACATCGAGCGACGACATCTCCCCTCGCCCGACTGCTGCAATTGCGTCCTCGACGTCCTTCTGGCCGAGACGATGCAGCGCCGGCTTCAACGCTTCACGGGAGAATATCTTGCCGGCGCGCTCGAAGGTGCGCTCCAGGATGCGGTGGCCGAGGCCGGCATATTGCTTGCGGATCGCCATGCGAGTGGCGCGGCGAATGGCGGCGCGCGCCTTGCCGGTCACGACGATCTCTTCCCAGGCAGCCGGTGGCACCTGCACGCCCGAGCGGATGATCTCGACTTCATCGCCATTGGCGAGCCGCGTGACCAGCGGCATGATGCGGCCATTGATCTTGGCGCCGACAGTCGTGTCGCCGATGTTGGTATGAACCGCGTATGCGAAGTCGATCGGCGTGGCGCCACGTGGCAGCGCGATCAGCTTGCCCTTCGGCGTGAAGCAGAAGACCTGGTCCTGGAAAAGCTCGAGTTTGGTGTGCTCGAGGAATTCCTCCGGGCTATCGCCCTCTGCCAATGCCTCGATCGTGTGGCGAAGCCAGGAATAGGCGTTCGATTCGCGCGAAAGCAGCGCGCCCTCTATATTGGTCGGGTCCTTGTAGAGCGCGTGGGCGGCGATGCCGTATTCGGCAATCTCATGCATGCGCATGGTGCGGATCTGCAGCTCGATGCGCTGGCTCGACGGGCCGACGATCGTGGTGTGCAGCGAGCGATAGTCGTTTTGTTTCGGGGTCGAGATATAGTCCTTGAACCGGCCGGGAACCACACGCCAGCGGGTATGGACAATCCCCAGCGCCCGATAGCAGGCCGGGATATCCTCGACGAGGATGCGGAAACCGTAGACATCAGAGAGCTGCTCGAAGGACAACGACTTCGACTGCATCTTGCGAAAGACCGAATACGGCTTCTTCTGCCGGCCCTTGGCCACCGCGTTCGACAGACCGTTGGCGACCAGAAGGTCGCGCAGTTCGGTCTCGATCTTCTTTACCAGGCCTTCATTGCGCCGCGACAGCTCCTCGAGGCGCTTCGTGACCGTGTCGTGCGCTTCGGGGTTGATATGCCGGAAGGACAGCTCCTCAAGCTCTTCGCGCATATCCTGCATGCCCATGCGGCCGGCGAGCGGCGCATAGATGTCCATCGTCTCTTCGGAAATGCGGGCCCGCTTCTCCTGCGACATATGCTCGAGCGTGCGCATATTGTGCAGGCGGTCGGCGAGCTTGACCAAAAGCACGCGGACGTCGTCGGAGATGGCAAGCAGCAGCTTTCGCAGGTTTTCGGCCTGCTTGGCCTTCTTGGTGACGAGATCGAGCTTCTTGATCTTCGTCAGGCCCTCGACGAGCCGGCCGATATCCTCGCCGAACAGCTCGTCGATCTCGGCGCGCGTGGCGGTCGTGTCTTCGATCGTGTCGTGGAGAAGTGCGACTGCGATCGTCGATTCGTCGAGATGCATGTCGGTCAGAATGGCGGCGACTTCGAGGGGGTGGGAAATATAGGGGTCGCCGCTGGCGCGTTTCTGCTGCCCATGCTTCTGCATCGCATAGACATAGGCTTTGTTCAGGAGGGCTTCATTGGCGTCGGGCTTGTATTTTTGAACTCGCTCAACGAGCTCGTATTGCCGCATCATCCAAAGCTACTCCGAGAAAATAAAAGCGCGCCAATCGGGTGACTGGCGCACACATAGTTCATCATCATATCGCTCAGCGATAGAGCATCAAGCGCAGGATTAGTAATCGTCGCTTTTTTCCGGCGGAACAAGGCCTTCGATGCCTGCCAGAAGCTCTTCTTCGGACATCTGGTCGAAGGTGACTGCTTCCGGCTGGTCGTCTTCCTGCTCGTTATCCGACGAAGCAGCGGCACCGGCGCTTGCAAGGCTGGCCGGATCGGGCTCGGGCTCGTCGACTTCGACGTGCTTCTGCAGCGAATGGATGAGGTCTTCCTTGAGATCGTCCGGAGACAGCGTCTCGTCGGCGATTTCGCGAAGTGCTACCACCGGATTCTTATCGTTGTCGCGATCGATCGTGATCGCAGCGCCCTGCGAAACAAGCCGGGCGCGATGGCTTGCGAGCAGGACGAGCTCGAACCTGTTTTCTACCTTATCGATGCAATCTTCTACTGTGACACGGGCCATTGCCTGTCCTTTACGGGTCGTGATGTCGTCGACATGTCTTGGAGTTAGGATGCCCGATACAATCAAACGAAGGCAAATTCAAGTTTTTCCTGAGATCGAGCTGCCAATCCTTGTTTCGCGCTCCAGTTTTCGTTAGACAATTTGCTAATTCCACCTGCGGTTGCTTGGAATATCTCGAATCCTGCCCTAAATCTGATGTATATGAATAATTCATAAAATACTTGAATTGTTCCCACCGGATGGTGCAAGAGATTGTTTTGATTGCCGTTTGGCGAGATTATTACCTTTAGATAACAATGGATAAACAGACAATGTTTGACCCACGCGAAAAAATTGCACTTTTTATTGACGGCGCCAATCTTTACGCCGCATCCAAGAGCCTCGGCTTCGATATCGACTACCGCAAGCTCTTGAAAGCCTTTCAGAAAAGAGGCTATCTGCTCCGTGCCTACTACTACACGGCGCTGATCGAGGATCAGGAATACTCGTCAATCCGCCCGCTGATCGACTGGCTTGACTACAACGGCTACAAGGTCGTCACCAAGCCCGCCAAGGAATTCACCGATTCCATGGGACGTCGCAAGATCAAGGGCAATATGGACATCGAGCTTGCCATCGATGCCATGGAACAGTCCGAAACGGTCGATCACCTGGTGATTTTTTCCGGCGACGGCGACTTTACGACGCTTGTCGAGGCACTGCAGCGGCGCGGCCGAAAGGTCTCGGTCATATCCACGATGGCAACCCAGCCTCCGATGATCGCCGATGATCTGCGTCGTCAGGCAGACCATTTCATCGACCTTATTTCCTTGAAGGCCGAAATCGGCAGGGATCCCTCCGAACGGCCTCAACGACAAGTTGAACCGGCGACGTCGAGCGGCGAAGTCGAAGAGTGATGTTCAGGCCATCGCCTCGAAGCTAATAGGCTGCGCGCCGTTCCATAAAACGCGTCGGCCCATTTCTTCGAGCTGTGCCTGGCCTTCGATGACAGTCAGGAAGTGATTGCCGGCCAAAGTACCCATCTTGCTGGCGAACGACGAGCTGCCATAGGCAAACAGCAGTTCGGTTTCGCTGTGGCCGCCGGGATAAAGCAGAATGTCGCCGCGCGACGGGTGGCTCGTGTGGTTTTCAAAGCCGACGCCGAATTTGAAATCGCCTAGCGGCACCCACACCGCCTCGCCGCTCCAGCGTGAATGGATGGTCTTGTTGCGAAACGGCAGCAATGTCTCGAAGATGGCACAGGTCTGCGGCGCCTTATCGACCTCAAGTCGCGCAACGAAACTGATGTCACCGACAGATATCCTTAGCCGCTCCACTTAGCCGTGATCCTTAAGCACCCGGCTCTTCTGCCGGTTCCAATCACGCTCTTTCTCGGATTGACGCTTGTCGTGCAGCTTCTTGCCCTTGGCAAGCGCCAGCTCCAGCTTTGCCCTGCCCTGGTCGTTGAAATAGATCTTCAGCGGGATGAGCGTCATGCCCTCGCGGTTGATGCCGGTGCGCAGGCGACCGATTTCACGGGCGGAAAGTAGCAGCTTGCGGCGACGGCGCGGCTCGTGATTGAAGCGGTTGGCCTGCAGATATTCCGGCAGATAGGAATTGATCAACCAGATCTCGCCGCCCTCGTCCGACGCGTAGGACTCGGCAATGTTCGCCTTGCCTTCGCGCAGCGCCTTGACCTCGGTGCCCATCAACATGAGCCCGGCCTCGTAGGTGTCCATGATCTCGTAATTGTAGCGAGCCTTGCGGTTCTCGGCGACAATCTTCTTCACGACGCGTTGGCTGCCTTTGGGTGCCATGGCTTCTCTGTCCGTCCCTCAAATTACAGCGGCGACTTACGCAACAACGAGGCCGCGCAGCCACTGAACACTCTAAGCCCTAGATAGGCGAGTGCGACGTTCTTGTGAAGATGGCTGATGGAGAGAGGCGCGGCAAGGCCGCGTCTCTTTCGCTGATGCTTCAGTTCAAGAGGCCGGCATGACGCATGGCGCTATCGATTGCAGCTTCGGTGCTCGGCTCCAGTGTCGACAACAGCGGCGAGCGGACGTTGCGGCTCATGCGGCCAAGCTTGGCCAAGCCATACTTTGCTCCACACAGACCGGGCTCGAGGAAGATCGCCTTGTGCAGCGGCATCAGCCGATCCTGATAATCCAGCGCCTTGGCATAGTTGCCCGCAAGCGTTGCCGCCTGTAGTTCCGCACAGAGGCGCGGGGCTACATTTGCCGTCACCGAAATACAGCCGACGCCACCATGGGCGTTAAAGCCGAGGGCTGTCGCATCCTCACCCGACAATTGCCTGAACTCGTTGCCACAGGTGATGCGCTGCTCGGAAACACGCTCGATCTTGCCGGTCGCGTCCTTGACGCCGACAATGTTGCCGTAGGCCTTCGCAAGCGCCCCCATGGTCTCCGGCGTCATGTCGACGACCGAACGGCCGGGAATATTATAGATATAGATCGGCAGCCTCACCGCTTCGGCAATCGCTGCGAAGTGGGCGTAAAGGCCCTTCTGCGTCGGCTTGTTGTAATAGGGCGTGACGACGAGAACGGCGTCGGCACCGACCTTCTCGGCATGCAACGCCAGCTCGATCGCCTCGCGCGTGTTGTTGGATCCTGCACCGGCCATCACGGGAACGCGCTTGCGCGCCACCTCGATGCAAAGTTCGACGACCCGTTTGTGTTCTTCATGGGACAGGGTCGGCGATTCACCTGTGGTGCCGACGGGAACGAGCCCGCTGCTGCCTTCCGCGATCTGCCATTCGACGTGGGAAGCGAAAGATGTCTCGTCAACCTTGCCCATATCGGTGAAGGGCGTGACGAGAGCGGGAATGGATCCCCTGAACATGCAAGACTCCTCAAGGCCTGGCATTCACGCTTCAGCCGCATTCCATGATTATGAATCCGCGCACCATAAAGCGGCCTCTTGACTGCTACAAGCGCGCTTTGCATGGTTATGGGCAAAATCCGACATCATAATTGATCGAAATTTAGTGCCATCGCTAAGGTTTCATTAAGGAGCCACTCGGCAAATGGAAGGGGTCTGCTGTTTCGCGTGGGTACGGGCATGAAAAAAACTGGTTTGTTCCTTTCTGTCGTCGGCCTGACCGCCGCGTGGAGCAGCTTTGCGGCAGAGCTGCCTGGCAAGAATCCCCCCGTTTCGGGCGCTAGAAACGTAACCGATGTGGCAATGACGATGCCGGACACGCTTGTGACCGGATCGATCCCGCGCAGCTCCTCGATTGCGCCTGTCAGCGGCGACCTCAAAGCCGGCCTCGACGCTCTGTCCGACAAGAAACCCCAGCAGGCACTTGCTGTCAGAAACGGCATGGCCGCAGGTTCTCTCGACCGACACATACTGACCTGGGCAATCGTGACTTCCGGCCTGCCGGGCGTTCCGTCCTCCGAGATCGCCGCGGCCGCGCGCGAACTTGCCGGCTGGCCAGGCCTCGGCGGGCTCCGCTCCAGTTCGGAACGGGCGCTCTACAACGAAAACCCACCCGCAGACGAGGTCCTTGCGGCATTCGGCAACACGCAGCCGGAAACGGCGCAGGGTGCCGTGGTCCTTTCGCGCGCCCTGGTCTCTCGCGGCCAAGCCGCACAGGCCACGAAGTTCATTCGCAAGATCTGGCGAACCGAGGGTCTCGACAAGCCCTTCGAGAACAAGGTGCTGGCCGAATTTTCCGGCCTGCTAACCCCCGCCGATCACAAGGCGCGAATGGATTATCTGCTTTATCGCGACCGGGCGGCCCAGGCGAAGCGCTTCAGCGACCTCGGCAAGGCGCAGTCGCTCTACAATGCCTGGGTGGCGGTCAACAACAAGTCAGCCAACGCCGGCGCGTTGTTGAGCTCGATCGACGCCAAGTGGAAAAGCGACCCGGCCTATCTGTTCATGCGGATCGAATATCTGCGCCGTCAGGACAAATATGACGAGGCGGCCGCTCTTCTGGCGCAGATGCCGCGCGACCGTGCGGCACTTATCGATCCGGGCCAATGGTGGAACGAACAGCGCATCGTCAGCCGGGGTCTGGCCGACGAGGGCAACTTCAAGGCTGCCTACCGGATTGCTGCCAGCAATGTTGCCGTAAGTCCGCAGGATGTGGGAGAAGCAGAATTCCATGCCGGCTGGTACGCGCTGCGTGGTTTGAATGACGGCGCAACGGCAGAAAAGCATTTCCAGAAGATCCTGCAGGTATCGAGCGGACCGATCTCCGTCTCGCGCGCCTGGTATTGGCTTGGGCGAGCAGCCGAAGGCGGCGGGCCCGGAAAAGCTGCGGATTTCTATGGCAAGGCCGCTGCTTTGCCGACGACGTTCTACGGCCAGTTGGCCGATGACCGACTTGGCCGCCGGACGCTCAATGTGACCTATCCGACGCCTACGACGGCAGATCGCCAGCGTTTTCAATCGCGCGAGGCCGTTCTGGCGATCTCGAGGCTCGAGGCGGCCGGGAACGGCTGGCGCGCCGACAGCCTCTATCGCGCGCTGGCGCAACAGCTCCAGAGCCCCGGCGAAATCGCTATCCTGGCGGCGCGAGCCGAGAAATCCGGCAATCACCAGCTCTCTCTTCAAGTCGGGAAGATCGCCTATGGCCGCGGCGTCGACGTCGCAGCGCTTGCCTTCCCTATCGGCGTCATCCCCGACAATGCCAACATCGCCGGATCGGGCAAGGCGCTCGCCTATGCGATTGCTCGTCAGGAAAGCGCGTTCAACCCGCAGGCCGTCTCCTCGGCAAACGCTCGCGGCCTTCTCCAGCTGCTGCCGAAGACCGCGAAGGCCGTCGCCAGCCGCCATGGCATCGCCTACTCCAAGGATCGCCTGACCGATGATGCCGGCTACAATGCGACGCTTGGCGCGCATTATCTCGGCGAACAGATCGATGCCTTCGGCGGCTCCTACATCCTGACTTTCATTGCCTACAATGCAGGCCCGAACAAGGTGCCGGAATGGATCGACCGTTATGGCGATCCGCGCGGCAAGTCGATCGACCAGGTCGTCGACTGGATCGAGCGCATCCCCTTCCCCGAAACCCGGAACTATGTCCAGCGTGTCATGGAAAACTACCAGGTTTACAAGGCGCGGCTCGGCCAGAAGACCGATATCGAGCAGGACCTGATCCGCGGTCGAGGCTGAAGGCTACTCCCAAGGGAGTAGATTGTCGAAACTGCAAAAATGGCGTTACATCCTCGTCGGGGAATCAACGACCGAGGGCAGCGTCGATGACCACCGACTACGAGATCGGCTTTCTTGCAAGGATATTCGAGGCATCGGACGGGCTGAAGCTCTATGCGCGTGACTACGGCCACGACAACCCGCTGACGGCAGATCGGCCGACTGTATTCTGTCTGCCGGGGCTGACGCGCAATTCGCGTGACTTCCACCAACTGGCACTTATCCTCTCCAGCGACACGATCGCCCCACGCCGCGTCATCACGCTCGATGCGCGTGGCCGCGGGCTATCGGGCTGGGACGACGACAAGAGCCGTTACAATCTCAGCGTCGAAGCGGCGGACGTGCTGTCTGCCTGTGCGATTTTCGACGTGCCAGAGGCGGTGTTCATAGGGACATCTCGCGGCGGGTTGGTTCTGCATCTGCTTGCTACCCAGCGGCCGGACATCTTGAAGTCCGTTATTCTCAACGATATTGGGCCTGCCCTTGAGGTGGAGGGCCTGGCCGAGATCCGAGACTACCTCAACAGCGACAGGAGGCCTGTCAGCTGGGACGATGCGGCCGCAATCATCAGGGCCAACCACGGCGACAGCTTCACGATCCTCAACGATGAGGACTGGCTGGATATGTGCCATGCGATCTACGCTGACATTGATGGAAAAGTCACCGCGGATTTCGACGCCGCGATTGCGCAGCAGATGACAGCGCTCGATCTGAGCAGACCCTTGCCGACGCTGTGGGAGCAGTTCGACGCGTTCGGCGGCATTTCGCTGATGACCATACGCGGCGAAAATTCGAAGCTTCTCTCCGTGGAAACGCTTGCAGAAATGGGGAAGCGGCACCCCGGCATGCTAGCCAAGACGGCAATCGGGCAAGGTCATGCGCCTATCCTGCACCTCGACGATTTGCCGTCGGCGATCCAGAGCTTCCTGTCGGCGAGTTGACCAGCATAATTGCAAAAAGAATGGCCCGGCTGCTATGCCGGGCCACTCCTCCTGGGATCAATTAGAACGATACGAGCTTAGAAGCTGCGCTGGAAGCGAAGGATTCCGGCCCACTGATCCTGGTTGACGGAGTCGAAGTTCGTGTAGCTGACTTCAGGCGTCACGACCAAGCCCTTGACCACGGTGTACTTGACGTTGGCAGTGGCTGCGAAAATCTTCGAGTCCGTATACGCGAGCTGCAGGTTGGCGTTCAGCTTGGCGTCGAAGGGTACGGTTACGCCGCCCCAAACAGCCCAGTCGCCCCAACCGCAAAGATCGCCGCGACCTACCGGGCAGGCCGACCGCGCCAGGTTCGTGCCGGCATACTGGTTAAGCTTCGAACCATCCGTGTTCCAGCCACCCATCAGGAAGGCCTTGAAGACGCCGAAATCAGCATCGACGCGAGCCTTGATCGCGCCTTCTTCGACGATCGAATCATAACCGCCAACAACCTTGAAGGACCAGTTGCCAGCCTTATAGCCGAGACCGAGAACGCCGTTCGGAGCGTATTGATTCGTCTTTGCAGTGACCCAAGCCGTGTTGCTCTTGCCGATAGCGTTTACGGTGGAGTTGCTGTCTTCGATCGAAGCGACCGCCGTGAAGCCGTTGCCAGCGTCGTAGTTGTAGGTCAGCTGATTGAGCTCGTACGGGCCGTCATAGATAACGTCGTCGTTCATCACGCCGCCGGCATAGCCCGCGAACTGATTGTACTGCGAGTCCGTCTTACCGACGGTGAAGCCGCCCAGGCTGATGTTTGCCCAAAGGAGCTTGGTCTTGTTGCCGTCGGAGCCGTTGCCGCCTTCCTGCCAATCCCAACGAACAACAACGTTGGTCTTGAGCGCGCCGTATTCGGAGTCGGTCGCCGTGTCGAGCTTGAGCTCGGCGCGGGTGTGCCAAAGCGTACCGTTATGGCTGAGGGGATCATAAGCGTCATACCACTTGCCTTCGGTACGAACAGCGCCGCCGACTTTGAGGCAGGTTTCCGTGCCGGGGATGTAGAAATATCCGGCGCCATATGCGTCGCAGATGCGAACGTATTCAAGGGGCTCCGGCTCGGCTGCAACAATAGCATCAGCCGCGTGAGCACCGGTAACCGCTGCGAGGGCAGCAGCGGAGCCGAGAAGAAGGCTCTTGATGTTCATAGTAACTCCATTTCGAAATATTGCTGGCGTGAAATTTCGCGCCGAAAATTGACGCGCAGTACCTCACACCGGTTCAAACAATCCCTACCCGGGCGAAGCGGGGCACACGACCCTGCTTCCGATGTTGAATTTACAGATCGAATTTTTCAGAGCAACAATAACAATAGATTATCGAAACAATCGCCATTTAATTATCGCCCGACGTTGCACAAAGATCACGTCACTATATCTTCATATCTATTTTAGTATTTTCTACATTATTGTATCGTTATCATATCAATTACATTCATATAAACGATCCACTTATATATCTATAGCTGCATTTAATTCGATAAAGTGACGAGTTATCTATATATAACTTTCCTGCTTCGGCGAAAGACAAACCACCCAGGTCGATCAGACGAAAAAAAGCCCGGCTCAAAAGCCGGGCTCCTCTCATTGGCCAAGACCAATTCGAAATTATTAGAAACTACGCTCGAAGCGAAGAATACCAGCCCACTGATCCTGATTGATCGAATCCCAGTTGGTGTAGGAGACTTCCGGCTCGACCAGCAGGTTCTTAACCGGGTTCCACTTGACGTTCGTCGTTGCGGCGAAGATCTTGCTGTCGGTGTATGCGAGCTGCAGGTTCCACTTGACCTTGTCGTTGAACGGTACGCCAACGCCACCCCAAACTGCCCAATCACCCCAGCCGATACCGGAAGCGGGGCCTGAGCCACCAGCACCCGCGTACTTGTTCAGCTTGTTGCCGTCCGTGTTGTAGCCGCCCATCAAGAAAGCCGTGAAACCACCGAAGTCGGCATCGACGCGAGCCTTGACAGCACCTTCTTCAACGATCGAGTCGTAACCGCCAACGACCTTGAAGCCCCAAGCACCAGCCTTGTAGCCGAGACCGACGACGCCATCTGGAGTGTAGTGGTTGCGGCTGGCCGGATTTCCCGGACCGGAGTTGCTGTCTTCAACGGAGACTACAGCCGTGAAGCCGTTGCCGGCATCATAGTTGTAGGTCAGCTGGTTGAGTTCGTACGGGCCGTCATAGACCACGTCGTCGTTGATGACGTCGCCGGCATAACCGGTGAAGACGTTGAACTGCGAGTCTTCCTTACCAACGGTGAAACCACCGAGGCTGATGCTTGCATGCAGAAGGTTAGTGCCGGTGGAGAGACCTTCCTGCCAATCCCAACGGATTTCAGTGTTGGTCTTCAGGGCGCCGTATTCGCTGTCAGTCGCGGTCTGCAGCTGCAATTCAGCACGGGTATGCCAAAGCGTACCGCGAGCGGAATTCGGGTTGTACGCATCGTACCATTGACCTTCGGTACGAACTTTACCGCCGATCTTCAGGCAGGTTTCCGTGCCCGGAATGTAGAAGTAACCGGCGCCGTATGCATCGCAGATGCGGACGTATTCCAGCGGCTCGGGTTCGGCGGCAACAATGGCGTCGGCCGCGTGAGCACCGGAAACTGCTGCAAGCGCCGCAGCGGAGCCGATAAGTAGGCTCTTGATGTTCATATTAACTCCAATTCAAAATCAATCGAGCTCGAGATTTTGCGCCTGACTGGACGCAACGCACCGGCCCCGGTTCAATATTCCCTTTTTCAGGAGAAACCGGATTTCAAGTCGCCTCTGATGGTGAGATTACAGATTCGGTTTTTCTAAGCAACATGAACAGCGTCTTCCACTCTGACTCAACAAACTATTGGTATTTCGAGTTGCAAAAAAAACACATTACCGATTTGCGACGCGATTTTTTCGCGATTTATGGGAATTAATATTATATATTAGTTAATTTATAGATATATTCTTTCTTAGTATTCCCTTTTATACGTTATAGTACAATATCACTATTCTATTTTACTTAAGTAGCGCTTTCTAAATCTACCCAAGTTGCGGAGGCCTGATGTTCAGGTCGGCCAAAGGCGCATTCGAGTCCAAGGACGCCGCTTGACCGGACGTCTCGCTCCTCCCGGCCTGCCTCAGTCGAGCCGGGCCAACTGCGGATGCCATGGGTCTGGAGATCTGCTGCCGGGCCGGCGATCTCAAAGGCTGGTAGTCTGATGGGAGAGCGGGAGGCGTTGCCGATGTAAATGGCTCTAGCGCGGCAGTTGCCCAGCGCTCGGCTGGAAAGCCTTCGCAAGCACGCGTCGCCTCGGCCCTGCGCTGAGACAGCCGTCGAAGATGGAGGAGAGGTGGCGGACCAGAACCTCTCGTCCTGCTAGGTGCCGGAAACGAACTCGACACACGCGAAGCGGCACTACCCAAAAACGAAAAAGCCCGGCTCGAAAGCCGGGCTTCTCTCATTGGCCGAAGCCAAATCAGATCATATTAGAAGCTGCGTTCGAAACGAAGGATACCAGCAACCGTGTCGTCGGATGGTACGTCGTAGTGAACGTAGGTGATTTCAGGCTCGACCAGCAGGTTCTTAACTGGGTTGAACTTGAGGTTCGTCGTAGCTTCGAAGATCTTGCTGTCAGAGTAAGCGAGCTGCAGGTTCCACTTGAGCTTGTCGTTGAACGGTACGCCAACGCCACCCCAAACTGCCCAGTCGCCCCAGCCGCAATCTGCCCCGTGAACAACGCCGTCAGACGTCGTGCAAGCAGAAACGTTCTGGTTCGAACCAGCGTACTGGTTCAGCTTGTCGCCGTCCGTGTTCCAGCCGCCCATCAAGAAGGCTGTGAAGCCGCCGAAGTCGGCGTCGATACGAGCCTTGATAGCGCCTTCTTCGACGATCGAGTCGTAACCGCCAACAACCTTGAAGGACCAAGCACCAGCCTTGTAGCCGAGACCGGCAACAACGTTCGGAGCATAGTGATCCTGCTTGGAAGTTTCCCAAGCACCGCCGTAGCTGGATGCATCGCTCGACGAGTTGGAGTCTTCAAGCGAGATAACGCCGGTAAAGCCGGTGCCGCTATCGTAGTTGTAGGTCAACTGGTTGAGTTCGTACGGGCCGTCATAGATCACGTCATCGTTGATGACGTCGCCGGCATAGCCAACGAACTGGTTGTACTGCGAGTCAGTCTTACCAACGGTGAAACCACCGAGGCTGATGTAGGACCACAGCAGGTTGGTGTTGGTGCTGTTGCCTTCCTGCCAATCCCAACGAACGATCGTCTCGGTCTTCAGGGCACCGTATTCGGTGTCCGTTGCCGTGTCGACGTTCAATTCAGCGCGGGTGTGCCACAGAGTGCCAACCTTGCTGTCACGGTTGTAAGCGTCATACCATTCACCTTCGGTACGAACCTTACCACCGATCTTCAGGCAGGTTTCCGTGCCCGGGATGTAGAAGTAGCCAGCACCGTATGCATCGCAGATACGTACGTATTCAAGTGGTTCCGGTTCAGCAGCAACAATAGCGTCAGCCGCGTGAGCACCGGATACTGCTGCGAGGGCAGCAGCGGAGCCGAGAAGTAGGCTCTTGATGTTCATATTGACCTCCAGTTCAAAGTTTCAATCGGATCCAGGATTTTTTGCCCTAAGGCATTCCCTGCCCCAGACCCATGTTTCAAGAAGTGGACGACACGCCCTCGCTTCCGAAGTTGAAAATACAAGACGCGGGCCGTCACGCAATCGACATCCGCTCGAACTAGCTAATTATGAGGCCTCTTATATAAGTGTTGTTGCTTAAAGGTCACAAAGCCGACACAGCCTGCCTTATTTCTTTATACTTTATTAAGAAAAGCTTTATCCTGCCGGGACTTAGGGCCTTCGCGAGACGGGCTACGCCTGTGGAAAACAGCGCAATCACGGCGCTGATTCCGGCCAAATGGGGCAGATCGGCCGTAACGAGAGGGAGTAACGCTCAAGGTCCGGCAACGAAGTCCGACTGACAAATCGCGCGGCGTTGACGCCAACTTGCGATTCGGGAGGCAGCGATTCCACAGTCTGTTGATTCGTCGATGAAATTCGATTCCGTGTCGCCGCCGATCATAATGTGACAATGGTGACGGGTGGAAAAGCTGACCGCTCGACCGCGATTGGTCAATTACCCAGATGTGAGTAGCCGGCGAGCAGATCTGAAATTTGGAAGGGTAGTGGCGGAGAGGAAGGGATTCGAACCCTCGATACGCTTTTGACGTATACTCCCTTAGCAGGGGAGCGCCTTCGGCCACTCGGCCACCTCTCCGAGGCCGTGACTATTTCGCCGAACCCATAAACGCAAGGTTTTTTTTCAGGCGGGTGGATAAATCAGGATAAAAAGTGTGGGGTTGGTCAGTAACCGCCGGACGTTGGTGTTTCGCCCGTGTCCGCATCAGGCTTGTATTTCATGCGCAGCCGCTTGAGCGCTGCTGAAAACTCCGACACATCGGCGCCGACGGCGACGAAGGTCGCACCGAGATCGAGGTATCGACGGTTCAGGCTCTCATGAGATGTCAGGATACCGGCCGGCTTCCCCGCCCTGAGGATCGTCGCTATCCCCTGCTCGATCGCCGCCTGCACTTCGGGAGCCTCGATGTTGCCCGGGAAATCCATGTCGGCTGCAAGATCCGAGGGGCCGATGAAGACGCCGTCGATGCCATCGACCTTGGCCATGCGCTCAAGATCGGCCATCGCTGCCCGGCTCTCGGCCTGGATCAGCAGGCAGATGTCGTCGCTCGCCTTGGCGACATAGTTGGGAATCGTGCTGAAACGGGACGCCCGCGCTATACCCGAGCCCATTCCTCGGACGCCATGCGGCGGATAGCGGACAGCGCGGACCAGCATCTCGGCCTGCTCGGCGCTGTCGACCATGGGGATCAGCAATGTCCGCGCACCGATGTCGAGCGCCTGCTTGATCATCCAGGTCTCGCCCACCGGCAAGCGCACGACCGGTTCGGACGGTGAGCCCTGAAGCGCCTGCAGCTGTGCCAGAATACTGCGCAGGTCATTCGGTCCATGTTCGCCGTCGATCACCAGCCAATCGAAACCGGCGTGACCGGCGATCTCGGCGGCATAGGCGTCCGCCATGGCGACCCAGAGGCCGATTTGCGGCCGGCGTTCGCGCAGGGCGATCTTGAAGGCGTTTGGCGGCAGGGTCATGAGGGCGATCCGAGCAGTTGCTTTAGGTCGGCATTTGGGTCGGCGAGGATGGCGCGGTCGGGTTCGATGCCGGCTTCCAGCAGTTTCTTGCCGGTGACGTAGGCACGCGCATCGTTGATGGCGTCGACAGCCACGAACTTGCCTGCCTTGAAATACCAGACCGAGGCCGAGCCTTCGCGCACCCCGTGCTTGAGGACGGTCTCGTCGTAGCCAATGTTGAAACCGGCGATCTGCAGTTTCACATCGTACTGGTCCGACCAGAACCAGGGCTTCGGATCATAGGGCTCGGTACCGCCTGCAAGGATCACTGCCACCGCCTCGGCCTGGTCGACCGCGTTCTGTACCGATTCGAGGCGGATGCGTCCGCCATTCCAGGGAAGCTCGGCGCAATCACCCATGGCGTAGATGGCGGGATCGGATGTGCGGGCAAATTCATCGACGACGATGCCGTTGCCGACATCCAGTCCCGCTTCCTTCGCGAGCCGATCGAGCGGCACGACGCCGATACCGACGACGACGAAATCGATGTCGAGGGTCGTGCCGTCGGACAGCTCAGCAGCGACAACATGCCCGTTTTTGCCGATCAGGCGCTTGAGGCCGGTCTTCTCACGGATGACGACATCACGGTCCTGATGGATCACGCGCATGATGTCGGCGGTTTCCTTGGCGGCGACGCGCTGGAGGATGCGATCGGCCATTTCGATGACGGTCACTTCGAGCCCGCGGTGGCGGGCAACGGCAGCTGCTTCAAGGCCGATATAGCCGCCGCCTATAATAAGGACGCGGCGGCCGGCCCGCATTTCGCCTGAGAGCAGGTCCGCATCGTTCTTGTCGCGGGCGACGTAGACACCTTCAAGCTCGCCACCAACGGCAAGGGGCAGGCGCCGCGGGGTTGCGCCGGTTGCCAATGCCAGGGTCTCGTATTCAAGCGTGCTTCCGTCCTGCATGACGACCTGTCTCTTGTCGCGCTTGATCTGCTCGACCCAGGTCGACAGGCGGATTTCAACATTGTTGTCGGCATACCAATGCTCGGGGCGGAACAGCAGCCTGTCGAAGGTCATTTCGCCAAGCAGGTATTTCTTGGAAAGCGGCGGACGTTGATAAGGCAGGACGTCTTCGGCGCCGATGATAGTGATTGGCCGCTGGTCCTTCAGTGTCCTCAGCTTTGCGGCAAGGGCGAAACCAGCCTGTCCGGCTCCGACGATGACCAATCTACCCGCCACGATATCCGCTCCACATTGCCGACGACATACTCGCCGTGTTCGGCGAGCATCTTCCGATGTCGACGGCAGGGGTATCCCCTCGCCCTTGGGGCGTCAACCACACCCCGCCTGCTGCCATCGATATCCAGCCCAATTAGTGCGGCAGCCTTGCTATTCCAGATGGTCAGTCGGCGATCTCTATCCAGCGCCGCTCGTGGAAGGACTGCGCCATGGCGTGCACGGACCTCTCGATCCGCAGGCCATCCGTGAAGGTGACAGTCGAAGATGGTTCACCCGAAATCGCCCGGATCAATTCGCGGCATTCGATGATCTTCAGGTCATTGAAGCCGAGACCGTGACCTGGCGCCGGGATAAAACGGTCATAGGGATGGTGCGCGGGTGCGGCCAGGATCTTGCGGTAGCCCTGCTCGGTGCCCCGCCCCTCGGCCTGATAAAGCTCGAATTCGTTCATCCGCTCCTGATCGAAAGAGATGGAGCCCTTCGAGCCGAATATCTGCAGGGCGATGCGTCCCTTCCGGCCCCACGCGGCGCGATTGGCCATCAGGACGGCGGAAATTCCACCGCCAAGGCGCATCAGCACATTGGCCGCATCGTAGTTCTCGACTTCCCGGCGTCCACCATCCTTGAGAGGGCGATCCGCATAGGGCTTGACCATATCAGTGATGACCGCTTCGACATGGCCGAACAGGAACCAGAGCATCGACAGCGGATGCACGGCGAAATCGTCGAGCGCGCCGGATCCGGAGACGCTTTCACTCTTCCAATAGAAGAGAGCTTCGGCATCGGCCATGTAGTCCTCGTCCATCTCGACGCGGACGTGATTGACGGCACCGATTGCGCCTTCGCCGATCAATGTCTTGATGTGTCGCATGAGCGGGTTCTGGATATAGTTGTAGCCAAGGATCGCTACCTTGCCGGAGTTCTTTGCGGCGGCGAGCATACGTTCCGCTTCTGCATAAGCCGGCGCCATCGGCTTTTCGCACCAGACATGCTTGCCGGCGTCAAGCGCCGCGATCGCCATCTCGGCGTGAAACTGGTTTGGCGTGGTGACGGAGACGACATCGACATCAGGGTCGGCGATCAGCTGCCGCCAATCGGAGGTCGCCTTTTCGAAGCCGAACTCCGAAGCGCGGCTCTGCGCCAGTTCGGCATTTGCTTCGGCGAGATGAACCAGCTTCGGACGCTCGACGTCGCCGAAAACCGTCTTCACCGCGTTCCAGGCCAGCGCATGGCATTTGCCCATGTAGCCGGTTCCAATGAGACCGATGCCCAACGCCTTCATATTTAACCCTCTCCTCTAGCCCGCTCCCGGCTTCAAGGACAGTTTTTGGAATATTTGGACCGTTTTGACAAGGCACTGCTCGGTCGTGGCAAGATACGATACGGCCGCTTTTCGCAATTCTAATAGAAAATACAGCGGCTTAAAAATCTTGGTGCCGCGAAAAACGAAATCCGCTATGGTCGCCATATGGAACGTTTGTTTCATCAGCAGATATAAACCCGCGAAGGGCCGAGGAATGGACGACGATATCAAGGTTCCGAGGAAAGTCCCCCGGGATTTCGAAAGCCTGCGCAGCACGATCATCGAGCGCAAGAAGGCGATGCCCAAGCGCCTTGCGCAGGTCGCGGCGTTCGCGCTGAACAGCCCTGACGAGATTGCCTTCGGCACGACGGCAAGCATTGCGGCGGCGTCCGACGTACAGCCTTCGACGCTCGTGCGACTGGCTCACCATCTCGGCTATGAAGGCTTTTCAGATCTCCAGAGCATTTTCCGGGAGCGGTTGCGGGATCGGACCTTGAGTTACGAGGAACGGCTGATTTCGCTGGAGGAAACCAGTGGCGAGGACGAGAACGCCAATATCCTGTCCGGCTTTATTTCCGCGGCGAGCCAATCGGTCAACCGGCTCGCAGCGACGATACAAACGGACACCTTTGCCAAGTCGGTAGAGATCCTGGCGGCGGCAGAGACGATCTACCTGATCGCCAAGCGACGGTCCTATCCCCTCACCGCGCACATGACCTATGCCTTCTCGAAACTGAACATCCGCCACCAGATCGTCGCCTCGCCGAATGGCGTCGACCAGGAGCTCGTGCAGTTCGCCACACCGCGAGATGCGGCGATCGCTGCGAGCTTCTCACCCTATGCGGCCGAAAGCCTGATCCAAAGTCAGGCGCTCACTGAGCGTGGCGTTCCCGTTATCGCGATCACCGATTCGGCGTTTTCACCCCTGGCCGCCTGCGCGACGCATTGGTTCGAAGTGGCGGAATCGGATTTTGCCGGTTTCCGGTCGCTGTCGGCCTCGATGGCTTTGATCATGGCTTTTCCCGTTGCCATTGCAGAACGGCGGCGCAAAACTATCCTTGCAAAACCTATCAAGGCCAAAATGGAATAAACATTCCGAATTGACAAAATACTGGAACCAATGTTTCATTATGGCTATAAGGCGCCGGCACCGGGAGATGCCCGCTGCGATCTCGACGGGAGGATATCATGGCAGATCAGAACCACGGCGCGCGGCCGGAGCCGACGCTTGATGTGATTGCCATTGGCCGTTCGTCGGTCGATCTCTACGGCCAGCAGATCGGCTCGCGACTCGAAGATATTGCATCCTTTGCCAAGTCCGTCGGCGGCTGCCCGGCCAACATTGCCATCGGCACTGCGCGTCTCGGCTTGAAGTCGGGTTTGATCACGCGGGTCGGCAACGAACAGATGGGTCGCTTCATTCGCGAGCAGTCGGCCCGTGAAGGCGTCGCGACCGATGGAATTGTCACCGACAAGGAACGATTGACAGCCTTGGTGCTGCTCGCCGTCGAGGCCGAGGGCGTCTCACCGATGATCTTTTACCGCTCGGACTGTGCCGACATGGCGCTTTGCGAAGAGGATATAGACGAGGCTTTCATCCGCTCTTCCGGCGCGGTGCTGGTTTCCGGCACGCATTTTTCCAAGCCGAACACCGAGGCTGCACAACGCAAGGCGATCAGGATTGCTAAGGCTGCCGGCCGCAAGGTCGTGTTCGACATCGATTATCGCCCAAACCTCTGGGGCCTTGCCGGCCATGCGGAAGGTTTCGAGCGCTACGTGAAATCCGATCGCGTCACTGACAAGATGAAACAGACGCTGCCGGATTGCGACCTGATCGTCGGGACGGAAGAGGAAATCCTGATCGGATCCGGTGCCGACGACGTGCTTGGCGCATTGAAAACCATCCGAAGCCTCAGCGCCGCGACCATTGTCCTGAAGCGTGGTGCCATGGGCTGCATCGTCTATGACGGGCCGATCGCCGATGACCTCGAAGCCGGCATCGTGGGCGAAGGGTTTCCGATCGAAGTTTACAATGTACTCGGGGCCGGCGACGCTTTCATGTCTGGTTTCCTGCGCGGCTGGCTGAAGGGCGAAGCGTTGAAGACCTGCGCCACATGGGCCAATGCCTGCGGTGCCTTCGCGGTCTCCCGCCTTCTCTGCTCGCCGGAATATCCGACCTGGGCCGAGCTCGATTTCTTCCTGAAAAACGGCAGCAAGCACCGGGCGCTGCGCAAGGACGAGACGATCAATCACATCCATTGGGCAACCACGCGGCGTGGTGAAGTGCCTTTGCTGATGGCGCTGGCGATCGACCATCGTTCCCAACTGGTGAGTGTCGCCGACGAACTCGGCGTGTCGTACGAGCGGATCAACGCGTTCAAGCGGCTTGCGGTTTCGGCTGCGGCGCGCGTGGCCGACGGCCGCGAGGGCTACGGCATGCTGATCGACGAGCGCTTCGGGCGCGATGCCTTCTTCGATGCTGCAACCAAGAACTTCTCCTGGATCGGACGCCCGGTCGAGCTGCCGGGTTCCAAGCCGCTGCGTTTCGAATTCAGCCAGGATATCGGCTCGCAGCTTATCGAGTGGCCGACGAACCATTGCATCAAGTGCCTTTGCTTCTATCATCCTGACGATCCGGCCGAGCTGAAGACCGAACAGCAGGAAAAGCTTACGACTTTGTTTGAAGCGGCGCGCAAGGTCGGACGCGAACTTCTGGTCGAAATCATCGCCAGCAAGAACGGGCCGTTGACCGACACGACCATCTCGACGGCGATGGAGGAGCTTTATGCGCTTGGCATCAAGCCTGACTGGTGGAAGCTGGAGCCGCAGGCATCGACTGCCGCATGGCGCAGAATAGAGGCGGTGATCGCCAAAAACGACCCATTGTGCCGCGGTATCGTGCTGCTTGGACTGGAAGCGCCGGCGGAAGAGCTGCTGAAGGGTTTCGAGGCGACGCTCGCAGCGCCTTCGGTCAAGGGCTTTGCGGTCGGTCGGACGATCTTTGCCGATGCGGCACGGGCCTGGATGTCCGGTGAAATCAACGACGAGGAAGCGATCGCCGACATGGCCGGCCGCTTCCGGCACTTGACCGAGGCGTGGCTCAAGACCCGCGGCCTTTGAGAGAAGAGTAGATTGGGAGGCGCCCCGATGGGCAAGACAATCAGATTGACGATGGCGCAGGCGATTGCGCATTTCCTCAAGAAGCAGATGACCGTCATCGATGGCCAGAAGGTGCAGATATTCGGCGGCGTCTGGGCGATCTTCGGCCATGGCAACGTCGCCGGCATGGGCGAAGCGCTCTACCAGGTACGCGACGAGCTTCCGACGTATCGCGCCCACAACGAGCAAGGCATGGCGCATGCCGCGATTGCCTATGCAAAGACCAGCTTTCGCCAGCGCTTCATGGCCTGCACGACATCGATCGGCCCCGGCGCTTTGAACATGGTGACCGCGGCGGGCGTTGCCCATGTCAACCGCATCCCCGTTCTCTTCCTGCCGGGCGACGTCTTTGCTAACCGCGCGCCCGATCCGGTGCTGCAGCAGATCGAGGACTTCGGCGACGGTACGGTTTCCGCCAACGACGCTTTTCGCCCGGTCTCACGCTATTTCGACCGGATCACGCGTCCGGAGCAGATCATCTCCGCGCTGAAGCGGGCCATGCAGGTTTTGACCGATCCGCTCGATTGTGGTCCGGTGACGCTGGCGCTCTGCCAGGATGTGCAGGCGGAAGCATTCGACTATCCGGAAAGCTTCTTCGAGGAACATGTCTGGACGCATCGCCGGCTGCAGCCGGATGCCGATGAACTGGCGCATGCCATCGCCCTCATTCGCAAGTCGGAGCGCCCGGTTATCATTGCCGGCGGCGGTGTGCTTTATTCACAGGCGACGAAGGAACTGATTTCGTTTGCAGAGGCGCACGGGATTCCCGTGGTCGTGACCCAGGCGGGGAAATCCGCCATCAACGAGACACATCCGCTGGCGCTCGGCTCCGTCGGTGTCACCGGGACATCGGCCGCCAATGCGATTGCCGAGGATACCGATCTCGTCATCGCTGTCGGCACGCGCTGCCAGGACTTCACGACAGGCTCGTGGGCCCTCTTCAAGAACGAGAAGCTCGAGATGATCGGGCTCAACATAGCGGCTTACGACGCGGCCAAGCACAATAGTCACCCGCTGGTGACAGATGCGCGCGAGGGGCTGAAGGCGATGTCGAAGGGACTTTCCGGCTGGAAAGCGCCGGCGGCACTCGCTGACAGAGCTGCCCGAGAAAAGAAAGTGTGGATGGAGGCTGCCGCAAGAGCGATGGCGACCACCAATGCCGCCCTGCCTTCGGATGCACAGGTGATCGGCGCGGTCGCCCGGACCCTCGGCGGCGAGAACACAATTCTCTTATGCGCAGCGGGCGGATTGCCCGGCGAACTGCACAAGCTCTGGCCGGCGACTGCTCCCGGCAGCTATCATATGGAATATGGTTTCTCGTGCATGGGCTATGAGCTCGCCGGGGGGCTGGGCGCCAAGATGGCCAGGCCGGACAAGGATGTCGTTGTGATGGTCGGCGACGGGTCGTACATGATGCTCAATTCGGAGATCGCCACTTCGGTGATGCTCGGCCTGAAGCTGAACATCGTCCTTCTCGACAACCGTGGCTACGGCTGCATCAACCGGCTGCAAATGGGCACGGGCGGCGCCAACTTCAACAATCTGCTGAAGGACTCACGCCACGAGGTCATGCCGGAGATCGATTTCCGGGCGCATGCCGAAAGCATGGGGGCGATATCGGTCAAGGTTGCGTCCATTGCCGAACTGGAGCAGGCGATCGAAGCGTCGCGAAACAACGACCGCACCTCGGTCTTCGTCATCGACACCGATCCGCTGATCACGACTGATGAAGGCGGCCACTGGTGGGATGTCGCCGTTCCTGAGGTCAGCCCGCGCAAACAGGTCAACGAGGCTCGCGCGGCCTATGAACAAGCACTGAAGCAGCAACATGTCCGTTAATCGCCTATCGTCCGATTTCGGAAAAGCGTTTGCACAGCATTCCTATGGAGAATTTCGATGAAGGCCAAACTCGGTATGTCGCCCATCGCGTGGTGGAACGACGACCTTCCTGAACTGAGCGACGATGTGTCCCTCGAGGAGTGCCTGCGGCAATCGCGCAGTGCGGGCTTTACCGGCATGGAAAAGGGCCGCCGTTTCCCAGAAGACCCGAAGGTGATGCTGCCCATTCTGCGCGCCGCCGACGTGACGCTGTGCGGCGGCTGGTTCTCGGGCACGCTCGTCGATCAGGACCTTTCAGCGAACAAGGACCGCATTGCGCCGATGATCGAGCTGTTCAAGGCAGTCGACGCGCCCTGCATCGTCTACGGAGAGGTCGGCCGCTCCATCCAGGGCGACCGCTCCAAGCCGCTTGCGACGAAGCCTCGCCTATCCGACGACGAGATGAGGGCCTATGGTCGCCGGGTGACCGAGTTCGGAGAATGGTGCGCCGAGCAGGGCATGCCGCTCTCATATCACCATCACATGGCCGCCGTGGTCGAAACCGAGCCGGAACTCGACGCCTTCATGCGCAATTCGGGCGAAGGAATCCCTCTGCTGCTAGATGCCGGACATCTGGCCTTTGCCGGCGGCGACGTGTTGCGCGCCATCGACAACCACCACGCCCGCATCAACCATGTCCATGTCAAGGACATCCGCCAGTCTGTCGTGGATGGGCTGGACCGCAATCGGCAGTCCTTCCTCGATGCGGTAGCGCTCGGCGCCTTCACGGTACCCGGCGACGGCTCGCTCGATTTCGGCGCCATCGTCCAGCGGCTCGCCGATCACGGCTATCAGGGGTGGTTCGTTGTCGAGGCCGAACAGGACCCACGCAAGGCGCCGCCGCAGAAAATGGCGGAGATCGGCCATGCCGAATTGGTGCGGATCATGATTAGTGCCGGATATACGGTGGAGACTGAGGGGTTTCCGAAGGGGTAAGATCGACCACCGAGCAAGCGCCCTCGCCCTTCGAGGCTCCGGCCTCCGGCCTGTGCACCTCAGGATGAGGGCTTAACGTCGGATGCTCCGCCCTAGTGACAAGGGCCGTCCAGCCCTCATGGTGAGGTGCCTCGATGCCGGAGCGAAGGCGGAGGCGGCGGGCCTCGAACCACGAGGGCTGGCCCGGGGCGCGGAGCTTTCTTCACCTCACCCTTGATGGGGGAGGTCGCAGCGGAGCTACGGATGGGGGTGATAGTTGGGTGCCTGAGGCGATCACCACACCCCGGCACTGCGTGCCGACCCTCCCCCTCAAGGGGAGGATGAACGTCAACATGGAGACAACCGATGCCGAACCTTAAAGTCAAACCGACGGGGACAAACGGCCGAGTAACGCATGTCACCCCCGAGAGTGCCGGATGGACCTATGTCGGCTTCGACCTGCATCGGCTGAAGCCGGGACAATCCGCGTCGGGTGAGACCGGTGAGCGCGAGGTTTGCCTTGTCTGGGTGAGTGGCAAGGGGAAAGCCAAGGCGGGCAGCAAGGATTTCGGTACGCTGGGCGAGCGGATGAGCCCGTTCGATGGTGCTCCGCATGCGCTTTATATCCCGGCTGGATCGAACTGGTCGGTCACGGCCGAGACCGATCTCGAGTTAGGTGTCTGCTCGGCGCCCGGAGGTGGAAACCATGAGGCTCGCGCCATTCCGCCGGGCACGCATCCGCCGCTGACCCGCGGCAAGGGCACGAATGTCCGCCACGTCAACAACATCATGCCGGAAGACGATGGTGCTGCGCATTCGCTGCTGGTGGTCGAGGTGATCACGCCCGGCGGGCATACGTCTTCGTATCCGCCGCACAAGCATGACCAGGACGATTTGCCGAACGAGAGCTTTCTTGAGGAGACCTACTACCACCGTCTCAACCCGCCGCAGGGTTTCGCCTTCCAGCGCGTCTATACGGATGATCGTTCGCTCGACGAGGCTATGGCAGTCGAGGACGGCGACGTGACGATGGTGCCCAAGGGATATCACCCCTGCGCTGCCTGCCACGGCTACGATCTCTACTATCTGAACGTCATGGCTGGGCCGAAGCGCGTCTGGAAGTTCTACAATGCGCCTGAGCATGAGTGGCTGCTAAAGGCCTGATTATCAGGAATTGCCGGATTGAGAGCCGGGCGTGCAACCGCCCGGCTCTCGTGTGTTCAGCCTGGCAGAAGTCCGTACCGCCAGCCGCGCCGCCGGGCATTCTGCGACAGCACCAGCAGCGCAAGCAGGCACATGCCACCCTCCGCGGCGATCGAGACCATCCAGATGCCGGTCTCGCCGAAAGCATAGGGCAACAGAAATGTCAGCGGCAGCACGAAGAGATAAGGCCGCGCCAGTCCGAAAGCGCCGGCTCGGAGAGGGTCGCCGAGCGCCTGGAAATATCCAGACAGGACGATCATCTGCCCGAAGAGGAAATATGACGCCACCATCCAAGGCAGGATACGCGTGGTCGCGGCGATGATTTGCGGATCGGCAACGAAGATGCCTCCCAGGTGGCCCGCCAGCAATTCGACAACGATTTCCACCATCGCGCAATAGATGAGCGCCGACAGCAACGCGATCTGAAGACTGCGGCCAACGCGCTGCGTCAGGCCTGCGCCGTAGTTATTGCCGCAAATCGTCTGAAAAGCGATGTTGATCCCGAGCAGCGGCAGATAGGCGAAGGTCATGATCCGCGTGATGATGCCGTAGGCGCCGACTGTCGCGACGTAGTTCGAGGCGTCCCAGATGGACAGATTGTAGATGACTGCAGCCGAACTCAGCGACATGCCGATGAAGCCGAGGCTCATCGGTGCACCGAGCGAGAGGATTCTCGGCCAGTCGGAGATGGGGAAGCGCAGCCATGGCCGAAGCGCCTCAACATTGCGCCACCGATAGAACAGGATCGCGATCAGGCAAATGAATTGCGCCAAGACAGAACCGGCAGCGGAGCCGATGACGCCCCAGTGCGCAACAGCCATCAAGAGCCAATTCGCCAGGATATTCAGCAGCGACGAGGCGATAGTCACCAACGCCATGAAGCCGATCCTGCCCTCGCATCGCAAGGCGTCGACGTTCAGCGAGAGAAAGAAGGCGACCGGCGCGAAGGCGATCGTGACCGCCATGAAGGATCGGGCGTTGGTCGCGACATCAACCGCACCTTCCGCCGCCGCATCGATGATGCGGGCGCCAGCAAGCCAGTAGAGCGCGTAGAGCAGCAGGACCAATCCGATAGCCAGCGCATTGGCGGCCGCAAAAGTCTGCCTTGCGCCCTCGCGATCGCCGGCCCCGAGTTTCCGGGCAAGGATGCTGGCCATTCCGTTCGATACCAGCGCTTGGAGGGCGATCAGCATCATCAAACCGGGAAAGATCAGCGTGACGGCAGACAAGGCCGCCGGGCCGACATAGGCGCCGAGAAAATAGGCGTCGACGACAACAAAGAGGCCGTTGATGGTGGTGATGAGGACGATCGGTGCTGCAGTCCTTGCGAAGACACCGGGGAGCCATCCGGTCAGGAAGATATTGTCTCTATTATTTTTCATAGCAAACCCATGGCAAAAGCCAGCCGCACCAGGCGACCGAGATGAAACGTCGAGGAAATCGGGAGCCCTAGATGGCCAGCACCAGATGCGGCAGTCCGTTCGAGGTCTTTCGGGGCGAGATGCCCTTGGCATCTACCTGCGCGCGGATGCGGTGGCGCAGGGCGGAAAAGCTGTCGAAAGTGACGACGTCCACCGGCTTGTCGAACTGGATTGCGATGTTGAAGAGATTGCCGCCCGGTAGCGCGGCCAGCGATAGCACCCTGCCCTCGAAATCCTGGTTCAGATAGCGGCCGGAGACTTTGCTGCCGACCGCAAAGGGTAGCACGCGCTCAGGGAGCTCACGCAGCACGCGGGCTGAAAGCGTGTTCCAGTCTCGGGCGCCGTGCTGCTGGGCAAGGAGTTCGAGTGCGGCGCCGTGCGCAATGGGAGTGCCGCGATCGGCCATCGCCTGACGCAGACGCTTGGCCTGTTGTTTCAATTCGTCAATCGTCGGGAGCGACGTCGTCATGATAAAGCCTTTCAGGAAGGCATGCTTTCAGACCGGAATTAGGGTGCTCGCATTGCCTTCAGTCAGCATGCACTGATTGGGCTTCATAACCGACGTAAGGGCTTCACCAAGAGCTTTTGGCTCGCGAGCGGCAGGCGCCTCGACCGATCCGTGATATGCGCGATGGGCCGGTCATTGTCAAGGACGGCAGAATCGTCCCTGAAATGCCCAAATTAGAAGCGCCTGAGTGATTTTTGCACATGTTTGTTGGCGTTTAAGCGAATGGATTCAACATTCATCAACGGTCAAATATTATTCTGGAACAGTAGATTAAAACAGCGGAGGGCAACATGCCCCTTCAGACGCACCTTGATATGCAACACCCCGAACCCGACCGCGCGCTCGAGGAATTTGTCGTCGACCGCCCCGGCAGCATCATTTTCGTCGGCCATCATCTCAGCACCGGGACGCAAGTTCGCTGCCTGATCAGAACGATCTCGCTCGGTGGGGCAGTTCTCGAGATCGGCGAGGGCCTTGAGGTACCGAACAACTTCTTCCTTGAAATTCTCGGCATCCATGACGAGATCGGCTGCACGCTGGTCAAGCGCGAGGGCAGTGCGGTTACCGTCGGCTTCAACATGCTGATCGACCCGGAATTTCTGCATCACGTCATCCGGCTGAATTTCGAAGCCAGCCAGTAGAAGGCCGCGACTCCTGCGAATCGCGGCCTCCGATCCAACACCTATTCGTCGGTCTACGCGGCCAGATGCCGTTCAATCTGGTCGATCGGAATGTTGGTCAAATCCTTGGCGAGTTCGGACGTGATCGCGGCCTGCGCATCGGCACTCAGGTTCGGCCGGAGCTTGCCGAGCGCTTTCGGCGGCGCCACCAGAACTATGCGTCTGGCGTTCTTCTCATGGACGAGCTCATCCAGCTTGATGGCGACCTGCTTCAGAAAAGCATCTTCCGCCTGATCGTGCCATGTGGTTTCCTCGACCGCACTGCCGCCAGCGCCATCGGCCTGGTGCGATCGCCCCGGCTTGCCCGCGCCGATGTCGCGATCGGCCTCGTTCGGCTGTAACAGGGTTTCGTGAACTTGCAGGTTCATGTGCTGGTTGTCGCCCGCATTCTGCAGGATCAGCGCCTTGGCGCCGTCGCAGACAACCACCCATGACTCCCACGGAACCTTGATATCGCTCATTATTTTTTCCTCATACTTCTCGTTCGGCACATGAAGCGCCCATGTGCCATCGACGAGAGGAAACGCCCGAGGCAACAAAGGGTTCGAACAAATCGAGAATTGGAGGCGCGAAACAATCCGACGATCATTTTCGTTCGTAACAATCTGAAAAGGAGCCCATTGATGATCAAGACCGCCCTCACCGCTTATGCCGGTTCGTTCGCCACGTTGCTGGTGCTGGATGCGATCTGGCTCGGATTGGTCGCCCGGACATTCTATCGCGACCAGCTGGGGGAGCTGATGCTGCCGCAGCCCGATCTGGCGGTGGGGGCTGCCTTCTACATCTTCTTCACCGTCGCCGTGGTCGTGCTCGCGGTCATGCCGGGCTTGGCGGCCGCGTCGGTCGGAAAAGCGCTGCTTTACGGCGCCGTCCTCGGGCTTGCCGCCTACGGCACCTACGATATCACCAACCTCTCCACCCTTAGGAACTGGCCGCTCCTGATGAGCGCCGTCGACATGGCCTGGGGCACGGTCATCACGGCGGCGGCGGCGGGCGGAGGATATGCGGTCGCGCGCTATTTCGGTTGAATTCCGGCTCAGCTGATGCCGACCGGTCGCAAAGAGCGTGATCGCTAGAATTTTAATATTACAATTGACGAAAGCACAAATGCTTCGTGCAAGGCTTATGCTGCATAAGACCGAGATAAATTTGGTCGTGCAGAGCCGGGGAACGTCGATGCTGAACGCAACGCATCTTGCGAAGGTCAAATCGGAAGTCTACGAACGACAATATGAGCGCTTTTACGTGCAGCGTCCGGCACGTCTGGTCGCCGTTCGTCCATGCCTGACAGGCGTTTCGATGCGCAGCGCCGAAATCATCGATATTTCCCAAGGCGGCGCCAGCTTCCTTGTCGGTACGACGATCGGTCTGCCGCTTCATTATTATCTCAATATCCTTGGCCTTGCCTATCGCATCGGCTGCGCCGAGGTTTACCGGACCAACGAAAACCGGGTCGGTGTCAAATTCATCAATCTGCTGACACCCGAGACATTGCGGCTGGTCGTACGTGCCGACTTCATGATCGGCAACGCGGAAGCCAACGCCGCCCGCAAGATGCGCCGCTAACAGCGCCCCAACAGGATCATCTACTATTGCACCGGCTCGACAAGGGCCTATTGTGCGTGCGATTTCCAATCGCAATCCGGGATAAAACGACAGAATGTCCGCTTTTTTGCGCTTCACGCCGCTGACCAGCGCCCTCCCCTCCACCGTTCCCTTCGTCGGGCCCGAAGCCTTGGAGCGCCAGCGCGGCCTCACCATCAAGGCGCGGATCGGAGCCAACGAGAACGGCTTCGGTCCCGCCCCCTCCATCATCGAGGCGATGCGCCGCGAGGCGGCCGATATCTGGAAATATAACGACCCCGAGAATTTCGCATTGAAACAGGCGCTGGCCGCACATCTCGGCGTCAAGGCCTCGAATGTCTGTGTCGGCGAAGGCGTCGATGCACTGCTTGGCCTCATCGTCCGGATGATCGTCGAGCCGGGGACCGCCGTCGTCACGTCCCATGGCGGATATCCGACGTTCAATTTCCACGTCGTGGGGTATGGCGGCCGGTTGGTAACCGTCCCCTATGTCGAGGATCGCGAGGATCTCGACGGATTGCTTCAGGCGGTGAAGCGCGAGGATGCTTCGCTCGTCTATTTTGCCAACCCTGATAATCCGATGGGAAGTTGGTGGGATGCGGACAAGATCGTCGCTTTTGCCAAGGCGTTGCCGGAAACCTGCATGCTGGTTCTCGACGAAGCCTACAGCGAGACCGGCCCGAAGGGTTCCACTCCCGATATCGCCGCGCTGATCGACATGCCGAATGTCCTACGCACGCGGACATTTTCGAAAGCCTATGGCCTTGCCGGTGCGCGCGTCGGCTACGTGATCGGGGTGGCCGAGACCGTGCAGGCCTTCGACAAGGTCCGTAATCACTTCGGGATGAACCGGCTTGCGACGGTAGCGGCACTGGCGGCACTCAAGGACCAAGCCTACCTCTCAGAAGTGATCGGGAACATTCATGCGGCGCGGGAGCGCATCGGCATGATCGCCCGCGACAAGGGACTTACGCCCCTCGCCTCCGCGACCAATTTCGTGGCGATCGACTGCGGCCGCGACGGCGTCTTTGCGCGAGCCATCGTCGATGGACTGATCGAACACGGGGTCTTCATCCGCATGCCGGGCGTTGCTCCGCTCAACCGCTGCATTCGCGTCAGCGTCGGGCCGAAAGCCGATCTCGATCTGTTCGAGGAAGCGCTGCCGAAGGTTCTGAAAGCGCTCGGCTGAATACAAAAGACGAAGAACCGCGCCGGCATTGTATCTGCCGGTCGCGGTTCTCTTTTCGGCATCGGCCCCTCCCCAGAGCGCCAGCCGTTCCCCCTCTTTCCGAGGTATTGTTCTTTTAGAATTTCTTGAACCGGGCGATCTGGGAGCATTTCAATGCCCCAGGGCCTCAGTGCATCGTCATCCATTCGCGAGCGGAGCGAAGGGCAGCAGCCAGCTGCATCTTGGTGAGCGTAGCCGCGACATCGGCGCGAAGTTCGGCGGCGCGATCGCAGCCCTTGATGGCGGCGATGTTCAGCCACTTGTGGGCGGCGATCAGGTCGATGTCGCAACCGCGGCCGGTTGCGTACATCAGACCCATTTCACAGAAGACGTCGGCGTTGTTTTCGCCACCCATGGTGGCCATTTCAGAAGTCGTCATTTCAAAGCGTGCCATCGGTTCAATCCCTGTTTCAGCCTGTTAACGCTATCCCTGTCTTCCCGTCGGAGCCTCGCCGTCTATCGCAGCTTTTTGGCCCTTCCGGTCGGCGGGTTTGCCCCGCTCGTTTGATGGCTTCACTATCGCAGACGGCTTTCAAAAAGCGCTTAAAATGCATGATTAATTTGAGACAAACAAAGTACAAACGCTTGGTAAACTTGGGATTTTGTTAAACATCGCATCCCTTGCAAATTAAGGACTTTGGCGCGAGTTTTACGAAAAATTAGTATTTCAAAATAAACCCTTCCTTCACCACGAAATCAGCGGCATTTTGCGGAAGGACATTTTTCTCTCGATAGAACGGCTGCAAATGGGCGGTTTTCGGCGTTCCGGACGCATACGAAAAGGCCCGGCAAGCTGCCGGGCCTTCGATGCAAATTAAAAAATTAGCGGGAATTAACGGGCGCGCTGGCCGAACAGTATCTTTTGGGCTTCCTTGTCGGTTGCCAGATTGCTCTTTTCGCGCTCTTCCCTGCCGACGGCCATCCCCTTGATAACGGCCGGGCGCGCCATCAGCGTGTCGAACCAGCGCTTGAGGTTGGGGAACTCGTCGAGGTCCTGGCCCTGACGCTCATAGGAGACGACCCAGCCGACACTCGCCATGTCGGCGATCGAATTATCGCCAGCGAGGAAATCGCGGTTGGCCAGGCGCTTGTTCATGACGCCATAGAGGCGGTTGACCTCATTGGTGTAACGAGTGATGCCGTATTCGATCTTTTCGGGCGCGTAGTGGCGGAAATGGTTTGCCTGTCCAGCCATCGGTCCGAGACCGCCGACCTGCCAGAACAACCATTCCTCGACCTCTACGCGGGCGCGTTCGTCGCTTGGATAGAACTTTGAATATTTGCGGCCGAGATATTGCAGGACGGCGCCGGATTCAAAGACCGAGATCGGCGTACCGCCCGGACCGTCTGGATCGACGATTGCCGGCATGCGGTTATTCGGGGCAATCTTCAGGAACTCAGGCGTAAATTGCTCGCCCTTGCCGATGTTGACGTATTTGACCTCGTAGGGAACGCCGAGTTCCTCGAGCATGATGCTGATTTTCCAGCCGTTCGGCGTGGGCCAGTAGTGCAGTTCGATCGGTGCCGCCATCCAGATAACTCCATGTTTGATGTCCGAAAACATATGAAAGCGCTCGAGGCATTCAAGCCCTGACCGCGCGGCGAAGCTGAACGCCCGATGAACCGGTGTCTCAGCGTCCGTTCAGCCGAACCATGTCAAAACCAAGGCCAGGATCGGCGATGATCCTACTAAAGGAAAACGGACATGGTCATTCTGGCGCGGCGCTTCACCATCATTATGCTTTTTGCGACGGTGTTCGCGATCACATTTTCGGCAGCGGTGCAGCATTCGAACTCAAGCGGCGCGCAGTCGCATTTCGGTGCAAGCTTCACTTGCCTGCAATCTTCGAGCCCATATTGCTCGACGGTTCAATAAATAACGGCATCCGGACCCCGAATTCGCCTCCGCACGACCGAAAATTGCGAAAACACCACGAATATCCTGAATTCTCCGAGCCCGTCGTTTGCTTGTCAAAGACAACATTATATAATGGCTCATGAGCAACCGAATCTCTCCTTTACCGACCCTCGACGTTTCATCTCCCGCTCCATTTCAGCCGCAAAGCTTCGATGACCCGGCCAAGGCAGTCGATGCGCTGACCGAGCTTTACGAGCGCAACACCGCTTTCCTCATCAATAATTTCGCAGATCTTGCTCAGGGCGCGCCGATTGCCTCGCGCTATCGCGCCTTTTATCCCCAGGTGAGCATCGAGACGACCAGTTTCGGGCATATCGACTCGCGGCTGTCCTACGGCCATGTGACGGCGCCGGGCGTCTACACCACGACGATCACCCATCCCCGACTGTTCCGCCACTATCTGAAGGAACAGCTGGCGTTGTTGATGCGCAGTCACAATGTTCCTGTCATCGTCTCGGAATCATCAACGCCGATCCCGCTGCATTTCGCCTTCGGCGAAGGAGCCCATGTCGAGGCGTCTTCTTCGGCTTTCGTCGACATCCCCTTGCGCGATATATTCGACACGCCGGATCTCAACACGACGGACGACGAGATCGCCAACGGCGAATATATTCCACCGCCCGGCCAGCCCTCGCCGCTTGCCCCCTTCACGGCGCAGCGCATCGACTATTCGCTTGCCCGCCTGTCGCACTACACGGCGACAAGCGCCTCGCATTTCCAGAATTTCGTGCTGTTCACCAACTACCAGTTCTACATCGACGAATTCTGCGCCTGGGCGCGCGACGTGATGGCCAAGGGCGGCGAGGACTATTGCGCCTTCGTCGAGCCCGGCAACATCGTGACGCACGCTGGCTCCAGCCAGCCGGAAACCGATGCAGTGTTGACCCGCCTGCCCCAGATGCCGGCCTATCACCTGAAGAAAAAAGGTCATGGCGGGATCACCATGATCAATATCGGCGTCGGCCCTTCGAACGCCAAGACCATTACCGACCACGTCGCGGTGCTTCGGCCGCATGCGTGGCTGATGCTCGGTCACTGCGCCGGACTGCGCAACAGCCAGCGCCTCGGCGACTACGTGCTGGCGCATGCCTATATGCGCGAAGACCATGTGCTCGACGACGACCTTCCGGTCTGGGTGCCGATCCCGGCGCTTGCCGAAGTGCAGGTCGCACTTGAGGCCGCCGTTGCGGAAATCACCGGTTATGAGGGCTTCGAGCTGAAGCGCATCATGCGGACCGGCACGGTCGGCACCATCGACAACCGGAACTGGGAGCTGCGCGACCAGGCGGGGCCGGTGAAGCGGCTGAGCCAGGCGCGCGCCATCGCGCTCGACATGGAATCGGCGACGATTGCCGCAAACGGCTTCCGCTTTCGCGTGCCCTACGGCACCCTGCTCTGCGTCTCCGACAAGCCGTTGCACGGCGAACTCAAGCTGCCGGGCATGGCGACCGCGTTTTATCGCACGCAGGTCAACCAGCATCTCAGGATCGGCATCCGCGCCGTCCAGAAGCTGGCTGCCATGCCGCCGGAGAAACTGCATTCGCGCAAGCTGCGCAGCTTCTTCGAGACGGCCTTTCAATAAGGGCCTCTTCGCTCTGTACCTGACGTCCCCCATGAATGATCGGTCGCAACTGTTTGCGGCCGCTTGTCGTCGTACGCCACGCTCAGCGACAGGATCAGCAAGGCGAAGGCGGCAAAGGCTATTCCGAGCCGCAAGGCAAGCCCTTTGATATCAACGGGCTGCATCAGTTCTTCTTCCGTCAGTTTCTTCGAAGGGCCCATCAGGGTCAAACCTGGGAAATACATGACTGCCACTCCTCATTGGTGATGACGGAGGTTAGTCGAACGGTCACGATGCTTTTCGACAGGAATGTCCCTCGAAAAAAATTCACCTCGGGGGCATCATCGCTGTCGATTTGCAGTCAGCCCATTCGTCTAAAGGCTGAGATCAATGAAACGGGAGGCGACGCTGCCATGAAATATCTTTGCCAGGTCTGGATGGAAGACGGGATGGTCGATGCCATGTCGGTGGAAGACAAGAAAAAGCTCGACAGGGATTCGCTTGCCTATGACGAGGTTCTCGTCGAGCGCGGGCAGCTGATTGCTGCCGAAGCGCTGCAATCGCCGCGCTCAGCCGTGACGGTGCGGGTTCGCGACGGCGAAGTATTGACGACCGATGGACCCTACGCCGAAACGAAGGAACAACTCGGCGGCTTCATCCTGATCGATGCGAAAGACATGAACGATGCGATCCGCATCGCTGCCGGTATTCCACTTGCGAAACTCTGCAGCGTCGAGGTGCGTCCGATCTATGATTTCAGCACCGAGCAATAGGGAGGAGAAGATGAAATTCCTCTGCCAGGTCTGGTTCGACACCGCTGAGATAAGCGCCATTTCTGAAAAAGAAGGCGAATTGCTGACCAGGGAATCGATCGTCAACGACGACAGATTGCGGGACAGCGGACATCTGCTCGTGGCGCAGGCACTGCGGGCACCGTCGACGGCCGTGACAGTGCGCGTTCGAAGCGGCGGTGTATCCGTGACGGACGGTCCGTTTGCCGAGCTCAAGGAACATCTCGGTGGCTTCGTACTGATCGAGGCTGGGGATATTGACGAGGCATCCCGGATCGCCGCCAGCTTCCCGGTCGCCCGCTACGGCGCCATCGAGGTGCGGCCGGCCTATTCAATCACGGAGGAATGCTGAGTTGACGAGGCGGGTTCCTTGGAAAACGTGATCGAAGAAATCTACCGCTCGCAATCGCGCCGGGTCTTGGCGACGTTGATCCGCCTGCTTGGCGATTTCGACCGGGCGGAGGAGGCGTTGCACGACGCCTTCGCGGCGGCGGCGCGGCAATGGACAGCCGAGACCATGCCGGCCAATCCCTTTGCCTGGCTCGTTTCCGCCGGCCGCTTCAAGGCGATCGACCATTTGCGGAGGCGCGCGCGCTTCGATGCCTCGATGGCAGATATCGCCGACAACCTGTATCCGGGAACCGAAATGGGCGAGATGGAAGCCATCGAAGACGACATGCTGCGGCTGGTCTTCACCTGCTGCCATCCGGTCATGCCCGTCGATGCCCAGATCGCGATGGCGCTCCGGGAAGTTTGCGGATTGACCACGGAGGAAATCGGCCGCGCGTTCCTCGTCTCGACGCCAACCATCGCGCAGCGCATCGTGCGGGCCAAGAACCGCATCCGGACGGCGGGAGTTCCTTATGAAGTACCCGACGAGGCCGAACTGCTGGCGCGATTTCAACAGGTATTGCACGTCATCTACCTGGTCTTCAACGAGGGCTACTCGGCCTCGTCAGGCCCGGCCGTCGTCCGAACCGATCTATCCGCAGAGGCCATTCGCCTCGGCCGGCTGCTCATCAGCCTTCTGCCAGACAAGGAAGCAATCGGGCTTCTGGCATTGATGCTGCTGCAGGATTCGCGGCGTCTGGCTCGCACCGATCCGTCGGGCAATCTGGTGCTGCTTGGCGATCAGGATCGGACCCGCTGGGATCGCGACGAGATTGCCGAGGGGCTTGCCCTCGTCGACCAGATCGTTGCGACGGATACGGCCGGGCGATTCACGTTGCAGGCGGCGATTGCTGCCGAGCATGCGCGTACCGACAGCACAGCAGCTACGAACTGGCAGCGCATCGCGTCTCTTTACGACAGGCTTCTGGAAGTGCAGCCCTCTCCAGTGATCGAGCTCAACATGGCCGTTGCCGTCTCGATGTGCGAAGGGCCTCTCGCCGGCCTTTCGGCCATCGACGCCATTCTGGACCGGAACCAGCTCGCGGAATATCATCTCGCCCATGCAGCGAGAGCCGATTTTCTTCGGCAACTCCGTCGTCTCGACGAAGCCCGGCAAGCGTATGAGAGGGCTCTGTCGCTATGCCATCAGGCGCCGGAACAAGCGTTTTTACGGAAGAGACTGGCCGAATTGAACCGCGGCTGACGCGACCTCTCAGATCACGCGCTTTTTCGAGATCAGCAATCCGAGCGCGCTGCCGATCAGGGCCGAGACAACGATCAGCAGGTGGCAGTTGATGCTGGCCTGCGCCAGCGTGGTCAATGCGGCCTTGTCGTTCAAAGCGCCGAAGGCAAGGGCGCCGGCGGTAATCCCGGCCGGATAGGTGCCGATACCACCGGGCGCGTGAACCGGCAGGACGGCCGAAAGCTCGCCGCCGAGCGCGCCACCGAAGCTTGCGACCAGCGGGGTGACATTCATCAGGCGCAACGCCCAGGCAAGAACCAGGACCTTCACCAGCCAATTGACGATTGTCGCAAACCACGCGCGGGCAAATGCGCGGGCATCGGCGGGCAGACCGCGCTCGATTTCATGCACCACGGGCTGCGCCTTCTTCGGCAATACCCTGGCTGCAAACCGAACCAGCGCCCGGCGAGCAACGAAGGCGCCTACCGGCAGCAGCAGGAACGCAAGCCAGAAGGCCCAGGCAAGCAGGCGATGGGGGGATGCGACCGCCAGGCCGATGCCGGCGGCGGCCATCAAGGCGTGCAGATCGAGAAGCCGCATCACGAAAAGGGCGGAAGTCCCGCGCGCCAGCGGGATGGCGAATTCGGAGCGCATCAACAGGGGGAAGCTGGTCTCGCCCGATCGAAACGGCATCATGACGTTCAGCAGATTGTGGATTTGCGTCACCCGGAAAAGGGCGGTGAAACGACCTGATGTCTCGCGGGGGAAGTAGTCGTAGATCCGCCAGGTTCTTAGGAAGTACGTGCCTGTCAGCAGCGCCAGCGCGGTGAGGATCGGCCCGATTCCCACCTGCGCCCATTGTGAGAGGATCGTCGACCAGCCCCAGAACCACTCGATGAAGGCGGCGTAGGCGATAACGACCCCAAGGGTCAGCAGCGTCATGCGGTTGCGAATAAACCAGGTGTCGCGGCTGGCAACCGTCGGAGTCTTCATGTAGTTAAGCACCCATGTAAGCTTTGGCTGGCGGCTGGACTATCGCTCATCTTGTCCGGTCGATCACACCGGTCTTTTAGGAGAGTTAAGAGTTGCAGACAACGGTAGAGTCAATCCGCTCGCTGACGGATACGGCAAGCCCGATCGAACTTTCGGTTGTTGTGCCCATTTTCAACGAGGAGGAGAGCGTCGGCCCGCTGGTCGAGCGCATCTCCGCGGCGATGGCCGGCTTTTCCATGTCCTGGGAATTGATCCTGGTGGACGATGGCAGCACGGACGCGACGCTGGCCAATGCCCGTGGATATCTCGGTCGCGACGGCCTGGTTTTGCGCATCATCGAACTGCAGCGAAATTTCGGCCAGACGGCGGCCATGCAGGCGGGGATAGATGCGGCAACCGGCCGGCTGATTGCCACCATGGACGGCGATCTCCAGAATGATCCGAAGGATATTCCGGCGATGGTTGCCGAGCTGGAGCGGCGCGAGCTCGACCTGCTCGTCGGCTGGCGCAAGGATCGGCAGGACGGCCTGCTGCTGCGCAGGATCCCATCCTGGTGTGCCAATTCGCTGATCGGGCGAATGACGGGCGTGAAGCTGCACGACTATGGCTGCAGCCTGAAGATCTACCGCGCGTCGATCATCAAGCAAGTCAAGCTGATGGGCGAAATGCACCGTTTTATTCCGGCCTGGGTCGCCGGCGTCGTGCCCAGCTCGCGGATCGGAGAAATGGTCGTGACGCACCATGCCCGCGCCCATGGCAAATCCAAATACGGAATATCGCGGACATTCCGCGTCATCCTCGATTTGCTCTCAGTAATGTTCTTCATGCGCTACAAGGCGCGGCCGGGCCATTTCTTCGGCTCGCTTGGCCTCGGGATCGGGGCGCTGGCGATGTTGATCCTTTTCTATCTTTTCGTCGACAAGTTCATCATGGGCAACGATATCGGCACGAGGCCGATGCTGATGGTCGGGGTCGTGCTGCTATTGTCCTCGGTGCAGCTGATCACCACCGGCATCCTCGCCGAAATGATCGCGCGGACCTACTATCGGGACGACGCCTCGCCGAACTACATCGTGCGCAATATCTTCGACGGAGATCGTCGGGATGCATAAGCTTCTGGTCCGCAAACCGGATACAGTCGTTCTTCTCATCGCCGCCTACTTCATCCTCGAATTTCTCGTGCGGCTGGCGATGCCGCACGGCATGCGCTACGACGAATCGCAGCAGGCGCTTTTCTCGCAATGGCTGACGTTCGGTTACGATTCCCAGCCGCCACTCTATAACTGGGTCCAGACGGCAGTGGTCTCCCGTCTCGGCTTGTCGCTGGCGGCAATCTCGCTGGTCAAGAACACCGTCCTCTTCCTAGTCTACCTCTCCTACTACAGGCTGGCACAGCTGGTATTGTCGGACAAGGTATTCGCCGTCATCGCGACGCTGTCGCTGCTGACGATCCCGCAGCTGTTCTGGGAAGCCCAGCGCGACCTGACCCACACCGTCGCCCAGCTGCTGACCATCAATCTCTTCCTCTACAGCGCCATCCGCACGCTGAAGTCGCCGGACCTGACATCCTACGTCATGACCGGGATCACGCTTGGTCTCGGCATGCTGTCGAAATACAATTTCGCGCTGTTGGCGGTGGCGGCCATCGTTGCCGTCTGGTTTCATCCGCAGGGCCGCGCGAGGCTCCTCGACAAGCGCTTCCTGGTGACGATCCTCATCGCGCTGCTGATCTTCCTGCCGCATGGGCTGTGGCTGATCCACAATCTCGGGCTCGCCTCCGGCCGTACGCTTGGCATCATGGAGCAGGACGCGCCGGCAAGTGCGCTGGCGAAAATCGCCACGGGGCCGCTAAAATTCCTGAGAGTGGTCATAGTCATCTGCGCGCCGACGCTGGTTATCTACGCCCTTGTCTTCGGCAAGGATTTCTTCCGCAGCCTGCGGCAATCCAATGAGTGGACCCGCTTCTTCGGAACCATTTTCCTCGTTATCGGGGTGTTGGTGCTGGCTCTGATCGTCGGCATCGGCATGACCGCGTTGCGCGACCGCTGGCTGCTGCCTTTCCTGTTCCTGCTGCCGATCTACCTCTGCCTGAAGATGGAGGCTGCCGGCGTCAGGGCTGAAGATTTCGCCAAGCGTTTCTTCTATATTCCGCTGGCGATGATGCTGATCATCCCGGCGCTGCTCTTCAGCCACGCCAGCTTTCCAAGGCTGTTCAGGGTCTACGAAGCCTATAATGTTCCCTACACCGGCTTCATCGACCAGATCGTCGCCGCCGAAGGCAAGCGACCGGGGCTCGTGCTGACCGACGACTGGCTGCCGGCGGGAAATCTGCGGCTGCAGTTAACCGATGTTCCTGTCATGTCACTGTTCTTCGCCAATCTCACCCTGCCCTACAGCTGGTCGGCCGACCGGCCGGTCCTGGTAGCGTGGTTGCCGAGAAGGACTGGAGAAACGCTACCGCCGATTCTTGCCACCTGGCTGCGCGACAATCTCGGTCCGCAATATGCGACACCTGACGTCAAGAACACCGAAATCCGCTACGTCTACGGCAAGGACGGCGACAATTACCGCTTCGCCTATTCCTGGATCTATCCGAAGTAGTCAGCCGGAGCAGTTTTCACAGCTTCATTTCGCTCCACACCAGGTCAAGCGCCTGTCGCGTGATGCGAACCATCGTGTCGACTTCCTCGTGGCTGATGACCAGCGGTGGGGATGCCAGCATGCGGTCGGAAGTGGCTCGCAGAACCAGCCCGTTTGCCAGCGCATGATTGCGGACTGCCGAGCCGACTGCGTCCGGTTTCTCGAAGCGGCGGCGGGTCGCTTTGTCGGCTGCCAGCTGAAGCGCGCCCATCAGCCCGACGCTGACCGCCTCCCCGACCAGCGCGTGATCTGCCAGGGCTCCCCAGGCTTGGGCGAAGTAAGGGCCGATATCGTCGCGCACCCGCTCCACCAGCCGCTCACCCTCAATGATCCGCAGGTTTTCGAGCGCCGCGGCGGCGCAGACGGGATGGCCGGAATAGGTGAAGCCATGGTTGAACTCACCGACATCGTTGATCAGGACATCCGCGATGCGGTCGCTGACCAGCACGCCGCCAATGGGCAGGTAGCCTGAGGAAAGCCCCTTGGCGATCGGCGCCAGATCCGGTTCCACGCCGAAATGCTGGTAGCCGAACCACGAGCCGAGCCTACCGAAGCCGCAGATCACTTCATCCGAAACCAGCAGGATATTGCGCGCCTTGCAGATCCGGGCGATCTCCGGCCAATAGGTGGCGGGTGGGATGATCACACCGCCGGCGCCCTGGATCGGCTCGGCGACGAAAGCTGCCACATTCTCCTCGCCAAGCTCATCGAGCTTCGCTTCCAGCTCCCGCGCGACCGCGAGGCCGAATTCATCGGGGGAAAGCTCGCCGCCCTCGGCATACCAGTAGGGCTGGCCGATATGGACGATGCCAGCTATCGGCAGGTCGCCCTGCTCGTGCATATATTTCATGCCGCCCATGCTGGCACCGGCGACGGTGGAACCGTGGTAGCCGTTCCTCCGGGCAATGACGATCTTCTTCGACGGCAGGCCTATCGCGCTCCAATAGACCCGAGCCATGCGAAACCAGGTGTCGTTCGCCTCCGACCCGGAATTGGTGAAGAAGATGTGGTTGAAGTTCGGCCCTGCATGGGAGCAGACTTTCTCGGCCAGCAACGTTGCGGGCGTCGTCGTCGTTCCGAAGAAGGTGTTGTAGTAGGGCAGCTCGTTCATCTGCCGCGCCACGGCGTCGGCGATCTCCGTCCGTCCGTAGCCGATATTGACGCACCATAGTCCGGCGAAGCCATCGAGATACTTCCTGCCGTGATTGTCGAAGATATGGACACCCTCGCCGCGCTGGATGATCCGCGACCCCTCCGCGTTCAGCTTTTTCGTATCCGCAAACGGATGAAGGTGATGAGCGGCATCGATGGCTGCGAGGTTGGACAGGCTGGATGTCTCTGGCATTTCGGGCGATGATCCTTGGTCAGACAGCGGCGGTCTCGACGACCCCGTTTTCGGCAACGCGACGCGCAGTCCCCTTCTCGACCATCACCTTCAGTTCGCCGGGATGAAGCTTCAGGAAGACGTCCCTCGCCAGAGGCAACAGCTCGCCATCGATAACGCAGTTCGCCTTGGCGCTCTTCTTCGGAAAATTCAGGTGAATTGCCCGCGTGTTCATCACCATGACGTCGGCATTTTCACGGAACCTGCCGCGGAACATGTCGAAGGCCAGCCTGGCGACGCCGAAGGGCTTCATCGGTTTGGCGAGATAGACGCCGAGTGTGCCGGTGGTCAGGTCGTCGGCATAGAAAAGTGTGTTTTTGCCGAAGGGGTTATTCGAGACCGATATCGCCGAGACGCACCGCCGCTCGCGGTTGCCGTCCAACTCGAACAGGACATCGAATTCCGGCGGGTTGAACAATACGCCGAGGGCAGCGCGCGTGCTCGCAGACATTTTGCCTATCCTTGAGCGGTAGGTGTAGGAATTGCGGTAGCGCACCAGGCGGGCGTGCATGCCGGCCGAAAACTGGTGGATGAACGGCCGGCCATTGGCGCTGCCGATATCGACTGCGTCGACCTCGCCGTTGGCAATCACTTCCAGTACCTGCCAGATATCGAGCGGCAACCGCAGCGAACGGGCAAACAGGTTCATGGTGCCGGCCGGAATGACGCCGAGCGGTATGCCGTTCTTCCAGGCGACCGAGGCGGCGGCAGAGATCGTGCCGTCGCCGCCGCCGGCGATGATGCCGTCGATGTCGTCACGCCGGGCGGCTCGCTCCATGGCGGGAACGATCTCGCTTCCGGCAACAACCATGCCCTGAAAATCATGGCCGGCCGCACGGAAAACCTCTTCGGCGCGCCGCTCATAGGCTGCCATGTCGGTGGTTCTGAAGGTGCCGCCATCGCGATTGAAAAAGCCAATAAGTCTCATCGAGGATCCCGGTTTCCTCATTTCGATAACTTGCTCGGCAGTTTCCTCGCCTCCCCACAAGCATCAACGAAAAGATGGGTCAATCCGGCAGTCATTTCAAGCTGATCCGCGATCTCCGATAAATGACCGTGTGTAAGGCTGCTCGTTTCGGAGGCGACTTATGCATGAAACGATATGCTGCACTGCATAAAACGCACGCGACACGGGTAGCGCATTGGCTGATAAATAACATATTCGGCGCTTCGCGCCTTTCCAGCCATTTCCCCGGATAAGTGTCCGATGTAGGCGTACCGGAAATATCCGGCTGCTGCTTCGACGAGCCTGTCCCATGCCCGCTGCCAAGGAGCTCTCGTGAGCGATATCGCCGTCGACATCCTCGATTCGCAAACAGTTTCCGAAACGCCGTCGCGCAGCGCAATTGCCTTGGTGACCCTGGCGCTCGCGGTCGGCAGCTTCGGTATCGGCACGGGCGAATTCGTGATCATGGGCCTGCTGCCAGATGTTGCGAGGACATTCGATGTCTCGACGCCCCAGGCGGGGCATGTCATCAGCGCCTATGCACTCGGTGTCGTCGTCGGCGCACCCGTCATCGCCGTGCTTGCGGCAAAGATGGCCCGTCGCACCCTCCTCCTCCTGATGATGACCATCTTCACGCTCGGCAATATCAGCAGCGCGATGGCACCCACCTTCGAAAGCTTCACGGCTCTGCGCTTCATCACCGGCCTGCCGCATGGCGCGTTCTTCGGCGTAGCCGCGCTCGTTGCCGCGTCGATGGTGCCGATCAATCGTCGCGTTCGAGCGGTCGGCCAGGTGATGCTGGGGCTGACGATCGCCACTCTCGTCGGCACGCCGATCGCAACGTTCCTCGGGCAGATGCTGAGCTGGCGGGCGGCCTTCATGATGGTTGGAGCCGTAGGCGCCTTGACGGTCGTGCTGATCGCCGTGTTCCTGCCGAAGGACAAGGTCTCGGAAGGCGCCGGTGTGATGCGCGAACTTGGTGCGCTTCGCCGGGTGCAGGTATGGCTGACGCTTGCCATCGCCGCCGTCGGCTTCGGCGGCATGTTTTCGATCTTCACCTACATCGCCTCGGCGACCACCGATGTTGCCGGCATGTCCCCAACGATGATCCCGATCGTGCTGGCACTGTTCGGCATAGGCATGAACGTTGGCAACGTCGTCGGATCGCGGCTTGCCGACATCTCGCTGACCGGCACGATCGGCAGCATGCTGGCGTTCAACGTGGTGATCATGACCGTCTTCTCGCTGACGGCAACAAACCCGATGATGCTCTGCATCTGCGTTTTCCTGGTCGGCTGCGGATTTGCCGCCTGTCCGGCAGTTCAGACGCGGCTGATGGATGTCGCGGCTGACGCACAAACGCTGGCTGCCGCATCGAACCACTCCGCATTCAACGTTGCCAATGCGCTTGGCGCCTGGCTCGGCGGCCTTGCGATTTCCTGGGGGTTCACGGCCGCATCGACCGGATATGTCGGCGCGGTTCTTTCAGCCGGCGGACTGGTGGTGTTTGTGATATCAATTTCCCTGGAGCGCCGGGGCCGGACGGTTTAGGGCGTTTGCCGAGCCGATTTCCATCTTGCCCGACACGCAGAACACATTCTCCTCGCCCCATTCCGCAAGAGCGCGAATAACCGGCTCCAAGGTCAGCCCGAGCGGCGTCAGCGCATAGTCGACGCGCGGCGGCACAACCGCGAATACGGTGCGCGACACCAACCCGCAAGTTTCCAGTTCGCGAAGCTGCTTCGTCAGCATGCGCTGCGTGACTGCCGGCAGGCGGCGGCGTAGTTCGTTGAACCGCAGCGTTCCGTCCATGAGATGGAACAGGATGACGCCCTTCCACTTTCCATCCAGAAAGCTCAACGTCGCCTCAACCGGGCAGCCGGGGAAATTCTTCGTGAGCTTGGCGCGTGGCAGGGACATCGACGGTATCCTTTTGGGTACTATATACAGAAATTGTGCGTTCTTGCCTTTGTCAGACGTAATGCGCATCTAGCCTCTGTGCAATAAAACATTGGAGCCTTCCATGCGAGCAGTCGCCTATAAGAACCCGCAGCCGATCTCGGCCGAGACCTCCCTGATCGACGTCGATCTGCCCACACCTGAAGCGACGGGACGCGATCTTCTAGTCGAGATCAAGGCCGTTTCCGTCAATCCCGTCGACGTCAAAGTTCGCGCCGGCGTCGCCCCCGAAGCGGGAAAATTCAAGGTTCTCGGCTGGGACGCCGCAGGGATCGTCAAGGCTGTGGGCGCCGACGTCACCATGTTCAAGCCGGGAGACGAGGTCTTCTACGCCGGGGCGATCAATCGCGACGGCTCGAATGCCGAATTCCACCTCGTCGACGAGCGCATCGTCGGCGCCAAGCCGAAGAGCCTGGACTTTGCCGCAGCGGCGGCCCTGCCATTGACCTCGATCACTGCCTATGAGGCTCTGTTCGACCGTCTGAAGGTTCAGCAACCGGTCGCCGGTGTCGCCAATGCTATCCTCATCATCGGCGGTGCGGGTGGCGTGGGTTCGATCGCGATACAGGTGGCGCGCGCCCTGACAGACCTCACCGTCATCGCCACGGCCTCGCGCCCGGAAACCCGGGAATGGGTCGAGGCACTGGGTGCCCACCACGTCATCGACCATTCGAAGCCCCTTGCCCCTCAGGTCCAGGCTCTTGGCCTCGGAGCGCCGGCCTTCGTGTTTTCGACGACCAACACGGCCGACCACATCGTCGACATCGCCGAGCTCATCGCACCGCAGGGTCGCTTTGCCCTGATCGACGATCCGAAGACGCTCGACGTCATGCCTTTCAAGCGCAAGGCGGTCTCGATCCATTGGGAGCTGATGTTCACGCGTCCGCTCTTCGGCACCGCCGACATGATCGAGCAACACAGGCTCCTGAACAAGGTGGCGGAGCTCGTCGACGCCGGCCGGATACGCACTACGCTGACCGAGACTGTCGGCACGATCAATGCTGCGAACCTCAAGAAGGCGCATGCGCTGGTCGAAAGCGGCAGGATGAAAGGCAAGGTCGTTCTGGCCAGCTTCTGACATGGCAACTGGTCGGGCGGAACGATCGCCCGGCCATTTCCTCGTCAAGGCAAATCCAGTTTTAACAGCGCGTACACCCTGTTAGCCGCCAAATTGAAGTACAGGTGCGGCATTATGGCACTAAGCCTCTATGCCACTTGACTTTTTCGCAACTTGGAGCGATCTCTCGCGATGTGAAAGACATTATGCTTTCACGCCGATCAACCGGAGTCATCTTACGATGCCTAGCGACAGTAGTAGTCGATTGCCTTTGCCGTCAGCGGCGTTCGTGCAGTAACCGACTCCTGTCGGCTCGCCACGATCTGCCGCGACGGCGGATCGACGGAAAGGCGAGCAAATGAACATCAACAGCTTACCCATTCGGGCCGGCCACGCTGCCCGTAATCTCATCAACGAAGGCCGCGGAATAACCACTGCCGAGCGGGTCGAACGCTTGAATGCGCTCGATATCGACGAGGCAGCACGCACCCTTGCAGCACTCCCTCTGCAGAAGGCGGTCCACGTGCTCAACCGGCCGGAGCTGCACAATGCGGCGGCCATCCTCACGCAGATACTGCCGGAGCATGCGGCAAAGCTCCTGAACGCCACGGCCAACGACCGCGTCGCCGACATCTTTCTCGAGATGGACGACGATGTGCGCGCGCCGCTGCTCGCGCGACTCGACAACGCCACCCGTCTCGCCATCCAGAACCTGATGGGCTACCCGCCACGGACGGCGGGCAGCATCATGACGACGGAGTTCGTCAGCGTGCCGGACAACTGGACCGTCGGGCAGACGCTCGACCATGTTCGCCAGGTCGAGCGTTCGCGCGAAACCGTCTATGCCATCTACGTACTGGATGCCCTAACTCAGGCATTGACCCATGTCGTGACCTTGCGGCGGCTGATCAACGGTGCAAGCGATGCGTCCATCCTGTCCGTCGCGCAGCTCGGCGAGCCGGTAACGGCGCGTCCACTGATGAAGCAGGAGGATGTTGCAAGGCTCATCCGCAAGCATAATCTGCTGGCCCTTCCGATCGTTCAGGATGACGGACATATGCTTGGCATTGTCACGGTCGACGACGTCATCGACACGATGATCGCCGATACCACCGAAGACGCCCAGAAGTTCGGCGGTATGGAGGCGCTCGGCAAGCCGTACATGCAGATCGGTTTCGCCGGTATGATCCGCAAGCGCGCCGGCTGGCTCGCTGCCCTCTTCCTCGGCGAAATGCTGACCGCCAGCGCGATGCAGCACTTCGAGGGGGAACTCGAGAAGGCTGTCGTGCTGACGCTGTTCATCCCGTTGATCATGAGCTCGGGCGGCAACTCCGGTTCCCAGGCGACATCGCTGATCATCCGGGCGCTGGCGCTTGGCGAACTCAAGCTTTCCGACTGGTGGCGGGTAATGCTGCGCGAACTGCCCACCGGCGTCGTGCTCGGCGCGATCCTTGGCATGGTCGGCTTTGCCCGTGTCGTGCTCTGGCAGACCACCGGTCTATTCGACTACGGGCCGCATTGGCAGCTCGTCGGGCTCACCGTCTTTGCGGCACTCATCGGCATCGTCACGTTCGGGTCAATCTGCGGGTCTATGCTGCCGTTCATATTGCAAAGGCTGCGCCTCGATCCCGCCAGCGCTTCGGCACCGTTCGTCGCTACCCTTGTCGATGTGACCGGACTGGTGATCTACTTCAGCGTCGCTTTGGCTATTCTCAGCGGCACGCTTCTCTGATCGCAAGAGAGAAACAATGTGATCGAGGGGCCGGCGACGGCCCCTTTTCTGTTTGGAGAAATGCTCATTTCGGTTCCGGCAATTTCAGCCTCCCGCCGGTTTTCATGGTGCGGATTGCGAAATTCGAGCGGATATCGGTGACGCCGGGCAGCGCCAGCAGCGTTTCCGTCAACAGCCGCTCATAGGCGGACAGATCCTCGACCACCACCTCCGCCAGGAAATCGGCCGTGCCCGAAATCAGGAAGCAGGAAACGATTTCCGGAATAGACAGCAACGCCTTCTGCTGCGCATCGGAATTCTCGCGACTGTGGTGGCCGACCTTGAACTCGACGAAGACGGTCAGGCCCAACCCCACTTCCTTCCGATCGATATCGGCACGATAGCCGCGCAATATTCCCGATTTTTCCAGGTTGCGAATACGCCTCAGGCAGGGCGACGGCGAGAGGTTCACCTTCTCGGCGATTTCGACGTTGGTGGCGCGCGCGTCCTCCTGAAGGCACCGGAGGATGGCGATATCGAATTTATCTAGATTTGGCATTTTCGTGATCTTTTGCGATACATATTGGCCGATAATTGCTCATATCATAATTTCAGCGCCACATATAGCAAGGACATGCCCCGGCCATCAGCAGTATCTTTCTTTTCGACCGGACGTCACGCCGGATGATCAGGAAAGGATACTCCGATGACCGTTTTGACCCTCTCACCAAGCACAAGCAAACAACCTTCAACAGCCTTCGGCTACGCCGGCGCTGTCGTTACCGTGTTGATCTGGGCGAACTGGATCCTTGCCACCCGCCACACCGCGGAGACGCAGATGGGCACGATCGATCTCGGCCTGATCCGCTACGGCATCCCGGCACTTGTGCTATCGCCTGTCTGGCTGAAAACGGGCCTTCTTCCGAAAGGCGTGCCGCTCAAGCTTCTGGCGCTTATGGTCTGCGGCGCCGGCGCCCTGTTCTTCCAGCTCACCACATTTGCTATCCACTCGATCCCTGCTGCCTCGGCAGGTATCCTGCTCGGCGGATCGATGCCACTCGCCGCCGCCCTGATCGGCATCACGCTTTTCCGCGAGCGGCCGGATACCATGCGCTTGCTTGGTCTCGCCGGTATTGTCGCCGGTGTGGCGATCCTACTGGTTCGCAGCCTCTCAGGCAGTGACGTTTCCTGGATTGGTTTTGCCCTGCTGCCGGCGGCGGCCATTCTCTGGGCGAGCTACACCCATGCCTTCCGCCGCTCCGGCCTTAGCGCCATCCAGTCGAGCGCTCTCATCGCCATCTGGTCGTTCCTCATCCACCTCGGACTGGCAGCAATATTCGGAACGTCGCTTGCGAGCATCCCGCTTCCGGAAATCGGGCTGCAGGTGGTGAGCCAGGGCTTCCTCTCCGGTCTCGCCGCCACCGTCGCCTACGGCATCGCCGTGCAAGCGCTCGGCGGCAGCCAGGCAGCGGCCTTCACGGCAATCACGCCGGTCCTCGCCACTCTCGGCGGCGGCTTGCTTCTCGGCGAGACGATAGGGGCGGCGGAGATTGTTGCGGCCATCGTCACCGGTATGGGTGTAGCGCTGTCGACCGGGGTTATGTCGCGCAAGGGATGATTTCCCAGTGAAAACAAATCGAGCCGCAGAGGTTGAGTAAGGCAACCTCTGCGGCTCTTTTTTGAGTTCACATATTCGGATAAACCGGTCCCTCGCCGCCCTGTGGCGGGACCCAGTTGATGTTCTGGTTGGGGTCCTTGATGTCACAGGTCTTGCAGTGGACGCAGTTCTGGGCGTTGATGACGAAGGTCTCCTCGCCGTTTTTCTCCACCCATTCATAGACGCCGGCCGGACAGTAGCGCGTCGATGGGCCGGCATAGATGTCGTGCTCGGAGGATTTTTGCAGGGCCATGTCCTTGACCTGCAGATGGACCGGCTCGTTTTCCTCGTGGTTGGTATTCGACAGGAACACCGAGGACAGGCGGTCGAAGGTGAGGACGCCGTCCGGGCGGGGATAGTCGATCTTCTTGTGCATCGATGCCGGCTCCAGCGAGGCGGCATCGGTCTTGCCATGCTTCAGCGTACCAAAGAACGAGAAGCCGAAAAGCTGGTTCGTCCACATATCGAGGCCGCCCAGCGCTATGCCGATCGCGGTGCCGAACTTCGACCAGAGCGGCTTGACGTTGCGCACGCGCTTCAGATCCTTGCCGATATCGGTGGCGCGCCATTCGTTCTCGATCTCGACGACCTCGTCATTGGCGCGACCGGCAGCGATCGCCGCGGCGATCTTGTCGGCGGCGAGCATTCCCGACAGCACGGCGTTGTGCGAACCCTTGATGCGCGGCACGTTGACGAAGCCGGCGGAGCAGCCGATGAGGGCGCCGCCGGGGAAGGTGAGCTTTGGCACGGACTGGTAGCCGCCCTCGGTGATGGCGCGGGCGCCATAGGAAATGCGCTTGCCGCCTTCGAAGGTGCCGCGGATCGACGGATGCGTCTTGAAACGCTGGAATTCCTCGAAGGGGTAGAGATAGGGATTCTTGTAGTTGAGGTGGATGACAAAGCCGACGGCGACGAGATTGTCCTCCAGGTGATAAAGGAACGACCCGCCACCGGTCTTCATGCCGAGCGGCCAGCCGAAGGAGTGCTGCACGAGGCCCTGCCTATGATGCTCCGGCTTGACCTGCCACAGTTCCTTGATGCCGATGCCGAATTTCTGCGGTTCGCGATCCTTCTGGAGGTCGAACCTGGCAATCAGCTGCTTGGCAAGCGAGCCACGGACGCCTTCGCCGATCAGGACGTATTTTCCAAGCAGTTCCATGCCACGGGTATAATTCGGACCGGGCTCGCCGTTGCGCTCGACACCCATGTCCCCGGTTGCGACACCGATCACGGCGCCGTCGCCGTTGTAAAGCACTTCGGTTGCCGCGAACCCAGGATAGATCTCGACGCCGAGCGCTTCGGCCTTTTCGGCCAGCCAACGACAGACTGTGCCGAGCGATACGATGTAGTTGCCGTGATTGTTCATCAGTGGCGGCATGAGGAAATTCGGCAGCCGCACAGAGCCCGCCGGGCCGAGAAACAGGAAATGGTCGGCGGTTACTTCGGTCTTGAACGGATGCCCCGCTTCTTCGCGCCAGCCGGGCAGCAGGCGATCGATGCCGATGGGGTCGACGACGGCACCTGACAGGATATGCGCACCGACCTCCGCACCCTTTTCGAGCACGACCACGGTCAGATCCGGATTGATCTGCTTCAGTCGGATCGCTGCGGCCAGACCAGCCGGGCCGGCTCCGACGATCACCACATCGAATTCCATGCTCTCGCGTTCAGGCAGTTCGATTGCATCAGTCATTCATCGTCTCCGGATTGGCCGCGTGCGCGGCCTTATTCCCTATTTCTGATCTATCTCTTCTCAAACCGGAAAAGGATTGTCGAGCCGGGAAGCGACAGGCAATCCTCCAATTCGCACAAATGCGCTTTATGTCTTCAATCGAGACCGGCTCCACTCTATATCGTCGACAGCTTTTGAAAATGCTGCAGCAAGGGACCGACCGTCATGGATTTGGGTATCAAGGGAAAACGCGCGCTTATCCTCGCCTCGTCGAAGGGTCTCGGCCATGGCATTGCCGTCGCCTTGGCGCGCGAAGGTGCGGATGTCCTGCTCTGCGGGCGCAGCAGCGACCGACTGGCAGCAAATTGCGCCGCGATCAATGCCGAAGGCAACGGCAAGGCCGACTGGATGACGGCCGACCTCTCGGATCCGGCTTTTGTCGAGACGATGAGCAAGGGCGTGGCTGAGAAATTCGGTGGTCTTGATATTCTCGTCAACAACTCGGGCGGACCGACGCCGGGCACCACCGAAGACATGTCAGCTGAAAAACTGGAAACCTATTTCTTTTCGATGGTGGCGCGAATCATCACGCTGACCAACGCGCTGCTCCCCGGCATGAAAGCGCAGGGCTGGGGCCGCATCCTTACCGTCGCCTCCTCCGGTGTCATCGAACCGCTCGCCAACCTCGCTTTGTCGAACACGCTTCGCCCCGCCCTTGCCGGCTGGAGCAAGACGCTCGCCTCGGAGGTCGCGGGATTGGGCATCACCGCCAATATGCTTCTGCCGGGTAGCATTGCGACCGACCGCCTCGACGACCTCGACGGCGCGGCCGCCAAACGCACCGGGCGCAGCATGGAAGACATCCGCGAGGAAAAGCAGGCCCGTATTCCGGCCGGCCGCTATGGACGGGTGGACGAATTCGCTGCGACCGCTGCATTTTTATGCAGCCAGCCGGCAAGTTATATCACCGGTGCAATGGTGCGCTGCGATGGCGGCGCAGCCCGTTCGGTCTAGCGCCGAATCCATCAGCTAAGTGCCAATAGCGCGCGTGTCTCGCTGTCAACGAACGGCAGCGAGCCGTTGCGACTGCAACTCGGGGTGTCGAAACCGGTCGTTGGTGGTCACAAATTAGTGTTCGACCCGCCTACTCCAAGCAGAAATCGACAATCGCACTGAAACCAACGCGTGAAAACGGCGGCCGGAATCGTACAGATTCATGGTTTGTTGCACTGCAACGTGCACGATGCCTTTCGAAAGCTTTCCAAGCTTTAATTTTTCACCGGATTGAACTGTGGTAAAGTTTGAGGCGAACAGAGTGTCACAAATAAACGTTAGATGGACCAATCGCCCGACGTAAGCGGTAACAGCGATGTGATCAGTTGCGGCGAAACCTGTCTTGTTTGCGTCGCAAAAATTCATTTCAGCTGCACCCGCGTGCTCCCGAAACACGCCTAGACCGGTTTTATCAAATATGAAGAAATTCTGGCTCGCTTTAAGCCTTCTCGTCGTCGCGGCCGTGGCAGTCTACTCGTACCGCGACCGCATCCCTTATGTTTCAGCACTGGTCGACCAAGCTTCCGCCGCAACGAAATCCGCAAGCAGTGGGCAAAAGCCCAAGCGCGAGGTGGCACCCACCGTCGTCAAGACCATTGCGGCAGTTCGCCGGACGCTGCCGACCGACATTACGGCCACGGGCTCGGCCGAAGCGCAGGACACCACGACGATCGCCGCTCAGGAAGCCGGCATCATTACCTCGGTCCAGGCTCAAGACGGCGCGATGGTGAAAGCCGGCGATCTGATCGCAACGCTAGACGCGCGCACGGCGCAGGCAGCGGTCGACAAGGACAAGGCGCAGCAGACCAAGGACGAAGCGGCGCTCGCTCAAACCGAGAGTGCATTGACCCGCGCGCAAAGCCTTTTGAACAGCGCCGGCACGCAGCAGACCGTCGATCTGGCCCGGGTTGCCCGCGACACGGCGGCGGCCGACGTCAACAGCGACAAGGCCCAGCTCGCCGCAGACCAGGTTACGCTCGAGCACACGAGGATCGTGGCGCCGTACGACGGCAGGCTCGGCGCTGTTAGTTTAAGTCTCGGCGCCTATGTCAGCCCTGGAACGGCAATCGTCACGATCGCCGAATACGATCCGATCTATGTCAACTTCCACCTTCAGGAAAGCCATCTTCGGGAGTTGAAGGACGCGCTCGTCGGCGGCCCTGTTGCAGTCTCGACCATTCCCCGGTCCGACAAGGGCAAGTCGCGCCAAGGCCAGGTCAGCTTCTACGACAACAACGTCGACGCTGCCTCCGGGACAATTCTCGTCAAAGCGAAGTTCGACAACAAGAATGGCGCCATCTGGCCGGGTCAGTCGATCAACCTGGTCCTTCACTTCAACAATACCGACCAAGTCATTGTCGTGCCCACTGTTGCCGTCAATCCCGGTGCGGATGGCTTCTTTGCCTATGTCGTCAAGGACAGCAAGGTGAAGCTGACGCCGGTAACGGTTGAACGCGCAAACGGTGGCTTTACCGCCATCGCCAAGGGCATTTCGGAGGGTGATCATCTGGTTGTCGAAGGCCAGGTGCAACTATCGGACGGGCAGAAAGTTAATGAGCAGTTCAACGACGGCACTGCTCAGAATGTCGCTTCAGCCGCCACGACAGCCAGTCAGCAGAACGAAACGATCGCGGTTGGAGCCGGCCAATGATCCCTAATTTCTGTATTCAACGCCCGGTCGCAACGACGCTCCTGGCTCTTGGCGTCGTACTGGCAGGGCTTGCCGGCTACCGCCTGGTGCCGGTGGCAGCTCTGCCGCAGGTCGACTTCCCGACGGTCAATGTCTCCGCACAGCTGACGGGCGCCTCGCCGCAGACGATGGCGACGTCAGTCGCGACGCCGCTGATCAAACAGTTCGAGACCATCCCCGGCATCAGCGAAATCAGTTCGACGAACTCGCTGGGCAATACCAGCATTGTCCTGCAGTTCGACCTGAACCGCAATATCGATGCCGCGGCCGCCGACGTTCAGGCGGCGATTTCGCACGCGACCCGGCAGCTGCCCGACAACCTGACGACACCGCCGAGCTACCGAAAGACCAACCCGGCGGATGCGCCGGTGATGCTGCTTGCCGTGCAGAGCGATACGATGCCGCGCAGCAAGCTCGATTCAATTGCCGAAGACATCATCTCGCCGTCGCTCTCGACGCTTCCTGGCGTCGCCGAAGTTACCGTATTCGGCGCGCAGACCTATGCCGTCCGCGTCGAGGTGGACCCCAACAAGCTGCAGAATCGCGGCATCGGCATCGATACGGTCAACACCGCCATCGTCAATGCCAACAGCCAGGTTCCGGTCGGCACGCTGCAGAACGATTCGCAGAGCATGACCATCACGGCCAATACCCAGCGCACCAACGCCGAGGAATTCAAGTCGCTGGTGATTGCCTCGCCCAACGGCGCACCGATCCACCTCGCAGACGTAGCGGATGTCCAGGACAGCGTCGAAAACCAGAACACGGGCAGCTGGTATGACGGCAAGCGCGCGATCATCCTCGCCATCCAGCGCCAGCCGGACGCCAACACCGTCGACGTGGTCGATTCGATCAACGCCAAATTGCCGGGCCTTGCAGCCGAGCTTCCCGGCTCCGTCTCCATGAAGGTGATGAACGATTCGGCAAAGCCGATCCGCGATGCAATTTCAGACGTCAAATTCACCTTGATGCTGACGATCGGCCTCGTCGTCCTCGTCATCTATCTCTTTACCGGACACCTGACAGCGACGATCATTCCGGGCCTTGCGGTGCCCCTGTCGCTGGTTGCGACCTTCGGCGCCATGTATGTCCTTGGCTACAGTATCGACAACATATCTCTATTGGGATTGACGCTCGCGGTCGGGCTGGTGGTGGACGACGCCATCGTGATGCTGGAAAACATTCTCAGGCATGTCGAGGAAGGCATGCCGCCGATGCAGGCGGCGATCAAGGGTGCAGCTGAAGTCAGCTATACGATCATCTCGATGTCGGTGTCGCTGATCGCGGTTTTTATCCCGATCCTTTTGATGGGCGGCGTCGTCGGCCGTATCTTCAACGAATTCGGCATGGTCGTTGCCATCGCCATCGTCTCGTCGGCGATCGTCTCGCTGACGGTGACGCCAATGCTGAGTGCGCGCCTCTCCGGCGGCCACAGCCGGCCACCGTGGCCAGTTCGCGTTTTCAACGCCGGTTTCGAGTGGACCCAGCGCGGCTATGACAGGGGTGTCAGTTGGTGCCTGAGGCACCGTCCCATCATCTTGCTAGTGTTCCTCGGTTCAATCGGCCTGACGGCCTACCTGTTCATGGTGCTGCCGGCGAGCTTCTTCCCGACGGAAGATATCGGTCGTCTTTCGATCTCGACCCGAGCCCGCCAGGATATCTCCTATCCAGCAATGCGCGACCTGCAAAACCAGGCCGCGGCACTGGTAAAGCAGAACCCTGCAGTCAACCACGTCATGTCGATCGTCGGCGGCAATGCCCGTCAGCCTTTGAACAACGGCACGATGTACGTCGAACTGAAGGACAAGAAGGACCGCGAGCCGCTTGACCAGACACTGCGCGAACTGCGCGCCAGCATCGCCAAGATCGCCGGCCTGCAGGCCTTCATCACGCCACAGCAGAGCCTTCGCTTCGGCGGCCGCCAGACGGCCAGCCAGTATCAGCTCGTCGTCCAGGCCCTGAGTGCCGACCAGACCAACCTCTGGGCCGGCAAGATCCAGGACGCGATGAGCCACGACAGCCGTTTCGTCGACGTCACGTCCGATGCGCAGAACAATGCGCTCCAGGCCAATATCGTCGTCGACACGGAAAAGGCGGCCGCCTTCGGCATCAATGACAACGAACTCAGAACGACGTTGCAGGAATCGTTCGGCGGGTTTGCGGCGGCCCAGATCCAGTCGACGGGTGACAGTTACGACGTGCTCGTCGAGTACGATACGAGCAAGCCCTGGGACGACGGAAAACTGCAGGAAATACGGGTGATGTCCGCCAATGGCAGCCTGGTTCCCCTTGCGAACTTCGCTACCGTCGAACGAAACACCGGTCCGGTAACAATCAACCAGACCGGCCAGCTGGTGTCGACCACAGTGTCGTTCAACCTTCCCGCAGGCGTCGCACTCGGTGATGCGACAGCGCAGATCGATGTGATGAAGCAGCAGATCGGCATGCCGACCGACGTCTTCACATCCTACGGCGGCACGGCACAGATCTTCCAGGATTCGCAGGGCAACACGCCGATGTTGATCCTCGCCGCTGTCCTTACGATCTATGTGGTTCTCGGCGTTCTCTACGAGAGCTTCATCCACCCGCTGACCATCCTGTCCGGTCTGCCGGCGGCGGCGCTTGGCGCCCTGCTGGCGCTGAAGGTCATGGGCTTCGACCTGTCGATCATCGCCCTCATCGGCCTCTTGATGCTGATTGGTATCGTCAAGAAAAACGCGATCATGATGATCGACGTGGCGCTGGAGACGCTTCGGACTGAGAAGATGACCCCATCGGAGGCGATCCACGAGGCTTGCGTCCGACGTTTCCGGCCGATCATGATGACGACGTTCTGCGCCCTGCTCGGCGCGCTGCCGATCGCACTTGGCGGCGGCGCCAGCTCCGAACTGCGCCAGCCACTCGGCATCGCGGTGGTCGGCGGCCTGATCGTCTCGCAGGCGCTGACGCTGTTCATCACGCCCGTCATCTTCGTCGAGATGGACAGGCTGAACACCTGGGTCAAGAACCTCGGCCGCAAGAAGGAAAAGGAGCCGGAGAAACATGTTCCGGCTGCGATCGCCGCCGAATGATGCTGAACGGGCGCCATTGGCGCCCGCTTCGTTTCCCGCCAACCGTCTCTTGCACTCCCATCCCGGCTATGCCATTACGCGCCCTCTTTGCTCGAAGGGCGCGTCTCGCCTTTCCCGGGATCGGTTCCCATTTCACATTTTGCGACAATAAGGAGTGCGGGCATGGCTCAGGCGCTGGGTTTCGACTTCGGTACGACGAACACTGTCCTGGCGCTTGCCGATGGGCCCGCAACGCAGTCGGTAGGCTTCACGAGCGCAACCGGCAAGGCCGAGAGCATGCGCACGGCGCTGTCATTCATGAAGGACCCGATACTTGGAGCATCGGTCTTGAAGGTCGAGGCCGGCCACGCCGCCATCCGCCAGTTCATCGACAATCCGGGCGACTGCCGGTTCCTGCAATCCATCAAGACCTTTGCCGCGAGCGCCCTCTTCCAGGGCACCTTGGTCCATGGCAAGCGGCAGACCTTCGAGGATCTGATGGAGGTGTTCGTGCGGCGCCTGAAGGCCTATGCCGGTGACGCGTGGCCATCTGACGTCACGCGGATCGTCACAGGCCGGCCGGTGCACTTTGCCGGCGCCAACCCGGATCCTGCCCTTGCCACCGCCCGCTACAACGAGGCACTGACGCGCCTCGGTTTTCCTGAGATCCACTACGTCTACGAGCCGGTGGCGGCGGCGTTCTATTTCGCGCAGAACCTCAAATCAGACGCCACCGTCCTGGTGGCGGACTTCGGCGGCGGCACGACTGACTATTCACTCGTCCGCTTCGAGACCCACGCCGGCAAGCTGACCGCAACGCCGATCGGACATTCCGGCGTCGGGGTCGCCGGTGATCATTTCGACTATCGCATGATCGACAACATCGTCGCGCCGCAAATCGGCAAAGGCAGCTATTTCAAGAGCTTCGACAAGGTACTTGAAGTGCCGTCATCCTACTACGCGAATTTCGGCCGCTGGAACCAGCTGTCCATCTTCAAGACGTCGCGCGAATTCGCCGAGATGCGGAAGCTGGTGCGCACCAGCCTGGAGCCGGAAAAGCTCGAGATATTCATCGATCTCGTCGATCATGACGAAGGCTATCCCCTGTACCAGGCGGTGTCCGCCACCAAGATGGCGCTCTCTGCGCAGGAGGAAGCGGAATTCAACTTCGCCCCGCTCGGGCCGGGTGGCCGCAAGACAATCCGTCGCGCGGACTTCGAACGATGGATCTCCGACGACCTCACCCGGATCGAAGGCGCGCTCGACGAAGTGCTTGAAAAGACCAATACGGCCATCGGCGCCATCGACAAGGTGTTCCTCACGGGCGGCACCTCCTTCGTTCCTGCCGTCCGGCGGATCTTCACCGAACGATTCGACCATGATCGCATCGAGACCGGCGGCGAACTGCTGTCGATTGCCCATGGCCTTGCACTGATCGGCGAGCGAGACGACATCGCGCAGTGGACAGCTTGAAGCCCTGCCGAATAGCAGCGCCGGCGCTCTTCCCCCGCCAGGTACCATTCGATAGAGTTCGGGCATGATTTCCGTCAACGACCTCAGCCCGGCAGAACTGGCCGCCCTTTTGCATTTCCATGCGGATGCGGGCGTCGAGTGGCTTTTGGAGGACGAGGCCGTCGATCGGTTTGCCGAATTCGAGGCTATGAAGGCGGCGCGCCAGGGCGCACGCGCGGCGCCACCTGTCGTGTCGAGCGCACCGACGCCATCGCAGGCGCCAACTCAGGCAGCGCGACGGTCGTCTGCAGCACCTCTCGCTCCGCCGTCCTCCAGAGCCGCCCCTGCGATCCCCGACGAGCAGGCGGTGGAACAGGCGCGTTTCGCTGCGGAAACAGCCCGTTCGCTCGGCGAACTCAAGACCGCGCTGGAGGCCTTCAGCGGCTGCAATCTGAAGAATAGCGCCAAGTCGACGATTTTTGCCAGCGGCAGCGCGGAGAGCGGCATCATGGTGATCGGCCCTATGCCGAGCGCCGACGACGATCGCGAGGGTCTGGCCTTTGCTGGCCGAAATGGACAGTTGCTGGACCGGATGCTCGCCGCCATCGGCCTCAAGCGCGAGCAGATACTGCTCACCAATGTGATCCCGTGGAGGCCGCCGGGCAATCGCACGCCTTCAGGCCCCGAAATGGACATCTGCCGGCCGTTCATCGAACGGCAGATCGCGCTTGCCGAACCGAAAGCCGTGCTGTTGCTCGGCAATTTCACCGCGCGCTTTTTCTTCGGCGGCAACGACACCATTCATGGCATGCGCGGGCAATGGCGGGAAATAGGCATTGCCGGCAAAGCAATCCCGGCAATTGCCAGCCTGCATCCTCAGGAACTGCTGACGGCGCCGGTCAACAAGCGCCTGGCATGGGCCGATCTTCTGGCGTTCGAGAGCCGTCTCATCAGGGAATGAGCGACTATTTTATGAGCAATATTAAAGAAGTATGAAATAAGCCATGTCATTTATGCATGGCAGCGTCACGTTATGGCTCATTGTAGAATCGATGCTGCACTGCAATATAGAGGTTGTGTCTTGGGAGGAACCAAATTTAGGAACCAAGACGATGACTGCACGCTACCGTCCTATTCATTGTGGGTTTGAAACCCTCCGCCACGCCAGCGAAATGGCACGCACCACGCAGGGTTACCGCGGACACGGTTCCGCTGCCAACGAGCAGATGATCGCTCGCGGCACCGGCGTATCTGCCCGGATCGCCCGTCCTGCCGCCATCTTCGCCGATTTCCGCGAGTGCTGATCACGGCCGTTGGTCGCGTAACGCCTGGAGTGCCGTTTTGTCCTTGAGTTTTCGTCCATTTCTCGCCCTGCTGGAATCGGCTGCCGACATCGGTGTCGCTGTGCGCGCTGCCGAGGAATTTGAGCGGGCACGAGGCGATCGCGAAAGCGATGCGCCGACGACCGCTCCGACATCAGGCATCCCATTGTAGAGCAGGCCGGATAACTTCCGCCGCCTCTTACTTCGCTTCAAACGACTTTCGCAAGCCGGGCACTTTTGCCCGGCTTTTTGTGTTTTCGCCGAGTTTGAACCAACCGACGAAGTCGACCCGCCGGTGCGCCAGCTTCTGTCGCGATTGATCGCGCGCATTTCGTCAGATAGAGGAAGATGCACGCCGACGTCCCTCAATCACATCGACCGGAATCTTCGCTATGCTGGCCAGCCTCGTTTCGATCGCCAGTCTGATGTTGTCAACATTCTTGATGATGGTCGGCTATGGCCTGATGAACTTCGTCGTGCCTATCCGCTCGGTCGCCGAGGGTTGGTCGACTTTCACCATCTCCGTCATCGCCACAGGCTACACCTTCGGCTTCACCATATCCTGCATCGTCACGCCGCGCTTCGTGAAGCGTGTCGGCCATGTTCGCGTGTTCGGCGCCCTGATCTCGTTGCTCAGCGTCGGTATCCTCCTCTGCGCACTGATGGTCGACTGGCGTGCCTGGGTCGCTTTCCGCTTCATCAGCGGCTTCGGTATCGCCGGCAGCTACCTCATCATCGAAAGCTGGCTGAACGAGCGGGTCAACAACGCCAATCGTGCGACCATATTCTCGGTCTACATGATCACCTGCCTGGTCGGCTCGATCGGCGGGCAATATCTCGTGCCGCTTGGCGATCCGAAGACCACCTATCTCTTCGTTCTTTGCGGCATCATCTTTGCGCTGGCCATGCTGCCGACCGCGCTTTCGTCTGCAAAGTCGCCGACGCCGATCGCCCAGGCGAAGTTCGACCTTCCAAAGCTCTACCGGCTGTCGCCGATCGCCTTCATCGGTTCGCTGCTCTCCGGCGCCCTGTCGGGAACCTGGAACAGCCTCGGCGGCGTCTATACGCAGAATGTCGGGATGAATACCGCCCAGGGCGCGACGCTGCTTGCCTGCGTGCTTGCCGGCGGCGCGATCTCGCAGATGCCGATCGGACGGATTTCCGACTTGATCGACCGCCGGATCATGATGATCATCTGCGGCATCGTCGGAGTCTTCGCCTGCGCCGTCATGACCATCTTCGACGCGCAGTCTATCGTCGCGTTGTACGTCGCCGGCTTTTTCGTCGGCACGGTGCTTTATCCGATCTATGCCATCAACGTTGCCCACGCGAACGACCGCGCGGCGCCGGACGAATATGTGACGATCTCCAGCGGTATCATGATCCTGTACGGATTGGGCACCGTCTCCGGCCCGCTCGTCGGCGGAGCGCTGATGCAGATTGCCGGGCCTTCGGGGCTTCTATGGTTCATGACGCTCAGCTTCGCGTTCTATGCGGGATATGCGGCCTGGCGGATGGCAAGACGCAAGGTTGGCGAAGGGCGCATCGAGAAGTGTGATTTCCAGGCGATGCCCCTGCCACTGCGCGGTACGGACCCCGGCACGCGCGCGATCCCCAATCCCGGGGATCAGCCGGCCTGAGGGACTGTTCCAAATTAAAAATGCCATTCGGCACTAGATAAAGCCCGCCAACAGCCTGGCGAGGGCATTTCAGGAACGAGATATAGTCTTGATTCCATGAACATACGTTCGGAGCGAAGCAAACCCGATTGTATCCGCGCTCATCACAAATAGCGGCAAAGCTGCGATGGGGCTTTAGTTTTAGTTCAGAATTTAATGTAATTATATCGAAGAACAATTCCGTCTCGGGAACCCCATTCCCGAAAAGGTGCAATGGCACCGCCGATAACGCCTGATCAGGAAGTACCATGCGCACAGACACCGGCCAGATCGTCTATCTGGCAGACTACCGCCCCACCGACTTCGTACTGGAACGTGTGGACCTGACCTTCGAACTGGACCCGACGGAGACCAAGGTCGAAGCCCGGTTGATCTTCCACCGCCGCGAAGGCACCGATACCAAGGCGCCACTTGTTCTCGATGGCGACGAGTTGGTCCTTTCCGGCCTGCTGCTCGACCAGGTGGAATTGCCGGCCGAACAATATAGCGCGATGCCGGAAAGCCTGACGGTGCGCGACCTGCCCGAGACGGCGCCGTTCGAGCTGACTATCACCACCATCATCAACCCGGAAGCCAATACGCAGCTCATGGGTCTCTACCGCACGGGCGGCATCTACTGCACCCAGTGCGAGGCCGAGGGATTTCGTCGGATCACCTATTTCCCGGACCGGCCCGATGTGCTGGCTCCCTACACCGTCAACATCATCGCCGACAAGGCCGCCAATCCGCTGCTGCTTTCGAACGGAAACTTCCTCGGCGGCGCCGGCTATGGCGAAGGCAAGCATTTCGCCGCCTGGTTCGATCCGCATCCGAAGCCGAGCTATCTGTTCGCACTTGTCGCCGGCGATCTGGGCGTCGTCGAAGACACGTTCACGACCATGTCCGAGCGCGAGGTCGCGCTGAAGATCTATGTCGAGCACGGAAAAGAACCGAGAGCGGCCTATGCGATGGACGCACTCAAGCGTTCGATGAAGTGGGATGAGGAGACGTTCGGCCGCGAATACGATCTCGATATCTTCATGATCGTTGCCGTCTCCGATTTCAACATGGGGGCGATGGAGAACAAGGGTCTCAACGTCTTCAACGACAAATACGTGCTGGCCGACCCCGAAACGGCAACCGATGCGGACTATGCCAATATCGAAGCGATCATCGCGCATGAATATTTTCACAACTGGACCGGCAACCGCATTACCTGCCGCGACTGGTTCCAGCTTTGCCTGAAGGAAGGCCTCACGGTCTTTCGCGACCACGAGTTCTCGGCCGACCAGCGCTCCCGTCCAGTGAAGCGTATCGCCGAGGTGCGCCATCTGAAGTCGGAGCAGTTTCCCGAGGACAACGGTCCGCTCGCCCATCCGGTTCGTCCGACGAAATACCGCGAGATCAACAACTTCTATACGACGACGGTCTACGAGAAGGGCAGCGAAGTCACCCGCATGATCGCGACGCTGCTCGGCAAGGACCTGTTCAAGAAGGGCATGGACCTCTATTTCGAGCGACATGACGGCGATGCGGCAACTGTCGAGGATTTCGTCGCCTGCTTTGCCGAAGTCAGCGGTCGCGACCTGACCCAGTTTTCGCTCTGGTATCACCAGGCGGGCACACCGCTGGTCACTGCCTCCGGCACCTATGATGCGGCTAGCGCCACCTTTGCGCTCTCGCTTGAGCAGATGGTTCCGGCAACGCCCGGCCAGTCGGCCAAGGAACCGATGCACATTCCGCTGCGGCTCGGGCTCATCGCCGAAAGCGGCGCGCAGCTCACGCCCAGCGCCGTCACTGGCGCGGAGTTTACCGATGATGTCCTGCATCTGACCGAGCGGACACAGACTGCGATCTTCCAGGGGATTTCCTCGCGGCCGGTTCTGTCGCTCAACCGCAGTTTCTCCGCGCCGATCAATCTGCACTTCGACCAGAGCACGGCCGATCTGGCGCTGATCGCGCGGCATGAGAAGGATCATTTCGCCCGCTGGCAGGCGCTGACCGATCTGGCGCTTCCAAACCTCCTGCAGGCGGCGCGTGACGCGAGCCTTCGAAAGCCGATCACCTGCGACGCCGCTTTTCTCGACGCGCTGCTCGCTGCCGCCGCCGACGAGAGCCTGGAACCGGCATTCCGCGCCCAGGCGCTCGCTTTGCCTAGCGAAGCCGACATCGCCCGCGAACTCGGCAGCAACAATGATCCGGATGCGATCCACACCGGGCGACAGGCGATCCTGGCGCAGATTGCTGACGCAGGGAAAGACATCTTCGGCGCGCTCTACGACAGCGTGACTACATCGGGGGCCTTCAACCCGGACGCGGCAAGCGCCGGCCGGCGAGCATTGCGCAACACCGCTCTCGCCTTCCTGTCGCAGTCCGACAACGCCCCCGCCCGCGCCAAGGCTGTGTTCGACGCTGCGAACAACATGACCGATCTCAGCCACGCGCTGACCGTGCTCGCCCATCGCTTCCCGGGTTCTGCAGAAGCGCAGCAGGCTTTGGCGACCTTCAAGGCGCGCTATGAGAACAATGCGCTGGTGGTCGACAAATGGCTGGCGATCCAGGCGGCTATTCCCGGCGCCGAGACCCTGGAGCGGGTGAAGGGTCTCATGGAGGATCCACTGTTCAAACGCACCAATCCGAACCGGGTACGCGCGCTGGTCGGTACCTTTGCGTTCGCCAATCCGACCGGTTTCAGTCGCGCCGATGGTGCCGGCTACCGTTTCCTCGCGGAGGAAATCCTCGATATCGATGGCCGCAATCCACAGCTCGCAGCCCGGATATTGACCTCGATGCGTTCGTGGCGATCGCTGGAACCGGTGCGGGCCGACCACGCACATGCGGCCCTGATGCAGATCGAACGCTCCGGCGAGCTCTCGACCGACGTCAGGGATATTGTGGACCGCATCCTGAAAGAGTGATTTTCCGGTTGCCATCGCCATGATCGAAGCGGGTGATTTGCGCCCGCTTTTTTCTTGGGAGATGGGAAAGGCCCGTACCGCTCTTTTCATTGAGTCGTAAAAACCCTGCGATCGCAAATAGTTAAGAAAGTTTTACCGCGCCCTCTGGACAAGGCGAATCACCAGTGATTCATTAGGACAGGTTCGAGCGAGCGGGCGGCGAATCACACGAGGGATCAAGGCGGTAGAGATGGTGGACGTGCGGCGGGCAACCGCGGCCGATGGTCGGCTGCGTGTCAATTTCGACGGTCTGAAGTCGTGGCAAAACGGCCTTGCCCAGCGTGCAGGGATCCGTGCGGAGACAGTGACCCGGCGCTATCCGCAGGCGGAGAACATCCTGAAGCGGGCAATCCCTGTTCTGATCATCGCCTTCCTTGCAGTCGTCGCTGCATCGCATTTTTTCGGGATGATGATGGAGCACGCGAGAATGGAGGCGGCGACGCGCCACTCCGTCTCGCTTTCAGCGGCCGCCGCCTCGGCTGCTTTTTCCGACGATCCCACCCTGTTCGAAGCGGGCAACCGCGTTGCGGCAGAAGGTCGCCTTGCAACTTATCTGCCGCAAGACCGGCTCGACGCCAGCGGCTTCGTCCTGCTCGTCAAGGCAAGCGGTCGAGTGTTCGGCGCGTCGGCGGCAGGAACCTCCTATGTCGGGCTGGCGGTTTCCGATTTCTTTCCCGAGGTCTCCACGATCCGTCGCTTCGGCGATCGTGCCGGCGTGATCGAAACCACCATCGCCGGTGACCCCTATTATGCGGCGATCGCGCTTGTCGGCGACAAGGGCGACTTCATACTTTCAGCCTCTTCGCTCAATCAGATCGACGATCTCTGGCGCCAGGAGCTGACGCTCAACGTCACGCTGTTTGCCGGTATCTCTTCGATCCTGCTCGTCATCCTCTATGCCTACTACGTGCAGGTGAAACGCGCCCGCGACGCGGATGAAATCTTTCTCGAATCCAATCTGCGCGTCGAGACGGCGCTGTCGCGCGGCCGCTGCGGATTGTGGGATTTCGACTTTTCCAGCCGCGAGTTCTTCTGGTCGCGGTCGATGTACGACATGCTCGGACTGCCTGCCTCCGACAAGACGCTTTCCTTCGGTGATGCGGCTCGTTTGATGCATCCCGACGACAACAGCCTCTATGCACTGGCGCGCTCCGTTGCCAAGGGCAATGCCGGACAGGTCGACCAAATCCTCCGCATCCGCCATGCCAAGGGACACTACGTCTGGATGCGCGCTCGTGCCCAGGTGATCCGAACCAACTCCGGCAGCGTCCACATGATCGGTATTGCCATGGACGTGACGGAGCAGCATCGGCTGGCGCAGCGCTACGCAGAGGCCGACCAGCGCCTCGCGGACGCGATCGAATGCACGTCCGAAGCCTTCGTGCTCTGGGATAAGAACGACCGCCTGGTCATGTGCAACGCTCACTATCAGCAGGCTTACGGACTTCCCGACAGCGTATTGGTGCCAGGCACGGAACGCCTGAGCGTCTATGCAGCCGCGGCGCGGCCGGTGATCGAGCGCCGCATCGCCGACCCGGATCGCTCCGGTTATTCGCAGACGACGGAAGTGCAGCTCGCCGACGAGCGCTGGCTGCAGATCAACGAGCGGCGCACCCGCGACGGCGGCATGGTATCGGTCGGCACCGACATCACCCTCCTGAAGCGCAATCAGGAGCGCCTGCGCGATTCCGAACGCCGGCTGATGGCGACGATCAACGACCTCTCGGCGTCGCGGCAGATTCTCGAACGGCAGAAGGCCGAACTTTCGACCGCGAACAAGAATTACCTGGCCGAGAAGGATCGCGCGGAAGCCGCCAACAAGGCGAAGTCGGAATTCCTCGCCAATATGTCACACGAACTGCGCACACCGCTGAACGCCATCCTGGGCTTCTCGGAGATATTGCAGAACCAGATGTTCGGACCGCTCGGCTCCGGCAAATACGACGAATATGCCAAGGATATCCACGACAGCGGCAAGCACCTCTTGAACGTCATCAACGACATTCTCGACATGTCGAAGATCGAGGCCGGACATATCAAGCTCTATTGCGAGAGCATCGACCTCGTACCGCTCGTCGAGGAATGCCTGCGTTTCACCTCCATTCCGGCCAGAGCCAAGAATATCCTGGTCGAACAGCGCATGTGCTCCGGCATGAGCCTGACCGCGGATCGACGCGCGATGAAGCAGATCCTGCTCAACCTGCTCTCCAATGCGGTCAAGTTCACCAATGATGGGGGACGGATTGCCGTGCGCACCCGCGAAGTTTCCGGCGGCGTCGTGCTGACGATCGCCGATACCGGCATCGGCATTCCCAAATCCGCGCTTGGCAAGATCGGCCAGCCCTTCGAACAGGTGCAGAGCCAGTATGCCAAGAGCAAGGGCGGCTCCGGCCTTGGGTTGGCAATTTCCAGGTCTCTGACGATCCTGCACCACGGCCGCATGAAGATCCGCTCGCGGGTCGGGTTCGGCACCGTCATCTCGATCCACATCCCCGATCAGAACAGGCAAGTCGTAGACATGTCAGTGGGCCGTGACCGTCTGGAATATGCTGCGCACAGCTTTGGATAGACGCCGGATCTCGGCTTCGAGCGTGCGGATGTCAGGGCAATCCCCTGCCCGGCAGACGAGTTCGATCAGACCGGCGGGGGCTTCTTCCGGATCGAACAGACCGTCGACGCAAAGCCTGATCAACTGCGCGAGCTCGGTATAGAGCGCGAGCGCCTCCAGGCAGGTGTCGAGGTCGTTTCGGTCCATCAGTCTCAGACCCAGCGCCTTCAAGGCTTCCCCAGTGTTCAAGCTGCCGGTTTCGAGTTCCACACCCTTGGCCGGCGCGATGAGCCTGAGATACTGGGCGATGAATTCGATGTCGATCAATCCGCCCGGCATCAGCTTGAGGTCCCAGATGCTTTTCGGCGGCTTTTCCTGTTCGAGGAGCACGCGCATCTCAGCCACATCCCGTGCGATTTTCGCAACGTCTGATTTGGTCGAAAGCACCTCGCCGATGATCCTCTCGGCGTCGCGGATCAGGCCGTCGTCACCACAGAGCAGACGAGCGCGGCTGAGCGCCATATGCTCCCAGGTCCAGGCTTCCTCGCGCTGGTATTTTTCGAAGGAATTGATGCGGGTGGCGACCGGGCCCTTGTTGCCGGACGGGCGCAGGCGCATGTCCACCTCGTAGAGGACACCTTCGGCCGTCGGGGCCGAGAGTGCGGCGATCAGCCTCTGCGTGATGCGGGTGAAATAGCGCGTCGCATCGAGAGGCTTCGGGCCGTCGGATTCGCCTGCATCATCGTCGTAGTCGTAGAGCAGGATGATGTCGATGTCGGAACCGGCGGTGAGTTCGAAACTGCCGAGCTTGCCCATGCCCATGATCGCGACGCGACCGCCGGGATAGTCGCCATGCGCCAGTCTTACCTCCTTCATCACAGCCTCGAAGGCTGCTGCGACGACGAGATCAGCCAGATGCGTGAAGGCGCGTGCCGCCATCGCGCCGCTGATGCCGCCGGTCAGGAGACGGATGCCGATAAGGAAGCGCTGCTCGGACGCGAAAATCCGCAACCGGTCGAGGATCTCCTCGTAGTGGCGCGCGGAGACCAGGAAGCTCTTGATGCGCCCTGCGAGATAGTCGCGCGTCGGAAGCTCCGCCATCAGGCCCGGGTCCAGCATGCCGTCGAATACATGCGGCTTTGCAGCGATGATATCGGCGAGACGAGGTGCCGAGGACATGATGTTGACAATGAGGGACAGGAGGGCCGGATTGTTACCGAGAAGGGAGAAAAGCTGGATCCCCGCCGGCAGCCCGGAGAGGAAGTTGTTGAAGCGAAGCAACGCTTCGTCGGCCCTCTTGTTTGCGCCGAACACCTGCAGCAGTTCCGGCGTCAGTTCCGTAAGGCGCTCGCGGGCCTCGACCGACTGGGTGGCACGATAGCGCCCATAGTGCCAGGTCCTGATGACGCGCGAGATGTCCGACGGCCGCTCGAAACCAAGCTTGCGCAGCGTCTCCAGCGTATCCGGATCGTCGTTCTGGCCGGTGAAGACAAGATTGCCCGCTTCGTTTGAAAGCTTCGCTTCCTGTTCGAAAAGCCTGGAATAGCGCCGCTCGACCGTCTTCAGGATTGAAACAAGCGCCTCGGAAAAACTCGGCGTATCGCTGAAACCCATCATGAAGGCGATGCGCTTCAGCTCGCTTTCCGTCTCAGGCAGCAGATGTGTCTGCTCGTCCCGGACCATCTGAATCCGATGCTCGACATTGCGGAGAAACCAGTAGGCACCCGTCAGCTCATCGCGGGTTTCCTCGTCGATCCACTTCGCCTTCGTCAGTTCTTCCAGCGTTTCCTCGGTGGCGCGGGAACGCAGGGCCGGCATGCGGCCACCGGCAATCAGCTGTTGGGTCTGGACGAAAAACTCGATCTCGCGGATGCCGCCGCGACCGAGCTTGACGTTGTGGCCCTTCACCGCGATTGCGCCGTGTCCCTTGTGGACGTGGATCTGGCGCTTGATGGAATGGATGTCGGCAATTGCGGCGTAATCCAGATACTTGCGGAAGACAAAGGGGACGAGATCCTGCACGAAGGCGGCACCGGCTACCCTGTCACCACCGACTGGACGGGCCTTGATGAAGGCAGCTCGCTCCCAGTTCTGCCCACGGCCCTCGTAATATATCATCGCGGCATCGACGGGCATCGCAAGCGGCGTTGCACCGGGATCGGGGCGTAGGCGCAGGTCGGTGCGAAACACATAGCCGTCGGCGGTGCGCTCTTGCAGGATACGGACCAGCCGACGCATCAGCCGTGGGAAAATCTCGATAGCATCCTGCGGATCGGGCACGATGCCGGCCGTCTCGTCGAAAAAGATGACGAGGTCGATATCCGAAGAATAGTTCAGCTCTTCGGCGCCGAGCTTTCCCATTCCGAGCACGATGAGCCCAGAGCCCTCGCTCGGACGCGCAGGGTCCTTCAGGACTATCTTGCCCGCATGGTGTGCCGAGAGCAGCAGGTGATCGATGGTGGCTGAAATCGCACCTTCGGCGAGCGCGCTCAACCAGCTCGTGGTGGCGCGGGCGTCGAAGACGCGTGCAAGATCGGCAAGCGCGATCAGGAAGGCCGCCTTTCGCTTGATGATGCGCAGGCGGCTCATGACTTCGGACTCGGACGGCTGCCCCTCTCCCGGCAGCGTCTCCCAGGCATGGCGCGCCGCCACGACGAGTTGCTCGATCTGCGGCTCAAGCGGCTGCTCGATGGCCGCGGCGAGCACGGTTGGATCCAGCTTGGCCATGTCGCGCAGATAGGGCGATAAGGTCAGCACGCTGATGACAAACTCGCGCAGAGGCGTTTCACCCTCGAGAAGCGTCGCGACCGCCGGCTCCGATTTGCCGATGTCTTTTAGATCAGCCAGGACAGACTTCGCTTCGGTCTGATTGACGGGGCGAAGCAGCCCCTTTTGAACAGAAGCAAGACGATGATCGGATGTCGGCATGCGGCTCTCCGGCCTCGCGAGGAATCGCGACGCGTCACTGACAACCTAGGGCCATCAGCGGATGACGCCAATAGGGTGCTTGAAGCGCGCTGTCAGTCCTTCTTCGCAGGGAAGACAATGCTGGCCGTCAGACCACGCGAATCGGTGCTCTCCGCGTCCGTGTCGGAAAGCTCCAGCCGTCCGCCATGCAGCTCCATCACCGCCTCGACCAGCGACAGGCCGAGGCCCGTACCGGGTTTGGAGCGGCTCTCGTCCATGCGGTAGAAGCGTTTGACTACATCCTCGCGCTTCTGGACAGGAATGCCCGGGCCGTGGTCAGCGATACAGAGGTGGACGCCATCTGGACGTTGCAGAAGCCGAAGTGTCACCTCCGGCTTGCCGGCGCCTCCCGGCGCATATTTGACGGCGTTGTCGATCAGATTGAAGATCGCCTGGCCGATCAGTTCGCGGTTGCCCTGGACCTCGATGCCGGGTTCGATATCCGTCGTCAGTGCCAGACCGGCCTCCTCGGCGACAGGTTCGTAGAGCTCGGCCGTATCAGCGACGATTGCCGAGATATCGACCGGCGTCATCTCGGCTGCGACGGAGCCCGCCTCAACGCGTGAAATCATCAGCAGGGCATTGAACGTGCGGATCAACTGGTCGGACTCGCCGATGATCCCTTCGAGCGCAACGCGGCGACCTTCACCGTCGGCGCTGTCGAGCGCATCGGCCGCCTTGTTGCGAAGGCGGGTCAGCGGTGTCTTCAGGTCGTGGGCGATGTTGTCGGAGACCTGGCGAAGCCCCTCGTTCAGCTTCTCGATGCGTTCAAGCATGGTATTCAGCGAATCCGACATGCGGTCGAATTCGTCGCCGGAGCCGCCGGATGGCAGGCGCTGGGAAAGGTCGCCAGCCATGATCTTGCGGCTGGCGTCAGTCATACGATCGATACGCTTCAGCGCATTGCGGCCGATGGCGAACCATATGACCAGCGCGCCGACGCCCATGATCGCCAAAGCCAGCATCAGCGCCTGGCGGACCAGCACGCGGAACCGCTCCGGCTCCCCAAGGTCGCGGCCGATCAGGATGCGAAGACCGTTGTCCAGCGTGAAGATGTTGGCGATCGCCAGGTGCCGTTTCTCGGCGCCGGTGTCCGCATAGCGATCGTAGAGAAAGGGAAGCTCCGTCCAGCCCTCATCGTCGAAGACGCCCGGCTGCACGGAGGCAACGTTGCCGGCGAGGATATCGCCCGATGGACCGGCGATGACATAGAGATTGGCACCCGGTTGGCGGGCGCGACGCTCCATGGTGCGCAACAAAAGGTTCAGCCCGCCGACTTCGTAGGCGTGCTTGACCTGGTTGACTTCCTGCTGGACCGCATCGCGGATCTGCCCGGTCAACAACCGTTCCGACATCGCCGTGACATAGAAGACCAGCGTCGCGGCGCAGAGTGCGAACAGAAGAATATAAAGGGCAGAAAGGCGAACCGCTGTCGACTTGAAGAGGACGCGGAAGCGACTCATCCCTCGTCCTTGATCATATAGCCGGCACCCCGGATCGTCTTCAGAAGCGGCATATTGAAGTCTTTCTCGATCTTCGAGCGCAGCCGCGAGACGTGGACGTCGATGACATTGGTCTGCGGATCGAAGTGGTAATCCCAGACGTTTTCGAGCAGCATCGTGCGGGTAACGACCTGCCCGGCATTCTTCATCAGGTACTCAAGAAGACGGAATTCGCGCGGCTGCAGGACGATCTCCTTGCCCGCACGGCGAACCTCGTGCGAAAGCCGGTCGAGCTCCAGGTCACCGACGCGATAGAGCACGTCCTGGTCAGGCGTTCCCTTGCGGCGGCCGAGAACCTCGACGCGGGCCAGCAATTCGCTGAAAGCATATGGCTTCGGCAGGTAGTCGTCGCCGCCGGCACGCAAACCCGTGACCCTGTCGTCCACCTGGCCGAGTGCCGACAGGATGAGAACAGGCGTATGCACGCTCTTGCGGCGCAGCTCGCCGATCACCGACAGGCCGTCACGGCGCGGGAGCATGCGATCGATGACTATCACGTCATAGGAGTTCTCGGTGCCCATGAAGAGACCGCTCTCGCCGTCGCTTGCATGATCGGCAACGATGCCGGCTTCCCGGAACGCCTTCGTCAGATAGGCGGCGGCTTCGAGGTCGTCTTCAATGATCAAAATCTTCATATGGACGACAATACTCGCCGGTCGCGCCTCTGCACAACCAGAATCGGGCGTATTGGCGGAATCGGGACTGTCGACGGTATCTTGGCTGCCGGGGGTCATGTTTTCACCCATCATCGATCAAGAAGCGACGAAGCCGTGCAAGCGGTCGGCCTGCACGGCTCCGTTTGTCGTTGGATCGGAACTCAGCCCTGATTGAGCGGGAGAGCGACGAAGCGGCTTCCGCTGTTGGACTGGATCTGGAAGAGCGCCTTGGTGCGACCATCCTTCTTCGCCTGGGTGATGACCTTGGCGATGTCAGCCGCGTTGGCCACTTCCTGGTTGTTGACGGAGGTGATCTTCTCGCCTTCCTTCACGCCCTTGTCGGCGGCGTCGCTATCCGGATCGACGCCGGTGATGGCGACGCCCTTGCCGTCGTCAGACGGACCGACGGTCAGGCCGAGATCGGCAAGCGCCTTTTCGGAGGCCGGCTGCTGAGGCGTTGCCTGCTGAGGCGCGTTATCGTCGTTCGACGCTTCCTTCTGCTCTGCCGGCAGCGTGCCGAGATCGACCGTGACCGACTGCGGTTTGCCATCGCGCCAGAGCGAGACTTCAACCTTCTTGCCAGGTGCCATGGCACCGATGCGGCGGGCGAGATCGCGTGGATCCTTCACGGTTTCGCCATTGACCGCGGTCACGACGTCGCCGTTCTTGATACCAGCCTTCTGGCCGGGCGAACCTTCCTGCGGAGAGACGACGAGTGCGCCGCTCGCTTCGGAAAGGCCAAGCGATTCAGCGATATCCTTGGAGACCGGCTGGATCTGGACGCCGAGCCAACCGCGGGAAACCGAGCCGTCCTTGATAAGGTCGGCGACGACATCCTTGGCAGTCGTCGACGGGATGGCGAAGGCGATGCCGACGCTGCCGCCTGATGGCGAGAAGATTGCGGTGTTGATACCGACGACTTCACCGCTGAGGTTGAAGGTTGGGCCGCCCGAATTGCCACGGTTCACGGCTGCGTCGACCTGGAGGTAGTCGTCGTAGGGACCGGAGCCGATGTCACGGCCGCGAGCGGAGATGATGCCTGCGGTGACGGTGCCGCCGAGGCCGAAGGGGTTGCCGACGGCAACGACCCAGTCGCCGACGCGGACCTTTTCGTCATCGGCCCACTTCACGTAGGTAAACTTGCGCTTGTCATCCACCTTGAGGACGGCGAGATCGGTGCGCGGGTCCTTGCCGATCAGCTTGGCATCGAGTTCGGTGCCGTCCGTGAGGACAACGACGAAGGCGGCGCCATCGGAGACGACGTGGTTGTTGGTGACGAGGTAGCCGTCTTCAGAGATGAAGAAGCCGGAGCCCTGTGCGACAGGGCGAAGGCGGCCCTTGCCGTCAGGCTTGGCTTTCTGGCCTTCCTGCGGGCCGTGGCCATTCTGCTGCTCGCCGAACTGGCGGAAGAATTTCTTCAGCGGGTGGTCATCGGGAAGCTCGTCAAAGCCGCGGCCGAGACCGAAGCTGTCGTCATCATCGGCGACCGGATTGGCGCGCGATTCGACGCGCACGGAAACAACGGCGGGCGAAACAGCATCAACGACATTGGCGAAGCTCGGAACCTGCGGGGCTTGAACGACGACGGCCTCGGCATATGACCGGGAGATTTCGATCGGAATGCCCGTCGCAAGCACTGCGACCGCGAGACCCGCGACGGCGGATGCCTTCAAAGCGGTGCTGCGGGACAGACGTTCCTTGATGGTCCTGAACATGTTCGTACCTTCTCTTCTTCTCTTCTGACTTATGGAGCCGGGATGGGCGATGATCAGCTCGTACAGAAGATATAGGAGTTCGGACGTTACCGTGAACTGTCCTGGCAATGAAAAGTTGGTAATGTTGTAAAATGTTTCTCGTTGGCTCCCGACCCGGAGAACAAGCTTGCGTTACTTTGCGAGAATCTCGTTGAGGCGCTTTTCCTCGTCTGTCGTCAGGAGCGTCCCCGTCGGCTTGCCACTGCGACGCCTGGCATAGATGAAAAGGGCCGCGCCTCCGACACAAAACAGCGCCACCGGCGCGCCCCAGAGCAGCCACGTCTTCTCGCTGAGCCGCGGTTTCAACAGCACGAACTCGCCGTAGCGCGAAACAAGATAGTCGACCACCTGCCGGTCGCTGTCGCCATCAACGAGGCGCTTTCGCACCAGCAGACGAAGATCGCGCGCCAGATCCGCGTTCGAATCGTCGATCGACTGGTTCTGACAGACCATGCAGCGCAGTTCCGTGGAGATATGCCGCGCCCGCGCCTCCAGTGCCGGGTCCGTGAGAACTTCGTCGGGATTGACCGCGAAGGCTGCGAGCGGAGCAAGGAGCAGGACGAGAAAGAGGGATAGGCGGAGGAGAACGGGGCTTCTTCGGCGCGAAGGGTGCGGCAACCTCCCCTTCTCCCCTCGGGGAGAAGGGGGTCCGAAGGACCGGATGAGGGGGGCAGCTTGCTCCGGATTCGCGCGAAGAGCCCCCTCATCCGCCCTTCGGGCACCTTCTCCCCGAGGGGAGAAGGGGGAAGTGAGGATCCCTCTCATTCCGCAGGCTCCATGGCCGGGCGCGCGGCTTTTGCGCGTCGGCTGGGGGCGCCGACCCGCAGGCGTCGATCGCTGAGCGAGACCAGCCCGCCGAGCGCCATGATGATGGCTCCACCCCAGATGCAGACGATGTAGGGCTTCCACCAGATGCGAACGACAATGCTTCCATCGTTGCCGGCGTCGCCGAGCGAGACGTAGAGCTGGCTGAGGCCGAAGGTCAGGATGCCGGCTTCGGTGGTGGCCGATTTCCGTGCTGTAAACAGCCGCTTGGCGGAGGTGACTTCGGCGACCGCGACGCCGCCGCGGCTGACAGTGAAGTGACCGCGGTCCTCGGTAAAATTGGCCCCGATGCCCGGCGTCATGCCGTCGAATCGCAAGGTGTAGCCGCCAAGATCCGCCGTTCCACCCGGCTTCAGCTCGGTGATGTCTTCCGTCTGGAACGTGGAGACCGCGATGATGCCGAGGACGGTGACGCCGAGGCCGGCATGGGCGAGCGCCGTGCCGAAGGCAGAGCGTGGCAACCCGGCCAGCCGGCGCCAGGCAACGTCGCCCGCCACCTTGCCGATTCCGGCGCGAAACCAGAGATCGGTCAACGCGCCGAAGATCAGGAACAATCCCGCCGCCAGACCAAGGATCGCCATGACGGGGCCGCCATGCTGCATGTAGAACCACACGACCGCAGTCGCGAATGCCAGCCCTGCGGCTGCATATAGCCGCTGAAGCACGCCGAGCAGGTCGCCGCGCTTCCACGACAGCAGCGGTCCGAAGGGAACGGCCACCAGCAGCGGGATCATCAGGAGGCCGAACGTCAAGTTGAAAAATGGTGGGCCGACCGAGATCTTGTCGTCGGTCAGGGTTTCCAGTGCCAGGGGATAAAGCGTCCCGGTCAACACAGTGCCGCAGGCAACGGTCAGGATGAGATTATTCAGCACCAACGCACCCTCGCGCGAAATCGGTGCGAATAGCCCGCCGGAGGTGAGCTTTGGCGCGCGGAAGGCAAAGAGCGACAATGCGCCGCCGATGAAGATCAGCAATATGCAGAGGATGAAGACGCCGCGTGTCGGGTCGCTGGCAAAGGCGTGGACGGAAGTGAGGACCCCGGAGCGGACAAGGAATGTGCCGAGCAAGGACAGCGAGAAGGTGAGGATCGCCAGAAGCACTGTCCAGATCTTCAGGGCATCGCGTTTTTCCATGACCAGCGCCGAGTGCAGCAACGCGGTACCCGCCAGCCACGGCATGAACGACGCATTTTCAACCGGGTCCCAAAACCACCAGCCGCCCCAGCCGAGTTCGTAATAGGCCCAGTAAGAACCCATAGCGATGCCGGCTGTCAGGCATGTCCAGGCGGCAAGCGTCCAGGGGCGGACCCAGCGTGCCCAGGCGGCGTCGATGCGGCCCTCGATCAAAGCAGCGACGGCGAACGAGAAGCAGACGGAGAAGCCGACATAACCGAGATAGAGAAGCGGGGGATGAATGGCGAGGCCGATATCCTGCAGTACCGGGTTGAGGTCCTTGCCCTCGGCCGGAGCCGGGCTGAGGCGCGTAAACGGGTTCGAGGTCAAGAGGATGAAGACCAGGAAGGCGACCGAGATCCATGCCTGGACGGACAGCACGTTGGACCGCAGCGTGTCCGGTAGGTTGCGGCCGAACAAGGCCACCAGCGCGCTGAACAGCGTCAGGATCAGAAGCCAGAGCATCATCGATCCCTCGTGATTGCCCCAGACGCCCGAGATCTTGAACACCAGCGGCACCAGCGAATGCGAGTTTTCCCAGACATTGGCCACCGAAAAATCGGAGACGACATGCGCGTAGGTGAGCACCGCAAAGGAAAAGGCTACAAGCGCGAACATCGCCAAAGAACCGGGCTGCGCCACATCCATCATCGACTGGTCGAGCCGCCGGGCACCGAGCGCCGGGATGATCGAGACGATGATCGCGGTCGCCAGCGCCAGAACCAGTGCGTAATGTCCAAGCTCGATGATCATTTGCTGGCTTCCTGGCCTTTCCAGACACCGTCCTTCTTCAGGCGGTCGGCGACCTCTTTCGGCATATAGCGTTCATCATGCTTGGCGAGCACCGTGTCGGCAACGAAAACATTGTCGCCCGGCTCGAACCTGCCCTCGGTAACGACGCCCTGCCCTTCGCGGAAAAGATCGGGCAGAATGCCGGTATATTTGACCTTGATCGCGTCCGAGCCGTCGGTGACAGCGAACTGCACGGTCGTGCCTTCGCCACGAACGACCGTTCCTTCGCCGACCAGCCCACCGAGGCGGATCAGCGTGCCGGGCGCGATCGGATTCTTGGCAAGGTCGCCCGGCATGTAGAAATAGGCGACGGACTGGCTGAAGGCGAACAACACCAGCAGCACGGCGGCGATGATGAAGCTCATGCCGCCGCCGATGACGGCCAGGCGCTTCTGCTTGCGGGTCATGGCTGCTTTTCCTCCAGGGGAAGACCCAGTTCCTTCGCCAACGTCACCAATTGCTGGCCCTGCCCGCTATCAGCAGGAAAGGCTGCGAGGCCGCGCTTCAGCGCATCCGTAGCGCGGTCTTTGTCGTTGAGAACGGCGTAGGAGCGAACGAGACGGATCCATCCTTCGAAATTATCAGGGTTTTCCGTCAGCTTGGCATTGAGGCTTTCGACCATGCCGCGGATCATCTGCTGGCGATCGCCGGAATTCATGGTCTCCGCCGAGGCGATGTCGCCAGCGGTCGGGTTGCCGGGCGCATCAGGATCAGCCGCGGCGACGACCGGCACACCACCGTTCTTGGCGATATGCTCGTTGACGAGTGGAACCCAAGGCGCGTCAGCGGGCGATTCCTTCGCGAGCGCCGTAAAAGCGTCCTTTGCTTCCTCGGCTTTGCCCTCCTGTTCGAAGGCGAGGGCGATATAGAATTTCGCACGCGGATTGGCTGGATCGAGTTTGACCAACTGCTGCAGGACATCGCGAGCCTCCGCGGTGACCATGCCATCCGACACCGCCATCAGCACTTCCGCCAGACTTCCGAGCCTCTCAGGCGTCGGCCCGAGCAGGCGGATGGCGTTGCGATAGGCCATCTCGGCGTCGGCGACCCGCATCGTCTTGAAATAGATCGGGGCGAGCACTTCCCAGCCTTTTCCGTCGTTCGGGTCCTCGGCCAGATGACGCTCGGCTTTTGCGACGAGGATTGCCATGTCGTTGCCGGGATTTGCGAGCCGCGCCTCGAGCGGCTGCGACGGGAGCCCGGGATTGCCGGTCGCCAAGTACAGACAGAGCCCGATGACCGGGAGCACGACGACAATGAAGGCCTGCGCCAGACGGTATCGGCTCGGGCGGGCCGCCAATTTCTCGGCCGGCCCAGTGGAAGACACAGCCAGCAAGCGGCGGCCGATTTCGGCGCGGGCATAGCCGGCCTGCTCGGCAGTGATCAGGTCTCCCGCCAGATCGCGGTCGAGTTCACGGAGCTGGTCGCGGTAGACGGCCGCCTCGCCGGCTCGGCTATCCTCAGCCGCCTGCGCTCCGCGCAAGAGCGGATGAAGCAGAATGGCGCCGACGCCCGCCGTCAGAACGGCCACGAGAATCCAGAACAGCATAGGAAGCCCAATACTTTACCGGGGCTGTCATTCCAACCGCCAAAGCCAATATGACGAAGATTTGAGGCGTTTCGCCGCAATTGTCCCGGCAAAAGTGAGGCATTGCAGCCAATCCGGCGGCGCAACGGGCCGATTGTCCGCTGTGGCGGCTCAGTTCAGCGGCGACCAGGTTCCATCCTCGTTGCGGCAGGCTGCCCCGCGCGCCTTCGTCTCCTCGCCGTCGACGGTCACGGTATGCGTATATTGGCGGCAATTCTGCGAGCCGACCTGATAGGGCGCCGACGCGACCACCTGACCGCTGATGCCACGGCCACTCCAAACGACCGGCTGGCCCCCGGGTGCCGCTTCCAGGGCGCGGTATTCCGCTTCGAGCGCTCGCTGCAGGTCGCTATCGCTGATCTTGACGCCCGTGCGGCTCACGATACCGCCATCGAGCGCCTTGATGTAGGTCGCGGAAGAATTGGTCTTGAGCGGCGAGAGTGCCGCCAATGCGCGGCCGGCGCCGGTCCCGTGGGTTGTACTGCAAGCGGAAAGGAGAACGGCACCCAACAATGATGGGACGATCAGACGTGCAAAGCGAAGATTCATTCAACCGAACCAGAATTAACAGGCCAACGCGCGATTACCGCCCTGCGGCTCATGGAGGTCATCCCCATGGCGCACCTCGTCTTTTTGGCATCATGCCGTTGTTCACGCAACATCCTTCATAACCCCTGGAAGAATTAGGCTTGCACGAAGTCCACCCCAGGTGCCGCGCGACAGTTCCAGCCGCCCCTGGTACTCGTTGGTGATCTCGCTGACGATCGAAAGGCCGAGACCCGTGCCCGGCTTGCTTTCGTCGAGCCTGCGGCCTCGCTTCATCGCCTCGCGGATCTGGTCTGGCTCGAGGCCCGGGCCGTCGTCCTCGACGACGAGTTCGACCCAGAAGCGGCGGGCCGGATCGTTGCCCTTGATTTCCGCCGGCGCCTCGCTGGCTGCTATGCGGACCTTGTGATCGGCAAAGCGCGCGGCGTTTTCAAGAAGGTTGCCGACCGTCTCTTCGAGATCCTGCTGCTCCATGGCCAGCGCCAGATTGGGCGTAACCGAGAGCTCGAATTCCTTGTCGGCATTCAGCCGGCGCATCACGCGCACAAGCCGCTCGAGCGCAGGCTCCGCCTCTGTGCGAGCGAGAACGGATTCGCGCTGGGCGGCGATGCGGGCGCGGTTGAGATAGGATTGCACCTGCCCCTGCATGGCTTCGGCCTGCAGCTTCACCAGATCGCCATGCGACCGGTCGAGCACACGGGATTCGTTGAGCAGGACCGCAATAGGCGTTTTGAGGGAATGAGCCAGATTGCCGACCTGCATACGGGCGCGCTCGACAATGCGGCGATTGCTCTCGATCAGGGCGTTGACTTCGTTGGCAAGCGGCAGGATTTCACGCGGAAAATCGCCTTGCAGCCGCTCGCTTTCGCCGGCGCGGATGCGCTCCAATGCGCCACGGGCCTTATCGAGCGGTTTCAGGCCAAAGAGGATAGCCAGCGCATTGACGATCAGGCTGCCGACGCCGAAGCCAGCCAATGCCAGATACAGGCTATGGGAAAATGTGCCTACATCGTCCTCGACGACGGCGATGTTGCCGGTGACACGGAAGCGTGCGGCACGTCCATCCGTATCGAGCACGACCTCGGTCTCGGCGACCTGAACGCGGTTTCCGAAGCTATCGGTGACGATGTAATAACGCTCGTAGTTCTTGTCGAATGGGGCTTCGAGCACCGACAGGACAGGCAGATTGGAAGCGCCGAGCGAGGGTGAGACCAATGGAGCCGCGGTGTACGTGCCGAGCGGCTCGACCATCCAGTACCAGCCGGTCTTCGGCTGGGCGAAACGCAAATCACCGAGCTGAGGACTGCCCGCAAGCGCCTCCTGGTCGCCGATCGTTACCGAATTGACGACGTTGTAGAGCTGCGCCCGCAACAGATCCTGGAAACCGCGCTCGGCGCTCTTGCGGTAGAGCGTTGATATAACAAGGCCGATCACCACGAGCGCCACCGTCGACCACAGTGTAGTCAGTAGGAGGACGCGTGCGGTGAGCGACTTAATTCGCATTGGTCGGCGCTTGCATGCGGTAACCGAGACCGCGGACGGTTTCGATCAGATCGACGCCCATCTTTTTGCGCAAGCGACCGACAAACACCTCGATCGTATTGGAATCACGGTCGAAATCCTGATCGTACATATGTTCGACCAGTTCCGTACGGGACACGACCTCACCCTTGTGATGCATAAGGTAGGCGAGCAGCCGGTATTCGTGCGACGTCAGCTTCAGCGGCTTGCCGTTGACTGTCGCCTTCGAACTCTTGGTGTCGACCCGTACCGGCCCACAGGTGATCTCCGAGGAGGAGTGACCAGCGGCGCGGCGGATCAAAGCGCGGATGCGTGCAAGGATTTCCTCGACATGGAACGGCTTGGCCACATAGTCGTCGGCGCCTGCATCGATGCCGGCAACCTTGTCGCTCCACCGATCGCGAGCCGTCAGCATCAGGACGGGTGTGCCCTTGCCGGAAGCGCGCCATTTCTCGAGTACCGTGATGCCGTCCATCTCGGGCAGGCCGATGTCGAGGATGATTGCGTCATAGGGTTCGGTATCGCCGAGGAAATGGCCCTCTTCCCCATCAAACGCGACGTCGACAACGTAGCCCGCCTCTTTGAGGGCGTCGGCAAGCTGTCGGTTCAGATTGATATCGTCTTCAATTACGAGAATGCGCATGTTTCCGCCCAATTCCTAACCGATTCGCAAAGCTCTATACGAGCTTATTACTACATCGGTGCCTTCACGGTCACCTTGCGTGGCCGCTCGCCGTTTCCCTGGACGAGGACGGTAATAATGCAGCTGTCCCCGGAGGGCTGCACGGAAAGAAGCTGACCCCCTGTCTTGGCGACGACCTGTGCGGCAGCTTCACTGCAGTCATTGTTCGAGCGCGCGACAAATGTCGGCGTCGTGACCGGAAGCACAGCCGATCCCGCCATCGTTGCGATGACCGTTGCTACGCTCAAGAGTGATGCCATGCTCGATACTTCCACAAGGGACACTAACTTGAGCGAATAGTTATCCAAACCCGCCTGAATGGCAAATGAATGGGCGGTAATTTTCCGCGCGTCCAGCGTGCGGCGGAATATTAATCCATTAAGCCTGACGCTTTTAGCTGATCCTGATCGCTGCCGTAGCAATGACCCGCCCATAGATTGCCAAGATACCGCCGACAGCGCCGGTGATCGAAACGATCGAGTCAGCGATTGCCGACTGATCGGTTGGATCGAGCTGAAACCCTTTCAGCTGCAATGCGAAGGCTGCCACCGCAAGAAGGCCACCCCATACGGTCTTTGAAAGATACCAGTGCTTGACGTCGTTCATGATGCACTCCTCTGGTTTAAAGCTAGAATGTGACGAGTGCCACCGCGGGAATGCCAAGCGGAATTCGCTGCCCCATCTGATATATCCGTATCTGCAGTTGCGTTTGGCGCTCGCCGAAGTCGGAGATTTCGTCAGCGGCGGCATAGCGCCAGGCCGGCCCAGTCACCTCGACCTGCCTCAGGACCTTGTCGCCCTTCAAAACCTCTATCCGGTAACGCTCAGAGGGCTCATCAAGCGGAATGTCAGGAGGTATCCAGTTATCCGCATCTACCCTGCCGCGCCTGATCCAAGTCATCAGGGCCGATCCGTCCAAACCGCGGCTGCCGCCGATATGGACCGGCGAGAGCGGCGTCTGGGCCCGCAACCCGGCTTCGAAAGCAAAGGGGCCGGCCATTCCGGTCGAGCCGGAGGCCTCGGCAATCCAATTAAGCTTAAGGCCCATCTCTTCATTCGCGACACCGATCGGCTGAACTGCATCGTCAAGCACGACGAGCGGCGCGCCGACGGCCGCTCCGGATGCCATCGCATCCTCCGTGCCAGCAAGGCCGCGCAAGAGACCGCGGAGCTGCCAGCGGGCAGCCACAATCTCGTCTGCCTGCAGGAAGCAGCCGATTTCCCAGCTCCCGTTCGTGCAGAGGATTGCAAAGCGGTTGGAGCCATTGAGCAACGACAGCTCAACGGACGACGACAGCCCTCCATATGGCAAATCCAGCACGATCGATTGCGACCAGTCGAAGCGACCGGTGACGCCTGGCACCAACGCGCTCGTGAGGCTGCCGATCTGCGCCGGGCGCGCGAGCGTCACGCGGCTCGCATAGCCTTCGTTGGTCACCGATGCCGAGATCGAAACGGTGCGCCAGGGCTTTGCATAGACCGCCACACGCGCGAAGCTTGCCGGATCCCCGGCCGTAAATTGCGGCAGGTCCATGAGTTCGACCAGGGGCGCGAAAATGTCGGATGCCATGCCGGCGCTTCGTTTGCCGGTCGTCGCGGTTATCGCGGCGCCACCTAGAAGCGGCACGATTTCACGGGCTTCGATCTTGCGCGACGTTCCGTCCTCGATCCGGGTAACGAGGAAACGGCCCTCCGGTCCACCGGCGATCGAGAGCACATCTCCCGGCTGCACGCCGATATCGGTCGGCGGCAGCGACAGGGTCAGCGAGCGGCGGGAAATCCGGTTGTCGCGCAGAAGGTTTTCGGCAGCAGCGTGCGCAGCCTCCTCGGGCAGAATGGCGCCGAGATCGTAGCGCAGGACACGGTTCGACGAGGACGGCGCCCGTCGGGAGCGGACGCTCGCCTGTTCATAGTCGTCAAGCGGGTCGTAGAAGGTGACGATCGCCTCGGTCGCATAGTCGCTGTCATGGCCGCGCGTCTCCTGCCAAAGCGGCTGGTTGTCGAGATCGACGAGCGCCGGGATTGGAATGGCAGGCAGGCTCGCTCGCGCACGAGACCGGAAGCGCAGCAGCGGCCCATCTTCGATAACGTCGATCTGGAAAACCTCCAGCAGAGGAGCGATCAGGTTGCGCGCCGCAGCCACCTCGCCCTGAACATAGCCGGTCAGGTCGCCGCTGACTTCCGAAACGTCGAAATCGGTGAAGTTCTGCTCGCGAAGAATGGCGGCGATGACATCGGCCAACGTTCCGGCGCCGAGCCTTCCGTTCAACCAGTGACCGGTCTGCCAATTGGCACCGTCGCTCCAGACGGCGCTATTCTTCGGAAAGGCGGGATAAGGACGAGCATCCCAGGTCCAGACGAACATGTGATGCGGTTCGACCATGCCGCCCGCCGCGCCCCAATGATCGTGATGGGCCTCGAGAAAGCGGCGCTGCATGCTGTCTGCGCGGGTGCGGTTCGAGAAATAAGGTGCCGCCGATTCCACCGATTTCGGGTCGAGGAAGACATTCGGCTGGTTGGCGCCCTTGTCTATCGCCGGGCAGCCGAGTTCGGTGAACCAGATCGGCTTTCCGCGTGGGGTCCATGCCGTCGGTTTCGACTTCTCGGCGTCGGCGACGCGTTCATAGTGTGGGTTGCTCCACCAGGACTCTATGTCCTTGTAGCGGTAGACCCAGGGCTTGCCGGCAAGCCCGTCGGCAATGGGCGAGCGGCGGCGGGCCGCCCGGTCGACCTCGCTGGCGTAGTACCAGTCGAAGCCTTCGCCGCTGGTGATCGCCGCGGTCATGCCAAGGAGATCGTCCGCCGTCCGATGGCCGTCCGGGCTCGGCGTCGAAAGATCCTCGTCGCGCCAATCGGCAAGCGGCATGTAATTGTCGATGCCGACAGCATCGATCGCCTGGCATGCCCACAACGGATCGAGGTGGAAATAGACGTCGCCGCTGCCGTCGGCCGGATGATAGCCGAAATATTCGCTCCAATCGGCGCCATATGTGAGTTTCGTAGCGGGACCGACGACAGAGCGAACGTCCGCCGCGAGCGTCGCGAGCGCTTCGACGAAGGGAAAACGGTCGGATCCATCGCGCAGTTGCGTCAATCCGCGCAGCTCCGAGCCGATGATGATGCCGTCGACACCACCGGCGGCCACGGCGAGATTGGCATAGTGCAACACCAGCCGCCTATAGCCCTGGTCGCCGCCTTGACAGCTGACCGACTGGCCTTTGACGACGAAGTCCTTTGCGGAGGCAGCACCGCAAAACGCCATGACCTGTGCTCTGGCGAGCGCACTGCGATCCGGCGTTCCGGGCAGGCCAATCGCGGGGAAACACGTGACCCGGCCGCGCCATGGGTAGGTCGACTGCTCACCGCTGCCGTAGGGATCGGCAAGGCCATTGCCGTCAGGGATATCCATCATCAGGAATGGGTAGAGATAGACCTTCAGTCCGCGCGCCCTAAGGTCGGCAATCGCCTGAAAGACGCTCGCGTCGTCGGGGGTTCCGCCATAGGCCGGGCCGCCTTCATTGCGGCTGATGAGATGGGCAGCTGCGCGCGGAATGCCGGAAACCGACCAGAGGCTGCTCTCGCCATCGCGCATATTCGTCTCAACACCCGGAACGACGCGGCAATTGCCGGCACGAAGGTCGGTGCCTAACCATGCGACGACCAGCGCTACGCTCTCGAGATTGGGGCAGACTGCCGTCAATTCGTCCAGCGATGCCTGCCAGTCAGTCGTGGCGGTCGATACGTTGCGGTTCATTGCGCGGGCGCTGCCGGCACCGGTTTTCTCGGTGACCTGTATCGTGCTGTAGCCATGTTCGGTGGCGCCCGGGATCAGCGTCACGGCGCGGATCTGGCTTTCCAGCCTGCCGATCGGCCGCACCACCTCGAACTGGAAGAGCGGAATGCGATTGCCATAGCCGTCGAGCGGCAGGCGTTCGAAAACAACGTAGGCAAGCCCACGGTAGGCCGGCGCATTGCCTATACCCTGCTTCGCCTCGATTAGTGGATCGGGCTGCTGCGTTTCCGCTCCGGTATGGACGCGCATCTCGATCTGCGTCAGGTCGATCTCCTTGCCGTCGACCCAGACGCGACGGACGCAGGCTATCGGCCCCTCGCTGAGGCCGATGGCAAGATTGGCGAAGTAGCGAAAGGTCTCGACCCGCGGCCCGCTCGCCTTGCCACCAGAGCGCTCCTTGGACACCGCCTCCTCGAAGCGGGTTGCCCAGATCAACGTGCCCCCGATGCGGGCTGTGCCGTACAGGCGGGTGACGGCGGTCCCTTCGTCGGCGCCGGGGATGCGCGCGGTCGAGAGATGAGTTCCCGATTTCGTCTGGCTGCCGTTGATCAGCGATTTATCGACGACGCTTCCGAGCATCGCGCCGGCCGCCCGGCCGAGCATCGCGCCGACAGGACCGAACACGCTGCCGAGGGCCGCGCCCGCCGCCTGGAATGCAATGGTTGCCATGAGTGTCTCTCTGAAATCGCCGCGACCTGGACGTGCAAAATACTCCGCGTCGGTCGAATGAACCGCTTGCGTATGCTCTTTAAAATTGCATTCATGTAAAAGCTTGGAGAGCAGAAGCAGCAGGCACCGCGCCAGCCGGTGCGTCGGCGAGGATAGGCCACGCCGACCGAGGTAACGGCCTTGCTCTCTGAGATGGAGGTGAGGTTATGTGGTTGTTACCACTTGGCATCACGCTTAGCTTAAGAAAAACCCGGACGGGCTGGTTAATCACCGTCCGGGTACTGTTCGAAAGATAACCAAAACGGTGAGCGGAGTTAGCGCTTCGCTCACCACTCCAAAATACCAGCGGTTGTCGTAATTTGCAAGGGAGCGAGGTCTTCAATTCAACCCAGCGGAAATTCGAAGGCCGCCGCTACTTTGCGTTGCCACGAGGGCACGAGGGCAGAGCGTATCACTGCCGCCTGTTCGTAGGCGTGAATGAAATGCATGTCCTTGCAGAGAATGCCGGCGTGTTTCGCCGAACAATCCGGCCGCCAGCGGAAGAGGAGCAAGTCGCCTGGCCGACCCTCCCCCTGCGGCACAGGGGCGCCGAAATAGCGGATTGCCGCCTGCATCAACCGATCCTCGCCGCTGCGTTCGGCCCAATCCGGCGCGTAGGGTCTCGGCAGTTCGGGCTCTGTACCGTAGAGTTCGCGCCAGATGCCGCGGATGAGCCCGAGGCAATCACAGCCGATGTTTTTGGTCGAACCCTGGTGGCGATAGGGCGTGCCTGTCCAGCTCCCGGCGATCGAGAGTACGCGTGTGCGAATATCGTCGTTCATGGAAACAACGGGCTCCCGTCGTGCACGCTCGTTCCGTCCGCATAGGTGTAGGCGAAGTCGGAGCCAGGCATATGTGGAAAGCCGCGAAAATTCTGCGGATTTCCGAATTTCGAACGGCAGGTTGCAAAGGCCTTGTCGCAGCCGGCGATTAACGCCACCCGCTCGCCGACTGCAGGTGGAGGTGAAAGCGGCAGCCAGAGATTGACCTGCGTGATCGCCCCCACCAGCGCTTGACTGTCGACGTCCACCGAGAACCCGGCATTGGCTCCGTCCAGGAAGAACAGTTTGCCGTGGGCGAAAAAGCCATCGGCGAAACCCGAAATGCCGGAGAGGCTCAGTCGCGTCGTATCGCTGACGGCGACAATCGTGCCTTCGGCCCGATATTGCGGACGGCCGAGGTCGACCCCGCATCTGGCGTCGCCAAGCACGGCGTCGCAGCGCCTGGTGTAGATGCGGCCCTGCGGCTCGGCGAGACGGGCAGCAAAGCTGCGCAATTCCGCCTGGAATTGGCCGGTCTGCCGCGTCACCTCGCCGATCTCCTGTACTTTCAGAAGAAGATGCTGTTCAGGGGCTGCCCAATTGACGAGGTAGATCTCGACGCGGGCGCCGTCATAGAGGCCGGCGTTCAGGTCCGCCTCGGTGATGGCATCGCTGGAAAATCCGCCGGTGACATTGCTTGTCGAGGCCGGCAGGCCCGCTGCTTCCTCGCCGTCGCTGGCCGAAAATCCGCTCGCTGCGAGAAACAGCGTATCTACGAAGGCAAGGTCGTGGTCATGTTCGGTAAAGCCGAGCACCACGCCATCGCGCCGTTGCAGACGCCAGCAATGACACGTCGTCGTGGCACCGCCCGACAGGTGCGCTGCAAAGTCCTGGGCAATCTTTCTCATGGCAGAATCTCCATCAGCGGAATGGACGGAATGCGGCCCGCATTGAAGGCCGAGAGATTGATGTCGATGCGATCGGTGGCAAAGCGCACCGGCACATCGAATTCGAAGCCGGCCGAAATGGTCATGCCCGACCGCGGGATTGCATCCGCCACGAACATCACCACGCCGGTGGCGGGATCGCACGAGAAACTCGGAGGCGCCAGCAGCACACCGTTGACCGCGATCTTCACCGTGCCCACCGCCGGCTTGGCGATGGCACGGGTCGAGCGGCCGCCGGCATCGCCATAGGTCTTCGTCAGCTGGAACCGCCGGGTTGTGCCATCGCCGATGCCGACCACCTGATCGAGCGGTGTGACGGGCGCGCCGGGCCGACTGGAGGTCCAGTCGACCGGATCGCGAAAGCGGAAGCCGTAGAGTTCGCCGCTGCGGGCTTCGAAGAACTCCATGACCTCGAAGAGATCGCCGACGGAGCGGATGCCGGAGCCTGCGTCGTAGCTGCGGCGGGCGTCCTTCCAGCGGCTGTTGCGGGTCTCGCGTCCGTTGGAGAGGTTGACGACATCGGTGCGCCGCACCGGGCCGCCGCTTGTCGCCAGTGACAGCCGCTGGGGAAAGCGGACTTCGTGAAATCCTGCGGTCATGGTTGGTCCTTGGGACGTTTTGAAATTGAGAGAGCATCTATCGTCCGAACGTCGAGGCGACGCGGATGAACCTTCAACGCCGAGAAGGCCCTTGAGGCTGGCGAAGGATCGATAATGCAAGATCCGGACTATGGACCGGTGGGAAGGGGAGCAGGAATCAAGTGGCGCCGACGGCCTGTTCATCTCACGCGCCCTGCCGCAAGGAACCCCATCGACACCGATATTGCCGCTGTATTCTTCATACTTGCTTGATGGTTCAGCATGTTGAAGACCTTACGACAGCAGGTAAATATCGGTGTCGATGTTTATCGGCATATCAGTAGCTAAAGCTTTTTCCGGGTATCGTCCAAATGTTGCCGACCAAGGCACATGACTGCAAATTCAGGGTGCCGTCCGGAGCACCTTGCGCCAAACACAAGTTTCTGCTCGTTGCAACTATCTGAGTACCCAAAGGCGCCTTGTCTGGCTGTGTGAAGGTCCATTTCTGGTTGGCGGCATTCTGCACGCATGTCGCAAGGATCACCTTGTCACCGACGTCTTCGCCTTGGGCAGTCAGGCAATAATTGTTCTTGATCTGGATCGTGCCAGCTGCTGACTGCACCCATAAATGGCTACTATATGATCCACCACCTACGCGCCTCATATCATCAAGTGTAGGACATGTTTGAAGTATTGCGTCGTTCGATCCGACCGGCGAGCCATCCGTCAAGCCAGCCTTCGTGGAAAGACACTTGCCGTCCGTCTTGAGCAGACCGGCGGCAGACTGATTCGGTCCCCCTACTAGGGTTGCCTCGCCATTCTTGCCGCTCCCTACAGTAAAGAAACTTTCTGAACACCCCGCATTTGCACTTACATGTGGCGCCGGAACAATCACTCGCGTGCCGAATTGATCGAACGCCTGGATTTTGAATTTTACCTCCGTATGCGCGACGGATTCGCAGCTTGTGCGCTCGGAGTTCCAATCGAAATACTCGACCCACTGGCTGATGGTGGTGACGGGCACGTCGGTTTTTTGATTGCCGACATAGATGCTGCCTATGTCGAACGAATCATGATTTGATCCAGGCGAAATATCCGTCACGTTGCTTTTGTACCAACCCGCACCCAGCGCCGTATCTGCCGTTACTCGGAAGCGATAGATATGACCGGCCTGCCATTCGTAACGATAGCGACACTGCGCGCCTGAAGCGCCGTCGGTCGCGGTTTGACTGACCGTGCAATAGCTGCCTGCACCGATGCCCGCAGTCGCAGGCGTCCCTGGTCGCGCATCAGTTGCGCCCCACAGGCTAAAAAGGAATTGCTTGCCGTAACCTTCTGGGCCGGATGCCAACTCGGTCGATTGCAAGCCGGTGTAGCCACCGAGGCTGTCGATCTGGTTGGACCAAAAGACGTTGGAATTTGGTCCAGGATCTGTCTTGGGCGTGATGAAGAGATCCAGCTGCGCGACACTGGAGATGCCGGCAGGGAATGTCGTGTTGCTGTACAAACCCGGTGTTGATCCCAGTATCTCGCTGATGACCGGTACACTGATAGCGTCCGCGGTTGCCAAATTAGGGCTCTTGGCCGGGACAATCGAAAAAATGCGACGCTCACTCGGCGGCATCGATGCGACGGGTGGAACGTTCATGGTGAACCTGAAGGTACATGAGCCTTTCGCCGGGATCGATACCCCCGCGAGGACCAAACTACCGGTTCTAGGCGCTACCCTGAAGCCGCCCCCGCACGCTGAGGGAAGATTCGCGGCGCTGAAACCGGACGGCATTCTGATCATCAGTCCAGCCTTGGCCAAAACATCCCCGTCGTTGGTCAGCGTCAACGTAGCATCGCTCTTGCCGCCGACAGGGAGCCAAGAATTGGGGAGCGTCAGCGCCGCCGTGCAACTCGGAGACGCTGCATATGCAGACATCAGATTTAATAGCATGGTGAGAACCATCCCCGTGAGGCATGCTTGCTTCAACATAATTTCTCTCCTTGGTCGGGTCTGATGTCAGTTTTTCTGACTTTTACGTGCACGTAATCTGAGGCAAATTTGCCGGGAAACCTCGCGCTTCATGTTGAGGAAAGCGTACTTAAAACTGCTATAGATTGCGCTGGCCGCGCATCGCCGTGCGCGCCAGCATTGCGGAAATCTGGGCTTCGCTCTTTTGGAAGCTGTGCGCGTCCTGCGTGGTGACATTGAAGACGATCGGCGATACACCGTGGCCCGACATCGCCACGCCGAGCGAACCGTCCGAACCGCGCTTCAGCGGCAGGATCGCTTCCGAACCCGCCTCGCCCATCAGGCCGAGATCGCCGCCCATCGGAAAATAGGTTGGCGATGCCACGACGCCGCCGTCGGCAAAAGCCGTCATCCGGCCAGGTGCGGCGCCGTCGGCAAAGGCGAACAGATTGCCGATGCCATTGGCAAGGCTGCTTGTTGCGCTGCCGATTGCACCCTCCAACGGCTTGAGGCCGGCCGAGAGCGCAATATCAGTCAGTCGATTGCCGAGACCTCGCAGGACGCTGTCGAGGCCCTTCCCTCCCATGGTCGCCGATGTCAACGCGCCTGCCAGTGCTGCGCCGAAGGAGCGCGAGCGGCCGTCAAGATCGTCCAGCGTCCGTTTGAGGGCTTGTGCCTGGTCGTTGGTCGAGGAAAGGTCGTTATCGCTCTCGTCCATGGGGGCTCCTAAAACTTGCAGAAACTGTTCGGCCAGCTCTTGCCGTGCCGATGAAAACCCACTCTCGGCACATGCGCCGACACATTACCTACACGAAAATAAGAATACTCGTATAAAGTGTTTTATTATATAATACAGCTAATAAGAGTCGATATGTTCGTCAAGCATCAAATTCGAATTGCCTTAACTATCTGGAAACTGCTCCATCAGTTCCCGCAAATTCCTCCGCTCGAGTGTGCCAGCACGAGGCGAGAAGCCGCCGGCCATCGCGTGGAACTCGATCGGCGTCATCGCCCACAGAGTGTCGGGTGGAAGCCGCAGCAGGCTAAGACCGACGTGAAGAACACGGCGCCAGGGGAACGGAGCCGGAGCCGTGCTGTCCAAGCTGTCAGAAATGCTGCCCGCTGCGGCTAGAGAGGGTCCACCGTGGCGTCCGCCCGATCCCCCATGAATGTCGCCGTCAGCAAATCCCGGACGACCGCGGCGTAAGCGGCTATACCGCCGTCGATGCCGACGGTCGCAACATCCTCGTCGGAAAAGACGTTGCCACCACCGCGAAGGCCCGCGCCGATGATGCGGATCATATCGGCGGCCCTCAGCTTTCCGTCGGAAAAGCGGGCGGCAAGTCCCGAAAGGTTGTCGGCGGCGAAGGCTGTCTCCAGCTCGGCCAGGGCGCCGAGCGTCAGGCAGAGAATGCGGCGTTCACCATCGATCTCGGCCTCGATCTCGCCGCGATGGCGATTGGCGCGCGCGCCAGTGCGTAGCCTCGGCATCAGAGCCCTCCGAAGGCAATGGGGCCGGCCGATTCCAGCGCGATATCGAAGGTCACCTCGCCGTTATGCTGGCCCGAATATTCGAGCGCCGTCACCTGGAAAGCCCCCGTCACCGTTCCGAAATCCGGGATGACGATCTGCCAGGAGAGGATCGAGCCGCTGAAGAAGGCATTGCGGATCAGCTCGTCCGAAGCCTGGTCCTTGAAGAGGCCCGAACCGCCGAGCGAAGCGCGCTGCATGCCGGCGCCGCCCAGCAGTTCGCGCCATCGGCCAACGCTTTCGGCATCGGTGATATCGACAGTTTCCGTATTGAACGAGAGCTTCTTCGTTCTCAGGCCAGCCACCGTCCCATAGGCGCTGCCATTGTAAATCTTCAGCAGCAGGTCCTTGCCCTTCTGCGCCACCATCGCACTATCCTCTCCAAAGAAAACGGCGCCACGAGGGGCGCCTGTCAGTTCAAATCAAAATGTCGAAACGGGCTGCGGCAATTACTCCGTCACCGCGCGAAACCGCATCTCCGCACAAAACAGGCGCGTCTTTGGCTCCCGTCGCGCTTTCGTCGAAGCGTGCCGGAGGTTGACGAGGGCATGGGCGGCAAGTGGCAACGCCGCATCCTGCAGCAAGGCGTGGATCATGGCGGCGATCTCCTGGGCAATTCGCTGGCCGGCGGCGTCGGACCAGACTTCAAGGACAAGGAGATGCTCCTCGCCGGGTTCGGTCGCCGTCGAATAGTCGCTGGTCGTCATTTCGGAAATGACGATCGCGGGCAGCTGTTTTCCGGTGACCAGCCGGTCGCGGATGCCATCCGCGCCGATGAGGGTTGTCAGGGCTGCATCGGCACCGAGCCGCGTGTGGATCGCCCGCAGCAGGTCGTTGGCCGCCGCGCTCATCGATCTTGCCTGACTTCGGTTTTCACCGGCCGGGTTTGCCGACCCGCCGCGGCTAGCCGCGAAAGCAGCGCAGCAAGGTCGGGTAGCGTGAATTGCAGCATCGCGTTCATGGCAGTTTCTCCTCGCAATGGCAGATCAGATAGCGGCGCGTTTCGTCGGGGTCCTCAGTGGCACCAATGCGGAATATCCGCGCGCCCTTGCGCAGGCGCATGCCGATCGAGACATCAGTGCGCCACCGCAGCCAGATGCGATGCGTTCGCGTGAAAATCTCGCTGCCGGCCTCTTCCGCAACAGCCGAAGCAACCGGTTCGATCAGCGCCCAGGCCGAGGCCCTCTCCTCGAAAACCGTGGTCGCGCCACCCTGCCCGTCTGGCGTTTCGACCGGGACTTCGAGGTTCAACCGCGCGGTCATCTGCCCCGGGTCGAAGAAAGTCGAGCGCATGGTCAGAGCCTCCGTATCAGGAAAGGTGCAACCAGCCGGTCGTAGCCGGGCGGGATCAGCGCCGGCTGATCCTCCGTCGCAACGACACCGCGGCAGGAGAACATCTGAGCGAGGTGGGTGAGCATCGCGCGCTTCAGCGTGTCCGGAACATCGGCGGCGGTGGCGCCGAACCCTGCGGTGAAATCGACCTCGATGCCATTGACGGTGCGAGCCGGCTGCGGACGCTGCGGCAACATCAGCCGTGCCGGGCGTCGCCGCCCGTCGAGCATGTGGCCTGCCAGCGAGACCGGACCAGCATTTCCGGCCGCGTCGTAAACCGTCACTTTTTCAATGGTTTGCACCGGCCCTCTGCTAATCTGAATCACGCCGTCTTCAGATATTGAATCAAGATAGAGCCTTAGGCTCTGGGTGATCAGGCAAAGACCCGTCGTGCGCTCCAGATGTTCGCGGGCAACGCGGATCAACGTCAGAACGAGATCGTCTTCGTCAGGTGTGTCGAGACGCAGATGCGCCTTGGCAACGGCAAGCGACAGCGCCTCCGCCGTTGGCGGAGCGATCAGGGCATAGGTCATGGGTCGTCCTTAGGTCGCGCGAGCGCGCGGGTGGGAGGTGATAGTTGGGTGTGTGAGGCGATCACCCCACCCCGGCACTTTGTGCCGACCCTCCCCATCAAGGGGAGGGTTGAGATCGGAGGCTGCGGTCCCTTACCTCCCCCCTTGATGGGGGAGGTCGCGCGAAGGCGCGGGTGGGGGTGACTGTTGGGTGTCTGGGGCGGTCACCCCACCCCGGCACTTCGTGCCGACCCTTCCCCTCAAGGGGAGGGTTGAGATCGGAGGCTGCGGTCCCTTACCTCCCCCTTGATGGGGGAGGTCGCGCGAAGGCGCGGGTGGGGGTGACTGTTGGGTGTCTGAGGCGGTCACCCCACCCCGGCACTGCGTGCCGACCCTCCCCCTCAAGGGGAGGGTGAAGAAACTACGCTGCCGAGAACTTCACCAGCTTGATGGCTTCGAAATCCTGGACGCCGCCGCCGACGCGTTTGGTGGTGTAGAACAGCACGTGGGGCTTGGCGGAATAGGGATCACGGAGGACGCGGATGCCGACGCGGTCGACGACGAGATAGCCGGCGCGGAAGTCGCCGAAGGCGATGGGGAACGCATCGGCCGCGATGTCGGGCATATTCTCGGCTTCCGCCACGGGGAAGCCCATAAGCGACGCCGTTGCGCCTGCAACTGCCGGCGGTTGCCAGAGATAATTGCCGTCCGCATCCTTGAACTTTCGCAGTGCTGCCTGCGTGCGGCGGTTCATCATGAAGTTGCCGTTCTGGCGGCGACTGGCCTTCAGCGCGTAGATCGTGTCGACGAGAACGTCGGTCGGGCCAACGGGCTTGAAGGCGCCGGCGGCACCTGTCGCGACATAGCCGAGATTGCCCCAGCTCCATGTCGCGTCGGCGACCGCCGTGTAGGACAGGAAGCCCTTCGGCTTGTTGACGCCGTCGCCGGAGACGAAGGCAGCGCTTTCCTGCTCGGCAAAGACGACATCGACCTCGCTCGAGATCCAGGCTTCGATATCGACCGCGGAGTCGTCGAGCAGCGCCTGGGTCGCGGCCGGCATCGCGTAGAGTTCCATGGTCGGGAAGATCATGTTGCTGAGCGTCGGCGTGCTGGTCTGAGGCCTTGCTGCCGTTTCCGATACCCAGCCGGATGCGAGGCCGGTCGTGTTGAAGGGCTTCTTCAGCACGGAGCTGGAGACTTGGCGGACAGTTGCGAGCGCCCGGACGGGGGATATGACCGCGAGGCGCCGGCCGATCTCGCTGTCGATTTCCGGCGGCACCAGATAGCCGCCGTCGCCGTCGGACCCGACTGATAGAGCCTTGGCTTCCAGGTCGCGCAGGCTCGCCTCGTCGCCGCCGCGGATATAGGCTTCGAACGCCGCCTTGTGCTCGGGAGAGCCGGACGACCCAAATCCCGGGCGCCCGAGCGGCGGGCGGGCCTTTTTCAGCAGGAGCTGGTCCAGCACCTGTTTGTGTTCGTCCACGGCGCGATTGATGCGGTCCATCTTGTCGCGCGTGACGACGTCGGCGGTCAGTTTGCTCTCTATTTCTCCCAGGCGCCGGTCATTGACGTCCTTGAAGGCTTCGAAGGCGCCCATGAAGTCGTCGAAGGCGCCGGTCACCGTGTCCGGCACCGTCTTGATTTCCAGTGCGCTGCGGTTTGCGGCGATATTTTTCGTCTGCTCAGTCATGAGATCTTCCTTGTTTGAAGGTTTCTGTCATCAACATCCGGGTCGCCCGCCGCATGGTGCGGACGAGCTCGGTTTCCCTGTCGCGGAACCACCGCGCATTCTTGACATTCTGGACGCGGGCCGACGGCAGCATCGGAAAGGTCACCACCGAGATCTCCCAGAGGTCCGCCTCGAGGATGCGCCGGACGCCGGATTTGGCGTCGGTTCTGGCGCGCACCGTGCGGAAGCCGATCGAGAGGCCGTCGAGGGCGGCATTCTTCAGGAGCTGGTGCACCTCGCGGGCCCGCGCCACGCCGTCGGCCAATACGCCCTCGACATAGAGGCCGCGGGCATCCTCGCGGATCGTCTTCCAGGCGCCGATCGGCTCGGCAGGATCGTGCTGGAACAGCATGCGCACGCCGCCCGGGCCGCGCTCCGCGAGCGACTTGCGGAAAGCGCCGCGCTCGACCCTGTCCTTGCCGAGATCGACTTCCTCGAAGACGCTGGCATAGCCCGAGAAGCTGCCGTCGCTCCCCAGCCCCCTCAGTTCGAGATTGGCGAATTTGCAGGTATCGATGCCCATGGGGCTGCGCTCCCGGGCGCCTGACGCGGTCATGGTTGGTTCTCCTTGATGTGATGGAAGTTGTTCCGGCGTTACGAGCCTGGCTTGTCGCCATAGCGGGCAGCCAGCCGTGACAGGATGCCGAGGCCCCACCAGGCGCAAAGGCTGGCCGCAGCCGACCCGGACAGCATCACTTCCGACGCGGAAAGGATCGCGGCCGGCTCCAGCCGCTCGGCGATCCAGACCCCGGTGGGGCCGCCGAAGGTCAGTCCGCAGGCGACACCGGTGAAAAAGCGGCTGGCGGCTTCGCGCCGGCTCTTCGGCAGCAAATAGATCAGCGAAACCGCAGCACCCGCCGCCGCCCCGACGGCCCTCTCCGCCCACAGTCCTGCATCACCTGAGAACTCGGCCATTTCTTAATCTCTCCTGGATATGATGGTCGGACGGGCGCTGTGTTCAACGGCCCTTCACCGGCGTCACGCGGCCGGCTGCGATCTGCCTGACGTTACGTCAGGCAATCGGCGTTTTCTGAGTCTTTTGAAATGGTTGGGTCGGGATCTTCGGAGGTTGAGTCCGAGGCTTCGGAAATTGAGTCGGGTTGGCGAGCGAGAGAATCGATAAAAATTCCGCGTATCAGAGAGCCCTCACCCTGAGGTGCGCAGGCCATCGGCCGGAGCCTCGAAGGGCGGGGGCGCTTGCTCGGTGGGGCCAGCTTCAAATCGCGTAAATGGCAGCTCCGGGCCCGACCCTCGTGGTTCGAGGCATGGTTGCGCTTGCGCTCCACCATACACCTCACCATGAGGGCGGGGCGCAGCGCCCTAAGACCTCATGACAATCCTGAACGTCAGCGAGATCCTGCGCTGTCGGGACAGCCTTTCACCCTCGATGACATCAGAAGCACGCGCCGGAATTTCATGGGTCCATCCATACCGCGCCTCCGCGCCGAGCAGCAGCAGCGAACGCGGCTCCAAAATCAGGGACCGCCGCTCGCCATGCTCCACATCGCGAAATACCAGCTCGCAGGCCGAAAGCAGACTGAGGGAGGCAATCCACTCGGCAAAGCACGGCACGCAATCGACGTGGGCGCTGATGCCCTGCCCCGGCAGATATTCGTTGGCAATGACCTGATCCGGCAAGCGGTCGAAATAGCCCTCCCGGACCAGCCTATCGGCAAGCCGGGCAAGCCAGTCCGGCAGCGGGCCAAGATAGGCATCGTCCGTGACCGTCCTTGCACGATAATCGTATCGATAGCCGAAGTGCTGGACGCGGCGCTTGAGTTCTGTGCTCCAGACACCGTCGTCGAGGACAGCTGCAAGCGCTGCTTGCTCTTCGTTCGAGAGGAAATTCGAAACATGAATGGCGCCCGGCGGCAAATCCGCTTTGCTCATCTGGATGTCGTGTCCGCGTTGAGGCGGTCAAGCTCCGCAAATAGCACCTCGGCATCGACAAACCTGCCTTCCCTAATATCGTTTTCGCCCTTCAACACTTCGAGAATGTCCTTGCCCTCAGCCAACAGATAATATTTCAGCGCCCGGACGATGACCCAGCTGCGGGTTCGTTCGGAGGCCTTTGCGATCGTTTCGATGTCGCGGAGGATGTCTTCGGGAAGGCGAAGGGCGATCGGGTCGGAGAGGACTGGCTTGGACATTAGAAGCTCCTTTTGTAATACGGCGTATAACAAATTTGCTTCGAAGGTACGAGGAATCAATACCCCACCGCCTGGCGCTTCTCCTCGTCCGTGAGAAAGGCCGCGCCTGCCAGCCGTGTCCAAAGCTGGTCGCGCTCGGCGGCGAGGCCGGCGATCTTGTCGAGGTCGGGTTCCAGCCGCAGATCGTCTCCGTAGGCGCCGGCAAACCAGAGGGAGAGCGAGGTGGCTATGCGGTTCAGCAACGGCAGGACGGTCAGGCGGTAGAAGGCGCGGTTGGCCTCCTGATAGTTGGCGTAGGTGTTGTCGCCCGGGATGCCGAGCAGCATCGGGGGAACGCCGAAGGCGAGCGCGATGTCGCGGGCAGCACCATTGCGGGCTTCGACGAAGTCCATGTCCTTCGGGGAAAGTCACATCGATTTCCAGTCGAGCCCGCCTTCGAGCAGCAATGGCCGGCCGGCGCGCATCGGGCCGGAATAGCCTTCGTCCAGCTCCAGCTTCAGGCGTTCGTATTGATCCGGCGAGAGGTTGCCGCCCTCCTTCGGCTGGTAGACCAGCGCACCTGAGGGGCGAGCCGAGTTGTCGAGCAGCGCCTTGTTCCAGGTGGCGGCAGCGTTGTGGAGATCGAGCGCCACCTGGGCTGCGGCGAGTGGCGGGAAGCCGAGATGATCGTCGAGCGGATGGAAGAGCTTCAGGTGCAGCAGCGCCAGACCATCGGTCTCCACCGCGAACCGTCGCACCAGGCCGCCGGCGCGATATTCGTATGCCTCCGGCCAACCATCGCGGCCTTCGACGACGCTGATGCGGTCCGGTCTCAGAAGATGGAGCTCGCGCAATTCACCGCCGATCAGGAGCGGCTCGACGTAGGCGTTGCCCGAAAGCAGCAGGTGACCATGCAGCGCCTCGAAGAATTCCGGCCCGGCCATGCGCGCGTTCGGCCGGCGCATGAGCGCCAGCAATGGATGCTCGGTCAATTCGCTATCGCCGGCATAGAGCAGCCAGGAGACCGAGGCGGCCGCTTCGGCGATCAGGCGTACGGAGCGGTGGGCGATCGGGTTCTTCATGAAGCCTTCCCGAGCGAGCGCCGCATAAGAGCGTCCGGTCCAATGCGCCCTGCCCTCGGCCGCAAGCGTCAGCAGACCGCCTGATGCCTTGGTTTCGGGCACGGCTTTGCGATCCGCCGCGGCTTGCCGCCACGGCAGACGAAATGGGATTTTCATCCGCTCATTCCTTTATGGGTTCAAAATCGAAAGCGGCTGGAGGTCAGCCCAATGGCGCCTTCACCGCAGTATCGGTGTCGTAGTCGGCGGCAATCCGCATCTCGCGCAAGGGCCGGACGCGCTCGATGGATATCTGATAATTCGGATGCGCCTTGTAGGCCGCCAGCGCCGCCTCGTCATCGAATTCACCGTAGACCACTAGGTCCACATCCGTTCCCAGCTGGTCGGTCTTCACATTCAAACCGACTTCCACCAGGCGCGCAAACGGAATTTCCGTCAGGATGGACAGCCCTGCCCGTACCGCTTCGAGATTGGCCCGGTCGGGAACGTTGAAAAACACGATATGGCGGATCACGCGGAAAACTCCTTAGGACTATCCCTGCCCTGCGGTTAGCATGCGCATCCCAGCGGTTCAACATGACAAAAAAGCGCGTAGGCGTCACGCAGCCAGGTCGATCGCCATTTCCGCGGTGATCCGTTCCCAGGGTACCGAAATCAGTCCCCTGTCGTTGCGCTCGATCAGTCCCGTGACCATCAGCGCATGAACGTCGGCGTGCACCGCCCGGTAATCCCGCTTCAGCGATTGGGATAGATGGCGGATCGATGTGGGGCCTTCTTTTCGCAGCTGACGTAGAAGCTGCCACCGGTTTGCGGTCAAAACCGCAAGCAGCACTTCCATGTTTTCGAAAGCGATGATGCCGGCCTGCTCGGAAAAATCTCCCTCGTCGACCTTCCGCCCGGCAGCAGCAGCGCCTGCGAAGAAGTCGTCAATGCTTGCGACATGGAGCCTAACTTCCTTCATTGTCGATCTCCTGCCTTACGTCCCGTTCGAAATCCTTGATCAAGCGCTCGAGGGTGGTGAAGACATAAGTCTCTTCGACATCCCTGTAGTGCCTGTGGTCACCCTTGCCGGCCTCATTGTCATAAGCGACGATCCGTTCACCCGGTCGGCCGTAGAATAGCGAATACTTCAACCCGTGCGGCCGCTCGTCATCGAGCGACGGAAGTCGCCATACGCGAATCTGAACTATGGCGCCGCTGGCCAATAGATTTTTGCGGCTGATGATCAGCGTGGCAGGCGGCATCACATATGTTCTCTATAGCATATGTCGTCGACAACATCAAATTCCGGACAGGTCGTCAATGGCCAAACTCTCACACCATGTAGCCGATTGCCGCATAATAGGCCCGGGCGTTGGCGCCGACCAGGTCGGCGAGATTGCCTGGATTGACGATTGCCCGTGCGCCGACCCAATCCGCTGTCGTCCTGTTGAAATAGCCGGCGAGGTTCTTTCCCGTGAAGGCGCCGTCGATCATGCCGTCGAATAGAATTCTGATCGCGGTTTGATGCACGAGCGCGGTGTCGGGGCTCTTCGCGCAGCCGAATTTCGCGTAGTTGGCCTTGCCGGTGATCTGGACCAGGCCGCGGCCGCGATACAGCCAGCCGTCGCCGCTCGCTTCGTTGCCGTTGCCCATCCGGTTGGCATAGGCGCGGTTGGCAATTCGCTCCGGATGGTGGGCGTAGGCCCTGGCCTCGGCAATGCCGAAGTACTTCGGGAATGTCGCAAGCAGTCCCCTTTCGCTGTAGTTCAGGTTTTCGCAGACGGGCTGCAGTCCTGCACCCGCCTCCCGGTGCGCAGTTGCAAGGATGTAGGCAAGCCATCGATCGTCATCGGTCGCGTGGTTCCTTTCCCACTCATCCAGGATGACCCGGTGGCCGTCCATCTGCGATTGGTCGAGGCCATGCGGATAGAGCCGCTTACGCAGGTGTTCGAAGAAAAACGTGCGATCGATCTTGCTCATCCCATCCCTTTTCCCGCCTTTTCCACTTCTTGTCACGGCGGGCGGGCACGTTGGCGCGAGTGGTATCAATTTGGACTGGGAGCACAAAAACGTTGTCCACTGCATTCAATCGTTTAAAAAGAATTCAATCGTTTAAAGTGTATAAGGCCATGATTTACAATCGCTTTGCGATGTGGAACCATCCTTGTGTTCTCGACGTTGTGTGCCTCGTTGAACGAGAGAGGATTGAATGCAAAAGCAAGCGACTACCCAGACCACGATCCCGCAGCACGTTTTCGAGCGCCTTGAAAGCGAATGGCGCCAAATGCAAACCAACAGCGAACCTGCACCAAAGCCTGCACCCAAACCTTCTCACGGTTGACATGCATCAGGCTTGAAAGAAACGGTCAAATGCCGCGTACGCGCGGCTCTCCACCACCTTCCAGCATCAACGCCGTCAGCGCCCAGACCAGCGCATCGAGCCGGTCTGGCGACCGGCCTGAGGACAGGCCATCCGGGCCGAAGTCGCACATCTGATCCTCAAGTGCGGTAAATCTCCCGGCATGCGCGACTTTGCCCTGCTCGTAGAGGGCGGCAACGGGCTCGGCGCGCAGGAACTTGCCGCGCGTCGCCCTGACTGTCGAAACCGAAAGGTTGGCGTCTATGCTGCGAAGCATCGCCGTCACCATGTCGCCTCCCTGGTTGATCTCGGCGACGATGCGGTCGGCATCGAAGCGTCGATAGGCTTTGACGACTGCTGTAGCCCAGGTCGCGGGGCTGGCGCCTTCCACCGAGCAATCGGCCAGCACCACCGCGCGGCCGGAGCCATCGAGCTCGGCGACGACGATGCCGCAGCATGAGCCGCTGCCGGCCCCTGCCGGCGGATCGACCGCAACGACGATGCGCCGCAAGACGCCGGTGAAACGCAGCGTGACGGCGGCGATCGCATCGCGCTTCCAGAGCGCGTCCTCGCGGTCCTCGATCAGTTCGCCGTCGAGCTCCTGCCTGCCTAGCCGCGTGCCGCCATAGCGGACGGAAAGGGCATTGATGAAGCCGGGCGCCAGGTTTCCGGCATTCGACAGCGTGCTCAGCCGCGTCAGCCGGGTGCCGGGATCGGCCAGCAGATGCTTGACCAGCGGCACCGGCCGCGGCGTCGTCGTCACCAGCTGCCGAGGGAAGGCTCCGAGGCGCAGGCCGAACTGCAGCATGTCCCAGGTCTCCTGCCCGTATTTCCATTTCGCCAGCTCGTCGCACCAGGCATAGTGAAACTGCGGACCACGCAGGCTTTCGGGGTCTTCGGACGAAAATATCTGCGCCACAGCGCCGTTCGGCCAGACCAGCCGGCGGCGGGAAATCTCGAAATCCGGCCGGTGCTCGCGGGCGATCCTCGATATGCCCGACATGCCGTCGATCATCACCTCGCGGGCGTCGCCCAGCGTCTCCGCCACAAGCGCGATCCTGATGTTGGATCTTTCACCGGCACTGCCGAGCGCATGCACCCACTCGGCCCCCGCCCTCGTCTTTCCCGAACCTCGGCCGCCAAGAACCAGCCATGTATGCCAGTCGCCGGCGGGCGGCTTCTGGTCGGGACGGCCGATGATGTCCCAATCAGCCTGGAGTCCCTGAAAACGAGATATTGAAGTGATCTGGTCGATGATCGTGTCGTTCACGAGCGACGGGGCCGCGTCCGGACCCACGAAAGCCCCGACCTGAGCTTCCGCGCCACCTTCCGGCTTCACAGAATTTTCCGGGGCCTCGATCGTTGCAACAGGCGGATCTGCCATCGCCGACCGGAGCATTCGACCGGCCGCCGTCGCCGCCCTGATTGCCCGGAGCGCCGCATCGATTTCGATCATCCGCGCCTCGTATTTTGCCAAGCACTGCAACAGCCGCCGAAGGCTGGCCTCAGCCTTCCGGCTTTCGCTCACCGGGCGGGCCGGTGCCAACGGCGGTGCATGCTTCCAATTCGGCAGCTGCGCGGCTCCGCTCAGCAATGATGATCTCAGCGCGTTCATTGGCTTTCTGTTCGATGAGAGCGAGAAGCTTGCTCTTCGCCTCTTCATATCCCGGTCGATCGGCATTGCGTTCGGCCTCCAGGTCACGGTCTCGGGCAAGCTGGCGCTGCAGGCTGTCGACCTTTTCCAGCGTGCGGACGATTAGCGACATCGCATCGGTCGCGGCCTTGACGTCGGCACGAGCAAGTTTTGCCTCGGCGTCGTCGACCTCCCCGCCGGCCTTCGCTTCCGCGGCGGTGCGCAGCTTTCGGAAATAATCGAACTGGTCGCGCATCTCCTGCGTCATGTCGTTCATCAGCATCCGCAGCGCCTCCTGCGGCGCCTCGGCAGATTTGGTCTCCAGAAAAAGACCCTCCGCCTGCGCACGGCTCTCCTCCGCGCTCCATCCCGCCGTCACCTCGTGACGACCAGGCGGCGGCCACGATCCGAACAGCGCCGGATCGAATGTCTCGATATCGCTCATGAATACACCTTGATGAGTGGGTGAACTTAACCCTCCCCTTGAGGGGGAGGGTCGGAGCGTCCTTCGACAAGCTCAGGACTCCGGGGTGGGGTGACCGCCTCAGACACCCAAAGATCACCCCCACCCGCAGCTTCGCTGCGACCTCCCCCATCAAGGGGGAGGTGGAGGAGGCGACCGCACGTGCACGCCGGAGATAGATGAGCACCTCTGCCGGCGCCGCGGCCTCCCCCTTCTCCCCTCGGGGAGAAGTGCCGAGCAGAGCGAGGCGATGAGGGGGCGGTACGGGAGAGGATGCTTTGTTTAGGTTTGAATTTCAGGTCTATCGAGTCCTGCGGAAGCCCCCTCATCCGCCCTTCGGGCACCTTCTCCCCGAGGGGAGAAGGGGTTGCGGCGGCCTCGATTTCCAAAATTTTCTCGCGCTTCAGCCTCTCACCGCAAGAGGACGTGACTCCGGACCGAACAAGGTCCAACCCCTTCGCCCCGTAAAACGGGGAGAAGGTGGATTTGAGCGATTGCGCGAAGCGAAAGCGTGAAAGCCGGTTGAGGGGCAGCGCAGACGTCATCGAGAAGGAGGAGTGCGTGGACAGTTTCGCCCCTCACCCTAGCCCTCTCCCCGTAAGAACGGGGCGAGGGAACGACCCAGTCCTGCGCAAGGGCAGAAGATTTTCGCAACTCTTCGACTATGCCTGAACCCTACCGAAACACCGTCACGTAGTCAAGGACTATTTTCCTATCCCCCAAATATTCCGTTCGGATTAGTACAATCATGCCTCCCTGCCCTATGCGCAATCAATACGTATGATTGTGGTGCGAATTACCTATCGCTAATATGCGCTGGATTTCAAATCCCAATGGAGACGTCGATGCGGTCGGGTTATTCGGTTTCTGCTGCCTTGCTGTTTGCCTGCCTCTGTCTCAGCGCGACGACGGCGCAGGGGGCGGATGGGGCGACGGTTGCTCGCGGCAAATATCTTGTTCAGTTCGGTGGCTGCAGCGATTGTCATACGCCGGGATATTTCCTCGGGAAGGTCGACATGAGCCGTTATCTCGGCGGTTCCGATGTCGGCTTTCGCATTCCTCCCGGCACATTCGTCGGGCCGAACCTGACACCCGACAAGGAGACCGGGCTCGGGAAATGGTCTGTCGAGGACATCGTCAAGGCGCTTCGCACCGGGGTTACGCCTGAGGGTCGGGTGCTGGCCGAGATCATGCCCTGGAAGGATTTTGCGCATCTGACGATCGCTGATTCCCGCTCCATCGCGCTCTATCTCAAATCCTTGCCGCCGATCAGCAACAAAGTCCCTGAACCCCTCGGACCCAAGGAGAAACCGACCTTTCCTGTGCTGGCGGTGGTCGCGCCTTGAACACCGAGAGCATCCTTGTTCTTCAGGCGAAAACAGAGGCGCAGCTCAGCGACGTCCGGGCGCTGATGCGCGCCTTCGTCGCCTGGCATCGCGAACGGCATGTGGATGATATCGCCCTTATCGACCGCTATTTCGACGAGGATGAATTTGCCGCGGAGCTTGCCTCCCTGCCGGGAAAATACGCACCCCCGAAAGGCAGCCTGCTGATCGCCTATGACAAGGGGAAGCCGGCCGGATGCGTGGCGCTTCGCGATCTTGGCGAGCGAGTTTGCGAGATGAAGCGGATGTTCGTGCCCGTCGAATTCCGTGGGCTCGGCGTCGGGCGGGCATTGGCCGGGGAGATCATCGCGGACGCAAAGGCGGCGGGATATACGGCGATGCGCCTCGATACGAGCAAGCGCCAGAACGAGGCGATGCGGCTCTACGAGAGCTTTGGTTTCACCCGCATCGAGCCCTACTACGAACTCCCCGACGACATGCGGGACTGGCTCGTGTTCTTCGAGCGAGAGCTTTGAAAAATGGAGACTATTTTCCTATTTTGCGCGACTACAGCTCCGACCAGGGATAGGCTATACTGGTTTTATGACCGAAGAGGAGCTTGTCGTCTTTGCGCTCGGCTTGCCGGAAGCGACTGAGAACGCGCATTTCGGGACGCGAGATTTTCGCGTGCGCGGCAAGATTTTCCTGACGTTGCCGGCCGGAGATTACTGCGTGGTGATGCTGAAACCTGACCAGCAGCAGATGGCGCTCGCAACCACCCCTGACGTCGTCGCTGTCGTGCCGGGCGGCTGGGGCGAACGCGGAGCCACCCGCCTTTACCACGCGATGGCGGAGGATGCGACGACCCGGGCGCTAGTGCAGCAGGCCTGGAAGAACGCGGCGCCGAAGGCGATGACGGCGAAGGAGGACTAGCCCCTGAAAGGCCGTGGCCACGTCAGCGTTTGCGTTCCTCGTGTTCATCGTCCCGTTCCGCGTCCCCGACCGTCAGCGGCCAGTCGACGACATAGTCTTCCAGCTTGTCGGGATCGATGTCTTCCTCGTTGATCGAGCGGCCCCTTGCCGAGATGCCGGCCGCGTGCACCGTCTCGGGATCGCCCGAGATCAGCGGGTGCCACCAGTTGAGGTCGCGGCCTTCGTTGACGAGCCTGTAGCCGCAGGTCGGCGGCAGCCATTCGATCTCAGGGACGTTTTCCGGGGTCAGCTGAACGCAGTCCGGCACGAAATCCCAGCGGTTCGGATAGCTGGTGCACTGACAGGTCTCGCCGTCCATCAGCTTGCAGCGGACCTCGGTGAAATAGATGTCGCCGCTGTCCCATTCCTCGATCTTGTTGAGACAACAGAGGCCGCAGCCGTCGCAGAGGCTTTCCCATTCGCTGGATGTCATCTCGGCAAGCGATTTCCGCTTCCAGAAGGGTATGTCGTCCATGTCAGGCTTTCCTTGCCGGCCCCGTCCTTCGAGGCAATTCTGCGAATTGCACCTCAGGATGAGGGCTGGCCCTTTGCGGCGGCATGCAATTCTCTTGTTCTTTTTCTCAAATCAACCAATTATTCAACCGAACACGCTTATGGATCGTTCGTGACCGGCCGGATCGGTCTCCCTCGGTGACAGTTCGCAGCGGTTTTCGGCTAGTGGCGCCGATATAGTCAATTTCGGGCGGGAATTCGAGACGTGGATCCATCAAATCCAGAAGGCCAGCCACCGGAGCGACCGCGCAGGAAACGCCATCTGCTGCTGCGGATCGATTCGCTTATCGATTCGACCATCTGGAATGCCGGTTTCCGCGCTGCCGAAATCTGGGAAGACATTACCATCTTTTTCCGCCGCTTCCGCGTCCGCGGCTGGAAGAGGATCGTCTTCGAACTGGCCGGCGAAGGCATGACGCTCGGCGTCGCCGCCTCGGTCGTCCTGCTTGCGCTCGCCATGCCTGCCTTCGAGTCTACCGAAGGAGATTGGCGTAATCGCGGCAACTTCGCCGTCACCTTCCTCGACCGCTACGGCAACGTCATCGGCCATCGCGGCATCATCCACGAAAACTCGGTTCCCGTCGACGAACTGCCCGATTATTTCGTCAAGGCGGTGCTGGCGACCGAGGACCGGCGGTTTTTCGACCATTTCGGCATCGACGTCTTCGGCCTGTTCCGCGCGCTGACCGTCAATGCCCAGGCCGGCGGCGTGGTCCAGGGCGGCTCGACGCTGACACAGCAGCTGGCCAAGAACGTGTTCCTCACCAACGAGCGCTCCATCGAGCGCAAGATCAAGGAAGCGTTCCTGGCGATCTGGCTGGAAGCCAACCTTTCGAAGAAGGAAATTCTCAGCCTCTACCTCGACCGGACCTATATGGGCGGCGGCACTTTTGGCGCGGCGGCGGCGGCGCAATATTATTTCGGCAAGAGCATCACGGACGTCAACCTGGCGGAGGCCGCCATGCTCGCCGGCCTGTTCAAGGCGCCGACGAAATATGCCCCGAGCGTCAATCTTCCCGCGGCCCGGGCGCGCGCCAACGATGTGCTGAGCAACCTCGTCCAGAGCGGTTTCATGACCGAGGGCCAGGTGATTGCCGCCCGGCGAAGCCCTGCCAGCGTCGTCGACCGCGCCCAGGTCGAATCTCCCGATTTCTTCCTCGACTGGGCCTTCGACGAGGTGCAGCGCCTGTCGCCCCGCTTCTCGCAGCGTTCGCTGATCGTGCATACGACGATCGACATGAGCCTGCAGAAGGCGGCGGAGGATTCGATCGAGTCCAGCCTGCTCGAATATGGCGAGCACTACAACGCCAAGCAGGGTGCCTCTGTCATGATCGAGAACGGCGGCGCGGTGCGCGCCATGGTCGGCGGCCGGGACTATGGCGAAAGCCAGTTCAACCGCGCTACCAAGGCGCTTCGCCAGCCGGGCTCGTCCTTCAAGATCTACACCTATTCGGTCGCCATGGAGAGCGGCATGACGCCGACGACGACCATCGTCGACGCGCCGATCACCTGGGGCAACTGGAGCCCGCATAACTATGAAAACCGCTATGAAGGCAAGATCACCCTGACGACGGCGATCGCCAAGTCGATCAACACGGTGCCGGTGCGGCTTGCCAAGGAGAAATTCGGCATCCAGCCGATCCGCGACATGGCGAAGGCGCTTGGCGTCGAAACGCCGATCCGTAACGACAAGACCATCCCGATCGGCACCTCCGAAGTCACCGTTCTCGACCAGGCGACGGCCTATGCGGTATTCCCCGCCGATGGCCTGCAATCACGGCGGCACGGAATCTCTCAGATTTCCGGCTACGACGGCAAGGTGCTCTACGATTTCGACCGGGACGAACCGCCGGCCAAGCGCGTGCTCAGCGAACAGGCCGCGTCATACATGAACCAGATGCTGACCCAGATCCCGATCATCGGCACCGGCCGCAAGGCAGCACTCGACAACGGCATCGTCGTCGGCGGCAAGACCGGCACGACGCAGGCCTATCGCGACGCTTGGTTCATCGGCTTTACCGGCAACTACACCTGCGCCGTCTGGTTCGGCAATGACGACTATACCTCGACCAACAACATGACCGGCGGCACGCTTCCGGCCATGACCTTCAAGAAGATCATGGACTATGCCCACCAGGGCATCGTGCTGAAGCCGATCCCGGGCATCCAGGACCCCTTCCCGGTGCAAAAGCCGCAAACGGTCGCCGCCAAGAAGCCGCCTGCCGACACCGACGCCGCAACCACCCTGCCGCCACCCATCCGCCCACGCTCGCTGTCCCAGGATTCAACCAGGATCCTGCACGACATCGGCAGCAGGCTGAAGGCTGCAGCACCGCCGGTGCCGGAGAAGGTGGCGAGCGCGGGGTGAGCGGAAGGTTCAGGCTGCTCGCGGCTCGATCTTCGATAATTCGGGCATGATAGCCCGCCGCCGCTCCATCAGGTCATAATCCGCCTGCAGCCCGAGGAAAAAGCCCTCCGACATGCCGAAGTAGCGTGCCAGCCTCAAGTCGGTGTCTGCGGTCACATTTCGCTTGCCCAGCACGATCTCGTTGATCCGCCTTGGAGGAACGTTGATTGCTCGAGCCAAACCGTTCTGGCTCAACTCCATGGGCTTCAGGAACTCTTCCAGAAGAATTTCGCCGGGGTGCGGGTTAGCCAGCCAATCCGCGTCAGCGGTGGTAATCGATGATTTCAACATTTCGCGGGCCTCCTTCGCTCCAAACAAAACAAATGCGCCATTGATCGTTGATCCTGATGGAATGCTGCCCTTCCAGATTGCCTTTCAAGGCCTCAAGCCGGTTTCCCGGCGGGACCCTGAGGTCGGTGAGCGAACGCGCCTGATTGAGCAAACGGAGCTTTCTCAGAGCCGCATCTTGAATCTCCGGCGGAAATTTGCGGCTCCGCTGACCCGTCCAAATCCGTTCTGTTTCGGCATTTCCAAAGTTTTGGATCATGGTTGATCATAACGTGTGGCGTTACATAACGCAAGGCGTTATAGCCTCAAACATCCACTGCCCTTCCCTCCCCCCTCAGAATCACAGATAACCTCATGATTGAATTGTCACGAGGAAGCCAAGGTGTTTCGGGTTCCCCTTCTGGTCGCGCTTTCGCTGATCATCGCCTTTGGCGGCGGTATCCTGTTCACGCTTTATGCGCTGAATGCGACCGCGGGCTTTGGTGCGATCAAGCTTGGGGCGTGGGAGGCCTTTCCCAGCCTGCATACGGTCGAGGCCGACCCCTATGCGAAATCGCACCGGGCCCGTGCCGGCCGGCTGCTCTATGGGACGGCAGAGGGTCTGTCGTTTGCGGCGATCGATGACGACAACAACAACAGGCTCGTGGCCGGATGCAGCTACCGGATCAGCGGCCAGACGCCTGCGGCCCGTCTCTGGACCTTGTTTACCGCCGGTGACGACGGCGAGCCTTTGCCGCCGATCGAGGGCCGACCGTCGGCGCTGAATTCCTGGACGGTGCTGCGCAATCCGGATTCCAGCTTCGTCATTTCGATCTCGCAGGATGCCAAGTCGGGCAACTGGCTGGCGCTGCCGCCCTCGGGCCGCTTCCGGCTGGTGCTGACCCTGCTCGACACACCGGCGGCCGGCAATTCCGGGCTGATCGACCTGTCGATGCCGAAGCTTGAAAAGACCGGGTGCGGTCATGCTTAGGATCGTCTTTGCCGTCCTCACCGGCCTCTTCGGGGCGGCCCTGCTACATCTCGTCATCATCCTGTCACTGCCGCACTACAGCGATCGCGATGCCTATACCCGTGTCGAGGACGAGGGCGAGGAGAACCATTTCTACATGCTTGACGACAAGGACGACGATGCGGGCCTTTCGAATGGCGACCCCTACATCAGGACGGCGGTCTGCGCCTTCGACATCAGCGACGAGCCGATCCGGCTGGCTGCAAACGGAAAGGTGCCGTTCTGGTCGCTTTCAGTTTATGACAAGGCATCTAACGAGGTCTTCAGCATGAGCGACCGAACCTCTGTCGGGGGGATACTCGACGTGCTGGTCGCGTCCCCGATCCAGCTTACCGGCATTCGCAAGGCGCTGCCGGCGACCCTTGCCCAATCCATCCTCGTCGAAATGCCGAGGGACGAGGGCTACGTGGTGCTGAGGACGATGGCGCCGCAGCGGAGCTTCGACGATGCCGCGCGCGGCTTCCTGTCACAAGCGGGTTGCGAGGCGTTCGAGGCTCAGTGACTGCCGGCCAGCGTCAAGCGGACGGGCGTCAATTATTTGGTCTTCGCGCGCTTGGCGCCGGATCGCGGACGCGGCGTGACGAATTCAAGGCGTTCATAGCGAACGCCGGTAAACAGCAGGATTTTTGCTTCCATCGGTTCCTTGGCGATAGGGCGCGGCGTCCGCGGTCGCCTGTCTCCAAGGGATATTACATTGGCCATTCTCGTCTCCATTTGCAGCTCGAGACGGATGAACTTGCGACTGATTTCACCCTGCCCGACTTACGTGCGGGCCGGCGCTCCCCTGGGATCGTGTCCTTTCGGACACCAGGCCATGGGCATTCGCGCCTTTCTCACGGCATTTTCACTCACGCTTAAAATACCGTGACATGAACACCTGATTTCGGCATTCACGCGAACATCTTACGACCAAATCTAGTAATCGCGCTGTTCTCACCCGAATTGAGACATAGGACAGTTAACAGAGTACTAATTTGAACCTCACGACGCAGAACACGAATGACGTCCCTACCCTAAACGCAATCGACGCCGATTTGGTTTCATGGAAAGTCCAAGATTCTGCGAATCGCACGATCCGTTAAAATATCGTAAAATCATAATGTTAGATAAAACGTCGGCGCAAGTAACCGATATCCTGCAAAAGATGTACGTGTTGCATAAAAACGTCACGCAAATATTATTTGCGAGGGGCAAAAAACGGCGTATGTTGTCCCGCGTCGGCTAAAAAGCAAGGCGGTGGCCGACGATTACCATATATGCGCTTGCCGCAGGACGGAGGGCGGATGATGTCTTTAATGGTGAATTCTTCCTTTTCCCCAGACGATGTGGACGTCCTACGCGGCGCCCTCGACAACTGGTGCGTGGAAAAACGGCTGAATATCAAGAGCGCCGAAGCTCAATTCGCTGCGTCGGCCGCAATCGACCTTTTTCAATCGGGTCACAATACCAGCGAGAAGTTGCTGGCTGCGTTGCGGGAGCATCGAGCACTATAGTTTCAGCTGGCGCAGCGGTGGCGATGCGCCGTTCGGAGATGAGACCAGATCAGATGTGCGCTCCGCCTTTGCGGGGCATTTTTCGTTCCGAAGCTTCACAAAATCGCGCAGCGCCTGCCCTCCCCAGATAGAACACGCCCAGATTGCGCAGGTCGAATGCCGCCTCGAAACAGTCGGCGCTCCGTCAACGCGGCTGCCGGGCGCATCCCGGTGTGCCGGACGTGCCTGGGCGCGTCGTCGCCACGCAAGCTAAGCGGGCAATTTTTATTCGGATTTTAATAAAGTTTTCACGAGCTGTTAACCCTGCCCGCCTTACTCTTTCGATCAAGCCAGATCTGGAACGATCGCCTACGCGCCGGCTCTTCTATCTGTTTCTCGCCCGTCCGAAGGATCTTTTCGAGGCGCGGGGAGCAGGCTGGAAGCGGCGCCTCGCCTTCATGCGTTCTCGGGTTCGGTCCCTGTCTTTGTTCTGCGTATTTGTATGGGTGTTGGCGTGCGCGACCGGTTTCGAGACCTTGAAGGACCGCTGACTGTCCGAAAGAAGGATGTGGTACTGATGGCGACGGTCAGCAGCTTCGAGTGCATGCCCCACCCGGCGAAATCGGCGTTGCGGCAGTTCGCAGAGCTCTTCACCCCCCTCTTCCAGGCCTCGTCAGATGAAGCCAAACGTCAGGCCGTGGCCGCCCTCTCGCAGTGCCCGAACGTACCGCCGGCGGTGGCACTGTTCATCGGCTCCCAGCCGATTGCCATCGCGGCGCCTTTCCTCGCCAGTTCGCAGATCATCGACGACGACACCCTGATCACCATTGCCAGAACACAAGGGGCTGCCCACGCGAGGGCAATCGTCCGCCGCGAGCAGCTGTCGCCCAAGGTGATCGACGCGCTGGTCAGTCTTCGGCAGGCCGAGCCCGGTCGCGGTGGCTGGGCCACGGAGGGGGCCATCGAACAGGCGCCGCTCCCACAAGTTTACGACGCACATCCCTCGCCTGCCGACGACGTGCAGTCGACGTTGCTCGCTCGCGAAGAGGCCTTGCGCCGTGAAATCAAGCAGATAGCCCGACACCTCAGCGATGGCGCCAACGATCGCCTGGGACTGCGGACCTTGTCCGATGTGCAGGAGGCGCTGCTCGTGCGCTTTGCCCGGGAGCGCGAGGCGGCTCATTTCGCCACCACGCTTGCCGACGCGCTATCGGCCTCCTGCTGGCTTGCCGAGCGGATATTGCTCGATCTCTCGGGGCAACAGCTGGCCGTGACACTGACCAGTCTCGGCATGGGTCTTGCCGACGCCGTCTTCGTCCTCGAACGCTTCTATCCACACCTCTCCGACATGCATGGCAGCGTCAGCCGTGCCTGGCTTGTGCTTGACGACGCCGATCCTGAAGACTGCGAAAGACGCGTCGAGGCATGGCGCCGGGCGGACCGCTATACCTACCTGCCGGAGGAACGGTCGACCCCGCTGCCATCTCGGCCGGCCGTATCGCAATTCACCCGCCAAGTCGCCCCCAGCCGCGACCTCCGCACCGTCGCCCGCGCTTTTGGCGGTTCGCGGTAAGACGCGACAATCATCTTCGCCGCGGCCAGAAGCTGCCAATTCCGCCTGCATGCGGGGAGAGGTTGCGCGCCATTGGCGTGCAAGTGTTTCTCCCTCAGGTAGCAATTTTGTCTTGATATGAATCTTCTTGGAGATAGGTTGCAAGTCTGCGGACGATGCCACCGATTTGGCTGTTGCCCTACACCTTCGCTCTCGAGCCTCTTAAATCTCTCCAGGATTCTTTTGATTACTTTCTCACCTACGCGTGGCTTGATTTTGATGTGCAATTTCGACATGGCAACCGTGCCTCCTGAAATGAGGAAAATTCGGCGTGTCGTGGTCGTTTCTCCGAAATCATATAACAAGCGCAAGAGTATGTCGGTGCCGGGGAAGTGCATTGTCGTGCCTTTTTCAGCGTCACAACCGCGAACCCAACTGGCATCACACGTTGCGATTGCCGACAAGTCATATGACAGCCTCACCAAACAGGTTTGGGCAATCTGCGAAATGGTGACTCATGTTTCTCACGCCCGGCTTGACCGCGTGGCTTCTGGACGAAAATTCCTGAGCGAATCTATGAATGCCAACGACCTTGCGCGGATAGAAGACGCATTGCGACATTCGCTTGGCCTTTGATGACACTTGACCGATAACGCAACAGCGACCATATATAGACCACTTCCCGAAAGGGGCTTGCGGGCCTGGCCGAAGCGAAAGCTTCAGTCAGGCCTAAATATTTTTGGGCCTTTCGTTGATGCGATTTGCTTCTGCGTGCGGACACTGGCCCAGCATTACCGCAGCTTTTCACAACGGGTTTTCCCGAACATCCGCCATCGGGACGATATCGGCGATATCGTCTGTCTCGAGCTCGACAACCCAGAGGTCGGAATCGAACTTGATTTCGCGGTCGAGCATTTGTCGAACCATCTCGGGGGTTTCGCGGTCGAGGCGGGTTTCGAAGAGACGTCCGATGGTCTCGTCTTCATCGAAGAAGCTTTGCGGCGCCGGGGCATAGAGCGTTTCCAGCCCGTCGCGAAATCGTTGCCTTATGAAAATGGCGCCGGCAGCCTCCGCTCCCTTGCGCTCGACGGCGGCAAAGTCGCCGCGGCCAAAAAGTCGGCGGATCAGGGCTGAAACGAAGATGTCGCTGCGCAATCTCATGGTCGAGCTATAGCGACGGCAGGCGGTCCAGGCAATGCGACCTGAGGGAACGCGTCAGAGAGCGCCGATATCCCGAAGCTTCTTCAGCACGGCTGCATCAGGTTCGCCGGTTTCGGGCAGGCGGTAGTGCTTCTGGAAATGCAGTATCGCCGTTCGGGTCGTCTCGCCGGCAACACCGTCAACGCTGACGTCACTATAGGCGATGTTGCTGAGGCCCTTCTGGATCTGCATCACCATGTTCACGCTGTTAACGGCGGGGCTAGTGGCCGCGTTTGCCGCTGGGGCCTTCGGCGCATTCGAAGCAGTCCTGACATCCTTTTCCGAGCTTCGGATGGCGGCAGCGACCGGGTCGACCGCAGCGGCCTTCGAGGTCAGGTCCGCGGCCGGGCGTTCGATGGGGACGGCAGCGCTGCCTGAGGAATTGGTCTTGAGTGCGGCCAGCAGTTCCGGGCTCGGCTCTCCGGTCTGCTGCATGCCGACCGATTCCTGGAAGAACAGAATGGCCGAGGTGGTGCGCGGCCCGATGACGCCGTCGGCAGCGCCGTTGTAGAGGCCGCGGCGAACCAGTTCGCTCTGCACCTCGGCTACCAGCTTGACGGTCTGGGGAGAGGCCGGTGGCGGTGTCGCGGCATTTGCCACAGATGTCGAAGCCGATTTGGCTGCTGCCGCGTCCGGCCGTTCGATGCGAAACGTCGTGGTGTTGGAGGCGTCCTGCTGGTTTCGGAGCGAAGACTTGTGGCCGGCAAGCGCCGTCGACGCGGGATCGCGCGTGCGGAAGAAGGGCGACGGATGTACGCCTGGCTGATACCAGAGCGCATTGGCGGCAACGAAGCTGAAGATCACGACAAAGGCCATGGCGCCGCCGGCAACCGACGGATTGCGGGCGATGACGGCCCCGAGCACGCCGGCACCCCGCAGGCCGACGTTGCCAAGCGCGCCGGCGCCACGCAAGCCGAGCGTTCCCACCGCGACCGCGCCTCGGGAGGCGAGGCCGACGTGACGGCGCTTTGCCTTTCCCTTAGGCGATTTTCGCTTCCGCGCGGCCATTCCCCTCTTCCTCTATTTTCCTCGTGACGTTCTCCACGACATGCCTCAGACGCGGTGGGAAATCCACCGTCTTGTGTTTATCGAGCTCAGCATCCCCAGTCATGGCCCCAGTCACGGCGCCTGTTCCGTCGAGCGGGACCAGGATGGTGATCGCAGTGCCTTCACCGGGGTTGCTCGTAATAGCGAAAGTTCCACCGTGCAGGGCGACGAGGCCCTTGACGAGCGAAAGGCCAAGCCCGGTTCCCTCATAGCGGCGAGTATATTCATTGTGGATCTGGACGAAAGGTTGGCCGAGCGATGCCAGCCTGTCTGCCGCGATGCCGATGCCGGTGTCGCTGACCGACAGCTTCAACATGCCTTCGGCCACCGCGGCGTCGACGCTGATGGCGCCGCCGGGATCGGTGAACTTGATGGCATTGCCGACGAGATTGATGAGGATCTGCTGAATGGCACGCTGGTCGGCGACGACGTCGCCCAGGCCCCGCTGGACGCGGCTCGTCAGCGTCAGTCCCTTGTTCTTTGCCTGCAGCGCCAGCATTGCCTCGCAGGCCTTGACGGAGCCCGAGATGTCGAAAGGCTCGAGGATCAGTTCGTAGCGGCCGGCCTCGATCTTGCTCATGTCGAGCATGGTGTTGACGACCGACAGGAGATGGCCGCCGGACTGGCGGATCAGCCCGACATATTCGCGCTGGCGATCGTTTGCCAGCTGGCCGAAATATTCGCCGGCCAGGATGTCGGAGAAGCCGAGGATGGCGTTGAGCGGGGTGCGCAGTTCATGGCTGACGGCCGCGAGAAACCGCGACTTGGCGTCGTTGGCCGATTCGGCCTCGGCAGCCTTGCGGGCCGCTTCGTCACGCAGCTCCTGCTCGTGACCGATGTTGCGCGACTGGGTGACGACGTTGACAAACGCGCCATCGGCGTCGCGCCGGGCGGTCATATCCATGCGGATATGGGTAAACTGATCGCCATCATGGGCGACCGTCTGTCGGTCGAGCCTGAGATCGATCGACATGGTCTCCCGACCCTGGCGCAGCCCGTCCAGCGCCTGAAGGAACAGGATGCGATCGGAAACGTGTATCTGGTCCAGGAAGCCGCGCCCGTGCGGACGGCGCATCCAGGCGAGGAAGTCGCTGCGGTCGCGGCCGCCCGTGACGGTGACGTTGCCCTGCGGATCGAAGATGAGCACGAGACCGGCTGCGGCCTCCAGCATCAGTTCCTCGCGCGGCGAAGTGTCTTCCACGTTCTCGGGAAGAAGCTTCTGGCGCGACATGGCGATGCTGCCGACGGCGGAAAACAGAAAGGCGGCGCAGACGGTGGCAACGCCGGCCGGAAGCGCCACGGCGGGGCTGGTGATGAGGGAAAGTGCTGCAGGGACAACAAGCAGAGCAGCCGACGACAACAGCACGAGCCGGCGCAGAATTGCCAGCTCCTGCTCGCGGACCTGCCCGTTCCCGCTTGTCCGGGACAGCCAGCTTGCGCCCGCCCGGTCCACGAGGGCGATAGCCCTGCCAGTCATTTTACTCAATACGCGCACACCAAAGCCCACCAAACCGGTACTACAACCGTACCGCACAATAGGCTTTGGCGACTTAAGGAAAGGATAAAGCAAAGGTGGCGGCCGAGGCCGAAAAACCCCGAAAATCCCGTTTTGGCGCAGACGGAGGCAGCTTTGGCTTTTGTGGTTAATGGGGGGTAAGCGATGGATTTCGCTCATATTTCGGTGCTATGTTAACCTTTGCTTGTGCACCCGGGCGGCCAAGCCTTGGCATTTCAGGCAGATCGGCCGGGACATGCTTAACGGCAATCGCTACAATTTGAGCGAAATGCCGATAAAATCCGGATCATTCGAATTTGAACTAAATTTGCCAAAAATGCCGTGGAGTTTCGAAAAGCGATATTTGCATCTGCCGTCTAGGGTTCGATCAACGCCGGACAACCCGGCACTGATCGGCGACAAGACCGAACGACAGACAGGATGGGCAAGACGATGTGGTTTCTGATCAAGACGGCCTTCTGGTTCTCGCTGGTGCTGGTGCTTCTGCCAGTCTTCAGTTCGCAGAGCACGTCGCGCCTTCAGGGCGAACCGAAAGTCCAGGTTTCCGATGCCTTCGGGGCGGCGACCGGCGCCTTCCAGTATGTCAGCGCGCTCTGCAGCGAAAAGCCCGACGTCTGCGTCAAGGGCGGCGAGACCTTCACCGCACTCGGCTACAGGGCCCGTGAAGGCGCCCTCGTCGCCTATCAGTTCCTCGACAGCCAGTTCAGCGGCAACAAGGCTGACGACAAGGGTGCCATTCCGGCCGACACCATCAAGAATGCCGACGCTGCGATCGGCAAAGCCGGCCAGGCCGCCTTGAGCAAAATCGTGGCGGCGGCTGCCATGCAGCCGATGCCGGCAAAGCCCGCCGCCGACAATGATGCTGCCGATGCAGTGGTCACCGGCACGGTTGCGACCCACGGCTTCATCCCGGTGCCGCAACGCAAGCCCGCCATCTGAAACGCTTTCAATCCATTCCGTGAAGTGCCGATATCTTCGGCACCTCCGATGCCTGCCCGGAGCGCTCCTGCAACTTCGCCCGACCGCTCCGGTATGTGACGTGCCTGCCCTGTAAAATTTCCAGCATCTGCTGCGCCGTGAGGAAGCCCATCCCTCACGGCGTTCTTTTTTGTGCCGGGTTCAAGCTGCGAGAGCCATTGCCTGGGGTTCCCACCCGCCGGCATTTCGGGCAAAGACCATCGTATCGGCGCGCGGAGCGTCCGTTTCAGCCAATCCACGTACGGTCGTCAGCCAATGACTAAGCACGGCATTACCCTCGGGCTGGGCCACAGGGGACGCAAGGAAGAGCGCGCGGATCGCGATATCAGCCGTTCCCGGCAGGCGAACCTTGCCTTTTTCCCACCGGGCGACCGTCTGGTCTTCCACGCGCAACAACCTCGCGAGTTCGAGCTGGGTCAGGTCCATCAGGCCGCGGAGGAAACGCAATTCTTTTGGCGCGAAAAATTTCTGGTGGGTGACCAGATCGAGGCCGATGGACTTCCAGAGATCGTCGATCTTTTCCACGCTGACGTAATCTTCGTCATCCATTCGCTCGATGACAAAGCCGTTGAGGAGGAAGACGTTATCCAGCCCGCATTCCGTATAATGATAGGGCTTCCGGCTATGCTCGCCCATGACACCGCGATCCGCGATGATGCTCTGTCCCATCAGTCTTCCCACTCCACCGTCTTGACGAAGAGGCCGCTTGAGTCGATCACAATCGTCACGACACCGACCTCCCTGCTGCCCTTGATCTGCTTGGCCATTTTGACCTTCCATTCGCCCGCATTCCTGCCGGCTTCGATTTCACCTTTGATATAGCCCGATCGCAAAACCTCGAACATCATCCGGTCTGTGATGCCACGCCAATCCATGCGGCTTTCGGCATGCGTACTATAGCTTCCAGTTCGCCAGCGGACATTTCGGGAATCCTGCGCGAGCGATCGGATGATCTTCTCCAGATCGGAAATTCGAGGCTTCGCAGGGTTCAAAATGAGGACCGATTTAAAATTGCATGAATATTCGACCTATCATATTGATAGGCATATTGCCTGTCAATATGATAGGTCTCCTATTCATTGCTCGACAGGGCCCCACTCCGAGAATGATCCAAACTGCAACTGCGCAAATATCGATCGCGACGCGGTTCAAATTTCGCCGGCTTTAGCCTATATGCTGAGCCAAGAGATATTGGACCGGTGTCATGAACAGCCTCGAACACATCATTGACGACTTCGCCTTCCTGGACGACTGGGATGATCGCTATCGTTATGTGATCGAGCTCGGCAAGGCGCTGCCGGATCTGGCCGAGGACAAGAAGACGCTCGGGAACAAGGTGATGGGCTGCGCCAGCCAGGTCTGGCTTGTCACACACACATCAGGCGATCCGGCCGATCCCCTGATGACTTTCGAAGGCGACAGCGACGCGCATATCGTCCGCGGCCTCGTCGCCATCGTGCTTGCCACCTATTCCGGCAAAAGAGCTTCCGAGATCGCCAATCTCGACGCCCTGGACGTCTTCAACAAGATCGGCCTCGTCGAGCACCTCTCCGCCCAGCGCGCCAACGGTCTGCGTTCGATGATCAAGCGGATCCGCGAAGAGGCACGGGTGCGGGTTGCCGCCTGAAGGATCGCTCCTAGCAGGCGCCAACCCGCCCGGCAGGTGCGTCAGGGCGTCTTGGAAGCGAGCGCGACCTCGCCCGTCTCGATCAGCGACTTGAGGTTGGAGAGGATGCGCGGCCAGCCTCCAGATACGGCGCCGATCAATTTCGATCCCTCCTGCTCCATCGAGTGCGTAACGGTGAGCTTTGTGGCTCCGCCCTCCGGCTCGATCTCGAAAACGCACTGCGAATAGCCTTCCGCCTTCAGCTCCGGCTTCCACTCGTTCTGCCATTTGAGAACGAGGCGTTTCGGCGGCTCCATCTCGAGGATCTCACCCGCGTCGGTCACTCGCCCGTCGGCATGGATCATTGCCCATGACGAGCCGACCTTCCAATCGGTGCCGAAGTGGGCGCCGAAACAGTATTTCTTCATAAACTCCGGGCTCGTCAGCGCCGACCAGAGGTCCTTCGGCGAGGTGCGGATGAAGGTGACGTAGACGAAAGTACTTCCAGCCATGATTCACTCCCTTTAAAAGCCGCCTCCGATCGCTTCTTGTCGATAGGAAGCGTGCGTCCCGACGGGACGCGTTTCGATATCCTGCGGTCGTAATACCTATTCGCTGTCGTTGTCCCTGCCCCCGGCCTCCAGCTCCTTCTTGAGGCCGGCCAGGGCGCTGAGACGCGTGCGTTCGAACTTGCCGATCCAGCGCTCGGCGATCTCGTTGATCGGCACCGCGTTGATGAAATGCAGCTTCTCCCGGCCCTGGCGCTTCCACGACACGAGATTGGCGTCCGTCAGGATCGCCAGATGCTTTGCCACCGCCTGTCGCGTCATATCGAGGCCGTGACACAGTTCCCCGAGCGTCTGGCCGCTCTTCTCATGGAGCCGGTCCAGCAAAAGCCGGCGGCTCCCGTCCGCCAAGGCTCGAAAAACGGCATCGTCATCATTCATTTTATTACGGAACCATCTGGTTGCCTTTTGTAGCAGCTTTATAGGCAACCATTTGGTTCCCTGTCAAGTCACAAGTTCGCCGGATGCGGAGCTAGGGTCAGGTGAACTCCGGCCGATAGCCGTCGGCGCCCCAATGCTGCGTGGACACGTGGGCAGCCTTGCGGGGTGGAGAATAATGGCGGGCGAGCGACAACAGGGCGGTGCGCAGCATGAGCTTGGCAGAGCGGGCGGGCCACTGGCGCTCGCGCTCCACCATCTCCAGGCCCTTCATGAAGCAGCACACGTCTAGCGCCACGCCTGAGAGCTCCGGACCCATCGCCTCGATGGCGCGATTGACGGCAAGGCGTGCGGCGACCGCGCTGTCGGTCATATCGGCCATCCCGCCGCGCCCGCCCTTGCTGCCACTGGAAAGATGCGGCTCCCAGGAAGCGGTGACGCGGGGCTGCAGCTGGCCACGATTGAAATCGGCGGCGAGACGATCGCCGGCGGCAACGGCATCGACCGGGAGAAAGGGGCTGCCGTCCCTGTCCTTCAGGCGCGACAGCGGACCGAGCGGCGATTCGGACTGGTTGAGGCGGACCGCGTGCCGCACACCCGCGATCTCCGCGGTGCCGGAGACGATATCGGCGTGCTGGGCCAGAAACGTCTCTTCGGCTTCGGCGGCGACGCGCCGAAGAAAGGAGCGGGCAGCCGACCCAAGCGACAGCCGAGCCCGATCCCGGACAACGAGACCGGCGGAAACGGCACGCTCGATGGTCCGCAGCGTCGATATCAGGACCGAGCCATCAGTTGTCTCGACGTCGGCGTTGACGCCATCGTCGCGGGCGGTCATCACCGCCTCGCCGCGCCCGAGCAGCCGCAGCAACCGGACAAGAGCCTTCTTTTCACCTGCCGAGACGATATCATTCATGACCTGGTATCCCCGAAGCTGAAAAGGCTGACGTGACGATGCGCTCGACCGCGCCGACGAAATCGTCGAAGGCCGGGTCGTCGCGCCGGTCCTCGACCACGTGGCACGCATGTCCGACCGTGGTTCTGTCGCGCCCGAAGGCGAGGCCGATCTCGTGCAGGGGGATCCGCAGCGCGACATGGCAGATGTACATGGCAATCTGCCTGACATGGCAGAGCGTCCGGCGACGATCGCGGCGAAGCTGTACGCGGGACCCGACCACGCCGAATATCTCTGATGTCATCTGGCCGACGATGCGGCAGACGGTGCGTAGCGGCAGCGATGACGGCTGTAGTCCAACCGCACCGCTTTGCTCCGCGGCTGTCTCTGGCGATAAAGGACGAGAGGGCAAGCCGGCAAAGCCGACGTCTGCAAAAGGATTTTTGTCGCAAGGCATATGATCGCTCCTATATAATAGGAATTAATTCATACACCCTAGAGCAAGCATGGGGACGAATGGAATATCTAGTCCGCAATCTGACGTTGTTTTCGCTTCCTTAATTGGCCTTCCATTTGATTTTTATGGGATTATTTTCCTCTTCTGGTTAACGTCCGAGTTGCGAAATGCCGTAGGCAACAAAAAAACCGGGCGCTATGGCCCGGCTTTCTATCACGAAGTCGATGGAGCAATTACTTGCCGCGCTTGCGACGTTGACCCAGACCCATTTCCTTGGCGAGACGCGAACGCGCTTCCGCGTAGGCCGGCGCGACCATTGGGTAGTCGGCTGGCAGGTCCCACTTTTCGCGGTATTCTTCAGGCGAAAGCGTGTGGTGTGTCATAAGATGGCGCTTCAAGGATTTGAAGCTGCCGCCGCATTCCAGGCAGGTGATCTGGTCGTCCTGAACGGACTTGCGAACAGAAACCGCAGGTTTCTGCTTCTCGACCACGGTGACGGCCGGGGTCGGCGTCGACGTGTTGCTCAATGCCGAATGGACATCTGAAATCAAATTCGCGAGGTCGCTGACCGGAACAACATGATTGCTCACATAGGCGGCAACGATGTCAGCCGTGAGTTCAACCAGTAAATCCGACCCGCTGCCAAGAGCCATGTCTGTCATTGTGTTCTCCTGTTCATAGGCTTGCCTAGACAGCCCGCCTTTCAAACGGTCTGCCTATATTCGTCGCAGTTGTCGGTATAAGAGGGAGGCGTTCACCGCCATGTTGTGTACAACACGAAGTCCACCCCTAGACTTCGAGCGGCGAAACCTGCTCTTGTACCGTTTGATGGGCGAATCAGCAGAAGCGGCCATTTTGGACGCCATCTGACAACCTTAAGAAAGTTTGCTCTGCTTTTGCTTGAAGAAAAACCAAAGCATCGCGCGCTTAAAATTCGGTTGAGACTAACTCAAACATCAAAACACTACTTGAATCTGGATTATCATTCTTTCGGAGAAAGTCCAGTTATTATTTCTGCCATTTCTTGGCAAAACCCCCACATATTCAGGGAAAGTAATTAAGTTTCAAATTTTGTATTCATTTTGCAAGCAACATTGACACGAGCTGAATACTCGTTTCTATCGCGCGCACCGCTATTTTCTCTTTAGATCGTCGCGAACTGACGACGGGGACAGGGAATAGCCTGCCTTATGGGCGGATTTTGCCAAAAGATGGGCTGAAATCGGCGCCGTCAGAATGAAAAATGTGAAACCCGCCAGGGCACGCATGAGGGTCGAAAAATCCTGTGCATGAATTCCGACCGCGAGCAGCAACAGGCCCGACCCGACCGTTCCCGCCTTCGAGGCAGCGTGCATCCGGCTATAGATATCCGGCAGGCGGATGATTCCCACCGAGGCGACCAGGCAGAAAAGCGATCCGCCCAGCAGCAGCACGGTAACAGCCACGGCAAGAATAATATCCATCACTTCTTTCCTTTCTTCTGCCTGCTTGCCTTGCGCGACTTGCCTTTCGCGCCGGACTTGCGGAGGGACGCAACATCGGGCACCTGGACCGGCTGCGCGCTCCCCTCGCCTTCATGCGTCAGAATGAAACGAGCAAAGGCCACGGTCGCAAGAAAGCCGACGAGGCCGAGCGAAATGGCAATATCGATATAGAGCGTGAACCCGGTCTCGACGGCCATCACGGCGATGAAGCCGATGGCGATGGCGACCAGCATGTCGAGTGCCAGCACCCGATCGGGCAGCGTCGGGCCGACGACGACGCGGTAAACCGTCAAGAGGAAAGCAAGCCCGAGGATCGATAGCGACACGGTCGCGGCAAGGGCGACGATGGCAGGTGCTGCGCTCATCGGAAGGCCTCCAGGATGCGACGCTCGAAGCCTGCGGCGATGGCGCGCTTGGTCGCCTCAGGATCGGAGCAGTCGAGCGCGTGGACATAGAGGAACCTGCGGTCATCGGAGACGTCGACGGAGAGCGTACCCGGCGTCAGGGTGATCAGGTTGGCAAGCAGCGTGATCTCGAAATCCCGTTTGACGGTCAGCGGGAAGGCAAAGATGCCGGGCTTGACTGCCATGCGCGGGCTCATGACGGTGACAGCGACTGTCCATGCGGATTTGGCGAGCTCGCTCAAGAAAACGAAGAACAGGGCCGCTATGCGGTATGCGCGGCTGAGATAGACGATGCCGGCATAGGGTTCCCTGACAATCCCGAGTGCCGCGGCTGCCAGGATGAAACCGAAGACCAGATTGAGGAACGAGGCGCTGCCTGACACGGCGACCCAGACGATGGCGAGCAACAGGTTGAAGACAAACAGGATCACGGCGTGCCCCCCGGAAAGACCGAATGCAGATAGGCTGTCGGGTCCAGGAGGCCTGCGGCGGCAAGCTGCGTCAAACGCAGCAGCTGCCCGGGGAACACCCCGAAGCCGATGACCAGCGCGGTCAGCAGCACCAGCGGCAGGCTCGCCTGCCAGGTTATTTCCGGCATGGGGACCCTGACCTTCCTAATCCCCGTTTGGGTCATGCCGACCGGCGCGCTTGCCGGCCGCCAATAGGCAAAGAGCAAGACGCGGCCGAAGGCGATCGTCATCAGGAAGCCGGTGAAGAGGATGACGCCGGCCAGCCACCAGACGCCGCTGTCGAGCGCTGCCTTCACCAGGATCACCTTCGGCCAGAAGCCCGAGAACGGCGGCAGGCCGGAGGCGGCAAACATGAGGACGAGCGACAGGCAGGCGAACCGGTAGTTCTGCCGCCAGAGGCCGGAGAGGTCCGCGAGCGAGAAGCTGCCTCGGAGCCGCGCCGCCTGCCCCGCCATCATGTAGAGCGCCGTCATCAGCACGATGGAATGCAGTGCATAGAAGATCGCGCCGGCAAGACCGTCGGCGCTGCCGAGCGCCACGCCTGCCAGCATGTTGCCGATGCCGGCGATGACGATATAGCCGAGGAGCCGCCTGAGATCGCTCTGTGCCAGTGCCCCGAGCGCTCCAGCAATCATCGTTGCCGCCCCGACAAGACCGATCAGCAGGCTGAGATTGCCGCGCTCGACGGGCAACAGCATCACCATCACACGGACCAGCGCATAGACGCCGACCTTGGTCAGCAGGCCGGCAAACAGCGCAGATACGACGATGCGCGGTGTGTGATAGGAGGCCGGCAGCCAGAAATTCACCGGAAAGGCGGCGGCCTTCATGCCGAAGGCGAGCAGGAAGAGGCAAGCCAATGTCATCAGCGGCGCCGTGCCGCGCGCCGTCTTCGCCTTGGCGGCAATATCGGCCATGTTGAGCGTTCCGAAGATCGCGTAGAGATAGCCGATCGAGACGAGGAAGAGCGTGGTGGCGATGAGGTTCAGCACCGCATATTTCAATGCGCCGTCGATCTGCTCGCGCTCCGAGCCGAGGATCAGCAGGCCGAAAGACGCGATCAGCAGCACTTCGAACCAGACATAGAGATTGAAGATGTCGCCCGTCAGGAAGGCGCCGGTGACGCCTGCCATCAGCAGCATCAGAAACGGGAAGAAGCCGTAACGCCTGCCGCCCGTGGAGATATCGGCGAGCGCATAGAGGCTGCCGGCGAAGGCAACGATCGCCGCGGCCAGCGCCATCAATGCGCCAAGGAGGTCGACGGTGAAGGCGATGCCGAAAGGCGGCAGCCAGCGCCCCATCACCATGGTGACCGGCCCTTCGACGGAGACCCGATGCAACAGCGCGGCGTCGACCGCCACCAGGGCCGCAAGGCCTGGAACGGCGACATAGCCCTGCAATGCGACGCGGTCGCGCAGCATGAGGAGAACGGCCCCAAGCACGAGGCAGAGCGCCACCGGCAGGATGACCAGCCAATGGCCGACCGGCACGGGCGCTGTGACCATGGCGACGGAGAGATCGGCGATTTTATCGGTGGGGATGCTCATGGGGTGGGGCCACCCGACGTGCTCCCACCTCCCCCTTGATGGGGGAGGTCGCAGCGGAGCTGCGGGTGGAGGTGACCCTTGGATGTCACAACAATCACCCCACCCCGGCACTGCGTGCCGACCCTCCCCCTCAAGGGGAGGGTGAATGCCGGTGATCTGGCGAAACCTGTGCCCAGCATCTCTAATACCCCGCCGGCGGCAGGGGCCGGTCCCTGGGTTCGGCGAAACGCATCTCGTCGGTATTGTCGGTTTCGAGGTCCTGATAGGCGCGATAGGTCAGCACTAGCAGGAAGGTGAGGAAGGAGAACGAGATGACGATCGCGGTCAGGATCAGGGCCTGCGGCAGCGGGTTGGCGGCGCCGGCCGGCAGGGTGTCCAATCCGTCGGGAATGATCGGCGGTACTTCGCGGGTGACGCGGCCGGCGGTGAACAGCAGGAGGTTGACGGCATTGCCGAGGATGGCGATGCCGAGCATGATGCGAATGGTGATCCGCGACAGCATCAGGTAGATGGCGGCGGCAAAGAACAGCCCGACGAGGATCGCAAAGACCGGTTCCATCAATCCACCTCCCCCTCTTCGAGCGCCAGCGCAATCGAGGTGATGGCGCCGGCGACGACCAGATAAACGCCGGTATCGAACAGCATGACGCTCGACAGCGGCACCTCGACGCCGAAAATATGCGGATAGACCCATAATCCGGTCATGAAGGGCACGGCGAAGACGACCGACAGCAGGCCCGCCAAAGTCGCCGCCAAAAGGCCGAAGCCGGCAATCGCCAGCGGGTGGAAAAGGATGGCGCGGCGAACCGCCTGCACGCCGCAGGCAATGCCGTAGATCGCCAGCGCCGAGGCCGCAATCAGCCCGCCGATGAACCCGCCGCCCGGCTGGTTGTGGCCACGCAGCAGCACGAAGATCGAGAAGAGCAGCATGAGGGCCGTCAGGAAGGGAGCGACGGTGCGGAAGATCAGGGTGTTCATGGGGTGCGTGCTCCCGCGACTCTGTTGGCGGAGAGCTGTGTACCAAAACACCCCCTCATCCGCCCTTCGGGCACCTTCTCCCCGAGGGGAGAAGGGGAAAGAGGCACCTCCCGCTTGCTCCCCCTTCTCCCCCACGGGGAGAAGATGCCCGGCAGGGCAGATGAGGGGGTGCCTCGGCATATGCGAGGTAGCAGCAGATCGCGATCCATCACCCCCTCTCCTCCGCCCGGTCCGGATCATTGTCCACGAGCTTGCGCGCCCCGCCGGCGCGGACGCGGATGAGTGCGAGGATGGCAAGGCCGGTGACGGTGACGACGGCGACTTCGCCAAGCGTGTCGGTGCCGCGGAAATCGACGATGATGACGTTGACGACGTTCTGGCCGTGGGCGATCAGCCTTGAATAGTGGTTGAAGAAATCCGACAGCCTGCCGTCGAAGGGCGCTTGCGTCGCCTTCAGCAGCAATAGCGTGAAACCGAGGCCGCAGGCGATCGCGATTGCGCCGTCGGCCAGCATCTGCGCCGGTGGGCGGCGATCGGCGGGAGAGAGCTGCAGGCGGGTCATGACCAGCGTCAGGATGACGACGGAGAGCGTTTCCACCATGAACTGGGTGAAGGAGAGATCAGGCGCGCCGAACAACAGGAAAATCAGCGCCAGGGCAAAGCCCTGAATGCCGAGCGAGACGATCGCCGTCAGCCGGTCCCTGGTGGCGATGACGGCGCCGAGCCCGATGACCGCGATGAGGAAGACTGCAGCCTCATGCCAGAGGACGTGACCTGGCCAGGCCGGTAGCGCAGGGTATTCGCCATAGACCGCAGGCGGGACGAGCAGGATGGCGGCGAGGCAGAGGAAGGTTGCCGTGACGTAGGTCTCGAGCCTGCCCGGCTGCAGGATGCGCGTGACGAGGCTGGACATGCGCACGAGGCCGGTCACGAAGCCATCGAAGCCGCGATCCGGGCCAGGGCCGAGCCTCGGGAGCAAGGCGGAAGCGAGGTCGCGAGCGCGATCCAGCTGCCAATACACGATGACGCCGAGGACGATCGTCAGCGCGGACAAGGCGAGCGGCACGCCCGGATGCGGCACGAGCGAGATCGACACCGCTGCTGCCTCGCCCTTCACGGCGCTTGCCATTGGCGAGGAGATAAAACTGTGCGTCAGGCCGGAGAACAGGGCGGCGGCAAGGCCCAGTATCGACAGCGTCACCGGCCCCAGCCAGAGCAGTGCCGGCGCCTCATGGGGGTGCTTCGGCGTCTCCACCTTTTGGCCGACGAACGGCTTCAGACCAACAGCAAAGGCGATGGCGAACATCAGCGCATTGCCGATGACGGCGACCGAGGTGAAAACGATCGACCTGACGTTACCGTGGGCAAGGGCGGTGTAGATCTCCTCCTTGGCAAGGAAGCCGAAAAACGGCGGCAGGCCGCCCATCGAGATCGCCGCCCCGAGCGCTGCGGCGAAGGTCAGCGGCATGGCGGCCCCGAGGCCGCCCAGCCCCGTGCTGTCGCGGGTTCCTGTCTCATGGTCGATGATGCCGGCGATCATGAACAGCGCGCCCTTGAAGAGCGAATGGGCCACGAGATAGAGCACCGCCGCCTCGATGGCATAGTCCGCGCCGAAGCCGGTCAGCATGACCAGAAGGCCGAGCGAGGAAACTGTCGTGTAGGCGAGCTTCAGCTTCAGGTCCGTCTGGCGGATCGCGAGCACCGTCCCGACAATGAGCGTCGCGCCGCCGAAGACCGGCAAGATAGTCTCCCACGCCGGGGTTCCGCCCATGATGGGGTTCAGCCGCAGCAGCAGGTAGACGCCGGCCTTCACCATGGTCGCGGAGTGCAGGTAGGCCGAGACCGGCGTCGGCGCCTCCATGGCGTTCGGCAGCCAGAAATGGAACGGAAATTGCGCCGACTTGGTGAAGGCGCCGCCGAGGACGAGGATCAGCGCCGCAAGGTAGAACGGGCTGGCGCGCATGAGGTCGCCTGAGGCCAGAAGCGCTGACAGCTGGTTGATGCCGGTGGCATGCCAGACGAGCAGCAAACCGGCCAGCAGCAGGAGCCCGCCGCCGCCGGTGACCACCAGCGCCTGAAGAGCCGCCCGGCGCGCCGCCTCGCGTTCATGATCGAAGCCGATCAGCAGGAAGGAGGTGATCGACGTCAGCTCCCAGAAGACGAACAACGTCAGGAAACTGTCGGAGACGACAAGGCCGAGCATCGATCCCATGAACAGGAAGATGAAGGAGAAGAAGCGGCCCTGATCCGGATGGCCCTTCAGGTATCCCCCGGAATAAAGGACGATCAGCGTACCGATGCCGGTGATCAGCAGTGCGAAGGTCAGCGACAGCCCGTCGAGATACCAGGAAAAGCGGAGATCGAGCCCCGGTACCCAGTCATATCCGCCCGAGACGGTCTGGCCGGCGGCGATGCGCGGCAGGAGCAGGATGAAATGCAGGAAGGCGATCCCGGGCGCGAGCGCCAGCGGCCAGGCGGCGTTGTGGGCCAGGATACGGGTGAGGATCGGTGCAGCGAGCGCCCCGACAAAGGGCAGACATAAGACCAGGAATGTCAGGCCCGTGATGCCGGCCATGTCGTCTCCCTGTTGCGCGTCGCCATCGGGCGATCGACGAAAATCCGGTCATGCCGAAGCGTTATCCCCCGGAGTAAGGCAAAGAAAAGCATGCCTCAAGAGCCGAGGTATAAAAAGCGAGGTATAACCATGGCTGCGACCGACGGTATTGCCTATTGCCCCGCGCCGCCACATTGTTTTGGCTGGGCTTGCTCACTATCTTTGCGGCTGAGGAAAGGATCACGCTCATGACCACGACAACGATCAAGCCGAAAATCGAGAAGACCGATGCCGAGTGGAAAGAACAGCTGACGCCGGAACAATACCGTGTCACCCGCCAGCACGGCACGGAGCGCGCCTTCACGGGTCCCTATTGGGATCAGTTCGAAAAGGGCCTCTACAGCTGCGTCTGCTGCGACGCGCCGCTGTTCCGCTCCGACACGAAATTCGACGCCGGCTGCGGCTGGCCGAGCTATTACGAGGCCGTCTCGCCAGACTCCGTCCGCGAGATCAAGGACACCTCCTACGGAATGGTCCGCACCGAGATCCGCTGCGGAAACTGCGACGCCCATCTCGGCCACGTCTTCCCTGACGGCCCACCACCAACGGGCCTGCGCTACTGCATCAACGGCCATTCGATGGTGTTTGAGGCTGGGAAATAGGCATACACCCTCCCCTTGATGGGGAGGGTCGGCACAAAGTGCCGGGGTGGGGTGATCCCTTGCGACATCCAACAATCACCCCCACCCGCGCGTTCCGCGCGACCTCCCCCATCAAGGGGGAGGTGAAGAGCCAAACCCCTTCTCCCCGCGCGCGGGGAGAAGGTGGACGAAAGCGGCGAAGCAAAGCGAGCAGTGATCGGCCGGATGAGGGGCTCACCCTCCCCTTGACGGGGAGGGTCGGCACGTCCTTCGACAAGCTCAGGATGCCGGGGTAGGGTGATCTCTGTGACATCCAACAATCACCCCCACCCGCGCGTTCCGCGCGACCTCCCCCATCGAGGGGGAGGTGGATCGGCTGGCAACGGTGCAAATTCACAGATCAGGCACCAGCGAGGAATGCCGATCGTCCAGCAACGCCTCCGTCGCAAGGCGGCCGAGCAGTGGTGCCAGGATTACGCCGGGATGGCCGACCGCCACATACACTCCCTCGACCTGCGGCAGAAAGCCGAGCCTTGGAAATCCGTCGGCGAAAAACGGCCGATAGCCGACCACGCCCTTGCGAAACGCTATCTCTCCGGGAACTGCCAGGGATCTCCCGATCGCTTCCAGAAACCGATGGCCGATAGCCATGGCGGCATCATCCTCCGCACCCTCGACATAGCTCGTAGCGACGATCAGCGAATGATCATTCGCCTGCCGGATTTCCAGCTCCGAACCGCAGAGGATGCGCGTGATGAACGGCTGTTCCACCTGATAGCGCAAAAGCACGCATGGCGAACTCTCGACGCCGATATTCGCGCCGAGCGCTGAAGTGAGCGTATCGACCGCAGTTCCCGCAGCAATGACAACGGCGTCGGCATCGATGATGTCGCCGGCCGTGCGAACGCCGGTGGCTCTTCCATTCAATGTCTCGACCGAGGTGACCTTGATGCCGAAATTCGCGGTGGCGCCGGCTGAGACCGCGGCGCGAACGAGCGCTCTCGACAGGTCACCGGGATCGATCGCGATATCGTCGGGCGAGAAAGCGGCGCAGTCGGGAACGTCGCGCAGCGAGGGCTCCATCAGAGCAATGGCCGCTGCATCGACCAGTTCGATCGGGGCACCCCAGGCTTGATGTTCGCGAGCACGGGCCTCGGTCATTGCCGGCGTCTTTTCCCAGACGATCGAGCCACACCGCACGCCTTCGAAAGCCTCAGGGAATTCCGTCTCAAGACGACGGAAATCCTCGATGGCTTGCAGGCGGAGGCGATAGCTGGCCGGATTGGCGGTGGAGGAGCCGTTGACGAGATTGATCCAGCCGAAGGCGTGGCCGGTCACCCCGCAGCCGGGAGCCTGTCTCTCGTCGAGCAGTTGGACCTCGGCGCCTCGGCGCGCCAGGTGATAGGCGATGGAGGCTCCGACGACGCCAGATCCGACGACAATGATTTTCTTCCTGGAAATGGTGGCGTTTCCACGGCTTGGATGGAAGGTGTTTGTCTACAATTTCATTGCGTTACTATTGCCTGCACGTGACAGGCCGATGACCGCCTGCAGTAACGCGCCAACATCCGCACCCGCCGACTATTTCCCTGAAGCCGGCTCTATCCGGAGCTCCATGCAGGTCAGGTCCAGCCAGCGGCCGAACTTGATGCCGACCTCGGAGAACGTGCCGGCGATGCGGAAGCCGAGTTTTTCGTGGAGGCGGATCGAGGCTGCGTTTTCCGCTTCGATGCCGGCGATCATGACGTGGATATCAGCTTTCGATGCGCGCAGGATCAATTCGCGCATCAGGCCCTCGCCGATGCCGAGACCGCGGCAATCCTTGTCGACGTAAACAGAATGCTCGACCGTGTGGCGGTAGCCGTCGAAGGCGCGCCAGTCGCCGTAGGAGGCATAGCCTGCGACCTTTCCGTCCTTTTCCGCGATCACAACGGGGAAGCCCCTCGCCTTTCGCGCCCTCAGCCACTCGAGGCGGTTTGCAACATCGACCAGCGTCTCGTTCCAGATCGCGGTGGTGTGCTCGACGGCGTGATTGTAGATGTCGCGAACCTCGGCCATGTCGGCTTCCGTGGCGTCGCGCAGGGTCACAGCTTCATCCATCCGATATTGTCCGCCCAATGATACGTGGGGGCGGGATACTCCGCGTTTCCGCGGAGGGCAAGATGACTTATTCTTTCTGAAGGCAATGAAACGGTAACAAATCCCAGCTATCAGCATCATTGCTAAATCGGTGCGAGATTTTCGCTTAAAAATGCGATAGTGCTAGCCTGACCCTCCCTTCCGGAATTCGCATGCTCCCGCGTCCTGTTGCAATCCCGATTGTTTCAGCCCTGCTTGTTTCAGCCGGGCCGGTATCGGCATCGGATTGGTGGCCCTATGACAATGCCCGTTTCGGCTATGAGATCGAACTGCCGGCGGAGTTCGGGCTCGCGGCTCGTCCCGACAACAATGACGGACTGACGCTTGCACCTCCCGACAAATCTGCGCGGCTACTGGTGTTCGGGACGCATATGTTCGACGGGAACTTCGCGACAGAGGCGAAGATCCGCATGTCGCTTGCCAAGGGCGACGGCTGGCAGATTTCCTATTCGAAAACGACATCGCGCGGCATGAGCTTTTCCGGCATCCGGCAGGACCGCATCGTCTATGTCCGCGGCGTGGCGCTCTGCAACGGCGGCGCCGCCTTCTTCCAGATGGACTATCCGAAAGCGGCGATGCAGCGCTACGACGCGGTCGTCATGCGGCTCGTGCGCAGCCTGCATCCGACCGAGAAATGCACCAGCAGCACGCAGCTGACTAAAGGCTTCCCGGCGACAGGCTGAAACAAGTCAAAACCGCCGAGTAATGCACAGCAGCGGCAGCCACGACGAAGCCGTGCCAGATGGCATTCTGGAACCGCAGCTTTTCCCAGACGTGGAAGATGACGCCGAGGGAATAGATCACGCCGCCGATGACGATCAGCAGCATCGAGGCAAAGGGAATGCGGGCGGCGACCGGCTCGGCGACCAGCACGCCGCTCCAGCCCATGGCGAGATAGAGCAGGATCGCCAGCTTGTCATAGCGGCCGGGAAAGAAGCACTTGAGCCCGATGCCCATGGCCGCGAACAGCCACATGGCGATCAGCATGGCAAAGAGCAGCGGATCATCGGAGCCCCGTTGCAGGAAGGGCGTATAGGTGGCCGCGATCAGCACGAAGATTGCCGAGTGATCGAAACGCCGCAATATCCACTTCGTCCGCGAGACCGGCCAGATATTATAGGAAAATGACATGGCCAGCGTCAGGACGAGACCGACGCCATAGATCCACGCAGCGGCGATCTCGCCGTAGGAGCTCCAGACCGTCGCATAGAAAATCAACACGGTCGCCCCGATCAGGGCAAAGACCACGCCGACGCCATTGACGATACCATCGACGATGATCTCGTACCGATCATAAGCCCAGCGAACGCCGTTGAACTCCTTCATGCAGGGCCATCCATCTCGTCGATCATCCCCAATGGTCGCACCTCTCCCGGACGGAGGCAACCTGCGTGGCATCAGCGAGAGGTAAATCTTCGTGAACGAGCGCGCCGAACGAGCCGACACACTCTTAGCAAGGCCACTTGCGTGATATCACATATGATATTATCCTCTTTTCCATGATCGTTGCGGACGCCAACGTTATCCTGAGAGGAATTAGGTCCCGGGAGGGTGCTTCCGGATTCATTCTTAGAGAAATGCTTCTCGGCTCGATCCCGTTTGCGCTCTCTCCAGCGGTCGTTCTGGAATATGAGGATGTCCTGAAGCGTCCTGGGCTTTTGGGCACGCCGCCGACCGCGTCGACAGAGCAGATAGACGTCATCCTGGATGCGTTGTGCGCAGCAGCGAACATAGTCTCGCCCTGGTATCGTTATCGGCCGTTTCTGGATGATCCGAAGGACGACCTTCTTATCGAATGCGCACTGGCAGCAGGAGCCAGATTGATCGTGACGGATGACAGGCATTTTCGCCACCCCGCAGTTGCGCGGTTCGGTCTTGTGGCGATCTCTGCGCAGGAGTTTGTCGTTCATCACCGGAATAAGAGGAAATCGACATGAGCCAATATCCCTTAAGAGTACCCGATTACCTTATGGAACAAGCCAGGGCCGCGGCTGCGGAAGAGAATGTGTCGATCAACCAGATGTTCCTGTCCTTTATCGCGGAGGGCATGGGGCATCGCCGTGCATTGAAAATGGTGCGGGAGCGCGCGGCGCGCGGCGACCCGGAGGCGGCGCTCGCCATCCTCGACAGCCTGCCGAGCCAGCCTCCGGAGGCCGGCGACGAGCTACCGAAGGACGAAGGTTGAGCGCGCAGACGCAGGCTGCGTGACCTCACCGGCGTTCGATGAGGACGGAGCATTTGGCGTGGCGGACGACGCGGTCGGCGGTGGCGCCGAAGAAGTAGTTCGATATGTTGGGCACATGGGATGCGACGATGATCAGATCGGCCTGGTGCTCTTCCGCCGCGGCGAGGATGCATGAGGCGGGAGGGCCCGTGCGGATGTCGACGAAGGCGGTCAGCTTCATCATCCGGCAGACGCCGACCAGCTTTTCCTCGGCGCTCCTGATCGCCTCGGTGACGAGATCCTGCGGCAGGTCGATGACGATATAGTTCGGCACGTCCTCGACAACATTGAGAACGATGATCTCGCCGCCCTGGTCGGCAAGGGCCGCTGCACGCTGCAGAATGCGCTCCGCCTTGGCGAAGGAACTCATGTCCACGGTCACGATGATCTTCTTGTACATGCCCCACCCCAAGCGTTGCGGCCGCCTTTGCGACCTGTTGTCGTCATGCCGACCGAATTATACCCTGAATGCAATCCCTGTATCTGAACAAGATCAAATCTTCCTGCGGAGATTGTCAACACAGGGTGCACGCTTCATCGCCAAAAACTGGGCTTCTGTGAACAATCCAAATCCGCCATATAGAGGCCAAGTACGGTGGCGGGGAAGATCGAGGCATCTGCATTGGCGCAGGTTTTTCACTCCACCATTGGCGACGCTGTCGTCGCCGTTTGCCCGATATCGAGAAGCAGGAGCTCCAAGCATGACTGAAACCACGCCTTCCTATGCCTTGACCCGCCCTGCCTATATCGGCCACTCGCACCTGATCGTCACCGATCTGCCGCTGGTTTCAAGCTTCTATCAAAAGACGATGGGCCTTGCGGTCGTGGAGAAGACGGCGAGCGGCGAAATACTCGGCGTCGGCGGCGTGCCGCTTTTGACACTGACGACTGACAAAAACGCCCGGCGTGCGCCACAGACGGCGGCCGGCCTGTTCCACACGGCGTTCCTTATGCCGAACCGCCCCGAGCTTGCCCGCTGGCTGCGGCACGCCGCCACCAACAATGTCGCACTTGACGGCGCTTCGGATCATCTGGTCAGCGAGGCAATCTATCTGTCGGACCCGGAAGGCAACGGCATCGAAATCTATGCCGACCGGCCGCACGAGCAGTGGAAATTCCACGAGGACGGCACCGTCGACATGGCAACGCTGCGGCTGGATCTGCAGGCGCTCTACGAAAGCGCGCCTCTGGATCCCTGGGAGGGCATGGTCGAGGGATCGGCGATCGGCCATCTGCATCTTCAGGTCGGCGATATTCCGCAGGCAAACGCCTTCTACCGGGACGTGCTGGGGATGAAGCTGATGGCGGCGCGCTATCCGGGCGCGAGCTTCTTTGCGACGGGCGACTATCACCATCACCTCGGCGCCAACATCTGGAACAGCCGCGGTGCCGGCGCCCGCGCGGAGAACATGACCGGGCTTTCGGATTATACCTTGCGCTTCAACGACAAGGGCGCGCTCGACAAGGCTGTCGCCAAGCTCGACGAGCTGGAAATCAAAAGCGAAAGGCGCGACGGCGGCGTTTCGCTCCGGGATCCCTGGGGCATCGGCCTGAACCTCACCGCCTGACGACGGCACCCAGAAAAGCCTTTCTTTCTCTACCAAAGCCTCGCCCTGGAACCAGGGCGGGGCTTTTCGCGTTAGAGTGGCGATGGGATGGGACTTCTGGGGATCTAAAACAATATGGGCATTGCCAACGGCATCCGCAAACAGGCGCGCAAGGTCGCGATCGAACGTGAAATGCGTTTAAGCAGCTGGGCCAATTCGCTCAAGACGGCCACCGAGCAAATGGAGAGCAGCACCCCGCTCCGCCGGGTTGAAAAGGATGGGCTCGACATCGCTTCGGCCTGGGCGCTGATCGGCATCTTCCTGATGCTGGCCTTCACCGGCGTGTATGTGCTGTCCACGGTTCTCATCCCCGTGACGCTTGCCGTCGTCGTCGGCATGATCCTCGGGCTTGTGGCGGAGAAGCTGAGTAAGCTCGGCGTCCCGCGCATCCTCAACGCCGTCCTGCTTTCGACCTCGGTCGCATTGATCATTTTCATCATGGTCAATTCGCTGGCCGGACCGCTGTCGAGCCTGGCGCAGGAAGGGCCCGCCGTCGTCCAGCGGACGATCGATCGGCTGATGCCGTTCATGCAGCGGATCAAGTGGCTGCACATCACGCCGCAGACATTCCAGAGCGGTCCGATGTCGATCGGCGTGCTTCTGGACAATACGGGAAGCATCCTGCACGTCGTCACCGCCAATCTCACGCCGGCAGTGGTCCAGGGCCTGGTGTTCTTCGCGGCGCTTCTGCTTTTCCTTGCCGGCCGCGTTCATCTGCGCAAGACGATCATCATGGCATTCTCCGGCCGCTCCGAGCGTCTGGCCGCAATCCGCATCATCAACGCGGTCGAGCAGGTCCTCGGCTACTATTTCGCGACCGCCTCGCTCATTTATGCCGGCCTCGGCGTGATCATGACCATCATCGCCTATTTCGGCGGACTGAGCGTGCCTGCGCTCTGGGGCGTCTTTGCTTTCCTCTCCAGCTTCGTGCCGTTCCTCGGCATCACCCTCATGACCTTTTCCGTCGCGATCGCCGGCATCCTGACGCATGACAGTTTCCTGATCGGCATAGCCCCCGCTGCCATCTTCTTCTGCTTCCACGCGACGATGGAAAACCTGATCTTTCCTGCCGTCATGGGCCGACAGCTGGAGCTCAATCCCTTCGTCGTCTTCATCGCCATCATTTTCTGGACCTGGATGTGGGGTCCGGTCGGCGCCATGCTGGCGCTGCCGCTGTCGCTGATCGTCATGACCGTCATCAACGAGTTGTTCGTCGAGGAGAAACTACAGCCGCAGCTGCCGAAGTAATTCCGGCGGCCCTCATACCGTTAAGCGCAGGAGCTTCAGACTAGAATGCCGACCGACCTTCCGCTTCAAGACACAGATCAGGGCGAGCTGGTCAGCGGCCGCTCCCCCTGGGGACGCACGGCGCTGCATCCATGGTATAACCCGCTGCACGAGAGCGCTTCCTTCGATGTCGCCATCGTCGGCGGCGGCATTACCGGCTCGCTGGTGGCCGAACATCTGACAGCACGCGGGCTCTCGGTCTGCGTCCTCGACAGCGAGAAACCGGGTCTCGGCAGCACCTCGGCCAGCACGGCGATGCTCCAGTGGGAGATAGACACGCAACTCTCCGAGCTTTCGCTTTATTACGGCTTCGACAAGGCAGCGGCGATCTATCGCCGCAGTCTCGTCGCCGTTTCCGGTCTCGCCAAGCTGATCCAGCGTCACGACATCCATTGCGGCCTGCGCCCGCGCTCCACGCTGTATCTGACCAGCAATGCCGGCGGCGCGAGAGAGCTACAGAGGGAAATGGCCTTTCGGGATCGTGCGGGGCTGCCTGGAGAATTCCTCTCGCATCCCTACCTCATGACCGAATTCGAGATCGAGCGCGACGGCGGCATCCTTTCGTCCGGGGCAGCCGAGGCCGATCCGCTGCTTTTGAGCTGGGGGCTGCTGGCGGTCGCGGTCAAGCGCGGGGCCTATCTGACCAACGCGTCGGCAACGCAGCTGCATGCGGAAGGCGCGCGGGTCGTCATCGAGACCGACACCCGCCACGTCATCGAGGCGAAGCACGTGGTGCTTGCGACCGGATACAGCATGCCTGGGCTTCCCATGCCGAAGCTGCATCACGCCACATCGAGCTGGGCGCTGGCAACCGTGCCGCAGGACCCGGCGACCCTGTGGCGCGACCGGGTGCTGATGTGGGAAGACAGCCGTCCCTATCTCTACATGCGAACCTCCACCGACAACCGCATCATCGTCGGCGGAGAGGACGACGACACGACCGATGCCGGGGTCCGCGATGGCAAGATGCCGGAAAAGATCGAGACATTGCGCCACAAGCTGCAACTGTTGTGGCCACAGGCCGATACCACTGTCGATTATCGCTGGTGCGGCACCTTCGGAGAAACCGCGGATGGATTGCCGCTGATCGGCCCGGTGCCCGATATGCCGCGCGTGCTCGCCGCCTATGGCTACGGCGGCAACGGCATCACGTTTTCATTCATGGCGGCGCTGATGATCGGCGCGATGATTTCCGACACGCGACGGGACTGGTTCGACGATTTCGCGCTAGACCGCGAGACGCCGGCATTCAAGACCTTCAGCGCCGGCAGCGACTGCCATGCGAGCGGCGCAAGCTTCTAAGCTCGGGCCGAAACGGAAAAGACGAGACTATTCGGTGGTGTCGTCGTCACCGCGCTCGGCGAAATCCTGGAGACGGACGAACTGGACGCCTTTCGCCTTCAGCTCGAGGATGCCCTTGGCCACCCCCTCGCCCGATGAGTGCGTCGGCTGGTTTATGTGCGAGATCAACACGTCGCCGTCCTTGGCCGACAGGTAATTCTTCTCGACGATCTTTGCCGGCAACGAAGCGCCGCTGTCGCCGTTCACCGAATAGCCGGCGACGCGATAGCCCATACCCCGGATCTGGGCGATGGCGGACGGGCTATATTTCGCCGTCGCGCCGCGAAACCATTGCGGCTGCGGAATGCCGTGCGCGACCATCGCATCGGCGCCGCCCTTGACTTCCTGCTCCACTGCCGCGGGCGAGCCCGCCGCCGGGATGCCATAGACGAGGGTCGGCTTGTCGACGGCCGGGATATGGTTGAGCCCGTGATCCTCGAGCTCGAACAGATCGGGATGGGCGAGCATGACCGCCAGCGCTTCCGGATTGGTCCTCAGCCAACGGGCGGTGACGAAGATCGTCGCCGGGACCTGCTGTTCGACAAGCGTATTCAGGATGCGCGTATCGGTCTTGCCCATGCAGGCATCGAAAGTCAGAGCCACCCTCGGCGCGCCCTTGCCGGCCCGCGTGACATGCAGATGCGGCTCGACCAGCCTGACATGGGCGGGGGGCGACGCTCGCGCAATGGCTGTTGGTGCCACGGGTGCGGTCTGTGCGAAGGCGCCCGGCATGGCGGCAATCAGGATGGCCGGGACAAGAAAAATACGCATCATCGGACTGGTACCGTTCATATTGAGTTTCGACGACGACCTAGAACAAATCCGCTTTCGCGGCAATCGATCCCCAACCCGCCTTTTAGCTGGCGACAAACCGAGGCGCCGTTTGGCGTCATCCTCGGCCCTGTGCCGAGGATCTGCTGAGGTCGACAAGATCACACCGTTGCAGATGCTCGGGACAGGCCCGAGCATGACGACGGAGGGCTGGCAGCTTTTCCCAGCAGTCGCCCAAGACACTATGTCAGCCGATCAATCATACAGATAGTGCGGTCCCCAATCTTCGCGGGGTACCTTACTGCCGATTTCGTAGCTTAGCGAGCGGACGTTGATGTGCTGGGGGCCGGTTTCGCAATCGTAGGTCAGGTGGTACCAGTCGCCCTTGCTGCGGAAGACCGCGCCTGGGGCCTTGACGGTATTTTCGCCCATGTCGGGATCCTTGAACGTGTAGGCGATGACCTTGTCGGGCTTGTAGCCATCCTTCTGTTCGCCGATGCGCTTCATCGCTTCGGTATCGCAACTCTGCTCCATGCGCTCGGATGGATCGAGCTTCTCCAACTGCTTCTTGATTGCCGGATCGACGGCAAAGGACGACGTCGCAAGGCAGAGGGCGGGGAGAAGAACGGCGGCGAATTTCAGCATGAAAAGCTAGTCCCTTTCAGTCATTTCAGCTCCGAGGCGGCACGAGGACGCAATGAATTTCGCCACGCGCCAGCCGGATCCGCCGGAGCATTTTCGGACTTTCTTAAATAATGTGGTGACATCAAGGCAACGCACCGAAGATTACCGAAAGGTTTGGGCCGCTCCCGCGTGGTCTCCAAGCCGTCGGATCGCCCTGCTTTCATATGAGCGATGCAAATGGGCGCTTGATCCGACTGCCGCCGCTCTCTATCTCTTCAACACCATTGATCACCCAGAAAGCGAATTTCAGTGTCGATATTCAAGGACCTTCCTCCCGCCCCTTCCGCTCCGAAACGTCCCGTCACCGACACTCGCCACGGCATCGTGAGGACCGACGACTACGCCTGGCTCCGGGCCGACAACTGGCAGGCGATGTTCAAGGATCCCTCCACCCTCGACCCCGACATTCGCAGCTACCTGGACGCCGAAAACGTCTACATGAACGCTGCGATGGCCGACACCAAGGAGCTGCAGAAGACGCTCTTTGCCGAGATGAAAGGCCGCATCAAGGAGGACGACAGCTCCGTTCCCGTGAAGGACGGGCCGTTTGCCTATGGCACGCTTTATGTCACCGGCGGCGAGCAGCCACATTATTTCCGCGAGGCGCGGGATGGCGGCGAGCGAAGCCTGATGCTCGACGGCGACAAGGAAGCCGCGGGCAAATCCTACTTCCGCCTTTCCGGCATCGACCATTCGTCCGACCACAGCCGCGGCATCTGGGGCTATGACAACAAGGGCTCCGAATATTTCAAGCTGAAGGTCCGCGATCTCCAGACCGGCGACGACCTTTCCGACGTCGTGGAAAACACCGGCGGCGGCGGGGTCTGGGCGCCCGACGGCAAGAGCTTCTTCTACTCGGCGCTCGACGAAAACCATCGCCCATCGAAAGTCCTGCATCACATCATCGGAACGCCGCAATCCGAAGACCGGCTGGTCTACGAGGAGGAGGATGCCGGCTTCTTCATGGGCGTCGGCGGTTCGCTGCTCGACGACTATGTCTTCATCGACATCCATGACCACGAGACCAGCGAATACCGCATTCTCTCCACCAAGGACCTGATGGCTGAGCCGAAGCTGGTGGCTGCGCGCGAGACAGGCATCGAATACGAGATCTCCGAGGGCGGCGAGGTTTTCTACATTCTCACCAACGACGGCGGAGCCAAGGACTTCAAGATCATGGAGGCGCCGGTGGCGACGCCCGAGAAGGAGCATTGGCGCGAGGTGGTCGCCCACAAGCCGGGCACGCTGATCCTCTCCCACATGGCCTTTGCCCGCCACCTGCTCTGGCTGGAGCGCAAGGACGGCCTGCCGCAGATCATCATCCGCGATCGCCGGACCGGCGAGGAACACGCGATCGGCTTTGACGAGGAAGCCTATTCGCTCGGCCTGCAGGGTGCTGCCGAATACGACACCGACGTCATCCGCTTTTCCTATTCGTCGATGACGACGCCTTCGCAGCTCTACGACTACAACATGATGACGCGCGAGCGCACGCTGCTGAAGACGCAGGAGGTTCCCTCCGGCCACGATCCGGAAGACTACGTCACCCGCCGCGTCTTTGCGCCCGGCTGGGACGGCGTCGAGGTGCCGATCACCCTGCTCTATCGCAAGAACACGGTGCTCGACGGATCGGCACCCTGCCTGCTCTATGGCTACGGTGCCTATGGCATCGCCATTCCGGCCGGTTTCAACACCAACAGCCTGTCGCTTGCCGACCGTGGGTTCGTCTACGCCATCGCCCATATCCGCGGCGGCAAGGACAAGGGCTTTTCCTGGTACGACGACGGCAAGATGGGCAAGAAGACCAACACCTTCAAGGACTTCATCGCGGCAGCAGATTATCTGAATCAACAGAAGTTCACGTCTTACGCGAACATCATCGCCGAGGGCGGCTCGGCCGGTGGCATGCTGATGGGGGCCGTCGCCAACATGGCGCCCGAGAAATTTGCCGGCGTCATCGCCGCCGTTCCCTTCGTCGACGTGCTGAACACCATGCTCGACGACACCCTGCCGCTGACCCCGCCGGAATGGCCTGAATGGGGCAATCCTATCGACAGCCGCGAAGACTACGACCACATCGCCAGCTACTCTCCCTACGACAATGTCGGCGAGAAGCCCTACCCGCCGATCCTGGCGCTCGGCGGCCTGACCGACCCGCGCGTCACCTATTGGGAACCGGCGAAATGGGTCGCCAAGCTGCGCGACAAGACCACAGGGGATGCGCCGATCCTGCTCAAGACCAACATGGACGCCGGCCATGGCGGTGCATCGGGCCGCTTCCAGCGCCTTGAGGAAATCGCCTTCGAGTACAGCTTCGCCATCAAGGTCGCGGGGAAGATGTAAGGCCGCTCGGGAGGACATCCATGCCGGTCTATGTCGCGCTGCTAAGGGCCGTCAACGTCGGCGGCACGGGTGCGCTGCCGATGGCCGAGCTCAAGCAGCTTTGCGAAGAGCTCGGCTTTGCCGGCGTCAAGACCTACATCCAGAGCGGCAATGTACTTTTCCGCTCGGATGGGGCTGAAGCGAGGGTTCGGAAGCTGCTCGAGGACGCGCTTGCGAAGCGGATGGGCAAGCCTCCCGGCGTGCTCCTCCGCAGCGCCGTGGAACTGCAGGCGGTTGCCGACGGCTCTCCCTTTCCGCACGCCAAGCCGAACTACCTGCTGGTCACGTTCCTCGCCGAACCCCCACCCGAAGACGCCCTCGACAAACTCTCCGCACCCGACGGCGAAGAGGTCAGCATCGCCGGGCGCGAGATCTACATCCACTTCCCCAACGGCTCCGGCCGCTCGAAACTGAAGCTGCCGGCGCTGAAGGCGGGCACGGCGCGGAATTTGAACACGGTGCGGAAACTGGCCGAGATGGCGCGGGAGATGGAGGATGAGGGTTAGTTGTCGCCCGGGTGGCTTCCCAGCAACGCTTCGTAATCCCTGCCACCGGCGAAGACGTTCGTGATCCAGACGGTTGCGTCCTCGACTAAATAGAGGATGACCACGCTTCTCTCGAACACAGCCAGTCGTATGCCTGCGCCGAGATCTTCGCGAGCGACGTTTCCAAGAGGGACATCGCCGATTCGTTCGCAACGGTCGTAGATTCGGTCGAGATATTTTTGCGCGGTAGCGATATCGCGGCTTTGACCGAGAACGTAGTCGGCGATTTCAAGAAGGTCTGTCAAAGCGCCGGGGCGGTATTCAACTGGAAGGCGCTTCATGGGCTAGCGGCGCTTCTCGAAGAAAGCGTTGAGTTGTTGCTTGACCTCCTTGCCACTCAAATTCGGCCGCGGATCATCAAGCGATGCCTGAACGCGGGCGCGGATCGAGGCAATGCGCTCCTCGTACTCTTCCTCCTGCCGGAGCCACACTCGGACGGCGGCACGGAATACTTCGCTCGTCGAGGCGTAACTGCCGGATTCGACCCGGCTCTTGATGGCTGTCACCATTTCGCTTGGAAGCGTGATGCTGAGCTTTTCGTTCATTGCCGGCGCTCCGATTGAGGGCATAAAGTAGGATAAAATCCTACCGCGGGCAAGAGATTTGCCTTCCAAATAGCGATTGCAATTTATAGGAGAATATTGCTTTGTGGGTTGCGATTGTCGTTGCCTGCTTGGGGCGAGTTGTACCGGAAGGCCCCTCATCCGCCCTTCGGGCCACCTTCTCCCCGAGGGGAGAAGGGGGAATCGATGGTACGGCATACGTCCCTTCGCCCCATCGGGGAGAAGGTGCCCGGAGGCTCGGATGAGGGGGCTCCGGGTGCCGGACAATATTGACATCACAAAGCGGCGCCCGGGAAAGACAGAGCGGGCTCGCGATCTTCGCCGCAATGAGACCGAAGAGGAATATCGGCTCTGGAGCGACTTGAGGGATCGGAGGTTAAATGGCCACAAGTTCTCCCGACAGATTCCGCTCGGACCCTATGTGGTCGATTTTGTCTGCCGCGACAAACAGATGATTGTCGAGATCGACGGGTCCCAGCATTCAGATTCTGGAGCGGATGTCATCCGTACGGAATGGCTGAACGCAAATGGATATTCCGTGTTGAGGTTTTGGAACCACGAAGTCCTTCGCGAACGACGCGCGGTGCTGGAGACGATATTGGCGGCGATCGAGGGAAAGATTTTCGAGCGGGATGATGTGCTTCGCTTTTATCCGGCCAGGAGGTCTATTGAGATTCCGGAATGAGCAATGAGAGCCCCCTCATCCGCCCTCCGGGCCACCTTCTCCCCGAGGGAAGAAGGGGGAATCGATGGTGCGGCATATCTCCTTCGCCCCATCGGGGAGAAGGTGGCCCGAAGGGTCGGATGAGGGGGCTCCGCCGCATAACAGCCCCTCCTTGCACCCCAATCAAAGCCCCCGCTGGCCGAATCTTGGCTTACCGGATGGATCCCTGCGTATTGCGGGCGCGGCGGCTCTGGGCGGCGCGGGCGGCGGAGTGTAGGGCTCGCTTCTCAGGCGACGTGGCTCGCTGAAATCAGGGGTCTCGTCGTCATAACCTTTGCCGGGCCAGAACATCAAGGCGAGTGTCAGGAACAGGTTCACCAGCCCTCCGACAACTGTCTGCGTATGCTCCTTGCCGATCGACCATTCCGGGATCTTGAAAGCCACATAGGCGTCGATACCGCTGATCAGAAGCCAGGCCGGGACGACGTAGGCCGGGTTCCAGCCGATATCCCTGATACGCATCGACTGCAGGCTGACCGTGACCCACAGAACCAGCGGGATCAGGAAAAGCGCTGGAATCAAAAATGCGCTTATCGAGGGCTCGGTCCCTGGAGAGGCGTTCCGGAACGCGAACGATACCATCGCAAATATAATCGCCGTCATGACCACGCCGAGCCCGATGCAGCTCAGGAAATAGTGCAGCCGGCCGAGCCGCATGTTAAAGCCGAAGAAGAACCAAAGCATAGTCATCACCCCTTCTTCAGGGCAGTCCATCATAAATTGCTTTAGTAGTAATGAATGATTTATATCGCTTTACTTACTTCGAAACGGTCGCAAGTCCCGACGAAGACTTCCCGACCTGCCTTGCGCCATCTGCCCACGCGCCCTACCTTAAGCTGATGAGCCAATCCCTTCGCGACAGCACCGCGCCAGAAGCGCATTTTCCGTTCGACAACAGCTATGCACGGCTGCCCGAGCAGTTCTTTGCACGGCAGATGCCCTCGACGGTCGCCTCGCCCCGGCTGATAAAGCTGAACGAGGCGCTGGCGTCGGAACTCGGGCTGGATGTCGAATGGCTGAAGCGTGAAGGGGCAGCGATCTTCTCCGGCAACCTCGTTCCAGATGGCGCCGATCCTTTGGCGATGGCCTATGCCGGGCACCAGTTCGGCAATTTCGTGCCGCAGCTCGGCGACGGGCGGGCGATTTTGCTTGGCGAGGTGATCGATCGCCATGGCAGGCGCCGCGACATCCAGTTGAAGGGTGCCGGCGAGACGCCGTTTTCGCGGCGCGGCGACGGGCGCGCGGCGCTCGGGCCGGTGCTTCGAGAATATATCGTCAGCGAGGCGATGCATGCGCTCGGGCTGCCGACGACCCGGGCGCTTGCGGCGGTGACGACCGGCCAGCCGGTCTATCGCGAGACTGCCCTGCCCGGCGCGGTCTTCACCCGGGTCGCGGCCAGCCATATCAGGGTCGGCACCTTCCAGTTCTTTGCGGCGCGCGGCGATACGGATGGCCTGAAGGCGCTCGCGGACCATGTGATCGAACGGCACTATCCGCATGTTCGAGACAGCATCCGCCCTTACCTTGCGCTGTTCGAAGCGGTCACCGAGCGACAGGCGGCGCTGATTGCGCGCTGGCTGCATGTCGGCTTTATCCATGGCGTGATGAACACCGACAACATGACGATCTCCGGCGAGACGATCGACTTCGGCCCCTGCGCCTTCATGGACGCCTATGATCAGGCGACAGTGTTCTCGTCGATCGACCAGCGCGGACGCTATGCCTATGCCAACCAGCCGGCCATCGGACAATGGAACCTGGCGCGGCTCGGCGAAACGCTGCTGCCGCTGCTGGATCCGGACCTGGACACCGCGGTCGAGCTTGCCAACGGGGTGATCAAGAGCTTCGGCGAACGCTTCCAGGCGCACTGGCTCGACGGCATGCGGCGGAAGATCGGCCTTGCCAGCGGCGAGGACGGCGACCTCGATCTCATCCAGGCGCTTCTCCTGACGATGCAGACGCAGGAGGCGGATTTCACGCTGACCTTCCGCCGGCTTTGCGATGTTGCAGAGAGCGCTTCCAACGAGGCGATTTTCACGGGCGGCTTCAGATCATCCGAAGCGGCGGAGCCCTGGCTTTCCCGCTGGCGGGAACGGCTTTTGCGCGATAGGCAATCGCCGAGCGAACGCGCCAAGGCGATGCGGACCGTAAACCCGGCGTTCATCCCGAGAAACCATCGGATCGAACAGGCCAGCGTCGCGGCAGTCGAAGAGAGTGATTTCTCGCTGTTCGAAGCGCTGCTGGAGGTGCTTGCAAAGCCCTATGAGGACCAGCCGGCCTTCGCGCCCTATACGCGGCCGCCCGAGGTTTCCGAGCGGGTGCTTGCAACTTTCTGCGGGACCTGACGGTAGGCAATCTTATCTGAGCATCCGTGCAAGCGCCCTCGTCCTCAAAATTCTTCAATGTCAGATTGTGGCCATTGAAAGGCACCCGCCTTGCTCTATTTGCTTGCGTGGCCGGCGGTCACCTTCGGTGTCGCGCCAGGCGTTTGGCCGCATTGACACGGGAATTGCTGCATGGCGATCGTCATTACCTCGATCCTTTTCGTCCTCATCGGATTGGCACTGGGCGGCGGTGGCGCGTGGCTTGTCGCGCTTGGCGGGAGCCCGTTCTATCTCTTTGCCGGTCTGATGTTCCTGGCGACGGCAGTGCTGCTATTCAAGCGGCGCGCGGCGGCGCTCTGGGTCTATGCGCTGCTGGTCCTTGCAGCACTGATCTGGGCGATCTGGGAGGTGGGGTTCGACTGGTGGCAGCTCGGCCCGCGCGGCGGCCTCATCATCATCCTCGGGCTCTGGCTGCTGACGCCATGGATCCGCCGTCCGCTCGGCTTCCGCAGCACGATGGGCAGCCAATACCCGGCCAATCCCTGGCCGCTGGCGGTGCCTGTCATCATTGCCGCCGGCGCCGCGATCTATTCGATGACCACCGATCCCCACGATCTTGCCGGCGAACTGCCCGGCCCGGTGACGCTCCACACTCCGGTGCAAGCGAAAGCCGCGATGGGCGGCGACGTGCCTGATGGAGAATGGCACCAGTACGGCCGCACGCCCTATGGCCAGCGCTACTCGCCGCTGGACCAGATCACGCCCCAGAACGTCGCCAACCTCAAGCTTGCCTGGCAATACCAGACGGGAGACGTCAAGCGTCCCGACGATGTCGGCGAAACCACCTATCAGGTGACGCCGCTGAAGATCGCCGACACGCTCTACCTCTGCACTCCGCATAACCTGGCGATCGCGCTCGACGCGGCGACCGGCAAGGAAAAATGGCGCTACGACCCGAACTCCGGCATGAACCCAAACCGCCAGCACCAAACCTGCCGCGGGGTTACCTACTACCGGGATGTGGCAGCGCCTCCGGGCAGCGCCTGCGCCGAGCGGGTCTACCTGCCGACTTCGGATGCCCGGCTGATTGCGCTCGATGCGGCCAATGGCCAGGTGTGCACCAGCTTTGCCGACAAGGGCACGCTGCGTCTCGACACCAATATGAAATATGATCCGGCCGGCTATTATTACTCGACATCGCCGCCGGTGGCCGTTCTCGGCAAGATCATCGTCGGAGGCGCGGTCAACGACAATTACTCGACGCAGGAACAATCCGGCGTCATTCGCGCCTTCGATATCAATACAGGCGCGCTGGACTGGAACTGGGACTCTGGCAATCCCGATGTGACGACGCCGTTGCCGGCGGGGCAGTTCTACACCACCAACTCGCCGAACAGCTGGTCCGTCTCCAGCGTCGACGAGGGACTGGGGCTTATCTACGTGCCGCTCGGCAACCAGCCGCCGGACCAGCTCGGCATGAACCGCAGCCCCAGCGTCGAGAAATATTCGTCATCGATCGTGGCGCTCGATATCGCCACGGGCCAAGTCAAATGGGTGCGCCAGTTCGTCCATCACGATCTTTGGGACATGGATGTACCCGCACAGCCCTCGCTGCTAGACATCACGGGGAAGGACGGCACGACCGTGCCGGCGCTCGTCGGCCCGACCAAGCAGGGCGACATCTACGTCCTCGACCGGCGAACCGGCGAACCGCTCATCCCGGTCAAGGAGGTGCCCGCCCCCGCCGGCACCATTCCCGAAGACCGCGCATCGCCGACGCAGCCGCTCTCCGATCTCTCCTTCATGCCGGATCCGCTTGTCGAGAAGGACATGTGGGGGGTGTCGCTGTTCGACCAGCTCGCCTGCCGCATCAAATTCCACCAGCTGAAATATGAGGGCCGCTATACGCCGCCGTCGCTGCAGGGATCGCTGATCTATCCCGGCAATTTCGGCACGTTCAACTGGGGCGGTGTCGCGGTCGACCCGGAACGCCAGGTCATGTTCGGCATGCCGACCTATCTTGCCTTTACCTCGCGGCTGATACCGAGCGACCAGATCCCGCCAAAAGGCCAGGACCAGAAGGGAAGCGAACAGGGGCTGAATCGCAATGACGGGGCGCCCTACGGCGTCTTCCTCGGCCCCTTCCTGTCGCCGCTCGGCGTTCCGTGCCAGGCGCCGCCTTGGGGCTATGTCGCCGGCGCCGACCTTCGAACCGGCAAGATCGCCTATATGCACAAGAACGGCACTGTCCAGGACATGACGCCGCTGCCGCTGCCCTTCAAGATCGGCGTGCCCGGCATCGGCGGCCCAATCATCACCAAGGGTGGCGTCGCCTTCCTCGGCGCGGCGGTCGACAACTATCTGCGCGGCTACGATCTCACCACCGGCAGGGAACTCTGGCGCGGACGGCTGCCTGCTGGCGGCCAGTCGACGCCGATGACCTATATCGCAGGCGACAACAAGCAATATGTGCTGATCGTCGCCGGCGGCCACGGCTCGATCGGCACCAAGCCCGGCGACTATGTCATGGCCTATACGCTGCCCTGAGGAGCCGGTCACATCCGCTCACAATCTTAAATAGCGCAAACTAATGTTTTGCCGGTTTAATTGTGACAATTGACTGACACTGGCAGAGCGGTGTAGCAAGTCAGCTGAGGAGGAGTGCGAGGGAGGAGGAGCCCGAAACGCTTATCTTCACAAAGGGCTTTGCGACGCTATTGGGCGCCAGCGAGAAGACCATCGTGAAGTTCAAGCAGTTTTGACCGGCCGAGAAAGATCATTTTACAAGATATGCATACGGATGCTTGTGCATCCTTTTTTTCAATCTGCTTATGCAATCGATTTAAATTGCTGATTTTCAAGTTTCTATATTGGGAGGAGATTTTATGAAGACGAAGGGGACGTTTATCGTCTCGTTGCTCAGCTGCACCATGTTGGTGGGCTGCAACGATTCAAAGAAGTCAGCGGAGGCGACACCGCCGGCGCCAAGCACATTCACTGCCGATGCGGCGAAGCCGGATAGCGGAGCGCAGGCCCTAGGCCTATTGACGACCGAGGTGGATGCGCTCAAGCGCGATAATATCAAGATTGTGACAGCGTATAACGAGACTACGGCCGCGCAAGCCGAAGCCGAAAAAACCAATACCGCTGCCCTCGATGAAGCTCGAAAAGCCACCACTGCCGCGGCTATGCTGGCTGAAGAGCAAGCAGCCAAAACAGCTGCGCTAGCCGAGGCGCAAAAGGCCACTGCAGCCGCACTGGATGAAGCAAAAAAAACGATTGCTGCCACGGCCGCTCTAGCCGAGGAGCAAAAGGCCAAAGCGGCCGCATTCGCGGAAGCGCAAATGGCTATCGCGGCTGCACTCGACGAAACACAAGAGAAACTGCTGGCCCTGGAGGCCAGATCGGACGCGGACCACAAGAAGGCCATGGCATTGACGCTTTGGAAGATGTCGGCGATCGACGTGCCGGCCGTTTCGAGCAAGCTGCCGCTGGCTCAAGCCAATCGGGCGGCGCTTGCCGCGCTGGAGCCTGGCATCGGCAAAGCGACTGCGGATATCGCCACAGTGCGAGCCACACCTGATCTGCCTCAGGACGTTCTGGACAAGCTAAATGTGTTGCTTGGACAGGCTAATGTGCTGCAGGCTGAGTTCACGCAGGCGACGAAGGCCGACGGCGACATGGCCAAGGTTTTCAGCGACGTCGATAGTCTGACCGCCTCGCTTGCCACTGCGGCCAACGACCCGGATGCCTCCGCAGCGCTTGCCGAACGTTTGGCCGCAACGCCGCGAGCGCTCGACGATGTCACCAAACTGCTGTCAAGCCACACCGCGGACTTCACGACGCGACTTACAGCGATTAACGATTCGGTCGAATTTCTTCGCCCGCGTGCGGACGTGGCCCTGACGCAGTTCGTCAATCCGTTTATCGGAACACAAATTACCGAAACCGGCGGCGGCCACTCAGGCAACGTCAATCCCGGCGCGCAAACGCCGTTCGGCATGGTGAGCTTCGGGCCCGATACGAGGGGAAGTGGTCAGCCGTGGGGTTATGGGTCCGGCGGATATTATTACTCCGACACCACCATCCAGTTCTTCGACCTAACGCATCTGAACGGCCCCGGCTGCCGCGGCCAGGGGGCTGTCGCGATGCTCCCCGCCGATACGGCCACTCAGAGCCTCAGCTCAGGCGCTGCCTACGCGCATACCGATGAAGCCGCTGAACCAGGCTACTACAAGGTCAAATTCGGCAACGGCATCACAACCGAACTGACTGCCACGACGCGCACCGGCACGATGCGGCTAACCTACGCCGACGCTGCCAAGGCCTTTCTGATCATGAACATGAAACTGAACAATAGCGGCGCCAAGTACAGCAACGGCGTCAACCCCAGTCTGGTCGACATCAAGATCGGAGCGGACAGCAAATCCATCTCAGGCAACGCCGTTGCAAGCGCGTTCTGCGACGGCACCTGGGCCCAGCCGGTCTATTTCTATGCGACCTTTAACAAGCCTCTGAAATCGACAAGTGCCACCGACGCCGGTGGCGATGTTGCGACGCTGCAGTTCGACCTGGCGGACGCGGACAAGACCGTGGATTTCCGGGTCGGCATTTCTTCCGTCAGCATCGACAATGCCAAGCTCAATCTCGATACCGAGAATTCCGCGCTATCCTTCGCCGAGATCAAGAAACAAATCTCTGATAACTGGAACCACCGGCTCAATACGATCCAGCTGGACCTGAGCAAGCCGGGAGCGATCGACAAGCTGGCAACGCCGGCGCTCAAGACGGCGGCGACCGAAAATCTGAAGAAGTTCTATACCGCCTTTTATCGCGTCTTCAGCGGCCCAACCGTCTATAGCGACGTGAACGGCGACTATCGCAGCATGAAGCAAAACGATCTGACCGCGGCATACGATACGCTATCGGTTCGCGACACAGCCAATGTCTCGCAGTATCCGTTCAAGATCGACGGCAAGGACGCCGGATACAAGACCCATTACTCCGGCTTCTCGATGTGGGATACATACCGTTCCGGTGCGCAGCTCGTCGCGTTGGTGGCCCCCGACGAGGCCAGCGAGATGATGCAGTCGCTGGTTGCGGACGCGCAGCAATGCGGTGCCTTTCCTCATTGGGTAGATGGCAGCGAAGACACCATTCCGATGCAAGGCGACCATGCCCTCAACGTCATTGCCGGTTCCTATGCATTTGGCGCCAAGAAATTCGATCTCGCAAAGGCGCGCGACTTCGTCCGCCAATCGGTGTTCGACCCTACCAGCCACTGCAACAACAAACTGAGCGAAGGGCGAAACGCGGACAAGCCTGCCCTGCCCGGCTATCTAAGCCTCGGCTACATCGCAACCGACGCCACACCCGCGTGGAACGCGTCTTCGGCAACGGTCGAGATGATCACCAGCGACCGTTCCGCAGGGGCCTTTCTTTCCAAGCTGCCGTCAGCCAGTAGCGATCAGGCCGATATTGCCGGCCTGTTCCTGCGGGCGAAAAACTGGACTAACATATTTGACGACAGTGCCAGCCAGATAAAGCTGCGCGCCAAGAACAAGGCCGGTGTTTGGCAAAACGGGAACTTCCACGAAGGGACCGAACCGCACTATCTCTGGGCCTTCGCGCATGACTGGACGGCCCTGATCGGAAAACTCGGTGGCAAAGCCGCCGCCATCACGCGGTTGAATACGCTTTTCTCCTTTGACAACAGCAAACCGTTCAAGGGAACGGAACCGACTGGCTCGAATCTCAATGCTGGCGAAGGTGGAACCAAGTTCTACATCGGCAACGAACCGAGCTTCCAGACGCCCTGGGCTTACAACTGGGCTGGGGCGCCGAAATATGGCCAGTACGTCATCCCGGTGATCATGCGGAAGAACTTTTCGCTCAATCCGGGTGGCCTGCCCGGCAATGACGACATGGGCGCGACGTCGGCGTGGTATGTTCTGGCAGCACTCGGCCTCTACCCTGTCATCCCATCCGAGGCCGGTCTCGCGGTCTCCACGCCACAGTTTTCCGGCATCACGCTTTGGCTTGGCAACGGCCGGAAGGTGCGCATCGGGACGGACAAGCAGGCGATGCTCGATGACGTTCGCTACATCAGCGAGATGAAGCTCAATGGCGCCGTCTATCAGGGTTCGTGGCTACCACTCGAGAAGATCGCCGATGGTGGCCAGCTGAAATACACGCTTTCGGCAGAGCCGACCGAGTGGGGTGCCGGCGATGCGCTGACACCGCCTTCCGGCCCTGGTGCCGATTATTCGAAGGCAACCGCCGCGCCGCCCGCTGTGCAAATGATCCAGTAGCAAATCAGATGGGGCCGCTCAGGCGGCCCCATTTCCGAAGACCAGGCATAAGGCGGGGGGCGGCTACCAAGGCGCGCTGTCTCTGCTGTTGTATCAGGCAAGGCCCCTCATCCGGCTGCTCGCGCTGTCGTTCCCTCTCCCTGTTCTTACGGGGAGAGGGTGAGGGCGAGGGGCGCTGCCGCGCACGCAAGGTCCGGGCAGGATTGCGCGGTCACCGTTCTCGCATCTCTAGAACAGGATGATCCAATCGAGAATCATCATCTCGCTCTACCCATTTGATTTTACAGCATCTTATCCTGAAATTGCCCTGCACCTTTCGGGACTACGCCCCAGGGAGAATCGACCATGAAAGTCCATCACGCGCTTCAGAGCTATTACAGCAGCCCCCTGTCCAAATCGGATACCGGTTCCAACGACGACAGCACGCCGTTTTCGCTTCCCGACGACGAAGCGGAACAGAAGGCTGCCGCACCATCGGTGACGTCAAGCGGCATCCCCTCCTCCATCTCATCAGGATTCTGGCTCAGCCAGTCGGGCGGCGCGTCCTCCGGCAGCGCATCGTCTGTCGCAGAGGCAACCGACGACGCAACGGCTTCAGGTGATACGGCTGCGGCAGACACCTCGTCCGAGGACCTGCTCGCCGAATTCGCCAAGCTTGCGAGCATGACGCCGGCCGAGAAGATCCGCGCCCAGTACCTTTCGGCCCACCATATGACGGAAGATCAGTTCTCGCAGCTTTCCGCCGCCGACCAGAAGGCGATCAACGACGAGATCGCCACGGAGATCAAGCAGAAGCTCGGCGTGGACGGCACGGCAAAGGGCGACGACGCTGAGGCAAGCGACAGTGGCTCCGGCCTGGCAATCGGCTGACCTAATTCCAAACCACATGAAGACGATACGGTTTTGATTCACATCAGCGCCGTATCACCTTGATTTCTATGAGATTTGCCCGTCCTACACCATGCCGGCGACGATCTTGCCGACTTCGGCGAAGACGGTATTGACGTCGGCGATAGGCGCCGTGGCCTCGGTGACATAGGCCGCGATCAAGATGGGGCCGCGGTCCGCCGGCCAGATGATGGCGACGTCGGCGTACGACCCATTGTCGCCGGTGCCGGTCTTGTCGCCGACTTTCCACTCCGTCGGCAACCCGGCGCGAAGGCGTTGACCGCCGGTCGTATTGGCGACCATCCATCCGGCAAGCGCTTCCCGCGACGCGTCGCTCAATGTATCGCCCAGCGTCAGCCCCCCGACTGTATCGAGCATGCTGTCAGGCGTCGTCGTGTCGCGGGGATCGCCCTTCTTTGCCTCGTTGACCTCCGTCTCCTTCCGGTCGAGGCGGGTCTCCGTATCGTTGAGCGTCCGCAGCCAGGCCGTCAGCACCGGCGGTCCGCCGAAGCTGTCGAGCAGCAGGTTTCCGGCCGTATTGTCGCTCATCGTGATCGCTGCTTCGCAGAGTTCGGCGATGGTCATGCCGTCGGTGTCGGCGTGTTTCTCGGTCACCGGCGAATAGGTCACGAGCACATCCTTGCCGAATGTGACGCGGCGATCGAGCTTTTCAGCGCCCCGGTCGACCCGCGACAGGACGAAGCCCGCCGCCAGCAGCTTGTACGTGCTGCAGAGGGGAAAACGCTCCGTTTCGCGGTAGCCGAGCGAGATATTGGTTTCGGTGTCGAGCACGGAAACGCCGAGCCGGCCGCCGATCTTCTTTTCCAGATCAGCCAGCTGCTTTTCAGCATTGTCCACCGCCTTGGTGTCGGCGGGCGCAGCTTCCTCCGGGGGAACGACGTCGCCTGCAGTCTGGGCGCGCGCCGCGACTGCAAATGTCAAAGCGGGAAAGAGCAGCGCCGTACCGACAAGAAGTCGGCGGCGTGAAATGATATCGGACATGCAGGGCCTCCCGGCAGAATCAGGCGGATTCTGAGCTACGCGGAGAATATGGCAAGCGTCTGTCCTGCGCATCCCCTGCTTCATGCAGCGCGCAGCGGCGTCACCTCGACCGTGACATGCGACAGCTCGTCGAGGGATGCCAGTTTCGATTTGTAGAAGGACGGCTCGCGCGGCTGCACCGAGGCAACTGCGACGATGGCCGCGTGGTGGCCGGGGCCGACCTGCCAGACGTGGAGATCGGTGATCCTGTCGTCGCCGGTCTCGATGGCCGCGCGGATTTCGGCCGGCAGTTCCTCGTCAGCGGGCACGACGTCGAGAAGCACCGAGCCGGCCGAGCGCATCAGGCTCCACGACCATTGAGCGATGACCAGGCCGCCGACGATACCCATCAGCGGATCGAGCCATACCCAGCCGTAGCGCCGGCCAAGCACGAGCGCCGCAATCGCCAGCACCGACGTCATCGCATCGGCGATCACATGGGTATAGGCCGAGCGCAGATTGTTGTCGGCGCCGGCCTGGGCATGCCCGTGATCATGGTGGTGATCGTGATGGTGGCTGTGGCCGTGCGCGTGGCCGTGGTGGGAATGACCATGATCTTCCCGGAGCAGAAAGGCGCTGGCGATGTTGACGCCGAGGCCGACGACCGCAACCAGGATCGCCTGGTTGAAATCGATCGCCACCGGATTTTCGAGCCGAACCACGCTTTGCCACGCCATTAGAAGAGCGATCAGCGCCAGGACAATGGCGCTGGCAAAGCCGGCGAGATCGCCGAGCTTGCCGGTGCCGAAGGTGAAGCGCGGATTGCGGGCCTGGCGGCGGGCATAGAGATAGGCGAGCGCCGCGATCAGCAACGCACTGGCGTGGGTCGACATATGCCAGCCGTCCGCCACCAGCGCCATCGACCCGTAGATCGTTCCGCCGACGATTTCGACGATCATCATGACCGTGGTCAGCGCGATGACGAACCAGACGCGCCGCTCGTTGCGCTGATGGTCAGAGCCGAGGAAGACATGTTCGTGGCTCAGGCTATCGTTCGATATGCTCATTGGCTCATCTCCAGTAATTTTCACGATTGGCGATCATCGGAGATAGGTCTTCAACACGTCCGAAATCTCCGACACCGCCTGTCGCCTGGCCGTATCGCTCTCGGCCTGCAGAACATGTTCCTCGAGATGATCCTCAAGGATTTCTCCGGTCAATCCCGTCAAGGCGCCGCGGATCGAGGCGAGCAGCTGAAGGATCTCCCCGCAGGGCCGCTCCGCCTCCAACGCCCGCTCCACAGCTTCCATCTGCCCCTTGAGGCGACGGACCCTCGAAAGCAGCTTGGTCTGTTCACGGACGGTATGGGACATGGCGGCCTCTTTAAATACTATAGGGGGGTATAGTATATTCCTTGTGAAGATGGAAGCCTTTCGACTGAAGAGCCCCCCATTGACAAAACCGGGATTTCGGATCATTTAACCAGTCATGATCAAGCACGCGCACAATGTTAGCTCGTATTTTTGGCTGTACCTCTAGAGGGCGGCCGACAGATCTTCATGTCAACAAAGCCGCCGTCAGGCGGCTTTGTTGTATGCGACAGCAGCGTCCTGACGGCATTTCGAAAAAGGACGCAGAGACCATGCTCGAAGACAGCGAAATTTCACTGACCCGCTCACCGGTGCTGAACATTCGCGCCGCCAGGACCCGCGATCTCCCCGAACTCAACGAGATGATCAAGCTCCTCGCCGCACACCACGGCGACGCGGCCGCCATCACCCCGGAACAGCTGGAACGCGACCTCTTCGGCGCGATGCCCTGGATCACCGCACTGGTGGCGGAAGCGGACGGTCATCTTCTCGGCTACGCCATCCTAGTGCCGCTCTACAGGGCGCAAGAGGGCCAGCGCGGCATGGACCTGCATCACCTCTTCGTGCGCGACGGACACCGCGGCAACGGCATCGGCCAGCACCTCGTCGACCGCGCCCGCGAGACCGCACGCAAGGCCGGCTGCGGCTACCTCTCGGTCAGTGCCGCCACCGGCAATGTGCTTGCCCACCGCTTCTACGAAAATATGGACTTCACCGCCCGCCCGGTTACCGGCATGCGCTATCTGCAGGCGCTGGCTTGAGCGGCGATGCGCGCGACGCCGGTTAGCCGAACCCGATCGCGATGCCGCGCCCGGCGAAGAACCTGCTGAAGACGTCAATCGGCAATTCGACGTTTTCCCGTGCGGCGAGGTTATGTCCCGACGGATTGTGAAATCGCAGGATATTGGGCGTCGCCGCCGTCACGAGGACCAGGTGGCCGCCTCTGGAGGGTGGCTCCGTATCCGGCCAGCGGATGGAGTGATGGACGGAAGCGATGAAGAATTGCGATCCGGCAAGGATATCGGGGATATTGGCTGCGGAGATATCGGTGACGACGCCAGCGTCGATGGCAAACCTTTCGCGCACGAAAGGCACGAAGGGCGCATAGATCAGGCCTTTGATATTGCCCTCGGGATCGACAGCATAGCCGCCATATTCCTTGCACTGCATGGCGAGGGAAACGGTTGGCACTATATCGCCGGTGCGGGCGGCGAGGATCATCTTCAAACAGGCCATGCCGCACAGGTTGCCGGCCCAGCGTGCATATTCTTCGACATTGGCTGCGCCAGAGGACGCCCATCGGGCGTCCTTGAGAAGCGCTGTCGATGCGCCTTCAGCCAGTACCGCAGCGGTCAAGTCAGGTGCTTCCCACTAGCTGAAATAGGGAACGTCCTGTATCGCCCTTGCTTCCATGACGGCCCGCCCTGCCTCCAGCTTCGTTGCAACCATATCCGGGTGCAGATTTCAGGCTAATTGCGCTGGAATGAAGGCGCGGCGCGCCCTCCCCTTACCACTTCAGCCTCAACCCTATATTGCCGGAAACGGTCTCGCGGTGATTGCCACCGATATTGAAGGCATAGCTTGCGGTGGCGAAGGCGCTAAGCGATTTGGTGAAGTCGTAGGTTGCGCCGCCGCCAAGCTCGAGCGAAGTGCTTCCCTGCCTGGTCCTGAGTTGCAACCATATCCGGGTGCAGATTTCAGGCTAATTGCGCTGGAATGAAGGCGCGGCGCGCCCTCCCCTTACCACTTCAGCCTCAACCCTATATTGCCGGAAACGGTCTCGCGGTGATTGCCACCGATATTGAAGGCATAGCTTGCGGTGGCGAAGGCGCTAAGCGATTTGGTGAAGTCGTAGGTTGCGCCGCCGCCAAGCTCGAGCGAAGTGCTTCCCTGCCTGGTCCTGATCGGGTCGACGCCGAACGTCAGCGCGTCGGTACCGTTGAAGGCATGCCAGAGATTGGCCTTCAGATATGGCCTGAGCGTCCCTTGATCGAGCTGATAATTGCCGTGCAGACGGGCGCCGATGCGGCCGGTTACGCCGTCGTCGTTATCGAAGGCGACGGACGAATAGCGGTCGGATTGGTCGTCGAGCGACAGATGCTGCCAGATCACCTGCGCCTGCGGTTCGAGCGACCAGTTGTCCGACAGACGGATCGGCGCACCGCCTTCCAGTGACACGGTAGCGGCGGACCCGCCGATGCCGACGCCGACGCCCCGGGTGGATCGCGCATCGCCGCCGAACCATGTACCCATGACGATGCCGTCGAGATACCAGCCGGAGGGGCCGATGTGGGTCCAATATCCGGCGACGCTGGTGGCGTCCAGATCGAGCTTGCCGGTCTTCAGGTGGCTGCGGCCAAGCGCCTGGCCCTTGATATCGGCGTCGAGGCTCGCATAGCCGAGAAACAGGCCTGCGACATCGCGTTGACCTTCCGCGGTTTCGGAGCCGAACAGGTCGATGCCCGCCTGAATTCCGTGAAGGTCGCCATCGATCGACGGGTCGACCGTGCCCGACCATGTCTGCTTGGTCGCCTGACCGAAGGCTCTGAGCCAAGCTGCTGAAATATAATCGTTCGTATCGACGATTCCCTGGTCGCCGCGCCGGTCGTGAAATGTACCCAGCGTCGCCATGGCCGCCTCGCGAGCCGCCGGCGCGATCACCGAATAGGTCGGCACTTCCAGGCGATAGAGCGGAACGACATTGTCGTGCAAGGGCGTGGCTCCCGCGGGCGGGGGCCCAGTTTCTTCACCCGGAAGTGGCACGAGAGGGGCCGCGGCGGTTTCGGGCACCGAGGTCGGAGGTGCAGCCGGTGTGGTCGCGGGAACCTCAGGGAGTTCCGGCTCGGGGGCCGGCGGTTCAGCCGGTGTGGCCGTGGGAACCTCGGGGGCTTCAGGCCCGGGGGCCGGCGGCGAGACCGGTGTGGTCGCGGGAACCTCGGGGGCTTCAGGCCCGGGGGCCGGCGGCGAGACCGGTGTGGTCGCGGGAACCTCCGGGGCTTCAGGCACATGGGCCGGCGGCAGCGCCGGTGTGGTTGCGGGAACCTCAGGGGGGACCGGCGCGGGGGCCGGCGGCGGGACCGGTGTGATCGCGGGAGCCTCCGGGACTTCAGGCGCAGGGGCCGGCGGCAGCGCCGGTGTGGTCGCGGGAACCTCCGGGGCTTCAGGCACAGGGGCCGGCGGCAGCGCCGGTGTGGTCGCGGGAGCCTCAGGGAAATCTGGCACGAGAGCGAGCGGCGGAAGCAACTCGACTGAGGGGGGAACGGCAAACAGGAGTCCCGGGGGCCTGCCGCCCTCTTTTTCCGGCAGCATCGGCGGCTTCGTTGGAGTGGGCACCGGCTTGAGGGATGAGCGCAGATACCAGTTTTCCGCCGATCCCGACGTCACCCCACCCTTGAAAAGATAATATTCATACGCGCCGGCGGCGACATTACTGCCGAGACCGAATGTGCCGAAGCCCGTGTTCGCACCGTTGATGCCCTCGACGACGAGTATGCCATCCTGCGTCGTCAGCCCGCCGAGCCCGCCACGATTTGTGATATCAATACCCGTCGATCCGGTCGCAGCGCCGCCTGATACTATCAGCTTGTCAGAAGCCGAACCGTCGGCGCCGAGGACCGTATCCAACAGCAAGTGCCCACCCTGCCCGGTGTAGTTGCCTTTGACAGTGAAGCTGTCCGACGCGCTGGAATTGCCAGTGAGATTTATGTGGCCTGCGTTGAATAGATTGGCGAGCTTTCCATGCGTGAATGCGGCGATCGATGCGTTCAACCCGCCGGCGGAGATCGTGCTTGAGGCGTCCAGCGAGATTCTGCCGGTGCCCGTGCCGGCATCGCCAAGGATCAGGTCGCCGCCAAACAGAAGCTGCGTCGCGTTGGTGGCCGCGATATTTTCCCAACTATCGAAGCGCGGCAGGCCGTCGGCAAAGATATTGCTCAGTGTCAGGCTGTCGGTTCCCGCGCCACCGGAAAGCCTGGTCATACTGCCAATGTTGGCCGAGGCGACATCCGACAGCGAAGCAGTGTCGCTGCCTGCCCCGAGCCGGATCGGATCGAGGATGATGCCGCCGCTCCAGACAAAGCTATCGTTGCCGTCGCCGGTATTTATGCCCTTTCCAACGTTGCCGCCTGTCACCGTGACAACGTCATGACCGCCTCCGGTGTCGATGGTGCCGCCGATTGTGCCGCCCGAAATGGAAATGGTGTCTTTACCGGTGGTGGCTGTCACGTCATGGTCGATGGTACCGCCCGACATGGTGAATACGTTGTCCCAAACAACCAGTTCGACGGTGCCAATGCGCCCACCTGTAATCACCGCGCGGTCACCGCTCGTGAAGAGCCCGTTAATGCGGCCGCCGGACATTGAAAAAGTATCCAGCCCGTTGCCCTGATCCAACGAGGCAATGCTGCCCCCCGTCATCTGGAAGTCGTCGACACCAACGCTTTGGTTGACGGATCCACTGATCTCACCTGCCGTAATTATCAGGTGGTCGGCACCGTCGCCCTGCTCAAGCTGCCCATGAATAGTACCGGAATTCATCTGGACGGTGTCGGCGCCACTCCCGAACGTGACGTTTCCCGTGACCGAGCCAGTCCCTCCAGCCGGGAAGGTCAGCGTATTGTCGCCGTTGTTGTCGTTCAATTGGGGACTGGTACCGCTATCGCATATGTAGCTGCTGTTACCGGAGGTCGGCGCGAGATTACATGCTGCCTGCGAACCTTCGATCGACATGCAAAGTGCCAGACCCGAGCTCGAAAGGTATAGTATGCCTCTATTGACCACGACCGAACCCCCAAATGAAACATCCACGTGAGGTTCAGAAGCCATATGACGAGGTCATGCAACCCTAAATTTGCACTGTAAAATAGATAAAATTTTAGATTGCAGAACTAGTGTTGCATTAAGGCGACTATACTGCCTTTAGGTTGCGGCGATCGTCTGGCGGTAGGAGCCGCCCTCCTACCATCTGATCTTGAGGCCGACATTGCCGGAAACGGTCTCGAAGTGATTGCTATCGATATTGAAGGCATAGTTTGCGGCCACAAAGGCACTAAGAGATTTGGTGAATTCGTAGCTCACACCGCCGCCGAGCTCGACCGAAGTGCCTCCAAGTTCGGTCCTGATCGGATCAGCGCCGAACGTCACGACGTCAGCTCCACTCGACGAATGCCAGAGATTGGCGTTGAGGTATGGTTTCAGCGTTCCCCTCTCAAGCTGGTAGCGGCCCTGCAGACGGGCGCCGATGCGGCCGGTCAGGCTGTCGTCTGTGTCGAACCGGACGGAAGAATAGTGGTCGGTCTGATTGTCCAGCCACAGTTGCTGCCAGATCAGCTGCGCCTGCGGTTCGATCGTCCAGCTCTCAGACAAGGATACGGGCTGACCGGCTTCCAGCGACACGGTCAAAGCCGATCCGCCGATGTCGATGCCAACGCCCCGGGTGGATCGGGCATCGCCGCCGAACCAGGTGCCCATGACGACGCCGTCCAGGTGCCAGCCGGAGGGTCCGGTGTGGGTCCAGTAGGCGCCGACACTCGTCGCATCGAGATCGAGGCTACCGGTCTTGAGGTCGTGCCGGCCAAGCGCAAACCCTTTCACATCGGCGTCAAAATGAGAGTAGCCGGCGAACAGACCGGCGATGTCGCGATGTCCGCTTGCAGTTTCATGGCCATATAAGTCGACACCGGCCTCTATGCCGTAAAGTGATCCGTGGATCGACGGATCGACCGTGCCCGACCATTTCTCGCTTGTCGAATTGCCGAAAGTACGTACCCAGCCCGCCGAGACATAACTCTCGCCGTTGCCAGCGCTCAGCTCGCTGCGGCGCTCCTCCACCGTTCCGAGCGTCGCCAGCGTGGCTTCCCGCGCAGCCGGCCCGATCACCGAATAGGTGGGCACCTCGATGCGATAGAGCGGGATCGGAGGCTCAGGAGGCGTTGGAGGCTCAGGCGGCGTCGGAGGTGTCGGAGGTGGAGGCGGAGGGATCAGCTCCGAGCGCAGGTACCAGTTCTCCGTCGATCCGGCCGATACACCGCCTTTGAACAGCAAATACTCGTAGGCGCCGGCGGCAACGTCGCTGCCGAGAGCGAATGTGCCGGAGCCGGTGCTGGCGCCATTGATACCCTGGACGACAAGGATGCCGTCCTGGGTCGTCAGGCCGCCAAGTCCGCCATGGTTGACGATGGTGACACCGGTCGTCCCGGTCACCGTGCCTCGTGATATGACAAACGTGTCGGAAGGCGAGGCGTCGGCGTCGAGCACCGTGTCCAAAAGCAGGAAACCGCCATTTCCGGTGTAGTTGCCGTTGATGGTCAGGCTGTCCGTCGCGACTGGATTTTTGGTGAGATCAATAGTGCCCGAATTGTTGAGGTTTACCAGCAGCGCCGAATTAAACGGCAATAGCGCCACATTCAAACCGGCGACAATCGTACTGGACGCGTCCACCGAAAGTGTGCCGGTGCCCGTCCCCGCATCGCCAAGGACGAGGTTACCGCCAAACACAAACAGCGTGTTGTTGGTGATCGAGATGTTTTCCCAGCTGTTGAAGCGCGCCAGGCGGTCGGCAAGGACATTGCTCAGCGTCAGGCTGTCCGTTCCAGTACCCGCAAAAAGCTGGTTCGCGGCGCCAGTATTGTTCGTCAGGAAGACGTTCGACACTATAGCGGTGTCGTTGCCAGCCCCGAGCTGGACGGCATTGAGGATGGCGCCGCCGCTCCAGACGAAGCGATCGTCGCCGTTACCGGTCAGTATGCCACTCGATATGCTGCCGCCCGTCACAGTGACAACGTCGGGTCCATCTCCGGTGCTGATGCCGCCGAAGATAGTACCGCCCGAGACGGAGATAGTGTCGACACCCCCGAGGCTCACCACGTTACTGTCGATGGTGCCCCCGGACATGGTGAATGTGTTGTCGTTGAGTTCCAGATTGACGGCGCCGATGCGCCCACCCGTAATCACGACGGTGTCACCGCCGTTGAAGGTACCGACAATCCGGCCGCCGGACATCGAAAAAGTATCCAGATCCGCGCCCTGGTCCAACGAGGCTATGGCGCCGCCGCTCATCTGGAAATCGTCGTTGCCAAGGCCTTGGCTGACAAGACCATCGACCTCACCCGCGGTAATTGTAATCTTGTCGTTGCCGCCCTGCTGGATAAGCTGCCCACGAATAATACCGGAATTCATCTGGACAGTGTCGTTGCCATTGCCGAACGTCACGCTTCCCGTGACCAGGCCGGTACCTCCAACGGGGAAAATCAGCGTATTGTTGCCGTCGAGGTCGTTCAGCTGCGGACTGGTTCCGCTGTCGCACACGTAGTTGCTGTCGCCAACGGTGGCAGTGAGATTACATGCTGCCTGGGACGTTTCAGCGGACATGCAAAGCGCCAAACTTGCGCTCGAAATGCATAAAATGCCTTTGTAGGCCACGAGAAAATCCCCTGCAAAACATTCGCATGAGCTTCAAAGCATACATATAAATAAGCATATACAGCGATCCTGCAACCATGAATTGGTCTTCGGCGCTACCGAAACTGCAGAATGCCAAGCTATTGTTGCATCAATGCGACGGTACCACCTTCAGGTAGGCGGCGATCGCCTCGCGGTCGGAGGCCGGGAGGTGGGCGATGTTCTGCTGGACCTCGGCCATCGAGCCGCCGGCGCTGTCATAATCCGGCGTGAAGCCGGTCTCGAGATAGTTTGCGATGTCGCTTGCGCTCCAGGAACCGACCGCCTTCGAGCCCGGCGTGATGTCGGGGATGCGGCCCTTGCCCTCGGGGTTTGGCGCACCGGTGAGCCACTTGCCGTTCAGAAAACCCCCGAACGCATCGCGTGGGGTGTGGCATTCGCCACAATGGCCGGGGCCTTCGACAAGATATTGGCCGCGCTTGATCTTGTCGTCGGCATTGGCGAGGACGACGCGCGGCTGGTCGTTGAAATAAAGGAATTTCCAGCCGCCTAGCGCCAGCCGGATGTTGAATGGGAAGGGCAGCTCGTGCGGCGGCGCGACATTGTCGCTTTTCGGCAAGGTCTTCAGGAAGCCCCAGAGGTCGTTGACGTCCTTGTCGGTCATTCTCGAGTAGGAGCCATAGGGGAAGGCCGGGTAGAGATGCTCGCCGCCCTTGCCGACGCCGCGCTTCATTGCGTTGCCGAAATCGGCAAGCGTCCAGGCGCCGAGGCCGGCTTTTTCATCGGGCGAGATATTCGGCACATGGAAGGTGCCGAAGGGGCTTTTCAGCGCGAGGCCGCCCGACAGAACCAGCTTTGCATCACCCGTGGCCTTTTCAGCTGCGTGACAGCTCGTGCAGCCGCCGGCCCAGAAGACCATTTCGCCGTTCTTGATATCGGGATCGCCGAGGCCGGCCCAATGACTCTCGGGAAACGGTGCCGGTTTGGTGATGAAATAGAAGGCCGCAAAGCCGATGAGGGCCGCGCCGACGAGACAGAGAAGCCATCTTGTGAACCGTGCAACCATGACATCATCCCTTGAAGACCGCTTCGGGCAAAAAGACTAGCAGGGATGCCACCGACGCACACCCCCGAGAACTGGCAGGAACGACCACTGCATCTGGAGAGGGTTTCTCCCCGCATGTTGCGGGCTACCACTGTCGGTGCCGCGGCCTCCCCCTTCTCCCCTTGGGGAGAAGTGCCGGGCGGAGCGAGGCGATGAGGGGGCGGTACAGCTAGAGGGTGCTTGTCTTGAGCATTGGGCGGACGGAAGCCCCTCATCCGACCCCTTCGGGGCCACCTTCTCCCCGGGGGGAGAAGGTGTTTCGGTATACCTCGAACCGCGAGGATTGGCCCCGCGACTGCGCCCATCGCTAATTCTTCAGAATGCGATAGGCCTGATGACAGGCGCCACAGTCGGCACCGAGCGTCTTCAGCGTTGCGCCGACGCCGGCCGAATCGGCCGGAAGCTGGGCAAGCGCCAGCTCTGCATCACTGGAAAGTTTCGCAGCCTTGGCCTTGAAGTCGTCCATGTTGTCCCAGAGTTTTGGGTTGACTTCCTTGTCGGCCTTGTCGCTGCTCGGGCCGAACTGGTCGGGGAAAACCTTTGCGGTTTCGGCAATCGTCGTCAGCGCCGCCTTGACGGCATCGGCGTCGTACGGCTTGTCGCCCTTGGCGATGGCACCGAGTGCGCCAGCAGCGCCGCCGACCTTCTTCATCAACGCGACACGGCTGTCATGGGTGCCGTCTGCCGCGACGACGGAGCCGAAGGCCACGCCCGCAAACACCACTGCTGTCGCAATCGCTTTCCAATTCATAGTCCCACTCCTGTGATCTGGCCGCATATGCGGTGGGCTTTATTCGCGGTGTCATGTTTGCCGGTTTTGACGCCGGCGATGAAGTAACAAAGTGGTGATAGTTCAATAAAATCAGTGTCATATTTCCGAAACATCGGATCATCGAGCCTGATGTCGCTGCCCCCGGCATTTCAAACATCGTTGCTCCCGGCTTACTTTAGGGCGTTGCCAAAATGATTCAATGCGATCAGCCCAAGCTATTGTTTCCGCTTGCTTAAGCCTTCGGTCATGATGCCCGCCATTCATGCCACAGGCCAAGTGCTGCGACTACGACCAGCAGTGCGCCTGCGATGCGGCCCGCGAGCGCCGTGGCGCCGGGGTTGGATATCAGGAGATCGCGACTGCGCCCTGCGGTGACCGCAAGCGTCCCGTAGACGGCGAGCTGCACGCCGACCGTCATCAGCCCCATGATGACGCCCTGGATCCAGATCGGACCATAGGCCGGCTTCAGGAACTGCGGGTACACGGCGAGCATGAACAGATAGGCCTTGGGGTTGATCAGACAGGTGACGGCGCCCTGCCGGAAGGCGCGCCAGGAGGAATGGCTACCGGCCAAGGTGCTCCCGACCGTGATCGAACTGCGCATCAGCGTCACGCCGATCCAGCCCATGTAGAGCGCACCGACGACGAGCAGCGGATTGAACAGCCAGGGCAGGAAACTCGCCAATAGCCCGATGCCGAGCGCGCCGTTGAAGGCATGGACCGCGCCGCCGAGCATGATGCCGCCTGTCGCCGCGAGGCCGGCACTCCTGCCCCCGGTCAGCGCATTGGCAAGCACGAACAGCATGTCCATGCCGGGCACGATGATGATGCCGAAGAGGAGAATGAAATAGAGCCAGAGATTTTCGCTGTAAGCCATGTCAGTTGTCCATCATGATCCGAGGGAATTCTCCTGCGGATCTCCTTGTTTGCCAGTGTGATGGGTGGTTTTATACGGCAGGCCAACTGACGGGGTATTGTCAGGAGTGTTGGTCGGGAGACACTAAAATGCGCAAGGCGTCGCGCCTGTTCGAGATCATCCAGATCCTGCGGCTGGCGAAGCGGTCGGTGACAGCGGCCTCGATCGCCGAGAAGCTCGAGGTGACGGTGCGCTCGGTCTATCGCGATATCGCAGCCCTGCAGGCGATGCGGGTGCCGATAGAGGGCGAGCGCGGCATCGGCTATATCCTCCGGCCCGGTTTCGACCTGCCGCCGCTGATGTTCTCGATCGAGGAGATGGAGGCGATCGTTCTGGCGCTGGCGCTTCTGGAGCGGACGGGCGACGGCGAACTGAAACAGGCGGCAAAACAGGTGAGCCGCAAGATTGCCGGTGCCGTACCGCAACCGCTGCGCCAGGCGCTCGACGCCAATGCGCTGCATGTCTGGGGAGCCGGTCTCCCCTCGCCTTCAGGCATCGACCTGGCGCTGGTGCGCCGCGCCATCCGCGACGAGGAGAAGCTCGAGATCGGCTATCGCGACGAGTACGGCAACTCCACCGAGAGGACGATCCGGCCGATCGCGCTGATCTATTATTCGCAAACCGCCAACATCGTCGCCTGGTGCGAACTGCGCCAGGCCATCCGCAACTTCCGCAGCGACCGCATCGAGCACTGCGAGGCGGCGGGGCGGTGGTTCAAGGGGGAAGGAGAAGGGTTGCGGGAGCTATGGGTGAGCGGGTGGGTCTCGAAGCCGGAGGTGGCTTAGGGGGGCGATCGGCCTGAGTTCTCAGCGCCTATATACCTCTCTTCGATTGCCCACACGCACTATAAAAATCCTCACAGTACTGTCATCAATATGCGCGATGATCCTGTAGTCGCCGACGCGATACTTCCAAAAATCCCCAAGCTCCGAGCCTTTTAGCGCTTCTCCGATCGACCGGGGATCGTCTAGGTTGGCAATCCGATCGTTGAGAAATGTAAGGATTCTGCGGGCCGCCTCGTGCCCAAGTTTTTGAAGTTCGCGCTCAGCAGACCGCTGGAATTCAATCCTCCAGGCCATACTGCTTCATCAGGTCAGAAAGAGGAACTGTGTCGCTTTTCCCGCTTCGAAGGTCTTCCAGGCGTCTTTCGGCGAGATATACATCTTCGATATCATCGAGATGAGCAAGAATAGCTTCGCGAGCATAAAAGCTCTTGCTGCGTCCGGTTTTCTTGGCAAGCTCATCCAGACGCGTCTCTATTTCAGGCGGCAGTCGCAAGGCCAACATGATCCGGTCTCCATTTGCTATACACGTATAGCGCAAGATCGGAGGATGCGCCACTGAAACAAAATATGGAGGTGGCTTAGGCAATCGTTGGCGCTGCCGCCCCATTCCTCATGATGAGGTGCCTCGCTGCCGGAGCGAAGGCGGAGGTGGCGGGCCTCGAACCACGAGGGATGGCCACCTCCGCCCGCTACTTTCAAGACGCCGCGACATCCGCCCAAGCGCCCGTCCTTCGAGGCAGTTCTGCGAACTGCACCTCAGGATGAGGGCTGAACGTTCGACCGCAATTTCCGAGAGCATGCGGCGTTCGGTGCTTTCGGGTTCAGTCCTGACCAATCAACAAAAACACCCGGCGCTGACCTCAGCGCCGGGTGCAAATCAATCGAACCGAATACCGAAATTTACTTCGCAGCGGCTTCGTAGCGTTCCAGGACGTAGTCCCAGTTGATGAGGCTATCGACGAAGGCTTCGAGGTATTTCGGGCGGGCGTTGCGGTAGTCGATGTAATAGGAGTGTTCCCATACGTCGACGCCGAGGATCGGGGTGGCGCCGTGGACGAGCGGGTTTTCGCCGTTCGGGGTCTTGGTGATTTCGAGCTTGCCGTTCTTGACGGAAACCCAGGCCCAGCCGGAGCCGAACTGGGTGGTGCCGGCAGCAATGAAATCGGCCTTGAACTTGTCATAGCCGCCGAGGTCGGAGGCGAAGGCGCTCTCGAGCTTGCCGGGCAGCTTGTTGCCGCCGCCGCCCTTTTTCAGCCACTTCCAGAAATGGATGTGGTTGTAATGCTGGGCCGCATTGTTGAACAGGCCGGCATTGGTGCCGAAGGACTTCTTGACGACGTCCTCGACCGAAAGGTCGCTCAGGCCTGCCTCGGCCGCCAGCTTATTGCCGTTGTCGACATAGGCCTTGTGGTGCTTGTCGTGGTGGAATTCCAAGGTTTCCTTGGACATGTAAGGGACGAGAGCTTCGTAGTCATAGGGAAGTGCAGGCAATTCGAAAGCCATGGTCTTATCTCCTTTTGGCAACAGATTGCATCCTTGGGCAGGTGAGCGGAACATAGGAGCGGAACCCGGAGGAGGCAACCTGCCAAATGCCAAAAAACGGTCGCCTGACAGAAAATTTGCCTTTATTTCAGCCAGATGCATCTTATGCTCGAAGAGCCGGTTTTGCCGCAATGGCGGCCGCCAGAGGGGGGACAGACATAATGCACGGACGCAATATCGCAGTTGCCGTGGGGCTTGCCCTGCTCTCGGCGGCAACCACTGCCGGCGCCTCCTCCGACGAGGCCTGGAAACAGTTCGCCCGCGATGTCGAGCTTAAATGCACCGAGGCGGTCGGCGAGCAGATTGCCCACCCCCTGGTCGTCGTCGATCCGACCGGGAGCGAACACTATGGCCTGGCGCTGGTCTCCGGCATTCCCAAGGGGTCGAAAGCGAAAGTGACCGTCATCTGCGTCTACGACAAGCAGCAGAAAAAGGCGGAGATCGGCAGCCAGCTCGGGTCGGACAAGGTGCGCCTTCCCCCGCTGGCGCATCTGCCGATCAAGGCGAAATGAAGGCGGAAGCGGGATTACCACAAGTCGGCCTTAATTAGACCTCATTCACCTTCTAGTAGAGAACAATCGTCTTGGGCAGCTTGGCACTTTGCGGAGCGAGACGCTCTCGATCCGCCGATCTCCTCAAATCGTATGGTCTCGAACGCGGCAAAACGTCGTCGTTGCGATATATATTGCTCAAGGGGACCAAGATGTTCAGTGGCGTAGTCAAGAATTTCGACGGCGAAAAGGGCTACGGCTTCATTCAGCCGTCCGACGGTAGCCTGGCGATTTTCGTTCATGCGAAAGCGGTCACCAGTTCCGGTATCGAGACACTCGTCAAGGGTCAGAAACTGACCTTCGAGATCGAACAGGACGGCAAGGGCCGAAGCTTCGTCGGCAATCTGAAATTGGCGTGATCGACGAGATATTGCAATGCTGACCACGGATGTACTGGCAGCCTGCATATTCCCGATGTCGATCATGGCCGAATGTCCGGCAGGCGGTTAAAACCGTCTTGCCTGACATGACGGGGCCGGACCTCGCGTTAGCCAAGATAAAACCGGCCTGAAACAAGAGGACCATGCGAAGCGCGCCATGACGGCAGCGATCGACGTGGCCGGAAAGACGAAAACAACATGTCCGTTCATCGCTTCCCTATCGGCCAGACCGTTCGCCTCAAGAGCCGACGCGGTCTCTCGCCCAAGGCAGCCGACGTCTATCAGATCGTCGCATTCCTGCCTGTCAGGGACAATTCTCCTCAATATCGCATGCGCAACGACGAAGTCGCTCAGGAGCGGGTTTCGCAGGAGCGCGATATCGAGGCCTATGAAGCCGTTTCGACCGCCGCTGCCGAATAAGGCAACAGGCCTGCCGTCGCGGTTTGAAGCCAGAGTTGACTAGCCGTCCGATCCCTTAGGACGCTAACCACGACCGACATACATGCCGGCCGATCTCCCGCTTGCGGGAGGATGCTTATCTGCGCCTGGGCGGCAAGATTGGGACCCGCAACGACAAGGATTTGCAACGTTCGCGACTTGCGACGCCAAAGACTTGCAACGTTTAAAGACCTGCGACGTTAAAGACCTACAACGCTAAAGACCTGGGGCACTCCCGGATGACCAGCAACATTCGACCCCGCGATTGATATCGGCAGTTCTGCCGAAGCCATGGATCGTGCGCGGCCGACCCATTCAAGGAGGTTCACATGACGTTCTTTTTCAAGCGTAAGCCGGTTGTCGTTGCTGCCGTCGTCAAGAAGCCGGAAATCTCCATTGCCCGCGTCGCCCATATGAAGGCGCGCGCCGAGATCAAACGCGAAGATGCCGACACGACAGGCGAACTTCGCCGCACGCGACAGACATTCGAGAACAACAGGCTGATCTGAAGCCCGGCCGGTCATATCCATCCGGCCCTTGATCCAGCCGCCGAAAACCGCTGCTCGACTTCCGACATATTCCCCTGTCGCACAAACCGGGAGGACATGACACATGGACCATAAGCCAAACCCGCCCTACGCCGTCGCCCTCGAAGCCTGGGAAAACGAAGGCGGTGCCCCCTCCCATGCGGCGCTGCGTTTCCGCTGTGGCCAACGCGGCGCGTGGAAACGGTCCTGGTCGATCTACGAGGTCGAAGCCCTGATGCCGACCGCAATCGCCTCCATCGCCCTCAGGGGCCTCGACCCGAATAAGCTGCAGCACCGCTTCGAGATGCGCTAAGGCGTGCGTCAAGCCGTTGTTTTCATGGCCTTATGCGGCGCGACGATAGGCGAAGGTCCGGCCGTTGTCCGATGTGGAAATCAGGCCGAGGCGGGAGAGCGAGACCAGCACGCTTGAGACGGCCCGGTGTATCTTCTGGCCCTGCTTGAACCGCGCAGCAACATCGGCCGCGTTGAGCGCGCCGCCTGCCTCGATCAGCGTATTGAAGACCAGCGCCGTCTGCTCGCTGTCATTGGCGGGGAAGGACGGTTTGGCGCCGGGCTTGCCGACCGGTTCGGCGGAGCCGCCGAGATCTGCCTCGAGCTGCTCGGCCTTTTCCTTGTCCGAGCCGAAACGCGGGATCTGGTAGTCCGGCCGCAGCCAGCGCACAAGCCCGCGCTTCTCCTCCTTCGCCCGTTCCTTGTTCAAAGCGACGAGGTTTGCCAGCACCTCCTCTTCGCTGAGATCGACCGGCCAGCCATAGGCATCGGCCACTGCTGCGTCGAGCCTGTCGTGCAGCTCCTTCATGATCAGCACCAGCCCGTCATCGAAGATGCGGCGCTCCCGGGCGTCGAGATCGGCCGACCCCACCCCCGCCTTCAGCCGCTCCAGCACATTGTACAGTCCGGTCAGCGTCAGGTGCTCATGGGCTTCCAACACGCGCTTGCGATGGGCATCGAGTTCCTCGGCGATGTCACCGATGATTTGTTTCTGGGTGTCGGTGGCAATGGGGAACGGGAAGGGGTCGAAGCAGCGGGATTTGACGTATACCGGATCATTGCCAACACCCAACCAGCTACCAGCACGCAGAGCCCAGGTGACGTGGATGTGCGAGGAGAGTATGCCCAGTGTGAAGCCTGTCGGCAGTGCTATAGCTAACAACTTGTTATCCGGCAGAATTGACGCGTCGAGAAACTGAAACACGCGGTGCTTGGCTGTTTCGACAGTTGCGATATAGCGCGAAAGATCTGCCAACGCCGGTCGAATTTCATCACGCGTTCTACCAAACAACCACCACCTGCGTCTGATGTCAGCATCTCTGTTCGTGTCCCTCTCCGGTTTAACGGCCAGCAACAGATGCTGGTAAATTTCGGGATAATTGCTTCGCACTCCTTCTGCAGTCATCCCATACATATCGATAGCAAGGAGCCCGCGCGATCGGGCCATTAAATCTCGGCCATTTCGATATCCGCGAACGTAGTTTTGCAATCCGGGGCGTCTACCTAGCCCAAGGAGCACTGCTTCTTTTGGCGTTACAGTAAAACCTGATCCGTGTAGCTTCATCCCTGCAGAGGAGATGCCGACGTTGGCGTTCAACGCAATCGCCTTCGTCACATCCACCCCAACCGTCAAATCCGAATTGATCGTCCCGCGCTTCTCGTCGAACAGGATCATCGGGCTGTCGGTGTCGACGCCCTCTTCCGCCGTCACTTCGAGCAGCAGGCCCTCATGCTTGCCGGCTTCGGCGACCGTCATGGCGATGCGGACGGCGGCGCTGTCGCTGCTGATCTTGATCCAGGGATGATCGGGGACGGCCATGACCAGCGACACCGGCTTCTTGGCGTTCAGATGGCGCTCCATCACCCGGCGCTGGAATACCTGGCTGATGGAATTTGTGGTGACGTAGCCGAAGCGCTTGAGGCCTGAGCCCTTTTTCAGCAGGAGTTCGGCCGAGCGATCCCACCAGTACATGACGAAATCGGCGCTCTCGTTCATGTGGCTGTGAGCCTTCCACAGGGCTTCGGCATAGGCACCGCCCATGCGGGCACGGATGTCCTTGCCGCCGATGAAGGGCGGGTTGCCGACGATATAATCCGCCTTCGGCCAGTCGGGGCGGCGGGGATTGGGATAGGCCTCCTTGCCGTCGACCACTTTCGGCATCGGATAGCCATCCCATTTCAACACCGCGTCGACGCACTGGATATTGTGAAAGGCGCGCAGGATCGGCTCGGAGGGTGCCGCACCCTTGGTGCGGAAATGCCATTGCAGATGGCCGATCCAGAGGACCAGCTCCGCAATCCCCGCGGCGCGCGAATTAAGCTCCAGCCCGAGAAACTGATGCGGATCGACGGTGTGGGTTTCAAGCCCGGTCAAGGCCTCCTGCCCGCCGAGGTCGTTCAGGGCTTCGAGGACGTCGCCTTCCAGCTTCTTCATCAGCTCCAGCGAGACATAGAGGAAATTGCCGGTGCCGCAGGCCGGATCCAGCACCTTGGTATCGCAGAGCTTTTCATGGAAGGACTGCACGGTCTTCACGGCCGCGTCGTTGCGCGCCTCGGCCATCTGCCGCTCGGCCGTCGACAGCACCTGCCCCCATTCAGCGCGCAGCGGATCGATGACGGTGGCGATCACCAGCCTTTCGACATAGGCGCGCGGGGTATAATGCGCGCCAAGCTTTCTGCGATCATCGGGGTCGAGCGCCTGCTCGATGAAGGTGCCGAAAATCGCCGGCTCGACATCCTTCCAATCATGGCTGGCCGCCGCGACAAGCTCGCCGATCTCTTCCTTTGCCAGTTTCAGCGCCTTGCGCTTCTTGAAGAATTCGCCGTTGAATTTCTTGACCTTCTGGCGGATTGTCGCCGTGAAGATGCCTTCATCCATGGCCTTCCAGAGGTCTTCCATCATGCCGGGGAATATTTCCGGCTTCTCTACGCAGTCGATGAGCAGGCCCTTGAAGCTGTCCTTCGGCAGGAGTTCGATATCCTCGGCGAACATCGTGAAGAGGACGCGCATCAGGAAGCTCGCCACCTCCTCGGTGGCGTGACCGGATTTCTCCAGCGCCTGCGATACCTTGGCGATGCGCGTGGCAATCTCGCGGGTCACCCTTGCGGCGTGGCGGGAGGGATCGAGCGACACCGGCTCGGTCCAGATGGTGCGCAGGCGTTGGCGGATATCTGCGTCGCGCAGATCTTCCAGATAGATGCGGAATGAGCGCCGATCGGGAAACTGGTCGTAGGCTTTGCCATCTCGGCGGAAATTGGCATAGACCTCGATGCAGTGGCCGACATCGCAGACCAGCACGAAGGGCGGCGGCTCGTGGGCGGCGGGCAGCAGCCTGACATAGTTTTCCGCCTGGGCGCGGGCATTCATCATCAGCACGTCCCAGGCCCTGCCGGCACCCCTTCGGCCACGCGGCGCGGCGGCGATGCCCCGCAGCGGCAAGGTTTCCGGCTGGTCCGTCAGCTTCTTGTCGCCGGCCAGACGGCTCTGCTTGGCCTCGAGGATGAAGCAATTTCGCTTGTAGAGATCGATGCGCTTGCTCGACGCGGCGCCTTCGCGGGCCGCCTCCTTGACCACGCGTTCGAAGACATAGTCGTTGCCTTCGGTGCTGACCGAGGCGGGTCGGCATGCGGCAATTCGAGAAGATCTGAAAGTTCGGTCAAAAAGAGCGCGTAGTTCGCCCGCTCCTGGCCGCCCTCCTGCCCCTGCCAGCGCCTGATGAAGGCCTCGACCGCTGCTGTCACTCTGATTCTCGCCCTTGCAATTGCCGCGCGATCTTAGTCGGCCCCATGCACGAAACAAGCCGCAGCATGGGCGGAAAGCCGGCTCATTCGATTTTACGGCAGAGAAAAGACGTAGCAGCGGTCCTTGGACGGTCAGGGTCGATCTGGCCAGCGGCGATGGACGCCGCCGGCCATGCCTCCTCAGCTTTCGAAATAGCGCGGGCGGTCGAGATCGGCGATCAGGCCGGGCTGTGTCGGCTGCCATCCCAGCTGTTCCCGCGTGCGCTCGCTCGAGGCCGGGTTGTCGATTGCGGCGAAATGCGCGAACCAGCCGAAGTGGTCTGCTGCTTCCTCCGGCGCCTTGCTGACGACCGGCAGGTTCAGGCGACGGCCGATGACGGCTGCGATATCCCGGAACGGCACGCCCCCTTCGGCGATGCCGTGATAGCGGGCGCCGGCCGCACCTTTCTCGAGGACGAGCCTGTAGAGACGAGCCGCATCGAGCCGGTGCACCGCCGGCCAAAGGTTCAGCCCTTCGCCGATATAGGCCGAGACGCCCTTCTCGCGGGCGATGCCGATCAGGATCGGCACGAAGCCGTGATCGCCGTCGCCGTGGACCGACGGAGGCAGACGGACCACCGATATGCGCGGGCCTTGAGCCGCTACGGCAAGGGCTGCCTGTTCCGAGACGCGGGGGATGGCGGATCCGTAGGCGGGCGCGGTTTCCTCGGTCGCAAGGCGGCCCGGCGACAGAAGTCCTGTTCCAGAGGTGACGATCAGCGGGCGCTCGGTGCCGGCAAGCGCTTGCCCGATCGCCTCGATGGCGCGCCGGTCGATCTCGCAATTCTCCTTGAATTTGGAGAAGTCGTGGATGAAGCCGGTGTGGATGACGCCATCGGCGGCGGATGCCCCGCTTCGCAAGCTTTCGAGGTCCTCGAGATTGCCTCGATGCACCTGCGCGCCGACGGCGGAGAGAGACGTGGCAGCCGCATCCGAGCGGGCGAGACCGAGCACCTGATGGCCGGCCTCGATCAACTCCCTGACGATGGCAGACCCGATAAAACCTGTAGCGCCGGTGACGAAGACACGCATGGCGATTTCTCCTTTACTTCGTTTCACGACTGCATTCGCAGCCCTGTGATGCTGAAGTTAGGTGATTGAGGAAATACGATCTATGCTCTAAAGTCCGTTTTATCTTCGCAATCGTCCGGGATGCCCCATGGATCCGCTCTCTGATGTGCTGTCGCTGCTGAAGCCGCGCAGTTATATGTCCGCCGGCTTTGATGCGGCTGGACCATGGTCGATCCAGTTTCCCGACCAGCAGAAAAGCATCAAATGCGGCGCTGTCGTTTCCGGCTGGTGCTGGTTGTCAGTGGAAGGCGTTGCCGACCCGGTGCGGCTGGAAACAGGAGATTGCTTCCTGCTGCCGAGCGGGCGGCCGTTCCGCCTTGCGACCGACATGGCTTTGCCGTCTGTCGAAGCCGGTACGGTTTTCTCGAATGCGCGGGCCGGCGGCATCGTCTCCTACAATGGTGGCGGCGATTTTCTGCTTGTCAGCAGCCGCTTTGCGCTTGCGGGCGACCATGCCGGCATCCTGTTGCGGATGCTGCCGCCCATCGTGCACCTGCGGAAAAAGTCGGATCAGGCAGCGTTGCGGTGGTCGGTGGAGCGGATGATGCAGGAACTGCGCGAGCAGCAGCCGGGCGGCTTCCTGGTGATCCAGCATGTCGCCCATATGATGCTGGTTCAGGCCCTGCGGCTGCACATGGCGGAAGGGCTGAAAGGTGGCGTCGGATGGCTGTTCGCGCTCGCCGATAAACAGATGGGTGCGGCGATCAATGCCATGCATGACGATCCGGCGCATCGCTGGACGATACAGGCGCTGGCGGCCCGCGCCGGCATGTCGCGGTCGACCTTCGCGCTGAAATTCAAGCAGACTGTTGGGACGTCGCCGATGGAGTACCTAACGCGCTGGCGGATGCTGCTGGCCGGGGACCGGCTGGTGAATTCCAGCGATCCGGTTTCCGCTATTGCCCTGTCGCTCGGCTATGAATCCGAAAGCGCCTTCAGCACGGCCTTCAAGAAGGTCGTGGGTCGTTCGCCACGGCAATACAGCCGTGGCCGAAATCCGGCTTCTCCTTCACACAGCGAAGGTGAAGCCGTCAGCGCCGACCGGCTAGTAGGTGTCGCCGGTTGATCTCAGCGGGTTGGCGGCACGCCCGGCGTCACTCCGCCGCCACGCTTTGGCTTTCCGGTTCAGCGGCCTTGTCATCGTCGGTGTCCCCGGCTGTTTTTGCAGCCTCCTCTTTCAGACGGTGCTTGATGGCCAGAGCGTAAATGACGTGGAGCACGTTGACATCCTTGACGTGGGGATCTTCAAGCGCCAGCAGCGAGGCGCGCACGATGCGTTTGCTGTTCGTCTTCGGGCAATGCTCAAGCACAAATTTGTAAAGGCGCTCGTCCGTCAGGCCGTGACAGGCGCCATCAAGCAGCGCCTCGTAGACCTTCTTCCGCTTCTTTTCGCTCATTCTCACAATCCGTTTCCGTTGCACGTGTCATGATATGGTCATGTAACTGTCACAAACAACCGAAAGATGCGCAAAGCTACGCACGGAATAGCGCGTTGAGGTGAAGTGCCTTGCCGAGAAATGATTTTGTGGCTATATCTGGAGTAGTGACTGGGGCGCGAACCCCAGTCACCGCTTACTTATCCCAAGAATTGGACCCGCACGGTAGCTTGCCAGCTTGTGCGGGTTTTTCTTAGGATCAGCGTGAAGCTAAATGGTATCCACCACATAGATCACCTCCATTTCAGCAGCGAGGCCTTCGCCTGGTCGGGGCGGCCTGTCCTCCCCGATGCACCTGCTGGCGCGGTACGTCTGCTTTCCCTGCCGAGGTGGTCTACCTCACTTTTACGAAGAAGATGAGAGGCATTTCTCTTTTAAATTGTAAATGGACTCGTATTAGCTAACACAGAGAGAAGAGACCGATGACCATCGCCTGCCTTCACACCCACGAGAGCAACATCCCTGCCTTCGAAGAGGCGGCCGAGCGATTGGGCCTGCCGGCAGGCACGCTTCGTCACACCGTGCGGGCCGACCTGCTGGACGCTGCGCAAATAGCCGGCGGGCTGACGGCGGAGATCGAGGCGGAGACCCGTTCGGTGCTGACGATGCTCGGGCAGGATGTCGACGGCGTTCTCCTGACGTGCTCGACGCTCGGGCCTGCGGCCGAGATCGCCGTCCATGAGGCTGATACTCCCATATTACGAGCTGATGCCGCTCTGGCGCAAAAGGCCGTGGCCGGAGGCGGCAGCGTCGTGGTTCTCTGCACGCTGGAAACGACCATTGACCCGACGACCGCCTTGTTTGCCGAGGCGGCCCGGACCACCGGCGCGACGATCGACGTTCGCCTGATTGCCGGCGCGTGGGACCTGTTCAAAGCCAACGACAAAGCCGGCTATTTTGAAGCGATCGCGGAGGCGACGGACGCTGCCTATGCCGAAGGCGCCTCCGTCGTCGCGCTCGGCCAGATGTCGATGTCCGGCGCTATCCCGTTCGTGAAGGGGCCGAGGATGCCGCTGGCGGGCCAGGCCGTTGCGCTTCAGGCGCTCGTCGCGCGAATTCCAGCGCTCTGACAGTCAGACATTCCGGCCGAAATAAACGGTGATTTCGGCGATCCTGCCGCCTGCAAAGCGCATGACCTCGACGTTACGAAAGGCGCCGCCATCGAGCTTTTCGGCACGGTAGCCGATCAATGCGACATCGCCATCGAAGACGAGATGTTCGATATGGATCGCGCGAAACGGCGGCTTTTCCGGCCAGCAGCGTTCGAAATAGGTCTTGCGGTCGATGTGGTCGTCCTGCGGGCTGGAGAAGGTGAAATCTTCCGTCAGCACCGCGGCGACGAGGTCGCGCCGGCCTTCGAGGTATGCCTCGTAGACGCGGCGGGCGGTTTCACCCCGGAATTTCTCGAGATCGCTCATGTGTACCTCCGCCATAACCGATTGCAAAACGCAACCGGTTTATAGCATCCTTTGGATGTGGCGGCAACCAGACGCAGGCGGCGGTGCCTTGGCATCCCCGTTGCCATGGTTCAGAGTGTGTTTCCTGACGACAATGAAAGGCACGCCTCCGATGCCCGGGGCTCATCTGATACTCGACCGACTGCGCCATCTGGCAGCGAGGGACAATCGACCCGACATTCCGATTGCCGAGCTTACCGGGGCGTCTTTCCTCTTCACGTTCGTCACCCATGAACGCGAGCGCATTGCCGGGGCTGCGTTTTCCCGGATGTCGATCGCTGTCATCGTCGAAGGCGCAAAAGAGCTCGTCACCATGGGCCGGCACCTGAGATTTCCGACGGGCACGGTGCTGGTGTTGCCGGCTGGCTGGCGCGGCGACGTCGTCAATGATCCGGATCCGCATAGCGGCGCCTACCGCGCCGTCTTCATCGATGTTCCCGATCCGCTGGTCCGCCGGGCGGCGGCCGCCTTTCCGCCGACGCGTGGCGCAGGGCGGCTAGACGTCCCGCTCGATGTGGTTCTCGCCGCCGCGATCCACCATGCGGGCGAAGGCATCGCTGCCGGCAACCTGCCGCCGGTGCTTGTCGAACATCGTGTCATGGAGGTGCTGATGGTGCTCGGCATGCGCGGTGCGCTGCCGGTGAGGCCGGAGACCATGGCCGAGACGGTGCGGTCGCTGGTGCGCTGGCAGCCGGATCGCGCCTGGACCGCTGACATCATCGCTGCGGAACTCGCGACCAGCAATGCGACGTTGCGGCGGCGGCTTTCGGAAGAAGGCGCGTCGTTGCGCGAGCTCTTGGCTTCAGAGCGCGTGGCGCTGGCGAAGACGATGCTGTCGGACGACGGATTGTCGTTGCGCGAAGCAGCGCTTGCATCAGGCTATCGCTCGCCGCGCCGTTTTGCCGAGCGGATGCGCGCCGGCACGCCGGACCGGGAGAAGATATCGGGCTGAGCGCCTGCGAGCAAATTTTGAGCGTTTCCGTACGCAGCCGTGTCGGGCAACCTGCTAGGTCTCGCCCATCCGAACATTCCACTGACATGAGAGGGCAAACAAACCATGCAGAGCACGACCCGGTTCATTCGCGCCATCCTGATTGCCGCAACCACTGCTGCGACAGCGCTTCCGGCGGCTGCCGCCGAACTCACGGTTCGCTTCGGCGAGCGGGAACCCGGCAACATGCTTGCGCCGGAAAGTGCCTCCTGCGTCGCCACCCGCGACGGCAAGTCCCGGCCCGGCAGAAACGAGAGCCCGTCGCTTTCATGGTCGAAAGGACCGGCCGGTACGCGCTCCTATGCGCTGACCATGGTCGATCCGACGGTGCCGGTCGATCGTTCGGATTTCAACAAGCCCGGGACCATGATCCTGCACGACGTCGCCCGGATGGAATTCGTGCACTGGGTGCTTGCGGATATCCCGGCAGGGGTCACGCATCTTGCCGAAAGTGCCGATGGCGACGGCGTATCCAAGGAAGGGCTGGCGCTGAAGAAGACCATTCACGGGCGACGCGGGCAGAACGGTGCCGGCGACGGCACGTTGAAGAACGGCCCGCATGGCGGCTATCTCGGCCCCTGCCCGCCCTGGAACGACGAACGCATTCATCACTACGTCGTGACAATCTACGCGCTCGACGTCGCTGAGCTGCCGCTTCCCCCGATCTTTTCGCGCGCCGATCTCCTGGCGGCTGCCAAGGGGCACATCCTCGCCACCGGCACGACCGCGATCGACTACACAGTGAATGAAGGCTCGAGAAAATGACTGAGACGCGATGGGAAACCACGACGGCGGAACCTGAGACCGCATACTGGATACGGAACATGGTGATCTGCCTCGTCGGTTCCTTCACCACCATCATCGCCATGACGCTGCTCCTGCCGTTCCTGCCGATCTATGTCGAGGAGCTCGGCGTCACCGACAAGGCGGCCGTCGTGCAATGGTCGGGGATAGCCTACGGCGCCACGTTCTTCGCCGCCGCCCTGGTCGCGCCGCTCTGGGGCCGGCTCGGTGATATCTATGGCCGCAAGCTGATGCTCATTCGCGCCAGTCTCGGCATGACCGTAGCGATCTCGCTGATGGGCATGGCCGGCAATGTCTGGCAGCTTGTCGGCCTCAGACTGTTCACCGGGCTTGCCGGCGGCTATGCCTCGGGCTCGATGGTGCTGGTCGCGACGCAGACGCCGAGGGAACGCTCCGGCTGGGCGCTGGGCATGCTCGCGTCAGGCGTCATGGCTGGCAATCTCGTCGGCCCGCTGGTCGGCGGGGCGCTGCCGCAGTACATCGGCATTCGCGGCACGTTCCTCGCGGCCGGCGCCGTGATCTTCATCACCTTCCTCGCCACAACCTTCCTGCTCAAGGAGGAGAAGTCTCATGCGCGCAAGAAGGCAGCCAAGGCAAGCGGCGGCTGGAAATCCATCCCCGACAAGGGACCCGTCATCGCCATGCTGGCAACCGGGCTGATGCTGATGCTCGCCAACATGTCGATAGAGCCGATCATCACCGTCTATGTCGCGCAGATCGTCGACAACCAATCGAGCGTCACCATGGTCTCCGGCATCGTCATGTCGGTGGCGGCGCTCGGCAGCATCCTGTCGGCCTCCCGCCTCGGCAAGCTCGCCGACCGGATCGGCTACTGGACCGTCATCACCGCGGCGCTCGGCGTTGCCGCCCTGCTTTTGATCCCGCAGGCGTTCGTCACCAGCGCCTGGCAGCTGATCGTCCTGCGTTTCCTGATGGGCGTGGCGCTCGGCGGGCTCCTGCCCTGCATCACCGCCGTCATCCGCCACAATGTGCCGGATGCCGCGGTCGGCAACGCGCTGGGCCTCTCGATCTCCTCGCAATATGCAGGCCAGGTCGCAGGCCCGGTCCTCGGCGGCTTCGTCGGCGGCCATATCGGCATGCGCGCGGTATTCCTCGGCACAGCCGTGCTTCTGGCGGCATGTGCCTGTTACAGCTGGATGGTGAGGCCCAAGGAGGTTGAGGTGTAAGGCAGGCTCTTCACCTCCCCCTTGATGGGGGAGGTCGCAGCTGAGCTCCGGGTGGAGGTGATCCTTGGGTGTCACAAAAGGTCACCCCACCCCAGCACTGCGTGCCGAGCCTCCCCGTCAAGTGGATGGTCGACTTCCCGCGCATCACCTCGCGCGGACCAATAGCCACAACCCAGCCAAGGCGATCAGGGCGCCGGAAATTCGTGGGATGAGGCGGCCGGTCGGGACTATCTTTTCGAGGAGGACGAGGATCGTCAGGCCGGCGATCCAGAGAACGTTCATGATGCCGCCGACGAAAAGGAGCGCCATCAGGGCGAAACAGCAGCCGAGACAATAGGCGCCGTGGGCAATGCCAAGACGGACCGCGCCGCGCGGTTCGCGACGGAAACCGCCATGCGCCATGAGGAAACCGAGCGGTGCCTGACAGGCTCGCAGGCAGGTTTCCTTAAGAGGTGTCCATTGATAGAGCCCGACCGCGACGAGCAGGATGCCGCCGAGGGTCACGCTTGCGGTCGCCATCATCGGCGTGAGGAGAGCCAGCGCGGTCAAAGCCCATTGGGCGCATGTCGCCAGCGCGCTGAAGGCCAGCCACACCACGAGATAGCCGGCAAGGAACCAGCCTGTCGACGCGAAAGGCGTGCCAGTTCCCGCTGCCTTGCGTCCGACGGCGGCATAAAGCAGGATCATGGGTGCCACCGACGGTGTCATCATGCCGACCATCATCACCGACCACATGGCGAACATGAAGGCGAAATCGGCTGGAGCCCAGGCCCGGAAGCCAGGCGCCATCGCAGCCGCCATGCCAGCATCGGGAGACGCTGCGGCACTCATGTCCATGCCTGCCATGTTGTCGGAGCCCATGTCCATGCCGGCCATGTCGCCGGGCGAGGCTGCCGCGCCCGGCATCATCATATGAGTGGAGAGCCAGAGCACATAGGCCCAGGCGAGGAACGTCAATATTATCAAAGCCGCGGCGACCACGACGCGGTCTCGCTTCAATAGCGCGTCAAGCCCGGCATCGGCTTCAGACATCAATGGATTATACCATCCTGACAGAGATGGAGTTCGGCGAACTGGCCGTAGCTGTCGGCGAGATCGAGCTTGATCGGCCCCTCCGTCTTCGACCAGCCACGCCCCATTTCCGCGCGGGTGTATTCGAAGCCCGCGTCGAGCACGATGGCGCCCTGGTATTCGGCACCGGTCACCGGGTTGACGATGGGTTCGCCGCGCTGCTCGATGTAGCCGGCAACCTTCAGCTTCGCCCGCCGCTTCTTCACATCGACCGCAAAGTCGATGTCGACGAAAACGGGATCGTGGACCTTGGTCAACGTAGACGCGAAGACATTGAACATCGTTGCGCCTGGCACGGTGTCCTGCCCGCTCATGATGCGCAATATCGCGTCCCGCTGCGCGGCGTCGGCGCGTTTGTCGACGATCGGCAGCGCCTCGCCGTTGCCGAAATGAATGGCTCCAGGCCAGGCGAAAATGCCGGCGATCCGCAGGCCGTCAAGCTTGGTATTGCCGTGATGCCCCGTGTCGATCTGCACGCCAACCACTGCCTTGCAGTGGCCGTGCGTCGGCAAAGCGTTGAATTGACATGGACAGCCGTAGGCGCAATTGCAATTGGTAAATTCGCGGCCGTGAATGGTCCACTTGGTGTCTGCCATGGCAATTCCCCCCGGAAACCACCGCTCAGGATGGCTCGGAGCGGGTGCGACAGTATTTTAGTTATTTATCATATTTGCCGGACTGTGTCGACGACGGGGGCTGTCGGGCATTACCTCCCCCTTGATGGGGGAGGTCGCGCGGAACGCGTGGGTGGGGGTGACCTTTGGGTGTCTGTGGCGGTCACCCCACCCCGGCACTTTGTGCCGACCCTCCCCCTCAAGGGGAGGGTGAAAGCGTCAGGCCAGCGTGCGTACATTCGGCTCGCGGTCCCAGAAGCGCTTGGCGGCGGCTTTTGGGAAATTGGCGTCCAGGGCGGTGATGCCGGCGTCGGGGACGACACCTGCCTTGTCTAGCAAGGGTTTGGCGGCGGGGTTGGAGCCGATCGCCTTCAAGTGGCCAAAAGCGTCCATCACCCATTGGACGGCTGCGCCTTCCTTGAGCAGTGACTTTGTGCCCTCGGCGGACAGCAGCACGGCGACAGCATCAAACAGCTGCGAGGGCGAGCCGGCAAGCTGGCCGTCGGCCTTCGTCGTCTTGCCGTCGGAAAGCTTGGCGCCGCCGACCTTGGGGGCGACGACAAAGGGCGTGGCGCCCGCGTCGTCTATCGCCTTCTGCAGCTTGGCAAGCTCGGCGGCATCGCTGCCGTCGGCGATCAGGATGCCGATCTTCCTGCCGTTCAGCGTCTCCTTCATGTTCTTCTGGATGGAGAGTGCGGGCGACGGATCCGTGTCGAACGGAGTGCGGGCCGGATCATTCTGCTTCGGCAGCTCGATGCCAAGACCGGCGGCGACGCGCTTTGCCAGATCCGCATCGACATTGATCAGATTGCCGATCACCCGCAGCGGCACCTGCTGGAGCTGGACCTTCGACAGCTCGAAGACGAAGGATGAGGCGATATGGGAACGCTCGGAATCCGTCTGCGATTTCCAGAAGAGGCGGGCCTGGCTGTAATGATCGGCAAAAAGCTCGGCGCGAACGCGCAGCTTGCCGCCCTGCTCTTCACCCTCAGGGCGACCTTCGGCAGTGCGGAAACCCGTCATCGGACATTCGCGCGGGCCACCGTCCTCGCCGTGCGCCGTCAGGCTGTTCGGTTCGTAGTTGGCCCTGCCCTTCGGCACGTTCATCTGCATCTGGCCGTCGCGCTGGAAGTTCATGACCGGACATTTCGGCGCATTGATCGGGATCTGGTGGAAATTCGCCGTGCCCAGCCGGGACTTCTGGGTATCGAGATAGCTGAACAGGCGGCCCTGGAGCAGCGGGTCATTGGTGAAATCGACACCAGGGACGATGTTTGCCGGGCAATAGGCGGCCTGCTCGGTTTCGGCGAAGAAATTATCCGGGTTGCGGTCGAGCACCATGCGGCCGACGATGCGGATCGGGATCACCTCTTCCGGGATCAGCTTGGTGGCGTCGAGCACGTCATAGGGCAGGCTATCGGCAAACGCCTGATCGAACACCTGCAGGCCGAGTTCCCATTCCGGGAAATTGCCGGTGTCGATCGCTTCCCAGAGATCGCGGCGGTGATAGTCGTTGTCGGCGGCCTGGAGCTTCAGCGCCTCGTCCCATAGCGTCGACTGCAGCCCGAGCTTCGGCTTCCAGTGGAACTTGACGAAGGAGCTTTTGCCCGCGGCATTGACCAATCGGAACGTATGAATGCCGAATCCTTCGATCATGCGGAGCGAACGCGGGATGGCGCGATCCGACATCGCCCACATCTGCATATGCGTCGATTCCGGCATCAATGACGCCCAGTCCCAGAAGGTATCGTGGGCACTGCCGGCCTGCGGGAAGGCGCGATCGGCCTCCATCTTCACGGCGTGGACCAAATCGGGGAACTTGATGGCATCCTGGATGAAGAAAACGGGGATGTTGTTGCCGACCAGATCCCAGTTGCCCTCCTTGGTATAGAACTTGACGGCGAAACCACGGACGTCGCGCGGCGTGTCGACCGAGCCGGCGCCGCCGGCAACCGTCGAGAAGCGCGTAAACAGAGGGGTTTTCTCGCCCTTGCGCTGGAAAAGGTCGGCCTTGGTGATGTCGGCGAGGGATTCGTACAACTCGAAATAGCCGTGCGCCGCCGAGCCGCGGGCATGGACGATGCGCTCGGGAATGCGTTCGTGGTCGAAATGGAAGATCTTCTCGCGCAGCACGAAGTCTTCAAGCAGCGTCGGGCCGCGCTCGCCGGAGCGCAGGCTGTTCTGGTTGTCGGAGACGCGGATGCCCTGGTTGGTGGTCAGATGCGCCGTGTCGTCATGCGCATGCGAGCCCTTCTCCGGGACGTGCTGATGCGTTTCGCCGCCATTGCCGCGATCTGTTTCGAATGGAGTTTTCGTCGACATGCCGTGATCCCCTCTTCAGAATTGAAGTGAGGACAAAACGGTTTGAGCCGACGATGGTTCCCGCAGCAAAGCGGGGGCAAACTGCCCTAGCGAAAATCAGCCTGGGTCAGGATGTACATGCGCTTGCGGGCATAGGAATAGGCCTTGCGCGCGACATTCTGGATGCCTTCGCGGGCGCTGTCGAAAGCGGCGAGATAGCCTGCCTCGGTGCTGGCCTCGGTGAAGACATCGGCCTCGACGAGGAACGGCACTTCGAACATGCCGTCGTGCCCGGTGAAGCGGATACGGTGGGCGGCTGCATCATAGCTGCGGCTAGGATTGGGGAAACTGAGAGCCATGATCGAATACCTTTAAATAGACATGCTCGACGACTTTAGCGCCAGAGTTTTCAGATGCCCGACGTGATGGAGCAATCGAGACTTCATCGAGGTCATTACAAACAGCGCGCACGGGGCGCAGTGCAGTCTGAAGAACCGATGAGGGCGAATAATCCAAGATAGATCGGAACGGTTATTTTGGTTGTGACTTCGTCATCGACGAGCATCACTTACATGGAAGGTATCACAATATTGGGAAAAATGGGGGACTAATTTTACGATATTTGCCTGAGCGGCATATTACTCTCTCAGAATACTATCCCGGAGCGTTGAAATGGGCGTCGACAAGCTCAGGATGCCGGGGTGGGGTGGCCTATTGCGACAACCAAGGATCACCCCCACCCGCAGCTGCGCTGCGACCTCCCCCATCAAGGGGGAGGTGAAGAGAGCTCTATTCCTCGCTGCTGCTTTTCGACCGGGCCCAGTCCATATAGAGGTCGAGCGCCTTGCGGGCGATCGGGCCTTGCTGAAACTCGCGGTCGTCGAGGCGGTTGACGCCGACGATCTTCGAATAGTTGCCGCTGGTGAAAATCTCGTCGGCCGTCATGAAATCGTCGACCGAGAGCGTGGCCTCGATGACGTCGAAGCCGGCCTGGCGCAGGAGGCCGATGACACGCGAACGCGTGATCCCCGCAAGGAAGGTGCGATTTGCGACTGGTGTGAACACCACTCCGTCCTTGACCATGAAGACATTCGAGGTGGCCGTCTCGACGACGTTGCCGTTCATGTCGCGCGCCAGTGCATTGTCGAAGCCGCGGCGCTTCGCCTCGATGATCATGCGGCCGCTATTCGGATAGAGCGCGCCGGCCTTGGCGTCGGTCATCGCGGTTTCGGGCGACGGGCGGCGGAAAGGCGAGACCGTCAGCGAAGACGGCTTGGCGTTGTTCATCGGTGCTTCGAACAGGCAGAGCGCGAAGCGGGTGCTCTCGGGATCGACCGCGACGACGCTGCCGGCGGAACCATGCTCGCCCCAGTACATCGGCTTGATGTAGATCGCCGTCTGGCCGTCGAACTTCTTCACACCCTCCCAGGCCAGCGCCTCGATCTCCTCCGGCGTCTTGACCGGATCGAGGCCCATGGCGCGGGCGGAACGGTTGATGCGTTGGCAATGCAGGTCGATATCAGGCGCGATGCCGTCGAACCAGCGGGCTCCGTCGAAGACTGTCGAGGCCAGCCACATCGCATGCGAGGTCGGGCCGATCAGAGGCGGATTGCCGGAAAGCCATTCGCCGTCGACAAAGGTCCAGGTCGTTGAGCGCGGGGTTGTATCGACTGCCATTTTTCGTCTCCTTGAAAGCGCCAGAAGTGAAATCCCCGCGCAGTCGGAGGGTCAAGCGGAAATTGCTGCCGCCGATCCTTTCGCAACAAAAGGCAGCGAAGGCATGGGGCCGCGCAATATTCGGTCGCGGCTGTCAGTCGGGCGGGATTGGCCTTTCCGAGATCATTGCCCTGACATCGCCGGGCGTTCATGATAACGGCTGCTCCATATCGAAAACGCGGGATGGCCGATGCGCATCTTTCTTGTTCGCCATGGCGAATCCCTTGGTAACCTCAACGGAAAGGCCTATCGCCAATATGGCGATCCCAACGTCCCGCTTTCGCAATGGGGACATCGACAAGCCGTGGAAGCCGGTAGGGCAATCGCGACCTATCTGGACGGAGTGCCGGGCGCGGGGCTCCACCGGCTGCGCATCTGGTTCTCGCCTTTTCTACGGACGCGGCAGAGCAAGGATGCCTTGCTCGAGGCCCTGCCGGCGAAGCTCGTTGGCGATATCAGCGAGGATTACCTGTTGCGGGAGCAGGATTTCGGCCTCTTTACCGAGATCTACGACCATGCCGAACAAAAACAGAAATTTCCCGACGAGTTCGAAAAGTGGGCGAGGTTGCGTAGCGACAGCGGAAAGTTCTACGCGCGGCCACCGGATGGCGAAAGCCGAGCGGATGTGGCGCAGCGGGTCCGCCTGTTTCTGCAAACGGTCATGCACGACGCCAATCATGGCAGCGACAATGTCGTGATCGTCGGCCACGGCGTGACCAACAGGGCGTTCGAAATGAATTTTCTGCGGCATCCCGTCGAATGGTTCGAGCACTCCGACAATCCTGGCAATGCCGACGTCACGTTGATCGAGGGCAGCCATTCGCAGGGCTACACGTCAGCATTGCTTCACCACGCTTCCGATCGGCCTGTGGGGCAGGACAGCCAATTTCGCGATGCATATGGCGCCGAAGTGACATTGGCGTCGAGGCCTGAATGACAGCGATAAAGCACTATCAGCCTTCTATCGGCCGGAATCGATGTCGCTGCATCGCGCGGATAGTAGCCTTCCTGGAGACAGAAATTTTACCTCCGCCTCTGGATAGGCTTGCCACTTTGCTCCAAGCACTTACATAAGCATTGGGGTAGAGGAGTTTGGTTTTCATGAATATTTTCAAATTGGCCGCTGCGATCGGGCTGACAGGTCTTTCGCTTGCGGGTTGCGTCGATGATGGCGGATATGGTGGCGGCTACGGCGGAAGCTACGGGGTCGTCTATAGCAGCGGATATGATGGCGGATACTATGACGGCTATCGTCCCTACAGGCGCTACAACAACTATTCGAACCGCCGTTGGGACGACCGCGGCGATTACCGGCGGTCGGACCGCAACTGGCAAGGACGGCGTCCGGACCGCGACCAGTCCCAGAACCGGCCTCGGCCGGACAGGCAGCCCGACCGGCAGCACAACCGACCGGATGTCAGAAACCAGCCCGGACCTTACAGCCCGGATTCGTGCGGTGCCATCGATTGTACAGGCATCACGCCGCGCGGGTTCAATCGGTAGTCGCTCGGCGGCGTGAAGCCATGCCGCCGGATATGCCGACCATGGTGAGGAGCCGATGCCATGAAAGCCATGTACTACGACGCCTTCCAGAAGATGCCGGAGATCAGGGTCCTGCCGGACCCGACGCCCGGCGAGGACGGCGTCGTCATTGCCGTTGGGGCGAGCGGCCTTTGCCGCAGCGACTGGCATGGCTGGATGGGGCACGATCCCGACATCCACCTGCCGCATGTGCCGGGCCATGAACTTGCCGGCAAGGTGGTGGCGACGGGGCGCGGCGTCATGCGGTTCAAGGTCGGAGACCGGGTCACAGTTCCCTTCGTTTCCGGCTGCGGTCACTGCTCCGAGTGCCATTCCGGCAACCAGCAGGTCTGCCCGAACCAGTTCCAGCCCGGCTTCACCCATTGGGGCTCCTTTGCCGAATATGTCGCGATAGACTATGCCGACACCAACCTCGTCCACCTGCCCGACACGATCGACGATGCGACGGCGGCAAGTCTCGGCTGCCGGTTCGCGACGTCGTTTCGCGCCGTTGCCGACCAGGGCAAGACGCGGCCCGGCGAGTGGATCGCGGTGCATGGCTGCGGCGGCGTCGGCCTGTCGGCGATCATGATCGCCACGGCGCTCGGCGCCAACGCCATCGGCATTGACCTTTCCGAGGAGAAGCTGGCCTTTGCGCGTGAATGCGGTGCGGTCGCAACCATCAATGCCGCCGAGGTTGCCGACGTGCCGGAAGCCGTGCGCGAGATCACCAAGGGCGGCGCGCATGTCTCGATCGATGCGCTCGGGCATCCCTCCACCTGCTTCAACTCGATCAAGAACCTGCGCCGCCGCGGCCGTCACGTGCAGGTCGGCCTGATGCTCGGCGAACATGCGACGCCCGCGATACCGATGTCGCAGGTCATCGGCCATGAACTGGAAATCTATGGCAGCCACGGCATGCAGGCCTGGCGCTACGACGCAATGCTCTCGATGCTCGAAGCCGGCAAGATCACCCCGCAAAAACTGATCGGCCGGCGCATCAGTCTCGAGGAGGCGGCATCCATGCTCACGACGCTTGATAAGGCGGAGGGGATCGGGATCAGCGTGATCACCAGGTTTTGATAGGTGCTGTGAAGGATTGCGTCAGCTACCGCAAGCGAAGGAATTTGCTTTGAATCAGGCAAAATACCGGACATCTGTCGCGGTGGCCTCAGACTTTGGTGGAGTTGCCAAAGCCGACACAAGGGTCTAACGGACGCGTCCTCAAGAAGAAGAAAACAAGAAAGCGACATGATGTCCAACTCGAACACCGCCACCGAGGCGTCTACCACGAAGAGTGTCTTCGTGCTGGCCGACCATGTGGAACGCCGGGCGCGCCTTGAAGGCACCTGGCTCAATATCTTCGACGTCACCGTCTCGCCCGGCGGCGGCACGCCTCTCCACAGCCATGCCAGCCCGGAAGTCTTCCGCATTCTCGAAGGCAGCCTGACGATACAGCGCATGAGCGATAGCGGGCTGCAGGAAGTCGAGGCAATCGCCGGCGATATCGTCAGCATCCCGGCACATGTGCCACACGGCTATTCGAACCCCGGCCCCGCTCCCTGCGTATTCTCGGCGATCGTCGACAAGGAAATGGCCGTCTATTTCGAAGCCGCAGACAGCAGCAAGCCGACCGACGGGACACCCGACGACGAAGCCGCAGAGCAGATGATCGTGGCGGCAAACGCCCATGGAATCCACATTCTGGCGGCGTGATCTTCGAACCATCACCTTGCTCATCTATTTTGATTTGGCATGATCTTTTCCGAAAGCGGCTTCGCGCTCTTCGGGATCATGCTCTAAAAGGAGCCGCAGCATGGCATGGTCCGCTAGCCAATATGTGAAATTCGAAGACGAACGGACGCGCCCGGCGCGGGACCTTTTGGCCCAGGTGCCGCTCGACAGCGTGCGCCACGCCATCGACCTCGGCTGCGGGCCCGGCAACTCGACGGAGCTGATCGTGGAGCGCTTCGGCGCTGCCGGCGTCTCCGGGCTCGACAGCGACATGAACATGCTGGAGGCAGCGCGCAAACGCATGCCGGGAACGCCTTTCATCGAGGCGGATCTGGCCACCTGGCGCCCGAGCCAACCGGCGGACCTGCTGTTTGCCAATGCCGTCTTCCAATGGCTGCCCAACCATCTCGACATTTTCGACGGGCTTATGGACGGCTTGGCCTCCGGCGGCGTTCTCGCCGTGCAGATGCCTGATAATCTCGGCGAGCCGAGTCATCTGATGATGGAAGAAACCGCACATGACGGCCCCTGGCGCGAAGCCTTCGAAAAGAAGAGCGTCCGCCGCAACCCCTTGCCCGCCTCATCAGTCTATTACGACAGGCTGATCGCCAAATCCGCTCGCGTCGATATCTGGCACACCGCCTACAACCACGCCCTGGAAAACGCTGCGGCGATCGCCGAATGGGTCAAGGGCACAGGCCTGCGCCCCTATCTCGACCACGCCGGCGAACAACACCGCGAAGCCTTCACCGCCGCCTATCTGGAGCGGCTGAAAAAGGTCTATCCCGAGATGTCGGACGGACGCGTGTTGCTGCGGTTTCCGCGGATATTCATGGTTGCGGTGAAACGCTGACATTCAACCCGCCCTCGCCCTTCGAGGCTCCGGCCTGCGGCCTCCGCGCCTCAGGATGAGGGCTGATCTTTTGCGGCCTGTCGAGATCCGCCCTTAGCCAAGCACGGCGGCAAATCCGCAGGGCCCCAGAGCAATACCGCGGCAAATCCTGAGGTCCTCATCCTGAGGTGCCCTTCGAGGCGCGAGCCAAGATGGGCCTCGAAGGATCGATCTGGGGCGCCTTATCGATCGGTCCCTCCGGGCCCTTCCTGAAGACACCTATCTTCCACCCGCCAAGGTTGCCACGATCGTCGCATTGCAGATATCCAATTTTTGTAGTAACAATAATGGCAATCATTTTCGATCCACCGAAGCGGGACAAGGCCTTGGCGGAGCGCTCACTTGACTTCGCGCGTTGCGAGGAGGTGTTTGCGGGCAATCACATAACGATCGAGGATGATCGCAAGGACTACGGCGAGCGCCGATGCTTCACGATCGGCCGACTAGATGGACGGATGGTCGTGGTCGTCTGGACACCGCGCGATGGGCATGAGCGCATTATAAGCATGAGGAAGGCCAATGACCGCGAACAGCACGCCTATCAAGACCGGCTGGAAAGACCCGGATGACGCCCCGGATTTGTCCCTGCCCGAATGGGCCGACAGGATCAATTCAGCGCCGTTCAAGCGCGGGCGGCCGAACTCCGATAATCCAAAGACCTCCACGACGATCCGGCTGGATAGCGATATAATCGACCGCTTTCGTGCCGGAGGCCCCGGCTGGCAATCGCGGATCAACGCCGCATTGCGGGACTGGCTGGCGGATCACTGAAAGACATCCGGCTGGTCCGGACCCGGGTTCCAGCAGCCGTCAGAGAGTGGCGCGCCTCGCTCTTTCGTCTCGTAGAGACGCGCGCACCGCTTCGAAGAAGCGATCCTGCTCCGGGTCATCGGCAAGGGCATTGACGATGAACCCTGTTTCGTGGCGCGTGGCCTGTTTGCCCATGTGGCCGCTGCGCTCGACCCACAGGCTTGGGTAATCCTGGCTTGGCCGGCAGGAATTGGAACTGCTCACCGCGAACTGATGCAGCCTTGAATAGGATTGTATCAAGGGCGGGATGGTGTGGGTTTCGTTCTTGTCTCGGCCTTGGCCATCGCTGCAGGCCGAATGGAGGACGAGTTCCACGTCATCGTATTCATGCCAAAGCTCGGGAAGCTGCCAATCCCGGCAGATCAGGAAGCCGCAGCGAACGCCTTCGATCTCCATTCGAGCTGGCCCCCTGCCTGCTGAGAATGCGCGCAGGTCGTTTTGCGAGCATGCCTGTTTATCGTAGCGACCCGAGACCGCGCCGCGCCTATCGATGAGGTAGACAGAGTTGAGGGGCTTATCCCGATCATTGTCTCGATAGACGCATCCAGCCGCAATCCAGATGCCATGGCGGCTGGCAGCGGCGCGAACTTCGCTCACCGCCGCGTCGACCAAATCCCAGTCAAATCCCGACCAGTCCGGCCAATTCTCCGGACCGTAGCCGGAAATGGCGCATTCGGGAAAATGGGCAACATCCGCTCCCGCCAACGACGCTGCTGCGATCAGCTGGATAATCTCCCGCGTGTTGGTGGAGACGTCATGCAGGACAGGGAATTGACAGGTTGCCACCTTCAATCGATCCGGCGCACCGGTCATCGACGGTGGCTTGTGCCAGGTATATGAACCATCCCATTTCACCATTGCTCACTCCGGGGTTGCAGGGCGACTCAGCTGCATCCAAGCAATATCAAGCCGCAACCAGGCCCCTTTGTCACCCGCCCTCGTCCTTCGAGGCTCCGGCCTGCGGCCTGTCGAGATCCGCCCTTAGCCAGGCAAGGCGGCAAATCCGCGGGCCTCAGAGCAATACCGCGGCAAATGCGGAGGTCCTCATCCTGAGGTGCCCTTCGAGGCGTGAGCCGAGATGGGCCTCGAAGGATCGAGCTGGGGGCTTCCTGCCCATCAAAAAAGCCCCGCGGATTGCTCCGCGGGGCCTTTGTCTAAAGCTGTTGCCCTCAAATAAACTGGCTCAGGCCCGGGATCGAGCCGACGACTTCGTCGACGACCTGGTCGCCGGCGTGCTCGCGGGCGACGGCGATGGTTTCCTTGGCGAGCGTGGTGATCTCGCCCATGCCGAGGCCGCTGCTCATCAGCTGCTGGCCGAGCGCCATGACGCCGCCACCGGCGCCGACGGCGCTCATCAGGCCGCCAAGGATGCCGCCGCCACCGCTGGTGCTTTCGGCGCCGTTATATTGCGCCACGAGGTCGGACGCGCCGGGGATGGACTGGATCATCTTTGCCACCGGTCCATCCGGCGCCTCGCGCTGCAGGAAGCCGAGGATCATGCCGACCGCCTTTTCCGCGACGTCGGGGGCAATGCCGGCCTTGGCCGCGATCTGGTCTATGATTTCGTTCATGTGGGCCTCCAGCTTGTGTTTTTCATGCTTGCATCAGCGTATTTCACTTATCCAGGCAACTCAAGGCGGGCCTGTTTCCAGGCCAGCGTTTTATTAAGGGCGCCCTTTGCCATGCGAAAGGTTGTCGCGCTGCAAGTCCCTCCTTATAACGAGTTCAGGACAATTCGATGAACGCGCTTCGGGCAGCCTTCGACGGCGGCCTGCACCGGTCTGAGGGAGACGAGACTTGATTGAGCAGGATGGACAGATTTTCCTCGGGGCAAGCCGTAAGCCGGATGACAGCATCAACAAGCCGGAATATCTGGCCCTAAAATTCGGCAACCGCCATGGCCTCGTCACCGGCGCTACCGGCACCGGCAAGACGGTGTCGCTACAGGTGCTGGCCGAAGGATTTTCCAAGGCCGGGGTGCCGGTGTTCTGCGCCGACATCAAGGGCGATCTCTCCGGCATCGCCGCCAAGGGCGAGCCGAAGGATTTCCTCGTCAAGCGGGCCGAGGAAGTCGGCCTTTCGCCCTACGAGTTCGAGCAGTTTCCGGTCATCTTCTGGGATCTGTACGGCGAGAAGGGCCATCGCGTCCGCACGACTATCGCCGAGATGGGGCCGCTTTTGCTGGCGCGGCTGATGGATGCCTCGGAGGCGCAGGAAGGTGTGATCAACATCGCCTTCAAGATTGCCGACCAGGGCGGACTGCCGCTGCTGGATCTGAAGGATTTCCAGGCGCTGCTGAACTACATGGGCGAGAACGCCTCGGAGCTGTCGAACCAGTACGGGCTGATCTCGAAATCATCTGTTGGATCGATCCAGCGCGGATTGCTGGTGCTGGAACAGCAGGGTGCCGCGAATTTCTTCGGCGAGCCGGCGATGAAGATCAGCGACATCATGCGCACGAGCCAGAATGGATACGGCCAGATCTCGGTGCTTGCCGCCGACAAGCTGATGATGAACCCGCGGCTTTACGCGACATTCCTGCTCTGGCTGCTGTCCGAACTGTTCGAGGACCTGCCCGAGGTCGGCGATCCCGACAAGCCGAAGCTGGTCTTCTTCTTCGACGAGGCGCATCTGCTGTTCGACGACGCGCCGAAGGTGCTGACGCAGCGCGTCGAGCAGGTCGTGCGGCTGATCCGGTCCAAGGGCGTCGGCGTCTACTTCGTGACGCAGAACCCGCTTGATGTCCCGGAGACTGTGCTCGCCCAGCTCGGCAACCGGGTGCAGCATGCGTTGCGCGCCTATTCGCCGCGCGAGCAGAAAGCCGTGAAGACCGCGGCCGATACCTTCCGGGCCAATCCGGACTTCGATTGCGCGACCGTCATCACCAATCTCGCAACGGGTGAAGCGCTGGTCTCGACGCTCGAAGGCAAGGGTGCGCCGTCGATCGTCGAACGGACGCTGATCCGCCCGCCGTCCGGCCGCGTCGGGCCGGTCACCGACGAGGAGCGCCAGAGGATCATGGCCAACAGCCCCGTCGCCGGAATCTATGACACGGATATCGACCGCGAATCCGCCTATGAAATTCTCATCGCCCGCGCCCGCAAGGCGAGCGACCAGAATGCGGCCAAGGAGCCGCCGGTGACATCAGCCGACAACGACAATGCGAGCGGGCACTGGAGCTTGCCGGGTTTCGGCACGAGCAACGACAACGGACAGTCGAAACCTGCCGGACGCTCCGGCTACCAGCGGGAAACGATCGTGGAGGCGGCGCTGAAAAGTGTCGCGAGAACTGTGGCGACCCAGGTCGGGCGGGCGCTGGTGCGGGGAATATTGGGCAGCCTGAAACGGTAGGTTCGGGGGCGCGCCTGCTGCCTGCCGATTGCCGACGCGGGACTTTGACCGCGGTACCTGATTGCGCATCCCGGCGAGCGGCTGTTATACAGGACTGGCTAGGTCAGTTTGGGGACGGCTGCAGGGCGCATCGAGGATGAACGTCATTCGGCGAAATTCAGGCATTTGGCCACGCATCTCTGCGTGGTTGCCCGCCGCAGCCTTCGCCCTGTCATTTGCCGCCAGCGCCCCGCCCGCCTTCTCCGAGCCGTCAGCCGCAGCGCCTGCCTGTCTTTACTCAGGTGCGTCGGAATTCGCTCCCGGAGAGACGCTCTGCATCAAGGCGAATGATTTCAATCATGACCTCTGCGTCGCCATCGAGCATTTTGCCAGCGCCAATCGCCTGCCGCCGGACTATCTGGCGAGGTTGATCTGGCGGGAAAGCCGCTTTCGGGCCGACGCCATCAGCCCGAAAGGTGCTCGCGGGATTGCGCAATTCATGCCGGGTACTGCCGAATTGCGCGGCCTGGAAAACAGCCTCGACGTGCTCGAGGCGCTTCGGGCATCGGCTCGATATCTTGACGATCTGCGGACGCGCTTCGGCAATCTCGGCCTTGCGGCAGCCGCCTATAATGCTGGCGAGCAACGACTTTCCGACTTCCTGACGTCAGGCTCATTGCCCTTCGAGACGCGGAGCTATGTGCTGGGGATTACCGGCCATACCGTTGAGGAATGGGAAACACCGGCCGGCGAGCTCGCCCTTCCGCTTCTCGATCGCGGCAAGCCGTTTCTGGACGCATGCGTGACGCTCGCCAATAGCCGGCGCCTTGTCGCTCCGGTCGAGCAGGCGAACGGGGTCTGGGCTCCATGGGGTGTCCAGCTTGCCGCCGGCCCGCGCAACGACGTTGCACGATCATTGTTCGCCAACGCCGTTCGCAGGCTCCCTGCCCCGCTGAACGAAGAGCAACCGCTCATCATCCGCCAGCGCGACCGCGACTTCGGTTTTCGCCCGCGCTATTCGGCAAGGATCGGAAGGCAAACGCGAGCCGAGGCAACCGAGACATGCTCGGCCATCCGCAAGGCCGGAGGCACGTGCCTGGTGTTCAAGAGCCTGTGAAAGGGATGAAGCCACGGCTTTGAAGTAAAGCCCGAGGAAAGCCCCCCAACCCTCCCCACAAGGGGGAGGGAGTTAACCTGCCGCACCCCCTTGAGCCATCAACAGGCATCCTGTGCAGATGGGCAATGATTTAACGCTGAGCGGGCGGCACCTTGGCCCCCTCCCCCTTGTGGGGAGGGTTGAGGAGGGGTCCTGCCATTGCCTATACTTTGCGAGGGGTAGCGAGATTGAACTGCCGCGTTTACTAATTAAGCTTGGCGGCTTGTGGTGGCAGCCGCTTGGCTTATTCTGGTATTTCACCGACAAGCGGAGACTGACAATGGCAGGCTGCAGCCACGAGGCAACGATCCGATCCGTCACTCCCAAGACGCTCGGGTGCGAGGAGTGCCTGGCGACGGGCGGAGAATGGTTTCATCTGCGGGTCTGCCGCGAATGCGGACATGTCGGCTGCTGCGATCAATCGCCCGGCCAGCATGCGACATCGCATTTCTACGAGACGCGGCATCCCATCATCGAGGGGTACGATCCGCCGGAGGGTTGGGGCTGGTGCTTCGTCGATGAGGTGTTCGTCGAGTTGCCGGACCAGACCCCGCAGCGCGGACCAATACCGCGCTACTATTGACCGGCACCTATCACCTCAATTTCTGACGGTCGCAGACGGCGCGGCCGATCGTGGAGGATCCAATGGCAGACATCGGCTCGCGTGATCATCAAATGTTTCCGGTTCTCACCGCACATCAGATGGAGACGGCAAAGCGCTTCGCCAGCACCGAACGGCGCCACTTCACGGCCGGAGAAATCGTCTACGAGATCGGCGACAGGACCGTGCCTGCCTGGCTGGTGCTGGAAGGATCGCTCGAGGTCTTTCGCCACGAGGGGCTTTCGCATGAGGTCTATGTCACCACCCATCATCCCGGCCAGTTCAGCGGCGAGGTCAACCAGCTCTCGGGCCGGCCCTCGCTCGTGCGCGGCCGGGCGGGACCTGGCGGCTGCACCGCCGTTTCTTTCGATGGCGCCCATATCAGGGCGCTGGTCATAGGTTCGGCCGATGTCGGCGAGATCATCATGCGGGCCTTCATTCTTCGTCGGGTCTCATTGATCAATGCGGGTGGTGCCGGGTCCGTGCTGGTCGGGGTGCCCGGCAGCAGTGCGGTGACGCGCCTGCAGGGATTTCTGACGCGGAGCGCCTATCCCCACATCATTCTCGACGCCTCGTCTGATGAAGAGGGGCTCGCCCTGATCGAGCGGCTCGGTGTCCTGCCGGCGGAACTGCCGCTGATGGTCTGCCCGAACGGGACGGTGCTGAAAAATCCGACCGATATCGAAGCCGCGCTGTGCCTCGGCATGACGCCGGATCTGAAGTCCGACGTGACTTACGACGTGGCGATCGTCGGGGCCGGACCGGCCGGGCTTGCGGCCGCCGTCTATGCCGCGTCCGAGGGGCTCAGCGTCATCGTGCTGGACGAACGCTCAGTCGGCGGACAGGCGGGCGCATCGGCGCGGATCGAGAATTATCTCGGATTTCCCACAGGTATTTCCGGTCAGGCGCTTGCCGGGCGAGCCTTCAACCAGGCCCTGAAGTTCGGCGCTGAGATCGCGCTGCCGCTGGAGGTGCTCGATCTCGTGCCGTCTCCGCCTGATGCAAAGACGCATGTGCTGACCCTGAAGCTTGCGCGCGGCGGCGCAGTCACCGCACGCATTGTCATTGTCGCCTCCGGCGCGCGCTATCGTCGGCCCGAAATCGCCGGTATCGAGGCGTTCGAGGGGGCCGGCGTGTCATACTGGGCATCGTCGATCGAAGCCAAGCTTTGCGAGGGCGAGGAGATCGCGCTTATCGGCGGCGGCAATTCGGCCGGACAGGCGGTGGCCTTCCTCGCGCCGCAGGTCAAGCGATTGCGGCTTGTCGTCCGGCGACCATTGGAAGAAACCATGTCGCGCTACCTGATCGAGCGGATTGCGGCCCTTCCCAACGTCGAGATTCACACCAATTGCGAGGTCGTTTCCCTCGAGGGCGATCGGCTGCGCGGGCTTTCGGCCGCGGTCCTGCGCGACCGAACGACTGGCGCCGAACATCGCTTCCCGCTTCGCCACATGTTCCTGTTCATCGGGGCAGATCCGAATGCGGCGTGGATCCGGAAATATGCCGAAACCGACAGCAACGGCTTTGTCCTCACCGGGCAGCCGTTTCGCGGAGAAGCCGCCGCCTGCACCCGGCCTGCCCTTCCGCTGGAGACCAGCGTGCCGAACCTCTTCGCGATCGGCGACGTTCGTGCCGCGTCGACCAAGCGGGTGGCGGCTGCGGTCGGCGAAGGGGCCGCTGTCGTTGCGCAGATCCACATGGCGCTGCGGTTCATGGCTGCGCAACATTGATGTCGCTGTACCGTGCGATGAAGGCGCACGGGGCAACCGTCGAATGCCTCAATGGTTCCTGGAATTGATCGCCTGGAAGAGGCCATCGAGATTGCCGTTCTCGGCTGCAAATCTCAGCGGCTTGCAACGCTCGACGACGACCTCGGCAGCGTCTGGCCGGGTGGACAGGATTTCCATGACCTCGGCGATGAATTCGTCTAGCGGCATGGCCATCGGGTCGCTTGCCTGGTGGTCGCCCATCAGCGTCGTCTGGACGTAGGGCGGGACGATTTCGATGACGTCGACCGCCGTGCCCTCGAGTTGCCGGCGCAGCGACATCGAATAGGAATGGATTGCCGCCTTGGTGGCCGAATAGGTTGGCGTCAACACCATCGGCACGAAGGCAAGCCCCGACGACACGGTGAGGATCGCGGCTTGCGGCTGGCGCTGCAGATGCGGCAGCAGGGCCGCCGTCAGACGGATGGGCCCGAGCAGGTTTGTCGCTATGGTTTCCTCGGCGACAGCCAGATAATCCGGCGCCGACTTCATATCTTCCAGTTTCATGATCCCGGCATTGTTGATCACCACGTTCAGCTTGGGATAGGTGCTGGAAAGCTCGGCGGCGAGCACCTTCAGGCTGTCCTTGTCAGACATGTCGACCGTCAGGGATTTCATGCCGGGGTTGGCTGCCGTCACTTCGGCGAGCGCGGCATGGCGGCGGCCCGAAATGATGACCTGATTGCCGAGCTTGTGAAACGCTTCCGCCAGTGCCCTGCCGATGCCCGAGCCTCCGCCGGTAATCAAAACCGTATTGCCTGTCATTTTCATCGCAATCACCTTCCTTGGTTGTCACACCAAATTAGGTCGACCGCTCTCTTATGGAAAGAAGGCACTGAAAAGTTCGATACATACCGGAAGGAGAGTGTCTGGCAATCGGCTCAAGCGAGCCGAAGCATCAGGCGCGATATCGAAGCGCGTTCACAAGGAGGGCGAACGCCGCCGATGCCTGCCTCCGGCTCGGATAGTAGAGGTGATAGCCCGGAAATGGCGGACACCAGTCTTCGAGGACGCGGACGAGGCGTCCGTCGCCGATGTACGGCTGCACGACATCCGCTGGCAGATAAGCCAATCCCAGCCCATCCAATGCGGCGTTCAGCCTCAGCGCGATGTTGTTGAATACGAGCTGGCCTTCGACGCGAACCCGCACTTCGCGACCGTCCTTTTCGAATTCCCACGCATAGATGCCGCCATGGGTCGGCAGGCGCATGTTTATGCAGGAGTGCTCGGTGAGATCGTGCGGTGTCAGGGGCTGCGGGCGGCGTGCGAAGTAATCGGGAGAACCGATGGCAGCCATGCGCATGTCAGGCCCGATCCGCACCGCGATCATGTCCTTGGCCACCTGCTCGCCAAGCCGCACACCGGCATCGTAGCGCTCGGCGACGATGTCGGTCAGGCCGTAGTCGACGATGACCTCGACATGGATGTCCGGATAGTCAGGCAGAAGCTTCGCCAAGGCAGGCCAGATGACCGCATTGGCGGCGTGCTCTCCGACCGTGATGCGGATCGCGCCCGCCGGCTTGTCGCGGAATTCGCTGAGTGCTGCGAGCTCGCCTTCGATCTCGTCCATGTGCGGGCCGACGTTCTGAAGCAGCCGCTCGCTCGCCTGGGTAGACGAGACGCTACGGGTGTTGCGGGTCAGCAGCCGGACGCCAAGCCGCTTCTCGAGCCCGGTGATCGTGTGGCTGAGCGCAGACTGGGAAACGCCCAATTTGGCTGCCGCCTTGGTGAAGCTCTGCTCGCGCGCCACGGCGAGGAAGGCAACGAGGTCATTGATCGGCTGACGCGGCATTCATGAAACTTTCTCATAAGGCTTTGCCACTTCTACCATCTAATCATGGGTAATCGCGTGCACTAAATGTCCTGTCATCAGCGGCTCGTTGGCCGCGCGTGTTCGGAAAGGACATTGTCATGAACATCAAACGGAACGGATCAGCTCCCTCCGCCAAGGGACCGACCGATTATTTTACCGGCACAGTCCGCATCGACGCGCCGTTCCAGAGCACTCCTCCGGCACGCGTCGGCGGAGCGACGGTCACGTTCGAGCCGGGAGCACGCACCGCCTGGCATACCCATCCGCTCGGCCAAACCCTGCTTGTCGTCTCCGGCTTCGGCCGGGTTCAGCGTGAAGGCGGGCCGATCGAGGAGATCCGCCCCGGCGATATCGTCTGGTTCGAGCCGGGCGAGAAGCATTGGCATGGCGCATCGCCGACGACCGCGATGACACACACCGCCATTGCGGAGTCGCTCGACGGCAAGGTCGTCGACTGGATGGAACAGGTTTCCGACGAACAGTACCAGGGTTGAACAAGGAGAGACGAAAATGCAGAAGCGTAAACTCGGAAATAGCGGTCTGGAAGTCTCCGCTCTTGGTCTCGGATGCATGGGCCTGAGCTTTGGCTACGGCCCGGCCACGGAGACCCAGGAGGCAATCAAGCTGATCCGTACAGCCTTTGAACGCGGCGTGACGTTTTTCGATAGCGCCGAGGCGTACGGGCCCTACAAGAACGAGGAACTGCTCGGCGAGGCGCTTGCTCCTTTTCGCGACGAGGTGGTGATCGCCACGAAGTTCGGCTTCGATTTCAACGCCGAGGGTGGTCAGAGCGGCATGAACAGCCGTCCAGAACATATCCGGGACGTTGCCGAGGCCGCGCTCAAGCGCCTGAAGACCGATGTCATCGACCTGTTCTACCAGCACCGCGTCGATCCTGCCGTTCCGATCGAGGACGTCGCGGGTACGGTGAAGGACCTGATCAGCGAAGGCAAGGTCAAGCACTTCGGGCTTTCCGAAGCGGGACCGAAGACGATCCGCCGCGCTCATGCGGTCCAGCCGGTGGCAGCACTTCAAAGCGAATATTCGCTCTGGTGGCGTGAGCCCGAGGCAGAGATCATTCCGACGCTCGAGGAACTCGGCATCGGTTTCGTGCCCTTCAGTCCGCTGGGGAAAGGCTTCCTCACCGGCGCGATCAGCGAAACGACGACCTTCGACAGCACGGACTTCCGCAACGTCGTGCCGCGCTTTTCACCGGAGGCACGGAAGGCCAACCAGACGCTTGTCGACGTGCTCGGCGAGATCGCGGCACAAAAGAAGGCAACCCCGGCGCAGATCGCGCTTGCCTGGCTGCTGGCCCAGAAGCCCTGGATCGTGCCCATCCCCGGAACGACGAAGCTGCATCGCCTGGAGGAAAATATCGGTGCGGCGGCTGTCGTGCTGACGGCGGACGACCTCAGCGCCATCGCCGATGCGGTCTCGAAGATCACTGTGCAGGGAGATCGCTATCCGGCGCATCTGCAGGCACGGGTCGACCGTTGACGCCTTTGGCCCAAGGGGACAAACATAGCCGATATCAACCAGCGAGAGGTGAAGCCATGACCGAGGGGATCGAAGGCAAGGTCGTCGTCATAACAGGCGCAAGCAGCGGACTTGGCGAGGCGGCCGCCCGGCTGCTGGCCAAGGGTGGGGCAAAGCTTGCTCTTGGAGCACGGCGCCTCGACAGGCTCCAGGCTCTGGCCGCGGAGCTTTCGCTCGGTGACGATGCCGCCGTCCAGACTGACGTCACCGACTTCGACCAGGTGAAGAACCTGGTCGATCGGGCGGCGAAGCTTCACGGCCGCGTCGACGTCATCATCAACAATGCCGGTCTCATGCCGCACTCGCCGCTGGAGCGCGGCAAGATCGAGGACTGGGACCGGATGATCGACGTCAATATCAAGGGCGTCCTCTACGGTATCGGCGCGGTATTGCCCTACATGAAAGAGCAGAAGAGCGGCCACATCATCAATGTCTCCTCGGTGGCGGGCCACAAGGTCAGGGCCGGCGGAGCGGTCTATGCGGCAACAAAGCATGCTGTCCGGATCATATCCGAAGGCCTGCGGCAGGAGGTGAAGCCCTATAATATCCGCACCACCATCATCTCCCCCGGAGCTGTGGACACCGAGCTGCCAAACAGCGTAACCGAAGAGGACATCGCTCGGAACGTCCGCGCAAGTTACGAAACCATCGCCATCCCCGCCGATTCATTCGCAAGGGTGGTGGCCTTTGCCATGAGCCAGCCGGAAGATGTCGATATCAACGAAATACTGTTCCGGCCGACGGCGCAGGAATATTGAGTTCAAGCAGGCGTCTGATGGCCGCTTGCTACGCTTTGGGAGATGGAAGTGAAACCACGCGTCATCATGCATATGGCGTCCAGCATCGACGGCCGGATCGCGACAAAGCATTGGCCGGAAGACATGATGGCGCAACTGCATGCCGCATATGAGCGCATCCATCATGACCTCAAAGGGGATGCGTGGATCGTCGGGCGCATAACGATGGCGGATTTTGCCGAAGGCGATCCGCAGCCGACTGCCGCGACGGAGACCTATCCGCGTGCTACGTGGAAAGCGGCCAATCGCGGCCCCTATGCCATTGCCGTCGACCAAAGCGCCAGGCTGCATATGAACATCGGGCAGATCGGCGGCGATCCCCTCGTCATGATATTGACGGAAGAGGTATCGGACGACCATCTCGCCGAACTTCGCCGCGACGGCATTTCCTATATCTTCGCCGGACGTTCGGAGATCGACCTGTCGCTGGCGCTCGAAATCCTCGCAGAAGATTTCGGCATCGAGCGGCTGTTGCTCGAAGGCGGCGGCGGTATCAACGGAACCTTCCTGACCGCAGGCCTGGTCGACGAGATCAGCCTCCTGCTGCTTCCGATCGCGGACGGCATTGGGAATACGCCAACGACATTCGACAGGCTTTCCGGAGACGCCAGGCACCTGTCGCTGAAGACGGTGGAACGCCTGGAACAGGATGTCCTGCATCTGCGCTATGACGTCTTGTGAAAGACGATCGGGTGCTTCGGCTAGAGCGGCGCTTGGACGGCTCTTGAATACGTCGGATACGGCCGCAATGCGCGCAAGGCTTTTAGTGAAGACGCCCAACTGGAACCGCCAGGGATGCCGGTGACGACAATCGCTCCTACCAAGATCACAGCAACCAGAGCCTCGCAGACCGTGATGAGCACCATGAACGCTGCCTTCGTCGTGGAGACGCCAAGATCGGCTCGAAACCAGCGGGTCTGAATGGTCACGTACCAGACCAAGACCAACAAAAAGACCGCAAGGCCCGTCGGTATCAATACATCTCCCCCCATACGTACCAAGATCGTCGCTATATTGATGCCGAGCGCGAATGGCGCTGCGACGTAGCACTGGCTGTAGAACGGCGGCCGGAGCGTTCTCCTGTCCAACGACGTCCTGGATTTGCGCAAGAGTTTCGAAGCCATGAACAGAGGGAAGAGGCTGTAGGAGATCTCGCGAAAGATCACCAGATTGGCATCCGCGCTGGCGAGAAAGGATGGAAGAACGACTGATGTTTCCTTGGGCAAAAGGCTTAACTCGAGACTATGGGCAATCACCAAGGTCACTAGAAGAAATAGAGGCGGGCTTAGCGTATCGATATATTGATCGGCTTCATTGTCGAGCAACTCGATATCTGCGTAGCGCATCATTGCCGACGGGTGTCGAAGCGTTCGCCACATTGTTATCGGATAGAACACTATCCACGAGGCAATCTCGTACAGAAACTCCTCGAACGACTTCAACAGCCGCATGAAATCCATTGCAATCCTCGCCTGACGAAATCAGCCAGTATGCATATGGTGGCTAAAAATGCAACTTATAACTGTGAAAAAGCCAACCACCATGGCGCCGCAGAACGCGGGCGGGTCGGCAACAGGCCATCTGGACGCTTTACAAAATGGCGATGATCTCGAGCTCTTGATCGCCTGCGCCCACTACATCGCCAATGGCCTTGCCCATCAGAGACCTTGCCACTGGCGATACGAAGGAAATCGATCCGGTCTTTGGATCCGCTTCGTCCTCTCCCACGATCCGGTACGTCTGCACGCGCCCATCGTTGCGGCCGAAGGTTACAGTGCTCCCAAAGGCAACAGTGTCAGTTGAAGCAGGGCCAGAGACAAGCTGAGCCGTGTGAACTCTTGCCGCAAAGTAGCGCGTATCGCGCAAGGGGTTTGCTGCCTGCCGCCGTCGTTCGTTCACGTCTTCGATCGTGCTGGTCGCATCGTAGGCCTCGCGAGCCTGTTGGAGCTGCGACTCCAGAGCCTTCAATCCCGCTTCCGTAACAAGGTTGGGGTGAGGCGAAATGGTGCGGTCGGGCAGCAGGGTTTCCGAAGCAGTTTCGAAACTCTCTTCCTTGGTGAAGGCAACGGCCAATCTCAAACTCCGTTCAGCGCTGGGCGCTCTTGCAGCGCATGGGGCGATTGCCCTACCCGCTTGGTAGAACCATACATACACCGACAACGGACGAACTACCAATTTTGATCCATCGGTGGCCAGCTCAGGAAGGTCAGTGTCCAAGGTTGCCTGCTGCGGCGATGATCTCTGCCGCAGTCGGGAAGATGGAAAGGCTGTTCGGTCCGTCGAGCGCCTCGATCTGCGTCCAGCCGATCGTTCCGTTCGCATCGACCAGGAAGTGCCCGACGAGCTGGGTGGCGTGGTTCGCTAACATCTCATTATCGGCGTCTTCAAGCTCGAAGCCGTCCTTGGCGTTGAGTATCGTGTTGCCTTCCATCGGCTGCAGCGGTTCCGGCAGCTCTCCCGTCGGGTTGATCCGCGCCGCCTGGAACTGCGCCATCGTTGTGCGATAGGGCCATTCGGGCTGCTCGGTGCTCCCATCGGGCAGAAACGCGGCATGCGGCACGCCGTAGGCCCGATGCGTGCGGCAGTCCGGGTCGCATAGAAGCGTTACCGGCGTCGGTCGGTGGCGGAAATACAGGCGAGCGCGTTCCACCGGCGTGTTGATAACCGCAACGGTCTCCACCCCGGCGGCGCGCAGGACCGGCTGTACGCCGGCAAGCTGCGCCACCTGACGCCGGCAGAACGGGCAGTGCAGCCCGCGAAAGAAGCCGATTACGAACGGGCGACCGCTCAAGTCGGCGAAAGAGACCATTCCCTCGAAGTTGGCCCTGGCCAGTGCGAAAGCGGGCGCGGTTTCTCCAGGCTGCAGCGGGCGTTTCTGGTCTGCCATGGAATAATTCCTTTGCGGCTCGGAGGGTCAGTTCAGAACATGCGCGATCAGAAAATCGAAGAAGGTGGTGTAGCGTTCCCGATTGCCGGAGGCGCCGTCAAGCAAGGTGACTTCCTGGCCACTCTTCCTGGCAGCCCGCGCAAAGCCGGAGCCGAATTGCGGGCTGTGCACCAACGACATGTGGTCGCCTTGAGTATGCTGCAAATCCTCGGAATAGAGAAGCACGGTGGGTGGGGACCCGGCGCCGACAAGATACGAGGGAGAAAGAGCCGCGATATAGCCGAGGAAATTCTCGCGCCTGGCGAGAAAGGAGGAGAAATCCTCCTCCGGCAGGCCAAAGGCGTGGCCGCCATAATTGATCGACGGGCTGACCCAATCACGCATTTCAAAGGGGTCGATCGTCGTCTGCGCATCGATGCCGCCGATTGCCCTCAGCCCTTCCGCGGGCTGGTTCTTCTGTAGCGACAGGCCTAGCCAGAGCGCGTTGAACCCTCCCGCCGAGCCTCCATAGGCAGCAATTCGCCGGCCATCGATACCGACACCGGCGCCGTTCCTCACCAGATATTCATAGGCGGCCTTCGTATCCTCAAGAGGCGCCAGCACAGGCGGAAAGATGCGGTCGCGATCGGCCTCCACAAGATTGCGGTAGTTGATCGCCGCCACCGCGACACCCTTTGACAGCATGTAGTCCAGGTCATCCCGGGAGATGAACCGTTTGTCGCCATTCCACCAGCCGCCGCCATGGATGTAGATGATAACAGGAAATGGCCCTGCACCAGAGGGCTTGTAGATATCCATCCTGTTGCTGGTTCCAGGACCGTAGGCGATGTCCCTGATCTCCGGACCCCTCAGCCCGGCAAACGCCAGGTGCATGCCGACCAGTACGCAAAGACACAACATTGTCAGGGCACCTACGGCCCCTGCAGCTTTGTGGATGGGGACAAATGCACAAAAGTATAAGTCGGAGTCACTATTATGCGGTAGACCTGATTAGGATCATTGCTGCCTGCCTGGTCGTGTTTTATCATTTTTCGTCTTTCGTCAATTCCATGACCGGGGAGCTGGCCTTCCCTTTCCTCTCGCCTTTCGCCCACGTGGGTGACGTCGGCGTCGAGATTTTCTTCGTCATTTCCGGCCTTGTCATCGCAATGAGCGCCGAGAACGCCCGCGGCCTGCAGGGCGCCTTGAAGTTCATTCATCTGCGCGCATTGAGAATTCTGCCGGCGCTCTGGATATCGAGCCTTATCGGCTTTGCGGTGTTGTCGCTGGCCGGCGAGAGCGTGCCTTCGCTCGTCATCCGCCTCCTCAAAACCGCAACGCTCTCACCGATTGGCCCGTATATCGATGGCGTCGTGTGGTCTCTGGTCGTTGAAGCCGTGTTCTATACGACAGTCGGTATCACGATCATCGCTGCCGCCCGGATCTCGTTGGAAATGCTCGCCAAGATGATCTGTGCTGCAAGTACCGTCTATCTGGTCGTCTGGACCGCCGCTTTCCTCACCAACGAGCAACTCTACGAGCTGCTTTCCCGTTTCCCTTCCAAGGTTTTCCTGTTGCGCTACGGCGTCTTCTTCGCACTGGGCATGCTGCTGTGGTCCGGCATGCGCGGTAGGCTTTCGGCCCCGACCAGAGGCACCTTGCTGCTGGCGGGAATTATGTGCATCGTGGAAATCGTTACCTACAGGGAGCTGCGGTGGGGCGCCGGCATTGCGGCGGCCAGCATCTGGATTGCCGCAATCTCGTTCACGGTCGTTGGCATCGTCCATGCCGATGCGATCGAGGGCAGGCTCCAAGACCGTGAGCGGAAGATCATCCGGTACCTCGGCAGCTACAGCTATCCGCTCTACCTCAATCACTACACGTTCGGTGCCTTCATCCTGCAGTCGCTCTTGAACGTCTTTCAGCCGGCTTCTCAACTATCGACGGCAGCGCTTTTTATCGTGTCGGCCGGCGCGGTACTGATGATAGCGGCCTTTGTCGCATCTGCGGAAAAACTGGCTGCGAGGCCCTTCAGGTTGCGGCCCTCTGCACAGCTGGAGCAACCGGCGCGGATCTCCGCGCCGGTCTCAGTGCCCGAAGGGCTTCAGTGATTTTTATTCGGGCCCTTGCCGGTCACGGGATTGCACATCCTTACCTTGCAGTTCGGATCATCGCGCGTCGGCACGGTCGCGCTGGACATGCTTCCCTGCCCGATGCAGGACATCGAATTTGCGACGTAGCGATTATACATCATCAGGTTCGGGTCGCGATGCGATGGGTAGCGCAACACGATCGAGCCCTCCTGAGCGATCTTGTCGTGGATGGCCGAACAGGTAAGCGAGCTGGAGTCGTGGCGGGACATTGCCATCGCGTTTGATGCCAGCATTGCGAATGCTGCGAGCAGAATCATCTTTTTCATTGGGGGACTTCTCTTATTCAGTGACAGACGTTGCTGTTGCATAATTCCGTGATCGGATTCGATTCAGGGATAAAATTATCCAACATTTCAGAGGGATAGAGTGACCCTAGCGGCCCTTCCGGACACGCGCCACCCTATCGAACGTCGCCATTATCCCGCATCAGTGCCATCGTATTTGTGACAGAACGGTATCAGTTGGCCATGCTGCGGTGCGGCAACACGTCGCTAGCGCCGATGAAGGCGCTGCCATCAGCGGCCCATCCTGACCTGTTGGCCGCCTTGAGAACAGTTACCGCACCGCGGCGGTCAGGGCGAACATGGCGCCCTGGGGGTCGAGGCACTGCAGGACCCAGGCGCCGGGGACCTCCGTCGGGCCGTTGATGATCTGCCCGCCGGCCGCGGTCACGCGCTCGGCGGCGGCGTCGATGGCGGGGACGGTGAAATAGAAGATCCAGGACGGCGTCGGCATGGTTTCCGGCTTTTCCATCATGCCGCCCATCTCGCCGCCTTCAAGGCCGAAGATCTTGTAGATGCCCATCGCGCCCATGTCGAAATCGCGGCTCAGCTGCCAGCCGAAAGTCTTCGAATAGAAGGAGAATGCCTCCTCGCTGTCGTCGGCATAGAGCTCGTGCCAGCCGGTGTAACCAGGCGTGTCCTGCGGGGGCGGTGGTTGCCGGCTCGACAACCCCCGGAAAAGCGCGAAGGCCGCACCCTGCGGATCGCCGACGATGGCGAAGCGTCCGATGCCCGGAATATCGGCCGCGGCGCGATGGACGACGCCGCCGTCGATGACGATATCGGCTGCCAGCGTGTCGACATCGTCAACGGCGATGTAGCCGAGCCATAATGGCGGGATGCCCATGCTGCGGGCGCTTTCGGGCAGGCTCATTGCGCCTGAGACCGGACGGCCGTCGACGGTGAACATGGTGTAGTGGATGCCCTCGACCCCTGCATCCTGCGTCTTCCAGCCGACGACCTCGCTATAGAAAATCTCCGCCGCGGCCATGTCACTCGTCATCAACTCGTACCAGACGAACTTGCCATGCGTATGCGCCATTTCCATCTCCCCGGTCAGCGCCTACTTCCCAACGAAATGGTATGGGGCAATCCGCAGCGACACAAGCTGCAAAACCGAACGTTTTCAGGCCAGATGCGCTTTTTAGGCTGTCGGAGAAGTTTGGTTTACTCTCCGTTACACGCGACGGCGATATTGCATCGTCATGAGCTGGCGCCAGCTGCCATCAGGCGTGAGGATATGCGAGGTAAAAGTGCGGTTGTCATCGTCCTCGAAGGAGACGCACTCCTGGTAGCGCGCCGTGCGGCCCTTGGTCTCGACATCAGGCCCTTCCGTCTCCAGAAGCAGCGTGCGACCGCTCTCGTCCAGCCGGCCCTCATAGATCCACATATGATTGATGACGCTGTCGATCCAGTTGCCGACATATCTTCCCTTATCGGGATCGTAGCCGAGCGTCAGCATGGTGGAAGCGGCGCCGCCACCCGGCATTTCGCCATGCCCCTCCGCCACGACCCAGAGGCCGTGCAGCGAACGGACGGTTTCCCGCCAGGTCGCATGCTCCGGATTGCTGGCCATGGCGTCGGCAACGATATCCCAGTTGCCGACGAGCTTTTGCAGAAACGCATGTTCCTTCGTCGGTGTGGCGGTTTTCATCTTCCAGTCCTCCCGGCAGTGACAGCGCTCCAAATCAGTGGACGTGAGCCTGTTGTTTCGCCATCCCGTATTCGTCGTGGCGACGGACGAAATCCATCGTCGAACCTTCGTTTCTGCCCTTGGGCGCACGATCGAGGATCATCAGAGTGCCGATCAGGTCTTCGGGACCGCGGCCATAGCTGGAATAGGTGTGGAAGACGTTGCCCGCCTCGTCCCTGTAGAAGGCGCTGAGGCCCGGAAGCTCGTCGTTGCCGTTGGCGGCGTCGATGGCGGTGAAGTTGTAGATCACCTTGTCCTTCGCCAGATCCTCCTCGGTGAAGGAGACGTTATAATCGAAGTTGAAGGTGCTGCCGGCCGACGAAACCCAGGGGAAATGCCAGCCCATGCGCTTCTTGTAGGCATCGATCTTGGCAAGCGGCGCGCGCGCAACGGCAACCAGCGTTACATCGTGATTGGTCAGATGCGGAAGGGCACCGTCGAGATGGTCGGCGAGGAACGAGCAGCCGGGGCAGCCGGCCTCCCAGTTGGGTCCGAGCATGAAGTGATAGACAATCAGCTGGCTGCGGCCGTCGAAGAGTTCGGAAAGGGTCTTCCTGCCGTTTGCGGTGTCGAAGACGTAATTCTCCTCGACCTTGACCCAGGGCATAGCCGCACGCTCGGCATTGAGCCGATCACGCATCCGGGTCATTTCCTTTTCCTTGGCAAGCAATTTACGGCTGGCTTCGAGCCATGCGTCGCGCGAAACGATCTGGTTCATCTTACTACGCCCTCCTCGGCGTGTTCGTTGTTCCCTATCTTGACATTTACATTGATATCAATATTACTATGGCATGTCAAATACTACAGAGATTCCTTTCGCCACGACGCTGCTGGTTCGCGACAATTGCCTTTGCCTCCACGTCCAGCGCGCCGCCCGCGCTCTTGCCCGCCGCTTCGATGTCGCGCTGCGGCCGCTGGGGCTGACCAACGGGCAGTTTTCGCTGATGATGTCTCTAAACCGCCCTCACCCGCCTGGCATGAAGCCCGTTGCCGATCTTCTGGCGATGGACCAGACGACGCTGACGGCCGCGCTGAAGCCGCTGGAGCGTCGCGGCTGGGTGACCATCGCCCGCAATCCCGACGACAAACGCGGCCGGCTGCTTTCCCTGACACCGGACGGCAAGGCTATCCTTTCAGCCGCAGTGCCGATCTGGGAAAAGACCCACGCGGAAGTCGAGGCAACGCTGCGCTCGGGCGGCGCGGACAATCTGCGGGCGGATCTTTTGGCGCTCTGCTGAACTGCGATCGAGGGCGCTCGAGACTTGATTCAGGAGGACTGCTCACCTATAAAGTAGTCATATGTGACCTTTATGGAGAATTTGGCATGTCAACGGTTAGCCTCAAGGATGCCAAGGCCGGGTTCTCGAACATGGTCGACAAGGCCGCGGCCGGCGAATTCGTCACGATCACCCGGCACGGAAGACCCGCTGCCGTTATCGTCAGCGTCGGCGCCGCGGAAGCAGCAAAGAAGGCGCTCCAAAAGGAGCAGCCTAGCCTCGTTCAGTACCTCAAGACTTTTCCAGCCGATTTTGACCTGGAGGATGATGTCTTCGCCCGGAATCCTGCACCGTCGCGAGACGTCGACCTGTGACCGGCTATCTCCTCGACACCAACGCCATCTCGATGTTCTCGCCCTCGAGGGCAAGCGCGACGCAGGCGTTTTGCGACTGGATGGACGAGCAGGAAAAAGTGAACGGCATTTACCTCTCGGCGATGACTATCCACGAGATAGAAAAGGGCGTGCACCTGTTGCAGCACAGGGGCGCAACCGTGAAAGCGGCCGGCATCCGGTTTTGGCTCAAGGGGCTGGTTTCCATATATGGCCACAATATCCTGCCGCTCGACAGAGACGTCGCCGTAGAGTCTGGACAGCTAGAGGCATTGGCGGTTGCATCCGGGCACAATCCCGGAGCCGCCGATGCCGTCATTGCCGGCACGGCAAAATTTCACCGATTGACGGTCATCACGCATAACCTGAAACACTTCCAACCCTTCGGCGTGGCCGCACAAGGCCCGGATCAAGTCGGCGTCTAGCGCGCTGGGTCCGGCTTGCCGCCACCCTCGCGGCGCATTACGCTCTCTAAATGAAAGCAGGCGCTCCCCGGCGCCGTAGCTTCCCAAAGGAGAGTGTCGCATGGCTGATCTTTCGCGGTTTACAGACGAGCAGATTGCGGCGGCCAGGCGGTATAGCGCCACGACGCCGCCCGATGATCTGGACCCGCGGATCGAGGTGCTGGTGAAGGACCTGATCGGCAGGGTCGCCGACAAATGGACCATGCTGATCCTGGAGGTTCTCGCAGAGAAGGGCGAGCTACGCTTCACCCGGATTGGAGAGTTCGTCGGAGGGATAAGCCAGAAGATGCTGACGCAGACGTTGCGCCAGATGGAGCGCGACGGGCTGGTCAAGAGGACCGTTCATCCCGTCGTGCCGCCGAAGGTCGAATACAGGCTGACGCCGCTCGGCATGAGCCTCGGCGCTGCCTTCTGCGGCGTCTGGATCTGGGCGGCAGAAAACCTCCAGCAGGTGGAGGAAGCGCGCCGAGAATTTGAGAAATAAGGTGCAGGGCACCGGCAGCTTCCATCATATCGCCTGACGGGCCAGCCTCGGATCACCTGAAAAATCCGCGCTGACGAAGCCGATGCGGGTTTTCGGAAATTCGCACAGGGCCTGTACGCCCGTGGCCGAAAGGCGGATGCGCCATGTCTGGCGCTCCACCGGTTCGCGGGCGGCAAAGCCCAGCGCTGTCAGAAGCGCGAGGTTCTTCCCGGCGTGCGGATCGCGGACAGAGCGGTAGAGGATCGCCTCGATGCCCCCTGCCCGCGCCGCTTCGGCCAGCGACTGGCAGGGGCCGTATTCGAGGGGATCGCTCCAGGCCTTGCGGTCCTTATCAAGCGGCGGCCTTGTGAGATCGATGGAGCGCTCGGTGGCGACGGATGCGGCAAAGGCGGTATATTCGGCTGCATTGCCCGGCAACGGCGTGTCTGGCGAGTCCGCAAAGAACAGCAGCCGATAGAACGCCATCTCGGCCAGCGCCGTTTCCACCTTTTCGGAGGCGTAGAACACGCCGAGCGTTCGCCCTGCGCGGCGAAAGCGCGAGCCGTGCGGATAGACGGCGCCGTAGCGGAAGGGTGTGGCCAGCAGATAATCGAGGCCGGCGCATTCCGGCGGCAGGGCCGGCTTGCTTTCTTCCAGCAGCTGTTCGAGCAGCGCCTGCTCCTCGAGATTATCCACCAGTTTCAGCGTCGAGACCTGATGCTGGGCCTCCACCAGCCGCCAATAGCGGCCGGCGACAGGCAGCGCCTCAGACGAGAGCGCGGCGGGCGTCCAGGTATGCAAGGACATCGGTCAATCCGGAAATGGAGATGATCTTTTCGACGGGTGGGGCGCCGAGCGCGAGATTTGCATTGCGCAGCCATTGCCGCGCCACAGCCTCGTCGCCGCCGACGATGGCATCGAGCGAGCGGAACAGCCGCACGAGAAGGATCGCCAGCTCGAAGGACTTGCTACCACGCTCAAGACTGAGGTCCTGCCGCTTCATCCGCGATACCGTCGCCTCGGAAACCCCGATCACCGCCGCCAGCGTCCGAGCGCTGAGCCCCAGCCTATCCGCCGCATTCACCGCCGCCTTGGTAATGACCGCCGCCTCCCTGGCGCCGGGTCTTTCAGCCGTTTGGACCATTGCCATGAGAATTCCTTTCCTCAGCAAATATATAGACGATTATTTGCAGAAGAAAAGAAGTATGTTGGATTTTCGGTGGCGCTCGATGGCGAAAGCTTGGGTGGAGGAGGTAATTGCGCCATTGCCGTGGGCCGACTGCGAACAAAGCTCTTCCGGATTGCGCCATTTGCGGACGTCGGCGGTCACGCTTCTCGCTAAAGGCCCGACGGTTCCACGGACAACCAGGCTTTGTGGCGCTCCTTTAATTCGACGACCTCAGCCGTGGAAGTCGGGAAAATGTCGAAGCCGCCATCGTACGGCGCGAATACCTTACCAGTCTGTCGGTTGCACCAAAGCGTCGGCCCTGTGGCGTCGTCGGCAACGTCTTTCAGAAGATCATTGAAGACTTCTTCTCGCCAGAAAACACATGACACCGATGCTACCCAATGAAAATCATCGTCATCGTCACGAAATCTAAGCCCAGGATCAGGATTGGTCTCAAGGGGCTTCCAGTACGGCTTTGAATACCCTTCGATCCGACACTGAACCAGCCAGCATTCGGCGTTTCTTCCAAGGGTGTCATTCGCCAAAGTGATCGCCCTTCGCCGAATTTCGCCGCGCTCTTCGTCGGTCTCCGCATACCGGACGGAGTCAGCTAGAGCGTGAAAACGAACCCACGGCTTTCCCGCTACCTCTATTAACATGAATGCCAAAGGCGGGGTGTCGCCGTGAAAACGTGACCAGTCACTTTCGAACGCTAGCATCTTCACGTCGATCCCACTGGCTGATCAATCGAAGTTTTAATCATACTGAATCGACGTGGCTTCGCAATAAACTCCGCACTGGGCCGACAGGCGGAAGTCCGGAACCTTCCGGATCGCGCCAATAGGAGACGTTAGCTTCAGGTCGCTCGTGCGGCCTCCCTTGTCTCCCTTCCGGCTGAAATTCTACATGTGCGCGAACTGAAACCCCGCCATCTGAAACCCTCCCGATCACAGGAGAATCTGCCCACCGAAGGAGCCAGAATCCATGTCATTAGAGACCGACTAATGACACCGAAGGTCTCGTCGGCCCTCCGGGAGCCCCTGCGGGGCTAGGTACATTATTGATGCCATCATGGGAAGCTCAAGTCCAAACCGAGCATCCTGCTAAGGATGAAGGCGACGAGCCCCACGCCTAGTAGCGCTAGAACGAAGACTGCGGCCATCTTGCCGCCCGAGCGTAGTACCGCTCGCCTCTCCCCCTTCTCCCCTTGATCGTAATGCCACTTGATGGCGAAGAACATGGCCGTGCCTAACGCGAGAACCTTAAACGTAACGAAGACTATAGGGACCCAATCCATCATAAAGACCCTCTTGTGCATCAGCTAGGCGCCTTATGATCTCATCTTAGGCAAACGCATACGCCTTGTTATGCAACGCTGATATGTAACAGCAGGTGGCGGCTTCCTGGCTTGTATCGTTGGGTTCGGTTAATGTCCGCCTCGGGCCAACCCGAGACGCCGGCCTGGGTCTCAAGTGCCGCAGGAACGGTCTTCCCAGCATAGTTTCGCGCGATGCTTACGGCGCATCCTGGATATCGAAGCGAACGATCTTGTCGGCTTCCAGGCGGAAGATGTGCGTTACGGTCTTGTCCTTTAGGCCATGGGTTTGCCCCTCCAGCGGCTGGCCGTTGAGGTCAAACACTGACTGGATCACCTCGACAGCTACGGCACCATCTTTCGTTTCTTCGAATGCTGCCGGCTCAACGTGTGGGCTAACGACAGCCCATTGACGCGTCCAGTAGTCGCGCACGGCCTCGCGACCATGGACGTGGCCTCCATCCATGCCGTTGGCCCAGGCGACATCATCGGCAAGTACGGCAAGTACACCATCGATGTCTCTCGCGTTGAAGCTGTCATAAATGCGCTTGAGCATTTGGATGTCATTTTCCGACATATCGTTTCCTCAATGAAGATTGAAAGAATAGCTGGGCGGCATCGAAGCGACATTGCCTACTACCGCGTATCGAGATATATATGTACATATGTATCTCGTAGTCAAGCACAGCAAGGGGTGAGCGGAATGGATGAAGACGTGCTTTCTACGCCGGGGCATCTCATCAGTCTTGCGGCGCGGGGGTTTGCCCGCCTTAGCGAAACACGCCTTAAACCGCTCGGCTTCGGTGTTGGCCAGTTGCCTGTGCTGGTCGCGCTGCAGAATGGTAACGCGAGCACGCAGCGCGACCTCGCCCGCTTCGCCAGGGTAGAGCAACCGCCGATGGCCCAGATGCTCGCTCGCATGGAGAGGGATGGCTTGATAAAGCGGACACGCGATCCGGCGGACGGTCGGAGCAGCCGTATCGTGCTGACCAAGGCCGCACAGGAACGCATGCCTGAGGCAACTGCGACCCTGTTCCAAGGGAATCGTGAAGCATTGACCGGGTTTACGGATGCGGAAGCGGTGCAACTTGTCGATCTGCTTGAGCGGCTGATCGAAAATCTGGATCAAATCGCGAGCGCAGAGCCTTCGTTGCGCGATTCATGAGTTCTGTGACGAAGACCCGCGACCAGCGATGTCCGCTTGCCCTCGCCCTCAGGCGCTTGCCGCAGCCTTGGTCTTCGGCTTCAGCAGGATGATGAGAAGCAAGCCGGCGATGATGAGTGCCGCGCCTTCGAGGTGATAGCGTTGCAACTGCTCGCCGAGGATCAGATAGGCGAGCACGGCGATGAAGATGGTCTGGATGTAGAGGAGGACGCCGGCCCGCGCCGCGCCCAGGGCCTCGATGCTGCGATTGAAGAGGTAGTACATGATTGCGCCGCCGGGGATCGCGACATAGGCGAGCGCGATGAGCCCGCTGCCGTTGAGCGTCGAGCGCTCATCTAGGAATAGCTCGAACAGGTAGAAGGGCAGCGCCGTCAGCACCGCCGCACCGAGCAGCAGCACTAGGAGCGCCAGGCGATTCATATCGAATTTCGCCCGGCGGAGCAGGACGGTATAGAGACTGAAGCAGAACGCGCCGGCGACGATCCACAATTCACCGGGATTGAGGTCGAGCCGCAGCAGCGCGGCCGGACTGCCCTTGATGATGATGACCACGATCCCGAGAAAGGCCAGGATCGATCCGATCACCTGCCAGCGTCCCATCGGCTCGGACAGAACCAGACGGGCAAGGATCATGGTGATGATCGGGATCAGGGCGATGATGATGCCGGCGGTGGTGGCATCGGCATGTTCGAGGCCAACAAATATCATGCCCTGGCAGATCGCCAGCCCCATGCCGCCAATGACAAGGAGTTCGAGGGCGCGAGCCCGCGCCAGCACGACCATGTCGCCGAAATGCCGACGCACGATCGGCATCAGGATAGCCCAGGCGATCAGAACGCGCCAGAAACAGAGCGCCCAGGGCGGCATCTCGGAAGAGACCCATTTCGCCGCGATATAGACGCCGGCGGACAGCAGCCAGCAGAGAACGCCCACGGAATAGGCGGCTGCAAGTGAACTGCCCGCCGCCTGTTCCGTCCCGACTGTGTCACGATGGACCGCCAAGACATTCATTGCCATGGCTCAGTTATGCCACAGTTCCCGTGAGCTGCACAGATGAAGCGCGGCGCTCCGCCTGTGGTGAGAACCCACATCGGCCCCGAGTGCTACGATGCGGCAGCCATCCAGATGATTTCCCAAACATTACCATCCGGGTCTTCATAGCTGCGCCCATACATGAAGCCGTGATCTTGCTTCGGATTGGGATCGGCGACGCCTCCATTGGCAGCGGCAATATCGACGATGCTGTCGACATCGGCGCGATTATCGACAGTCGTAGCGAGGAGCGCGGCGCTAGTTTTGTGCGCGTCGGCGATGGGCCGCTGGGTGAATGACTTGTACTTATCATGAGTCAGCAGCATCACGTAAATTGTCTCGGAGAATACCATGCATGAGGCCGTTTCATCCGAGAATTGCGGGTTTTTGGTGCCACCAACGGCCTCATAGAAGGCTGTTGATTTGGAAATATCGCTTACCGGCAGGTTCACAAAAATCATCTTTGTCATCGGTTCCACCTATCGCGTCGTTATGAGTACTAGTCCGTCTAGTACCCGAATTTTACTAGCATTCGGGTACGGTACTGTCTAGTACTAAGCTCGATGGGAATGGAAATCGACAATGAGAGCAGGTCAGCCCGTAAGGATCGCGAAATCATAAAAGCGGCCACGGCGGCGTTTGTCAGCAAGGGATATGACGGAACCAGCATGGAGGAAATCGCCACCAACGCGGCGGTCTCCAAACAGACGGTCTATAAGCATTTCACGGACAAGGAGACGCTCTTTACCGAAGTTGTCCGATCCACCGCTGTCCGGACCAACGATGTCATCGAACTGGTGGCGACGCTGCTCTCCGAAGATTGCTTCATGAAGGGTGGCCTGCATCAGCTGGCTCGACGTTTGGTGACGATGCTGCTGGATGAAGAGTTGTTGAAGCTGCGGCGCCTCATCATCGCCAATGCAGATCGAATGCCCCAACTTGGCCGCGACTGGTACGAAAAAGGCTTCGAGCGGATGTTGGCAACTATGGCGTCGTGCTTTCAGAAGCTTGCGGCCCGGGACCTGCTCGAGGTTCCTGACCCCTATCTGGCAGCCAGCCATTTCTTTGGCATGCTTCTTTGGATTCCCATGAACGAAGCCATGTTTACCGGAAACAGCAACCCGCGCTCGAAAACTGAGCTTGAACGGCACGCAGATGCATCGGTCGAGGCATTTCTGGTGGCCTACGGGAAACGGCCGAAACAACCGCGCTGAACAGCATTGGGCCAGGCTGCTGACAGAATCTGGCAGCAGAAGCCCCTAGTGTTTACCGCTCGGCCCTCGTCAAAAACCCAATGGAGTTACCTATGATCACGTGGATTCGTAGTGCGGCGATCGCATCCGGAAAACTACCTGATGCCTTTGCCTTCGTTAAAAGCGCAGCAAAGCTGATTGAAGAAAAGCACAACATAAAGATCACGGCCAGTCGACCGCTTGCCGGAAATCCGACCAGGGTATTCTGGTATTCCACGCATGACGACTTGCAGGCGTATGAACGCGAACATCAGAAGATCAATACCGATCCCGAGTTTCAGAAGATGCTGGGAGGGGCCAGTGACTGCTTTATTGCGGGTACAACCCACGATGAGATCCTGCAGACGATCTAATCGCTATGTTGAGACCACTTCCCCCAGAGGGAGGAAGAGCGCCTCATCCGGCCTTCGGCCACCTTCTCCCCGAGGGGAGAAGGTGAAAAGAGATGAACTAGGCCACCGTTACCGGGACCTCGGTCGAGGTGCGCAGGGCGTGGCTGTAGGGGCAGACGATGTGGGCGGCGGCGGCGAGCTTTTCGGCTTCGGCCTTGTCCATACCAGGGATGTGAACCGACAGCGAAACCTCGATACCGAAGCCGCCGCCATCTTCGCGCGGGCCGACGCCGACCGTTGCCGTGACCTTCGTGTCTTCCGGGACCTTGATCTTCTGCTGTCCGGCGACAAATTTCAAAGCACCAAGGAAGCAGGCGGAATAACCGGCGGCGAACAGCTGCTCGGGGTTGGTGCCGGTTGCGCCATCGCCGCCGAGTTCCTTCGGAACCGTCAGCGTTACGTCGAGCACGCCGTTTTCGGATGCGGCATGGCCTGCACGGCCGCCGGTGGCGGATGCTTTGGTGGTGTAGAGAATAGGCATGTCCAAGCTCCTTTTTTCGTTTGGATGATCTTGTGTATCGCACAATTTAATTGTGCGCAATATGATTTTGTCGTTTGCTTTTGAAAATTGAAGCTGGAACACTTATCTCTTGGTTGAATGGCAGGACGAGATGACTGACAAGGATGTGAAGCTGACAATACCGGAAGAGGAAAAGCGGCTGGAGCGGCAGCTCTGCTTCGCCGTCTATGCGACGGCGCATGCCTTTACCCGTGCTTATAAGCCAATCCTCGATCGCGTCGGGCTCACTTATCCGCAATATCTCGTGATGCTGGTGCTCTGGGAGAAAAGACGGCTGCCGGTCAAGGCAATCGGCGAGCAGCTCGATCTCGATTCGGGCACGCTGTCGCCGCTGCTGAAGCGCCTGGAGCAGAACGGCCTGATCGGGCGGACCCGTGACCCGAGGGACGAACGTCAGGTCATCGTCTCGCTGACCGAAACCGGCAGCGCAATGAAGAGCGAGGTCGACGGGATCATGACTGCGATCGGCGATGCGGCCGGTTGCAGCATGGAGGAAATGGGGAGCCTGCGCGAACGGCTGCACCAGCTACGGTCGAATTTGACCGCAGCCGTGTGAGCTGCGGTCTAGGGCAATTCCGGCAAAAGTGCGCAGCGGTTTTGCGTCCGGAATTGCGTAAAAATAAGCCGTCTACTGGATGACGACGATGCGGGCCTTGCTCGGAACACGATCATAGAGATCGATGACGTCCTGGTTCAGCATGCGGATGCAGCCGGAGGATACGGCCTTGCCGATCGAGCGCCAATCCGGATTGCCGTGGAGGCGATAGAACGTGTCCTGATTGCCCTGGAAGATATAGAGGGCACGAGCGCCGAGCGGGTTCTTGAGACCCGGGTCCATTCCGCCATTGTCGATCGAATATTTGACCAGTTCGGGCTGGCGGGCGACCATTTCGTTCGGCGGATTCCAGCGCGGCCACTTCTGGCGCCACTGGATGACGCCCTCGCCCTGCCAGGCAAAGCCCTCACGGCCCACGCCGATGCCATAGCGCATCGCGGTGCCACCGCCGCTTTCGACGAGGTAGAGGAAGCGCGTCCGCGTGTCGACGACGACCGTGCCGGCGGGCTGGCCTGTCGTATTGGCGACGCGCTGGCGATAGAACTGGGGGTCGATCTGCTGGTAGGGTATGGCAGGGAGGAGAAAGCCGTTGTCTTCCTGCGGCGCGTATATGACGGCCGGGTCCGGCTGTTCGCCCAACCCACCGCCAAACAGGCCGGAGCCGAACAGACCTCCGCCCACGGGGCCTGTGTAGTATGGGTCGCGGTATTCCACGGTCTGCATGCCCGGGCCGGCCGACGATGCGCAGCCGGCGAGCGTCGACGCGGCGCCGATGCCTGCGAAGGCCAAAAACTTGCGGCGAGAAAGAGAGGAGGGCAGATTCATCTGGCATCATTCCATGGTGCGCGGGCGGCGGGATTGTCGAAAACGGCAGCGAGCCGAATCAGTTCCCGCAATTGAAGAACGCCAAGGCTTAATGCCAACTTAAAGGGCTGGAACGAGCACCGCTATCACGCAGATGCAACATCACGCAAATTTGTGGCGATTGCGTAATCGCCTGGGCCGAATTCGGCGCAGGGGCAAAATTATGCAACAGTCGGAACCCGCGTCAGCGGCCGTTACATCACCACGATTGCCGATCTTGCCGGAACGCGATTGTAGAGATCGATGACATCCTGGTTCAGCATGCGCACGCAGCCGGAGGAGGTCGGTTTGCCGATCGACTGCCAGTCGGGCGTTCCGTGGACGCGATAGAGCGTGTCCTTGCCATTGTTGTAGATATAGAGCGCGCGGGCGCCGAGTGGATTTGTCGGGCCCGGGTTCATGCCGCCGCGCTCAGCCGAAATCGGCCTGATCTCCGGCTCGCGGGCAACCATTTCGGACGGCGGCGTCCAGCGCGGCCATTTCTGCTTCCATTGGACGACGCCCCTGCCCGACCAGGCGTAGCCGGCGGAACCAAGGCCGACGCCATAGCGCATGGCCTTGCCGCCGGGCTCTACGAGATAGAGAAAATAGTTCCTGGTATCGACGACGATCGTGCCAGGCTTCTCCGTGGTGCGATAGCTGATTTCCTGGCGCAGGAAGCGTGGATCGATGCGCTTGTAGGGGACCGCCGGAAGCGTGAAATCGTCTTCGTTCAGCTGCCCGTACATCGCCTCGTGCACCGGGTTGGAGACCGGCAGGCCGTAGGTCTGGTGGAACTGCGTCTGGTAGAGATCGCGCACCTGCGGCACCGGCTGCACCGGCAGGCGCTTCACCTTGTCGGGATCGATCCCTTCCGGCCTGTAGAAGACCGGCGCGGTTTCGAGCACAAAGCGATCCGGATCGGTGGCGCCGGTATCGGGTATGATGCTGCAGCTCGCCAGATAGGCGACGCAGGAAAGGCCGGCGGCCAAAAGCAGAAGGCGGGAAAAGGACATATGATCAGCCATCATCGAAACCGCGTGAATACAGTTAGGTCGGGGCGATGATGGCAGTCACGGCTGGCGCGAGGCTGGCGTTCGGGAAGGAGGGGTGGCGTTGGTTTCGTCAAGAGCGCTCGGAGGATAATACGGATCACGCTTCGTCGTATATTTATTGAGAAAAGCACGGGCTATGCGGCACATATTATCCGGCTGGTTGTAAAGGCGCCGGGGAACGGTAATGTCGACAGTCCATCCGTCCAGGATCGTCTTGATATTGCAGCGTGGCATCTCCGCCATACAGCCGTATAGCGTAACGTTGCTTCCAACTGATTTTAGGAGCGCATTGGCGTCGTCTTCCCGAACGCAATAATCTGCCACTGGCACATCGGGAAACGAACTGCGGTTCCCCAAACCAATGCCGACAAATGACTGTCGTCGTTCTTCCTCGCTAGCGAAGACTGCTGGTTTTAACTCGGATGAAGCGGAGTCGAGGACGGTATCCAAGTCTGGATAATACGATTGATAGTGGCGTCCTGCGAGCCAGTCCAGCAAGGCATCGCCTGTAGTCCTTGTTCTTGATCTTGCTTGTACCGGCCAGTAAATAGCGCCATTTGTACCGATCTCGTTCACGAGATAAGCTCGCGGGACGACCAGTTTCCACTCCGTAAATTTGTCGCGGGCACCCGAATACCGGCCAGAAGGCCAGGCAGCGTTGCGCAGCAGAATCTCGTACGGTTCCACGCTCATGGACGCGCTGCCGCCGCTGCCAAATATCGATTGCGTCAGATGGTCGAACCCCGAAAGTACCATCCAACCCACGACGAGCAAAACAGCGACAGGTATCAGCGACAGTCGTCTGCACATGTTATCTCAAATCCGTTCGAGGTGCCTCCGCTAATGACATTTCAAAGCAAGCAGTGCGAGATATATTTTTAAATACAACCTTGATTTATTTTCTGCATGATTAAAGGCAATGGGTGAAGCTGTCCGACGCCGACCTTTCACCAGCTCAGTTTGCCGAAAACCGCTTCGTGCCCTTCAGGATCACCGGCTTGCTTGCTTTCGCATGATCTCATCCGAAAACCGCTTCGCACTTTTCGGGATCATGCTTTAAAACACCGTCCGACGGAGGATCGCATGGACGCTGACATTCTGGACCCGCAGGCTTTTGCCGCGACTGACCACGAGGCATGGCTGAAGCTGGTCGGCAAGGCGCTGAAGGGCGCGGATTTTGCCGAGACGCTGGTGTCGGCAACCGATGACGGTATCGCGATCCAGCCGCTTTACGCGCGCCGCGCCGATGCGACGCCGATGATGCGGCGTCGGCCGCTGGAGCCCTGGACCGTCACCCAGCGCATGGATGATCCCGACACGGAACGTGCCTTTGCGCAATTGGCCGATGACCGCGGCAATGGGGCGAGCGGCATCAGCCTGGTGATGAAGGATAGTCCTTCGGCGTTCGGGCTGGGGCTCGACGTCAGCGGTGTGCGGGACATCCCTGCTCGGCTTGCCGATGCATCTTCGGACAAGAATTTCTCGTTGCGAATCGAGGCCGGCTCGCATTCTGCCGAGCTGGCGGATCATGTCGTGGCGGCGATGGCCGGCACTGCGCATGCCGTCCACTTCGGTCTCGATCCGCTGTCAGCTGCCGCCCTTTCGGGAGGCGAGGCAGATCTTGGTCGGGCTGCCGACCGGTTCCGGCATCTTCAGGCCGTGGGCGTATCCGGCACCATTCTCAACGCCGATGGACGGCCGGTGCATAATGCCGGCGGGACGGAGGCGCAGGAATTGGCCATCGTGGCGGCGGCAGTCGCCGAATATCTGCGGGTGCTGGATGCGGACGGCATCGCTCCGGATACGATGCTTGGCGCGATCAGCCTTTGCCTTTCCGCCGACCAGGATCAGTTCGTGACCATCGCCAAGGCGCGGGCGGCGCGGCTGATCTTCGCGCGGCTCTCCGAGGCCTGTGGTTGCGATCCCTCGCTCTCGGCGCATCTGTTCATGGAAACCAGCTACCGCATGCTGACGCGGCTCGACCCGGAAACCAACATCCTGCGCAACACGATCGCGGTGTTTGCGGCCGGCACCGGCGGTGCCGACGAAATCTCGGTGCTGCCGTATACGCTCGCCCATGGCATCCCCGACCCGCTTGCCCGCCGCCTTGCCCGCAATACGCAAGTGGTGCTGATCGCCGAGAGCCATCTCGACCACGTCAACGATCCCGCGGCCGGTGCCGGCGGAGTCGAGGCGCTGACGGATGCGCTGGCGGAGACGGCGTGGGAGATTTTCGGCGATATCGAGCGTCGTGGCGGGCTTTCGGCGGCGATCGGGGATGGTTCGCTCAAGGCGATGATTGCTCGGTCGCGTGAAAAGCGTCCGAATAGACTGATCGTGGGGACGACGCTGTTTCCGGCCAAGGTCGAGCGGCCGGTGGAGGTGCTTGGGCCGCTGGTCGCGGTGGATGTCGCCGGGTTGAAGGCGGTGCGGCTGGATGAGGAGATGGGGATATGACGATTGGTTCGGAGCAAGGATACCCCCCTCTGTCACCTGCGGTGACATCTCCCCCACAAGGGGGGAGATTTGGAGGATGCCGCACTCGCCGCATATTGATCTCCCCCCTTGTGGGGGAGATGTCGGCACGGCCGACAGAGGGGGGTGCAGCAGCCTCGGCACCATCAATGGAGCGCCGGCCATGATCCCCGATTTCTCCGCCCTCCCCTGGTCGCGCCCGAAAGCCACCGCCGCCGAAATCGCCGCCGATCCGTGGCAGACCCCCGAGGGCATCGCGGTCAAGAGCGTCTATGGGGCGGCCGATCTCGAGGGGTTGAATTTCCTCGATAGCTATCCCGGTGCCGCACCCTTCATCCGCGGACCCTATCCGACGATGTATGTGCAGCAGCCCTGGACGATCCGGCAGTATGCCGGGTTTTCGACGGCGGAGGAGTCCAATGCCTTCTATCGGCGCAATCTGGCGGCCGGGCAAAAGGGGCTTTCCGTTGCCTTCGATCTGGCCACGCATCGCGGCTATGACAGCGACCATCCCCGGGTGGCCGGCGATGTCGGGATGGCGGGCGTGGCGATCGACAGCATTCTCGACATGCGCCAGCTGTTCGACGGCATACCGCTCGACGAGATGAGCGTGTCGATGACCATGAACGGCGCCGTGTTGCCGATCATGGCGCTGTTCATCGTCGCGGCGGAAGAACAGGGCGTTTCCGAGGACAAGCTTTCCGGCACGATCCAGAACGATATCCTCAAAGAATTCATGGTACGCAACACCTATATCTATCCGCCGCAGCCTTCGATGCGGATCATCTCCGACATCTTCAGCTATACCAGCCGGCGGATGCCGAAATTCAATTCGATCTCGATTTCCGGCTATCACATGCAGGAAGCCGGAGCGACGGCCGACCTTGAGCTTGCCTATACCATCGCCGACGGTATCGAATATGCCCGCGCCGGGGTTGCCGCCGGGCTTGATATCGACAGCTTTGCACCGCGGCTGTCGTTCTTCTGGGCGGTCGGCATGAATTTCTTCATGGAAGTCGCGAAGATGCGTGCGGCGCGGCTGATCTGGGCGGCGCTGATAAAGAAGAACTTCGCGCCCAAGGACCCGAAATCGCTGGCGCTGCGCACCCATAGCCAGACCTCCGGCTGGTCGCTGACGGCGCAGGATCCGATGAACAACATCATCCGCACGATGGTCGAGGCGATGGCCGCGACGCAGGGGCACACCCAGTCGCTGCACACCAATTCCTTCGACGAGGCGCTGGCGCTGCCGACCGACCACTCGGCCCGGATCGCCCGCAACACGCAGATCATGTTGCAGAGGGAATCCGGCACTTCGCGGACCATCGATCCCTGGGGCGGCTCCGCCTATGTCGAGAGATTGACGCATGATCTTGCCGCCCGGGCGCTCAGCCATATCGAGGAAATCGAGACACTGGGCGGCATGGCGAAGGCGATCGAAAAGGGCATTCCGAAGCTTCGGATCGAAGAGGCAGCGGCAAGGACGCAGGCGCGCATCGACAGCGGGCACCAGATCGTCGTCGGCATCAACTTCGCCAGGCCGGAGACGGATATCGAGGTCGATGTGCTGAAGGTCGACAATTCCGAGGTCCGCGCACGGCAACTATCGAAGCTGCAGCAGTTGAAGGGCACGCGCGAGACATCCGCCGTCGAGAATGCGCTGGATGCGCTGACCGCCGCCGCTCGGGACGGCACCGGCAACCTGCTGGAATTTGCGATCAAGGCGGCACGCGCCCGGGCAACGGTCGGCGAGATTTCGCTGGCGATGGAGAAGGCCTTCGGCCGCCACGTTGCCGAGGTGAAGACGATCTCCGGTGTTTATCGCGCCGAGGTCGGCAGCAACGATCCCGTGTTCAACAAGGCGGTGGCGAAGGTCGAGGAATTCCTTCGAAAACGCGGTGAGAAGCCTCGCATCCTCGTCGCCAAGATGGGCCAGGACGGCCATGATCGCGGCCAGAAGGTCATCGCCACGGCATTCGCCGATCTCGGCTTCGACGTCGTCGTCGGCGCCATGTTCCAGACGCCGGAGGAGGTCGCCGACCTGGCTGTGCGCGAAGGCGTCGATGTCGTCGGCGCATCGTCGCTTGCGGCCGGCCATCTGACGCTGGTGCCGGAACTGAAAGAGGCGCTCGCCCGCCGCGGCGCCCACAAGACGCTGATCGCCGTCGGCGGCGTCATTCCACCCCAGGATTTTCCCGCAGTCGAAGCTGCCGGAGCCGACGCAATCTTCCCGCCCGGCACCGTGATTGCAGAGGCGGCGAGTGCGCTGATAGACAAACTGATGGGGTAGCCTTTCTAAGCCGCCACGCTTTTGAAAAACTGGATGCTCTGTTCGATCTCGGCGGGGAGTGCTGAGAAGTGGTTGCCGGGGAGCATGGCGACGTCGATGTTGACGCCGGCGGCGCGGGCGCGCTTGGCGACCAGGCCAAGGCGCGTGACGAAGTGCGTTTCTCCCGTGCCGTGCATCAGCTTGATCGGGCATTTGAAACTGTGGGCGTAGCAGACCGCCGAGCGCATCTCGAATTCGTGCGGGTTCTTGTCGTTGAAGCGGATATCCTGGGGATAGCGATCGAAGAAGGCGAATGCATCGGGATCACCGGAGATCGGGGCTGCGGCGCGGAAACGTTTGGTCGACATTGCGGCCAGCATCGCCAGCGTGCCGCCTATGCTGTGACCTGCGATGAACATGCGGTGTGGATCGACGCCCGGCAGGTGCCGTAGCCGATCCGACGCTGCCAGGACGTCGAAAACCTCGTCGTAGAAGCCGGAGAAATTGCCCTTCTGGCCGTTCTCGCCTCGCATCGACGGGATCATCACCACATAGCCGGCGTCGATATAGGGCTTCATCAGCAGCCAGTGGCCCTGGCCGATCGCATTGCCGCCGTGCAGGAAGAGGACGGCCGGGCGCGATTTCGTCTTCCGGTCGTAGCGCGATACCCAGGCGACAAGCTCCAGTTCGCCACCATAGCCGGTCTTGTAGAAGATCTGATCGGCCTGCGGCGGGGCAACGAGCGGTTCGAAAGTATCGGGCGCTGGGCCCTTGTTCAAAAGGTCGGTGCGGAATTTGCGGCGTTCGTGTGCGTAATCGCCGGTCAACTGGATGGGATCGGGGTGGGCATCCGCTGCCGATGCGACCGCGGGAACTGCTGCGGCAGCCGTAACAGGCGCGGCGCTTGTGATTTTCGGCAGCAGCAGGGACGCGGCAAAGCCGCCCAGCAACATGCGACGGGTCGGACGATACGCTTTTACTTCAGGCATTCTGCATGCTCCGTCCATGAACACCCGGCGAGCAAAACTCTCGCACAGGATGAAAGTCAGCGCCAACTCACATTGTGGTGAGGAATCAGGCTGTTTCTAATATTCGGCAGAGGGAGCCTTTGCGTCAATCATCGCCACCAAGGTTTCCAGCCGATCGGCCTCATAAGGCGGCTTATCCGGCCTCAGGCGGGCAATTCGCGGGAAACGCATGGCCACGCCTGATTTGTGCCTGGTCGAGCGGTTGATGCCTTCGAACGCCACTTCGACGACGAAGCCGAAATCGCGCTCCGCCCGGACCGCGCGCACTGGGCCGAAGCGTTCGGTCGTGTTGTTGCGGACAAACTTGTCGAGCACCTCGAGTTCCGCGTCGGTGAAGCCGAAATAGGCCTTGCCGACGGGGACCAACTGTTCGCCCTCCGGCGTCGTCGACCAGACGCCGAAGGTGAAATCCGAATAGTAGCTCGAGCGCTTGCCGTGGCCACGCTGCGCGTACATCAGCACGGCATCGACGTTGAACGGATTGCGCTTCCACTTGAACCAGGGTCCCTTCAGGCGTCCGGCCTGATAGGGGCTGTCGCGGCGCTTGATCATGACGCCTTCGATGACAGGATCAGGTGGTGCCGAGCGCAGCTTGTCCAGCTCGTCCCAGGACGAGAAATCGACCAGCGGCGACAGGTCGAAGCGGTCGTGCGGGGCTGTGTCGATGATCTCCGACAGGCGGCCGCGGCGATCGATGAAGCCGCGTGCCCGCACATCCTCCTCGCCGTCGAAAAGCAGGTCGTAGGCGCGGATGAAGGCGGGGTATTCCTCCAGCATTTTCGCGTTGACGGTCTTGCGGTTCAGGCGCTGCTGCAGGTCGGAGAATGTTCGCGTCGGGCTGTTGGAGCGCGTGGTTCCGCCGATCAGCAGTTCGCCGTCGACCACCCCTTCGAAGGTGATCGCATCGACGATATCGGGAAAGGCGCCGGAGATATCGTCGCCGGAGCGCGAATAGATCTTTGCCGTCGATCCCGAACGCGACAGCTGGACGCGGATGCCGTCCCATTTCCATTCGGCGGCAAAATCGGCGGGAGCGAGACCGTCCAGATCGCCCGGCTCGACAGGATTGGCGAGCATGACCGAGTGGAAGATGGCAGGCGTCGCCAGCACGGGCCGGTCGCCCCTGCCCTCCAGCCACTGGAATAACGTCTCGTAAGGCGGCTGCAGCCCGTGCCACAGGGTCTCGATCTCGGTGACGTCCTTGCCGGACAGCTCAGCCAGCGCCTGCTTGGCAAGACGCGCGGACACGCCGATCCGCATCGCCCCCGTCGCCAGCTTGATGAAAGCGAAGCGTCCGGACGGATCGAGCCGGTCGAGCATCTGGCGGACGTAGGCGCGGACCTCGGTGCGGCCAAGCGCGTTCATCTCGGTGATGACCTCGGCCAATCCTGGCTGAGTGCTACCCGCGCGCTCGATGTCGACCTCGTTGTCCCAGACCAGCGAAATCGTCTCGGCGAGATCGCCGACATAGTCATAGGAATATCGAAACAGTACCTCGTCCATCCGCTCGAGCACGAGATCGCGCAGCATGGCCGGCTTGACGTCCCGGACCTCCAGCGTCCCCGCGATCGCGGCCAGGCCATAGCCGCGATCAGGGTCCGGCGTATCGCGGAAGTAATCCGTCAGCAGCCTGAGCTTACCGTTGCGGCTTGGTGTCAGGACCAGGCGATCGAGGAGGTCTGCAAAGGCTTTCATGCCGCTCCTCCCCTGATGTCTCCTTCTCCCCTCGGGGAGAAGGTGCCCAAAGGGCGGATGAGGGGGCGGCGCGGCGGAAACGGTGACGGTCGTGCCAAGTCCTTCCGGTCGTCGCTATCGCTCCTCCACCCCCTCATCTGCCCTAACGGGCATCTTCTCCCCGCTGGGGAGAAGGGGGAGGATGCCGCCGCCGACGTGCTTTCCCGCTCGCTTCCCATCAATCCCCCTCGTCCTCATAGCCGACCAGATGCAGGGGCTTGGCCTTGATGCCCTGGAGTTCGCACCAGCGGACCAGCGCCTCCTCGCGACCGTGGGTTACCCAGACTTCGCCCGGTTTCAGCTCCGAGATGGTTTCGATCAGTTCCGGCCAGTCGCAATGGTCCGATATGACCAGTGGCAGCTCTACGCCGCGTTGCTTGGCGCGTTGGCGGACCATCATCCAGCCGGAAGCGAAGGCTGCGACCGGGTCGTGGAAGCGCCGCGCCCAGCGATCGGCGAAGGCAGATGGAGGGCCGACGACGACCGCGCCATGGAACATGGTCTGGTCGCCACGGCTTTCGATCGTCGCCGGCAGCAGTTCGCCAAGCTCGATGCCCTGGCTGATGTAGTATTCGCAAAGCTTCGTCAGCGCGCCGTGGATGTAGATCGGCTTGTCGTAGCCCGCGTCGCGCAGGAGGCGAATGACCCGCTGCGCCTTGCCAAGCGCATAGGCGCCGACCATGTGCGTGCGCTCGGGGAATTGCTTCAGCGAGGCGAGCAGGCGCCGCGTTTCCGCCATCGGGTCGGGGTGATGAAACACCGGCAGGCCGAAGGTCGCCTCTGATATGAAGACGTCGCAAGGCACCGGCACATAGGCGGCGCAGGTAGGATCGGGGCGGCGCTTGTAATCACCGGAGACGACGATGCGCATGCCGTCTTTTTCGATGGCGATCTGGGCGGAGCCGAGTACATGGCCTGCCGGATGAAAGCTCACCCTGACGCCATTGATGTCGATCTCCTCGCCGAAGGCCGCCGCCTGTTCGGCGCCGGCAAAGTCATCGCCGTAGCGCAGCCGCATGATGTCGAGGGTCTGGCGGGTGGCGAGCACATGCCGGTGGCCCGATCTTGCGTGGTCGGAATGGCCATGGGTCACCAGTGCGCGGTCGACCGGACGCACGGGATCGACGTAAAATCCGCCAAGCGGACAGAAGAGCCCTTCGGGGGCTGGATAAAGCAACGCGTCAGGCCTCATCCGAGCCAAGATAGCGGCATTTCCGTCGAGGGCCAGAGCGGGACTGTTTTTACTGTTGCGAGCGGTTCTTTAATTCGATTGTAGTGGGCTCCGGCTAATCTTAGGGGCCGCTCGGTGCGCAATGATCCTGGATAACGGAATTCAAGCTGCAAAACGGTGGGCACGACTGATCAAGCGCGATGTCATTGCGCTCTGGCTGGCCGCCAGGGATCGGCGGACGCCAACATCGGCAAAGATTGTCGCCGGCGCTGTTGCCGCATACGCACTTTCGCCCATCGACCTGATACCGGATTTTATTCCGATCATCGGATATCTCGATGACCTGCTCATCGTTCCGCTCGGCATTCTGCTTGCCGTGCGCCTCGTGCCGCCGGTGCTGATGGCCGAGTTTCGCGGTCTTGCCTCGCAGCAGGAGGGCCGTCCCGTCAGTCGAGCAGGATTGCTGGTGATCGTTGGAATCTGGATTGCCGTGGCAGGCATCGCTGGCTGGTATGTCTGGCCGAAGGCCAGGCACCTGATGATGTGAGGATATCGCAACGAGCGCCTGGAAGCCGCCGGGACGCTCACGCCCGGCTTGCCAGCATCTTGCGCTCTTGCAGCAGGCGTTCGATCGCGTCGGGCGCGACCGGCCTCGATATGAGGTAGCCCTGGGCTTCGTCGCAAAGGCTTTCGCGCAGGAATTCCAGCTGCTCGTCAGTCTCGACGCCCTCGGCGACGACGGAGAGCTTCAGTTTGCGGGCGAGCGAGATCACTGCCGAGGCGATGGCAACGGTGGTGTCGTCGCGCGGCAGGGCATCGACCAGCGACCGGTCCATTTTCAGCCGGTTGAAGGGAAACGTCTTCAACGCCGAGAGGCTGGAATAGCCTGTGCCGAAATCATCGATGGACAGGCGAACGCCCAAGGCCTTCAGCGCCTGCATGACCGAAAGCGCGCGGGGCGCATCGTCCATCAATGTGCTCTCGGTGAGTTCCAGTTCCAGCCATTGCGGCTCGAGGCCACTCGCCTGGAGCGCCTCGACGACGTGCTCGGCCAGTGCCGGATCTCCGAACTGCTTTGCCGAGACGTTGACGGCGACGATCATCGGCGGCAGGCCCAGATCCTGCCAGGACTTGTTTTGACGGCAGGCTTCGTTGAGTACGAAAAGGCCGAGCGGAATGATCATCCCGGTATCTTCTGCGAGCGGTATGAACTGGCTTGGCGGCAACAGGCCCAGCGTCGGATGACGCCAGCGCACCAGCGCCTCGGTCCCGACGATCCTACCGGATGCGAGCTCGATCTGCGGCTGATAGTCGACGAAGAGCTGGTTCGCCGCGATCGCGTAGCGAAGTTCCTCCTCTTCGCTGAGCGGCACGGATTTACGGGTGTCTTGCTGGCGCGTGTAATGTTGCATCGTGTTGCGGCCGAGGTTCTTCGCCCGGTACATCGCGGCATCGGCGTTGGCGAGAAGCTCCTCCTGGGTGTGCCCATCATCAGGGAAGGACGCGACGCCGATGCTGCTGGTAACGACGATATCGCACCCCTGGATCTTCAGGGGTCGGGCGATCACCCTCTTGAGCTCGCGCAGACGGCGGATGATCCCGGCATCATGGCTTGCCTGGTGCACGAGAACCACGAGAAACTCATCGCCGCCGAGACGGACGACGATATCGGAGGCGCGCACGCAATTGACCATGCGCGCGGAAATCTCCTTCAGCACGTCATCGCCGGCGGCGTGACCGCGGCCGTCGTTGATGTCCTTGAAATTGTCGAGGTCGATATAGGCGACGGTAACCCTGCGATTGTGGCGCCGCGCCTGAAACAGGATCCTTGCCATCTGATCCTTGAGGAAAGCGCGGTTGGGCAATCCCGTCAGGTCGTCGTGATGCGCCATGAAATAGATGCGGTCCTCGGCGCGTTTGCGCTCGATGGCGATGCCGGCGATATGGGTCGCCACAGCCACCATCTCCAGCTCGCTCTCCGTCGGCTCGCGGACCTGAGGCGAGTAGAGAGCGATGGTGCCGAGGACGTTGCGTTGGGCAGTCACGATCGGCGTCGACCAGCAGGATCGCAGATTGAATTGGGAAACGACGCCGCGGAAGTCCTCCCACAGCGGGTCCGTCCGGATGTCGGAGACGATCACCCTTTCGCCACGCCACGCCGCCGTGCCGCAGGAACCGACCTTCGGACCGATAGCGACGCCGTCGATAAGCTTGTTGTAGGCCGCCGGCAGGTTTGGCGCTGCGCCACGGAAAAGATGGAGACCATCCGGGTCGAGCAGCAAGATAGAGCCGCTAATGCCCGATAGCTCCTCTTCAACCAGCAACACCAGCGCTTCGAGGATCGCTTCCAGCGGTTCGTTCTTGGCAATCATTTCCAGGATCTCCGCCTGGCGGCGACGCAATTGTTCCTGGCGCTTGCGCTCGGTGATATCCCGGGAGATGCCGATGAGGCCGATGATCTCATTCCGGTCGTTTCGCAGGGGCATCTTGGATGTCAGTCGGCAGGTCATCTCTCCGTCGCCGACGGGAGGAATCCAGTCCTCCACGTCGAGCCGCGGTTCGCCCGTCGCGATAATTTCCTGTTCGATCCGCATGAATTCCACCGCCTTCTCATGCCTCCACAGCTCGAAGTCGGTCTTGCCGACAAGTGTCGTGGGGTCGTCGACGCCCACACTTCGGGCGGTCGCGGAGTTTGCATACAAGAAGCGGCTGGAGCGGTCCTTGATGTAGAAAAAGTCTGGAAGCTCGTGGACGGCTGCGCGGAACCTGAGGTCGTCGATGCGGCTTACGACATCATGGGCGCCAAAGGCCAGCAGCGCCTGCGTCACCGCCTGCAGCCGTTCAGCGTCCGTGCCTTGACTGGCCAGGGGTGGCTTCGCCAGCAATCGCAGAGTGCTTTTCTTTCGCATGATACGCACTTCTCTAACGTCGCCATCAACCAGCAGAGAACGGAAAAATTGAATATAATTTGCTTATACAACCATTTTCCTTCGACTGGCTTAACTGGAAAGGTAAAGGGAGCATCAAACGCTCGGCAAAAATGCCTAATTTACCGGATGCGCGGTTCGCCGACGTCCCATAACGGCACAATCTGCGCGGCATGATTCCTGCATGCACATCGGGGTAGATCGGAGTTGAACATGCTCACCCGCCGCCAGATCATCGCCGCCCTGACAGGCGCTGCCGCAGCCGCGACCCTTGCCCCGCGGGTCTTTGCGGCGCCACTTGCAAAGGTCGCGTCGGCAGACATGCGCGGCGCCATTGATGCCGTCGCCTTCAAGGCGACGCCTGATGCGACCGACAATGGCAGCCGCAAGCTCCAGGCGATGATCGATGCGGCGGCGCGCGACAAGGCACCGGTCTTCCTGCCGCCCGGCACCTACACCGTCTCGAACCTTACCCTTCCCGACAATACGAGGCTGATCGGCGTGCCCGGCGCCACGCGGATCGTCTACGGCGGCGACGGCCACCTGATGGCAGCGACCGGCGCAAAGCGCATCCAGCTGACCGACCTCGTCATCGACGGCGCCAATCGCTGGCTTGCCGACTATGCGAGCGCCCTGCTGCAGTTTTCCGCTGTCGGCGAGGTTCTGCTCGACAATTGCGAGATCGCCGGCAGCCGGAAGCACGCGCTGCAGCTGGAGCGCAGCGGTGGGCGGATCGAGCGCAGCCGCATCTCCGGTGCGGCCGACGCCGGCATCTATGCCGTCCAGTCGACAGACCTCACGATCACCGGGAACCGCGTCGAGGATTGCGGCAATGGCGGCATCCTTGTCCACCGCTGGGAGAAGGGCGAGGACGGCACCATCGTCACCGGCAACCGCATCTCGAGGATTGGCGCCAACGACGGAGGCACGGGCCAGAACGGCAATGGCGTGAATGTCTTTCGTGCCAACAACGTCATGGTCAACAACAATCACATCTCCGACTGCGCCTTCACCGCCGTGAGGGCAAACTCCGCCTCAAACGTGCAGATCAGCGACAACCAGTGCCTGCGATCCGGCGAGACGGCGATCTTCTGCGAATTCGAGTTCGAGGGTGCCGTTGTCAGCGGCAACCTGATCAACGGCGCTGCCAACGGCATCTCGATCGCCAATTTCGACAAGGGCGGCCGGCTGGCCAGCGTCACCGGCAACGTCGTGCGCAACCTGTCGCTGAAGGCACCCTATGAGCAGGACGGCGGCTTCGGCATCGGCATTTCAGCCGAGGCCGACACGCTGATCGCCTCCAACGTCATCGAGAATGCCCCACTCTGGGGCCTGAAGCTCGGTTGGGGTCCCTATCTCCGAAACGTCGTCGCCACCGGCAACATCATCAGGCATTCCGGTGTCGGCTGTGCCGTCTCCGTGGCCGACGGCGCCGGCAGTGCTGTCATCTCGGACAATCTGTTCGAGGATGCGGCGAAGGGAGCGATCGTCGGCTTTCTCTGGGACAAGGCAGCGTCCGCTGATCTCGTCACCGCCAGCTCGTCATTTCGCAACCTGACGATCGAGCGCAACCGGCTCGGCTGACGCGACCCATCAAAAGCATTCATCACGATATCAACGCCGACCGCTTTCGTTTTAGCCGGCGATTGCATAGCGTCGTGCCGATAATAAAGGGGATGCAACAATGCTGACGATCTACGGCGTCTATCGCTCGCGCGCCTCGCGCAATTACTGGATGGCGGAGGAGCTTGGCATCGAGTTCAAGTCGGTACCCGTCATTCAAGCGTGGCGTCTCGACAATCCTCTCGCGAAAGACGCGCCGATCAATACGATGTCTCCTGAATTTGTCGCAATCAACCCGATGGGCCTGATCCCCGCGATCAAGGACGGCGACTTCGTGATGCATGAATCGCTTGCCATCAACCTCTACCTCGCCCGGAAATACGGCGGACCGCTTGCCGGCAAGACCGTCGAGGAAGGCGGATCGCTGATCATGTGGACGACCTTCGCCGCGACAACCCTGGAACCGCATACGATCAAGGTCGTGCTGACATACGATCACGGAAAGGAAAACAGCGAGGCCGGTCAGGCTGTAATCACGGCTGCCTGTCGTTCGCTGAAGCGCCCGCTCGACGTGCTCGAGCAGCATCTCGACGGTCGCGACTACATCGTTGGCGATGGCTTCACCGCGGCGGATATCAACCTTGCCGAAGTGCTTCGCTACGTGCAGTCGGAAAAGATGCTGTTCGACCACCGTCCCAATCTCAAGGCCTGGATCGACCGCTGCCAGTCGCGGGCCGGCTACAAGGCGATGCAGGCGACAAGGATGCAAGAAGCGGAGTAGGCGCTGCATTTATTTGTGCATGTCGTTATCCCAAAACCGCTGCGCACTTTTGGGCGACATGCATCAGGCAAAAATGCGCATGCTCTCCGCCATCTCGTCGCGGATCCAGTTCTTGAACGCGGTGACTTTCTTCGGCTCTCTCACGCCTTCGGGCGTCACGAAATAGTGGCCGAAGCCGGTACGGACGCGGATGCCGAAGGGGTCCACCAGCTGCCCGTGTTCCAGCGCGTAGGCGGCGAGCGTCTGCCAGGCGAGCATGACGCCCTGCCCGGCGATGACGGCGTCGAGGCAGAGAGACGCGTCGTTGAAGACATGGCGCGGCACCATGGTTGCACCGGACAGGCCGACCTCGCGCAACCAGACCTCCCAGGTAAACATCGCCGGCCCGTCGATGATGGCCGGAACGGCCAATATTTCCTCAGGCGACTTCAGCTTGCTGGCAATCGCCGGCGAACAGACCGGAAAGACTTCCTGCGCGAGAAGCAGCTCGGTTTTGACACCCGGCCATTTGCCTGCCCCGACGCGGATAGTGATGTCGACATCGGAACTTGAGGGATCGACGATCTGCATTGTCGCGTACATGCGCAGGCGAATATCCGGGTGGCAGGCCGAGAATCGATCAAGGCGATGGACGAGCCAGCGTGCCGCAAAGATCGGCGCCACCGATATGGTGAGGATCGTATCGTCCTGGCGCTGCGCCGCCGACACCGCCTGCGACAATATCTGGAAACCCTCGCCCAGCCGCGCCAGCACCGGCAAGCCCGCCTCGGTCGCCACCATGCCCTTCGGCGTGCGATCGAACAGCTTGCGGCCAAGCTGGGCTTCCGCCTTGATGATCTGCTGGCTGACTGCACCGATCGTCACGCCAAGCTCGTCCGCCGCTGCCTGAAGCGAGCCAAGACGGCCAACCGCTTCCAGTGCCCGCAGGCCGTTCAGATGCACGCTATTGAGGTTTTGCATATAGGATATCTATAGCGGCGGCCTTGCATTCTCAATTGAATTTTTTTGGTTCTGGCGCGATCTTGGCGGCATGAAACAGGTTTCGTTCCGGAATTGCCTCTCTTGTTGAGCTTCCCTGGGAACGGAGAAAGGAGGCAGCCATGTCGCTGCTGCAGATTTTCTTCAGGTCTATCAAATCCCCCGCCAATGCCGGCGAAGCCGATCCGCTGCTGCACCCTGACCTCGCGGCCATGTCGCTGCTGGAACTGGCGGATTTGCCGCTGATGCCCGAGAACCTTGGACGGGTGGACGCAGAACTCGCCACGGCCCCTCATCCGGCCTGTCGGCCACCTTCTCCCCGCTTGCGGGGCGAAGGGGATAGACGCGCCTTCTGTCGTCCCTGATCTTCGTGATTGATCGAAAGACCGCGACAAACGAGGTCGTCCCCTCTTGGAGGAAATGTCTGCGGCCGTATAATCCGGTCAAGACCACCGGGGGCGAACAACCATGACCAGCGCCGACATCGACACAGTCTTCGACCGCCTGCAGAGGCTGGCAACCGAGGCCGGCCTTCCCGAGGTCGAGATCGGGACGAACTATGGGACGCCGGCGCTCAAGGTCGGCGGAAAGGCGTTTGTTTCCGTCAAGAATGCCGAAACGATCGTGCTGGCGATCCCTATCGCCGACAAGGAGCCGCTCATCGAAATGGCGCCCGAGATCTACTATCAGACCGACCATTATCGCGGCTGGCCGTCGCTGCCGTTGCGGGCGGCGGTGATCGGCGACGACGAGCTCAAGCAAAGGCTCGCCGACGCGTGGCGGTTTCGGGCGCCGCGCAAGCTGAGGGCGAGCTTTGACTAGAGTTGATCAGGCCTTTTCCACCGCAAGCGCTCTTTGCACCGCCGGGCGGGTCAGCATGCGGTCGTGATGGGTGCTTACCTTCGGGAAACGGCTGCGATCGACGCCATCGCTGGCAAGCCACCGGGCCATCGTGAAGAGGTAGCCGTCGGCGACCGAATAGCTGTCGCCCATGACCCAGGGGCCGGCCAGCATCTTGTCCTCGATGATGGTGAAGCTGTCGCCCATCGTCTGGGGGACCTTGGATTTCATCGTCTCGATCGCGGCAGCATCGTCCGTCCAGCGTGCGCCGCGACGACCGTGCGCATGGTTCACATGCACGGTCGAGCAGAGATAATTGTTGAAAGCCTGCATGCGACCGAACGCGAAGAAGTCATCGAGTGGCGCCAGGCGTGCCGACGAGGCGACCTGGGCGATATAGGCGAGAATAGCCGGGGTTTCCGTCAGCGCGCCCCGTTCGGTCACCATTGCGGGGACGCGGCCCTTGGGGTTGATCGCCAGATATTCCGGCGTCAAATGCTCGGCCTTCGAGGTGTCCACCCGTTTCGGTTCATAAGCCATGCCGCCCTCTTCGAGTGCAATGAGACTGGCGAGCGCGCAGGTTCCCGGCGAAAAATATAATGTCAGCATGCTGATTCTTCTCTCCCTCTTACAAGCAACTTATAGCGCGTTCCCGGGGTGGCGGAAACGCGCTTGATGGAGAGATTATGGGCAGATGGAACCGGCGCATTGCGACCGGCCCCCTTTCGGTCATGCGCAGCCCGGGACCTCCGCCAGGCTATGCCAGACCGGGATGCCGCGTTCGCGGGCGATGCGGACATCGTTGTCTGCGCCCTTGCTCGCGCCTTCAAGCCTGAGCACGCCTTCGCAAAGCTGCAGCAGCCTGCCAGCCGTCGGATGAAATATCTCCTCGTAGAGGTCGTCGCCGACCGCCTTGCCACCGGCGGTGTGCCAGACCGGGAGCGCCACCCATTCGCCAATCATCGGCAGGTGGCCGGCCTGGAACAGGGCATAGGACGGCTCAGCCAGCCGGGCCAGGTTCTCAGCCATTTTTGAAGGGTCGTCGTTGGTGCCCGAGCGATAGGGGCCGGCAATCAAAATCAGCATGTCGTTTCTCCTTTTCTCCCGCCTCATGCGGGAATTTGCACGAATATGCGTTATTTTTCTTGATTGTCGAGTCTGATTCGATAATGTACTTGAAATCGCGCAATTTCATGCAGGAGCGTGCATGCTGACCAGTCAACGCCAAACGACGATCCTCGACATCCTGCGCCGGGACGGACAGGTGATCGCCAAGCGCGTCGCCGAGAGCCTCGATGTTTCGGAGGACACGATCCGGCGCGATCTCAGGGAAATGGCGGCGGAGGGATTGCTGAAGCGCGTTCACGGCGGCGCCATGCCGATCGCCCCTCCCCTGCCGGACTTTTCGGCCCGGCGAAATCTATCGTCGAACGAGAAACGGGAATTGGGGGCTTATGCCGCCGGCATGGTAAGGCCGGGCCAGACGATCTTTCTCGACGGCGGGACGACGACCGAGGAGATCGCCCGGCATCTGCCGCGGGATTTCGCCTTCACGCTCGTCACCCATAGCCCGACGATCGCCGGCGAACTCGAGCATCACCCGACGGCCGACGTGATCCTGATCGGCGGCTGGCTCTACAAGCATTCGATGGTGGCGACGGGTGCGGCGGCGATGGCGGCGATCTCGACGGTGCGGCCGGATATCTTCTTCCTCGGCGTTACCGCGATCCATCCCTCGCGCGGGCTATCCACGGGCAACTTCGAGGAGGCCGCGATCAAGCGACATATCGCGCAATGTTCCGACCAGACCTTTGTAGCGGTGACGCAGGAGAAGCTCGACGCCGTGTCCCCATGCCACATCCTGCCGCTGGCGGCCATTTCAGGGATGATCGTGCCGCGCAGCCTTGGCGAGGACAGTCTCAAGCCCTACCGGAACGCCGGCGTGGCGATCCTGCCTGCGTGAAAGGCTGAAGCGATTTTCCGCCGGCCGCAACCCATCTTTCAGGCAGAAGGCTGCCGAGCAAGGACAGGATGAAAATGACAAGGGCGACATAAGAGGCGGTATCGTCGATGGTGCCGAACTGCAGGAGATAGATCGCCTGCGGCTGGATGCCTGCAATGGTCGCCGCCAGGCCCGTCAACCGGAGTTCCTCCGACAGGAACAGCGGGAACGCCGAGTTCTCCGATATTGCCAGCAAGACGGAATGAGCGGCGGCGAGAGCCACTAAGTAATGCAGAGGCCGCCATGGCCCGAAAGGTTCGCGTCCATTTTCCTCGAACGGCAGAGCCAGATAGGCACCGAAAGCTGCGAGAAAAAGCAGCGGCATCGGCAGCGCATCGAAGATCGCCTGGAACTGCAATTCGCCGTGCCAGATATTGGTGAACAGCATCGGAAATGGGCCGATCGCCACGAACCATACGGCCACGGCCGCGCACCAGAGAGGACTGAGCTTGAGGTAATTTATGCGGGCGACGGTGCAGACGAACAGGATGATGCCTGCCAGCCAAACACCGCCGGGCTTCACCGTCCCCGAGAGGAAATCGATGAGCGGCCCGCAGGAGCCGGCGCTCTTGGCGCAGCCGGAGCCCTGAACGATCGCCCAGCTGACGTAATCGAAATAGACCGCGAAGAACAGGAACCCCGCGATACTGACCAAACCCCACCAGATATAACGACCCGCGAACATGCCTCCACCTCATGACGGCCAAGACGAAATCACATGAGGGAAGAGTGTACGCAAACAGCTGAAATCCACATTAACGGCCCGCGGATTTTGCTGAATTATATTAGCAATAAGTTACATAAAGCCGGGAACGGCCTTTTTCGGGACAATCAGTTTGTCAGCGCTGAGGTGACCCTGATGTCGCCGACGTGGATGCCGTTCCAGTTCCTGAGGGACTTGTTGGCCATGGCCATAAGGCCTTCATGGACCTCCCCGCCCTTTTCGAAGAAGCGGGCAAGCGTTGCCATGACGACTGCCTCGGCGGCCCGTCCGGTGCCGTCATCGCATTTGAGCGCGATGGCGATGCCTTTTTCCGGGATAGCAGCGCAGAAGACGCCTTCGGCGCCGGTCTTGGCGAAGATTCGGCCGGGAGCGAGCTGCATTAGCGCCGTGCAGGCGCGGCCGGTACCGGCGACATAAAAGGGCTCGGCCATGCAAGCTTCGAACAGCCGGCGCGAGGCCTTGGCACGCAATGGCTCAAGGCCGGCGCCGGTCGCCATTTTGGCAAAGCCATGGGCGAGGCTCTTGAGCGGGACCGCGTAATTGGGGATCGAGCAACCGTCCGTGCCGCAGTTGTCGACGCCGAGTGCTGTGCCGGTCAGGCTCTGCATCGTGTCGCGGATCTGCTGTTGCAGCGGATGATCGTAGCCGACATAGCCCTTGGGATCGATGTCCTGGTGGCAGCAGGCGCAGACGAAGCCCGAATGCTTGCCGGAGCAATTGTTGTGAAGGGCAGTCGGCTTGTCGATGGTGCGGGCCTGGTGGATCACCGTGTTCTGGTCGAACGACCAATGGGCGCCGCATTCGAGCGCATCCACATTGCGCCCGGCGCGGGCGAGCATCGAAGCGGCGAGCGCCACGTGCTCATCCTGCCCGCTATGCGACGAGCAGGCGAGCGCCAACTCCTTGTTTCCAAAGCCGTAAGCATCCGCAGCGCCGCTCTCGACCAGCGGCAGAGCCTGCATGGCCTTGCAGGCCGAGCGCGGGAAAACGGCGGCATCGACATCCCCGAGCGAGAAGACCAGCTTGCCATCGCCATCGACTACAGCAACCGAGGCACTATGCCGGCTCTCGACGAGGTTTCCGCGGGTGACTTCGACACAGACAGGATTGGACATGCAGGCGCTCTCTCAAAGATTTGGTCTGGGCATTGATAGCGGGTGGGTGATGGATTGCCAACTGTTTGGCGTTGCCGAGCGCAGGCGCGCGCGATGACGACAGATGAGATAGGTATGAAGAGTTACTCGCGAAAAGGTTGATCGATGGCACTCGAAACTAGGGTATGGGATCCATCAAACATCTGGATAGTCCCGAAGCGATCAGGGCCTATCTAAAAGCGGCTTTCGAAGACGGAGATTCCGCTTTGACGATTGGAGCATGTGGAGGCTTACCCCCCTCTGTCACTGCGTGACATCTCCCCCACAAGGGGGGAGATCGTTCTTTTCCCACGCACGGTCCGCAGCTGTCAGGGGCGCAGAGACGTTGCGGTCAAACTCCCCCCTTGTGGGGGAGATGTCGGCGTCGCCGACAGAGGGGGTTTCTGCCAGGACTTCGGAATAGCCCTAACGCCCCCGTCCCGCGACCCCAGACCCAAACTCCAACTAACCCACCCTCAGCATGATCTTGCCGATGTGGCTGCTGGTTTCCATCAGCCTGTGTGCCTCGACGACGTCGTCGAAGGCGAAGGTCTTGTCGATCAGCGGGGCGATGGTGCCGGCGTCGAGCAGTGGCCAGACCTCGGACAGCAGCTCGTCGCGGATGGCGCGTTTCTCTTCCGGGCTGCGAGGGCGCATGGTCGAGCCGGTGATGGTCAGGCGCTTGACCATGATCGGGGCGAGGTTGACCTTTTCGGCCATCGAGCCGCTTAGGAAAGCGATGATCGACAGGCAGCCGTCCTTGGCGAGCGAAGCCAGGTTCCTCTCGAGATAATCCGCGCCGACCATGTCGAGAATAGCGTCGACGCCATGCGCGGTTTCAGCCTTGATGACCTCGGCGAAATCTTCCTCGCGGTAGTTGATCGCGCGCCTTGCGCCAAGCTTCTCGCAGGCCTCGCACTTTTCCTTCGAACCCGCCGTCGTGAAGACCTCGGCGCCGAATGCGTGGGCGAGCTGGATGGCCGTGGTGCCGATGCCGCTCGATCCGCCGTGGATCAGCACGCTTTCGCCTTCCGTCAGTCCGGCCATCTGAAACAGGTTGGCCCAGACGGTGAAATAGTTTTCGGGGAGAGCCGCCGCCTTGATCGCGTCGTAGCCATTCGGGAAGCGGAGCGCCTGGCCGGCGGGTAACACGCAATATTCGGCGTAGGCGCCGCCGTTGGTCAGGCCGCAGACCTTGTTGCCGATGGCGAATTCTCTGGTGCCCTCTGCGACGTCAACGACTTCGCCGGCTATCTCAAGGCCAAGGATCGGGCTTGCTTCCTTCGGCGGCGGATATGTGCCCTGACGCTGGGCGATATCCGGCCGGTTGACGCCGATCGCCTCGACACGGACGAGAATTTCCCCCGGCTTCAGGACCGGAAGCGGCCCTTTGACGATCGTCATCGCCTCGGGAGGGCCGAAGGACGGGAGCGCCACATAGCGCATTTCAGTTGGCAAACTCATCGACCGGCCTCCTCTGTCCCCTCGGAGCTATGGACATAGTCCAGCGCGATCGGCTTGGAAAGGAGCCAGATGGCAAGGGCGGCAATTGGTCTCGGTCAATAGGCATCGCCGATCGGGTGAAAGACGACGCCGCTGTCGCTTTCCTTGGCTTTCGCCTTGATGCCGGCAATGGCAGTGCCGACGCGGCTGACATCGTCGATGACGAGACCTCTCGGCAATTCGAGCACGCCGATCGAGCAGCGCATGAGGGGGAAGAAGGTCTCGGCGCCGCTGCGGTCATGGCCCTTCATGCGGCCGGCAGCGCGATCTGCTTCCGAATAAAGGGCAAATACCCCGTCATGGAAATCTGTAAGTAGCCGATCGATGACTTTGCCGAGCTCTACTACGCTCGAGCCGGTGACGCCGATGAAGAAATCGTCGCCGCCGACATGGCCGAGGAAGTGGTGATCCGCGAAGAAATAGCGGTGCATCAGCGAGGCAAAGAGCGAGATCGCATGGTCTCCGAAATGGAAGCCATAGGCATCGTTGAACGGCTTGAAATTGTCGAAATCGCAATAGCAGAAATGACGCGTCACATCGCCGTCGCGGACGGCGGCCTGCATGAATTCGCCGATGGCCCGGTTGCCGGGCAGGCCGGTCAGGGGATTCTGGTCCTGCGCGACCTTCAGCTGTTTTTCATTGATGACCTTGAGGAGCGAGGCGGCGGAGACGATGCCGGCATAGCGCATGTTTTCGGTGACGATCAGGCAGCTGCTGCCTTCCATATTGGCGAAAATCTCCAGCAGCTTATCGGCGCCTGAATCGAGGGAAACGATCGGCGCCTTCTCGATGAAATGCGAGATTGCGCGCGCGTAGGCCTTGTTCTTCAGAAGCTCGCGGCCGAAGGGCTGATAGATATACTCCTTGAGATGATATTCGGGGATGATGCCGCGCGGCTCGTTATCGGCGCTGACGACGGGAAAGAACGACTGGCGCGGATTGCGGCGGAAGAGTTCGAAGACGCTGTCGATATTGTCGTTTTCGTTCACCGTCGGCAGCATCTCGATCTGCTTGCGGATGAGGATTTCGTCGAGCGCCTGATGGCTGCCTTTGGGTTTTCCGAGATCGCGCAGATGCGGGAAAGAGGGTTTCAGCTCGTTGACCAGGGTGGTCGGACGGGCGATGAACCAGCCTTGCACCAGGTCCACGCCGAAATCGCGACAGACCAGGAACTCGGCCTCGGTCTCGATGCCCTCGGCAACGACACGTGTCCCGAGGACGTGCGCGATATTGACGATGTTCTTCAGGAGGTGGCGCTTGCGAGCGTTCCCATCGATGCCTGAGATGAAATAGCGGTCGATCTTCAGATAGTCGATCGCGTGGTCGCAAAGCAGCTTCATCTCGCCATGGCCGACGCCAAAATCATCGACCGCCAGCTTGAAACCGGTCCTGCGCATCTTGGCAACGAGAGCCGCAAACTCCGGCACCTTGCTGTTGTCGAAGCGTTCGGACAACTCGAAGCAGATGGAAGACGGCTTGATGCCGGCGTTTTTCAGGTGCTGCAAGAGACCGTCCAGGAGCTCTTCGCCGCTTGCGATCAATCGAACATCGAGATTGAGAAAAAGCGTGGCGGTCGCCCTGTTGGGAAGGGTCAAGAATTTCGCGAGCGCCCTGCTCGAGACCATCTGCTCAAGCGCCAGGAGTTGGCCGATGCGCTCCGCCTCGTCGAGAATGTCGATGGGGCTCTCGAAGCCGATCCGCTCCTGACCGCGCATCAGGGACTCATAGCCGAAGACTGCGCCGGTGCCGGCTTCCACGATCGGCTGAAAGGCACTTTCGACAACGACCTTCGCCAGTGTCACGAGCTGATCGCTGGCGTAGCGGCGCAGCATTCCTAGTTCGGTAGCGGCAGCCACAGACATGCCAGTCTCCACGACGGTTCTCGTTTCACGTTCGGCCGGACCTTCGCCGGGAACGATCAACGAAACCTTTCTCCTTCGTGAAACTTTTGTGAAAACGCAGATATGCGCGCAATTGTGCCACTATCGCGTGAATCAGCTATGGCGTTACGTTAGAATTCGCTGCCGAACCGCCATCGACAAAACCGCATCGCCTCAGAACGACGCGTTGCGACGCGCTCGAAGGCCTTCACTGAGCGCGTCGTTTAGGTGACATCCGTCTTCCGTTAGGCGTGGCGGCGGCGTTCCGCTTCATAATCGGCAAACATATCGGCGACACAGCGATTGCCGCTCCTGGCCTTGTCGTCAGGGGAATTGGCCGCGCGCTTGATATCGCATAGTTCGCCGCGCTTGCGCGCCGCGTCCCACATGCGCAGAGCCTCGCGCACAACTTCGCTGCTCGAGGCATAGCTGCCGTTGTCGATGGCCGCACGAATGCCGGCGACCTGCAGCGGAGAGATGGAAACGGTTACCATCGGCATGATATTCCTCCCTTTTTACCAGTGGGCAGAAACCCTGCTCGGGAGACACATGACCGTTTTCCGTCATGGGTCCGACGATTGCTCGCTATTGCATAACGCCTTAAACCGCATTCGGTTCAAGATAAATCATGCAACATTTCCAAAGTGTTAGAGCGACCTCTGCACATCCTTTCGGAAGAGCGGCGCTCTAGCGCCTTGGTCATCAGGACGCCTTGCAGTATCCAGGCCGTCAACGACGGCTACCCCACAAAGGTTACGCCTGCTCACGCTTCTTGTCAAAAAGTAGCGCTTCGTTACCAATGTTGTACCCGTTATCCACCGCCCGGGTTACTTCTTGACGGCAAGACCGAAGGCGACGAGCGTCCAGCCCTGGAAGAACAGGTCGATCGCCAGGAAAAGGCCCAGGATCCAGAGGCTATTGACCGGCCAGCCAAGGGCGACGACGACGCCCGCCAGCACGGTGACGATGCCGCCGAACAGTATCCAGCCCCATCCGCTTGACGATTTCAACCGGCGGCCGACCCAGATGCGTAGAACGCCGGCGACAATCAGCGTGACCGCAAGAAGCAGCGTCAGGGCAGCCGAGGCGAGGATAGGGTTGATGAAGGCGAAGATGCCGGCAAGCGTGTAGAGCAGGCCGTTCAACGTCCAGGTGATGATATGCTCCCAGGTGCGGACCTGGAAGGCATGCACCAGATAGACGATACCGCCGATCAACATCAGCATGCCGACATAATAAACCGATACGACAGTTGCGACGAACAGATTGCCAAAAGCGATGAAGCTACAGACGAGTAGCAGCACGCCGAGCCCTACAAACCAGCCCCACTTTGCCCGCATTGCCGACGACGGCAGTTCACCCAGGACAGTGACCATGATCTCACCCCTTTTCGCTTGCCATTGGCCGTTTGGAATTATGAACTACATGTACCGAACGCGCTAGTCGTCAAGCTTTCCACTACCTGTGAGCGAAAATAAATCCCATAAATTTTTTATTGATTGATGGATCAATCAAAAATACTATTCCCTGATAACGGAGGTGGACTATGCCGAAAGTCGGAATGGAGACGGTGCGCCGGAAGGCGCTGGTGAATGCGGCGCTCAGGGTGATCGGCGATCACGGCTCGCTGTCTGTCACCATGTCCGAGATCGCTCGTGAGGCTGGGGTTTCGCCGGCGCTGGCGCACCATTATTTCGGCAGCAAGGAGCACCTGCTGATCGAGACAATCCGGAGTCTTTTGAAGCAGTTGCATCAGGACGCCGTGAAAGCGATTCAATCAGTTCATACGCCACGTGAGAAGCTGTCCGCCCTCATCCGCGTGAGTTTCCAGGCGGACCAGTTTTCCCCGGAGACGATCGCGGCCTGGCTTGCATTTTACGCCGAGGCGCAGCGCTCCGAGGAGACGCGGCGCTTCCTCGTCATCTATGCCCGCCGGTTGCGCTCGAACCTTCTTGCCAGTCTGCGGCATCTGTGCGCGCGTCATGACGCGGAACGTATTGCCGAGGGCGCAGCCGCGATGATCGATGGGCTTTATATCCGCCAAAGTCTGCGCTCGGCGCCGATCGGTATCGAGGCTTCGATCGCGCTGACGGAGGATTATTTGGGGGTGCAGCTTGGGGCATTCGGCGCGGAACTGAAGAGCCCCTCATCCGCCCTTCGGGCACCTTCTCCCCGCAAGCGGGGCGAAGGGGATGCGGCACCTTCTGTCGTCCCCTCTCCCCGCCTGCGGGGAGAGGGTTAGGGTGAGGGGCAAGCTCCGCATCCAATGTGATTTTGATCTTAAAGGACCGACCCTGTGACCGAAACGAAGCCGAATATCCTGATCATCATGGTCGATCAGCTCAATGGGAAGTTCTTTCCCGATGGTCCGGCTGATTTCCTGCATGCGCCGCACATGAAGGCGCTTGCGGCCCGCTCGGCGCGCTTCCGCAACAACTATACGTCTTCGCCGCTGTGCGCCCCTGCCCGCGCCTCGCTGATGGCGGGTCAATTGCCAAGCCGGACCAACGTCTATGACAATGCCGCGGAATATGCCTCGTCGATCCCGACCTATGCGCACCACCTTCGCCGTGCCGGCTATTACACCGCCCTCTCCGGCAAGATGCATTTCGTCGGGCCGGACCAGCTGCATGGTTTCGAGGAGCGGCTGACCACCGACATCTACCCCGCCGATTTCGGCTGGACTCCTGACTATCGCAAGCCCGGAGAACGGATCGACTGGTGGTATCACAATCTCGGCTCGGTCACCGGCGCCGGTGTCGCCGAGATCACCAACCAGATGGAATATGACGACGAGGTCGCCTTTCTCGCCAACCAGAAGCTCTATCATCTCTCGCGCGAAAACGACGATCAGGGCCGGCGACCCTGGTGCCTCACAGTGTCCTTTACCCATCCCCACGATCCCTATGTTGCGCGCCGAAAGTTCTGGGATCTATACGAGGGCTGTGAACAGCTGACGCCCGAGATCGGCGCCCTGCCCGAGGACCAGCTCGATCCGCATTCGAAGCGGCTCATCCACGCCTGCGACTACGACAATTTCGACGTATCGGAAGAGAATGTGCGCCGCTCGCGGCAGGCCTATTTCGCCAATATCTCCTATCTCGACGAGAAGATCGGCGACCTGATCGACACGCTGACCCGGACGCGGATGCTCGATAATACCTTCATCCTGTTCTGCTCCGACCATGGCGATATGCTTGGGGAACGCGGGCTGTGGTTCAAGATGAGCTTCTTCGAGGGTTCTGCCCGCGTGCCGCTGATGATCGCGGGACCGGGCATCAAGCCTGGATTGCACGTCACCCCGACCTCGAACCTCGACGTTACGCCGACGCTTGCGGCACTCGCCGGCATATCGATGGACGAGGTCAGGCCATGGACCGATGGCATGAGCCTCGTTCCAATGATGAACGGGGTTGAGCGCACCGCGCCTGTCTTGATGGAATATGCGGCCGAAGGGTCCTATGCGCCGATCGTCGGCATTCGCGAGGGCAAGTGGAAATATATCCATTGCATGCTCGATCCCGACCAGCTTTTCGACCTTGATATCGACCCGCTGGAACTCAACAATCTCGCCGACGATCCGGACTTTGCCGAGGTCGTCGCGCTTTTCCGCGGCAAGCGGGAAGAGCGCTGGGACATGGGCGCCTTCGACGCGGCGGTGCGCGAAAGCCAGGCGCGACGCTGGGTGGTGTATGAGGCTCTGCGCAACGGCGCTTATTACCCCTGGGACCACCAGCCGCTGCAACGCGCCTCCGAGCGCTATATGAGAAACCACATGGACCTGAACATCCTCGAAGAATCCAAACGCTATCCGCGCGGAGAATAAGATGAAAGCCCAACCTAGAGCATCGCACTTCATCGACGGCGAATATGTCGAGGATGCCGCCGGCACCGTGATCGAGAGCATCTACCCCGCCACCGGCGAGGTGATCGCCCGGCTGCATGCGGCAACGCCTGCAATCGTCGAAATGGCGATCGCCGCGGCCAAGCGCGCGCAGCCGGAATGGGCGGCGATGAGCCCGACGGCGCGCGGCCGCATCCTGAAGCGAGCGGCCGACATCATGCGCGAGCGCAATCGCGAACTCTCGGAGCTCGAGACGCTCGATACGGGCAAGCCGATCCAGGAGACGATCGTCGCGGACCCGACATCGGGCGCCGACAGTTTCGAATTCTTCGGCGGCATTGCCGCGGCCGGCCTCAACGGCTCGTATATCCCGCTCGGCGGCGACTTTGCCTATACCAAGCGCGTGCCGCTCGGCGTCTGCGTCGGCATCGGCGCCTGGAACTATCCGCAGCAGATCGCCTGCTGGAAAGGGGCGCCTGCGCTCATCGCCGGCAACGCCATGGTCTTCAAGCCATCGGAGAACACGCCGCTCGGCGCGCTTAAGATAGCCGAGATATTGCTGGAGGCAGGTCTGCCGAAGGGCCTCTACAATGTCATCCAGGGCGACCGCGACACCGGGCCGCTACTCGTCAACCATCCTGACGTTGCCAAGGTTTCGCTCACCGGCTCGGTGCCGACCGGCCGCAAGGTGGCGGCCGCCGCTGCCGGAAGCCTGAAGCATGTGACCATGGAACTCGGCGGCAAGTCGCCGCTGATCGTCTTCGACGACGCCGATATGGACAGCGCCATCGGCGGCGCCATGCTCGGGAATTTCTATTCGACCGGCCAGGTCTGCTCGAACGGGACCCGCGTGTTCGTCAGCCGCAAGATCAAGGCGGAATTCCTGAAGCGGCTGAAGAAGCGCACCGAGGCGATGATCATCGGCGACCCGATGGAGGAGACAACGCAGATAGGCCCGATGGTCTCCTGGACCCAGCGGGAAAAAGTGCTCTCCTATATCGAAAAGGGCAAAGCCGAGGGCGCGACGCTGATCGCCGGCGGCGGCATTCCGAACAATGTCTCCGGCGAAGGCTATTACGTCCAGCCAACCGTCTTTGCCGACGTCACCGACGACATGACCATCGCCCGCGAGGAGATTTTCGGACCTGTGATGTGCGTGCTGGATTTCGATGGCGAGGACGAGGTCATCGCGCGTGCCAACTCGACGGAATTCGGCCTCTCCGGCGGGGTGTTCACATCTGATATCACCCGTGCCCACCGGGTCGTCGACAGGCTCGAGGCGGGGACGTTGTGGATCAACACATACAACCTCGCCCCTGTCGAGATTCCATTCGGCGGATCGAAGCAGTCCGGATTCGGCCGTGAGAATTCGCTGGCGGCGCTGGAGCACTATAGCGAGTTGAAGACGGTGTATGTGGCGATGGGGCCCGTCGTGGCGCCGTATTGATGGGTCTACCTCCCCCTTGACGGGGGAGGTCGCGCGGAACGCGCGGGTGGGGGTGATCTTTGGGTGTCGCAAGGATCACCCCACCCCGGACCTTCGGTCCGACCCTCCCCCTCAAGGGGAGGGTGGCCCCTCATCCGCCCTGTCGGGCACCTTCTCCCCGCGCGGGGAGAAGGACAAGCAGCGAACTCTCAGTCCCCCCTCTCCCCGCAGGCGGGGAGAGGGGGGACTGAGGGGCATTCTGGGTTTCGGAGACATTCATGCAGCAAGCAGATTTCGTCATCATCGGCTCCGGCTCCGCCGGCTCGGCGCTCGCCTACCGCCTTTCGGAGGACGGCAAATACACCGTTCTCGTGCTGGAGTTCGGCGGCAGTGATTTCGGGCCGTTCATTCAGATGCCGGCGGCGCTTGCGTGGCCGATGAGCATGGACCGATATAACTGGGGCTACCACTCGGAACCGGAGCCGAACCTCAATAACCGGCGGATTACCGCGCCGCGCGGCAAGGTGATCGGCGGGTCGTCGTCGATCAACGGAATGGTCTATGTCCGCGGCCACGCGGAGGACTTCAATCGCTGGGAAGAGCTTGGCGCACGGGGTTGGGGCTATGCGGACGTGCTGCCATATTTCAAGCGGATGGAGCATTCGCATGGCGGCGAGGAAGGATGGCGCGGCACTGATGGTCCGCTGCATGTCCAGCGCGGTGGGTTCAAGAACCCGTTGTTCCACGCCTTTATCGAGGCCGGCAAGCAGGCGGGGTTCGAGGCGACGGATGACTATAACGGCAGCAAGCAGGAAGGCTTCGGCCTGATGGAGCAGACGATCTATCGCGGTCGTCGCTGGTCCGCCGCCAACGCCTATCTGCGCCCTGCCCTGAAACGCGAAAAAGTCTCGCTGATCCGCTGCTTTGCCCGCAAGATAGTCATCGAGAACGGCCGTGCCATCGGCGTCGAAGTCGAGCGCGGCGGCAAGATCGAGGTCATCAAGGCGAACCGCGAAGTCATCGTCGCCGCCTCGTCGTTCAATTCGCCGAAGCTGCTGATGCTTTCCGGCATTGGCCCGGCGGCGCATCTGAAGGAGATGGGCATCGAGGTGAAGGCCGATCGGCCAGGCGTCGGCGCCAATCTGCAGGACCATATGGAGTTCTATTTTCAGCAGGTCAGCACGAAGCCGGTGTCACTCTACTCATGGCTGCCGTGGTTCTGGCAGGGGGTCGCGGGCGCGCAGTGGATGTTCACGAGGTCGGGGCTCGGCACCTCCAACCAGTTCGAGGCCTGCGCTTTCCTGCGCTCGGCGGCCGGCGTCAAGCAGCCTGATATCCAGTATCACTTCCTGCCGGTTGCCATCAGCTATGACGGCAAGGCGGCGGCGAAGAGCCACGGGTTCCAGGTTCATGTCGGCTACAACCTGTCGAAATCACGTGGCGCGGTGACGCTGCGATCCGCCGATCCGAAGGCCGACCCGGTCATCAAATTCAACTATATGAGCCACCCCGAGGACTGGGAGAAATTCCGCCATTGCGTCCGGCTGACGCGGGAACTCTTCGGTCAGCAGGCCTTCGACCAATATCGCGGCCCCGAAATCCAGCCGGGCGCCAAAGTCCAGACCGACGACGAGATCGACGCATTTCTCCGCGAGCATCTGGAGAGCGCCTATCACCCCTGCGGCACCTGCAAGATGGGCGCCAAGGACGACCCGATGGCGGTCGTCGATCCCGAAACCCGGGTCATCGGCATCGACAGACTGCGCGTCGCTGACTCGTCGATCTTCCCGAGCCTCACATATGGAAACCTCAACGGGCCCTCGATCATGACCGGCGAAAAAGCCGCCGACCATATTCTCGGGCGCGACCCGGCGGCGAGGTCGAACCAGGAACCGTGGATCAATCCGCGGTGGGAGACGAGTGATCGGTAAGGGGTGCGATCCGGCCGCCTGGCCCAGGCATTCCGCTATGCGGTTGCAATCGATATCCGCCCGTTATACTATTTTTTCATATTTAGTATAACGGGCAGCCGCTAGCGAATGAAACAGATCGATCTGATGTACCAGACAATGCTGGCGGAGCTGGGGCAACGCTCTCTCGATGCGGCGTTTACTTCGGATTTCAATCAGGACGGTCGCTTCGTCCGCGTGACCGTGAAGCGTCGAGGATACTGGTATTTTGACGAACCTACGGGCGAACCAAGACAGGTGCGACGCTATGTCGGGCCCGCGGATGACGATGAAATCACCGGCCGCGTTACGGAGTTTCAGCAGCTGAAAGACGACCTACGCGCTCGTCGGCGCCTGGTGTCGACCTTGACGCGGGAAGGCGGAATAAAAGCCGCCGAAAAATTCTCTGGCGATATCGTTGAGGCCCTTGCGGCGGCTGGCATCTTCCGGCTTCGTGCGATCCTGATTGGAACCGTGGCCTTTTCGACTTATTCCGGCATCCTCGGCGTTCGTTTGCCGTCAGCGGCTATGCAAACCGGAGATGCGGACTTCGCGCAAGATTTTGCGATCTCCACGGAAGTCGGCGACAGTCTGCCTCCAATCGTCGAATTGCTGAAATCCGTCGATGAAACCTTCCGCCCGGTTCCCCATCGGTCTGGCGCGGCGGCAAGCTCGGCGTTCGTGAACAGGAACGGTTACCGCGTCGAATTCCTGACCTCGAACCGGGGGAGCGACGACCATATCGACCAGCCTGCGATCATGCCTGCCCTCGGCGGTGCGGCAGCGGATCCGCTTCGATTCCTCGACTTCCTGACCCGCGATCCGGTTCGAACAATATTATTGCACAAGAGTGGCGTTTCCGTCGTCGTGCCCGATCCTGCTCGTTATGCAGTTCACAAGCTCATTGTCGCCTCTCGTCGCCATATGGAGCCGCTGGGAAGTATGAAACAGGAAAAGGATGTCCAGCAGGCATCCCTGCTCTTCGAAGCACTTGGGCTGACGCGGCGCGCTTCCGATCTCGCGCTTGCGTGGTCCGAAGCTTCCGGTCGAGGCGCCGCTTGGCGCGAGGCGATAAACACTGGGGTGAACATGATGGCGGCGAAGGCACGCGCCAAGCTCTCAAGCGCTCTCATTACCGGATTTAACGAGATAGGAGAGAAGGTGCCGGAAGATATCGCCTCGATCTAGAGGACTTGGCACACCAGATCGGCATCATCGGAGAATAGGACTTTGCAGGTGGCGTCGGCGACCTTGGCGGACCGCGTTCGATCCCCTCCTCCGTCATTTCCACACAGCTTGAAATCACCAACGCAAAAACCTATTGCAAATGAGATAAGTGCATGCTTATCTATTCGCATGGTAGAGAACGACATATTCAAGGCACTCGCTGATCCAACTCGACGCGCAATCTACGAGAAGCTGGCGGCTGGGGCCATGAATGCCAGTTCGTTGCGCGAGGGCATGGAGATCAGTCAGCCGGCGATGTCCCAGCATCTGGCGGTTCTTCGAGGTGCAAGACTCGTGCGAGAAGAACGGCAGGGGCGTTTCGTGAATTATGAGGTCGACCCTGATGGATTGGCGCTGATCGCGCAGTGGCTGGCCAAATATCGGGCCTATTGGCCGGCGCGCATCGAGGCTCTCAAGATCTTGCTTAGGGATATGGATCAATGACCGACAAGAAGACCGAAGAGACTGCCAAGGGCCTGGTGTTCGAATGCGAGATCGATGAGCCGCCGCAGAAGGTCTGGCGTGCCATCAGTATTCCTGCGTTTCGGGAAAATTGGCTTCCGAAGCAGGCACTGGCCGATCCCGAGGCGACCTCCGTGACACCGGGGCAAGAGGTCCGGTATCGGATGCGAGACGACGATCCGCCGTTTCTGGAAAGCGTGGTCACATTCCAGATCTCCCCCAACGCTGCCGGCGGTACCAGTTTCCGGGTGATCCACGAAATCGCAGATGCCAGGATCGCTCCGACGACGGTGGCCGCGAACAGTAATTCCACGCCCGTCATGCTCGCCGCCTAGCGCGGCGCAACCCTATCATTTTTCAGAGAATTGGAGTTCGCCTATGAGCGAAGCGATGCAGCTCGTCCCCATGGTCGTCGAACAATCGAGCAGAGGGGAGCGTTCTTTTGATATCTATTCCCGTCTCCTCAGGGAACGGATCATATTTCTGAACGGCGAGGTGAACGATACTGTATCGGCGCTCGTATGCGCGCAGATGCTGTTCCTGGAAGCCGAAAATCCCAGGAAGCCCATCTATCTTTACATCAATTCCCCCGGTGGCGTGGTTACCAGTGGCCTCGCGATGTATGACACCATGCGCTACATCCGCGCGCCGGTGCATACACTCTGCATGGGAACGGCACGTTCGATGGGTTCATTCCTGTTGATGGCGGGCGAGCCCGGGCAGCGCGTGGCTTTGCCGAATGCTAGCCTGCATGTGCATCAGCCGCTCGGCGGTTTCCAGGGCCAGGCATCGGACTTCATGATCCATGCGGAAGAGATGCAGCGAACCAAGCACCGGATGACGAGGCTATACGCTCGACATTGCGGCAGGACATACGAAGAGGTCGAGCGCACACTCGATCGCGATCGCTTCATGACCGCAGAAGAGGGCCTGGAGTGGGGATTGATCGACCGCATCATCTACGAGCGGGATGATAGAGACGAACAAACGACGGAAATGTAGTGCCTGACCGCTGTCGACACCCGATCGTCCCTCGCTGAAGCCGCGCTCTAGCTCAAGCCAACAGCCGCGTGATCTGCGCACCTTCCGGCAGCGCCGCAGTGTCGGCGATTGTCGTCGAGAACAGGACCTTGCGGGTGGCGTCGGCGACCTTGGCGAAGACGTGGCGGATTTCGCAGGTCTGCTCGCCGTCGCAGTCGTCGCATTTGCGATAGGCCGTGATCGACAGGCAGGGCAGCGGCGCGATCGGGCCGTCGATGATGCGCAGGACTTCGCCGTAGGTGATCTCGTCTGCGGGTTTCAACAGCAGATAGCCACCCTGCTTGCCGCGACGGCTGGCGACGATGCCCTGATGCTTGAGATCCAGCAGGATCTGCTCGAGGAACTTCTTCGGTATCGCCTGCTGCTCGGCAATATCCGAAATCATCATCGGCTCGCCGGGATCGACCTGCGCCAGGGCGGCCAGCGCCCGCAATGCGTATCTTGCTTTTTGGGTGATCATTTCAAACCGTCAACACACACATCAGGCACCATCTGCTTGACCGTTTCGAAGTTTCTACGAATTTATGGCACGCCCAGTCTGAACGGAATTTGAACAAGCCGAAAATCCTTGGAAATACAGGCGCCTCGGTATGCTTTTCACTCTAGGCAATCCACGCTGGATTTGCGGTCGAATTCGGCGATCCGCGCAGTTTTTTCCATCACTTCAGATTTCCATTTGACAAGCGGCGTGTAACTCTACTATTTCGATAGACATTAACGCAATCGAATGCTAATTTGCGTTTAAGATATGGCGAAGGTCTCACGGGATTTTCGCCTGCAATGGCAGCGAAGGCGTCTGGTTTTCCGTGACCGACTGCCTTCAGAGAGATATTTGCTCTCTTCGCGATAGTTTCGAAATCGCTTTTCCTGTCCCGCTGATCTCCGAACTGCGATACTCGCCGGAATATCAGGACAGGATTCTCCCATGACTTCCATCGACTCGATCGAAGATACCGCAACGCTCAACAGCCAGTTCGCAGCCCTCGACCTCGCGGGCCGGCTGTCGTTGGCGGCAAGTCTCGGTGGGCGCGCGGTGTTTACGACCAGTCTCGGCATCGAGGATCAGGTGATCACCGCCGAGATCGGCACGCATCGCCTGCCGATCGACGTCGCGACGCTGCAGACGGGCCGCCTCTTTGCCGAGACGCTGGCGTTGATCGACGAGACGGAAAGCCAGTACGACATCACGATCCAGCGCTTCGAACCTGAAAAAGCCGATCTCGACGCCTATATCGCCCAATATGGCATGAACGGCTTCTACGAAAGTGTCGAGGCGAGGCATGCCTGTTGCGGCGTGCGAAAGGTGAAGCCGCTGGCACGGGCGCTGGCCGGCGCCAGCATCTGGATCACCGGTCTTCGCCGCGGCCAGTCGGCCAACCGCGCCGATACCCCGTTTGTCGAATATGATGCCGATCGCCACATGCTGAAGGTCAACCCGCTGGCGGACTGGGATATCGAACGCATCCGCGCCTTCGTCAGCGACAACAGCGTGCCGGTCAATCCGTTGCATGCGCGCGGCTATCCCTCCATCGGCTGCGAACCCTGTACCCGCGCCATCAAGCCCGGCGAGGATGAGCGCGCCGGTCGCTGGTGGTGGGAGAACGACCAGACCCGCGAATGCGGCCTGCACGTTCACGAAGAAGCCTCAGTCGCCGCGCAGTAAACACCCCGCCGGTTTCCGGTCCATGGCAACAGCGCGCGGTTCGGCCGCCGCCAGCCTTTCGGAAACCAATGCATTGTATCTATGTCGACCAGCAAAGTTGGGTCGCGAATGTCAAAAGTTCTGGAGTTCAAAATGCCCGATAGCCGCCCGGATACCGAGCTGCACAATCCGCAGAGCGTCAAGCCCCCGCTCGACCCGCATCTGAAAGCGCTTGAAAACGAATCCATCCATATCTTCCGCGAAGTTGCCGCCGAATTCGAGCGTCCTGTCATGCTCTATTCTGTCGGCAAGGACTCGTCGGTGCTGCTGCATCTGGCGCGCAAGGCTTTCTATCCCGGCCGCGTGCCCTTCCCGCTATTGCATGTGAATACCGGGTGGAAATTCCGCGAGATGATCGCGTTTCGCGACAATATCGCGAAAGAATACGATCTCGACCTCATCGAGCACATCAATCCGCGCGGTGCCGCAGAAAACATCACGCCGTTTACCCATGGTTCGGCTGCCTTTACCGATATCATGAAGACGGAAGGGCTGCGCCAGGCGCTTGACGCGGGCCAGTTCGACGCAGCCTTCGGTGGCGCGCGCCGCGACGAAGAGGCAAGCCGCGCCAAGGAGCGCATCTACTCCTTCCGTACGCCGGACCATCGCTGGGATCCGCGCAATCAGCGGCCGGAGCTCTGGAACGTCTATAACGGCATGATCCGCAAGGGCGAAAGCGTCCGTGCATTCCCGTTGTCGAATTGGACCGAAGTCGACATCTGGCGGTATATCCAGGCGGAGGACATTCCTCTCGTGCCGCTTTACTACGCCAAGAACCGGCCGTTCGTCGAACGCGACGGGATGATGATGCTGGCGGAAGACCCGCGCCTGGAACTGCTGCCGGGCGAGGTTCGCCAGGAGGGGATGATCCGTTTCCGTACGCTCGGCGACTTCCCGCTGACCGGCGCCATCCGCTCGCAGGCAACCACCCTCGACGAAGTGATTGCCGAGCTTGAAATTGCAACCGTGTCCGAACGCCAGGGCCGCGCCATCGACCGCGACCAGTCCGGCTCCATGGAAAAGAAGAAGCGTGAAGGATATTTCTGAGATGACTGCTGCCAATTCCGCAAACGCTATTGCCGAGCCCCTCTCCGCCCTCGAGCCATTGAAGGCCGCCCGAGACAGCCGCCCACTGCGCCTCATCACCTGCGGCAGCGTCGACGACGGCAAATCGACGTTGATCGGCCGGCTGCTGTGGGACACCAAGGCGGTCAAGGAAGACCAGGCCGTGGCGCTTCGCCGCGATTCGACCGGCAAGCAGAACGATCTCGGCCTGCCCGATTTCGCGCTGCTGCTCGACGGGCTGCAGGCAGAGCGCGAACAGGGCATCACCATCGATGTCGCCTATCGCTATTTCTCTACCGACAAGCGCTCGTTCATCGTCGCCGACACGCCCGGCCACGAGCAATATACCCGCAACATGGCGACCGGCGCCTCGACTGCCGATCTTGCGATCCTCCTGATCGACGCACGCATGGGCATCCTCGAGCAGACGCGCCGCCATGCGACGATCGCCTCGCTGCTCGGCATCAAGCAGTTCGTTCTCGCCATCAACAAGATAGACCTGACGAACTACGACCGCGCCGGTTTCGAGAAAATCTCGCATGATTTCAAGGAATTCGCTCTGTCCCTCGGCGTCAAGCAGATCACCACGATACCGATGTCGGCGCTAAAGGGCGAGAACGTCGTCTATTCCGGCCAGGCCGCCATGCCCTGGTACACCGGCCCGACACTGGTCGAGGCACTCGAACTGGCGACCGTTCGCTCCGCACAGGCCGTCGGCTTCAGGCTTTCGGTTCAGCGTGTCTCCCGTCCGGGCGAAAGCTTCCGCGGTTATCAGGGAACGGTTGCCGGCGGCTCGGTGAAGCCCGGCGATAGCGTCATGATCCTGCCGTCGGGCATGGTCGCCAATGTCTCGAAGATCGTTACCTTCGATCTCATCCGCAATGCGGCCGTCGCCGGCGACGCGATCACGCTCGTGCTCGACCGTCAGGTGGACGTTTCGCGCGGCGACATGATCGTTGCGATCGACAGCCAGCCGCAGGTCGGCCTGTCCTTCGATGCACATCTGGTCGCCCTGCAGCCGGAAGGCATCGAGGCCGGCAAACGCTATTGGCTGAAAAGCGGCAGCCGTCGCCAGCGCGTGCAGGTCAATCCTGTCAGCCAGCTCGAGCTGAAGACCGGCGACTGGAACCCGGCCCGGGCACTGCCGATGAACGCCATCGGCAAGGTGCATCTTGTCTTCGACGAAGCGGCAATTTTCGATCCCTACGACCAGAACCGGTCTTCGGGCTCGTTCATCCTGATCGATCCCGACACCAACAACACTGTCGCCGGCGGCATGGTAACGGGCAAGCGATCCGAAATCAGCGGCATCCACACGGAAGACGGCCGCGTCATCCTCTCGCTGCCAGCCGACCTTGCCGACAAGATCATGGCAAGCGAGCTCTTTGCGGCCCGCCGCGACGAAGCCGATGTCCGCCGGATGACCGCCGCGCAGGCGGCCGAGCTTTGGAAAAATGCCGCCAGCGATATCTGATCGTCTGCAACGAATTGAAAAGGGGCCCGACGGGCCCCTTTTTCATTGAGGTCGCATATCGCTGAAACACATCCGGGGAATGCCGATTTCGGGCTTTAGACCAGCCAAGCGCGTAGTTTCGAAAGTGCTACTCGCCTTTCACGTTTATTCGCCTAATATTTCTTAATAAAACAAAATGTGTGCTATCTAACGAGCGGTTCGATGGCCGGGTGGGTTGTAAAGGCTGGCGTTTCGTTTTCCGGCTGCTATATCATCAAAGAATGACATCGGCTCGAGTGTTCCAGATTCTGGTATGGCTTTATGTTGTGGTGCTTCTCGTCGCCACGATCGCTCCTACCGATTGGCACGCCGACATCAGCAATCCCTACGATATCGATCGACTGATCGGGCTTGGCGTTGCCGGTTTGCTGGCTCGCCTGGCCTATCCGCAGACGCCCTCTTTCGTGTGCCTTCTGATGATCGGAATTGTTTGCGGTCTTGGGTTTGCGCGTTATGCCGCCGTTGGAAACTTCGGCTCGCCGATGGATTGTATCGTCGCCATGGCCGGCGCGCTCTGGGGCATTGCCCTCGCCGCCGCCTTCAGCAAGGTCCGCTTCTCATCCGTGGGAAAACGTCCGCAGCTGAATTGACCTTCGCGCCCTTGATTGGGGCAAGTCCTCCCTTGGAGGCAGTGGTCTGGCCGAGACGCGACATGTGATTTTCCCTTGGGACTATGGGAGAACAATGATGCAAATACGTCCGTGGCTCCTGGGCCTTGCGCTCCTTGTCGCCTCCGTTGCCTTTTGTACCACACTGACGGTACCGTTGACGGGACAGGCGCCTCATCGCGGCATGAAGCCGCCGCAAATTGCCGCTCAGCATTGAATTGCATTTCAGGGGCCGGCCGAACTCCCGGCTCGTGCAACAGCCGACGCTTCAACCATTGACGCTCTGACGCCGAGCCATCGTCCCATGGTGGCAAACTTCGAACGCGCGGCCTGCCGATTGTCATGCCTCTATCATGTTAGCAACCTAGATCATTTGAGGGCGGTCGATCCGATCCCGGACACGCGCAAACGACCGGATGCCAGACCAAAGCCGCGCCATCATTCCAAACGTCGCCTCGCGCTGGAGGCGCGCTGTCTGTCGGCGGCAAACGCCGTTCCTGCAGAAGCTTTTTTACCAGGGGGAATTGCCTATGAGAAATCCGCATTCGATCACGTCGCCGCTGCTTTCCGCAGCGCTGGCCATGCTGGTAGCGACAGCGCCGGTCGCGGCGCTGGCTGAGAATTCGGTCACTGTCGACGGCGCGACGCTCGTCAACAAGGGCCGGGTCGGCGTGGGCCGCATACCTGCCAACCAGCGCGACAAGTTCGGCGAGACCTTCGGCTCCGGTTCCGGCATGGCAATCGATCCGGCGAGCTGGACGCGCGACGGGGACAGCTACAAGGGATCGCTCTGGCTGCTGCCCGACCGCGGATACAATGTCGTCGGCACTACCGATTATCGACCGCGCCTCAACACCATCTCGATCAAGCTGACGCCGACCGCGCCCGGTGCTGCACCGTCGGCCGGCAAGGAACAATCCGGCGTCGATGCCAAGCTCACAGACACCATGCTTCTCGTCGACGACAAGGGCGCCGACACGACCGGGCTCGATCCCGCGGACGGCATTCGCGCCCCTGAGGGCACCATGCCGCTGCTGCCGCAGGCTCCGAACGGCAAGATCTCGCTCGACAACGAGGCTATCGTCCGTCTCCCTGACGGCTCGATGTTCATCAGCGACGAGTACGGGCCATATATCTACCGCTTCTCGGCTGACGGCCGCATGATGTCGGCGACGCCGCCGCCGGCAGCCCTTATTCCCATGCGCCACGGGGCGCCGAATTTCGCCTCCAACAATCCCGGTCCCGGCGAGAGCACACCCGATCCGAAGGACCCCGTGACCGGCCGCCAGAACAACCAGGGCCTCGAAGGCATGGCGCTGACGCCGGATGACAAATTCCTAATCGCCGTGCTGCAATCGGCAACCCGCCAGGATGGCGGCGACAGCGGCAAGACCCGGGAGAACACGCGCGCCCTCGTTTATGACGCGACCGACCTTACGCATCTGAAGCTGGTGCATGAATATGTCGTGCCTCTTCCGGTCTTCAACGACGACACGGGCAAGCGCATCGTTGCCGCCCAGAGCGAAATCATCGCTCTTTCGCCGCAGTCGTTCCTGATGCTCGCCCGCGACAGCGGCAACGGCTATGGTCTGAAGGGCGCGACGTCGCTCTACCGGACCATCAACGTCGTCGATCTTTCCGGGGCAACCGACATTGCCGGCACGCCATTCGATGGTGAAAAGCCGGTCGCACCGAAGGGCGTGCTCGACCCATCGGTGAAACCGGCAGCGCTGACGCCGTTCATAGACATCAACGACAGTGCTGATCTTGCCCGCTTCGGTCTCCACAACGGCGCACCGAACGACCGCAACAATCTCTCGGAGAAATGGGAAGCCATGTCGCTGGCAAGCGTTCTCGACCCGAAGCGCCCCGACGACTATTTCCTGTTCGTCGCCAACGACAACGACTTCCTGACGCAGGACGGCTACCAGGTCGGCGCCAGCTACAAGGCCGAAGGCGATGCCGACGTCGATACGATGTTCCAGGTGTTCGAGGTGACGCTGCCGGGCGTGGCGAAGACGCAGTAACTGAGCGACCTCGGCGGACGCGCGTCGCGTTCGCCGCCCTGCCCGCATCCGTGCGGGTCAATACGCAAACGAGCCAAGCGGTGCTTCGCAGCACCGCTTGTTTTGGCAAGAAAAACGTCGGCGGCATGCATCTCCCGACACCCTTAATAGTCAACCTGGCTTAGCATTCTCAGAGTGGCCTCATTGTTGAGGTATTCTATGGGCTTAGCGAGAATTCAGCTTAAAGAGGTGGTCATGCAAACGATCGGTGCGAAGCTTGCAAAAAACAAGGGCCTCGGAAAAGGCTTTGATTTTCTTAGAGTTTTCCTGTCACTTTCCGTATTGCTGACCCACTCCTACCTGATCGTTCTTGGCACTGACGGACCATTTGGAGCGGGTTACGCGAAAACCTTCCACGATGCGCTGATCCCCATGTTTTTCGCTCTGAGCGGCTTTCTCATAACGGGGAGCGCGACGAGGCTGAGCCTGTCGAACTTTCTCTTGAACCGAGGCGCGCGCATCGTACCGGCCTTGGCCATGGATATCTTCATATCCGCGCTGATCCTCGGCCCGCTGCTGACGACGGTTTCCCTGAGCACCTATTTCGGGAGCTACGAATTTCGGGCGTATTTCGCCAACCTATTGGGCCTGATACATTTTATCCTGCCCGGCGTTTTTGAAAGCAATCCATTCCCGGCAACCGTCAACGGTTCGCTCTGGACGATCCCGTTCGAGCTCGGGTGTTACGTCCTGATGTCGTTCATGATCGTCTCGGGAGTGATCTCCAGGAAATGGAAGTTGCTTGCATTCGCAGCCGTCATCGGCGCGATAATTTTCGGGCTACGAATGGCGGATTTCAATCCGCTGACGGCGACCGGAATTGAATTGTTCAACAGCGATGGATTCAAGACGGCCATCCATCATTATACCTGGCCGCTCTGGGCTCACATCTATGTCTACTTTCTGGTTGGTTGCGTGGCTTTCATCTGGAAGGAGCATATTCCTTACTCGATATCGCTTTTCGTCCTGGCGCTCTTCATTGTCGTCCTGAGCACGGGAGACAGGTTTGGCGTTTCGACCGACCTCACCAGGCTCGTTCCGCTCGTCTACATAACCGTCTTTGTCGGGATAACGGAAATTCCGAGCGTGCCATTTTTCGATCAAGGGGACTATTCCTACGGCATCTATCTATACGGCTACCCTTTGCAGCAGGCTCTGGTTTACCTCTTCCCGCGGACGTTTTCGCCGATCAGCCACTTCCTCGTTTCCGGCGTGCTGGTTACCGGGGTCGCCTGGATGTCGTGGCATTGGTTTGAGAAACCAATCCTGAGGATGAGAAAGAAATTCAGCTTTACCGCGCGGATGACCGAGAAGGAGGCGGAGCCAACAGTGGCCGAGGCGCCCGCCGCAAAGGCTCCCCGCGCGGCTGCGGAGTAAGATCAAGCCGCTGAAATCAAATGCCCATTAGGGCCAGGACGAAAAAGACCCGTCACCTGTTGGGGCGACGGGTCAAAAATCAATCATCGGGCGCGGGCACGTCCGATGGGGGGCATATGCGCACAAGTATGCAACAACAGTTATACGTCATTTACCCCGCCACCAAGATGCGCCGTGGGTTTACTCGGCTCAAAGGTTAGCGATCGATTAGGGTGAATTGCGGCTGGCCCGAGATAGTACAGAACAGTGGCCGGGGTGGCTGCAAGGGCCGTCGAATGCCTGGCTGGTGACTAGATAAATCACCAATCTCCTGGGTTCCTATCCGGCCTTTCAGCGCTTTTCGTCCGGACAATCTTCCAAAGCACAATAACAGCCGCGACTGCGAAAGCCGCGTACAGAATACCTGCAATAATCATGTGTAAAGCGCCCCAAGCCTGAAGGCGCCTTCTCGTCTACAGCGCAGGGAAAGTAAATACAGATACTCCAGGCGAAATTGATGATACCTAAAATGGACGACTAAAGTTCGGAGTCTAACATTACTGCGAACTTGCTTGATCCAGCAGGCCTTCGAAGGGCAACGGAGTTTCTCCGATGCCCCTCGCTGCCGATCTACCTTCGCTGGGTCAGATCGGCGGCATCTTATCGAATTTTGGCAATAGTGGATCCACGTGATCCCATGCCTGGCTGCTCGCAGTCCAGGAGATCATCTGCGGTCTGTACCGAGCCGGCTCATCCAGGCTTCCTGCTCGAACAACGAAATAATCAGGCATGCCGGGAAACGTCATGTAGACCGGCGAGCCGCAGGTGGGACAGAAGCTACGCTTTTTGACAAGCCCTCCATCACCGACCAATTCCCAATGCGCTGCCTCGCCTTCGACAGCCACATCCTCGCATTTAAAGGTCAGATGAGATGCATGTCCCGTGCCGCTCTCGCGCTGGCACTGGCGGCATTGGCAGTCAAGCATCACCAGCGGGTCGCCAGCGATCCGATAGCGAATCGCACCGCACGCGCAGCCGCCTGTATAGAGTTCACTCATGTGATTCCTCCTTTAAAAACAACGATGACATCAAGGGATTCGGGGCTAGCTCTGCTCGTCGACGATAGGGCCGATACGTGGGACCACCTTCTTCCAACCCTCGCTCATGTTCATGAATGCCGTATCGTTGGTTGGCGTGATGAACCCGGAATGGACAAGGCGAAGACGCGTTCCGCCTTCGACCTCGCTGAGCGTCCAGATGACGAGGGTATCAAGCAGCGAGCCGTATCCCCTGTTGGCCGGGTGCCCCCCTTTCCAGGTGTAGGCAAAGCGTTCGTTCGGGACCACATCAACCACTTCACAATGAATGATCCCGTCCCATTCGCCGGCGGGGGTAGTCTGAAAGGTGAAGTGATTGCCCAGTGCGGGTGCAAATCCTGTCGGCTTCATCAGGAAGCGCGCGATCATGTCGCCTGAAGTCAACGTCTTCCAGATCGTTTCCCGAGCATGCGGAAAGAACTCGTCAACGACGATGTCCCGAGAGTTGGGTTGCAACATTGCCTTGTTCATGGGTCGATCTCTTTCAATAGGGTTCGCAGGCTATCGAAGCGTTCCTGCCAGAAGAGCCCGTAATGGCTCATCCAGTCGAGCAGCGGGACAAGCCCTTCAGGCTCCGCGCGGTAGTAGACATTTCGCCCCTCGGGTCGCTCAGTAACCAGACGAGCCTGCTTCAACGATTTCAGATGCTGGGAGATGGCCCCCTGGGTCACGCCGCTGCCGCGCGTCAATTCGACGACGGTAATCTCCTGCGCGCTGACGATCCGCTCATAGACTGCCCGCCGGGTCGGATCGGCGAGCGCACGCATGACGGAGGAAATCTCGGTAGCTTCTATCATGTCGAAACAATTAGCCGATACTTATCAATTAGTCAACACTAATCATTATTCGTTCTCGAATTCTGGTGACCTTGCATTGTCCGGGCGCGCGAAAGGCTCCGCCTGTGACGGCGGCCTGCCCGCGGACAAACATGCCAGAGATTTCAAACGTGCCATTTGCGGCCGCCCCCTCGTCAGGAGCGGGCGGCGGCAGATCAACGCCTCAGGCGCGCTTTGAGCGGGCTGTCTATGTGTGGATCCGCAAAATGGTATAGCGCCGTCGATCTCAGCTGATCCGGGTCACATGGCTCGTTGGTGTGAATGCTTCGATAGCCCCAGAAGAAGTATAGATTTCCGGGCACGAGGCTAATTCGCTTCATCCCAAAATAGCCCGACTGCGCCACTCGTTTCAGGATCCATTGGGATATCCTGTTGTCGACCAGCATCTTGTCGATGAGGTTGATAAGGTAAGCCGAGCGAACTCCCCTCGTATTTGGGAACATGATGAAGTCGCCGCGCCGACCTTTCTTGGGAATGATCACCGGCAGCAGCGCTGTTATCAGGAAGCTATCATAGTGAAAGATGAAGGATTCCCTCGCCATATCCTCGCCCGTGAGGCAACGAAGGACCTGATAGAAATTCACTTCGGGCGAAGGCTTTTGGAGCGCTATTTCATAGAGCCTCGAAAAAATCTCCTGAAAGCGCTCCGAGTTGGCGAGCGCTTCGAATTTGGTGCCTGAAAATTGTTCGCTGCGGTTCAAGGACAGTGACGTTCGCCCGGACTGCCGGATAATCGCAGATGCAAACTCTTGCATTTGCACCAGATCCTTGCCGCTGACATAAGACGGAAGGCAGCAATAGCCATCTCTCTCCATGTCGGAGGCCATCTCGGCTATAGTGCTATCCGGAATAGGCTGCGCACGCGTCTTCGCCGCCAAAAGGTCAGTCATCTGCGATCCCCCCACCGCGTCTGAGCCTGGAGTGTCAGTCGTATGGGTGGGGTTAGTCAACTAGGCCTTACGGTTGATGACTGCGGCCGCATCATCGAACGGGGCTTTCCACTTACCATCACTCCTCGGAAGCTTCCGGTCCCCCGGAAAGCTTCCCTTCCTCGGCCTTGTAGAAATACTGGCTTGCTATCAGCCAGCCCTTCAGCGGCCTTAGCGGAGGGATGCATGTCAGCGCCATGAACGGCCCGGTTATCAGGAACTGCGTCCAGATCGATGCATCGAAGGCGACGTCTAGCCAGACGGCCAGCAGTACCGTTGGAATGCAGGCAAAGCAGATGACGAAGAATGCCGGACCATCGGCGGGATCGGCGAAGGAATAGTCCAGGCCGCAGACTTCGCAGGAGGGTCGGAGCTTCAGGAAACCGGTGAACAGGCGCCCCTTGCCACAGCGTGGGCAGCGGCCCCTGAGACCGGTTTGCAGCGGAGGGATCGGCGGGTAGGTCTCGTCCATGACAATCACCTTGTCCTTTTGAGCCGCAGGGAGCTTGATGCAAGTGCCAGCGATGCTCGACCGATCTTGCAAGGGAGGCCGTCCGGCCGGTCGCTCGAATAGAACTCGTCCCTCTCCTGTCCCGAAAGGTCAGACGAAAATACATTTACTTAGGTTGGGCGACTTGTCGAGATGCGTTGCTCTGGCTAGGGTCATCTATCGGCGACTACAATCATAACGGGAGGGGAGACAATGTCCCAAATGTTGCTGCACCACGTCTCCATCGTTACGACAGATCTGGAGCGATCAGTCGCGTTCTACCGCGCGGTATTCGATCTCGAACAAATCGAGCGGCCGCCCTTTTCGAGTTCAGGAGCGTGGCTGGCTTGCGGGGGTCATCAGATCCATCTGATCGTCAACCCGTCGGGAACCTTTCGAACAGATGCCCGCATCGATAGCGCCGACGCACATTTTGCGTTTCGCACTGACGATTTCGAGGCTTTCGTCGGCAGGCTGACGGCCAAGGGCTTTCGCGAGAATGCCGATGAGGGTGACCCCAAGCGGCTGCTTGTCGTTCGCAATAGCGTCGCGGGGTTCCCGCAACTCTATCTGCTTGACCCGGATCGCAATATTATCGAAGTCAATGCGGCGGCATGAGCGCTGCCGCTGTATTTTCCGGGGATGCCGGCCTAGCGGCAGGCCATTTCGCGGAGTTCCTGGCGGCTGACAGTCACACCGACATTGGCCTTCGACGCGTCGGGGTGACTATAGATCAACCCCGGAATCTCCGGCAGGCTGAGGGCCTGCAGCACATTCATGATGCCGACCGCATGGTAACCGTCGGCGCGCTGCTGAATGGCTTCGACCAGCTTGTTCTTGAATTCTGAAATCATGACGTTCCACCTCCTTGTTATTGAGGTGGAGTTTCTGGGTTCAACCCGCCGTTTTCGCGGTATGAAAAAGGTCGTTCCTCGTTGAAATAAAGGAAAAATAACGACGTTAACCTTTTGACGCTTTTAAGACACAGGTGTTGCCGGGGTGCGTTTCCGCGGTGCCTCATGCGGCCTGTTTTCCGTCTCCGAGGTAATCGTCGCGGCCGCGCAGACGGCGCTGAGGGCGGCAGCAAGCGCTGCAAACCACATGACGACCGTATAGGCATTCGAGAGGTTCTGCTCGCTGAGTGACGAAAGGTCCGATCGCCCGAACGCGATCCCAAGCGCCGCCACTGCCAGCAGACCCCCGCTTCGAGCGAAGGCGTTGTTGATCCCCGAGGCAGCACCGCTATCCGCATCCGGGGCGCTGTCGAACACGGTTGTCGTCAGTGCCGGGATCGCGATGGTCATGCCGATGCCTATCAGGACAAGGCCCGGCAGGTAGCTGGTCCAGTAGCTTGGCATTTGTGCTGAAAGTGCGAGCATTGCAAAACCGACAGTCGTAATCGTCGGCCCGACAATCAGCGGCAGCCGGCGGCCGACCTTGCCTGCGACGCCGCCTGCCAGGCGCGACCCGAGCCCGAGTATGATCGAGAGCGGCAGGAATGCCGCGCCGGCCTCGGTCGGGCTGTAGTGGTGCACCTTGATCAACACAAATGGCAGCATGAAGATAGCCCCTCCAAGACCTCCATAGAGGATGGCGGTTAGGGCGTTCGATCCTGCGAAATTCCGATCCCTGAACAATCGCAGCGGCATGATCGGTGCGCTGCTTCTGGCCTCCACATAAATGAACGACGCCATGAGCGGGACGGAGGTTGCGAGAAGCGCCGATCCGGCCAGCATGGCGCCCTGCCCCAACTCGATCAGGCCATAGGTCATGCAGCCGAGCGCAAGAACGGCGAGAACGGAACCCGGGATATCAAGGCGACGGGAGGCGTCCCTCGCTTGCCCGCGGACAATCTTGAAACTCAGCAGCAATGCAAGGGCGGCGATGGGAACGTTGATGAAAAAGATGGATCGCCAGCTTGCATGGTCGACCATCCAGCCGCCGAGCGGAGGTCCAAGCGCCATCAGTACGCCTCCGGCGGCAGACCACGTACCGATCGCCTTGCCCCGGGCTTCGCCTGTGTAGGCCTGGCTGATCAGCGCCAGGCTGGTTGGGACAAGCAAGGCGGCACCTGCTCCCTGTATCAGGCGTGCGGCGACGAGCGACTGTACGGAAAAGGAAAGCGCGCAGCCGACCGACGCTGCGACGAAGATCGTCAACCCGATGCGAAATGCGCGAAGCGTGCCGAGTCGGTCGCCAAGCGCGCCACCAAGCAGAATGAAGCTGGCAAGCGTCAGCATGTAGCCATTCGCGACCCATTGGATGGATGCCAGCCCCGCAGAAAGATCGTCCTGGATTGCAGGCAGCGCGACATTGACCACCGAACTGTCGATGAAGCCGAGGCTGCTGCCGAGGACGCTGACAGCGAGAACCCATTTTGCCGATGCATCATCCACTTGCGATTTCGGCTGAGGGTTCGCGCTGCTTGTCATGTCTTCGCTTCCGGATGGGACCTCGCTCAGGTCTACACCTGAGGCGCAGCTAGTCCAGGGATTTCAACCTGGCTTCGATCTGCGCCAGCCTGGGTTCAAGGAACGGCGGAAGCGATAGCGATTCTCCGAGGGTCTCCATGGGTTCGTCGACGGCAAAGCCCGGCCCGTCGGTGGCGATCTCGAAGAGGATGCCGTTTGGCTCGCGGAAATAGAGCGAACGGAAGTAGAAGCGTTCGACCTCTCCGGACGATGGCAAGCGCGCCTGCTTCAGCCTTTCCGTCCATTCGTGCAGGCCTGCTTCGTCAGGCGTGCGGAAGGCGACATGGTGGACGGCGCCTGCTCCCTGGTTGGAACCCGCCAGCCGCGGCTGCACGGCGACATGAAGCTCAGCTGAGGGACCGCCCTCGCCCATGGTGAACACGTGGACGTCGCCTTCACCATCCGGCGAAGGATAGGACCGCGCCTCCGACATGTTCATGACGCCGGTCAGCACCAGTGCGGTGCTCGTGATATCAGGCACGCTGATCGTGATCGGCCCGAGGCCCTTGATCTGGTGCTCGGAAGGAACCGGGCTCGCCTGCCAGGGATGCGAAGGTGCGGCGCCGCCGTCGTCTACGAGCCGAAACCGCTGGCCTTCGGGATCCTCGAAATCAAGGGATGCGCGTCCGTCGAGATCCATGACCTCGCCCGACACGACCTTGAGATCATCGAAGCGTTGCTTCCACCATGCGAGCGTTTCGCGGCTGCCGACGCGGAGGCCGGTTCTCGAAATGCTGTGTGTCCCCCGGCGTTCCGGAGCGACGGGCCAGTCGAAAAAGGTGAGGTCGGTGCCGGGGCTCGCCAGGCCGTCGGCGTAGAATAGATGGTAGGCGCTGGTATCGTCCTGGTTGACGGTCTTCTTAACGAGCCGCAGCCCAAGAACCCTTGTGTAAAAACGCAGGTTGCCCGCAGCGTCGGCCGTGATGGCCGTCAGGTGGTGAATTCCAGAAAGTTGCAGTGTCATGATGCCCTCCGGGACCAAATTACTTTGCACTGATATGGGCTGCCTGGCCGCCGGCGAATAGCTCGCTCCGATGCACGGACTGTTCACCGTTGCACGCAGGGTTTCGGCTTCAGGATCGACATCATCCTTATAGCCGAAGAAAGCGATCGGCTGGCAGAAATCGGTTTCATATTGGCAAGAAACGACGCGTCGGTTTGATTGCTGCCAGCGCTCGACGGTCGCAAGATGGCCCCACGAGCAATTGAGCAAGGAGCCGCGAGATGTCGGACAAATCAGAAATCATCGCCGGAATAAGAATTCCGGATAGCCAGATGGCGAAGGCTGCAACGGAGCTGGTGAGGGATAGCGAGACGGATCTTCTCTACCACCATTCCCGTCGCGTCTTTCTGTTTGGAGCTTTGACGGGCGAGCGCAAGGAGCTGAAATACGATCCAGAACTGCTCTATATCGGCGCAATGTTCCACGACATGGGCATCATCGATACCTATGCCAGCGAGACCGAGCGCTTCGAAGTCGATGGCGCCAACGCCGCGCGGGATTTCCTGAAATCCTACGATATTTCACAGCAGGACGTCGACGACGTATGGGATTCGATCGCCCTTCACACGACACCGGGAATTCCCCAGCACAAGCGTCCAGTCGTCGCACTGGTGACGGCAGGCGTGGAGATGGACGTGCTCGGCCTTGCCTACAATGACTTTTCGGATGCCGAGCGAGAGGAGGTCTGCACTTGCCATCCGCGTGGCCTGAAATTCAAGCACGGCATTCTTTCGGCATTCTGCTACGGCACGATCAAGAAGCCGGAGACGACCTTCGGCAATGTGAAGGCCGATGTGCTCGAGCGGATGGATCCGACTTACAAGCGCGTCAACTTTGCTGAGCTGATCATGAATTCGACCTGGGATAGCTGAGGCGCTACCCCCGGGATAGCTAAGCAACGACGCAAAGGAATTCGCGGCGGCCAGCTTTTTCCATGAGGCGGTCGTCTCTGCATGAATGCGGGCCGCGCAGGCTTGGCTTTCGTGCGATCAATGTGACAGAACCCCATTGATGGTTTCTCGATCGGAGATGCAGATGGCGAAGCTGGTGAATGTGGCAATCCTTGTCTTCCCCGGCGTGCAGTCGCTTGATGTCTCCGGCCCGCTTGACGTCTTTGCCGAGGCCAACGGCTATTTGCCTCGGGATGCGGGCTATCGACTGACGCTCGTCGGTTCCGATACGAGCCCGTTCCGTGCCTCCAACGGCATGCTACTGTCCGCGGACATTTCCTACGCCGATGTCGCCGCAGAGTTCGACCTCGTTCTCGTAGCCGGCGGTCCACATCTTTCAAAGTCGGAGCCCGAACCCGGCCTCATCGAGGCGCTGCTTCGGCTGATTGCCGGAAGCGAGCACTACGGGTCGATCTGCAGCGGCACCTTCGTGCTCGGGCATGCAGGCCTTCTCCGCGGCCGGTCTGTCACGACCCATTGGCAGGACGCGCAGGCGCTGGCCGACCAGTTTCCCGAAGCCCAAGTGGATTTCGACCGCATCTTCATCCGCGATGGTGCACTTGTGACTTCGGCGGGCGTTACGGCCGGTATCGACCTGGCGCTGGCGATCGTCAATGAAGATCATGGGGCCGCTGTAGCGTTGGCGGTCGCCAAACGCCTTGTCGTGGTGGCGCAGCGACAAGGCGGCCAGTCTCAATTCAGTCCCTACCTCGCAGCGCCGCCACGCGACGATTCCCTGATCGCCAAGGTATATGCGCATGTCATCGCCAACCTTCGCGAACGTCTTTCGGTGGGTGATCTTGCGGCGATCGCCGGAACAAGTCCCAGAAGTCTGGCCCGCGCCTTCGAGCAGGACGCGAATTCCACGCCCGGAGAATTTGTGGAGCAGGCGCGGATCGACGCCGCTCGCAACATGCTGGAGGCCAGCGATCTTCCGTTGAAGTCGGTCGCGTTCGAATGCGGGTTCGGAAGCATGCAGCGGATGCGCCTGGTATTCAGCCGGCAGCTCGGCGTCACACCAAGCCAATACCGGGCCAGTTTCAAGAAGCCTTCCGGCTGAATGGCCGGCGATTGCTGTTCTCATTGCGGCTGAATGTTCTGGTTCATCCGGAAAAGATTGCCTGGATCGAACTTGCGCTTGATGCCCTGCAGTCGCGCATAGGTCTCGCTGCCGAAAGCATCGCGAACGAGGTTCTCGCCCTCTCCAAGCCCCGGGAAGTTCAGATACAGGCGACCGGTGGAATGGCGCTGCATGTCCTGCCAACAGTCGCGAACCCAGCCGATATTGGCTTCGTCGCCGGCCGGGTCGGACCAGATCGCGTCGAGGCTAAGCATGAAGGGCATGGAGCGGTCGCCGAATGCCGTCGTATCGGCCGGCACGCGCTGTACTGCGCCGCCAAATTTCCAGATCGAGGCAAACGTCATCTCGGACGGACGTTTCGCCAACCGCGCGGTGATCTCGCGGATGACCGCGTCGTCCAGCCCCGAGAGATAGATCGATTTCCAGTAGCAGCGGTCGCGCCCTTTGGGGAACAGCCCGTCATAGATGGCCTGCAGCACACGATAAGGCATACGCTCGCTGAAATCGAGCAGAGGCTCACCGAAGCCACGCAACGGCCGGGTCACACGCTCGCCCTCTTCCGCCGAGCCGTCATAGACCGTGGCGAGCGCGAGCACACGCTTGCCCCATGTGTGTTCCGGGAGCGCCGGATCGCGGGGTATGGTGGAGAATTCGGCGAGGCCGGTTACTTCGTCCGGTGCCGACGCCATGTAGTCACGCCACTTCGGAATAATGTCGTTGGCGCGCTCTTCAGGATAGGCGGGAGCGCAGAACATCATCTCCTCGGCTATCGGGTGCAGGCGAAACTCAAAGTTCACGACGATGCCGAAATTGCCGCCGCCGCCCTTCAATGCCCATAGCAGGTCGGCATTTTCACTCTCGCTGGCGCGGATCAGGCGACCATTGGCGGTGACCACATCGGCGGCGATGATATTGTCGCAGCTAAGACCACGTGTACCCCGGAGCCAGCCGATGCCACCCGACAAGGAAAGGCCGGCGACCCCCGTCGTCGATATCAGTCCGCCCGGTGTTGCGCGTCCGAAGGGCGTGGTTGCGGCGTCGACATCGCCCCACGTCGCCCCGCCTTCAACAAAAGCCCGGTCGCGTGCGGGCGAGATGCCGACGGCATTCATGAGGGACAGGTCGATCATCAGCCCTCTATCGCAGACGGCATAGCCCGCAACATTATGACCGCCGCTGCGAACGGCGATGACCAAATCCTGGGTTCGGGCGTGGTTCACCGACGCCACGACATCAGCCGCATTCCGGCATCTTGCAATCAGCGCCGGTCGCCTATCGATCATGCCGTTCCATACGATGCGCGCGGCGTCGTAGGCGGGAGTTCCCGGCTCAAGCAGTTCGCCGCGCAGCTGATTGCGGAGTGCTTCGTGGGTCATGTCGAAATCTCCTCTAGTTCAGCCAAAGCCTAGTACCGTCCACCGTTCGGGACTAAAGTCGAAAACGCTGGAACGCGGTCATTTCTGCCATGCTCGTTGAAGACAGCCGCATCAATGTCGCCATCCTCGCGGTGCCTGAAGTCACGGCCTCCGCGTTGTTCGGCATGTTTGACCTGTTCTCCTCTCCGGGCAGAGACTGGCCCTTCATCGTCAAGGGTGAAGCCGGCGAACAGCGCATGCGTCCCTACATCGTCGCACGGACCAGCGAGGGCTTTCAGGCCGCAAACGGCATCTGGGTGAAGCCGGACTTCGATCTCAACGGCTGCCCGCAGCCCGACATCGTGTGCATTCCGGATTTCTTCGTCAATCCAGGGGAAAGCGTCTCGGGGCAATATGATGCTGAAGCGGGATGGCTGAAGCAATCCCACGAGGACGGCGCGATGTTGGCCAGCGCCTGCTCGGGCGCGGTGCTGCTCGGCGAGGCCGGGCTGCTCGATAATTGCGATGCCACCATTCATTGGGGCTATGTGGCGACGCTCACCAACAACTATCCAGGCGTCAAGGTGAAAGTGGATCGCTCGCTCGTGCTCAGCGGCGAGGCCCAACGCATCGTCATGGCGGGCGGCGGGTCGAGCTGGCAGGACCTCGCGCTTTATCTCATCGCACGATTTGTCGGCCTGAAGGAAGCGATGGAGGTCGCCAAGGTCTACATGCTGCAATGGCACGACCTGGGCCAGCAGCCGTTCGCGTCGCTGATGGGCTTCCGGCAGACGAGAGACGCGGCGATCAACAAGTGCCAGGAATGGCTGGCGATGAACTACAGGACCCACGCCCCCGTCGCGGCGATGACGGCACTTTCCGGCCTGCCCGAACGCTCGTTCATCCGGCGCTTCACCAAAGCGGCGGGCATGACACCGCTCGACTATGTCCACGCGCTACGGCTCGAGGAAGCCAAGCAAATGCTGGAAACCACAGATATGCCCATCGAGGCCATCGCCAACGAAACCGGGTATGAGGACACTAGCTTCTTCGGCCGACTGTTCCTGCGCAAGACGGGAATGACACCGTCGCACTATCGTCTGCGTTTCGGCTCATTGGGCCGGGCGCTCAGGCACGAATAGGCCGCGGATCGGTCGAAACTCAGTGGACCGTGCCGACGATATCGATCTGTCCGGCGTCCGTCGTGACGTGGGCTCTGTATCGCTCGGCGATTTCTGCAAGGACGATCGTTATTTCCTCGCTCCCGCAGCCTTCCGACATCGCCTTTCTGATCGCGTCGTCGATCGCGTCCGCAAGGGCGCCACGTCGCTCGAGGGCAATTTTTGTGGACAGGAAGGGCGGTACAGCATCTCGTCTGGTCATCGCTACTCCTTTATCCGGTCCCAAACGGCCAGACCTCCAAGGCAGATTAGCTTCCATTGATGGGGCAAAGTTAGGGCAACGGCCTCACGCGGCAAGTCCAGAGGCCACAAATCTCGCTGCCCTACCCCGATATGACTAGGATTGCCTGGCGAGCCTGATGGCGCAGGCAGCGTGTCCCCCTAGATGACGGGGGTTGCCGTGGTTCGGACCGGGGTCATATGGAAGGAGCCGACTTCGGAAGGCGGGGCTCGCGACCCCCTTGCCACCGTGGCATGGCGGGCCCCTCAAATTAGCGTGTCTGGATTCCCGCGACGCAGCGCTCTATTGTCGATTGCTACGAACGATGGGAGCAACGTGATGCGAGCATTTTTCCTCTGTGCCCTCTTGGCCGTCCAGGCGAACGAAGCGACGGCTGCCAGCAAGTTTTCATCCAGTTCGATGAGTTGCGCTGCGCTCGGAAAGATCATCGAGCACGAGGGAGCCGTCATACTGCGCTATCCCTCGCGCAAGGTGCCCGGGCTTACGCTATATGACCGGTATGTGAGGGATGCGTCCTATTGCAGCGGGACCGACACGCTCGCTCGCGCTGCCGTTCCGGCTAATGACGACAATAGCTGCCCCGTTTTCATCTGCCGAACGAACTGGGGTCGGAACCCGCGGTAGTCGAACCGATCTCTGCAACGGATGCTGCACAGACGAAATCAGGCGTTCGATCCGCGAAGGATCTCAAGCGTCATTTCATCCGCCCGGCCATCGAAGAACCTGCCGAGAGCCTCATTGTAGATCGGGTCGCTCCCGACGGCGGCGAACAAGGTCATGGACGACCTGAACTTGGCGTCATCAGGATATCCAAGCACGTCGTGGGCGCTGACGCCTTCCAGATCAAGCATCGCTCCGGTCATTTCCCTTAGCCGCGAAGAAAGAACGGGATCGCTCAGATAGGCCTGCGCCTCCTCTTTCGACCCGATAGCGTATCGGAGCGCCATCGCCGATGATCCCAAGCCCTTGATCTGCGGGAACATGAACCACATCCAGTGGGATCTCTTGCGGCCATCGCGCAATTCCGCGAGCGCCGTTTGATAGACCTGGTCCTGCGCGCTCCTGAAGCGCTGAAGATCGAAATTGTCTGCCACGACACTTCCCCCTCTTGGCCCGGTTTGCATATCGGCACAAACTGAACGCTCCAACAGCCCGCAAGTTCAACTCGCGAGATGTGCGGATATCGGAGCAACGGGTGCAACGGCCGAAAAAAATGTGGTGACGCTGTCGAAATAGCGAGGTCTCAAACGTCTTTAGATCGGAGGTGCGCGGAGGACGGCAAGCCGCGGCCCGCTTCCCGATCATCTTGCCGACATGGGGTTACGTGGCCATGAGTATTTCCTATCGTTGGGTGATCGTCTGTGCGGGTGCATTGATGACATGCGTTGCGCTGGGCGCGATGTTTTCGCTGGCGATTTTCCAGCTGCCGATTGCTACAGCCACCGGCTGGTCGCATGTGGGCATAGCGAGCGCGATGACCCTGAATTTCATCGTCATGGGGTTTGGCGGCTTTCTCTGGGGCGCTGCAAGCGACCGTTTCGGCCCCCGCATTGTCGTCCTGATAGGAGCAGTACTTCTGGGGCTGGCGCTTGTGCTGGCAAGCCGCGCAGGCTCGCTTCTGCAATTTCAACTGACCTACGGCATCCTTGTCGGACTTGCGGCAAGCACATTTTTCGCGCCGATGATCGCTGCCACCACCGCATGGTTCGAGACGAACCGCAGCCTTGCGGTCTCGCTCGTCTCGGCCGGCATGGGCGTCGCGCCGATGACCGTTTCGCCTTTCGCACGCTGGCTCATCTCGGCCTACGACTGGCGAACCGCCATGCTCATCATCGGGGTTTTGACCTGGGCTCTGCTCGTACCGGCGGCGCTATTGGTAAGGCGTGCGCCTGTTGACGCCAGCGACCAGGCTGCAAATCCTTCGTTGGAGAGCGCCGCGCCTTCACTATCAGAGGTATTTCGGTCGCCGCAATTCATCGTGCTCGGCCTTACCTTCTTTGCCTGCTGTGCCGCGCATTCGGGACCGATCTTCCATATGGTGAGCTACGCCAGCATTTGCGGCATCACGCCGATGGCGGCGGTCAGCATCTACAGCGTCGAGGGGCTGGCGGGGCTCGGCGGCCGGCTGCTCTATGGCGGACTTGCCGACAGGATCGGGGTGAAACCGGTTCTGGTCGCCGGCCTGCTGATACAGGCGCTTGTGCTCGCGGCATATCTGTTTGTCAGCCAGCTCAGCGAATTCTATGCCCTGGCAGTCATTTTTGGGAGCGCCTATGGCGGCGTGATGCCGCTCTATGCGGTATTGGCGCGGGAGTATTTCGGGCCGCGCATCATCGGCACCGTGTTCGGTGCAGCGACCATGCTCTCCAGTCTCGGCATGGCTTTCGGCCCTCTTGTCGGCGGGTGGATATTCGACACCTTCGCCAACTATTCCTGGCTCTTCATCGGATCCGCGTTGGTTGGGCTGGGGGCCGCGGGAATAGCACTCGCATTTCCGCCCTTGCCACGGCAGGCAACCGGGACGGCGCTCGAACCCGTGACGTGATGTCGGCCAGCCTCGGTCGTCAAGGCGAAGGAAGGGCGATGCGCCAAGGGGCACCCTTCCATTCGTGCTTTGCTCAGCGCGTCGGAGCAGGCGCGCCCTTTGCCGGAGCAGACGCCGCCTTTATCGGACTGATGGATCCGGTCGTTTCAATCAGCTCTGGACGAGGCTGCGGAATTGGCATTGCGGCGGGAGACGCCTCGCCGGTGGTTTGGGCCACGTCAAAAGTCGAATCAGATGGCGCGAGGGGCAGAGGAAGTGGAATCGGAACCTGGGCCGGGATCGGAGGTGTGACCGGCGTGGCGACTGCGACAGCGTCTGGAAGCGGGAGGGTAGGAGGAACAGGAGCTACGACAGGTACCGGAACCTGCTGTTCCGTTGGCAACAATAGCGGAAACTGCGCCGCCTGTACCGATTGCATCGGCACGTAGTTCATCGCCACTTCATAGGCCGGAAGCGGCGCGGGCGTTTCAAGCGTCCCGTCCTGGTCGCGTTTCTCATAAAAGGCATTTCCGCCGGCGACAGCAACGTAGTGCATGTTTTTGTAAGGGTATTTCAGGCCTTGGGTGTGGAAGAACATCGCGTCCTTTACACCAGGATGCCGCTCTCCGCGCAGGAGCGAGGTCGCTGCCAGCTCGAGCTCCGGCTCTGCCTGTGCTTTGACCTCCCTCGTCATTACACCTGGCGCAAATTGCTTTTCCTGCGCAACGATGCCGCAGATCGTCGGGGGGTAAGCGCCCGATGTCAGCCGGTTCATCACGACCGATCCGACCGCCATGTAACCATCATGGTCCGAGTGCTCGGACTCGAAATACATGGCCCGCTTCAGACAATCGCGGTCCTTGACCGTGTAGTTATAGGTGACCTTCGTTGGCCGAAGAGACTTGGAAGTGTTGCTAGCGCCAGACGGCGCAGTCGTGCAGCCTGCAGCCGCCAACCCGACAAACAACAAACCGAAAACCCATGTACCCAATACGCGTTGCGCCCTCAACGGCAGGTGCCTCCCATATGATTAGAACAGCCCTTATCGATCAAGAGAGAGCTTCATAGCCGAAATTCGAAGGAATTCCAAACGGATCGCAACAATTATATGACGAATGGACCTTAACATCCGCTAAAGGGCCCTCAATCAGCCCTGTATGCCGGGTCCCGAATGCCTGGCCTCCGGCAGCCGAATGAAATTTTCTTGCACGCCGAAATGCCTCGATCGTTCCTCGTGCGGCCCACCTCCTGCCGCTCGGACGGATGACCGAACATTTCGTTCACCGATGATGGACTGGTGTGCAGCGGCGTCACTTCGGATGGTCAATATTTCTTGGTAAAGTACAGGTTCACCGCGTGAGAATCGTAGTCGTAAAGGCCAATGTTGGAATTGTTGTTCGTATAACGATATTCCAGCTGCGGGGCGATACCCATGTAGCTCAGGTTGCGAAAGGTACCGCTGACCGCAATGCCAATCTGCCCGTCTTTGCGTCCCTGGCCGGTCCAGGGAAACTTGCCGCCATAATTTCTAGACTCGTATCCAACGGCAATGCTGCCGAGTATGCCAAAGGGCAAATCGGAATAGACCTCAAGATAGGGGCGCGCGCTTTTATAGGAGTTGAAGTCCTTCTCCGCGTCCATCCGAGTTGTCGTCACGCCGATGTTGGCTAACAAGGACGCCGAAAAAGCATGCTGATATCGCAGGCCCACCGTCGTCTCGACGCCACTCATCGCGTCCTGACTATCATAATCGAGATAACGCACCCCTGATGTCAGCCGCAAAATATCGCCTCCGGCGCCAATGCGGCGTTGGACAGAGCCTTCGGCACCGTAGCCGAAACGGCTGCCCTCCCAGCCGTAGTAGGTTCGCTCCAGCGTAGGCCCTATACCGAAGCGCCAGTCCACGTTTTTATAGGAGAGTTCTGAAAAGACCCGTCCGGAGAAGTCGTCGTAATCCTTGTCGCGGTATTTTGTGCCATCGAAATTGCCGCCCACGGCCAAAGCCATTCGATCAGTGAGATCGAACCTATAGGTGCCTGACGCACCAAAATTGATCCCGACGCCGCTCTTTTGCTTATTGCCGGGTACCAAAGGAACGCCGCCGACGAAAACAGTATCCGAATTCACGCCATTGGTAATGTTGGAGCTTGGAGCGATCGAGACATAGCCATCAAGGGTCCATGGCCGCCGTGCATCGATGGAATCGATGTAATTATTATAGAGAGATCGAAATGCAGGAGATTGGCTGGACGCGGATAAAATTTGAAACTGATATTTAGCGTGTTCGTTTTCGCCCAGAAGAAAATAGGTATGCGCCAGTTCCTGCCTCACCCTGTCAAACTTCGGGTGAGCCAGTACGATCTTCTGCATCTGTTCGGCAGCCGCTTTCAGATTGCCCTGATGCTTCAGAATCAAAGCCTCGGTGAAAGCGCGGGCAACATCGCTGGCACTTCCCGTTCCAGATTGCGCAACAAGGGCACGCGCCTCGTCGTATTGCCCCGCCTCTATGCGGCTGCGTACGCTTTCGAAAGAATAGCCCTTCCCGGTATCTGCATTTGCAATGCAAATACCGGAAAAAATTATGCAGTAAAAAGCGAAAAGGCTGCCCAGGCACTTTGCCAGGACTGACAAAGCAGAAGGCGTCAGATTGCCACTTTTAGGCACAGTCGCTACTGCTTCTTGCCGTAAAATGCGCCGACGGTGGATGCTCCAGCATCCGTGGTCGTTATCGCACCAGCCGTTTCGCTGGCACCGACGCCAAAGAATCCACCCTCCACCTTGCCCGGAACGACCTTGTCCACGCCAGCAACAGTAGCCGAAATGGTATCGCCCTGGCCCGTTGCATATGAAGCTTTGTCCCCGCTCATGGTGGAGCTGAATTTCAGCTTGGTTGGCTGCCCGGCCGTGGCACTTTGGATATTGCTGATATCACCTTGAATCTTCCCAGCGGCAAAATCGGTCGTCAGAGCAAGATCGCCACTCGCGCCCAGCTTGCTATTCTCGGCGACAGCACCATTGGATAGCGACCCCGCATAGTTGCCTTTATATGTCGCGGTGCCGGATGTGGGGATATTGGTTGCGGTCTTCCCACCATAATATGCGCCGGCGGCAAACTGACCTACCTTCGAATGATCGACCAGAATGCCGAATGCCGTCGGAGCATCCTTCGAACTTGCCGACTGGTCACTCATCAGGAAGCGAGTCGAGCTATCGATCTGGTTGCTGCGACTTGACGTCATGATGGTCCCCTGTATCGCGGGATTGCCCTTGCCTTCAAAGGTAATCGGCGCAGGACCAGTCATGAATGTCGTTTCCTTGACTGTTCCGGTCAGCGAGACCTGGCTGGGGGCAGCAGCGCCTACAGCAACGACGCCCAGACCTTTTGCCGTCAGCGGATAACCCTTGGTGCTGGGTGCTTTCACATCTGTCGAAAGCGATGCTCCGCCAGAGGTAGCAGGTGCCGAAGTTGACGCTGCGGCGGATGCAGGCGCAGCTTTAGCTGTACCTGTCGTTGTATGCGTCTCTTTCGAGCTATGTCCGCAGCTAGCCAGTGCGAGGCCTAATCCGGCCACCATCATAATATTCTTACGCATATATAATCCCCCATCTAAAAGAAAAAGTGCGCGCTAAAAAGACCATCGCTATGGAAGATCGATAGCGTCGTTTAATGCAAACAATGATTGCATAAGTTAATGTGCGGTGGCAATCGCATAAATTGAATTTCGTTAGAAAATATGCTACTTTAGATAGATATAACTATTATGACTGCAATAAAAATGCACATTGCGATGGATGAATGACGAAGGGAGCTTAGACGGCACATTCAAATGTGCCTGCGCGTCGCAAATGGCAATCTCAAGCCTTTGCTTCCGGTCTTTTGTCGGCATCGTTTGCGAATGCCTGCCGAAAGTGCGCGGGTTCTGCTTATGAAGAAAACATCGGGAATTTAACGGCGGGAAAAAGCTGGTCGGAGTGGAGTGATTCGAACACTCGACCCCCACGTCCCGAACGTGGTGCGCTACCAGACTGCGCTACACTCCGTGACCAGCGGCGCCTCTATAGACCAGCCGTTTTCGTTGCACAAGCTCCAAAATCCAAAAGGAAACGGTTTCCCGGCGAAAATGAGCCGCTGCATCGGCCGGACGCATCTGCACGCGAGCGCTGCCACGACGCGTGAAAAGTGCATATAACGCAACACCTTCAGCAAATTCCGCCTAAGCCGGCTCATTGCAATTTTCTTTTGCTCGCTTTGGGGTTAAAGCCGGTATTGGGACAAGCGGGAACGGCGCGGGACAGCGGCATTTCCAACGGTCGAATGCGCGACAAGAGCTCAAGGACGATACGATGAATTTCCGCACGATTTCTGCGGCGGGGCTGATGCTGGCCCTTGCCGGATGTAACACCATTTCCATACCGTCGATGCCGGCGTCGGACCCTGTGTCGGCCCGCTGGGTCGGCCAGTCTGCCGGACGTTTCTTCGCCAGCTACGGCCCGCCGATCTCCGACCACGACGATGGCGGCGGTCGTGTCTATAACTGGCGCGGCGGCTACAAGACCGTGAAGGTCGCGGCCGACGACAAAAAGGGCAAGACGGCCGGCGGCAAGGTCCACCTCAGCTGCAAGGCCGACATCACCACCTCGTCGGACTATGTCATCCGCTCCATCCATATCCTCGGCGACATGCCCGGCACCACCGGCTCATCCTATTGCGCCGAACTGCTCGCACCGCCGGAACAGGCGAAAAGCTGAGCAGGCCATCCGAGAGGGTTTTCCGATGCAGGCGGCTCGTTGGGCCGCCTGTTTTCGTTTTTGGGCGGAGTATCGCAGGGAATTGTAATTAGCCGCTGACAGCAGGCGCGTTCGTCGGGCGGAAGAACATGGAATTGAGAGCCAAGCGCAGTGGGCGCTCGATCACATAGTAACCGGCAACTCCGCAGCAGATTGCAGCGAAGAGCAGAATAACCGGGGGCAATACACCGACGTTCAACTTGTAGAAGAATTCCTGCCAGAGGTAGATAGAAAAAGAGCATTGACCGAGAAAGCGAAGTGTTCGGCTCTCCAGTATTGCGCGGAAAGGCAGTACGGACCGATCGACACCGGTAACGGCAATCGCCAGGAAAATAATCGAGCAACCGTAATATACGGCAGCATTCGGCCCCGAAAACCACGTCAGAACTGCCCCCATCGCGGCAAGAGGCGTGAGCCACTTCCAGTAGTTGCGAGCGTCATCGAGCGAAGAGAGCATGAAAAAGGCAGCGGAGATAAAGATCGGCGCCATAGCTACATCGGTGCGCCAGATTGTCGGAGCCGTGTTGTATCCGAAGACATCGAGGCGAATTATGCCGTTGATCATAGCGGCAGATCCGATCAGCAGAACGGCGCTTGCTGCCGCCACCCGGCTCGAATTGCGAAATGTAAAAGCGACAAGGCCTAACAGAAGGTAGCTGTGTTCCTCGACGCATAGCGACCAGATGTGATCGAATATCGTGAATGGAAATCCGTAGAAGATCGCGTAATTTATCGTGAGCGTCAGGGCGAGGATTGCTGCCGACATTGTGCTTTCGTGAGAGGTCGCCCACCACAGCGGGCCCATCACCAGGATAAATACCACCAGCGCCGGATAAACTCGCGTGAAACGCCGCGCGAAGAACATTGGCAGCGACATCTGTCGCACAAACAGAATGTCCGCCATCAGACGCCCCGACAGCACGAAAAATAGCTCAACCCCCAAAGTACTCACATACCAGAAGCGTCGGTCGAGACAGAAATGACCCAGAAGCACCACAGTAACGGCAAGGCCTCGCCAGCCGTCGAGTGCGGGGACATGCTCAGAGCGATTGCGTTGTTGATCCACCAACTGTGACACCTAGATATCCCGAAGGGTGGCACCATCGCCTCAAGTGTAATCGCACAAGTTGATTGAAAAAGACCTAAAGTCGCTGCTCAGTTCGAGCGAATTAACATACTCAAGCTGGCCTGCCTCCTGCGGTCGAAGCCTTATCTTGCAGACATGCCCGGCCTTAACGCCAAGTTTAGTAAACTCGGGCTAGACTCGCGCTAATCTTCGCTATTGATGAGTTTGATATGAGCCATGGTGCATCCACAGCAACACCGCAGCGGCTTCGTTGCGCGACTGCCGGTTCAGCCGAACATGAGTAGCGTGATGGAGACGTCAGGGCTCAAGTCGGCGAAGTCGGCGCCGTTGCGGATAGCATTGATCCAGAGTGC
>NZ_PCDP01000075.1 GCF_003240585.1 Arminella tubonensis
AAGATTACGAGGACATCGTCGCCCATTGCTGCGACGCATGGAATAAGCTGGTCGCTCAGCCGTGGAAGATCATGTCGATTGGAATGCGTGACTGGGCGCACCGGTTTTGATTAGCGCTCGTTGGTATGACACACTATGATCCAGGGTCGGCAGCTAAGTCAGCTGACGGAATGCCGCTCTGGGTGCTTTGCGAAAAGATGGAGGCGTTGCTTCAGCTTCATTTCCTGAAGACTATGACTTTCTCTGACGAGCAAATCGCAGCGGTTTGCAATGGACCTCAGGCGCTGAAGGATAAGCTGGCGCACAAATTGTGAGGGACGGAGAACGTCACGTTGGTCCGCCGGAAAAGCCGGACCCATCGACCTTTGGTAAGCCAGTCTTCGAGGTTACAGAGCTTCCCGTTTATGGCCTGTCATCAGCGCCTGGCTTGGCGAGCGGACTCCCAATGCGAATTGGATCCGATTAGGATATGCAGTGCCCGTAGCCCAAGGCGAAAAACTTGGTGAGCTGCGACCGCCCTCCCTCAACGGAGCTGTGAAGGTCAGAATGAGGACCGCCGCTGAGCTTTTGGTGCGCCGAAAGCCTAAATGTTTCGATACGGCACCTGTGCAACCGCCTTGCGTGAGGTTTCCTCCACGAGGAGGAGGGTGGAATAGTTCAGGGCCCAGCCAAAGCGGGCCGCTTCCGAGCGGGGAAGACCAAACTCCCGGCAAATTTCGACCCGACCTTCATCGCTACGGGTTAGCGGTTCCAACCTTTCGATTACATCAACGATTTCATCGGCGTGTCGCCGATGCCTCAAAGAAGTGAGAGCGGTGGACAAGTAACTAGGCATGGTGGAAAAGCCGTTGGATGCGGTCACCGTGTTAATGCCCTGACGTGACAGGGCTTCGCCCTCGCGAGCCGTCATTTCCGGATAAACGCCTACAATTCCTCTGATATGGGTTCCGGAAGCAAGTTCCAGATCCGCCATTGCCTGTCGGAGGGTGCCATCGTCAAAGCTGGAATGTCCACCGCACATGACGAACACCATGTGATCCCGTCTGACTCTGACGAACAACAGGTCCGTGCTCTCCCCAGATCGCTTGCCCTTCGCATTTCCAGGAACCAGATGAAGATGGTGAATTCCATAAGCGTTTAAGGCGCGGTCCTTTCCACCGGTAATAAGACCCGAGCGGGTTTTCGCATCCGGCGCGTAGCCCGATGAATTGACGCGAGGTGAGAGGTACGCCTTCAGGTCTTCGCCTTTTTCTGACCGTTCCGCGATCACCATGATAGGCGCCACCTGAGCGGCCGCACGCTCATCCCAGAAACCCGGCGAAAACCGCGTTTGACGGGGGCGTGGTTCAATCAATCGATCAATCCAGTTCATGTAAATCGCGAGCAGATCGGAAAACCCGAGTACCTCAAGTTCCTTTCGCGCAGACACCGGTTCGCATGGGATTGTCTCGATCATCCCTTTTCGGATGTAGGCAAGACTTTGCGATGTTGCGACAAGCTCTTCCAATTCCACCTTCGCCCGTTCGCTCCTATTGCGGTTCGTCTTTGAGACAAGGAAATCGAGTATGCTAGCTCGTCCAAGCTGTCATCGGACAAGGCATTCTCGCTAACAAGGAGTTTATGCAAGGTTAGCTTGTTTCACCTGGGACCATGGGAGGTCTCAAACCTCCTCCGAGATGTCTGTCTCCGAATGGAGGTTGCCCATGCCCTGTATCAATCCGGCAGGTTGGACAGTCATCGAAAAAGTCGTCTCTCGCGATATAGACGTACGGAAGGAGGATGGACATTCCGTTTAGCTCTATGTCGTCGTAGGATATCGGCGAGTTCCGGTCCCGTAACAATGTGAGGGACCCAGCCTGCCGTTGCTCTAGGGGCAGCGTACGGCTCCGAGCTGCGGAAGCTCGCCCAAAAACCCTATTTTTCCCCATTTGGAAATTTCTAGTCTGCATATTGGAACAGCCTAGCCTGCAATTGGAAGATTCAGGTCAACATGGGCAACGGGCACAGTCGCAACAAATCCATTGACAACAAAATTGAATCATGAAAAATTTTGCAGCACGAGATAAAAATATCAAACCGGTTGGGAGGCTTGAGTTTGTGATCGGCTTGGTGCGCGACGAGGATTCAAGCATGGCGACCCGTGCGGCCTGGCTGCATTATGCCGGCGGCCTCACGCAGTCGGAGGTGGCCAAACGTCTCGGTCTCACCTCGCTCAAGGCACACCGGCTCATCATGAAGGCCAACCAGGAGGGCCTGGTGAAGGTCTATATCGACGGCGAAGTTTCCGAATGCGTTGAATTGGAGCAACAGCTTTCGGCGCGCTACGGCCTTAATTATTGTGAAGTCGTTCCGGATTTCGATGCCGACGATCTGCCGCTCAGGGCGCTCGGTATCGCCGGCGCTCAATTCCTGAAGCGGGAGATGGAGCGCGGCGAGGCGATGCTGATCGGCGTCGGCCACGGCCGGACACTGGCGGCAAGCGTCGAATATCTGCCGCGAACCAACAATCGCCACGTTCGCTTCGTGTCGCTGCTCGGCGGCCTGACGCGGAAGTTCTCCGCCAACCCACACGACGTGATCCACCGGCTTGCGGAGCGCACCGGCGCGGAAGCCTACGTCATGCCGGTTCCGTTCTTCGCCAATACGGTGGAGGACCGCGACGTGCTTTTCAGCCAGCGGGGCGTTCGCGAGGTCTTCGAGCTCGCCAAGACAGCGGATCTGCTGATTGTCGGTATCGGTACTGCCAAACGCAAGGCTTCGCTGGTTTCGACCGGCATGATCGAGGCAAGCGAGATCGAGGAGATCGAGGCAAGCGGTGCGGTCGGCGAAATGCTGGGTCACTTTTTCGACCGCCACGGCAAGCCGATCGAAACGACGCTTTCGAACCGGACATTCACGCTCAGCCGCGAGGAATTGAGCAACAGGCGAATGGTGGCTGTCGTCGGCGGCAAGATCAAAGCGGATGCGACGCGGTCCGTTCTCGAAAGCCGGCTGCTGAGCGGATTGATTACGGATGAGAGGACCGGAAGGACGCTGATGGAACGAGCGCCCTAGGGTGCAATCAAAGGCCTTCGTCGATGGTGTGGGAGCGCCAACGGCCGGGCTGATGGAGGAATGCCGGGTCGGGTAGCCGGTGAGGCTCGTTGGAGCAGAGTTTACCCTTAGAGGAGGAGAAACCAATGCATGAGAAGGAAAAGGACCTTATCGGCGCGTTCCTGCGCGGAGAGGTGGATCGTCGCGGCATGCTCAAGGGCCTCAGTGCCCTCGGCATCGCGGCCGGCACCGCCGGCACCCTGTTCAACATGATGTCAAGCCAGGCACTTGCTGCCGACTTCGACTGGAAGAAGCACTCCGGCAAGAAGCTGAAGCTGCTTCTCAACAAACACCCATACGCCGATGCAATGATTGCCAATTTGCAAGCCTTCAAGGACTTGACTGGGATCGAAATCAGCTATGACGTGTTTCCCGAAGACGTCTATTTCGACAAGGTGACGGCGGCACTGTCGTCCGGATCGTCGGAATATGATGCCTTCATGACCGGTGCCTACATGACCTGGACCTATGGTCCGGCCGGCTGGATTACCGACCTCAAGGAATGGATCAGCGATCCGACCAAGACCAACCCGAAATACGACTGGGACGACTTCCTGCCGGGCGTCAAGAATTCCTGCGCCTGGAACGGCCAGCCGGGCGGTGCGCTCGGTTCGCAAGACGCCAAGCAGTGGTGCATCCCCTGGGGTTTCGAGCAGAACAATCTTTCCTACAACAAGGCGATGTTCGAAAAGGTTGGCGTCGGCGTGCCGAAGAACATCGACGAGATGGTCGAGACTGCGGCCAAGCTCACCAAGGATGTCGGCGGTGGCGTCTATGGTATTGGTGTCCGTGGCTCGCGCTCCTGGGCGACGATCCATCCGGGCTTCCTGTCGGGCTATGCCAACTTCGGCCAGAAAGATCTCAACGTCTCTGCCGACGGCAAGCTCTCGGCGGCAATGAATACAGCAGGTTCCAAGGCTTTCCACACAAAATGGGTGCAGATGATCCAGGAAAGCGGCCCCAAGGACTGGTCGACCTACACCTGGTATCAGGTCGGCACCGACCTCGGCGCCGGTGCCTCGGCGATGATCTATGATGCCGACATTCTCGGCTACTTCATGAACGGCGGCGACAACAAGATGAAGGGCCAGCTTGCCTATGCCGCCTTTGCCGCCAATCCGGAAGAAAAGGCCGCCACGCCGAACATCTGGATATGGTCGCTCGCAATGTCCAACTTCTCCAAGGACAAGGACGCCACCTGGTACTTCATGCAGTGGGCATCCGGCCTCGAGCATGCCATTTTTGGCGCGACCAAGATGGACTTCGTCAACCCGGTCCGCCAGTCGGTCTGGAAGGACGAGATCTTCACCGAGCGGCTCAACAAGAGCTATCCGGGCTATGTCGAGATGTTCAACTCGTCGGCTCCGGGTGCGTCGATCAAGTTCACGCCGCAGCCACTGTTCTTCGACGTCACCACTGAATGGGCGGCGACGCTGCAGAAGATGGTGGCGAAGGAAGTGCCTGTCGACGAGGGCCTCGATCAGCTCGCTCAGAGCATCAACGGCCAGCTTAAAGAGGCCGGCCTCGGCTGACGAGCCTCGCGGATCCGGGGTCTCTCTCCCCCGGATCCGCGTTGTCCCGGACTGTCGGAACATCTGACGCGCTCGCCTGAAAAGGCGCTTGACGCGCGTTGCCCGCAATAAATACCACCACGGAGCTGAAGATGTCTTCAGTCGCAGTGCCCAGAAAGACCGCTTCCGGCTTCCGGATCAGCAAGAGGGCCTTGCCCTATGTGCTCAGCCTTCCGGCGCTTCTCGTCTGCATCGGCATCCTGATTCCTTTTTTCACGGCGGTGGTCTATTCGTTTCAGCGCTACAGGCTAAGCCAGCCCTGGGCGCGGCAATTCAATTGGGGCGGCAATTATACGAGCTTTCTGACCGATTCCGGTTTCTGGAACACGCTGAAGATTTCGCTGCTCTATGCCGGCTTCACGGTGACGCTGGAGCTGCTGCTCGGCCTCGGCATTGCCCTGCTTTTGCAGCGGCGTTCGACGGTCAACAATTTCATTTCGATCATGCTGCTGCTTCCGCTCATGATCGCGCCGGCGCTCGCGGCTTTGATGTGGAAGCTGATGACCAATCCGAGCTTCGGCATCCTCAGCTATCTCGCCAGTTCGATCGGACTTGAGAATTTCCGCTGGGCCTCGTCGCCGAACACGGCTTTGCTGACGGTCGTCCTGGTCGATATCTGGGTCTACACGCCCTTCATCATGATATTGCTCCTGGCCGGCCTTCGCTCGCTGCCAACCCAGCCCTTCGAGGCCGCAGCGCTTGACGGCGTGCCCCGCAGCTTCGTCTTCTTCCGCATTACCCTGCCGATGCTGACGCCGTATATCCTGACCGCAACGCTGTTCCGGCTGCTTGATTCCATCCAACAGTTCGACATCATTTACGCCATGACGCAGGGCGGCCCGGGCGATACGCTGACGGTGTTTCAGGTGGAGGCCTATCTCAACTTTTTCCAGTCCACCAATGTCGGCCGTTCGGCAGCGCTTCTGATTATCCTCTGGGCGATTACCTACATTCTGTCCAACGTGTTCATCAAGAACTGGCTGCGGCTGCGCGAACGCGCCCGCGGCGAGGCGTGAGGATTTCATGGAAACGACATCTCCCGTCGAAAAAGCCCTGCGGTTCCTAGCTTTGGCGCTCGTGATCATCTTCTTCATGTTCCCGATCGTCTGGATCTTCCTGATGTCATTCCAGACGAACGAGACGATCCTTGCCATTCCGCCTTCGGTGGTCTTCGCGCCAACGCTTTCCAACTATGTTGCCTTGATCACCGGCAAGCTGACAACGGCGGCTGGAACCCTCGACATTGCCTTCATGCGCAATCTTGGCAACTCGGTCTTCCTGTCGGTCAGTTCAGTCGCGGTCGCGCTGGTTCTCGGGGTGCCGGCGGCCTATGCCTTCGCGCGTCACAAGTTCAGGGGGTCGGAGGACATTGCATTCACGTTGCTGTCCTTCCGTTTCGCGCCTCCATTGCTGGTGCTGCTGCCTCTGACCCAGTATTTCCAGTGGCTCGGCCTGTCCAACACCTATGTCGGCCTGATCTGGGTCTACCAGCTGATCTGCCTGCCGCTGATCCTGTGGATCGTCCGCGGCTATTTCGAGGACATCTCGCCCGACGTCGAATATGCCTATCGCATCGCCGGCCATTCCTGGTTTGCGACATTCCGAAAGATAGCACTGCCGCTGGCAGGCCCAGGGATCGCCGCGGCCGGATTGCTGGCTTTCATCTTCGCGTGGAACAATTTCGTCTTTGCGCTGGTGCTGGCCTCAGCCGACAAGCAACCGGTGACGGTGGGAGCTCTCGCCTTCATCACCTCCTCAGGGATACAATACGGTCAGATTGCAGCTGCAATCGTGCTGTCCGTGACGCCGACGCTCGCCATCGCGCTCTATGCGCAGCGCTATCTCGTCGAAGGCCTCTCGCTCGGCGCCGTCAAGGGATAGTTTGATGACAACGCTCCAACTGAAAAACATCGTCAAGCGTTTCAAGACCCAAACGGTACTCGACAACCTGTCCCTCGATGTGGGCGACAGCGAAAGGCTTGTGCTGTTCGGCCCTTCCGGTGCCGGGAAGACGGTCCTACTCCGGCTGATCGCCGGCGTCGTTGACCCCGACGAGGGCTCCGTTCTGATCGGCGGGGAAGACATGGCCGATGTGGACGCTGAATATCGCGGCGTCGGAATGGCATTCCAGAACTTTGCCCTCTTTCCGCACATGACAGCGTTCCAGAACATCGCGAGCCCCCTGGAGGCCAAGCGGTCGTCATCGAGGGCGATCAAGGAGGGCGTCGACAAAGTCGCACGATTGCTGAAGATCGATCATGTGCTCTTGCATCATCCCAAAGCACTTTCCAACGGCCAGAAACAGAGAACGGCGCTGGCACGGGCACTTGCCGGGTCACCGCCGCTCCTGCTGCTCGATGATCCCCTGCGCAATGTCGACGCCAAGCTGCGCTTCGAGATGCGGCTCGAACTGCCTCGATTGCTGGCCGCGCAGGGCGCGACGGTCGTCTATGTCACCCAGGATTACAAGGAGGCTATGGCGCTCGGCGACCGCATTGCGGTGATGTCGCAGGGCCGCATCCGCCAGATCGGCACGCCGGAGGAAATCTACAATACGCCGGCGGACATGGAGATAGCCCGGCTCTTCGGAGATCCGGTGGTCAATCTGCTCGACGTGACGCCACTGGCAAGTTCCGGTGGCATTCATGTCGAACTGTCGAATGTGAAGGTCACGCTTCCCGACTTCAGTGAGGAGGTCGTCGGCAGGTCCTGCGTACTTGGGCTTCGTCCGGAAACGGTAGCATTTACCAATGCCGCGACACCGGGGGCGATCCCCGTCACCGTTGCGGCGGAAACGCCTCTCAACGAGAAGACGGTGGCGCTGGTTCTGACGGCGCGCGGCCGCGAAATCCTGCTATCGCGTCCGGCCGGTACACCGGGACCGACATCCGGCGACGCCCATATCGCAGTCAACGGCCGTTCGGCCTTCCTGTTCGACAAGGAAAGCGGGCTGTTGATCCGGCCCCGCGCGAAGATCATGTCACGGAGCGGAGAAGCGGCATGAGCGAGATGGCTTTGCTGATCGACAGCGTCGACAAATTCTATGGTCCGATTGATTACGGCGTTCACGCCGTCAAGCAGCTGACGATGGACGTCAAAGAGGGCGAGATCATCGCGCTTCTCGGCTCCTCCGGCTGCGGCAAGACCTCGACCTTGCGGATGATTGCCGGCTTCGAGCCGGTTTCGCGCGGCAGGATTTCGGTTGGTGGCCGGGAGGTCCAGACGCTGGCGCCGGTTCGCCGAAACGTTGCCATGGCCTTCGAGGGCTATTCGCTCTACCCGCCGCTCACAGTCCGGGAAAACATAGCGTTCGCACTCAAGGCCGCCAGGCTTTCGCAGAGCGTCGTCAACGAGAAGGTGGCCAACATCGCCAAGCTGCTGGAGATAGAAGATATCCTCGGTCGCTATCCAAGCTCGATTTCCGGCGGACAGCAGCAGCGCGCCAGCCTCGGCCGAGCGCTTATCCGCGATGCTAGCCTGCACCTTCTTGACGAGCCGATGGGTCAACTTGAGCCGCAATTGCGTGCCGTGCTGCGTGGCCGCATCAAGCATTTCATCAAGGAGCGCGGGCTCACCGCCATCCTCGTCACGCATGATCAGACAGAAGCGAATGCGCTCGCCGATCGGATCGCCGTCATGGAAGGCGGGGAGCTGCAGCAATACGACACCCCGCAGAAGATCAAGGAACGTCCCGCAAATCTCTTCACCGGCACCTTCGTCGGCGAGCCACCGATGAACGTGTTTCCAGCCGGCGTTTCAGGATCCGACAGCAAAATCTCCTTCGGGCTCGGAGACGGCGTCCGGCTGGAATACAGCGCCTCCGATTTCTCGCCGGCGGTGCGAGCCGAATTGATGAAGCGCCAGAAGATCACTCTTGGCATCCGCCCCTATTCGGTCCGCCGCAGTGACGGCGGCGTCACCGCCAAGGTCGCTGTCAGCCAATGGCTGGGCGACCAGACCCACATTGCCGCCGACTTTGCCGGCAACACGATGGTACTCGTCGAGCACGATCGTACCAAGCTCCATGTCGGAGACACGATCGGTATCCGGTTGGATCCTGCCAGCCTGCATGTCTTCGACGCGGAAAACGGCAAGGCGATCTCCCATGGCGAGGAGCTCGCCTGATGCGCGATCTCCTGATCGGTATCGATGCCGGAACGTCCGTGATCAAATCGGTCGCCTTCGATCTCGGTGGCCGGCAGATCGCGGCCGCCGCAGTGCCGAATACCTACGAGACCGTCGGGCGAACGGGTGCTGTCCAGGATCTGGCAAGAACCTGGAAGGATGCGGCCCAGACGCTTGTGGCGCTGGCGGAGAAGGTCGAGAACCTGTCGGATCGCGTCGCTGCAATCGCGGTTACGGGCCAGGGGGACGGCACATGGATGATCGATCGCCACGGCGAACCCGTCGGCAAGGGCTGGCTCTGGCTCGACGCGCGGGCAGGCAAGGTGGTCGAGCAGCTGCGCAGTGACAGCGGCGACGTCGAAAGGTTCAGCCACACCGGGGCTGGTCTTGCCGCCTGCCAGCAAGGGTCGCAGCTCCGGTGGATGCGCGACAACGCGCCTGACATGTTGCAGGACGCCACGACCGCTTTCCACTGCAAGGACTGGCTCTATTTCAAGCTCACCGGGGCGCGGGCCACCGATCCGTCGGAAGCCATTTTTACATTCGGCAATTTCCGCACCCGCACCTATTCGAGCAACGTGATCTCCTTTCTCGATCTCGACAAACTTAGCTTCCTGCTGCCGGAGATCGTCGACGGGACCACCACCCGGCACCCGCTCGGCGAACAGGCGGCTGCCTTGATCGGCCTGCCGGCGGGAACGCCTGTCGTGCTGGGCTATGTCGACGTGGTCTGCACGGCCCTCGGTGCCGGTCTCTACGAGCCAGGCGTCGATGCGGGCTGCTCGATCATCGGCTCGACCGGCATGCACATGCGGCTGGCAACGAGCCCCGACGACGTCAGGCTGAATAGGGACTTGACGGGTTACACCATGTGCATGCCGGTCACCGATACCTACGCCCAGATGCAGTCCAATATGGCCGCGACACTCAATATCGACTGGGTGCTATCGCTGGCGGGTGGCGTTCTCAAGGGCATGGGGCGCGAAAGCACCAAGGTCGAGCTTTTGTCTCACGTCGAGGAGTGGCTAGCCGAGGCCAGTGACACGCCGCTCCTGTTCCATCCCTATATATCGGACGCCGGCGAACGCGGGCCCTTCGTGGATGCTGCAGCCCGGGCTTCCTTCGTCGGCCTGTCGATGGCTCATGGCTTCGGCGATCTGGTGCGCGCGGTTTTCGACGGGCTGGCCTTTGCGGCGCGCGATTGTTACGCCGAAATGGGTCCTCTGCCACACCGCGTCCGGTTGACCGGCGGAGCCGCCCGTAGCGCTGCGCTCCAGACAACCCTTGGCGGGGTACTGGGCGCAAGCGTCCAGACCAGCCGGCGGGAAGAAGCAGGCGCCGCCGGCGCTGCGATGATCGCCGCGGTCTCCCTTGGCATCTACCCTGACATGGCCGGTTGCGTTGCCGAATGGGTTACGCCCTATCAATGCGCGCCCGAGCCCGCAGACCCGAAGCTCGCCTTGCACTACGAGGCGCTATTCCCTGCTTATCAACAATCCCGGCTCGCACTTCGGCCTACCTGGCATGCGCTCTCCCAAGGCGCAATTGCGACCGATCGAAAGGTAGATCTGAAATGAAGAAGATAGCCATCATCGGCGACCGCTTCATGCTGTCCGACGTGTTTCAAGCCAAACTCGTCGAAGCTTGCGGCGACGGACACGACATCCGAATGCTGGAGCAGCCCTGGCCGGACGAGCCAATGGAGCACGGCTATGCCGTCGAAGGCATGGATGGGCTCAAGGAATATATGGGCAAACCCGACGAAATTGTTGATTTCATTGGCGATGCCGAAATCCTGATCACGCAGCTCGCCCCCCTGTCGCGCGGCATGCTTGCGCAGCTTCCCGATCTGAAGTTCGTAGCCGTCTCCCGCGGCGGCCCGGTGAATGTCGACATGCAGGCGGCGCGTGATGCCCGTGTGCTGGTCGTCAATACGCCGGGCCGTAACGCGAGCGCGGTGGCTGAATTTACTCTCGGCGCCATCCTCGCCGAGACACGGATGATCCGCGCCGGTCATGAGAGCCTGCGCAGGGGCGAATGGCGGGGCGATCTCTATCGCGCCGACCGCACCGGCCGTGAACTTTCGGAGATGACCGTCGGTGTCGTTGGCTACGGCAATATCGGGACGAAAGTCGTAAGATTGCTGCGGGCATTCGGTTGCCATGTGCTGGTGCACGATCCCTACGTCCAGCTCACCGCCGACGATCATAATGCCGGCGTCGAACATGTCGGGTTCGACGAACTGCTTTGCCGCGCCGACGTCGTCACGCTGCATCCGCGCGTGACCGAGGAGACGAAGGGCCTCATGAACGCCGCGGCCTTCGAGAAGATGAAGCTGGGCGCGATCTTCGTGAACACTGCGCGTGGACCGCTCTGCGACTATGATGCCCTCTACGAAAATCTCGTCAGCGGACATCTGGGCAGCGCCATGTTGGAAACCTTTGCGATAGAGCCGGTTCCACCAGACTGGCCACTGCTGCAACTGCCGAACGTGACGCTGACGCCGCATATCGCCGGAGCCTCGGTGCGCACGGTGACCTACGCTGCCGAAATGGCCGCCGAGGAAGTCCGCCGCTACATCGCCGGCCTGCCGCCGGTCAATCCTTGCTGAGGGCGGGCCGATGACAGAAGAAGATCTTCGCTGCTCGATCATCCAGCACTGCCGCGACATGAATGCGAGCGGCCTCAACCAGGGGACATCGGGCAATATCAGCGCCCGCTACGACGGTCAGATGCTGATCACGCCCTCCGCCATCCCCTATTCGATGATGACGCCCGATATGATCGTCTCGATGCCGATCGACGGCGCCGACGGCGACTGGCGTGGTCCGAAAAAGCCCTCCGTCGAATGGCCCTTTCACCGCGATATCATGCGCTCGCGGTCGGAAATCGGAGCGATCGTCCATACCCACTCGATGTTCGCGACGATCCTCGCCATTGCCCGCAAGCCGATACCCGCGTGCCACTACATGATCGCGGCATTCGGCGGCAATGACGTTCGCGTCTGTGACTATGCCCGCTACGGAACGAGCGAACTGTCGCGGAATGTGCTGATGGCACTTAAGGGGCGTAGCGCCTGCCTCATGGCCAATCACGGAATGATCGCGACCGGACCGACGCTTGAGAAGGCGATGTGGGCCGCGGTCGAACTGGAGACTATCGCTAGGCAATATTATCATGCGCTTCTGATCGGCGGACCTGTGATCCTTCCGGACGGGGAGATCGCCGGCGTACGCGAAGGCTTTGCCACTTACGGACTGCAGGAGCAGGACGCGACGTCAAGCGAGCCGCGGCCAGGGGATGGGCGGTGATGCTCTGCGAGACGGACGATCTGGCGCGGAAAAGAGGCTGGAGACAGACGACACGATGGTAAGAAGTTTAGAATTTGAGGCACTCCTCGATGTCTCCGCATGCATTGGTGCTGATCCTGCGCTGGTGCAAGGTGCGGGGGGTAATACATCGATCAAGGAAGGCGGAAAGCTCTGGATAAAAGCATCCGGTCTCTGGCTGAAGAATGCACGCCGCCAGGATGTCATGGTGCCTGTCGCGCTTGATCCGCTGCTCCAGGCATTGGAACGCAACGATCCGGCGACGGAGAAGGCGCAGGATTTTGTCCTTGCCGATATCAATCCGTTAGGGCTGAGGCCCTCGATCGAGACAACCGTGCATGCGCTTCTGCCGCAGAAAGTCGTCATCCACGTGCATTGCGTTGAAACCATTGCAACGGCGGTGCAGGCAAATGCCTCCGCGATCGCCGCCGAGAAGCTTCGCGGTGTTTCGCATGCCTTTGTTCCCTACGCCCGGCCCGGCCTGCCGCTTGCCAAAGCAATTGCCGAGCGACTTGGGAGCGACACTGCGGTTCTGGTTCTAGGCAATCATGGACTTGCCGTTGCCGCGGAGACCGTTGCCGAAGCAAAGGCATTGTTATCAGATATATCCGCAAGGCTTGCTCTTCCCCGGCGCACCGCCCCACCGGCCGATCTCGTATCGCTTTCGCGTCTGGCGGCCGGCAGTGCGTACGGTCTGCCTAGGGAAGAGCGGGTTCACGATACTGCCACCGATCTCGATAGCTGCAGGATCGCCGCCGGTGGCAGCCTCTATCCGGACCATGTCATTTTCCTCGGCAGGGGCTCTGCAATCGCCGCGCCTGAGGAGAATGCGCTCGCGATGGAAAAGAGTTTTCGCGCGGGTGGACGGGCGCTGCCTCCGCTATTGCTTTTCCCGGGTAAGGGCGCCCTCGTCCTGCGTGACATCACAGAAGGGGCGCTCGCCATGGCGCGCTGTCTCTCCGACGTCACCGGAAGGATCGCGACAGGCCAACGGCTGCGCTATCTAACCGACGCCGAAAATGCCGAGTTGCTCGGCTGGGACGCGGAGAAATATCGCCAGGAACTCAACCGGGTCGGACAGGTGCTGCAATGAACACGGACGCTTCGCCGATCGTTGTCGGCATCGATATCGGCACCTCGGGTGCCCGATCGGTCGCGATGAGCGTGGACGGAACGATCCTGGCCTCTGGTACGGCGAAACTTGAGGATTTTTCCTCTAACCACCGCGACCCGTCGGCGTGGTGGCAAGCGGTCAGCGCGGCGTTGGGCGAGGCCCTGGCGCAGATCGACCGCGACCGGGTGCGGGCATTGAGCATCGATGGAACATCTGGCACGCTGTTGCCCGTGGACGCGGTCGGGCGACCGCTGGCTACGCCGCTGATGTATAACGACGTGGTGGAGGATCGGGCGATCCTCGATCGCATCGCCGGCAACGCCCCGATCGAAAGTGCGGTGCACGGGTCAACGTCAGGGCTTGCCAAGCTGCTGGTCTTCCAATCCATTTCCGGTGTCGCGCATGTGCTGCATCAGGCCGACTGGCTGGCAGGTCGTTTGACGGGCCGGTACGGAATATCCGACGAGAACAATGCGCTGAAGACGGGTTACGACCCGATCTTGCGTCGCTGGCCGGATTGGATCGCCAAGACAGGCGTCCGCACGGATCTGTTGCTGACGGTGACGCCTGCGGGGACGCCGAACGGTGAACTCTCGGCCGACATTGCCGTCAAATTCGGCCTGACACGAAACACTCTTGTCGTTGCGGGAACGACGGACGGTTGTGCCTCTTTTCTGGCGACGGGTGCAGATCAGCCGGGCGACGGGGTCACGGCCCTGGGCACCACATTGACCGTGAAGATGCTGTCCGACCGTCCGCTTTTCGCGCCGGAATACGGACTATACAGTCACCGTATCGGCGATATGTGGCTCGCCGGGGGCGCGTCGAACAGCGGCGGCGCCGTGCTGGCACATCATTTCAGTGCAGATCGTATCGTCACCCTGTCGGGCGAGATCGATGCGCAGACGCAAACCGGTCTCGACTATTATCCGCTGCTACGGGCAGGGGAGCGATTTCCGATCAACGACCCCGTATTGCCGGCGCGCATGGTGCCGCGGCCGGACAGTGATGTCGTGTTTCTGAAGGCGATCTTCGAAGGTATTGCCGCGATTGAAAGCCTTGGCTACGAGCGCCTCGGATCACTTGGTGGTCCAACGCTCAGATCGGTGCGAACCGTCGGCGGTGGTGCTCGGAACGTCGCCTGGAGCGAGATACGCCGGCGTCGGCTGGACGTCCCATTCCTGCCGATCTATTCGCAAGAGGCAGCGGCCGGTACAGCACGATTGGCGCTTATCGGCGCGAAAGCGGCAGGTGTCCTATGAATAGGCCCGTCGCAATATCAGGTATCGCCGAAATCGCCGATCGGTTCGACGCCTTCCTCATCGACCAGTTCGGGGTATTGCGTGACGGTCGGGGACCGTACCCGAATGCAGCCGGTACGCTTGTCCGCTTGAAGCAGGCCGGCAAGCGCAGCGTTATCCTGTCCAACTCCGGCAAACGATCTGCCGAAAACGATCGCAGGCTTGCTGAGCTTGGTTTCGATCCATCGAGCTGGGATTGGTTCCTGACGTCTGGCGAAGTTGCATGGCGCATCATGGACGCTGAGAGCAAGCCGGGCCGGGAGCGACGGAAATGCCTGCTGATAAGCCGGGATGGTGACACTTCGCCGCTTGACGGCCTGGACATTGTCCGAGCAGCAAGCGGTGCCGACGCCGACATCGTTCTTCTGGCGGCGAGCGAAGGCGATGTTCGTCCGCTGTCATACTATGAGAAGCTGCTGGCGCCGGCGGCCGGCCGGGGCGTGCCCTGCCTCTGCACAAATCCCGACAAGATCATGCTGACCCGCACGGGCGAAGCATTCGGCGCCGGCCGGATTGCCGAACTCTACCAAGCGCTCGGCGGCACGGTTCGCTGGATCGGAAAGCCATTTCCCGACATCTATGCGGCCGCCCTCGATTTCCTCGCTCCCGTCGAGCCCTCGCGCATCTGCTGCATCGGCGACAGCGTCGAGCACGACATCGCGGGCGCGGAGCATGCGGGGCTACGCTCCGTACTCGTCACCACCGGTATCCTGGCAAACAGGTCGGATGACGAGCGCACCCGCCTATTTTCTGACCACGGCGCTGTGCCCGATTTCATCCTACCGAACTTCGACTGGTAGCTGGATCCGGGTGGATCGGACCGCAGGTTCGGCGCCAACCAGCTGTGCGCGGTGCGGGCCATATTTGGGCAATTTTTGGTCTTGACCCCTTCAATATTAGCATGGCTTAATACTTACTGTCCGGTCGTGCCCGCGCCTGGACAAATTGCTGGAGACATTGGCCCGCTGCACCAAGAACAGCGGGTCTTTTTTTATGTAGTCGGTGACAGGTTTGGAACTTTTCGCGGGGCTCGCCATGCCTTGCGGCAGGGGGGTCAGCGAGCCCCGGCCGTCCAAGTACGGCGGTGTAACGATTTACCAAATTGATACATCAGTCCACAAACCTTTGCGTTAAGTGAGCATTCTGCAACTCGCACAAGCATTGCAAGGATCTGCTCTTCGCTGCCGTGTCGGCGATAAACAGGTCTTCTACTGCAATTTCTACGCTCATGAATTTAAAGCGGATTTCCTGTTTTGAAGCAGGTAAAAATTTGCTTCTGGATCGTCTGTAGGCGCGCTTTATGCGGGCAGCATCGGGCACAAACAGGTTTTATTGCGGCTGAAAGCTGACTGAAAGGTTGCAGGCGTTAGCCTTGCTGGGCATCGTGGAGGATGCACACGCCAGTGTGACGATAAGAACGATGTTCAAAACCAATAGGAGGAGACTTTAATGCGTTTTTCACGCACGCTTTTTCATACTGTAGCCCTTTCACTCGTCATATCAGCCGCCTCGCTCGGTGCGATGGCACATGCCGCCGATAAAATCACCATCATGGTGGGCGGCTTTGAGAAACAAATTTACCTGCCCGCAAAGCTGACCGAGTCGCTCGGTTACTTCAAAGACGAAGGTCTCGATGTCGAGATTCTCAACGAAGCAGCCGGTGTTGACGCGGAAAATCAGCTTCTCGCTGGTGCTGTCCAGGCGGTTGTCGGCTTCTACGACCACTGCGTCGACCTGCAGGCGAAGGGCAAATTCGTCGAGTCGGTTGTCCAGTTCAGCCAGGCACCGGGTGAAGTCGAACTCGTTTCCAACAAATATCCCGATATCAAGTCCTTCGCTGATCTCAAGGGCAAGACCCTCGGGGTCACGGGCCTTGGTTCCTCGACCAACTTTCTGACGCTTTATATGGCCGCCAAGGCCGGATTGAAGCCGGGCGATATTGTGACAATCCCGATTGGCGCGGGCGCCACCTTCATTGCCGCCATTCAGCAGGATACCGCTCAGGCCGGCATGACCACCGAGCCGACAATTTCGCGCATGCTGAAGACCAACGAAGCCCGGATATTGGTGGACCTGCGCACCGTCCCTCTCACCGAAGCAGCACTTGGTGGAACCTATCCGGCTGCATCCCTTTACATGGAAACCTCTTGGGTTGAAGCCCATAAGCCGGAAGTGCAGAAGCTCGCCAATGCGTTCGTGAAGACCCTGCACTTCATCAACACTCATAGCGGTGCTGAAATTGCCGAAAAGATGCCGAAGGATTTCTACGTCGGCGACAAGGAAGGCTACATCAAGGCGCTGGACGCGGGCAAGGGCATGTTCACGCCCGACGGTGTCATGCCGGAAGACGGCCCGAAAACCGTTCTTGCAGTGCTTTCGGAATTCTCAAAGAACGTCAAGGGCAAGCAGATTGACTTGTCGAAGACCTACACGACGGAATTTGTGAAGAACGCCAAGTAGTTCCTCCCCGGACCGCTTCCGGCTCCGGCCGGAGGCGGTTTGTTTCTTCAAGGGCAGGGCGTGCACGCCCACATAAGGCACGCGTCAGGTTATCATCATGCAACAGGCCTTAAATCAGGTTTCGGCGATCGAATTGATCAATGTGAGCCGTCGCTTCATCTCCCCGACGGGTAAGTCGCTGACAGCGCTTCGCGATTTTAACATGTCGGTCGAACGCGGCGAATTCGTCGCTGTCGTCGGTCCGACCGGCTGTGGCAAGTCGACCACGCTCAATTTGGTTACGGGTCTTGCCAAACCCAGCGCCGGCGAGGTTCGCCTCATGGGCGGTCCGGTCAACGGCATCGACCCACGCGTTGGCTTCGTGTTTCAAACGGACGCTTTGTTTCCATGGCGCAACGTCATCGACAATGTCATGGCCGGGCCGCTGTTTCGCGGCAAGTCGAAGGCGGAGGCGGAGAAGGCGGCCAAGGACTGGCTCGCCCGTGTCGGCTTGACGCGCTTTCTCCATCATTACCCGCACCAGCTTTCCGGTGGCATGCGCAAGCGCGTCGCCTTGGCGCAGACTTTCATCAACGAGCCGGAAATCCTGTTGATGGACGAGCCATTTTCAGCGCTCGACGTTCAGACCCGGACTGTCATGCACGAGGAGCTCCTTAAGCTCTGGGCCGAGCGCAAGGCGTCGGTTGTCTTCGTCACCCACGACCTCGAGGAAGCCGTCGCGCTTGCCGACAAAGTCTACGTGCTGACGGCTGGACCTGCCACGGTCAAATCGGTCTACAAGATCGATCTGCCGCGCCCTCGCGTCGTCTCGGAAATCCGCTACGAGCAGAACTTCATCAATTATTGCAAGACCATCTGGGAGGATCTCCGTCAGGAGGTTGAAGCCAGTTATCGCCGCGCCAGCGACGCGGCGTAAGGGAGGAGATCACATCATGTCACTTGCATCCCTTGAAGCCGGGAACACCCCGATCTTCCGTGCAGGCACTACGGACGCCGAGATTGAAGCCGTCGCAATGAAGGCGATCAAGCGCAGAAAGCAGACGGTACTGTTCTGGCAGATCGCCATTCTTGTCTTCACGCTTGGGCTTTGGCAGATTTCTTCGGATCGCCAATGGATCGACCCGTTCTTTTATTCGAGTCCCTATTCCATTTGGGCGCGCCTCATCGAATGGGCAACCGAAGGCACGTCAGAAGGTTCCCTTTGGTATCATCTGTGGGTCACCATGGAAGAAGCGCTGATCGGCTTTTTTGCAGGCTCCATTGCCGGCGTTCTGGTCGGTGTCGCACTTGGCCGCAACCGTTTCCTCGCCGATATCTTCTCGGTCTACATCAAGGCGATCAACTCGATCCCGCGCGTAGTGCTGGCACCGATCTTTATCATGATCATGGGCCTTGGTCTTAGCTCCAAGGTAGCGCTAGCCTTCATCATGGTGTTCTTCGTCGTATTCGCCAACGCCTTTCAGGGTGTGCGTGAGGCCGACCGGGATATGATCGCCAACGCCCGAATTCTTGGCGCTTCCAACAGGCAGGTGACGCGCGCAGTCATCATTCCTTCGGCCATGAGCTGGATCTTTGCCAGCCTGCATGTCTCGTTCGGCTTTGCGATTATCGGTGCGATTGTCGGTGAGTTTGTCGGCGCGCGCTACGGCATCGGACAGTTGATATCGACTGCCAAGGGCACTTTCGATGCTGCCGGTATGTTTGCCGCCATCCTTCTTATCATGATGGTGACCCTAGTTGCCGAATTCGTCATGACGAGGATCGAAAACAGGCTCACTAAATGGCGTCCGCAGCAACATGCGGAAGCACATTAAGCCCGGCAGGGCAATTGCATGCTACAGAAGGCCGGCGCACGCCCGGCCTTCTTTTTGTGTCGATGCTCAGGCAATCGGAAGGCGAACGGTGACCAGCAAGCCGCGGTCGGAGCCGTCGCTCAAGGCGACCGAGCCACCGGCGCCGTCGGCCACTTCCCGAACGATCGCAAGCCCGAGGCCGCTTCCTTCCGGCTCGGTTCCAATGATGCGATAGAAGCGCTCGAACACCGGGGCACGTTCGTCTTCCGGTATGCCGGGGCCATTATCCTCTACGGTGAGCACGGCGGACTTGTCTTGTTGCGCGACACGAACCGTCACCCTTCCATTTGCCGAACTGTAGCGCAAAGCGTTGTCGACGAGGTTCACCAGCATTTCGCGCAGCATGGTTCCGTCACCCTCGACAAGCACGGGCGCCTCTGCCTCCAGCCCGAGGTCGATATTGCGCCTGAGCGCCTCCTCGGCCTGGCTTTCGAGCACCTGACGAGCAGTGGCGGTCAGGTCGACCCGATCGCTGCGTGGTCGCCTGCTTCCAGGCTCGGCGCGCGAAAGGGTCAGAAGCTGGCTCGCCAGCCGAGTGACCTGGCGTGTACTGGCGCGCAATGCCTGCAGCGCCTCGTCACGTCGCTCCGGGTCGCTTTCGCGGGCGGCGACGCTTGCCTGTGTGGAGATCAGCGCTAAGGGCGTGCGCAACTGATGCGCCGCGTTCGATACAAAGCGGCGCTGCACGGCCATCTGGTTCTGCACGCGCTCCATGTGATCGTTGAGCGCGTGGACGAGAGGGCGAAGTTCGCTTTGCACCATGTCGGGAGGCAGCGGATCCAGGCGTTCGCGGCCGCGCTCGCGAACGGCGTCGCGAAGCCGGAGAACCGGCGCAAGCCCGCGCTGGAGGCCGACGATCGTCACCAGCCCGGCGACCAATACCAGCGCCAGCTGCTTGGTGAAATCCGAAAGCCAGAGGCGGCGACGCATGGCATATTGCCCGTTATGGGTGACTGCCACGGTAACCGAAATAGTTCCCGCGTTCTCCAACCCAACGACGGGGTGGTCGAGCATCATCAACCGCACGGCATCCTGCCGGAAGTCTCCGTCCTCACCCAGGTCGGGTGCCTTTGGTTGCGGCAGATCAGGAAAGCCCGCCACCAGGCCGCCCCAGGCGGTGATGACCTGGTAAAACACCCGGTCGCCGTAGCCGGTGTCGAACATCTCAAGCGCTGCCGGGGGAATTTCCGCTTCCACATTGCCGCTGGCATCGACACGAACTGCTTCGGCAATCACCCGGGCGGATGCAAGCAGAGTGTGATCGGTGACGAGGGCGGCAGTCGCGTCCGCCGAATGAAAGCTGATATAAAGGTTGACGCAGATGGCGCCGATCAGCGTCAGAATTATCCAGGCAAGCAGCTGGATGCGTAGGCTCTCACCAAGCCTGGCGGCGGCGCGGCTGATCCAGCCCATCGGTTTGACGCAGGCCTCATTGCGCATGACGTAACAAATATCCAAGTCCGCGGAGCGTGGCGATCTGGACCGTGCTGCCCTCAAGCTTCTTGCGAACGCGATGCACGTAGATCTCTATGGCGCTCGGATCGGCAACGTCGTCGAACCCGAAGACGCTATCCGAAAGCACATCCTTGCTGACGGTGCTTCCCACCTTCATGACGAGATGTTCAAGCACGGCATGCTCGCGCGGCGTAAGGGCCAGCAGATCGCCGCACAGGAAGAACTGGCGAGTGCTGCCCTGGAAGACAAGATCGCCGACGGCAATCTCCGGCGCGGCACGATCATGGCCGCGCCGGACAAGTGCCCTTATGCGCGCCTCGAGTTCGGCAATCTCGAAGGGTTTGGCGAGATAGTCATCGGCACCGCTATCCAGGCCGGCAACACGCCCGTCGAGGCTGGCATTCGCGGTCAGGATAATGACCGGAACCTTGTTGCCGTTCTGACGCAGGCGCTTCAACAGCGTCAAGCCGTCGAGCTTTGGCAGCGACAGATCGAGGATCACCACGGCATAGGCGGCAACCTTTAGCGAATGATCCGCATCTTCGCCGTCGTGGACGATATCGACGGCATATTGTGCCTGGCGCAGGGCCTTGCCGAGCCAGGATGCCAATTCACGATTGTCTTCGACGAGCAGAATCCTCATGGCACAACTATACAACAACCGGCCTGTCTTGCGAGTGGCGTGGTCAAGCATTTCCCACTTCGTCAACACCGGGTGGCGCGAAGCTCCGCAGCCGGAGACAGGGTTTGCAGAAGGTTAAATTGACCGCTAAAATATCATTCTGATTTTATATCCCTATTCACCAAATACATTCGCCCAATTTTCATGAGCTCTCATGTATATCTCGAGCAACAACAAAACAGGGAGATAAAAAATGAAGAAGATCGCAACATCTATCGCAGTCGCCGCTTGCCTGCTGTCCACTTCGAGCTTCGCAGCCGACTCCTATAGTACTTCACCGGCATTCGTCCGCCAGGCGACGGGCACGGGGTACTCCAGCCTCGACACCTCGGCCATCATGAAGCCGGCGTTCTCGATGATCTCCGCGGTCCCGGCCTTTACGGCTCCAACGGCCGGCAATCTTGCCAACACGCTGCAGATCGGCGATTTCAACGTCGCGAATATCGAACAGCACGGTGTTGGCAATGTTGGCCTGATCCAGCAGGTCGGCTATGCGAACACTGCATCAATCTCGCAGGAAGGCTCCGGCCACCAGGCCTTCATCTCGCAGCAGGGCCGCAACAACGTCGCCATCATCCACCAGCGTTGAGCTGTCGTCGTAGACGACGGAAATACCGATAGAACGCAAAAAGGAGCGGCCAGAGATGGGCCGCTCCTTTTGTATCTTGAAGTATATGGCTGCCGCCTGTTAGTTGGTCGGCGTCGTGTTGTCGACGGCGGGCAGTGTCGTTGACGTGCTCGGCGTCTGGGTCGTGCCACCGAAATCAGGAAAATCGATCGAGAAGCCCGGGCTGCTGGACGAGCCCGATGCTGCCTTGCCTTGAGCACTTGCCTGCGACAGCAACCAATTGCCATTCTGCGGATCGCCGCCGAACGAAGGGTTGATCGGCTTGTAGACGAGCTGGGAAGCGTAAGACGAACCGGCTGCCGCAATTATAATACCCGCGGTCAGGGCTGCAATGTTGATCACGCGCATTGGAACTCTCCTTTATTCATTCGGCGAAAGACTATCTGGACTTGGGAAAGACATACATTCTTCCCGGCACCACAACAACATTTTGATTCTGCAGGCCACTAATACCTGTCGGCATTAAAAATCTGCCACTTTGCGGAGTCTGAATTGCAACAACCGTCGTATTGTTTGCATTTCGGACATCGAGTGCACCGGCAAGATTGTCGCCGCTCTGAATATAGGCGACCGTATTGTTGTTTCCGGAAACACCGACCAGCTGGAAGTCGTTGTTGCCCTTGGCTGCCTGGACCACGGAATTGTTGGACCCGCCCTGAACGAGCAGGAGGGCCGAGTTGTTGCCGTCGATCGCCTGGGTCGCGCGGTTGTTGACGCCGGACTGCTTGATGACGGCGAGGCTTGCCTGCCCGGTGACGTCGGCATTGGCGTAGTTATTGGCGCCGAGCTGCAGGATCGTCGTGGTCGACGTACCATTGTTGCTGGCATAGGGCTGGATAGGTTCCATCAGTGACGCACCAACCGCCGTCGAGGTTACCGAATCCCCGAGAAGCGATTCCGCTGCCTTTGCCGCCGGTGCGGCAAGAAGTGATGCGACGATGCACGCACCGCCGAGAAGCTTGGCATATCTGTTGGCTGACAATTCCATGGATTTCCCACCTATTCCTAGTGTTCTTTCAAAGGCCTTCAAAGTTTGGTTGCCGGCTCTGGCAGGCTGAAAGCCTGCGTCAATCGGCAAACGACTTTTCCGCCGTCGTCTTTGACATTCATCTCGATGTCGATCCGTGCCGGACGATCCACCCAGATGCGGGAGCCGCTGAGCACGCCCGCCTTGATATGATTGCTTTGCCGTGTCTGGCTGCTGCCGGCCTTTGATGTCTTGGTGACACCGAGGTCGAAGCTGCCGTCGAAGCCTTCTGCAGTTTCGATGAATGGCGTGACGCTGAGCCAATCCTCGCCGATGACATGAATGCCGCAGCGCTGAATGCGCGGATCGTTCGTCGTCCCGAAAATTGTCTGGCCGTTCATCGAAGCTGCACCGGAATTTTGAGCAAGAAGGACTGCACTTGAGGATGCGAGGAGAAAACCCAACTCTTTGAAACGGAGCCTCATGTGTTTTCCTCCAGAGAAGATGCGGGGCGCTCCGAAGAGCGCCCCGCCTTCGATATTAATGCTGGCTGACGATCGCTACGTTGCGAATGCCGGCCTGGACGACAACCGAGTTGTTGCCGTTTCCGGTCTGCGAGACGATCGCGTAGTTGCGGTCGGCATCGCTCGTTCCGGTGCCGTACTGGAAGACGGCAGAGTTGTTGCCGCTGCCTGGCTGGCTGATCCAGGCGTTGGAGTACGCTCCAGCCTGGGCGACGGCCGAGTTGTTGCTGCCGCCGGACTGACCGACCAGCGCAATCGACTGGCTGGAGTTCTGTGCGATCAGCGAGCTTTCGCCTTTGCCGGACTGAGTGGTGAGCGCAGCGTTCTGCACGCCGTTCTGGTAAGTCAGGGCGTTGTTGTTCGAGCCCTTCTGCGCAGTCACGGCCGTGTTCAAGCTGCCGATCTGGACGGTTGCTGCCGTCGAGAAAGTCGCAAGAGACAGCGAGCCGAGATCTCCCTGCGCAGTTACTGCAGTGTTGTTGTTGCCATCCTGGTAGGTTGCCGAGGCAACATCAGCAGCAAGCGACTGGGTCGTGGTCGCCTGGTTGGTGTTGCCGATCTGAACCGTACCGGCGACGGCGCCAAGCGTTGCGACCTGAACAGTCGCCGCGTTGTTGTCATTGCCGAACTGAGCGATACCGGCGACAGACGCAGCGGCCGGGCCGGGGATAGCGAGGCCGACGATGCCGGAAGACACCGTGAGACCGCCGCCTTGAACGTTGGCAGCCGTGTTGTTGTTGCCGGACTGGACGATGGCTTCTGCGGAAGCAGTCGCTGAAGCGTCGGCGGTTGTGACGGCATGTCCGAAGAGCGAGAAGGTCGTGACCTTTGCACCCTGGACGTTAGCTGCACTGTTGGAGCTGCCGTCCTGAACGATGACCGCGGCTACCTGCGAGCTACCATTCTGCTGGAGGTTGGTTGCGCTGTTTTGAGTGCCGCCAAACTGCAGGGTGGTTGCCAGGGCATCCGAGACACCATTCTGGATGTTCGTCGCACCGTTGCTGTCGCTTAACTGAACTGCAAGAGCCGAAGCATTGTCAGTTCCCGTCTGGGTGTTGACTGCAACGTTCTTGTTGCCGACCTGGACAGTCGCAGCGCTGGAACCAATGGTTCCGGTCTGTGTGTTGAGGGCGCCGTTGCCATCTCCGATCGAAAGGATTGCTGCCTTCGAATCTAGCGTTGCGGTCTGCGTGTTCACAGCGCCGTTGCCTTTGCCATCCTGAACGATTGCGGCGTTCGAAGATGCCGTGCCCGTCTGCTCGTTATCGGCAAAGTTGCCCGAGCCGATCTGCAGGTTTGCAGCCTTGGAACCGTCTGTCAGCACCTGGTTGTTGAGAGCCACGTTGCCATTGCCGATCTGAACCGTTGCGGCATCCGTGCCGTTGGTGGCGATCTGCGAGTTGGAAGCGACGTTGTTGTCGCCGAACTGGCCGATGATGGCGTTGGATGCGACGGTCTTGATCGTGCCGCCAACAATCGGTTTCTTGAGTTGCACTGTGGCGGGTGTCGCCGCGCCCTTGTCCTTCCATCCTTTGGAAAAGCTGTAGGTCTGATCTTGTGCGGTCGTCGCGTACTCCGTCGCACTCAAGCTGAACTTTCCAACCTGAGTGTTCGTAGCAGTATTGTTTGTCCCGACCTGCGCGACAGCAGCGTTGGAGTCGCTGGCAGGAGCTGCTCCTGTAGCTGACAGGGTAGCTGCGCCGTAAACAGTTCGCTTGTGGAAGCCGGTGGATACCGTCTGTTCATCAATGCTTACAGTATCGGTGGACAGACCACCCTGAACGTTGGAGGCCTTGTTGCCCGAGCCGCCCTGAAGGATAGCTGCGTGGACATTGTCGCTACCGGCCTGCTGTGTGTTTGCCGCAACGTTGTCGTGACCAAGCTGACCGATCGAGGCGCTTGAATCCGTTACGCTGGTCTGCAGGTTGACGGCGAGGTTGTTCTGGCCGCCCTGGACGATCGTGGCGGATGTCGGATCGACGTCGTTCTGAACGTTGGAGGCAATGTTGTCCGAGCCGAACTGGGCGATGGCGGCAGTGCCTTCGGTCGTTGCCGTCTGCGAGTTGACAGCGCCGTTGCCGGAGCCAACCTGAGAAATCTTGGCGTTGTTCGAAGCGCCGGCGTTCTGCAGGTTCGTTGCGGTGTTGTCGTGGCCAAGCTGAACGATGCCGGCGTTGTTGTTGCCGCCGTCAACCTGAGCAAGCTGAAGATTGGTCGCGCTGTTGTCGTTGCCGCCCTGGACGATGGAGGCGTTTGCGCCAGTCTTTGCAGCCAGCGATGCAGTGCCGATCTGATCGTTGAAGGCGCGGTTGCCCTTGCCGATCTGGACCGTCTTGGCGATGTCGCCAAAGCCGTTCTGCGAGTTGTTGACGGCGTTGTTGGTCGCGCCGATCTGAAGCGTGCTGGCGCTGTTGCCGGTGCCATCGCGGCTGACGTTCGTTGCCTGGTTCTCGGTGCCGAACTGGGCGATCGTGCCGGTGTGTTTCGTGCCACCGACGTAGAGGTTGGCAGCTACGTTCTTCTTGCCGCCCTGCAGGATGTTCACATCGCTGTCGGTGCTGGAATCCTGGAGGTTGAAGGCGCTGTTCTCTGTGCCGTTCTGCACGATGCCGGCAGTGTTGTCGGAGCCCATGTGATACGTGGAGATCAGGCCCGCATTGTCATAGGTCGTGATGACCTGGTCGTTGACGCCGACGTTGCCGGTACCCGCCTGAACGATCGTGGCCTTGGAATGCTGCTGTTCGAGCTGCTCGTTGGACGCAACATTCGACGAGCCGTACTGAAATACGCCTTCGAACGAGCCGTTGGTCTGCTGAATGCCAAAACGCTGGTCGTTGAACGCAATATTGCCAGGAGCGTTTGCGTCGGGGTTCAACTGGATGATGCCCGAGTCGTTGCTGGCGCCGTCGTCGTTCGAACGGAGCTGAACGGTCTGGGCGAGGTTGGCATTGCCGCCCTGGAAGATCGTGGCGCGGTTTGCGCCGGTCTGGATGAACTTATTGACGATGTTCTGGTCGCCGAACTGAGCGATGCTGCCCTTGTTGGCGCCGGTCTGAAGGAAGTCGTCGCCGACGAAGTTGCCTTTTCCGAGCTGCATGACGCCGAGGATATTGTTGCCCGTCTGGGCGTCCGACGCCTGGCCATTTGCGTAGGGCAGGAACACATTGTGCGTGCCGTACTGGTAGACGAAGCCCTGGTTGCCACCGGTGGTCCCGGCTTCCTGTGACAGGTAGGCAAAGTTATTGTCGGTCATCTGGCCGATGTAAGCATCGTTTGTCAGATCTTGTGCCGCCGCCCCGTTTGCAAGGCCGATGATGGCAACGCCAGCAAGTAGTGCTGTACGCTTCATTGAAAAATTCATGGTGTTCTCCCTAGAGACCTTCGAGCGCTACCCATTGTTTCGCTTGGGGACGCCGAGCAGTGAACCGTTAACAGTTGGTTTACTACCACCCGTAACTGTATCTCTGCAAGTCAATGAAGAACTAAAAGTAACTGATAGTTAATTACGATGGGTAATATACCCAAAAATGAAACTCAGTTTTTGGAAGATAATTGGTTGACATTGCGTCTACACTTAAGATCGCCTGAAATTGACGACATAAATAATAAAAATTTAGCAGTTTATACCGAAAATAGCTGCTGATTGGCGAATCAGCAGCCATCTATAGTTCGGATTCTGGATTGATACTTTGTCGGGGCTGTCGCCTTGAAACCTATTTGGTCGCATCCAGGTTAAGAGGTTTATCCGCGTACTTCTTCGCAAAGGAGCGAACGAACTCTGCTTCCTGCGAGCGGTCCTCCAGGTGCCACAAGCCCTCGCGCACGCCTTCGACGGCAAGCGACACGACCGCAAGCTCGATGCCTTCGCGAACCGCAAGAGCGCCCGGATCGTTGCGCGCCTGGCCCAACTCGACTTCGAGCAATTCGTTGGCTGTCGCAAATTTGTAGGCGCTGCCTTTGACTTCGACGGAGTAGATCTGCTTGGTCGTGGTCGTCGAGGCCAGGATTTCGCCCGTCTGGACGCTGACCGCCCGAAGGCTGACGGTGACGACGTCGGAGCGATACTGCATATCGCCGCCGATGCCGAGATATTTGGCGCCGGCGCCGCCGCTCAGTTCATTCGAGTCATATCCGACGACGCCGCCCTCGAGCAGGATGCCTGCGAAGCGCACCGGCGGCAGGCCACTCTTCTGCCCGTAGGACTTCTGTGTGTTCTCGATCAGCGTCCGTTCCTGCACCAGATCCTTCAACCCGGAGCGCTCGACAACGCGGAACCATTTGCCGCTGCCGGTCTTCTTCAGCACATCGATCAGGATGGATGCACCACCCTGTGTCACGGCGCGGCTGTATTCGGCAAAGCTCTCATTCGGCTTGGCCTGCCCCGTCAGATCCGGGAAATCGTAGACGGCAACGTCAACGGGTATTGAAGGTGCTGGAAGGGTCTGGACTCGCGCAGTCGTCTTCGTCGGAGACGTAAGAGCTGCCGCCGGTGTGTCAAGCTTCTGCCCTGTCTGGCATCCGGCCAGCAAGAGCGATCCGGCGACAGACACCGCGATGATCTGAAATTTCATATTTCCCCCGCCATTGCGCGATACTGTAAACAGCTCACGAATTACTTGTTCTCATTGAGATCGGTGTATAACCACAGAGTCTTGAAGTTTTCCTAATACGAAAACTGTAAAAATGTGGGGATAATACGGAATAATCCGTTATCTATATTTCCGACGACAACAACTCCAGGTCCGCAAATCAAAAATTAATTTACCTTCGCTTAACGCTGGTAAATTCGTGCGTCAACTACCATCGAAGTCGTGGGAATTCAGAATCTCATTTTTGGGTGCTTTTTCTAATTCATACGGAACTGGCAAAAATGCCGCAGCCTAATCAAAAAATACTACGTCTATGCTCAATCACCTATTAACCGCGCCCTTGCCCACCGTCGGCCACGCATCAGCTTCGGCCTCGATCTTGACGATTGCCGAAGAGCCCCGATCAACGGTAGGGAATGGATTATTGGCCTTGCGGGCTGCATTTCCCGCCCGTTTCCCGCCAACTGATGCCGTTTTGCGTCCCGAAGTGGCGGGAATATCGCCCTGGCGCGCCGTGGGAGGGGTCTGAGCGATGTAAGCGCTGGTTTCGCCGGCAGAGGTCTGATTGATATATGCCTGCGCACTCGCACTCGTGGCAATGCAAGAAAAAATGCAGCCAATTACGGTAAATATTGCGCTCTTTCCATGTATCGACATGATGGTTTCTCCCGGCCAGCTGGTTTTGTCGGAGACCTTATTGTGCATTTCCGTATAAATGGCAATTGTACCGAGTAGTTTGACTCCGCTCAAGTTCCGTGGAACAGAACTGCGAAATGTGCTTCAGAGGGAGATTGAAATGTCATTCAAGGTTGGGAACCGCGTCAACATCCACCTGGCGATGGCGTTTTTAATTGCCGGTACCGTGCCGGCCTTGGCTCAGCAGACCGGTCCGCTGTTTTCGACGCCGGCTTCGCGCTCGACGACCGGCGCGCCTATCCTGAACGATCCGAACAAGCAAAACGGTGGGATCATTCCCAATACGACCGGCCGACCGTCGACAAGCGCCCCGCGCCAGGAGAAACAGTCCGCAGCGCCTGTTTCGGCTGCACCCGTGCAAAGCGGCGGCAAATACAAGAATTGGGACCTTCAGTGTTCTGAATTTGCAAAGGGACAAAAGCGTTGCCAGGTCACAGGAAACGTCATGTCGCCGGATGGCAAACAGGTTATCCTGGTCATGAGCCTTGCATCGGCTGCAGATGGCAAGGCGATCGTGACGCAAATGGCGGTGCCGCTCGGCATCGCCTTGAAGGCCGGTGTCAAGATTGACGTCGACGGCGCCTATTCGACCACAATGCCCGCCAGCCGTTGCACGCCGCAAGGTTGCCTGGTCGAAGGGAATGTCGAAGGCGCGATGATCGAGGCGATGAAGACAAAGCCGGCCGCCACGATCACTGTTGCGACACCCGATGGAAAGGCGATCCCGATCAAGTTGCCGCTTGACGGGTTTGCCGAAGCACTCGCAGCCATGAAGACAGCAGATGGCGGCGGCAAGGCTGTTCAATTCAAATAACTTGCAGGCTTTCATTATCTAGGTAGCGGCAGCAGTGCCGCCCATGTCGTCACCGGAATTCCTGGGCGGCAGCGGGCATGGCATGTTGCGTCATGCCTTTCGGCCTTGTGTCATTCAATAAGGGCTATAAATTTGATAGGGTAGCGACGTTCGGGGAACCGGCGGCGCGCCCATTGCGTTTGGTCGACCGGATCCTGACGATAGGGCTCGCAATATCCAGGCTGGCAAAAGCAGGAGTGCCTTTTGAGCTATGACGTTGCCGTCGTCGGGTCGGGATTTTCGGCAATTGCCGTGACGATCAATCTTCTCAGGCTGTTGCCGTCCTCCAGTTCCGTTGCGGTGGTTGGCGACGATCCCGGCTTCGGGCGCGGCACTGCCTATCGCACCGAACTCTATCTCCACCGGCTGAATGTCCCGGCGGGAAGAATGAGCGTATTTCCAGATGAACCGGATGATTTTGTCGAATGGCTTCTGCAGCAGGGAAAGCCGGTCGCGGCCGACGATTTCGCCTCGCGTGGAGACTATGGGCGCTATCTGCGCGATAGGCTTGCCTCACTGTTGCGTGACCGCACCGGCAGAGCCAACGTCGACTTCATCAAGGCGAAGGCGAGGGCCTGTGTCGAATGCTCGCGGACTGGCGTCGTCTTTCACCTCGACAATCAGGTGGAGTTGACCGCGAAAAACGTGGTGCTCTGTCTTGGTGTCGGCAATGCGCAGTTGCCGGTCCCGCCCTCCCGCATCGATCCGCAAGCCAGGGCGCATATCGTGGGCAATCCCTGGCGGCTCGGCTGGCTATCGAAGGTGAGGATAACAGACGAAATCTGCATCCTCGGCTCCGGCCTGACAATGGTCGATCAGGTGATTGCGCTCCGCGCCCACGGCCACCGCGGGCGGATCCATCTGCTGTCCCGCCGCGGCCTCCTTCCGCACTCGCATGCGGCGCATCGGGCACCGTTCACGCCGACCCTCCCGGAGCGAACTACGGAGATCAGCGCCATCCTCGCGGCTTTACGCCTGGCTGCGAAAAACGGCGGCGATTGGCGCGGATTGATGGACGGACTTCGCCCGATGACGCAGGGCATATGGCAAGAATTGACCAAGCAGCAACGGGGTCGCTTCCTCCGGCATGCCCTGCCGTGGTGGAATATTCATCGTCATCGCATCGCGCCGGCGGTGTTTGCCCAATTCGACGCGCTTGTCCGCGACGGCACGGTCGTCGTCCATGCAGGATTTCTTCAATCGATCGAAGAGGAAGGGGCGAGGCCGATCCTTCGCTATCGTCAGCGGGGCAGCGATGAAATAGAGGCGTTGCGGGCGGACTGGATCGTCAACTGCACCGGCATGGAACGAGCCGGGATAGGCCACTCTCCGCTGCTGCGCGAGATGCAGGCCGTCGGAATGGTCCGCGCCGACGATCTGGGGCTTGGCATATCGGTTGATAGCCAGTCGCAGGTTCTCGGCACCTCCGGCGAGCGGCAGCCCGGCTTGTTTGCTGTTGGCGCTCTGACGGCCGGGCAGTTCTGGGAAATCACTGCCGTGCCTGACATTCGGGTGCAGGCAAAGAAGGTCGCCGAAAAGATCGGCGCAGAAATCCAGGCCGAGGGAGCGCAGCCACATCCCGGAAAGGCATAAGCGTTCTGCCTAGGCCTTACGCATGGCAAATGGATCGATAGGCATCAGCCTTCGGGCAGCGATGCCTATCTGAAGTTTTCTGCCTATTGCAAAGTCCGGGATTGGCCGCCTTGGGCGGCCCGGCCTTCAGCACCGGCGCGGACGTCGTCTGTGGCACTCTCGCGGTCTAGGCCAGTTGCAACGACGGATACCCGGAAAGTACCATCCAGGCCCCTGTCGAAGATGGCGCCGACGACGATGTCGGCGTCCTCGTAAACTTCTTCACGGATGCGGGTTGCGGCCTCGTCCACCTCGAACAGCGTCATATCGAGACCACCGGATATGGATACAAGGACGCCTTTGGCACCCTTCATGGACACGTCATCGAGCAGCGGATTTGCAATGGCAGCTTCCGCCGCCTTCAAAGCCCGTCCTTCGCCCGAGGCCTCGCCTGTTCCCATCATGGCCCGGCCCATATCCTTCATTACCGACTTCACGTCGGCGAAGTCGAGATTGATCAGGCCTTCCTTGACGATGAGATCGGTGATGCAGCCGACACCTGCATAAAGAACGCGGTCGGCGATCACGAATGCGTCGGCAAAGGTGGTCTTTGCATCGGCTATGCGGAAGAGGTTCTGGTTCGGAATGACGATAACGGTGTCGGCGCTTTCGCGCAGCCGCTCGATACCCTCGTTGGCAGTCTGCATGCGGCGCTTGCCTTCGAAGGTGAAGGGCTTGGTAACGACGGCGACCGTCAGAATGCCCGCCTTTCGAGCCGCCTGTGCGATGATCGGGGCCGCGCCGGTGCCGGTGCCACCGCCCATGCCCGCGGTCACAAAGCACATATGGGTGCCGCGCAGATGATCCATGATCTCGTCGATCGATTCTTCGGCAGCCGCGCGTCCGATTTCCGGCAGCGAACCTGCACCGAGGCCCTCGGTCACATGCGAGCCGAGCTGGATCAGTCGCGATGCCTTCGACATGGCAAGCGCCTGCGCGTCCGTGTTGGCTGCGATGAATTCAGCACCCTGCAATTTCTCGGCGATCATGTTGTTGATCGCATTGCCGCCGCCGCCGCCGACGCCGATTACGGTGATCTTCGGTCTCATTTCCGTGATTTCGGGTCTATTGAGATCGGCCATTTATTTTCTCCTTGCGCAGTTGCCTGCGGTGCCGGTGTCGAAGTCTGCGGTCTGGAAACTGCAACGTGAGAGCCAGGCAAGTTGGGGTACGAATCAGATTCGTCCTAGCTTATACATTCAACAAGGCGGAGAGCAGGCAGATATGCATGCGCAACGCTATTCCGACATCAGGCCGTCGAATACCTCGAGCATTGCGTCGGCGATGGCCTTGCCGAGGGCAGCGCCGTTTTCCTGAAGCGCTACCTCATCCATGTCACGTGCGGCCAGCGCCAGCGCCGATCCCTCCGTCCTGACGATCTCCTGGGCGCGCTGAATTGCCCAAAGGGCAAAGTCGCTTCTGCCACTGATTTCCACTGTGTCCATTTGCCCCTCCCGGTGTCTTGCCGCGGTGGTTATATGCGCCTTGCGAAAAAGTCGAGCAGCATCGGCAAGGCGACCGACTTGGCTGCCACGTGACGGACCTCAGCCGGCAGGCGATCGAACCGATCGCTCGTTATTCGGCGTCTTTTTCCGCCGCCGGGCGGAATAGCTCAAGGCTCTCGGCCGATTTAGGTTCAGCTTCCCTAGCCTTCGGCGTCTTCTGCCGCGGGGCCTTGTTCGTGCCAACTGCGTCAGTCGGCGGCTTGGCCGTCTCGCTCTTTACCGAAGCCGGGGCCGCGACAGTGGGCGTCTCGTCTTTTTTAAATCGTATCATTTGCAGCTCCGTTCGATGGTTTTTTATTTGCTCGCCAGGATCTATTCCGGCGTAAAATCTTGCCGCAGCTCGGCCTGTTGCTCTCGCAGAACAGGTGGAGCGGCACTGTCTATCGGTTTGCTGCCGACAATTGCTTGACCAGTTCGCGGACCTTTTCCGTGCCGTAGGCGATGTCTTCGCGAGGCAGATGAACGGTGATCTCAACGGATTCCGTCAATGCCCCGTTATCCCTGGCATAAATGACAGCGGCGCGCAGGGATCTGAACTCGACCGAGGCGACGCCCGCGACCCAGAATTGAACCGAACAGGGGGTGTATTTATAGTCGGTGAATGCCTGGTTGGGGTCTAAAGCCATGTATCGGTCTTCCTCGCCGCAAGGGCGCCCGCAGCCGGAAACGCCGGCGCGCGATACCCAAACCGATTCGCAGCCAAAGGCATTTTAGTTCAAGCCCTTGATCTTGTGAGCAGCCCTATTGGACGAATCACGGTCGCCCTTGTGCAAGGTGAGAATGCGCCGGGCATCCTCAATTCCAATACCGTGGCGTGCTGCAAACCCCGCGGGTTCGTAAGGATCGTTAGGCGGCGATTTCTTATGCGTCGTTTGCGCCGGGGGCATGGGGCATTCTCCAGATTGCTACTTTTTGGATTTCAGCTGGTGCGTTACATCTGCTCTTAGCAGTAAATGGCATGCCGCGTCCCGCAGTTATGTGCAAAGTCGAGAGACAATCGCGCATTAACGCTTCGACTTCGGACCAAAAGGCCGCAGAATAGGGGTACTGAGGCTCTCCCGTGCAATTCTGAAAAGCGTCTTCGCCCTCGCCGATCTGCAACCGCGACACTGCTGCGGACACCAACGGTGGACGCCTGTTCAGCTTCGTGTCAGGTGCTGACCGTAGTTTTACATATTCGGTTCGGGAACTGAGGTGCGATAAACGTGGCGATTAGACCAATGCTATACGGCTTGATATTTGTCGGAGGGCTCCTTGCCATCGTCATGATGATACCGACTATCAGGTCGAGCCCACCGGGCTCGGTTGCTCTCGGCATTTCGCCGCTCGCGTCCCTTCGGCAGTAGCCGATCTCAATTCAGACGGATTCGCGCTCGACCAAATCACCCTCGACCTTGATCTGCGGCGCGCGTTGCGTTGGCCGGGCCATCTGCTCGATCAGAAATTCGGCCGCGATCGAGCCCATTTCGAAGTGCGGCAAAACAACCGTTGTCAGCGGCGGGTGCATGTATTTGGCAATTTCCCGGTCGTCATAACCCATGACCGCGACATCCTCCGGAATGCGAAGGCCGAGTTCCTTCAGCGCCTCGTAGCAGCCAGAAGCCATCATGTCGTTGGCACAGAAGATCGCGGTGGGTGGCGAGGCCAGAGCCATCAGCTCCCGGGTATGATGATAACCTTCCGAGGGCTCCCAGTTGCCGTTGCGAATGAGATCGGGATCGACGGGCAGGTCGGCAGATGCGTGCGCCTGCCGGTAGCCCTTGAGCCGATCGCGCGATGCATCCATGCGGGGTTCGCCGTTGATCATGCCTATGCGCGCGTGGCCGGCGCGAATGAGATGATCGGTCGCCGTGTGTCCGCCAAGGGTTTCTGCCGGCAACACCGACGGTGCCGATCGATCCGAAAGGTAGCAGTTCAGCAGGACGGTCGGAACGCGCCGGGGAAGGTCGAGGCGTTCGATCCGCCTGGTGTGGATCGTTCCGTAGATCAGCCCGACCAAAGGCTGGGCCAGGATGCCCTCGAGGACGGCATGCTCGAGACTTGGGTCGCCACGCGTGCTCGCCGCGGTGATGGTGATCCCGTATTCCCACGCCTTCTCGCGAGCGCCGTCCATCGCCAGGCACATCCATGGGTCAGTCGAAAATTCGTTGACGACGAAGGCAATGGTGCCGGCGCTGCTCGATGCCGAAGGCTTTCCCGCCGTCAGCTTGTAGCCGAGCTTCTTGGCCGCATCATGCACGCGGCGCCTGGTATCGGCGGACAGGCGCGCGCCCTTCGCATCGTTGAGCACAAGCGAAACAGTGGTCTGCGATACGCCTGCTTCCAAAGCAACTTCGGTCATCGTCGGGCGTCTGACCGCGAGTGTCTCGACGCTCTCGCCTAGCTCGGGCTGCATTTTTTTGTCTGAGTGGTCCATTGGCGCATCATACGGTTTGAACGAAAAGTTTCAAGTGGGATCGCTTCGCGCTATGCGCATATATTATCATACTTATCTCTTTGTTTTTGTGAGAACAATAAATTCATATTAGAAGAGTCATTGACAATTATTAGCACCGGTGACAGGCTTCCGCTGACGCTGCTTGCGTTGTCCGCCTTGGGGGGAGCCTTTGACGGATAGAGTGGAAAACATGCCTATTGGGAGGTACTTGCAATGGATATTACCCGTCGAAATTTCGTCCTTGTTTCCGCAGCGGGAGCTGCAGCCGCGCTCGCAGCCGTTCCGGCATTTGCCGAGGTGCCGAAGCTCAAGGAAAAGAAGGTCTACAAGGTCGGCTTCGCCCAGTCTGAAAGCAACAATCCCTGGCGTCTCGCGGAAACGGCGAGCATGAAGGCTGAAGCCGAGCGGCTTGGCTATCAGTTCGTCTACACCGATGCAGCAAGCTCCGCTGCAAAGCAGGCATCGGACGTCAACAGCATGATCGCCCAGGGCGTCGATGTCATCTTCCTGCCGCCACGCGAAGACAAACCGCTGGTTCCGGCGATCAAGGCAGCCAAGAAGGCCGGCATTCCGGTCATCCTAATCGATCGCGACGTCGATCATAAGATGGCAAAGCCCGGCGAAGACTACCTGACCTTCATCGGTTCGGACTTCGTCAAGGAAGGTCAACGCGTCGCAGAATGGCTGATCAAGAAGACCGGCGGCAAGGCGACGATCATCGAGCTCGAAGGTACGACGGGTTCCTCACCGGCAAACGACCGCAAGAAGGGCTTCGACGAAGCTATCAAGAAGGAAGCCGGGATGAAGATCGTCGCCAGCCAGGATGGCGACTTCAACCGTGACAAGGGCCGTCAGGTCGCCGAAACGCTGATTCAGGCCCATCCCGAGGTCACCGCCATCTACGCTCACAACGACGAAATGGCGATCGGCGCCATCGCGGCACTGGAAGCCGCCGGCAAGACCCCCGGCAAGGACGTGATCATCGTCTCCATCGATGGCGAGAAGGACGGCGTTCAGGCTATCGTCGACGGCAAGATTGGCGCCATCTGCCAGTGCAGCCCGCTGTTTGGCCCCATCGCGTTCAAGACGATGCAGGACTACGCTGCTGGAAAGAAGATCCCGCCATTCATCAAGAACGAAGATAAGTTCTATGATGGTGACAATGCAAAGGCAGAAGTGGCGAACGCATTCTAAACACGTCAGCCTTGCGATTATTGGCCTTCCCCTTGATCGGGGAAGGCGTCGGGAGTGAAGAATGAATACAAATTCGGTCAGCGGGCCGTCTCCAGTCATGCTCAGCATGTCCGGTGTTGAAAAGAGATTTGGCGGGGTCGTCGCGCTCAGCGGGGCGGACCTCGAAATTGGACATGGCGAAGTCCATGCTCTCGTCGGTGAAAATGGCGCGGGCAAATCTACGCTGATCAAGGTGCTGACCGGCTACCATCGCAGAGACGCCGGCCAGTTCACTTTTCTCGGGCAACCGTTCGACGTTGCCGATCCAAAGATGGCGCAGGCGCGCGGCATCGCCACAATCTACCAGGAAATCAACCTCGTGGGCTTTCGGTCGGTTGCGGAGAATGTCTGCCTCGGTCGCCCGTTCGGTCGTTTCGGCTTCATCAACTGGACTGCCTTGAACGCCGAAGCCGAACGGCTGCTCGGTCGGCTGAACCTCTCGATCGACGTCCGCCGACCGCTCGAGGACTTTTCCATCGCCACCCAGCAGATGGTGGCGATTGCCCGCACGCTCGGATTTTCCTCGCGTCTGGTGATCATGGACGAACCGACCTCGTCGCTGAACGACCGCGAGGTCGAGGTGCTCTTCAATGTGATCCGGCAATTGAAGTCGGAAGGCGTGTCGGTCGTCTTCGTCAGTCATAAGCTCGACGAACTCTACGCGATCTGTGACCGGGTTACGATCCTTCGAGACGGACGCACGGTCAAGACGGCGGCGATGAGCGAGATCAGCAAGCTCGAACTGGTCGCCGCCATGCTTGGCAAGGATTTAGGCCGCATCGAAAAGAGTGGCGTTACCGGCTTCGGCAGCAAGTCGACTGGCCAACACGAACCCTTGTTGGCCGCCCAAGGCCTGGCGCACCGGCCGCGCGTTCATGATGTGAGCTTTTCCGTCGGCAAGGGCGAGATCGTCGGGATTTCCGGCCTACTCGGCGCCGGTCGCACGGAGACCACGCGGCTCGTTTTCGGAATGGACAAGCCAGAGAGCGGCAGCTTTGCCTATAAGGGCACAGCCTTCGCGCCGGTGTCTCCGAAGGACGCGATTGCCGCAGGGATCGGCTACTGCACCGAGGACCGAAAGGGCGAAGGCATAATCCCGCTGCTTTCCGTGCGTGAGAACCTGACGCTGGCCCTTCTTCCGATGCTGACGAAAAACGGCATTGTTGACGAGGCGAAGCAAAAACAGGTGGTCGATCGGTTTATAAAGCGCTTCGGCATCAAGTGCTCGAGCCCGGAACAGCCGATCCGCGAACTCTCAGGTGGAAATCAGCAGAAGGTACTGCTGGCACGCTGGCTGGCGCTTGATCCGGAGCTTCTCATCCTCGACGAACCGACGCGCGGCATCGATGTCGGTGCAAAGGCCGAAATCCAGGCGCTCATCCGCGAACTGGCGGAAAAGGGTCTTGGCGTGCTGATGGTTTCTTCCGAGATCGAGGAAATCGTCGAAGGATCCGACAAGGCCTACATTCTTCGTGACGGACGAACGGTTGCTACTCTGAAAGGCGATGGGCTGACCGCCGATGCCATGCTTGGCGCGATGGCGCACGGGGCCGACCCCGCATCTCCATCCGAGGTCGCTCAAGGAACAGGCCGATGATAGATGTTTCCACCGCGGCCGCACCCCGGCGATTGCCGCAATTTTCGCTGGCAAAACACGGAGCGTTTCTGGCGCTCCTGGCCTTGCTTGCCTTCAACCTGTTGTTCACACCGCACTTCGCCTCGCTGCAGACCTTCAACGTCAACATGACGCAGGTGGCGCCGATCGTCATCGTTGCGGTCGGCATGACGCTGGTCATTGCCACTGCAGGCATCGACCTCTCGGTCGGTTCGCTGATGGCGGTTGCCGGCCAGCTGGCGCCGCTGATCTTTCTCGACAAGGTGCTGGGGCTTCCAGTGTACCTCATCATTCCGCTCGCCTTTATCGTGCCGCTGATCGTGACGACGCTGCTGGGGCTCTTCAACGGCATTCTCGTCAGTCACTACCGTATCCAGCCGATTGTCGCCACGCTCGTCCTTTATATCGCCGGCCGCGGGATCGCCCAGGTCCTGACCAACGGCAACCTCGTCACCTTCCGCGAGCCGAATTTCCAATGGATCGGCCTTGCTCGGCCGCTCGGAGTGCCGGTGCAGTCGATTGCCATGGTCATCTTCGTGGTTGCAGCGATCTGGCTTGTGCGCAAGACCCTTTTCGGCCGCTCTGTCCTGGCTGTCGGGGGCAATGAAACGGCCGCCTATCTCTCAGGAATGTCGGTCGGCAAGATCAAGCGCCGCGTCTACATGATCAGCGGCCTCTGCGCCGGTTTCGCCGGCCTGATCGTCATTGCCATCAACTCGTCATCCGATGCGAACCAGGTCGGGCTTGGAATGGAGCTTGATGCGATTGCGGCGGTTGCTGTTGGCGGTACGCCATTTGCGGGCGGCAAGGCCAATCTCGTCGGAACGCTGCTCGGCGCGCTCATCATCCAGTTGGTGCGCTATTCGCTGATTGCCAACGGCGTTCCGGATGCGGCAGCGCTGGTGGTCAAGGCCGGGCTGATCGTCCTTGCCGTCTGGCTGCAGAGACATGGAAAGAACGGATGATGACAAGCAGAAAATCGCTCTCCGAATTCATCGGACGTTACGGTGTCATCGCCGCGTTGGTCGCCCTCATCATCTTCGGGGCGCTGCGCTACGACAACTTCCTCGGCGAGTTCAACATCCTGACATTTATGCGCTACAACTCCATGTTTGCGCTGGTGTCGCTGGGCATGGCCTTCGTTATCATGACCGGCGGTATCGATCTTTCCGTCGGCGCCGTTGCAGCTCTTGGCAGCGTCGTCTCCGCCATGGCCTCGCCCTATGGGTTTGTGCCTGGGCTTCTGGCCGGCGCTGGGGTCGGTCTTGTCGCCGGGCTGCTCAACGGTCTGATGGTCACGCGTCTAGGCATATTTCCCTTTATCGCAACCTTGGCGATGATGCTCGCCGCAAAGGGCACGGCCCTTTTGTTGTCCGGTAACGCATCCGTCGAAGTCGATTACGACAGCACGTTCACGGTTCTTGGCCAAGGAGACCTTTTCGCCTTTCCTATCCCGGCATGGATCGCATTGCTGTGCTTCATTGCCGGGTCAATCGTTCTCAATTTCACCGAAATCGGGCGGACCACTTTGGCGATTGGTGGAAATGAGGATGCAACGCGGTTGATGGGTCTTCCGATCGACCGCGTCAAGCTTATGGTCTACGCCGCGAGCGGAACCTTGGCCGCGATCGCCGGCGTCATCCTCGCCTCCCAGTTCGGCGCCGGGCAGCCGATCGAAGGGCAGGGATGGGAACTTTTCGCCATAGCAGCCGTGGTCGTTGGCGGGACGTCGCTGATGGGCGGCAAGGGATCGGTCGGAACGACACTTGCCGGTGTCGCCCTGTTGGGGCTGATCTTCAACATTCTCAATTTCGAAAACGGCCTCGGCTGGATCAGCCTGTCCGCTTACTGGCAATCGGTCGTTCGCGGTGTTTTCCTCCTGATTGTCGTTGTCCTCCAGACGCGGCTCGGCAGGCGTGACCTGGAGGAGAGACTGGGTTAAACCTCTGACCCAGCCGATCGCGCATACGGAGGAGAGCGAAGCATGGAGTGGAGGGGAAAACGTGTTCTGGTGACTGGTGCCGGCAAGGGCATTGGTCGGGCGACCGCTATAAAGCTTGGCCATCGGGGCGCAACCGTGATCGCCGTGACGCGCAGCAAAGACGATCTCCGGACGCTGGCGGCCGAGATCGACTGCCAGCAGGTTTGCGTTGATGTCGCCGATGGCGATGCACTCCGCACGGCGGTTTCGTCGGCGCTGCCGGTCGACATGCTTGTCAATTGCGCCGGGACAACCGTGCTTTCCTCCTTCATCGACACCGATCCGGAAGAATTCGATCGCGTCATCAGCGTCAACACCAAGGCGCCAGTTATCATCGGGCAGATCGTGGTGCGGGATTGGCTGCGCCGCGGCGTTCGCGGCTCTATCGTCAATGTCTCCAGCGATGCCGCACGTCGTGCGGTTGCCGACCACACCGTTTATTGCGCATCAAAGGCAGCGCTCGATGCGGTGACACGGGTCATGGCGCTCGAACTCGGGCCGTCGGGCATCAGGGTCAACAGCGTCAATCCGACGGTGACGATGACGCCGATGGGAGTGCTGGCATGGAGCGATCCGGCAAAAGCTGACCCCGTCAGGGCGCGTATCCCGCTTGGTCGCTTCCTTGAACCGGATGAAATTGCCGAAGCCATCTTGTTCCTGCTGAGCGACGAGGCAAGTATGATCAACGGCGTCTCATTGGCCGTCGACGGCGGGCTCGCGATTACGTGAACGCCGAGCGTTGCATTGCAGCTATTAATGTTATCGAGGTAACGACTCCGTAAGGCAAATCTGGCACGCTCACCGCACGCTGCTGAATGGATTGGCCGGGGACTATCATGAACCATACGAAAGACGACTGGATCAGCCAGCGTGCCTATTCCCTATGGGAAGCAGAGGGCAGGCCGGAAGGCCGCGGTGGTGGCCATTGGGCACAGGCGGCGATCGAATTCGAACGACTGGAGCAGACCAGGGCTTCGGTCGACGGCAGCGAGCTCGTGGCAAAGCTGCGGGCAGCCAGTCGTCTGATGCAGGCCGCGAGCGGCGACGCCTCCTTGCCCGGTGCATCGTCGGCGAAGGAGACAGCTTCCAGGAAATCACGCACCGGCCGCTGATCCAGCTCCGCCGGCCACCTGCAAAAGCCATCTCGGCGGCTGCCATCAGCCGGACGCGCCAATTTCAGCAGGAATAGCCGTGCTTTTGAGCAGAATAGCTCGGCACGTGGACAAAATTTAATTCCACCACAAATTCCGTATTCATCTGCGGCCAGCTAAGGTCGCACAATGATGCTCCTTTTTGGAGCGCAGAAGAAAGGTGAATTGATGGCTCGGACTTTTCGGGTCTTGGTGTCGGTCGCGATCGTCGGCGCGCTAGGCTTTGGTGCCTACGCCACACGCGATCGTTGGCTGGGTAATGTGGAGCGAATTCTGGGGTTCGGTCAGGCCAGCGAGACCTCTCAGCAGGCGGGCAATCGGCAGGGCGGCAATCAACAATCCGGGAACCGGCAAGGCAACGGGCGGCGGCGTGGCGATGCCCAGTCTCAAGGCCCGACACCCGTGCTCGTGGCCGACGCAAAGACGACTGACGTCCCTGTCTATATCGATGGCGTCGGCTCGGTGAAACCGTTGAACACAGTGACCGTTCGCCCGCAGGTGAGCGGCAAGATCGTCGAGGTCGATTTCGAGGAAGGCCAGGATATCAAGAAGGGCGACGTCATCGTCCGGATCGACGACGCGGTCTACAAGGCAGCGCTCGACCAGGCAATCGGCAAGAAGGCGCAGGACCAGGCACTCCTTCAGAATGCCCGACTGGACCTCGAACGATATACGCGGCTCGTGCAGTCAAGCTCGGGAACGCAGCAGCAGGCAGATACCGCCCGTTCGCAGGTTGCCCAATACACCGCCGCAATCCAGTCCGACCAGGCGGCAATCGAGAGCGCGCAAGCGACCCTCGACTACACGACAATCAAGGCCCCGATCGACGGGCGTACCGGCATCCGCAACGTGGACATCGGCAACATCGTCAGTTCGTCGGATACAACAGGCATCGTCACGTTGTCGCAGATCAAGCCGATCTCCGTGGTATTCTCTGTTCCGCAACAGCAGCTTGCCAGGGTCAACGCGGCAAGTGCCGGCGGTTTGCTCAGCGTCGAGGCGATTTCCGGGGATGGCCAGACCGTCATCGATAATGGCACGCTTGCCGTTGTCGACAACCAGGTCGACCCGACCACCGGCACGGTCAAGCTCAAAGCAAATTTCGCAAACGACAAACTGGCGCTCTGGCCAGGCGCCTTCGTCAACGCGCGATTGCTGGTCGAGACGATGAAGGGCGTGACCGTGGTGCCAACGGCAGCGGTCCAGCGCGGTCCCAGCGGCACTTTCGTCTATCTCGTTCAACCCAATCAGACTGTCACGATGAAGACCGTCAAGGTAGGCCTGCAGGATGATGTCCAGGCGGTGGTCACCGAAGGGGTTGCTGCCGGCGACAAGGTGGTGACAACGGGCTTTGCAAGGCTGCAGGACGGGGCGAAGGTCGAAATATCCGGGCCTTCCGAGCCTGCAGCACCGCCAGCGACCCCCCCGCAAGACGACCAGCAGAAGGGCCGTCATCGTCACAAGCAAAACGGCACGGCCAGTGACGGAGACGCCACATCAGCCATTCCGCCCACGCCGAAGTCATGAGTGTCTCGTCGCTGTTCATCAACAGGCCGATCGCCACCTCTCTTCTGGGGATAGCGATCCTGTTGGGTGGTCTGCTCGGCTATCTCAACCTGCCGGTGGCCCCTTTGCCGCAGGTGGACTTCCCAACCATCCGGGTGACGACGCAGCTGCCGGGTGCCGATCCGGATACCATGGCGTCGCTGGTGACCGCGCCGCTCGAGCGTCCGCTCGGGCAGATCCCTTCGCTTGCATCGATGACGTCGTCGAGCGCCTTCGGCATCAGTCAGATCACGCTGCAGTTCGAGCTTGGCCGCGATATCGACGGCGCTGCGCAGGATGTTCAAGCTGCGATCAACGCCGCCGGGTCGACACTGCCCAAGACGCTTCCCTATCCGCCCACCTATGCCAAGGTGAACCCCGCCGATACGCCAATCGTCACGCTCGCCCTGCGTTCGACGAGCTACTCGATCCGGGACCTCAGCGACTTCGCCGACACGATGATGGCGCAGCGGCTGAGCCAGGTGACCGGTGTCGGCAACGTCAATATCCAGGGCGGCGTGCGGCCCGCTATCCGTATCCAGGTCAACCTGCCGCGTCTTGCATCCTATGGCCTGGCGCTGGAGGACATCCGCACCGCGATCACCGCTGCCAGCGTCGCCGGCGCTAAGGGCGCCCTTGACGGCACGCACCAATCCTTCACGCTCGCCGCCAACGACCAGATCGTCGATCCGCAGATATACAAATCCGTCGTCGTCGCCTATCGCAACAATGCTCCGGTCCTCTTGAAGGATGTTGCGGATGTGGTCGAGGGGCTGGAGAACACCCGCGTCGGCGCCTGGTACCAGGGCGAGCCAGCAGTTATCATCGATGTGATGCGTCAGCCAGGCGCCAATGTCATCCAGACGGTCGGCAATGTGCTGAAGCAGTTGCCGCGCCTGAAGGAGGCCCTGCCCGCGGGCATATCGCTCGATATCGTCAACGATCGCACGCAGACCATTCGCGCGTCGATCAACGACGTTCAGTGGACGCTCGCCATCAGCGTCGGCCTGGTCATTCTCGTCGTCTTCGTATTCCTGCGGACAGTCACGGCAACGATCATCGCCGCCGTCGCGCTACCGCTGTCACTGATCGCGACCTTCGGCGTCATGTGGTTTGCCGGCTTCAGCCTGGACAACCTGTCGCTGATGGCGCTGACGATCGGAACCGGCTTCGTCGTCGACGACGCGATCGTCATGATCGAAAACATCGCCCGGCACATCGAGGATGGCGAAAAGCCGATGGACGCGGCGTTGAAGGGCGCAGGCGAAATCGGCTTCACGATCATTTCGCTGACCTTCTCGCTGATCGCCGTCTTCATCCCGTTGCTCTTCATGACCGGCATCGTCGGCCGGATGTTCCGCGAGTTCGCGTTGACGCTGACGATCGCCGTGGTCGTCTCGGCTGTCGTATCCCTGACCCTGACGCCGATGATGTGTGCTCGCATCCTGCGCAAGCCGGCCGAGCGCCGTCGCGGCCTGCTTGCCGGTGCCGACCGGACGATGGACCGGCTTATCGCGGGTTATCGCCGAAGCCTGGTCTGGGCAATCGATCGCAGTGCGCTGATGCTGATAGTGACTGTCGTGACCCTCGTCGCAACGATCGGGCTCTATATCGTCATCCCGAAGGGTTTCCTGCCGCCGCAAGACACCGGCCTCATCACTGCCGTCATCGAGACGGAGCCCACCACCTCTTTCGAAGCGATGAAGCGGACACAGGCCGTTGTTGCCGATAGACTGAGGGCGGATCGCGATATTGGCGGCGTCGTTTCGGTCATCGGGGCGAGTTCAACCAATCTGACCTCGAACACCGGCACCTTGAGCCTCGTGCTCAAACCGCGGAACCAGCGCGCATCCTCGGCGACCGAGATCATCGACCGGCTGCGCCAAGAGGTGTCCGGATTGCCGGGCATTCACGTTACCTTCCAGAGCGTGCGCGACATCAGCATCAGCACGCGCTCCAGCCGCGCCCCCTATCAATACACCCTGACCGGTACGGATACGGCGACAGTCGTCGACTGGGCGCAAAAGCTCGCCGCAAGAATGCAGCAGTCGCCATCGCTGATCGACGTCGCCTCGGAAGTGGAGACCGGCGGCGGGCGCATCTTCGTCAATGTCGATCGTGAAACTGCCTCGCGGCTCGGCGTCTCGATGCAGGCAGTCAGCGACACGCTCAACGATGCATTCGGCCAGCGCCAGATCGCCACCATATACGGCCAATCGAACCAGTATCGCATCGTCCTCGAGGCGGGTCCGGATTACCAGGCCGATCCGAAGTCGCTCGACAAGCTCTATGTCGCGGGTGCCGGAGATGCCCAGGTGCCTCTCAACGCCTTCGCCACCGCATCTTTTACCACCGCGCCGTTGGTCATCAGTCATGACGAGCAGTTCCCCTCCGTGACGATCAGCTTCGATCTGGCGGCGGGGGCTTCGCTCAGCGATGCGGTCAGCGCCGTGAAGGCGGCGGAGCACGATACCGGCATGCCGAATTCGATCCAGCGATCCTATTCAGGCGATGCCGAGGAATTTGCCGCGTCGCTTGAAGGCGAGCCCTGGCTTATCCTTGCGGCAGTGGTGACGATCTATATCGTGCTCGGTCTGCTCTACGAAAGCGCGATCCATCCGGTGACCATCCTTTCGACGCTGCCTTCGGCCGGTGTTGGTGCGCTGCTGGCGCTGATGCTGTTCGGCCAGGACCTGTCGCTGATCGCGCTGATCGGTATCGTGCTCCTGATGGGTATCGTCAAGAAGAATGCCATCATGATGATCGACTTTGCGCTCGAGGCGGAGCGAACGGGCGGCCTTGGGCCGCGCGAGGCGATCCTGCAGGCTTCGATCCTTCGTTTCCGACCGATCATGATGACGACATTGGCCGCCCTTTTCGGCGCACTGCCGCTCGCTTTGGCCGAAGGTACGGGCTCCGAGCTCAGAACGCCTCTCGGCATCAGCATCATCGGCGGACTGGTGCTGAGCCAGCTTCTGACGCTTTACACCACTCCCGTCATATATTTGGCGTTCGAGCGCCTGCGCAGCCGCGTGGTCGGCCGTCCGACCGGGCCGGCGCCAGAGGTGGCCGACGAGCTCGGGAGGGCCTGATGAACCTCTCGAAGCCATTCATCAAGCGCCCGGTGGGCACGACGCTTCTGGCGATAGGGCTGATCATACTCGGCGTGGTGTCCTATCGTTTCCTGCCGGTTGCCAGCCTTCCGACCGTCGATCTGCCGACAATCATCGTCTCGGCAAGCCGGCCCGGCGCCGACCCTGCCAGCATGGCGGCAAGCGTCGCGGCACCGCTCGAACGCCGTCTCGGAACGATTGCCGGCGTCACCGAACTGACGTCGGTCAGTTCGCTTGGATCGACCAGTATCGTCATACAGTTCGATCTATCCAGAAGCGTCGACGGCGCGGGGCAGGACGTCCAGGCAGCGCTCAATGCGGCGGCAACCGATTTGCCGGCCGACCTCCCAACTCTTCCCTCGTTCCGCAAGGTCAATCCCGCCGCGGCACCCGTTCTCATTCTGGCACTGACGTCAGACAATGTCGCGCCGAGCGCGATTTACGATGCGGCGGATACCATCGCCGTCCAGCAGATCGCGCAGGTGGACGGCGTCGGCGATGTGACCGTCAGCGGCGCCGACCAGCCGGCCATCCGCGTCAGGCTCAACCCTGACAGGCTCTCGGCCATGGGGCTGGCGCTCGACAGCGTCCGCACCGCCATCGTCAGTGCAAGCACGCTCGGGCCGACAGGCTCGATCGACGGCAACGACAGCGCCTTTGCGATCAGCCTGAATGCCCAGCTGAAGACCCCGCAGGAGTTTGGCCGCATCATCATTCGAAGCGGCGACGGCACCGCGGTACGGCTTGCCGATATCGCCACCGTCGAACCGGGAGTCCGCAACAGCCGGTCGGATGCCTGGTACGACGGCAAGCCTGCCGTGCTCTTGAACATTACCAAGGAGGCCAACGCCAACGTCATCGCGACGGTGGATGCGGTCAAGGCGCTCATCCCCGAACTTCAAAGGGTCATCCCGGCGGGCGTCCACATCGCGATCCTTTCCGACCGGACAACGACGATCCATGCAAGCGTCGAGGATATGCAATGGACATTGCTTGCGACCGTCTTCTTCGTGATGGCCGTGGTCTTTGTTTTCCTGAGGCGGGCAACGCCGACATTGGCCGCTGGTGTCACCGTGCCGCTGTCGCTCGCCGGTACCTTCGCCGCGATGTGGGGTTTCGGCCTGTCGATCGACAACCTGTCTCTGATGGCGCTCGCGGTGTCTGTCGGCTTCGTCGTCGACGACGCCATCGTGATGATCGAGAACATATACGCCAATCTCGAAACCGGGATGAAGCCGATGAAGGCGGCGATCGAAGGCGCTCACCAGATCGGCTTCACCGTCATCTCGATCAGTCTTTCGCTGCTTGCCGCCTTCATTCCCCTCTTTTTCCTCGGTGGTATCGTCGGGCGATTCTTTCAGGCCTTCTCGCTGACCCTTGCCTTTGCCATCGTGGTCTCGACGCTTGTGTCGCTGACCCTGACACCGATGATCTGCGGACACCGGCTTCGGGCGCATGATCTCGAAAACAAGCCCGGCCGGTTTGGCCGCATCGTAGAAGGGTCGCTTTCGGCCATCATCGGCTTCTATGGCCGCACCCTCAAGGCTGTGCTTCATCACCGCGTAGCGGCGGTCATCGTGATTTTCGCCTGCGTCGCGATGACAGTCTTTCTCTATGTGAAGGTTCCCAAGGGTTTCATTCCGCAGGACGACACCGGCTTCATCCAGGGCGGCACCCAGGCTTCGACCGATATCTCCTATCCGGCCATGGTCGAACTTCAACGCCGGGCTGCCGAAATCGCCGGACTGGACCCGGCCGTGGCGGGCATCGGATCGTCGGTGGGTGGCGGCGGTTTTTCAAGCTCCATCAATCGCGGCCAGCTGCTGATCTCGCTGAAGCCTCCGTCGGAGCGCATTCCGACCGCCGAGGTCATCGACCGATTGCGCAAGCAATTGGCAACAGTTCCGGGGCTCAGCACCTTCCTGTTCTCGCCGGGCGACATCAGGGCAGGAGCGCGTTCCTCCCAGTCCCAGTATCAGTTCACCTTGTGGGATGCGAATTATGACGAGCTCGTCGACTGGGCGCCCAAGGTGCTGGCGGAACTGCAGAAACAATCAGGTTTGACCGATGTCGCCACCGACCGCCAGCCAAACGGGCTTCAGGCGAATGTCACCATCAATCGCAGCGAAGCCTCCCGGCTTGGCGTCAGCATCCAGTCGATCGACAGCGCGCTCAACAACGCCTTCGCCCAACGGCAGATCTCGACGATTTACAGCCAGCGCAACCAATATCGCGTCGTGCTCGAAGCCGACCCGACCTATGCCCGTGATCCGGCGAAAATTACCAGTCTCTATGTTCCGGGGGCAGGGGGGACGCTGGTCCCGCTGAGCAGCGTTGCATCGATCGACCGAACGCTGGCGCCCCTCGTCGTCAATCATCAGGGCCAGTTCGCGGCGGTGACAATCTCCTACAATCTGGCGCTCGGCACCACGCTTCAGGACGCCAACGACAATATCATGCGTGTCGTTGGCCAAATGCACCTTCCAGATTCGCTACATGCCGAGTTCGCCGGTGACGCGGCGACGCTTGCCCAATCATCCGGCAGCCAGCCGCTGCTGCTGCTGGCGGCACTGCTCGCCGTCTATATCGTACTCGGCATTCTCTATGAGAGTATCGCCCATCCGTTGACAATCATCTCGACCTTGCCGTCCGCCGGGCTCGGCGCGCTGCTGGCACTAGTCATCAGCGGGACGGAGCTGACCATCATCGCTTTCATCGGCATCATCCTGTTGATCGGCATCGTCAAGAAGAACGGCATCATGCTGGTCGATTTTGCCCTCCAGGCGGAGCGCAGGCTCGGGCTTTCGTCGGAAGACGCGATCTACCAGGCCTGCCTGCAGCGGTTCCGGCCGATCCTGATGACGACACTGGCAGCGATCATGGGCGCGATACCGCTGATCATCGCGACGGGGCCTGGTTCCGAGCTGCGGCGGCCGCTCGGGATCACAATCGTCGGCGGTCTCGTCATCTCGCAGATACTGACGCTCTACACCACGCCGATTATCTATCTGATGCTCGCAAAGCTTCATCACCGCTGGTCGGCCCGGAGCAACGGCGCCGCCGGGCGCTTGGTTGCTCAGGATAGCTCTGCATAGCCCGTGCGCATGTCAGGCGATCGACCGTTGTCGGGCGTCAATCCTGGAATATGAGCAGAAAATACGCGAGGAACAGCATCAGATGCACGGCGCCCTGCATCAGGTTCGTTCGGCCACTCGCAAAGGTGATGATGCTGACCGCAAGCGTCAGTATGAGCATCACCAGATCCGTATGCTCCAGTCCCAGGATGACATCATGGTTGCTGAAATGGCTGATGATCAGCATTGCCGGCACGGTCAGGCCAATCGTAGACAGCACCGAACCCAGGAAGATATTCACCGAACGCTGCAGATGGTTCGACATCGCGGCCCGCACGGCGCTGATGGCCTCCGGCGTCGCGACGAGCACGGCCATGATGACGCCGCCAAGAGCGGTTGGTGCCGCCAATGTCTCAATCAGATAGTCGATCGGCCTTGCCAGTTGCTCGACGAGGAACACCACCGGGATCATGTAGGCGACCAGCAGGGCGACGCACAGCCAAAGCGATCCCTCGTGCTCGATCTTTTGATGCGCAGTCCCGTGATATTCACCATCTTCGACGAAATAGTGCTGATGGCGACCGGTCTGCAGGACCAGGAACGCGCCGTAGAGCCCGATGGACATCAAGGCGAGCATCATCTGTTGAATGACGCTGAGCGTCGGCCCGACCGTCGTGCGCGTGAAATCTGGCAGGACAAGGCTCAATGTTGCCAAGGGCACGATAACCCCGAGATAGGCATTGGCGCCTTGCATATTGTGGCGCTGTTCCGGCCGGCGCCACGCCCCCATCAGCAAAGACAGGCCGACCATCCCGTTGAGGATGATCATCACGACCGCAAAAAGCGTGTCTCGCACGAGGGTCGGATTGTTCTCGCCGTGGAACATGACGGCCGAAATGCCGATCACCTCGATGGACGTGATGGCAAGGGTCAGGATCAAGGTGCCATATGGCTCGCCCAGCCGTTCCGCCAGATGCTCGGCGTGGCGTACCACCGACAGCGCAGAGCCTAGCACGACAGCAAAGAGCCAAAGAAAGATCACCACAAGCCATAGGGGATTCGACAAATGCTCGAATATCCGGTCGCCAAATTCAAGAAAGGCAAGTGCCGTCAGCGCGCTGATCGCAAAGAACCATTCGTCGCGAAGGCGGCGCATCAGAGGGGAAGGCTCTGCAGCCATTGTTTGGTTCATGTGATGCACCGTTTGAAAAATGCAGGCTATATAGAAGGCATGAGGCTGGTCGCCCTATATCCTCGTCGGTTGTGTTTCATTCCAGCACTGATCGAAATAGATCGCTATTATATATTTTAGAATGTTCAAATTTATGCTTGCGACAAGCGCCGTCCACGGTCAACAGGACGCTTCTTGCCTCGGCAACTTTAACGAGATTTTCCCATCACTGTCAAACAGTTGGGCACGCGACCGTCGCCCACGATGCATCGCTGCGCCGCGGGCGATATGGGTCGTTCAGCTTAGCCTCCACCGCTGCATGGCAACGGCGCAGATGGGTCGATAAGGCCTTCACTCTGCAGATCGGACCATAACAAAGCCGGTATTGCCTTCCGCGTATAGTCGAGGTTCTCTGCAGTTCCTCAACCGATTGCGCGCCTGGTATGACGCTGACGACAAGGGGATGTCCGAGCGGGAATTGCAGGGCGGCAGCAGGCAGCGCGACGCTGTATCGAGCGCAAACCGCTTCGATCCGGTGAACCCGCTGGAGGATCGGTTTCGGCGCAAGTTTCGTGTTGAACCGGGCGCCGGCAACTGCGCCCGTGGCAAGGATACCGGAACTATACAGGCCTCCGATGATGATCTTGGTGTTACGCTTTTCGCAGAGGGGCAGCAGCGTCGCCAGCGGTTCCTGTTCCAGCAGGGTGTAGCGGCCGGCAAGCAGAAAATAGTCGAAATGCCCGGCGACGACGTTGCGGTCATGCTGATGACCACGGGCTAAATCGATCTGTCGGTCAGCAGCTGGTTTTCTTTTAACCTCAACCCTTCACGCCGGCGCAATCGTCCTCGACGCTTCGACCTCGGAAACAACCGAGGAGGGACTGATCCGCATCGCCAAGTCAGGCCTCAGGAAGAACGCTATCGCCAGGGCGGCGGCCGGCAGGTGTCGTCGGGTGATATTGCAGTTATCCTACAGCGAAATGTTCAACGCCCGATGCCAGGCTTGGTGGTAGCCCTTTAAATCCAGGCGCTGACGCTCGTTATTTCTGGGGGTGCTGGAGGCAACAGGTTTGATACCCGTCAGAAGTGCTGCGCCGAGGCTTGTGCCTGTCGAGCCGGGGAGGGCGATCACCTCGCAGCCCGTTAATGACGAAAGCGCCGTGGCATAAATCTCGTTGAGTGCGAAGGGACCCTCGACAAGAATAGGACCGCTCGCGCCGATCAAGCCCAGGCAGGCCTCCGTCATCAGCGCCAGATAGAGGCCTGCGGCAGCGATCAGCTCGGCAGGGCTTGCGTCTTCGGCGGCAATCCAGCGCCTGTCCTTGCCGGGAAAGGGACCCGAACCGGACATGACGTTCGGAAGGAGCATGATTCCTTTTTCGATGACAGCATCTAGGGCATATCGAGCATCTGCGGACGGAACGTTGCCGATTTCGCCTTGGAGAATTTCGAATTCGCGGCCGCCCATGAAGCGGGATGAAGGCACGGCGCGGCCATAAGCGTCGATGTTGGCGAGCGCATCCCGTGCGGGGTCGAGGTGATCTAGGTCGCCGCCGACAGCGAAGTTGATCACCCATGTGCCGGTCGAGACCACGGAGAAGGGCGGTTCACGCCCGATGAGGTGGGGCAGGAGCGACGCGTTGGAATCGTGGATGCCGCAATAGACGGGGATGTTGCGGGGCAGCCCAATCTGGTTTGCGATCTCAGGCAGCACGGGACCGAGCGCATCGAAGGCAGAGCGCAGCGGTGCCATCCGAGCGCGCAGGCCAAGCGTGTCGATCAGCGAGGAATATTCGCAGGTCCTCGGGCTCCATAGATCCGTATGACATCCGAGCGAGGTCACCTCATTGGCGGCAATCCCGGTTAGCCGCCATGCCCAATATTGCGGATATGTCGTGATCGTCGCGACGTTGGCAAAGCGATCGGGAAACATTGATTGCTGATAGTGCAATTGGGCGCCGAGATTGAGGCCGCCTGAAAGCCTTGGCGAAAAGGTCTCGTCGAAAGGCGGTCTCAAGCCGTCATAGGCATCATTCACCACGTCGGGATAGCGATGTTCGTAGTCCAGGGCCGGGAGCGCAAGGTCGCCCTTTGCGTCGAGCAGGACGGCGGAAGCACCATGGGTCGTGATCGAGATTGCGTCGAAGCCGGGATCAGTCGCAAAGGATATCAGCGCCTCAAGGGTAAACGTCCAAAGACGTTCGAGATCGTAATGCGGATAGATGCCTGACGTGGAGACCGGGTTGGGCGTGCGGACGACACCAATCTCGGCGCCCGTCGTTGCATCGAGCACCACGACCTTGGCATTGGTCTTGCCGATATCGAGAACGGCGACACGACGGAAAGGCCCGGGCGCGGTCATGGCAGATGGAACACCGTCACCAGATCGCTCTGTATCGGCGAATTGTCGGGGTTGCTGGCCATGATGTCAGACATATGTTTCCACCATTTCTTCATGACGGGGTGATCCGGCAGTGCTGCCATTTTGTGATCGGCTGGCCTGCTGAGCACACCGAACAGTATGTTCGTCTCAGGATCGAGATGGATGGAATAGTCGCTGACGCCCGCCTCGTGCAACAGCGCGACCAGTTCTGGCCAGATCTCGTCGTGGCGCTTTCTGTATTCGGCTTCCATGCCTGGGTTGAGCCGCATCTTGAAAGCATGTCGCTCGAGCTTTCCGGTCATTTCGAGCTCATCGTCTTGATCCGCCGCACGATGATCGGGATGGCGATGGTGATGATCAGAAGCAGGCCGATGAAGATCGACATGACGATACCGGGCACATTGAGCAGGCCGAGCCCGAAGGTGACAAGACCCATGACGAAGGCAGCGATGACCACCCCACCGATGGTGCCCGAGCCGCCGAGGATCGAGACGCCGCCAAGAACGACCATGGTCACGACCTCGAGCTCCCATCCCTGCGCGATGGAGGGGCGGGTGGACCCGAGCCGGGAGGTCAGGCAAACGGAGGCAATGCCGCTCATCAACCCCGTGAGCAGGAAAAGGATGAATTTCACGCGCTCGACCGGGATGCCGGAGAAGCGGGCGGCGAAATCATTGTTGCCGATCGTGTAGACCTGCCGGCCAAAATTCGTCGCATGCAGCAGGATCGCGAAGACAACGGCAAGGACCACGAACAGCACGAACTCGAAGGTGAATACCCAGACGACATAACCCTGGCCGAAGAAGGCGAAATCCGCGGGATAATTGCCGTAGGCCTGGTCACCGAGGGCGATATAGGAAATGCCGCGAAACAGGCTCATCGTCCCGATGGTGACGACGATGGAGGGCAGTTTCAGCACGGAAACAAGCAAGCCGTTGAATAGCCCGCAGAGGAGGCCGACACAGAGACCGATGGCGACGAGACCCACCGTGTCGACGCCGGCCTGCGCCGCCGCCCCCATCGCCGTCGAGGCGAGCGCGATGATGGCTGCAACCGATAGATCAATCTCGCCGGCGATGATCAGGAGCGCCATGGCAAAGGCAATCATCGCTTTTTCGGTGAAGTTGTAGGTGGCGTCCGACAGGTTCCAGACGTCGAGGAAATAGGGCGAAGCAATTGAATTGAAAACGAATATCAGGATTGCGACGCCAAGCAGCAGCACCTCCCAGCTTGCAAGCGTGCGCGTGAACGGCGTCCCCAGCCGATCCGGGATGATGCGCTTTTCATGGTGGGTCGCCGGAACGGTGCTCATGCCGTTGCCTCCTTGCCAATCGTCTCCTTGGCAGCCTGATCCCTGAGAATGATGCGGCCGCGATTGCGTTCGCGCCGCGCATTGAAGACGACGGCGAGAATAATGACCGTGCCTGAAATGGCCATTTGCGTGAACGGTGAAATGCCGATCACTGGAAGTGCATTTTTGATCACCCCAAGGAAGAGGGCGCCGAGAACGGTACCTGCAACAGAGCCGACGCCGCCGGCAATCGAAATGCCGCCAATGACGCAGGCCGCGACGCTATCGAGCTCGAAGCCGTTGGCGATGTCGACATAGGCGACGGCGTAGCGCGACACCCAGAGATAGCCGCAGAGGCCCGCAAGCGCGCCGGAAAGCACGAAGGCGAGAAACTTGGTCCAGCCGACATCGACGCCGGCATAGACCGCCGCGACGGGATTGCCGCCCGCCGCGTAGGTCGCGCGGCCGAAGGGCGTATGCCTCAACACAAGATAGATCAGCAGCACGATCACGATGCCGACCCATGCAAGAACCGGCAGGCCGAGAACGACAGTGCGCGGCACATCCAGGAAAGTCTCGGTCATCTGATGGGCGTTGACCCAGGCGCCGCCGGAAAGAACGAAAGCCATGCCACGATAGATCGTCAGCGTGCCGAGCGTCACCACAATCGGCGGCATTTCCAGCGCCCAGACCAGGTAGCCGTTGATTGCACCAAGAAAGGCCCCGATGGCGATTGCAGCGACGACGAGGAAGATCAGCGGCAGGCCGGGAAATGCGGCGTTCATCATGGCAATGGCCATGCCGGTGAAGGCAAGGTTTGCGGCCACCGAAAGGTCGATCGACTTTGTCAGGATAACAGTGGTTTGCGCCAGCGCCAGGATGATCAGGATCGATGTGTCGTTGAAGATGTTGACGAGGTTGGCCGGCTCGGCAAAGCCTGTTGCACGCGTCGCGAAACCTGCGATCATCGCAATGATGATGGCGAGAAGCAGCGTTTCGCGTTTTTTCAAGAGACGTAGCATGCGGCTGCTCCTATGCATTGCCCGTGGCGGCACGAACCAGCGTTTCCGGCGCCAGCGCTGCGCGCTCGAACAATCCTACCGATAGACCTTCCTTCATCACCAGCACACGGTCGGACATGCCGATGATCTCGGGGAGTTCGGAAGAAATCATGATGATCGAGAGGCCCTCGGCGGCCAGCTCGCCGATGAAGGCGTGAACGGCCGCCTTGGAGCCGATGTCGATGCCTTTGGTCGGCTCATCGAGAATGATGACCTTCGGCTGCGTCGCCAGCCATTTGCCGATCACCACCTTCTGCTGGTTGCCGCCCGAAAGGGTGCCGACCGGGACGGACAGGGATGCGGCGCGCAGATCGAGCCGCTCGGCATATTTGCGTGCCAGCGCCAGTTCGTTGGCAGCCTTCAGGAAGCCGCGACGGGAGGTGCGCAGCAGCGAGGGCAGCGACATGTTCTGATAGATCGGCATCGGCAGCGCCAGACCATGGCGGCCGCGCTCTTCCGGCACGTAGACGATGCCGGCGCGGATGGCGTCCTGTGGAGAGTGGATCTGGATTTCGCGTCCTTCGAGTGTCAGCCGGCCGGAAAGCGGACGGGTGATGCCAAATAGCGACTGGCAAAGTTCTGACCGTCCGGCGCCGATCAGGCCATAGACGCCGAGAATCTCGCCGCGGTTGAGCTTGAAGGAAATGTCGCGGAATTCGGTTCGGTGGCAGTATTTTTCGACATTGAGCACGGTGTCGCCGATTGCGACTGTTACCTTCGGGAACACGTCCTTGACGTCGCGCCCGACCATCATGCGGACGATCTCATCCTGCGGCGTCTCCTTGAGGCGTCCGTGCCCCACATCGCGGCCATCTCGGAAGACGGAGAAGTTGTCGGCGATTTCATAGACTTCGTCGAACTTGTGGCTGATGAAAAGGATCGCCTTGCCCTTTGCCTTCAGTCCCTCGACGATGCGAAAAAGATCGTCGATCTCCTTGCGCGAGAGCGCGGCGGTGGGCTCGTCCATAATGACGATGCGCGCCTCGATCGACAATGCGCGGGCGATGGCCACCAGATGGCGCTGGGCAATGGAGAGATCCTTCAGGCGCGTCGTCGGGTCGATCGTGCTTTCGAGCGATTCCAGCAGGGCTCTCGCCCGGCCGTTCATCGTCTTCCAGTCTATCGTTCGCCAAGCGGTGCGCGGCGCATGACCCAGAAAGATGTTCTCGGCAACCGTCAGTTCGTCGAAGAGCACGGTTTCCTGATGGATGGCGGTCACGCCGGCGTCGATGGCAGCCTGTGCGCTTGAGAAGGTGATCGGTTTGCCGTCGACGAGGATTTCGCCTTCGTTCGGGCGGTAGATGCCGGTCAGGATCTTGACGAGAGTGGATTTCCCGGCACCGTTTTCACCGATCAGCGCGGTGACTTTGCCCGGGTAGAGCGAGATGCTGACATTGTCGAGCGCCTTCACTCCGGGGAATATCTGCGAAATGCCGCGCATTTCCAGAATGGCCGTTTCGGCAGCAGGCGGGGCATCCGCGACGGAATGTTGAACGGCGGTGGTCATCAGCACTTTACCGGCTATCGATTTCTGTCCCGGCGGCGCAAGCCGCCGGGTAGTGATGCGATTTCGAACTTAAGGATCAGAATACCTTGGAGAACTGATCGATGTTCGAAGCATTGTAGATGAACGGGTCGGCCATCGCGGCTTCGCCGTTGGCGCCGACCTTGATCGTGCCCATGCGGCCGGCTTTGATTTCGCTGCCCGGCTTGCCGTCGGTTTCACCCTTGACGATGCGGTAGGCGATTTGGATCGTCGAGTAGCCAAGGTCGATCGGATTCCAGATCGCGAATTCCTTCGTCGCGCCGGACTTGATCGCGCCGGCCATTTCAGACGGCAGGCCGAGACCGGTCACGTAGACCTTGCCGATCTTGCCAGCATCCTTGACCGCCTGCGAGGCCGCGAGAACGCCAACGGTCGTCGGAGCGACAATGACCTTGACTTCCGGATGCGAGGTCAGGATGCCCTGGGCTTCGCGGTAGCTCTTGTCCGAAAGGTCGTCGCCATAGACCGTCGTGACGAGATTGAGGCCTGGAAAGTCCTTCATCTGCTTCTTCATTTCGCCAATCCAGACGTTCTGGTTGGTCGACGTGGTCGTAGCCGACAGGATGGCGAAGTCGCCCTTGCCACCATCGAGGTGATCCTTGACCAGCGTCAGGCACATCTTGCCGATGAGCTCGTTGGACGACGGGTTGAGCTGTAGGATACGGCCGGCAGGCGCGACGCCCGAGTCAAACGAGATCACCTTGATGCCGCGCTGCGTTGCCTTCTTCAGGGCAGGAACGACGGCGTCGGGGTCGTTGGCCGAGATCGCGATGGCGTCGACGCCCTGGGCGATCAGCGAGTTGATGACCTCGATCTGGCCTTCAGCGGTCGTGGTCGTCGGGCCGGTATAAATCACCTTCACGCCGCCGAGATCCTTGGCGGCCTCTTCCGCGCCCTTGTTGGCGGCTTCGAAGAAGCCGTTGCCGAGCGATTTGACGACGAGACCGATCTTGATGTCCTTGGCACTTGCCGTGCCTGCCATCAGCGCTGCGGCCAGCGCTACGCCGATTGCCAGTTTCTTTGCAATATTCATGTTCATCCTCCCACGTTGATAAGACTTAACCACGCCTCTCCGGTGCGCCTCACGCAACCGACGATGCATCCTCCTTGCCCGACTGCGCCGCCACACTCGCGATCACGAGCACAACGCCTGCGTCTTCGATCATTCTGACGGACTCCTCCGGGATTCCGTCGTCTGTAATGATGGTTGTCACCCGATCGAGCGGGCAGAGTATGAGGCTCGATCGCCGGTGAAACTTGCTGCTGTCGACCATCACCACAAGTTCGTCGGCCTGGTGCATCAGCTTTTGCTCGCTCTGGATAATGAGCGCGTCAGCTTCCATGATGCCGAGTGGGCCTACGCCTTGTGCGCCGATGAACATGCGTCGCGCGTAGAAATTGCGGATGGTGTCATTATCGAACGGAGACAGGATCAGGCTCTGTTCGCGATAGATAGCGCCGCCTGGAACGGTCACCGAATTCTTCGAATGCTTGACGAGATGTTCGGCAATCGCAAAGGAGTTGGTCATCACCTGCAACCGGTGAGCGGCCATGAAATGCACCATCTGGAACGTCGTCGTTCCACCATTGATGATGATCGCGTCACCTTGGGCGCAAAGCTCGACCGCCTGGCGTGCAATTGCGCGCTTCTTGTCGATGTTGACTGATTCTGAGACCCGAAAGGGCCGGCCGGCAAGATTGCCGAGCTGTGGTGGATGGACCGCTTCGGCGCCGCCACGCACGCGCCTGATCTTGCCCTGGACATGCAGCGCTGCGATGTCACGCCGGATCGTCGCCTCGGAAGCCTCGGTCAATTCAGAAATATCCTGAACTGTCACGACGGACTTTTCCTGTACGGCGCTCAATATGATGCGATGGCGTTCGCGTTCGTGCATTGTCTCCTCCTGTCCCGTTTATTTCGTATCCCTGTTCAGGTGTCAATCACAAACGATCAAAAACTTTCATACTGCGCTGCAACATAATCGATTATGAGCGTTTTCGATTGACAACATGACTTTCACTGAGCGATACCGTCCAGCAAAGGCCGTCGTCATTTCGGATGATGCGTCAAGAATATTTCGTATGGGAGGATGACATGGCGGCTGAAGTCCGGCTTCTGGATAACCGTTGGGATGATCGCTACGCAGCAGGCCTGGATGAGCCCGGCAAGCTGCTTTATCGCTCGAATCTTCTTGGCGCAGATAAGCGCATCACCAATTACGGCGGCGGGAATACTTCGGCCAAGGTGATGGAAGCCGATCCGCTCACCGGTGAAAAGGTGAAGATTCTCTGGGTGAAGGGTTCGGGCGGCGACGTCGGCACCATCAAGCTCGACGGCTTTGCGACGCTTTATCAGGAGAAGCTCGAGTCGCTGAAAGGCATCTACAAGGGTGTGGAAGATGAGGACCGCATGGTCGGCTTTCTTCCGCATTGCACCTTCAATCTGAACGGCCGCGCTGCCTCGATCGACACGCCGTTGCATGGTTTCGTTCCGTTCACGCATGTCGATCATATGCATCCGGACGCAATCATCGCCATCGCAGCCTCGAAAAATTCGAAAGAGCTCACGCAGCAGATTTTCGGCGATGACATCGGATGGCTTCCCTGGCGCCGTCCCGGTTTTCAGCTCGGCCTCGACCTTGGCGCCTTCGTCAAGGATCACCCGAATGCCAAGGGCGTCGTGCTCGAAAGCCACGGCCTGTTTACCTGGGCAAACGACGCCAAGGTCTGTTACGAGTTGACGCTCGACATCATCAACAAGGCGATCCAGTGGTTTGCGGCCAAGACCGAAGGCAAGACGATCTTCGGCGGTGCCGCAGTCCAGAGCCTGCCGACAGCTGAACGCCGCGCCATCGCTGCGCGCCTGATGCCTGAAATCCGCGGTCGGATCGGCAAGGCGGAGCGCAAGCTCGGCCATTTCGATGATCAGGACGCTGTTCTCGAATTCGTCAATTCGAAAAATCTGCAGCCGCTCGGCGCACTCGGCACCAGCTGCCCGGACCATTTCCTGCGCACCAAGATCCGACCGCTGCTCGTCGATTTCGATCCCGCCAAGCCGGATGTCGATGCTATCGTCGCCGGCCTTGACAAGGCGCTTGAGGATTACCGCGCCGACTATGCGCGCTACTACGACGACTGCAAGCATGACAACTCGCCAGCCATGCGCGATGCCAATCCGGTCATCTTCCTGGTTCCCGGCGTCGGCATGCTCTCGTTTGCTCGCGACAAGGCCACGGCCCGCATCGCCAGCGAGTTCTACGTCAACGCCATCAACGTCATGCGTGGCGCGTCGACCGTTTCCGAATATCAGGGTCTGCCCGAGCAGGAAGCATTCGACATCGAATACTGGCTTCTCGAGGAAGCAAAGCTTCAGCGCACGCCGAAGCCAAAGAGCCTTGCCGGCCGGGTTGCATTCGTCACCGGCGGTGCCGGCGGCATCGGGCGCGCGACGGCGGCGCGGCTGATCAAAGAGGGCGCCTGCGTGGTACTGGCTGACATCGACCAGACGGCGCTTGAAAGCACTGAGGATGATTTCATCAAGACATACGGCGCGGATGCAGTGCGCAGCGTCAAGCTCGATGTGACCAAGGAAGACGCGGTGATCTCATCCTTTATCGAAGCCTGCGTCGAATTCGGCGGCATCGACATCCTGGTCTCGAACGCCGGCATTGCCTCGTCGGCGCCGATCGAGACCACCGAGCTTTCGATGTGGAACCGCAACATGGATATCCTGGCAACGGGTTATTTCCTGGTGTCGCGCGAGGCGTTCCGGCTATTCCGCCGCCAGAATATCGGCGGCAATGTTGTCTTCGTCGCTTCGAAAAACGGGCTGGCGTCTTCGCCGAATGCCGCTGCCTATTGCACCGCCAAGGCCGCCGAGATCCATCTTGCCCGCTGCCTGGCGCTCGAAGGCGCGGAAGCCGGCATTCGGGTCAATACGGTCAATCCTGACGCCGTACTGCGCGGCTCGAAAATCTGGAACGGCGAATGGCGCGAGCAGCGGGCCGCCTCCTCGAAGATCGAGATCGATGATCTGGAGGAACATTACCGCAAGCGGTCGATGCTGAAGCTCAATGTCTTTCCGGAAGATATCGCCGAGGCGATCTACTTCCTGGCATCAGACGTTTCCGCCAAGTCGACCGGCAACATCATCAATGTCGACGCCGGTAACGCGCAGAGCTTTACGCGCTGATCCCACGGCTTCGGGGTTTGCGGTCGGTCCGGGAAGAGGCCGATCGCACCCTAAAATAACTGACCTTTTCGGGAGGAAATCATGACCGATCTGAAAATCGCGTCCGATGTTGTGGCACAGGAAAACGATCGACGCGCCACCGCGCTCAAATCCGACTACGAGGCGCTCGGCAGCACGCTTGCTCGTCGCGGCGTCGACATCGAGGCGGTCACGAAGAAGGTTTCGGAGTTCTTTGTTGCCGTGCCGTCATGGGGCGTGGGGACTGGCGGCACACGTTTCGCCCGTTTTCCGGGCAGCGGCGAGCCGCGCGGCATCTTCGACAAGCTGGACGATTGCTCGGTGATCAACCAGTTGACCCAAGCGACCCCGACCGTGTCGTTGCACATTCCGTGGGACAAGATGGACGCGAGAGAACTGAAGGCAAAAGGCGATAGCCTCGGCCTCGGCTTCGACGCGATGAATTCCAATACCTTCTCTGACGCGCCGGGGCAGGCACATTCCTACAAATACGGTTCGCTGAGCCATGTCGACGCTGCAACCCGTGCGCAAGCTGTGGAGCACAATATCGAGTGCATCGAGATCGGAAAGGCGCTTGGTTCAAAGGCGCTGACGGTCTGGATCGGCGACGGTTCCAACTTCCCCGGACAGAGCAATTTTACCAAGGCGTTCGAGCGCTATCTTGCGTCTATGGCAGACGTGTACAAAGCGCTGCCAGACGACTGGCGGATTTTTTCGGAACACAAGATGTACGAGCCGGCCTTCTATTCGACCATCGTGCAGGACTGGGGCACGAACTATCTGATCGCGCAGACGCTTGGTCCGAAAGCTTTCTGCCTTGTCGATCTCGGCCATCACGCGCCGAACACCAATATCGAGATGATCGTCGCGCGGCTGATCCAGTTCGAGAAGCTCGGAGGTTTCCATTTCAACGATTCGAAGTATGGCGACGACGATCTGGATGCCGGCGCCATCGAGCCCTATCGTTTGTTCCTCGTCTTCAACGAGTTGGTCGATGCGGAATATCGCAGCGTCAAGGGCTTTCATCCGGCGCATATGATCGATCAGTCGCATAATGTCACCGACCCGATCGAAAGCCTGATCTCGAGCGCCAACGAAATTCGCCGTGCTTACGCCCAGGCGTTGATCGTCGACCGCAAGGCGCTGTCGGGGTATCAGGACACGAACGACGCGTTGATGGCCTCGGAAACCTTGAAGCGCGCCTACCGCGCCGATGTCGAGCCAATTCTTGCCGAAGCCCGTCGTCGAGCCGGGGGCGCAATCGATCCGGTCGCGACCTATCGCGCCAGCGGATACCGCAAAAAGGTCTCCGCCGAGCGTCCGGCTTCCGCAGCAGGCAGCGGCGGCATTATCTGAAGACAAACAAAAAGGGCCGCTCGAAAGCGGCCCTCCATGAGTTTGGCCTTGTGAAAGACCCGGATCGTCTGTGCGACCCGCAGGAAGGTGGGTTCAGATCGAGGGCTGCCTCGTTCCCTTCACCACAATTCCCATGTCTATCACGAGTACCGAAATCTCATTAGACATTGGATCACCTTCCTTTCGTTCTGTTTCAGATGAGGTGAAGATAATCCGATTCTCTCTGCATGCAAGACCGGCGAAGAGAATTTGTAACTTGCGGACGAGGGCATCTAACAGGCTGTTGAAAAGGCCCTGGCGTGAAGACTTTGGTCGTGATTCACTGGCTTTGTCGAGATTCGGAGTTGATGGATGCGCGGCGGCGATGTGAGGACGGGTCAACTCTTCAGCTATGTCGATCTGGAGGATCGTGTTCGTCGTGATCATCCGCTGCGGGCAATACGGCAGATCGTGAACGACGCGCTCGTTTTGCTGGAACGGGAGTTTGCAGCGCTCTATTCACCGATCGGGCGGCCATCGATCGCACCTGAGAAGCTTCTGCGCGCCATGCTTTTGCAAGCCTTCTATTCGATCCGTTCTGAGCGGCTTTTGATGGAGCGGCTGGAATATGACCTTCTGTTCCGCTGGTTCGTCGACATTGGGATTGACGATCCAGCTTGGGACCATTCGGTGTTTTCGAAGAACCGCGACCGGTTGCTGGAAGGCGACATCGCTGCGAAGTTCCTGGGTGCGAT
>NZ_PCDP01000043.1 GCF_003240585.1 Arminella tubonensis
GCCACCGCGCGATCTTGCGGCGTTCATCCATGTCGATCTGGGAGTAGGTGCGTTTCATGTCATGTTCCTTGCAAGCGATAAGCCGCTGTTATCTATCGCAAGTCGCACTTCATCCTTGAACCCACCCCCGCTACAAAACAATGTCACATAACGTATGTTATGGAACATCCAGGCGCACCTAGCTTCTGTCACCTTGTAAAAGCCGCACAGGTTTTGCTCAATCCGTATTGTTTTGAACTCATATGCCCCTCTGGATTGCCTCAATGTGTGTTGCTGTTAAAAGCGACGCTTTAGCTAATTCCGACAATTCATTGAATCGATCAGGCGTTTTCATTTCATGGCGAGCAGCTTTGCGCTGTTTAGAAGCGGTGCAAAGCCCAGACATTCCAGGCCTGCCGCCCAGCAAAATCTATATCTGATGATGTGGACAAGAAGCCGATCACCAGGGCCGTAACACTATAGCGATCGCAGTTTCTCGGCACTATGGAGCAAGTGCAGATCGACGAGGCATCCTCTAGGCTGAATGCGCACGCGGCCTGGCTTCGCAACGAAGCTCATGATGACCGCGCATAGGATGATAAGAACGCCACATCCGAACTCCGGAAACATGATCGATCCGCTCGTCATGCAGTTCATCTTAAGCACCCGGACGCGCGCGAGTCGGTCTTTTGCACCAGAAGGAAAAGCCGATCATTTCCGTTCACCAACAACGCTTGATTTTCGATGGGAAGTTGAAAGACGTCGGTGGCAATCCCCGCGACCTCGCGGCTCTTGTCGACCGAATCCCATTTTTTCTCAGCGTTCAAGGTGTAGAGACCGTCCCTACCCGCGCTTGCCACCATGACGCCACTTGGAAACTCGATTGGAGCGGTGACAACCCATTGTGGCAAGCCGACCGATATTGTCTTGCCATGCACTTTGACCAATGTGCCGACGTAAGTCTCGACGCCCTCGAAGTTTTCGTCGGTGGGTGTTTCCTGTAGGGCCGCAGGAAGTGTCGGGTCCAGAGGAGGCCACGACACGATGACGTTTTGCTCATTTCGCTTCAGGAAGATGTGTCTGTCCGGCGTGACACGCGCTGCCTCAATGCCTTCAAAACCCCTGTCGAAAACCGTCAAGTTGCCGCGATCGTCCCGCGCATAGATATAACCTTCGGCGGTGAACAAAAGCAGCTTCAGCTCGGGCAGGTCGAACACTCTTCCCGGCGACTTCCCACCGATGCGCGTATCCCAGTATAGCTGCTCGACCTGCCCAGAAGGCCTAAGCAAATAAAGGCCCGAATTGTCCGAGATGGCCGTGCCTCCCAAACGCGCCACGTACGCCGCTGAAACAGGATGAACGAACGGCTTTCCGTCGGCCGCATAGAGGCGCTCGAACTGTGTCTCACCTGGTCGAAGCCTGAAGACTCCGAGTTTCCAGCTCACGCCAACTACGTCTCCCGTCGAAGTGTCGGTGGCATACTCGTCTTGATAATGGTTGGGGAAATCGCCTCCGAACGGGACGAACGCCCCAGCGGCATTGATCGTCCAGACACCACCGCGGTTCAATGGGAAAATAATCGGGCGACCCAATCCACTCACGGTGACGACCTTCGACGTCAGCCGAAACGACTGGTAGACGTCGGCTTTGGTTGGCTCGCCGTTTTTGACTGGAATGAGACATAACGGCGATGAGTTGCCGGAGAAGATACTGGCGGACATTGCTAGCGTTGGCAGCAGAGCCGCGATGATGACGGCAAAGAAGAAGGCTTCTCGATGGCGTATCATTCTAAGAACCTCGGGGCCGCAAGCGACATGCCAGCCTTGCGCGCACAAGTCCGGCGGGCGGCATCAGTCACGCTACACTGGTTGGCATCACACGCCATGGGCACATTTACGGCATTATGGAGCAAGTGCCACAAGATGCCGCAGAACCCTGAACTCCTCAATACTGGAGAGTTGTAATTACGTCGTCATATCCCATGCGTGATTCCGGCGCGGCGGAGAGCACGGCGCGAAGGACAAGCTTCTCAAAGATTAGCAGTCACGATCAGGAGTGAGAAGTTTTTGCCAGTCGTGCAACAGCTTTAGGGTCAGAAGCCTGCTTGTGCAGCGCGTCCCAGTCGTCAGGCGGGTTGCCGTTGTCCAGCATCCCCTTGAAGACTTTGTAGGCGTCCGTTTTGGAACCGTAAGTCCGCAAGCTGTTCTCGTCGTTTACCCAAGCGAAGATGATGACCTTGCTGGCGCTGTTATAGCGGAAGAACAGCCGGAAACGGCCGTTGCCGAACTTAGCGCGAAACCAGTGCTTGCGATCATCGCCAAGGGTGGAGCCTTGGCGATAGATCGCTGCCGTCGGGTCCGACGGGACCGTGACTGTGACGAGGTGGACCAAGGCCGCGAGCAGCTTGGCGTCGGCGGATTTTTTATAGTCCTCCGGTTTCTTCGTCTTGAGCGCCTCGACCGTCTCGATCAGCCTTTCCCACTGGTCGAGAAAAAGAGGGTGCGAGAGGACGGTCCAGCCATTGATCGTCAGCATGTCAGATCGAGACGTCCCCCTCGATCTCGGCATCGAGATCGACCGTCATGCCTGCCGTGAGGGCAATTGCCCGGTCAAGCAAGGACTTCGGAAACGGTAGGACGGATTTCTCGGGATGCTTGGTCATATCCCTCGCGAGAAATTCAAGAAAACGGTCGATCACGGGATCGGCGGTTTCTTCAACCTCGGCCTTCTGGACATACACACGACGCTGCTCATCAACGAAAAAGGTAATGCGCCCGCCATAGTCAACATCCAACGCCTGCCGAACGGACTTCGGTACGGTGGTCTGTCCCTTGGCGGTGATGGTGCTATGTTCTTTCAGTAGCACTCCCATGACGAGCCTCCATGAAATCATTCGAGCAGAATGTAAGGAATATCCCTTACCATGTCAACCACTGCCTACGACCTCCATACGCACTACCTCCAAGCCTGCGCAGAGATAGCATCAACTTTGATACAAATGGGGCGCTGACCTCCTGCTTCCGTCCTTTCGATGGAGCTGCCCGCCTAGGTCCCGCGTATCGAACGGAAAACTGAACATGCTCCAGCAGCGAATCCCCATCTTGAAGCCGAACTCCGACGACCCCTTCTCCACAGGAGACCGGAGGTTCGAAATACAACTGTTGCGCCTGGCCTGACCCGAAAAAAGCTTCGGACAGCATCCGCTCCTCCGTCAGGATGGCCGCGATCTCGATCCCGAGAAGGTTTGGTCTCTCACCGAACACGACGCTACGGCCTGTTCGTAGACTTCCGCTGGGCCCACAACGGCGGCAATCGGCACTGCCCTCGCTGCGGATGCCTGGAGCCGTACAGCGTCCGGCGTCGCCGCTTCCGATACTCGGTGGGCATGTAGCTTGGCGTGGGACCCTCAAACTCGGTCTACGAGAGGCACCTTCCGGAGATATGGCACAACAGAAGGCCCGCTTAGGCGGAGCTTGTCGCCGATGGCCGCAGGTGTGTACGTTTGACGCCGCTCGCAGGACATCCTCACTCCGGGACGCATCTTGAAAATGCCTCTCTCGATCACGATGTCAGGCTAGAACTTGGAGCCACGAAAATGCTGTATCTTATTGCCGTCCTGTGTGCTGTCGTGTGCACATTTTTCGTTGCACGTTACTTCGCCGTCAAAACCCGGCTCGTCGAAAAGGCCATCGAAGACACGATCACCCGCAAGTTTTCGGCCTCTGGTCCGGGCGCCGCACTAAACCGTCTGAAGGAAGAAAACGTCGTGATGCGTAATCTGCTTATCGACATGATCGAAAATGAGACTTCCGTTCCAACGGCCACCTCTAGCCCGCCTTCTGAAGAACAAGCCCGAGCGATAAATGCCAGAATACGAAGAAGACGGGAAATCTTTGGGGAAGCAATTTTCGTTCTTCAACAGGCGGAGACATCGTCTACCCGTGACCACAATCTGAAGATCCATGGCTGACTAGCTATTGGGGATTACAGGAAAGAGTTCGGTTGGCGGCGTCGCCGGATCAAGGTGGGAACCTTTGTGCGCCCGCTCGGCTTCGGCGGAGATTTAAGATGGCCGCTACCTTCAGGCCGCAGAGAATTGTTCGATGCACTGGGTCGATTATGCCACTCGATGTGGTTCAATAGTTCTAGCACCCGCAAAGCCCCGAGCGAAGTTGCGAGTAACCATTTCATCGCTACCATAGGTAATTGAAAGGATTTTAGGCTATTGCTTCCTCCCTTAGGGGAGAGTGCTGTGCCGTTCTATTTTCGAAAATCAGTGAAAGCTGGTCCATTCCGCTTTAACTTCTCCAAAGGCGGAGCTGGCGTTCCTGCACGTCCGTGGACCACCTCAGTTCCGAGCAAATATCCGGCCAAACAGCCAACGAAGGCGAGCGAACCAATGGCGGTCAGCATCCCAAGCGCCGTGACAGTTCTGGACGGATCAGCCCCGAGTGCGCCGATAAAGAACCCGATAAGTGCGCCCGCCGCCGTCCCCCACATTGCCAGCACTTGAATGAGCTTTTGCTCCGCATGATCAATCATTGCGTCCATCCTCCCAGATTTCGGCCACATTACACGATTTTCGCAGGCCGCCAAATTCAGGCGCGGCGCTGACCTCGTCTCACACCGAAACTGTCACCGCCGTTGACCACGTGACGACTGCCACCGAAAGAAGCTTACTCTGTGTGGGGTTCGGGCATTCAACATTGCAATGGTACATCGGTGTAAACCTGCAACTCCGCCACGGCCGTGCATGGCGTCGGGGCTTCAATGATATCGCCCAATTGCCTATCGTCAGGGGCGAAACAAATTTTCCGCCATGAACGTTACAAAGGCCTGTATTTTTGGAGACAGATGTCGGCTCGATGGCCAGAGGACGCGGAATTCGCCAACGTCCTCGACATGGTCGGCCAGAACGGAGACGAGGCTTTGATCGGCAATTTGCCTGCCGATGGTAAAAAGCGGCAAGCAGGCGACACCAAGCCCAGCTTCGGCCATGCTGATCAGCGGTTCGAGCGTGCTGGCCATCGACGATATTGGCAGCTCCAAACTCCTCGCACTCTACTTCAGCCGCCGGTTTCGTGAATACATGGCAGACCGGGCTCGCTAATCAACTGGGAGAACCACATTGGCCGTCATTGGAATTGATCATGTTCAATTGGCGATGCCGCTCGGACGGGAAGACGCAGCTGGCGGCTTCTACGAGCGTCTGCTTGGCCTAAAGGAAGTCGCAAAGCCCCCGCATCTCGCAGCCCGGGGCGGGTTCGAGGGGAACGGTGTCAGAATTCATTTGGGGGTTGAGGATGATTTTTCGTCCGCAAGGAAGGCCCATCCGGGCCTCGTCGTTAGTGACCTCCCCTCCCTCGCGGCTATGCTGGGCGCAGCCGGGTTTCCGACATCGGCAGACCAGCCGCTGGAGGGATACGACCGAAGATATGTCAGCGGTCCTTTCGGCAATAGAATTGAGCTGATGCAGGTAAAATGAGATCGTAGGTGACTTTTCGCAGACGGGACTTTGGGAAGACAATGGCCATACCACTGACAACTAATTCACAAATCAACCTGACCGGAGAAGTGCAAAGCATACTGCTGGTGCCGGACGGGCTGAACGAATGGGGCATCGTTGTCCTCGGCGGATCAAGCGGTCGGATAGATGTTCAGCGTGCCTCCCTCTTCGCCAGCCTCGGCATCAAGTCACTGGCATTACGATGGTTCGGCGCAGAAGGCCTGCTGCTCGCCGATCACCTAGCGGCCGAACTCGGCCCCTTGCCTGATGCCGATCCGCGTGCTAGACACTGAACTATATGGTTCAGTTTTCGACAGCTCGCCTCGATGCCTCCTTTGCCGCGCTCTCGGACGCCACTCGACGCGGTGTTCTGGAGCAGCTCGGGAATGCTGATGCTTCGATCACGGAGCTTGCTGAGAAGTTCCACATGACCCTGACGGGCATGAAGAAGCATGTCGGCGTCTTGGAGCAGGCGGGGCTGGTGACGACGGAGAAGGTCGGGCGCGTGCGGACCTGCAGGCTCGGCCTGCGCGGGCTCGAGGAAGAGGCTGCGTGGATCGAAGCGCGCCGCCAAATCTGGAATGCACGCTTCGATGCGCTGGACCAAGTCATCGAGGCCCTAAAACGGAAGGAGAAAGCCGATGGGTGACAGATCGAGTAACGGCCGCACGGCGGTCGAACGGAGGTCCGAGCGCGAACTCGTCGTGACGCGCACCTTCAACGGTCCGGTTCGTCTCGTGTTTGACGCGTGGACCAAGCCCGAGCTGTTCAAGCTGTGGTGGGCGCCGAAGTCGAGTGGCGTCCCCCTACTTTCCTGTGAGATGGATGTTCGCACCGGGGGCAGCTATCGCATCGCGTTTGGACACGACGCCTCAGCCTCCATGGCCTTCTTCGGCAAGTATCTCGAAGTGTCGCCGCCTTCGCGCCTTGTCTGGACCAATGACGAAAGCGATGACGCCGCCGTCACCACGGTGACCTTTGAGGAAGAGGAGGACGGCAGGACCCTGCTAGTACTGAAGGAGCTCTATCCCTCGAAGGAAGCGCTCGACGAGGCTTTCGTCGGCATGGAAGACGCGATGCCCGAACAGTTCGAACAGTTGGATGAACTTCTCGTCACCTTGGGCGCGAGCGTGTGACAGCCCGGGCTTCAACTCAATCGGCCATGCCTAAAGCAGGGACGAGACAGGGAATTGGCGCAGCTCAGTCTGCGATCTGAAGCCAAAGTGCTGCCCGAACATGGTCGCTCGAAAGGTCCCGCGCGATGTGAATACGGATGCGCGTGATGTCGCCCGTGCCCTGGTCGGGACGCCGGAATGCGAGCGTACCCGGCACCTGCGTAAGAAGGGCGAAATGCTGTTCGCGCATCTCAAGCGGATATTGAGACTTGGCCGCTTGAGGTTGCGAGGTCCGCTAGATGAGTTTCTACTGGCCGCAACCGCCCAGAACCTTCGGAAGCTCGCAAAATTGCGACCTTTCATCGCTTCAATCTGCCCGACGGCGGCATAAGGAGCACGAAATACCAACCAAACAGCCTATCGCCAACGATCAAGCCCGATTAATCAATCAGGGCCTGACCCACGGAACTTCAGTTCCGGGGCAGCGGGCTCGTAGAACTCGCGACTAAATCAACGAAATCCGCCCCAACGCGGTTCTGACGCTTCGGGTTGGCCAATCAGACACAAGAGACGTTGGAGAACCGCCCACGGGTCAAAGAGATCCGACGCGGCATGCGCAGAACATCTGGCATCAGCACGTCGACGCTGCCATAAATGAGCTTCATCGAGGGAGGCATCATTATGCAGAAGAATGCGCCGGATTTCAGCCTTGCGGGCAAGGTAACTTTCATAACGGGAGCGAGCCGTGGCATCGGTAGAGCTTGCGCACTTGCTTGTGCCGCGGCAGGCTCCGATATTGTTTTGGGGGTCCGTGATGTCGCAGCGTCGGCAGACCTGGTTGCCGAACTTGAGGGTGCGGCACGAAAAGTTGTCCCCGTTGAATTGGACATTCCGAATAAGGCCCACATCGCACAAGCCATCGACGCGGCACTCGCTGCGTTCGGTCGGATAGACGTCCTTGTCAATAACGTCGGCGTGGCTCCGGGCAATCTGGCGGAACTCGTCGAGGAGAAGGACCTTGACGAAATACTCGATGTCAACATCAAGGGCACTTTTCTGATGACGCAGGCAGTAGGTCGTCAAATGATCAAGCGCAATGGCGGCCGGATCATCTGCATCAGCTCACAGGCCGGTACCGTAGCACTGCGCGGCGAGGCAATCTATTGCATGAGCAAGGCGGCGATCAACCACCTCACACGCTGCCTTGCAGCCGAATGGGCGCGCTATAATGTCACCGTAAATACCGTATCGCCGACGTTCATCCACACGGATGGTACAGCGCCTTTCTTATCCGATGCGGACAATCGCAAAGCGACGCTCGATCACATTCCACTCGGCCGGATCGGTGAAACCGATGACGTGGTGGGTGCCGTAGTCTTCCTCGCATCACCGGCTGCGAGCCTAATCACGGGCGCGAACCTTCTCGTGGACGGTGGATGGTCCGTCGCCTGAGGCCTAGGCGCGTCCTAGAGAATAGTCACAGTTGCACGAACACAATACGCCTGCTTGTCGCCGCATCAGCGATCGAGAAAGCTGCTATATTCAACGTCGCTGCCGAATGATGGGAGGCTGCGACGATGCATGGCAGATGGGAAGCGGGCGGTGGCACCCTGCGCCCCACAGGGCTTCAAATAGCCCCCAAAAAGCCATCAGGATTTCGCAGAAATTGCACTCAGCTCTTCTAAATCCAGGTCCCGTTCCAGCTCGTCCAGAGTTTCGTCGTCAATATCGCCGGCGCGGTGAAGCCGTATGAGTTCACGGCGACCAGTCGCGACTGCCTGCAGGACTACATCGAAATGGGCTTGGAGGAGCGGCGTGTACTGCTCCGTGCGCTCGGCATAGTCGACAATCTTCTCGGCTCTGACCTGATACCGCTGCAGCAATTGTGGGTGAATAAGATTGCCTTGACCGTCATAAGCCAGCGTTTGGATGGTTGCAAATTGCGCCTGAGCCATGGCGGCTTCGGCCTGGCTCATGCTGAAGCGAGGCTTGCTCGATTCTGGCTCTGTCAACCGCGCCCACGTAATCAAGCGCCCTAGCGTGGTACCTTGCAAAAGCACGGTCCCAAGAATGATGGCAAATGAAGCCACAAGGATGAAGTCGCGGCCAGGGAAGCTTTCAGGCACGCTCAGTGCCAAGGCAAGCGTGACCACGCCGCGCACGCCCGCCCAGCTGAGCACGGTGGCGCCCCGAAACCCGAGAGGCGTGTATCGATCCAGCGCCAAGAGGTTGCATAGCCGGACTACGAAGTCAGATCCAAATGCCCACGCAAAGCGCGCGAGAATGAGCGCGATCAGGATCACGAGTATCGGCAATCCCATCGTTGCCATCACAACGTCGAATCCGCCACCGCGTTCAACGACCCCTCGCAAGGATAAGCCGATCAATATGAAAACCGTGGCTTCCATTAGAAAAACGACGACGGTCCAGAACGACGTACCGCGCATGCGTGTTGACGCTGACAGGACGGTATGCTGGTGCCAACTCATGATTAGACCGGTGGTTACGGTGGCGATGACACCGGAAACATGGATCAGTTCGCCGAGAAGATAAGAGATCCATGACAGGAGAGCGGTGGCGGCGATGATCAGATATTCGTCGCCTAGCCGGCGCACGAGCAGGACCCATGCTGTGCCGACGGCGATGCCGACGACGGCGCCGCCGAATGCCAGCAGGAAGAAGCTGCCCACCGCATCCGCTGTGCTGAAGGAACCGGTTATTCCAGCGGCGATGGCGAAGCGAAAGAGCACCAGACCGCTCGCGTCGTTGAGCAGGCTTTCGCCCTCCAGCAGGATTTGAAGACGCCGGGGCAGCTTTACACGCTCGAGCACCGCACGAGCAGAAACAGCGTCAGGTGGCGAAACGATCGCTCCCAGCGCAGCGCAAGCCGCCCAGGGAAGCGAGGGGAACAACAGGTGGGTCACCACAGCAACGACGGCGAAAGTGAAGAAAACCGCACCGACGGCGAGCGACGTGATCCCGATCACATGGTGGCGCAAACGGCCAACGGCGATAGACCATGCGCCATCCAGAAGCAGAGGCGGCAGGAAGATGACCAGCACCAGGGCCGGGTCAATTTCGATAGTCGGCAGGCCCGGCAGGAAGGCAAGCAGCCCGCCACCGGCGAGCAGCGCCACGGATGGCGGCATTCCCAACCTGTGACCGGCGTAGTGAAGTACGATGATCGCTACAAACATAACGATTACCAGCTCGAATAAATAGGTTGGTTCCATGCGCTCGCCTTAAGTGTGGTCTCTTCTTAATCGACCTATTAAAGGGTTTGTCCCGTCGGAACGCAATCGCGCAGAGCGCTGCCGCGCCAGATGCTGACCTGCCACGAGTATTTCCGAGCCCCGCCCGGCTCAGCCTCTTGACGCAGCCCGTTACTTCAACAGAACGAGTGGAATAGTCGCGTCTGTCGCCGAGGAACTGAAGAAAAGGCTTATGAACCATTCTAACTTAAACGAGCGTTCCAATCAGTTGTACAAGCTCGCCGAGGCTATTAATTTTCCGGAACCTGGGCGTTGAAATGGGTGTCTCGAAATGCTCCACCACCCATGTTATTGGCTGGGGCACATGCACTCCCCAGTAGCCCGCCTCAAGGGCCGGTATCACATCGGATTTCAAGGAGTTCCCAACCATCATCGCTCGCCCCGCCCGCATGCCGTGCTTCTCCGATATCCGGCGATAGGTCTCGACATTTTTGTCCGAAACGATTTCCACGGCCTCAAAAAATTTTCTCAGCCCAGATTCCTCCAGTTTCCTCTCTTGATCGAAGAGATCGCCCCGCGTAATCAGCACCAATCTATAGACACCGGACAACTCAGCGAGGGTTTCAGCGACATGCGAGAGCAGTTCAATTGGATGCTTCAACAATTCGTGCCCGCTTGAAATGATGCTCTTAATCAAGCTGAGAGGTGCCCTGTCTCCGGTTAGTTCAATGGTGGTTTTTATCATGGATAGCGTAAAGCCTTTCACGCCAAAGCTGTAAAGCGGTAGGTTGCGGAGTTCCACCTCACGCAATTTTTTCGTGATTTCGGCGTCGTCGCCAAATCCGGCGAGTAGATTGATCAGCCGTTGTTCCGCTTGCCTGTAGAAATCAGCATGCTTCCAAAGGGTGTCATCGGCATCAAAACCGATCAAGGAGAATTTTCCATCAACGGACATCGGTCATTTCCCTTTTATTACCCGCGCGCATCATTAAACTGCCTGACCATCAAGACGAACAGGATCACTGTCACAGGGAAAAACGGGCGCATCTCTTGTGATTCAAATTGCGCCATTATCGGCATCGATCGGGCGCCAGGAAGCCCATTGCGGAATTCCTAGGCTGCTCTAGCGCCGGGCTAGACCCACACCGGAACATAGAGGTTTCCTGGCAATTGCCGTTTCGCACCAGACCAAAATCCATCGGCCTTCAGATGCCACTCCAACTACATCCGTTTTATCCTTATATATCTGCTGGTTATAGCATATTGTTGAAATGGCAGATTCCACCACTCGCCTTTGCTTTCAACAAATGGGACGTGAAAATGGCGGGGTTCTTGACCTCGCGTCGCAGCTTTGTCGTGCTTCGCTACAGCGCCATGGCGACCTCGCGTCCGCGGCCGAGTTCACTCATCCAATCCGAGAGTGTCGCGTTGGATTTTATCTGGGTTCCATAATGACGCCGGAGCGCTGCGACCAGCCGGCCCTCCCGCTCAAGCTGCTCGTCGGCAAATTGGATCATGAGGGAGTTCGGCCAGGCTTGCGGCCGGATCTCGCGTAACACTTCGAAGATACGATCCTCGTCCTTGTCAGGTTGAGCCTGTGCCATGATGGCCGCCATGGCAGCTGTCGAGCGCGAAACGCCCATATGGCAATGCACAAGAAGACGGCTGGGCGCCTCGCTATCGATTGCCGCACCGAAATCCAATATGGTTTCAACATGGGACGGGTTCGGCAAAATCATACCCGGATGCGGATCGATAATGTCGTGCATTCGCAGCACAAGTCGGTGCACCATTCCAAAACGCTCGAAATCAACGATTTCAGGCAGGTCTGGATCGACGAGCGAAAGCACGTGCGTGACGCCGCTTCTCGAATGGCCGACCAGTTCCTCCAGGCCGCAAATGACTTGACCGGGGACCTCTAAAATCTGCATGTGACTACTTCCTTGCCATAATTAGGTTCTTGAAGAGGCGGCGACGCCGATCGCGCCGGCGACACGACCACGATTCGATGTCCGTCGTGAAGACACAATAGCCTGCCGGCACTCCGGCCGCACCACTCCGCTGTCCAGCGATTTGTTCAAAACACACGTCTCGACCTATCGACGGTTGATCTAATTCATCGTTGCGAACCAGACGAGCAGAAGATTTTAAACATTAGGTGCTAGCGTTTGCAACGCCCTCGAAATCGCAGCTTAAGACAGACAATGGACGAGACAGATCTGATTCCACCGCCAATTCTTGCGTCGATGCTGATGCGAATGTTTGAGTTCGCGCCCATTGCCATGGCAATCACGACGAGCGATGCGGCAACGTCGAGCTATGTGAAAGTCAACGATGCGTATTTGAAGCTTACGGGCCGCAAATGGAGTGACATCCGCGGCAAGAAACTGACCACCGAGGGGGCTGCGATCGACAGCCCCGCCCGCGACCGACGCCATCGCCTGCTTGCGGACGAGGGTGCGTACGTTCTTGAAGAGGTGGATATTGTCCATGCCAATGGGACAGAGATCCCGACGTTGATCTCAGCCCAGCGAACCGTCGTCAACGGTGTGTCTTTTGACGTCGAGGTCATACTCGATGTGTCGGCGCGAGTGAAACTTCAACGCGAGATGGACCTAGCGTTAAGAAAAGCCGCTATGACCGATGCCCTCTCCGGCCTGCCGAATAGAGCCTGTTTCGAAGAATTCATGGCACATTCGATATCGCACGCACAGACTTCCAACAAGCAGCTGAGGCTGGCATTCATCGACCTTAACGGCTTCAAGATTATAAACGACACGATGGGCCACGCCGTTGGCGACGAGATCCTGAAAGTGGTCTCACAGCGCCTGCGCGAGAAGTGCCGATCGACGGATTTCGTCGCGAGGATAGGCGGCGACGAATTCGTGGCTCTGCTCGAGACCGATCCCATCGGCGTCAACGAACATATCGAGCTGCTGAAGCGCATCATGGAAAGGGTATTCGAGCCTATCGGGTTGGATGGACGCACGATCAATATCGGCGCGGCGATCGGTGTAGCGCTGCTGGACCCATCCAGGGATACCCCCGCGACCCTTTTGAAAAAGGCCGACGAACGCATGTATTTCGCCAAGGCTTCCGGCGATCGCCTTCGCATGGAGATAGCAGGATAACTCCGGGGATAAAAATATGGCCGACCACGCGGGCTTCAAAGCTCGCGGGATCGGCCATTTGTCCTATCACACCTTATTGCGTCAGGCGGACAACGTCCCCATCGGCCGAGGTGCACGCGGACGAGATGGTGTAGAAAAGGTCCTGGCGATCCCACCCGCCGTCTTCCCGAGCATGTGTCTGTGTCTTCTCGCAGCCAAAGTAGTCCTGGACCGGCATTATCGTGTTCGCAGGCAATTGCCGGCCGTGGACATAGCCTTGGCTCTAATATCGTCTTTTATGAATATACATTCGAGCCGCTAACAGATCGTCGCAATATTCCTTTGCATTTTAAGCGAGCTGTCGTTGCGCCCTGAAACCGGACAACAATCGCTGGTTTCGCAAGCGTTCGCATGGGACAGGCTGCTTCAGCAGCGTTTAGAGGCGCCCGCTTGGCAAGTGGCACAATCGAACGCGAAATGCGGGCTAGCCCTTGCAGGGGCAGCACGCATTCCTCATTTTGAGTTGGCAAACGGCTGTCGTCCGGAGGCTACTGGTCGAGCCTGATCTGCAATTTCACGTCGGAGGGGCGGGCTTCGGTCGCACGCTCAAAGGCCTTGATCGAGTCCTCGAAGCCGAATGTTTCGGAGATCAGCGGTTTCAAATCGACGCGACCCGAGGCGATCAGCGCAATCGACCGATCATACTGATGTGCATAGCGAAACACCGTTTCGATCCGGATTTCCTTGGTCGATGCCGTGGAAATGTCAAACCCGACCGGAGCAACCGGCAGGCCGACGGCGACGATCACACCGCCTGGGCGCGGTAGATCCATGACCGTTTCCCATGCCTTCGACGAGCCGGAGCATTCAAAGACGACATCGGCGCCCCAGCCATCAGTCAAACGGTTGACCTCTTCGACCAGATTGGTCTCCCGGATATTGACTGGAATGACGCCCTGATACTTGGCGGCGATGTCGAGCTTCGGCTGGGCGAGATCGGCAACGATCGCCCGGGCGCAACCGCCGGCAAGGGCCGCAATCGCAACCATGGTGCCGATTGGCCCGGCACCGAGCACCACAGCGGTGTCGCCTGGGGTGATTTTCGCCTTGGTCGCGGCCTGCATACCGACGGCAAATGGTTCGACCATGGCGCCTTCGGCGAAGCTGACATTATCAGGCAGTTTGAAGGTGTAGTTGGCCGGATGCACAACGAAGGGCGTGAGGACGCCATGGATCGGCGGAGTTGCCCAAAACCGCACTGCGGGATCGACATTGTACATTCCAAGACGGCTCGCCCTCGAATTCGGATCGGGAATGCCCGGTTCCATGCAAACACGGTCGCCGATCTTAAGATGGGTAACGCCCTCCCCGACCTCGACCACGGTGCCCGCGGCCTCATGGCCGAGCACCATCGGTTCATTGACGATGAAAGGACCGATCCGGCCGTGTGTAAAATAATGCACATCCGAACCGCAAACGCCGACAGTGTGGATCTTGATCTTGACCTCTCCCGGTCCGACTGCCTGCGGCAGGTCGATGTCACGCAATGCCAACTCATGTTGGCGCTCAAGAACCAGGGCACGCACCTTCGTCATCACGACATTTCCTTTGCGTCTATGTCTAGGATTGGTCTCGCTGTTCGGCGAGAGCAGATGCATGTGTTTATATAGGTTGGGATGAGCGGGATAAAATGATTTTCGCCGATTCGGCGCATCAAAGAGCAATTTCGTAGATCCGTCGCTCCAGCACCGTCCGATGGAAACTTTGCTTGCCGAGCAGCCGCCAAACATCGCACGTGGCGTCGAGTGTTCCAACCTGTCGGCCTCCCCAGCATGCCCCAAAACTGGCACACTAGCCATCTTCTGCACCGGGGTTGTGCCTTTCACGCCGCTACAATATGATAATTGGCTACATTATAGGCATCTTATTTAGGAAAGTTTCAAGCAAGCTTACTCGATCAATATCCTTGACTATTGTTTCAGCAGGCACAATTCATCGATGGGGAGCATTAAATCGATCATGGCCTACGATTGGACTGGACAACGCGCGCGTCGGGCAAGGACGCTTCGTTTGCTAAGCATCGCCTTATTTCTAATTTTGTTGGTCGGACTACCAGCAATATTCCTGCAATAGCTCCGCTCGAACGATGCCGGTTTTCATTTTCCATTATTCCGGTTTGTTTGCTTCGCGATTACATCCGCCTGCGTGACAGTCAGGTAGGGCGAGCTGACCTGTCCGGCTCCGATATTCAACGCATCGCCTAGCGGCTCGTCCCCGCTTTGGCGATCGGGGCGATCATGCTTGGCATTGGCGGTCGCCTTTTCATCCTGCCACACGCCCTTGAGATCGGGGCGATCCTTGGCTTCGGCCAGGCCTTCGACGCCGGTCACCGTCGCCTGTTTTGCTGAGGGGCCCGAGTTCATTTCGTTGTCGACTGGATTGCCGGTCATGACTTCCTCCACTGACATTGGTTCAACAGGTCCTGCATAAGGTAAGTTCGTTTCTGCGCCATCGGCAACGGGCGGCAAAGTCTCCGCAGTCGAGGACGCGTCAGGCTGTCTTCTTTGCGCCCGGCTTCTGCTTGCGGGAAACATTGTCGCCCGCCTTTGGATCGAGACGCAGGCAGTCGACAGTCGCAAGCAAAGCGATAATACCCAGCATGACAAAAGCCAGCCGAAACTCAATAGCTGTCAGCCCCCCAAGCCCCATCGGACCTGAAATAGCCTGGCCGATGCGAATTCCGATGGCTCCGACGGCTATTCCCATACCCATCGTCAATTGGAACGCCGTGCTGAACAGCGTGTTGGCGCCGGTCATCTGCTTCGCCGGAATATCGGCAAAGGCGATGGTGTTCAGCGCTGTGAAGTGCATCGAGCGGCACATGCCGCCCAGGAAAAGAATGATCAGCATGAAGGGGAGAGGCGTGGCGGGGGAGAACAGCGCGCAGGCCGCAATGAGGACCGCATTGATAACGCCATTGACGACCAGCACCCGCTTGAAGCCGAAACGCCGGAGAATCCATGTTGTCCCCGGCTTCATCGCGAGGTTGCCGGCGAATACAGCGAGCGTTATCAGACCGGCATGAAAGGCACTAAGCCCGAAACCCACCTGAAACATCAGCGGCAAGAGGAACGGAACAGCGCCGATGGCAGTGCGGAAAAGCGATCCGCCGGCAATCGTCACTTTGAAAGTTGGCAGCCTCAGCCCGGAAAAGTCGATCAGCGGATGATTGGTGCGACGGAAATGAATGATCGCCGCGACTAGCAGCAGGACGCCGACGGCGAGATAGGCAGAGGCCTGCAGCCAAACAGGGTCCGGCCGGCCAATGAGCTCCAGGCCGTACATCAGACCGGCAAGGCCAAAGCCGCTGACGACGAAACCAAGCCAGTCAAAAGGCGGTGCGGCGGCCTGTTTCGTCTGCGGGATAAGGATCATTGCAAAGATGAGGGCGAACACGCCGAGCGGCAGGTTCAGGAAGAAGATCCATCGCCAGGTGGCGTGGTCGGTGATGAAGCCGCCAAGCGGCGGTCCGAGGATCGGCGCCACCAACGCCGGCCAAGTGATCGTCGCGATCGCCGATATAAGCTGGTCCTTGGGCGTGTTGTTGAGAACGACGAGGCGACCGACAGGCACCATCATCGCGCCGCCTATGCCCTGGAGTATCCGCGTGGCAACGAACGTCCCGATACTATCCGCGAAACCGCAGAGAACGGAAGCAAGCGTGAAGACCACGACCGCAGCGGTGAAAACCGGACGGGCGCCGAAACGATCGCTAATCCAGCCGCTGATCGGAATGAATACACCAAGGGTCAGAAGATAGGCGCTCATGCCGATATTAAGGTCGACCGGACGGACGCCGAAGGAAACCGCCATTTGCGGCAACGCGGTCGCAATGACCGTCCCGTCGAGATTTTCCATAAAAAAGGCACCAGCGACAAGCAGCGCTATCAGCAAGGGCCGGGAATGTGAGGTGAGCTCGGCGCCGGCCGGCTTGTCTGTAGATAAGTCCGCCATGAAGAGATTGCTCCGACTCCGGGCCAAGGTGCCCGATAATATGTGTTCAGGCACCGACCGCTGTCGAGTGCAGTTACACCGCTTTTACGGCTCGTTCAAACCCGCACGGCAATCAGTGCGACATCGCCTCCTGCGCGTCCGCGCGTGAAGACGGCTTTCGTCCGGCGTGATGGGTAATTGGGATCAGCCAAGTGGTGGCAAAGGTCAGGATCGCCACGACGAAGACACCCCAGAAACTCCAGTGAAGCGCCGAATAGAACACGAGGCGGATCGCCGGGTTTGCCGACAGGTCGGACAGTCCTGTCGGCTGGTTGAGTACGTCGTGAAGCTTTGCGGCCAGCGCACCACTGCCGAAATGGGTGATGCCGATATTGAGCACCGCACCGAGCGCCGTAGCGCCGAGCGTGTTGCCAAGGCTGCGCGAAAAGATGATCGACGCCGTGGCGCTGCCGCGCATCGACCATTCGACGCTGTCCTGTACGAGGACGATACTGGTGAGGCTGATGAGGCCCATGCCGAAGCCCATGAGGAATGAACCGATGCCGGCAAGGATCGGGCTGCTGTCCGGTGTCAGAAACAGAAGGAAGGCGGCGCCGAAAGGGAACATGAAACTGCCGACGCGCAATGTCCGACGAATACCGAATGTGCGAAAAAACCGGCTGGACAGCATGACGGCTAGCGGCCAGCCGACAATCAGCATGGTCAGAGTGAAGCCGGCGACAAGCGGCGAGCGCCCCAACACGCCCTGGACATAGATCGGCAGGATCGTTGTCAGCCCGATCAGCGCCATGCCGGCCAGAAGCGTCGCCGCATTGCAGGTTGCCACCAGTCGCCGGCCCCACAGGGCGATTGAGATGATCGGCTCCGGCGCCCGGCGCTCCTGCAGGATAAAAAGGATGCCGCTTCCAATAAACAGCGCAGCAAAAGAGGCGATAACCCATAGCTCGGCGTCCGTCTCCGTCAGAATGACCAGCAGGGAAACGATCGCGATCGAAAACAGTATCGTGCCTAGGTAGTCGATCTTCGCCTCGCGAGGCTCGATCTTTTCGTGCAGGAAGAGGACGAAGCCGACGATCGTCAGGAAGCCGATCGGCAAATTGATCCAGAATATCCATGCCCAGGAGATGTTGTCGACGATGAGACCGCCGGCAAGTGGTCCGATGACCGCGGAAACGGCCCAGACGCTGGCGAGCACACCCTGCACCCGTGCGCGTTCGTCGAGCTTGTAGAGATCGCCGACGATCGTAGTCGTCACCGGCTGGATGGCGCCGGCGCCGAGCCCCTGGACGAGCCGGAAGACGATCAGAGATGCCATCGACCAGGCAAAGCCAGCAAGTGCCGAGCCGGCGAGAAAGATCAGGATGCCACCGATCAGGATCGGCTTGCGGCCGAAGATGTCGGACAGCTTGCCGTAGATGACCGTCGTTGTAGACTGCGCCAGCAGAAATGCCGAGAAGACCCAGCTGTAATAGGTGAAGCCGCCAAGCTGCCCGACGATGCGCGGCATGGCGGTCGCCACGATCGTCGCCTCGATGGCCACCATGAATGTCGCCAGCACGATTGAGCCGACGACCAGGGGACGCTTCGAACGGTCTGCATAGTCGAGCATGGCATTTCCTTCAGACGGTGTCGCCCAGTCAGAGAGACCTTGGCCAAGCGGCCTGCGCGGCGAATAGCAGATATTTGAGATTGAAACCGGGAGGGGCAAGCGACCGCGAAGCAGGTCCGCAATCTTTCCGCAGCCATTGCATCCCTGCTCGAGCAGATGTCAACGGGGTCGCATTCTAAAAAGATGAGCCGTCGTTCACGATTATATGAGATGTGACGTAAGCGCAAAGAACTGCGTTACGCTACCGGTTGGCTGGCAGGTTTGCGTCGTCGGCGCACCGCTGATCTAGACGCCCAGAATAGTCTTCGGCTCGAGATAAGCCTCCAGCCCGAAGACGCCGAACTCGCGGCCGATACCCGATTGCTTGAAGCCGCCGAAGGGAGCTTGCGTCTCTGTGTGGACGCCATTGATGTGAACGCGACCGGCGACGATGCGTGACGCGACGGCACGCGCCCTATCCGGGTTTTCCGACATCACATATGCCTGCAGGCCATAAATCGTGTCGTTGGCGATCTCGATCGCCTCGTCCTCGGTCCTGTAGCTGATAACAGCAACGACCGGCCCGAAAATCTCCTCGCGTGCGATGGTCATGTTGTTGGTGACGCCTGAAAAGACGGTCGGCCTGACGAAATAACCACTCTCCATCCCCGCTGGGCGCCCTTCCCCGCCGGTGATCACGGTGGCCCCCTCCTCGCTTCCCAGCGCGATATATCGTTGAACTCGTTCATATTGTTTCTTGCTCACCATCGGGCCGATCAAGGTATCGAGATCACGGGGATCGCCGACCTTTAACCTCAAGACTGCGGACTTCAGCTGCGCGATGAAATCTGCAAGACGGGCTTCAGGCACCAATATGCGGGTGCCGTTGACGCAGGCTTGCCCGCTATTGCCGAAGCCGGCGGCGATCACCTGCGGGATTGCCGTGGCGAAGTCGGCATCATCGAGGACCACAGTTGGCGATTTGCCGCCCAGTTCCAGCGTCACCCGCTTCATTGTCTCGGCGCCCGTGCGCAAGATGGACTTGCCGACGGCGGTCGACCCCGTGAAGGAAATCTTCGCAATATCCGGGTTGACGCTCAGTTCGGCACCCACCACATCGCCGCGGCCGTTGACGATATTGAACACGCCGGCGGGAACGCCCGCCTCGTGCAGGCATTCCGTCAGGATCTGCGTCTGCAAAGCGCTCATTTCGCTTGGCTTGATGACTGCCGTGCAGCCGGCGGCGATTGCCATCGAGAGCTTGTTGCAGATGAAGCCATAATTGTTGTTCCACGGCGTAATCAGCCCGACGACGCCGAGAGGCTCCAAGACCACTTTGGCCGATCCGATCGTACGCTCGAATTCATACTGCTCGAGCGTCTTTGCCGCATTGAGAAAACACTCGGCCGCATATCCCGCGCCCCAGGAAGCGCGGGCGACCGGCGCGCCGTATTCTTCAACCGTCGCTTCCGTCAGTGCTTCGCTCCGGGCGTTCACCGCTGCGTGCAAGCGCTGCAGGATCGCTATTCGCTCCTCTTTGCTCGTCTTCGAAAATGCCGGGAACGCGCGCTTGGCCGCCGCAATTGCAAGTCGCGTATCCTCGACGTCTCCAAGCCGCACCCTGCCGATGCTCGTTTCCTCTGCGGGATTGTAGAGGTCGAAATACTCCTTACCGTGCGGCGTGAGGAAGTTGCCGTCTATGTAGATCGTTTCGATGATGTGCATGTTCTTCTCCAATGAAAGAGGCCGCGCCCGCTGATCGAGGGACAGTCACGTTTCCATTGATATACGCGCATAGACTATTTGGATAAGTTGGACAGAACGGCATGACGTGGTGCGGGAATCGGGATAATGCATAAATCGGGACTGATCGAACTCGAGGCTGTAATCGCCGTTGCGCGCCACGGCAGCTTTCGGGCCGCGGCCACAGAACTTGGCATGTCGTCGACGGCACTGAGCCATGCCGTTGCCGGCCTTGAAGCGCGGCTCGGCGTCCGCCTGTTTAATCGGACGACCCGGAGTGTGTCGCTGTCGGAGGCGGGAGAGGGATTCGTCGCCACGGTCGCGCCGGCGCTGTCGGACATTCACGGGGCAATGGAGGCAGTGAACGACCGTCGGCATACGCCGGGCGGAACCTTGAGGATCAATAGTTCTGTGGGGGCAGCAAGGCGGATTTTGACGCCGATCGTGCTGAAATATCTTCGCCGCTATGCCGATATGAAAGTGGATCTCGTCACTGACGGCCGACTTGTCGACATCGTTGTCGATGGTTTTGATGCGGGTGTCCGAACGGTCGACAATGTGCCCAAGGACATGATCGCAGTACCGTTCGGGCCGTCGCTTCGCTACGCCGTCGTTGGATCGCCCGGCTATTTCGACACGCGTCCGCTGCCCTTTATCCCACAGGACCTAGTCGCCCATACCTGCCTCCGGAGCCGTTTGCCGAGCGGGATCATCTATCGCTGGGAATTCGAGCGCGACGGAGAAGCACACAGTATCGACGTTGCGGGCGCCCTGACGCTCGACGAGCCTACGCTCATTCTGGAAGCAGCGCGGCAAGGAGCCGGGCTGGCGCATCTGTCCGAATGGTCGGTCGAAGAGGACATTGTTGCCGGGAAACTTGTACGCGTGCTCGAGGACTGGACGCCGCTGCTTCCAGGTCTCTGCCTGTATTATCCGAGCCGCAGGCACATGCCGGCGTCACTGCGAGCATTCATAGCACTGATCAGAGAGAACGATCGATGACGTGATTTGACACCGCCAGAGCTTGGCGATCATATCGGCGACCGATGTGGCCTAAGCCATCCAAAGCGAGAAAACAGGAGCGAATTTGTGAGCGACAAGCTGCTTGATATTCCAGTAAAGCGCGCCGACGGCCGCGAGACCACGCTGAACGACTACAGTGGAGAGGTCATCCTCGTCGTCAACGTTGCCTCGAAATGCGGTCTGACGGTGCAATATGAGGGATTGGAAAAACTCTTTGAAGACAAGCGGGACCGGGGTTTCATGATTGCGGCCTTTCCGGCCAACGACTTCAAGGGCCAGGAACCCGGCTCGGACGAGGAGATCGTCGCCTTCTGCACCAGCACCTACGATGTGAAATTCCCGATCTTCTCGAAGATCTCGGTGAAGGGCGAGGAAAAGCATCCGCTTTACCGGCAGCTTACCGCCCTGGCTCCTGAATCGATCGGCGACGGCCCGATGCGCGACCGCCTCAAGGGGCACGGCCTCGCGACCAGCGACAGAAGCGAGGTTCTCTGGAATTTCGAAAAGTTCCTGATCGGTCGGGATGGCAAGGTAGCGGCGCGCTTTGCGCCAGACGTCACCGCAGAGGATCCGCGTTTTCTGTCGGTCGTGGACAGGGAGCTTGCAAAGACCAACTGAGTCTTGAACCTGCGGCAGGCAACCGCCGCCGCAGGTCGATCACTTTAGCGAAAACCCACCGGCCGGGTTATCCCTTGACCGCGCCCGACGTGATACCGCGCACGAACCAGCGGCCCGATCCGAAATAGACGATGAGCGGCACGAGAGCCGTCAAAATGGTTGCGGCCATATTGACGTTGTAGAGCTTCTCGCCTTGTGTCGAATTGACGATGTTGTTGAGCTGCACGGTCATCGGCAGGTTTTCACGACCGGCAAAGACGACGCCGAAGAGGAAGTCGTTCCAGATACCGGTAACCTGCAAGATGCCTGCCACCACCAGGATCGGTATCGACATCGGCAGCATCAACAGGAAAAATATCTGCCAGAGCCCTGCCCCGTCGACGCGGGCGGCCTTAAAAAGCTCCAGCGGCAGGCTGGCATAATAATTGCGGAACAGCAGCGTCAAGACGGGTAGCCCAAACACGGTATGGGTGATGATGATGCACGGCAATGTCGAGTAGATGCCGATGCCGGCATAGAGGCGAACGAGCGGATAGAGGAACACCTGATAGGGAATGAAGGCACCGAGAAGCAGTATCGCGAAGAGGACATTCGCCCCGGCAACCCGCCAGAAGGAAAGCGCATAGCCTGTCAGCGACGCGATGAAGATTGACAGGATCATGCTCGGGATCAGGATCTTGACGGAATTCCAGAAGCCGACGCGGATGCCGCCGCAGTTGAGCCCGGTGCAAGCCGAACTCCACGCCTGGCTCCACGCTTCCACGGTCCACGCCTGTGGCAAGGCAAAGATATTGCCTTGCCTGATTTCGGGCATCGTCTTCAGCGACGTCATGACCATCACGTAAAGCGGCAGCAGGAAGAACGCGGCCGCCATGATGAGGAATACATAAACGCCGATGCGGGCGGGTGAAAAGTGCTGCGGCTTGCGACCCGAAGGGCCCTCGGCGAGCGGCGTAGTTGACGTTATCACTGTCATAAGGCTGACCTCGGCTTTTCGCGGAAGTATTCGTAGTAGAGCCAAGGCGTTACCGCGATGACGACGGTGACGAACATGACCGACGAGGCGGCTGTCGCAAGGCCGATGTTGGCGCGACCGAACAGGTAGTCCATGATGAACTTGCCGGGCACTTCCGTCGCGATGCCGGGTCCGCCGCCAGTCGTGGACAGCACCAGCTCGTAGACCCTGACCACCGCGATCGCCAGCAGGACCGTTGCCGTGATGATCGTCGGCCGCAGGATCGGCAAAACGATGTGCAGGTAGACCCTCCAGGTCGGGATGCCGTCGATGCGCGTCGCTTTCCAAAGCTCGCTGTCGACGCCGCGCAGTCCCGCAAGCATGATCGCCATCACCAAGCCCGAGGATTGCCATATCCCGGCGAGCACGATGACGTAGATGGCAAGATCGCCGCGGACGATCCAGTCGAACCGGAACCAGTCCATGCCCCAGAGATCGGCGACCTTCTGCACGCCGAGCGTCGGGTTCATGATCCATTGCCAGACAAGGCCGGTAACGATGAACGACATGGCGAAGGGGTAGAGGAAGATCGTGCGGAACGTATTTTCGAAGCGCACCTTCTGGTCGAGCATGACGGCCAGCAGGAAACCGAGAACCAGGCAGCCTATGATGAAGAGCACGCCGAAGATCACCACGTTATACAGCGAAATCGTCCAGCGATCCGTGTCAAAGAGGCGCGCATAATTCTTGAAGCCGATGAAGGTGTTGACCGGCAGAAGCTTGGAATCGGTGAAAGAAATCCAGATGTTCCAGATGACCGTGACGACATAGGCGAACAGCACGATGACGAAGGCCGGAAACAGCGCGATATAGGGGGATATCTTGCGTTTGCGCATTGGCTTCATGTGTAGCTCCTCTTCCGAATACGGAAACCGGCGGCAGAAATCTTCTGCCGCCGTACGAATGTCGGATCGAGACTACTTGGCCTGCTCGACAACCTTGACCCATCCGTCAGCGAACTGATCGGCAGTCATCGTCGGCGTGGTCCAGAACTGTGCGACAAGATCGCTGAGGCTCTGGAGCACGTCCTGGCTTGTCAGAACGTCGGCGGCGAGAATCTGCCGGCTCGGGTCTTTAAGGGCATTCAAGCCTTTCTGGGCGCAGGCATCGAGCTTCGATGTGTCGACGTCGAGGCGAACTGGAACCGATCCCTTCTTAGAGTTGAAGGCAAGCTGGCCTTCCTTGGACATGATGACCGTTGCGAGCAGGGTTTGCGCTTCTACGGCATTCGGATCTTTGAGGACCGGGAAGACGAAGATGTCACCGCCCATCATGAAGTTGCTTTCACCCGGTCCGAGGACGCAGCCAAAATCCTTGTCGGCGACGAGGCCCGCATGGATGAACTCGCCCTTGGCCCAGTCGCCCATGAACTGAATGCCGGCCTTTCCGTCGACCAGCATGCCGGTCGCGACGTTCCAGTCACGGTTCGGGCTGCCTTCGTCCTGATACTTGCGCAGCTTGGCGAAGACTTCGGCGACATGCTTGAACTTGTCGGATTTCACGGCTTCCGGATCGAGGTCCTTGTAGACCTTGGAATAGAGTTCCTTGCCGCCATCGCCGAGCAGGATCGAGTTGAACATCAGCTGCAGCTGCCAAGGCTGTCCACCGACCGCGACCGGAATGAGGCCCGCTGCCTTGATCTTGTCGAGGGCGGCGAACATTTCGTCCCAGGTCTTCGGCTCGTCAGTCACGCCGGCCTTCTGGAAAACCGCCTTGGAATAGAACAACCAGTTCTGGCCATGGTCGTTGATCGGCGCGCCGTAGATGTGGCCCTTATACTGGATGGCGTTGTAGAAGGCGGGCGTCAGCGCCGTTTTCCAGTCCTGCTTTTCCGCTAGATCGTCGAGCGTGCGAAGCAGACCCTGCTCGGCAAGGTCGTTCATCTGCGTGCCGGTATTGAACTGCATGGCCGTTGGCGGATTTCCGCCGACGATGCGGTTGATGCCGATCGGGCGTGCCGTCGATCCTGAACCGGCGATGGCCGTGTCGACCCATTCTCCGCCTGCGGCGTTGAACGCGTTGGCAAGTTCCCGCACGGCTGCAGCTTCGCCGCCCGATGTCCACCAATGGAGAACTTCAGCTTTCTTGCCGTCCGCCTGGGCGCCGGCGACGCCGACGGTAATCAGCGCCGTAGCCCCGATCAATGCCATCAAAAAGTTACGCATATGCTCCTCCTCCTTTTTATGACGCCAAAATACGCCTGATCGATCACCGCACCCGTTGGGCATCGGCTCACAAAGCTCTTCCTTCCACAACCACGACGGGCTCCTCTCCCGGCTCGCAGACGGTCAAAAGCGATGGCCGCAATTGCCGTTCATCAATTTTTGCTGTCTGGAAGGACTGCTGAGAGACAATCTATTCATATTCTCTCCTTAAGTGAAACGCCCTTTTTCAACCTTTTGCGGAATTGGGTCCGGACGCCCGCAACTGCTGTGAATAGCCACGACCCTGCGAGACTGCGCCGAACGCTCGAATGCCGTCATCACCTCCAGCGCATGGAAGGCTAACTCCGCAGAAACACGGTGTTGACGGCCAGCCCGAAGGGAATCCACCATTTCGGCAGCCCCGAGACCACGGAGCCCCAGATGTCCCGGAACGCCCTCGGTGTAAGGGTGATCTACCGGAATGTCCTGCCATTCCTCGCCGCCATCCTGGAAGATTTCCACCTTGCCGGTAAAATTATTCGGGTCCGGCGTCACCATCGAGCCCTCGGACCCATAGATTTCGACCTGGTTATGCTTGTGCTTGATCACGTCGAAGCTGGTGGCGATGGTGATCGTCGCGCCGCTATGAAATTCCATTACGCCGGTCAGATGGGTCGGAACCAGAACCTTGATGGTCTCGCCGCGCCGCGGGTCGGTTTTGACCTGGCGTTCGATGCGGGTGATCTTGGCCATTCCGAAGACTTCGCGAACGGGGCCAAGCAGGGCGATCAAGTTAGTCACATAGTAAGGTCCGACATCGAGCATCGGTCCGCCGCCGCGACCGTAGAAGAAGGCGGGGTTCGGGTGCCAGTGCTCGTGGCCTGGCAAAAGCAGCATGGCTGTCGCCGAGACCGCCTTGCCGATCCGACCTTCATCGAGCAGCCGCCTGGTCAGCTGGTGGCCGCCGCCCAGAAAAGTATCCGGCGCGCAGCCGAGCCGCAGATCGCTTGCACGCGCGATCGTCATCAGTTCGTCGGCCTCTTCCATGGTGACGCCAAGTGGCTTTTCCGAATAGACATGCTTGCCGGCCAGAAGTGCCTTCTTGCTGATCGCATAGTGCGACGTTGGCGTCGTGAGATTGATGATCAACCCGATCTCCGGGTCGGAAAGCATCGCGTCGAGAGCAACGGCCTCTAGGCCAAACTGTGCCGCGAGCTTTTTGGCAGATTCATCGTAGACATCGTAGATCGATTTCACGCGGATGAAATCGAACATATGCAACGTCGCCACATAGGTGGCGCTGATATTGCCGGCGCCGACGATGCCGACCTTCATTGGGGTTTGGGTGCTCATCTATATCGTCCTCAGGAAATCGGGATATCGAGTTCGGCAGCGCTTTCACGCAAATATTTGATGCCGCGACGCATTTCGTCGTCAAACTCTGGCGTGGCCTCGCGCATATGCGTCCAGTGCGAAGCCCCGGGTGCATCCTCGAGCTCGAGCGTGATCGGCCCGGAATAGCCGATGGTCCGGAGTGCTGCAAAAATCGCCTTCCAGTCGATCTTGCCGCGACCGGGACGCCAGTGGGCGTTGGTGTGGCCTTCATTGTCGGAAAAATGCGTGTTGAAGATGCGGTCGCCCAGCGCCAGCACGACGTAGTGTGGCATGTCGCCGGCCGGGAAAAGGTGGCTCGGATCGAAATTGAGCCCGAGGTTGGCAGCGCCGGTGCGCTCGATCAGGCGCAGCATGCCCTGCCCTGAGCTGACCCAGCGATAGGGGTGCGGTTCAACGGCAACTCGAATTCCGGCCTTGTCGGCGATCTCGCAAGCCTTGGCGAAGCCGTCGACGACGGCATCATATTCCGCTGTCCAGTTCCATTGAGGCTCAACCTTGGCGGTCCACTCCTGCGACGTTGGCCGCTGCAGGATCGGTCGTACTTCAGAGCCGAACGGATAGGGCGTCATGCTGGTCATGATCGGCGAGCCGATCTCCGCCACGACGTCGACGCCGCGCTTATAGGCATCGAGATCGATCGTGGAGCATGCTGCGCCCGCTTTGTAGCTGAAGGGCAGGTTGTAGAAGAAATTGGTGAGGGTCAGTCCCTCGCTGTCAGCGAGCGTTTTGAGCTCGCGTATCTTGCCAGGCGTGTAGTAGTCACCAAGCATATCGACCGACCATGCTGTCAGTTCGAAACCCTTGCATCCGGTCTTTGCAAGCCGCCTAAGCGGGGCCTCGAAAGGCGGGTTCCAGTTGAATGTCCAAATGGTGGATCCGAAAAAAAGTGAACCTGGGGCCACATCGTCCTCCCGTGAAGACAGACGCCATGGCGTCGGCACCTGCTCTTCTGCCTCGCTGTTATCTCACAGTGCGGATCTCCAAAACCAACCAACCTGCGATTTGTAACGTTACGAATGAAGGATGAGCCAAGTCATGTCAATCACCTACTCATGCCGCAAAGCAGCAAAAATTGAACGCATCGGCAAAATCATAACGTTACAAATTTCAGGGTCGAGCCGCGTCGATATCTGGGCGGTGCGTCTGCCTAGCCGGCCAGGAACTGGCTTTTGTGATCGACCAGCTCGGCCACGACGAGTTCGCGCAAAGTGGCGGGATCCTCGCCGGCGATCGATCTCTGCAGCAAGGCAGCCAACCTCTCACCGATCAGGTAGTTCGAATAATAAAAAGCACTCAGTGGTGGATTAAAGAAATCATGAAGCTTGGTGCCGCCATAGGTGACGATGGCAAAATCCCGGCCCGCCTGCCGGCCGACCAGCCGAAGGCCGGCAAGAAAGCCGAGTGCGGCTTCTTCGCTGGCGACGAAGGCAGCTGTCGCTTCCGGGTGCCATGCGGCGATGTTGGTGGCGACTTCCTGTCCGCTGTTTGGCGTCGTCGGCGTGAAATGGATCAGCTTATCCGGGACGCTGAGGTTGCGCGCGGTGAAGGCCTTCGTCCAGCCCTTGACGAATTGCAGACTGTAGGTGAACTGGCTGGACGGCGCGATCAGCAACGGCGCCGGATGGCCCGCATCGAGAAGCATGCGCGCCGCCGCCTCACCCACCAGCTCATGATCGATATCGACGCTCGGGTGCGCACTCACGAGCTCAGTGCGCCCGAACGTGACAAAGGGTATGTCGACTTCGAGCAGATATTTGACGCGATCGTCCTGCGGCCGCGTGTGGGTCAGAATCACGCCATCGACAGACCCTTCCTCGACGAGGTCCCGCACCGTTTGCAGCGGATCGTCGGCCTGCAATTGCGGCACGACCGTTGTGCGATATCCAAGCGCCTTCATTCCGCTCGACACGCCCTCGACCAGCGACGATACAACGATGTTCATGTCGCCCTGGCGCTCGAAAGGCAGGATGATGCCGATAGCATTGGTCTTGCCGGTGCGCAGGTTCAACCCGCCGAGATTAGGCCGATAGCCGAGCTCGCGCGCGACCTTCTTGACCAGCTCGATCGTCTCGCCGTTGACCTCGGGCCCTTCCTTCAGTGCTCGGCTGACTGTCGTCACCGACAGGTCAAGCGCGTTGGCGACGGTGCGCAACGTCACGCGCTTGCCAGGATCTCGCCTGGGCCTTCGCGCGGCCAAAGGTCCATGCGATTTCGGCAATTTCATCGACTCCCAATGCTCCCGCGGCGACAATGCCCTCTGGTCGAAACCCGTGCAAGCCTAACCGGTCGGAAGAGCCTCCGGAGATATCAGCGCGGTCGCGAAAGGGAGTTTCAGGCAGTCAGATCGGCGACTTTCCGTGCAAGATCCGCAATATAGGCGTCTGTCGACAAGTCGGATCCGGTGGCGGCGAGGAGAATTTCGCTGGGGGTTTTCGAGCGGCCGAACTGGTGGACCTTATCGTTCAGCCAGGTCTTGAGCGGCGCATAGTCGCCCCCGTCCAGGCCCTTTGCGATTGAACGCTCCTTTTGCGCAGTGGCAAACAGCTGCGACGACATGACGTTGCCGATCGTATAGGTCGGGAACGAGCCCACCATTCCCGACGACCAATGCACGTCCTGCAGCACCCCGAGCGTGTCGGTCGGCACGTCGAGCCCGAGATAGGCCTTGATCTTTTCGCGCCAGATCTCCGGCAGATCCGACACGCGGACCTCGCCCGCGATCAGGCCGGCTTCGACCTCGGAGCGCAGCATGATGTGGAAATCGTAAGTCAGTTCGTCGGCTTCCACGCGGATGAAACTTGGCCGGGCGGCGTTGACGGATCGCCAGAAGTCGTCGATCGACACATCGGACAGTTGATCGGGGAATGCACCTCTTAGCTCGCCGAAGTGCAGATCCCAGAAGCGCCGCGAACGTCCGACCCTATTTTCCCATAGCCGCGACTGCGACTCGTGCATGCCGAAGCTCGAGCCACCGACAGCGTAGAGATTGACGAAATCGGTGGTGAAGGTGGAGCGGGAGAAATTCTCCGATACCCCCTGCTCGTACATTCCATGCCCGGCCTCGTGCCAAACGGCAAACAAACCGCCTGGCAGCCACGTCTCGCGAAAACGCGCCGTGATGCGCACGTCGGAGCGCGTGAAGGAAATCTCGAAGGGATGGACCGTATCGTCGAGACGACCGCGGCTGAAATCGTAGCCCATGCGCGCGGCCATCGCGCTGGAGAAGGCGCGCTGCTTTTCGATCGGGTATGCTCGCTCCAGTATGTCGCTTCTGGTGCGCGCGCCCTTGGCTTCGGCAAGAAGCGGGATCAGCGCCTTCTGCAGTTCGCTGTAAAGGCGGCGCAACCGCGACCAGCTCATGCCCGGCTCGTAGGTGCCGACCAGCGCATCGTAAGGATGCTCTTGGTAGCCGATTGCGGCGGCGATCTCCCGCTGCATTTCCATGGTTCGTTCGAGCATAGGTGCGAAGCCGGCAAAATCATCGGCAGCCCTGGCCGCCGCCCAGGCGGCCTGCGCCCGTGTCTTCAGCTCTGCCGATGCCGCAACAAGCTCAGCCGGGATTCGCGAGAGAGTTCCGATGGATGAAGCCGCTTGTTCAAGCGCGATGCTGCGGTTGTCGGCAGCCGCTATGCCTTTAAGTTCTGCGCGTGCATCTTCGATCGCCCGCTGCATCGTCTCACCTGTGGCCAGGTCGCGAGCGAGGCTCATCAAAGTGGCAATCTGCCGGCCGCGCGCTTCGACACCGCCTGATGGCATCATGGTGCGCGAATCCCAGGTCAGGAGATTGACGGCACATAGGATGTCGTTGACCTTGGCAACTTCGAGTTCGAAACGAGCAAAGCTCATGGAATCAATGCCTTCTACCACTGTGCTAACCTTTCGGGAGCGCCGAACCCCGTCAGGTGGCAGGCTGCACTCTGGCCATGCCCGCGCGGCGTCAGAACCGGTCGCTCGACGATGCAGCGCTCGAATACATGCGGGCAGCGGCTGGCGAAGGGACAGCCGAGCGGGAGATCCAGCGGGCTCGGCAATTCACCGCGCGTTGCAGCTGTCCGGTTACGGCGGGATGGATCGAGTTCCGGCGCGGCATCAAGCAGAGCCTTGGAATATGGATGGCGCGGCGACGTGAACAGCGCCTCGGATGGGCTGATCTCCATCACCTGCCCAAGATACATGACCGCCACGCGATGCGAAATGTGGCGCACCAGTCTAAGGTCATGCGCCACGAAGATGACGGTCAGATGTAGCTGGTCCTGCAATTGCAAAAGCAGGTTGACGACCTGTGCCTGCACCGAGACGTCGAGTGCCGACACCAGCTCGTCGGCGACGATCACCTCGGGCTCGACAGCGAGCGCACGGGCGATGCCGATGCGCTGGCGCTGGCCGCCGGAGAATTCGTGCGGGTATCGTGCGGCAGCGTCCTGCGGCAAGCGAACCAGCTCGAGCAGCTCCGCGATGCGGCCCGGGATTTCCGCCTTCGGCCGCATCTTGTGAACACTCAACGCTTCACTCAGGACCTGGCTCACCGTCATGCGTGGGTTGAGCGAGCTGTACGGATCTTGAAAGATCATCTGGACACGGCGATTGAAGCCGCGGCGTTCGCCCGGTTTCAGTTGGGCAATGTCCTTGCCCTCGAAGCGTACGGCGCCGCTATCGGGATCGAGCAGCCGGACGAGACAACGGGCAAGCGTCGACTTTCCGCAGCCGGATTCGCCGACGATGCCGAGCGTCTCGCCGCGATAGACCTCTAGCGTCACGTCGCTCAGGGCGTGGACTGCAAGCGGCGGCTTTCCCGCAAGCCGACGTGATAGCGAAAAGGGTCCGGAAAAGCGCTTGGTCACTCCGTCGACGGAGATGATCGGAATGGTCGAGCTCATACGATCGCCTCCATCGCGGCAACCTGCTCGTGGTGGAAACAGGCGGCCAGCCTTCCCGGCGCCACAGGAGCCAGCGGCGGCCGTTCGCGCCGACACTCCTTGGTCGCGAAGGTGCAGCGCGGGTGAAATGCGCAGCCTGTCGGCAAGGCAGTGAGGCTCGGCGGCGTGCCGTCGATCGAGGACAGCATCGTGCGCACGGCTCGACCGCGCGGCACGGAGCCAAGTAGACCGCGGGTGTAGGGATGGCGCGGTTGCGCGAAGACATCGGCGACCGTCCCGGTCTCGACGATCCGCCCGGCATACATCACCGCCATCCGGTCGCAGGTCGCAGCGACGACCCCGAGGTCATGGGTGACCAGGACGACGCTCATGGCGAGCCGGTCGCGAAGATCGAGAAGCAGCTTGAGGATCTGGTCCTGGATCGTCACATCGAGCGCCGTGGTAGGCTCGTCGGCCAGCAGCAGCTTCGGCGAACAGGCAAGGGCAATGGCGATCATCGCGCGCTGGCGCATGCCGCCGGAAAACTGATGCGGATACTCGCCGAGCCTCCGCTCGGCTGCCGGGATGCCGACGATATTCATGAGTTCCAGCGCCCTTGCCCGCCGTTCCCGGCGGTTAAGGCTTGTATGCGCGACGAGGCTCTCCTCGATCTGCTGACCCACCGGCAACACCGGGTTGAGCGCCGTCATCGGCTCCTGGAAGATCATCGCGATCTCGCTGCCGCGGATGCGCCTAAGCTGTTCGTCGGGCATGGCGACGAGATCACGACCGCCCCACTCGACGCGGCCGCTGACATGGCCCGGTTCGCGGATGAGCCGCATGATCGAGCGCAGGGTCACGCTCTTGCCCGATCCGGACTCACCGACAAGGCCGACGACCTCGCCCGGTGCGACATCGAAATCGACATCGGCCGCGGCGATTGCCACGCCGCGGGTGGTATCGAACGTCGTGGTCAGGCCACGAACGATCAGTCCGGTGTTTTCGCCCATTGCAACACTCATCGGCGCACCCTCAATAGTTCGGCGGCGCCGTCGCCGGCAAGGCTGAAACCTAGCCCGGTGAGCACGATGGACACGCCCGGGAAAACCGCGATCCACCAGGCCGTCGTCATGAAGTTCTTGCCATCGGCAATCTGGACGCCCCATTCCGCAGCGGGCGGCTGCGCTCCGAGCCCGAGATAGCCGAGGCTCGAGCCGAGCAGGATCGCCAGTGCCATGTCCGTCATCCAGTAGATGATCGCGGGCGTGATCGCATTCGGCAGCAGGTGGCGGAAAATGATGCGCATCGGCGTGTAGCCCATGACGCGACCGGCATCGGCGTAATCGAGGCGCTTCTGCACCTTGACCTCGGCGGCGACCAGCCGCGCGTAAAATACCCAGCCGACAACGCCGATCGCGACATACATGTTTCCAAGCCCCGGTCCGAGAACCGAGACGACGGCAATGACCAGGACCAGAAACGGAAAGGTGACGACGGCGTCGACGATGCGGCCGAAGATCGCCTCGGTAATGCCACCGGCATATCCGACGAAAGCCCCGACCAGCGTGCCGACGATAAATGGCCCGGTGGTCGCAAAGACCGCGATCTGCATGTCGATCGTATAGGCATGAATGACGCGCGAGAGCACATCGCGGCCAAAACTATCGGTGCCGAAGGGATGCGCCCAGCTCGGCCCCTTCAGCAGCGCGTTGTAATCGAAGGCGATCGGGTCGTAGGGCGCAAACAGCGATGGGAAGAAGGCAAGCAGCAAACTGGCAACGAGGATGATCGCGCCCCAGATCAGCGTCCGCGGCAAGGCAGCCGGCTTGAAACGCGACTTCCTGGCAGCAGGGATTTCGGCGACATCGACGCTCATCGGGCGATCCTCGGATCGAGCCAGGCCTGAACGATGTCGGTCACCAGAAAGGTCAGCGAGACAAGCACCGCAAGGGCAATCGTCAGGCCTTGGAGAACCGGGTAGTCGCGGCCATAGATGCTGTCGATCATCAGCCGTCCGGCACCTGGGACCGCAAACACCGTCTCGGTGATCACGCCGCCACCGAGCAGTGAGCCGATCTGCAGGCCAAAGAGCGTGATCGTCGAAATCAGTGCATTTCTAAGCACATGCCGGAACAGGATGATCCTTGATCTTAGCCCCTTTGACCGCGCAAAGTCGACATATTCGGCATTGATGACGCCGATGATGGCAGCTCGCAGATTGCGCATCAGGACGGCGGCAAAGCTCAGGGCTAGCGTCAGGGCTGGAAGGAACAGGTGGTAAACTTTGCTACCGATCGTGTCGCCATAGCCGCCGACCGGGAACCATTTGAGGTTCGCCGCAAAGAGTGTCAGCAGCAGGATGCCAATGTAGAAGACCGGCATTGAAAGGCCAACCTGGAAGACCCCGCGAATAGCAGTATCGGGGGCCTGCTCACGCTTCAGCGCCGCCACGAAGGCGAGCGGCACAGCAAGAAGCAGCGCGATGACCGCTGCCATTCCGATCAGCATCAACGTCACGGGCAGCCGCTGCGCGATCAGTTGTAGCACGGGAATTTTGAGGCTGATGGAGTTGCCCAGGTCGCCGGTAAAGACGCGGCGGACAAAATAGAAAAACTGAATAATCACAGGCCTGTCGAGGCCAAGGCTCGCGTTGATCCTCAGGACATCCGCATCCAGTGCGCGGTCGCCAAGCATAGCGCTCGCCGGGTCGCCCGGCAGAAGACGGATCAAGACGAAAGTCACGACCAGGATGAACACCACGGTCGGTATCATTTGAAGAATGCGACGGACTATAAAACTGAAAAGTGGCAAATCGCCGCCCCCGAATTCCTGCTGATATCAGAGGCCGGCGCGGAGCGGCATCATGCCGTCCGCGCCGATCCTGAATATTACTTGTCGAGCCAGGCCTTGGAGAAGATGTTGTTGCCAAGCGGGATCTGCAGGAACCCGTGGACCTTCTTGCTCAACGCGACCGGGTACGGCGTCTCATAGAGCGGGACGATCGGGCCGTCGGCGTTGTAGATTTCCTGGATGCGGGCATATTGAGCAGCGCGTTTCGTGGCGTCGATCTCTTTTTGCGAGGCGTCGAACAGCTTGTCGGCCTCGTCGTTCTTCCAGCCCGTGTGCAATGCGCCGATCGTCGGGGAGTAGACAAAATAGGAAGTGATCTCGTTCGGGTCGGCGATATCGTCGGTCCAGGCCGCTTCGCGCATCGAGAAGGTACCGTCGCGATATTGCTGGGTGCGGCTCGGATTATCGACCTGCTGCAGGTCGAGCTTGACGCCGATCTGGGCCCACATCTGCTGCAGGGCGGTCGCAATGCCGACTTCGTCCTGGTTGCCGGCGAGCACCAATATGCTGGTCGAGAACCCGTCAGCGAAGCCCGCATCCTTCATCAGGCTCTTTGCCTTGTCGAGGTCGTAGGGAAACAGCGGCTTGTCGCCGGTATGCAGCGGTGTTGCCGTCGACATGTAAGAGGTCATCGGCGTGCCGACGCCATGGGTGACGATCTGGATGATCGCTTCCTTGTTGGTGGCATAGTTCAGCGCCTGGCGCACCTTGGGGTTGGACATCGGATTGTCCTTGCCGGCAAGCTGAGGCCGCACGTTCAGCGTAATATACTCCACCCGGGTCGAGGGGAAGAGTTTCATGTCGAGATTGCTTGCCGATTTCAGCTCATCGACGCGCGAATAGGGGATGAACTCTGCGCCATCCAGTTCGCCGGAATTGAGCTTGAGGATGCGCGTCGCGTCATCGGGAATGGTCTCGAAGGTGATCCCATCGAGATAGGGCAGCGGCTTGCCGTCTTCACCGACGCCCCAGTAGTTCGGGTTGCGGGTAAGCTTCATGGTCGAGCCACGATCCCAGGACTGCAGCACGAACGGGCCGGAGCTGATCGGATGTTCGGCGAATGCCTTGGCCTTATCGGCGTCTGTCGTACCCGCCGAGGCTTCGAACGCCTTCTGCGGCATGATGCTGGTGTTGAATACGGTCAGCGCCGTGAGGATCGCCGGGTCGGGGTGCTTCAGCTTGACGACGACTGTCTTGTCGCCTGAAGCCGTCACATCCGCGACCGAGCCAACGATGAAATTCCAGATGCCGTTGTCGGGCTTTGCGGCGCGCTTCAGCGACCACGCAACGTCTTCCGCCGTGATCGGCGAGCCATCGGAGAACTTGATGCCGTCGCGCAGCGTCAGCGTCACGCTCAAGCCGTCGTCCGCGACCTTCCATTCGGTGGCGAGACCAGCCTGGACGCCCTTGCCGTCGTCCGTCGGCAGCAGCAACGTGTCATAGAGGTTGGAAAGGATCCAGATGTCGACATTGGCGTCGTTCAGAACAGGATCGAGGAAAAGGCTGTCGGCGTAGCGGCCATAGGTCATCGTACCGCCGCGCTCGACCGCATAGGCCGATGCGCTGGTGCCGAGAAGAAGTGCTGCGACGAGAGCCGCCTTGGCGATCGTTTTCATGGCATTCCCCTTGTTCTTAAATAAGTAATAAGTGTTCTTGTAGGCTATAACGATTTCACGCGTTTTCAATGGAGTCAATCGAATTCTTATAGGTTTCAATGATCGTAGGATTGGCAATTGACATGCCAAAATCGCGGATGCAGGATAATCGTCATAGTTCACTATAACAGCTAGATCGAACGCATTCATGGAGTTTTTCATCGATCGCGATCTGCCGGTACCCATCCGCTCGCAGCTCCAGGGTCTCATCGAATATGGCATCGCCTGCGGGGAATTAACCGCTGGAGAAACGCTGCCGTCGGTGCGCGAGTTGGCCGAGAAGATTGGCGTCGCGCCGATGACGGTCAGCCAGGTCTACGCCGATCTCAAGATCGCGGGCCTGATCGATGCACGGCCGGGCTCGGGTACCTTCGTCACCGATAGCCTGCAATCGCGGCTGGCAAACCGTGCCGATGCAAGCGGCATACATCGGCACATCGACCAACTCATCGACGAAAGCCATGCGCTTGGCATCCGCTCGACCGAACTCGTCTCCTTGATCAGCTCGCGCGTGTTCTATCGCGAGAGCATCGGGCCGCAGTTTCGGATCGTGATGATCGGATTGTTTGCGGAAGCGACGGCAAGTTATGCACGCTTCGTCGCAGCGCGGCTCGGCCGTGGCGTGACCGTCGAGCCGCTGACCGTGGCCGCCATTGAGCGGGAAACGCTCGCCAAGGCTCGGGCAAACTCCGCCGACCTCGCCATCACCTTCGCCAACCGCCACCGCGAGGTGACCGGCCTTTTGCCGAATACCAAGGTCGTCACCATCAGTTTTACGCCCTCCGAAGAAACGCGGCTGGCGCTGGCGTCGCTCGATTCCCTTGCGTCCATCGCTGTCGTGTCGCGCTTTCCGGATTTTCTGCCGATCATGAAGAGCGGCGTGCAGCGCTTTGCACCGCATGTCACCGAGATCGCCGCGGCGACGCTCGAAACGCAAGGGTTGGATGCATTGCTCACCCGTGCAAGTGTCGTGATCTACGCCTCCGGAGCTGAGTCCGTCCTCGCCCTGCTTCCAGAGGGCACCCAGGCCATCGAATATCGCCACGCACCCGATACCGCCGATATCGAGAGGGTCGTCGTCCCCATTATCCGCGCAGCCGGTGTGCAAACGCAGCCAGCGGAGGCGCCGCCAAAGCGGCCGGCAACCAACGACGAATAAGGACTAGGAGGAACACATTATGAAAGTTTCAGACACCAACTGGCAACAGATCGAAGCCTATCTGAAGACCGACGACCGCGCGATCCTGCCGCTCGGCAGTACCGAGCAGCACGCGCAACTGTCGCTCTCGGTCGATTCGATCCTGTCGGAAAAGATAGCTGTCGACGCTGCCGAACCGCTCGGCATTCCGGTTTTCCCGGTCGTCCCTTACGGGATCACGCCCTATTTTCTGGCCTATCCCGGCACGATAAGCCTGCGCATGGAAACCTATGTGCGTATCGTCAGGGACATTCTCGACGGACTGAAGCATCAGGGTTTCAAGCGTATTCTCATCGTCAATGGCCATGGCGGCAACCAGCCGGCGGGCAGCCTCGCCGTCGAATGGATGGCCGATAACCCAGGCATGGCCGTCAAGTTCCACAACTGGTGGAATGCGCCGCACACCTTTGCCAAGGTGCAGGAGATCGACACCGTCGCCTCGCATGCGTCCTGGATGGAGAATTTTCCCTGGACCCGCCTGCCCGGCACGACCTTGCCGACGCAACAAAAACCGATGATCGACCTTGCCCGCATGCGCGTCATGGGGCCGGACGCCGTCAAGGCCTATCTTGGCGACGGAAATTTCGGCGGCTACTACGAGCGCCCCGATGAGGAAATGCATGCGATCTGGGATGTTGCGGTCAAGGAGACACGCGCGCTTCTCGAAGGAGGCTGGGCATGAGCAATCCGATTGTCATCTGGGGCGCCGGCGCCATCGGCGGAACGCTGGGGGCGGCTTTCATCAGGGCCGGACATGAGGTGATCTTTGTCGACAACGCAGCAGACCATGTCGCGGCGATCAATGAGAAGGGCCTGAGGATCGAGGGCCCGATTTTCCAGGACACCGTCCGGGCGAAGGCCTTTCTGCCGGAAGACCTGGAGGGCACTTATGATCGCATATTCCTCTGCGTGAAGGCACACCACACTGAGCCGGCGAGCCACGCTTTGGTCGATCATCTTTCGTCCGACGGTTATGTGGTCTCGGCCCAGAACGGCCTCAATGAACGGATCATTGCGCCGGTCGTCGGCATCCATCGCGTCATCGGCTGCTTCGTCAATTTCGGCGCCGACTATCTGGAGCCTGGCGTCGTCCACTATAGCGGCCATGGCGCCGTCGTCGTCGGCGAATTGGACGGCAAGTTCACGGGCCGCATCGAGGCGATCTACGAGATGATGCGAGAATTCGAGCCGAAGGCGATCCTGACCGAGAACATCTGGGGATACCTATGGGGCAAGCTCATCTACGGCGCCCTGCTCTTCGGGACTGCTCTCAGCAATGACAGCATCGTCGATGTGCTCGCCAACCCGAAGTATCGCCCGGTTCTCACAAGGCTGGCAGTCGAGGTGGGCACAGTTGCTGCCGCCAACAATATTGTGCCGGAACCCTTTGACGGCTTTGACCCCTCGGCCTTCGCACCCACGGCTGCCGCCTCCGAAACCACCCGTTCCTTCGACGAGATGGTAGCCCACAACAGCAAGTCTTTGAAATCACACTCGGGCATCTGGCGCGACCTTGCTGTCCGCAAACGCAAGACCGAGGTGGATGCGCAGGTTCTCCCCGTCGTCGAGATCGGTCATTCGCTTGGCGTCCCGACGCCGCTTGCAGCGCGGGTCGTTGCGATGATCCACGAGATCGAGGATGGCAAGCGGCCGCTCGATCTTGCCAATCTCGATGAGCTTGCGAGGGAACCGGCATGAACATCGACTTCGAACGAAAAACCGTGATCGTCACAGGTGCGGCGCATGGTTTCGGCCGAGCGATCGCACAGGCTTTCGCCGCACGCGGGGCAGCGGTTCATATCTGCGACGTCAACGAACAGGGTCTGGCGGAAACCGTCTCGCTTTGCGGCGAAAAGGTCCACTCGCATGTTCTCGACGTCGGCAATCGTTCCGCCGTGCAACTGACGGTCGCGGCCATTGCAACCTCTTGCGGCTCGATAGACGTGCTGGTCAACAACGCAGGCGGCGTCCGGGGACAGGTCGGGCGGCCGATCGAGGAGATATCGGAGGAAGACTGGCAAACGATCTTCGACGTCAATCTGTCGGGAGCCTTTTTCATGGCGCAGGCCGTGGCGCCGGTTATGAAGAAGCAGAAATCCGGTCGCATCATCAACATATCGAGCGGTGCCGGCCTTGGTATCTCGCTCACCGGCATCCAGGCTTATGCAAGTGCCAAGGCGGGCCAGATCGGTCTGACGCGGCAACTCGCCCACGAGCTCGGCGCGTGGAACATCACGGTCAACAACGTCGCTCCCGGCTTCGTCCGCTCCAATCCGACGACCGAGCGCCAATGGGACGCGATGGGTGCGGACGGTCAGGCAAAGCTGCTGCAGACCATCGCGTTGAAGCGCCTCGGTGTGCCGGACGATATCGCCGCCATGGTCATGTTCTTTGCCTCGGATTTCGCCGGCTGGATTTCAGGACAAGTCATCAGCGTGGACGGCGGCAAATGAGCGACATTCAAACCTATCTCGACGCGCATTTCGCCGAAGCGCTGGATGATCTCAAGGCCTTCTGCCGTATTCCCAGCGTCAGCACCGATCCCGCCTTCGCAGACGGAATAGCTGACGCCGCCGATTTCGTTGCCGAACGGCTGAAGCGTGCGGGCTTTTCTGCCGTCGAGTTGCTGGTGACCGGAGGCCATCCCGCGGTCTTCGGCGAGATCGTCACTGACGCTGCGCTGCCGACATTCCTCGTCTACGGCCACTACGACGTTCAACCATCTGATCCGCTGGAAAAGTGGAAGACGCCGCCATTCGAGCCTGACGAGCGCGACGGCCGGCTTTATGCCCGCGGCGTGTCGGACGACAAGGGGCCGTTGCTGATCCCGATCCTCGTGGCCGAGGCCTTCATGAAGACGGCGGGACAACTTCCCGTCAACCTCAAGGTCTTAATCGAGGGTGAGGAGGAATCCGGCAGTCCGCACTTCGAAGCGACATTGCAGACCTATGCCGACCGCCTGGCCTGCGATCTCGTCATCTCTGCCGATGGCGCCATGTGGCGGCCGGACCGACCATCGATCACGGTCGCAAGCCGTGGTTTGGTCGCGCTCGAAATCACCATCGAAGGCGCGTCGAAGGACCTGCATTCCGGCCGGCATGGCGGCAGTGCACCCAATCCCATCGGCGCACTCGCGTCGTTGTTGGCCTCGCTGCACGGTGGGGACGGCCGCGTGTCGGTGGATGGCTTCCTGGATGGCACGAGCCCACCGGATCCGACGATCATCGCTGCCATCGAGGCCGCGGATTTCGACGCCGACGCCTACTACCGCGAGATCGGCTCTTCCAAGCCGGACCCGATCAAATCGGGCCGCGAACTGCTCATTCGCCAATGGCTGGAGCCGACGCTCGAATTCAACGGCATTTCCGGCGGCTATCAGGGCAAGGGCACGAAGACGGTGATCCCCTCTTCCGCCAGCGCGAAGATCACCTGCCGGCTGATTGCCGGCCAGAGGCCGGAACACCTCATTGCTGTCATCACGAGACACCTCAAGGCGCGTCTGCCGCCCGGCTTCACGCTCGACATCCATCAGCATGGACCCGGCAGTGAGGCATTCTTCGTGGACCCCAAGCTGCCGGCGCTGGAAGTCGCAGAGGCAGTCCTGACGGAATTGCTCGGCCAGAAGCCGTTGCGGGTTGCCATGGGCGCCACGATCCCGATCGGCGCGTCCTTCCGCAAACACCTCGGCAAGGAAGCGATCTTCTTTTCCTTCTCGACGTCCGACGAGGATTACCATGCGCCGAACGAGTTTTTCCGGCTGGCAAACTTTCGCATCGGCCTGACGGCCTGGGCGATGCTGTTGACGAGGCTCGGCGCAGCCGGCGCATAATTTATTGGACGGCCCGAATGCTGGATGGCATCCATGGGCATCGAAAGAGGCAGGATCGTTTGAGATGACGCAGCGGGATTTTTTCAAGCCGGGCCGTTCAGTGGCGATTTCGGACAAGGGCATGGCGGCGACGTCCCATCCGCTTGCAACACTTGCAGCCGTCGATATCCTGCGCGCCGGCGGCAGCGCGGTCGATGCCGCCGTGGCTGCAGTCGCGCTGCAATCGGTTGTCGACCCGCTCATGACCGGCATCGGCGGCGATTGCTTTGCGCTCTATTGCGCCGCGGGCGGGACGCCGGTCGCCCTCAACGGCTCCGGCCGCTCGCCGAAGGGCGCGAGCCTCGACTATTATCTCGAGCACGGTTTCACCAATATCCCTGACGACAGCCCGCATGCTGTTACCGTTCCTGGCGCGATCGATGCCTGGTGCCGACTGGTCGGCAGCTATGGCAAATTCGACATGGCGCGTGTGCTGGCCCCGGCGATCGCGGCCGCCGAGGATGGCTACCTCCTGACGCCGCGCGTCGCCCGCGATTGGGAGCGCAATAGCGACCGGGTCGCGAAAAACCCGGCTTCCGCCGCCTATTTCCTGCCGAACGGTCGCGCACCGCGCGTGGGCGGTCGCATGATCAACCCCGCCCTTGCTGCAACGCTTCGATCGGTCGCACGCGACGGCCGCGACGGCTTCTATCGGGGAATTGTCGCCGAGGAGATTACCGGCGTGCTGAAGGGGCTCGGCGGTCTGCATGAGGAAGATGATTTCGCCAGCTACAATGCTTTCGAGACGACGCCAATCTCGGGCAAATATCGCGGTCGCGACCTGTTCGAATGCCCGCCGAATGGCCAGGGTCTGGCGGCGCTGCTGATCACCCGCATCCTCGACGGTTTCGACCTGCGGGACCCGAAGCTCAGCGAGGCCGACCGCATCCATCTGCTTGCCGAGGCGACCCAGGCCGGCTATGCCCGCCGCGACCAGCTGATCAGCGATCCCGAGCACATCACCTTCGATGTCGAGGAACTGCTGTCGGATCGCTCCATCGAGGCCATGCGCCGCGAAATCAGCCTGGAGCGTGCCGCTGACCTATCCGTGTGGGACGCCCCCACACACCGGGATACCGTCTATGTTTCGGTCGTCGACCGCGACGGCAATGCGATCTCACTCATCAACTCGGTATTCATGCCTTTCGGCAGCGGCATCTATGCGCCGCGCTCCGGTGTCCTGCTGCAAAACCGTGGGGCCGGCTTTGTCGTCAGGCAAGGGCATCCGAACGCCATCGGCTCCCGCAAGCTGCCGTTCCATACGATCATACCAGGGATGGTGATGGAAAACGGCAAGACGCGGATGAGCTTCGGCGTGATGGGCGGGCAGTATCAGGCTTGTGGCCATGCCCATATGCTCAGCCAGATATTCGACCGCGATCTCGACCCGCAGCGGGCAAGCGATCAGCCGCGCAGCTTTTGCTTTGGCGGCAGACTTACGCTGGAGCCGACGATTTCGGAGGCGGTGAAGCTCGACCTCGATCGTCGCGGCCACATCACCGAATGGGCCGACGAACCGATCGGCGGCGCGCAGGCCATCCTGATCGACCACGAGCGCGGCGTGCTGTTTGGCGCGTCCGATCACCGCAAGGACGGCATGGCGCTCGGCTACTGAGGCCGGTCATTCGCGTCCGGTGTTCGACGACGAAGGCGCTTTCGCGTGTCCGATGCGCTCTCGCTGAAGTGAGCCCGGTAGCTCCGGGAAAATGCCGAAGCTGAGTTGAAGCCGGTCGCGGCGGCGATATCGGCGAAGGTGGCCCTGGTCTCGATCACTTTCCGGCGGGCAGCATTGAGACGCAATGCAAGATAATGCACATGCGGGGCTACCCCCATGCCTTCCTGGAACAGCGTCTGTAAGTGCCTGGCGCTGACGCCCACCCGTTTCGCCAGTCGGGCAAGAACGATCGGCTGCTCGACATTGTCTTCCATCAGCCGCACGGCGTGCGCGACGCGGGTGTCGCTCATGCGAAGCCCTGCTGTCGACGGCATGACCTGCGCACTGCCCTGTTCGTAGATAAAAAGCCGCGTGACCTCGAGCGCCAGTGAATATCCCTGTCGGCGCCGGATGATTTCCAGCATGAGGTCGAGCGTCGGAAGCGAGCCTCCCGTGGTGATGCGCTTGCCGTCGATGACGAACCGGTCGCGTATCATTCTCACCTGTGGATAGGCGGCGGCGAATTCCTCGAAATCCTCCCAGTGGGTCGTGGCGGAAAAATTGTCGAGAAGGCTTGCCTCGGCAAGCAGCCAGCTGCCGGATTCGATGCCGGCGATCATCGAGCGGTGACGTGCCGTTTTTGACAGCTGCATCTTCAGCGCCGAGGTGGCGCTACGTCGCCAATTGTAGCTCCCCAGCACGAAAAGCGGAAACCTGTCCTTCTCCGGCCGGAACGCGGCATGGGCGGGCACGGGGATCCGGCTCGTCGTATCCGCAGGCGCGCCGTCGGGCGTAAAGATGCGCCAACGATAGATCTCGCTGCCGACGATACGGTTTGCGCCGCGCAACGGCTCGATCACCGATGCGATCAAGATCAGGTTTGTTTCGGGCAAAACCAGCAAGTCAATGTCGAGTGGCTCGTTGGAAGGCGCTAGCATGAAGCAAATGAAATCCTGCTGTTTCCAACAATGTATAATCTGCATCCATAAATGCAAAGCAATCTGGCGCCGATTGCCTCGTAATGTCGGAAACGAGGGAGAACAAGATGCCTCTTGCGATGAACCGCGACGTTTTCATCACCTGTGCTGTCACTGGGGCTGGCGATACGACGTCCCGATCCGGCCACGTTCCGATCACGCCGAAGCAGATCGCCGATTCCGCGATCGATGCTGCCAAGGCCGGGGCCGCTGTCGTCCATTGCCACGTGCGCGACCCCGAGACGGGTGCCGCCAGCCGCCGCAATGACCTTTACCGCGAAGTTACCGATCGTATCCGCTCCGCCGATATCGACGTGGTTCTCAACCTCACCGCCGGCATGGGCGGCGATCTCATCTTCGGTGATGTCGAAAGCCCCCTCCCCTTGAACCCCAAGGGCACGGATATGGCCGGCGCTTCCGAACGCGTCAGCCACGTTGCCGAATGCCTGCCGGAAATCTGCACGCTCGATTGCGGCACGATGAACTTCAGCCTTGGCGACTACGTCATGACCAACACGCCAGGCATGTTGCGCGCCATGGCGAAGAAGATGACGGACCTCGGCGTCCGCCCCGAAATCGAGGCATTCGACACCGGCCACCTCTGGTTCGCCAAGCAGCTGGCCGAGGAAGGATTGATCGAGGACCCGGTGCTGATCCAGCTCTGCATGGGCATTCCCTGGGGTGCGCCCGACGATCTCAACACCTTCGTGGCGATGGTCAATAACGTGCCATCGAGCTGGACCTTCTCGGCGTTCTCGATCGGCCGCAACGCACTTGCCTATCCAGCAGCGGCAGTCCTTGCCGGTGGTAACGTCCGCGTCGGGCTCGAGGACAATCTCTATGCCGGCAAGGGCATGCTGGCGACCAACGCGCAGCTGGTGGAAAAGGCGGTGACCGTCATCGAAGGCATGGGCGCCCGCATAATCGGGCCGGAAGATGTCCGCAAGAAACTGAAATTGACGAAGCGCTGAGGTGGCCATGACGAGGATCAACAGAGCCGCCTGTGTCGGCGGCGGCGTTATCGGCGGCGGATGGATCGCGCGTTTCCTTTTGGCCGGCATCGACGTCAAGGTGTTCGATCCGCATCCGGAATCGCAGCGGATTGTCGGAGAAGTGTTGGCGAATGCGGAGAAGGCCTACGCCATGCTGACCGGCGCGCCACTTCCTCCCCGGGGCAAACTGGCATTCACGACGACCATCGAGGCGGCCGTTGCCGATGCCGACTGGATCCAGGAAAGCGTGCCGGAGCGGCTCGATCTCAAGCGTGGCGTGCTTAACCAGATCGACGCGGCTGCCCGGCCGGACGCGCTGATCGGCTCTTCGACATCGGGCCTGCTGCCGACAGAGCTGCAGCGCGACATGCGACATCCTGAGCGACTGTTTGTCGCCCACCCTTACAATCCGGTTTACCTGCTGCCGCTGGTCGAGATCGTCGGCGGCGAAAAGACCTCCGCCGCGACGATCAAGGCCGCGATGGACAGGCTGGTGCCGATTGGCATGAAGGGCGTTCATATCGCCAAGGAGATCGAGGCCTTTGTCGGCGATCGGCTGCTGGAAGCGCTGTGGCGCGAGGCCCTTTGGCTGATCCACGACGATATCTGCACCGTCGAGACGCTGGACGATGTCATTCGCTACTCCTTCGGTCTGCGTTGGGCGCAGATGGGCCTTTTCCAGACCTACCGCATCGCCGGCGGCGAAGCCGGCATGCGCCATTTCCTTGCACAGTTCGGCCCGTGCCTGGCCTGGCCTTGGACAAAACTTACCGACGTCGTCGATCTCGACGATGCGCTGGTCGAAAAAATCGGCCAGCAATCAGACGAGCAAGCTGACGGCCGGTCCATCCGCGAACTCGAACGCATCCGCGACGAAAACCTGGTCGGCATACTGCAGACGCTGAAGGGCAGCGACGGCGGCAAGGGCTGGGGCGCGGGCAAGCTACTGAAGGATTTTGAGGCAACGCTCTGGGCTGATGGCGGCAACCCGGAGACACCGCGTGATACCTCGCAGCCACTGCGCCTGATCGAGACGAAGGTCAGCCCCGCCTGGGTCGACTATAACGGCCATATGACGGAACACCGTTACCTCCAGGTCTTCGGTGACACGTCCGATGCGCTGCTGCGGCTCATCGGCGTCGATCTTGCTTATGTGGAAGCCGGCCACAGCTACTATACGGTCGAAACCCACATCCGCCATCTCGGCGAGGCCAAGCTCGGACAGGCGATCCATTCAACTTGCCAGATCCTGTCAGCGGACGAAAAGCGGCTGCAGCTGTTCCACGCGCTCTACGATACTGAGACCGGCGAGACGATCGCCACCGCCGAACAGATGCTGCTGCATGTGGATTCGAAGCAGGGAAAAGCCGTTACCGCTCCCGCGGAGGTATTGGTGAAGGTGAACGCGATTGCCGCAGGCCATGCCAAACTTGCCATTCCGGAGGGCGCCGGGCGGCATGTCGGACAGAAGCGCTAGGAGGAGCAGCCCATGAATTTCGGCCTTAGCGAAGAACAGGAAATGATCGTCAAGACGGTCCGAGACTTCGTCGAAACCGAGATATATCCGCATGAGAACGAGGTCGAGCGCACAGGGATCGTGCCGCGCGAGCTCGGTGAAAACATCAAGAGCAAGTGCATCGATCTCGGCTTCTTCGCCTGCAATTTCCCCGAAGCCGTCGGCGGCGCCGGGCTCGACCATTTGACGTTTACGCTGGTCGAGCGCGAGCTTGGTCGCGGCTCGCTCGGCCTCACGGTCTATTTCGGACGCCCCTCTGGTATATTGATGGCCTGCGAGGGCGAGCAGCGCGACAAGTACCTGATCCCTGCGGTACGTGGTGAGAAGTTCGACGCACTGGCGATCACCGAGCCGGACGCCGGTTCTGATATGCGCGGCATGAAATGTGCTGCACGACCGGACGGCACGGACTGGGTCCTGAACGGAACGAAGCACTTTATCTCTCACGCCGATATCGCCGACTTCATCATCGTCTTTGCCGCAACCGGCGAGGAGACGACCTTCAAGGGACCGAAGAAGAAGATCACAGCCTTCCTGGTGGATCGCGATACGCCGGGGTTTGAGATTCGCAAGGGCTACGAGTCGGTCTCCCATCGGGGTTATCACAATAGCATCCTGACCTTCACCGATTGCCGCCTGCCCGCCAGCCAAGTGCTGGGCGAAGTCCACAAGGGCTTCGAGATCGCCAACCGATGGCTGAGCGGAACGCGACTGACCGTTGCGGCGACCTGTGTCGGGCGGGCGAGGCGAGCCTTTGATCTGGCGCTCGCCTATGCCGCCGAGCGTAAGCAGTTCGGCAAGCCGATCGGCGCCAATCAGGGTGTTTCCTTCAAGCTCGCCGACATGATCACCGAGATTGACGCCGCCGAGTGGATGACGCTCGCTGCCGCCTGGCGGCTCGATCAGGGCCTGCCGTCAAATCGCGAGATTTCATCCGCCAAGCTGTTTGCCACGGAAATGCTGGCAAGCGTCACCGACGAGGCGATCCAGATCTTCGGCGGCATGGGCCTGATGGACGATTTGCCGCTTGCCCGTTTCTGGCGCGATGCCCGCGTCGAGCGCATATGGGACGGCACCTCCGAAATCCATCGCCACATCATCAGTCGCGATCTCTTGCGGCCGTTCGGAGCATGACCTGATGGCTCGACGCTCGCTCGATCGTCTCATCAGACCGCAATCGATCGCCGTCTTCGGCGGCAAGGAAGCGCGTCGGGTGATCGAGCAATGCGACCGGATGGGCTTTTCTGGCGAGATATGGCCTGTGCACCCAAAGCTCGACGAGGTGCTGGGACACAAATGTTACCGCTCGATCGCCGATCTGCCCAGGGCGCCGGACGCTTCCTTTGTCGGGGTCAACCGGCTGCTGACCGTCGATATCGCCAGAGAGCTTTCGTCGCGCGGAGCCGGCGGCGCGGTCTGCTATGCCTCAGGATTTCTCGAAGCGATCAGCGAACTGGCCGATGGTGGCGACCTGCAGGCGGCACTTGTCGAGGCGGCCGGGGAAATGCCGATCATCGGGCCGAACTGCTATGGCCTCGTCAACGCGCTCGATGGTGCACTGCTCTGGCCGGACCAGCATGGCCTGATCCGCGTCGAAAACGGCGTCGCCATCCTGACGCAGTCTTCGAATATCGCACTCAATCTTTCGATGCAGACCCGCGGCCTGCCAATCGCCTATCTGATGACAGCCGGCAATCAGGCCCAGATCGGCATTTGCGATATTGCGATCGCGGTGCTTGAAGATCCCCGCGTCACCGCAGTCGGCCTTCATGTCGAAGGTTTCGACAGCCTCGCTGCCTTGCAAAGGCTCGCTGTCCGCGCTCATGTGCTTCGAAAGCCAGTGGTGGTGTTGAAGGTCGGCCGATCAGAGGCGGCGCGGCAGGCAACAATTTCGCATACCGCCTCGCTTGCGGGGAGCGACGCCGTCTCTTCCGCATTGCTGGAACGCCTCGGTATCGGCCGTGTTGCCACACTCCCCGAGCTGATCGAAGTGTTGAAGCTTCTGCATCTGGGAGGTCCGCTCACCAGCAATGCTATTGCGTCGATGAGCTGCTCTGGAGGGGAAGCCTCGTTGATGGCTGATGCCGGCGTCGGTCGGGCCGTCGAGTTTCGCGCGTTGAAGCAGGAGCAATTGCCGGCCCTGCGCCGCTCGCTCGGAGAGATGGTGACACTCGCCAACCCGCTCGATTACCATACTTTCGTCTGGGGCGACCTTGCCCGCCAGACAGAGGCTTTCAGCGCCATGTTCTCCGGCGACTATGGGCTGAACCTGCTCGTTCTTGATTTCCCGCGTGCGGATCGGTGCAACGGCGCCGACTGGATGACGACGGCGGACGCGGTCATTGCCGCAGCCAAGACGTCGGGAGCGCGCGCTGGCGTGGTCGCCACGCTCGCCGAAAACATGCCGGAAGAGATTGCCGGTCGACTGATGGACGAAGGCATCGTTCCGCTCAGCGGGATTGCCGAAGCGCTGGCTGCCGCCGAAATCGCAGCGGCGATCGGCAAGGCCTGGGAACGCGCATTGCCGCCACCGTTGCTCGACGTAGCACTTAGCGACGGTGACAGCGTTGTGTTGACGGAAGCCGAGGCAAAGGCGGAGCTTGCGGCCTTTGGACTGCGGATTCCAGAAGGAAAATCGGCCCATACACCCGAAGAGGCCGCAGGCATTGCTGTCGACATCGGTTTTCCCGTGGCGTTGAAAGGGCTCGGTATAGCCCATAAGACCGAGGCCGGCGCTGTTGCACTGAACCTTGCAAGCGCGGACGAAGTTCGGGCGGCTGCGCAAGCGATGAGCGCGATTGCGTCGGGATATCTCGTCGAGGCGATGGTCGAAAAACCGGTTGTTGAGCTGATCATCGGTGCGACGCGCGATCCGATAGCCGGTCTTTTTCTCACGATCGGCGCAGGTGGAATTTTTGTAGAACTGCTTGAAGATTCTGTAATTTTGGTTCTTCCTGCGACGATGGAAGACATATTCCTCGCCATTTCGCGCCTGAAAATCAGCACATTGCTCGATGGCTACCGCGGCAGACCAAAGGGCGACCGACGCGCGCTCGCGATGGCCGTCGCATCAGCGGCAAATTATGTCGTTGCAACGGCTGCGAAGCTGGAAGAACTAGACATTAATCCGTTGATGGTTCTGCGCGACGGCAATGGCGTTATCGCGGCGGACGCTCTGATCAGGCGAAGGAGGTAGCGTGCGTTGAACGGCCCCATTCGCTCCAGGCGCGTCGGCGGCATATTCGAGGTCATCATCGACCGACCGAAGGCCAACGCCATCGATCTTGCCACCAGCCGCCTCATGGGCGAAATCTTCCGCGACTTTCGCGACGACTCCGACCTGCGGGTCGCCATCATCACCGCCGCCGGCGATAAATTCTTTTCGGCGGGATGGGACTTGAAAGCTGCGGCCGCTGGAGATGCTGTCGATGGCGACTATGGGGTCGGTGGCTTCGGTGGACTGCAGGAATTGCGCGATCTGAACAAGCCGGTCATTGCCGCAATCAACGGCATCTGTTGCGGCGGGGGCTTGGAGATCGCGCTATCTGCGGATATGATCATCGCCGCTGAGCACGCGACTTTCGCTTTGCCGGAAATCCGCTCAGGCACGGTTGCCGACGCCGCCTCGATCAAGCTGCCGAAACGCATTCCCTATCATATCGCCATGGACATGCTCCTGACCGGCCGCTGGTTGGATGCACGAGAGGCGCATCGGTGGGGCTTCGTCAACGAGGTCGTATCGTCCGAAAATCTGATGGGGCGGGCATGGGAACTCGCTCGTCTGATCGAAACCGGGCCCCCCCTTGTCTATGCGGCGATCAAGGAGATCGTCCGCGAGGCCGAGGGCCGCGACTTTTCCACCACGATGAACAAGGTGACAAAACGCCAGTTCAAATCCGTAGACATCCTCTATTCCAGCGAAGACCAGCGCGAAGGCGCAAAGGCATTCGCGGAGAAGAGGGACCCGGTATGGAAAGGAAAATGAGACCCAGCGAATGGCTGGAAGAAATTGCAGCGGAGGTCGATCAACACTTTGAATTGGCTGATATCTCCGTATAGTTCGTCGATGAGGAGCAAGCATCCCGGGAAAACAAAAGCCGAAAACGGCAGCCGGCATGTGAAGAAAAATACCAAACCAGAGAAGAGGAACAGGGAATGAGCGACTACACCAAATATCTGACCGGCCAGTTGACTGCCGGAGGCATGAACCGCCGCGAATTCATGGGCCGCGCCATGGCCGCCGGCCTGACGCTCGCCGCCGCCGATACGCTGTTTGCCGCAAGTGCAACAGCTGCTGAGACGCCGAAGAAGGGCGGGCATCTGAAGCTCGGCCTCGAAGGCGCTGCTGCGACTGATAGCAAGGATCCCGCCAAGGATCTGTCGCAGTTCATGTTCGTCGTCGGCCGCTGCTGGGGCGACATGCTGGTCGAATCCGATCCCCTGACCGGCGCCCCTGTCCCGGCGCTTGCTGAATCCTGGGAGCCGTCAAAGGACGCCGTCACCTGGACCTTCAAGATTCGCAAGGGCGTCAAGTTTCACAACGGCAAGGACATGACGATCGACGACGTCATCGCCACGTTGAAGCGCCATACAGATCCGAAATCGGAATCCGGCGCCTTGGGTGTCATGAAGTCGGTCAAGGATATCAAGGCCGACGGCAATAACCTCGTGGTCACGCTGACCGAGGGCAATGCCGACATGCCGCTGCTTTTGAGCGACTACCATCTGGTCATCCAGCCGAACGGCGGCATCGATGACCCGAATGCCGGCATCGGGACCGGCCCCTATAAGATGGCAAGCTTTGAGGCGGGCGTGCGCGCCACCTTCGAAAAGAACAAGGACGACTGGCGCACCGACCGCGGCTATGTCGACAGTGTCGAAATCATCGCCATGAACGACGCAACAGCTCGTATTGCCGCGCTCTCCTCCGGCCAGGTCCACTATATCAACCGCGTTGACCCTAAGACCGTCTCCATGCTGAAGCGTGCCCCTACCGTCGACATTCTCTCGACAGCGGGCCGCGGCCACTATGTCTTCATCATGCATTGCAACACGGCACCCTTCGACAACAACGATCTGCGCCTGGCGCTTAAATACGCCATGGACCGCGAGACGATGGTGAAGAAGATCCTCGGGGGCTACGGCAAGGTCGGCAACGACTTCCCGATCAACAGCACATATGCCCTGTTTCCTGAAGGCATCGAACAGCGCAGTTACGATCCCGACAAGGCGGCGTTCCACTACAAGAAATCTGGCCATGACGGCTCTGTCCTGCTGCGCACGTCGGAAGTCGCCTTCCCCGGCGCCGTCGACGCGGCTGTCCTTTATCAGGAGAGCGCCAAGAAGGCCGGCATCAACATCGAGGTCAAGCGCGAGCCGGGCGACGGCTACTGGACCAATGTCTGGAACGTCCAGCCGTTCTCGACATCCTATTGGGGCGGCCGTCCGACCCAGGACCAGATGTATTCGACCGCCTATCTCTCCACCGCCGACTGGAACGACACCCGCTTCAAGCGTCCGGATTTCGACAAGCTCCTGCTACAGGCCCGCTCGGAACTTGACGAGAAAAAGCGCAAGGAACTCTATCGCGACATGGCGATGATGGTGCGCGACGAGGGTGGCGTCATCCTGCCGATGTTCAACGACTTCGTGAACGCCTGCAGCAAGAAGGTGAAGGGCTACGTCCACGACATCGGTAACGATATGTCGAACGGCTATGTCGCCACACGCGTCTGGCTGGACGCCTAATGCCTGAACCGGCGGCTGTTTGCCGCCCGTAGAACTGAGGTCTGGACCGCGGGTATAGCGCCCGCGGTCCTTGCCCATTTTTCTCAGAGCGAGGCGCCCTTCCCATGTCCAATTCCATCGAAACCGAAGGCTTGCCCGGGAGGAACTTCCGAGAGCGCTTTCCACTGCTGGCGCTGATCGTCGAGCGGCTGGTTCTAAGCCTGGTTCTATTGTTTGCCGTATCGGTCCTGATCTTCGGCGGTCTCGAGGCCCTGCCCGGCGACTTCGCCACAACCTACCTCGGCCAGTCGGCGACACCGCAGGCGGTGGCGAACATCCGGCAGGAACTTGGCCTGAACCGGCCGATCACCACGCGCTACGTCGAATGGCTCGGCAATGCGGTTCGCGGCGATTTCGGCACGTCCTGGGCGAGCAAGAACTCGGTGAGCGAGCAAATCGGTAATCGGCTCGGGAACTCGCTCTTCCTCGCCGGCTTCGCCGCGATCATTTCGGTGCCGCTAGCCGTCGGGCTTGGGATGCTGTCCGTCCATTTCCGCAATCGATTACCGGACAAGATCATCAACGTCGTCTCGCTCGCGGCAATCTCGCTGCCGGAGTTCTTTATCGGCTATCTGCTGATCCTGTTCTTCGCCGTGAAGTTCGGCGTCGCGACCTTTCCGGCGACGGTCTACGCCGACATGGATTTCGCCGATCGGTTGAAGGCCATCGCGCTCCCGACCGCGACGTTGGTGCTCGTTGTCCTCGCCCACATGATGCGGATGACACGTGCTGCGATCCTCTCTGTCATGTCGTCGGCCTATATGGAGACTGCCGAACTCAAGGGCCTCAGTGCCGCACGGGCGATCGTCAAGCACGCGGCACCCAATGCGCTAGCGCCGATCATCAACGTCATTGCGCTTAACCTCGCCTATCTCGTCGTCGGCGTTGTCGTCGTCGAGGTGGTCTTTGTCTATCCCGGCATGGGCCAGTATATGGTCGATGCCGTGACGGTGCGTGACATGCCGGTCGTTCAGGCCTGCGGCCTGATCTTCGCGGCCGTCTATATCCTGCTCAACATGGTGGCCGATATCCTCGCCATTGTCGCCAACCCACGGCTGAGGCATCCGCGATGAGATTGAGAGATATCCCCATCACGGCCTGGGTCGGCATCATCGGCATTCTTGTCGCAGCCATCTGCGCCATCTTTGCGCCTTGGCTTGCACCCTACGGCGAGACCCAGGTCGTCGGCGATGTCTGGGCGCCGGCAGACAACCAGTATTTCTTCGGTCTCGACAATCTCGGCCGCGACATCCTATCGCGGCTGATCTATGGCGCCCGGACGACATTGTTCGTGGCGCTTGGCGCGACGCTGATCTCGTTCTCGCTCGGCATCATTCTGAGCTTCACCGCAGCGGTGTCCCGCGGGATGATCGACGCGGTGCTCTCGCGCTTCAACGATCTGATGATGTCGATCCCGACGCTGATCTTCGCACTGGTGGTGCTCGCGGTGCTGCCGCAAAACCTGATCGTGCTGATCCTGGTCATGGCCGTTCTCGACTCCACCCGCGTCTACCGGCTCGGCCGAGCCGTCGCGCTTGACGTCGCCGTGATGGAATTCGTGGAGGCAGCCAAGCTTCGCGGCGAAGGCACGATTTGGATCATCTTCCGCGAGATTCTGCCGAATACGCTGTCGCCGTTGCTTGCCGAATTCGGCCTGCGCTTCGCTTTCGCCATCCTGTTCCTCTCTACCCTCTCCTTCCTCGGTCTCGGCATCCAGCCGCCGGCGGCCGACTGGGGCGGGATGGTCAAGGACAACAAGGACGGCATCATCTTTGGCATTTCTGCAGCGCTTGTTCCGGGCGGCGCGATCGCGGCGCTTGCCATCTGTGTCAATCTGGTGGTCGACTGGCTCTTGAAGCGAACCTCCAGCCTCAAGGGAGGACGTGGCGATGCCTGAGCTTCTTTCTGTCCGCGACCTCAAAATCGAGGCCACCAGCTATCCACCGGGCGAGCCGCCAAAACGCGTCACCATCGTCGACGGCGTCTCCTTCGATCTGCACAAGGGCAAGGTGCTTGGCCTGATCGGTGAGTCCGGCGCCGGCAAATCGACCATCGGCCTTTCTGCCTTGGCCTACGGCCGCGGCGGCGCGGAAATCACCGGCGGGCAAGTGCTGCTTGACGGCGACGATCTCTTGCCACTCGGTAAATCCGGCATCCGCAAGGTCCGTGGCGCCAGGGTCTGCTATGTCGCGCAATCGGCAGCAGCGGCATTCAACCCGGCCCATCGGCTGGGGAGCCAGGTGATCGAAGCCTCGGTGAAACATGGCCTGATGACGAAGGAAGAGGCCAACGCCCGGGCGCTCTATCTCTTCCGGGTTCTCGGCCTGCCGAACCCTGAAAGCTTCGGCGAGCGCTACCCGCACCAGGTCTCCGGCGGCCAGCTCCAACGTGCCATGACGGCAATGGCGCTTTGTTCGAACCCGGAGCTGATCGTTTTCGACGAACCGACGACCGCACTCGATGTAACGACGCAGATCGATGTCCTCGCTGCGATCAAACATGCGATTGAGGAGACGAACACCGCCGCTCTCTATATTACGCATGACCTTGCGGTGGTTGCCCAGATTTCCGACGACATCATGGTGCTGCGTTACGGCAAAATGGTCGAATATGGCAGCGCCCAACAGATCATCGAAGCTCCGCGGGAAGCTTATACGCAGGCGCTGGTCAATGTTCGACAAGCAACGCGCAAGGAAGCGTCCGATCAGACGGATTCCCTATTGAAGGTAGAAAACGTCACCGCAGGCTATTCCAATGGCTTCAAGGTGCTGTTCGATGTCTCGCTGCATGTGCCGAAAGGACAGACGTTGGCGGTTGTCGGCGAGTCCGGCTCCGGCAAGTCGACGCTTGCCCGCGTCATCACCGGCCTGCTGCCGCCGCAGCAAGGCAAGATCACCTTTGCCGGCAAAGCACTCTCGCCGGCATTGAAGGGCCGTTCGAACGACGACCTTCGACGAATCCAGCTGATCTATCAGATGGCCGACACGGCAATGAACCCGCGCCAGACAGTGCGCGAGATCATCGGCCGGCCCCTCACCTTCTATTATGGTCTCCGTGGCGCGGCAAAGACGGCGCGCGTCAAGGAACTGCTCGAACAGATCGAGATGGGCAAGGGCTTCGTCGACCGATATCCGGCTGAGCTGTCCGGCGGCCAGAAACAACGCGTTGCAATAGCAAGGGCGCTTGCCGCCAATCCCGAGCTCATCCTCTGCGACGAGCCGACCTCGGCACTCGACCCGCTGGTGGCGGAAGGCATCCTCAGCCTTTTGATGCGGCTGCAGGAAGAGACGCAAATCTCCTATATCTTCATCACCCACGACATCGCCATCGTCCGTGCGATCGCCGACAGCGTGGCGGTCATGCATCGCGGCAAGCTGGTGCGTTTCGGACCGAAATCCAAGGTCCTGTCGCCGCCCTTCGACGATTACACCGACCTGCTTTTAAAGTCCGTGCCGGAAATGGAAATCGGCTGGCTGGAGAAGGTGCTGACGACGCGAAAGATGGCAAGCGCAGGGAATTAAGGCTGCGGAAGCAGCGACCAAACTGACGAATACTCGCTTGGCAGGTGTTCGACACTTTAAACAAGAGCTAAATTTTGCCCATGACAGACCGAGAATTTTCCGTCACCGACAACCAATGGATCACGCTGAAAGACGGCACGCGGCTTGCAGCTCGTATCTGGATGCCGGATGGCGCCGAAGCGGACCCGGTACCGGCGGTGTTCGAGTTCCTGCCCTATCGAAAGCGCGACGGCACTAGTCCGCGTGACGAATCCACCTATCCCGTCTTTGCCGCCGCCGGGATTGCCGGCGTGCGCGTCGATATTCGCGGCTCAGGCGAATCCGATGGCGTCATCGATGGAGAATATACCGAGCTCGAACTCGCCAATGCCTGCGAACTGATCGCCTGGATTGCCGGACAGCCCTGGTCGAACGGGTCAGTCGGCATGATGGGCATTTCCTGGGGCGGCTTCAATTGCCTGCAGGTAGCCGCACTTCGTCCGCCGGCCCTGAAGGCAATCATCTCGATCGCGTCGACTGTCGACCGCTACAATGATGACATCCACTATAAGAACGGCTGCCATCTCTCGGCACAACTCTCCTGGGCAGCCACCATGCTTGCCTACCAGTCTCGTGCACCCGATCCGGCCCTTGTCGGCGATCGGTGGAAAGCGATGTGGTTGGAGCGGTTGGAAAACGAGCCGTTCTTCATGGAGGAGTGGCTGCAGCATCAGCGTCGCGATGACTTCTGGAAGCACGGCTCGATCTCGGAGGATTTTTCCGCTGTCGAGGTGCCGGCACTGGTCATCGCCGGCTGGGCCGACGGATATCGCAATACGCCGCTGAAGGCCGTCGAGGGTCTCGGCGACAAATCCAAAGCGCTGATCGGCCCATGGGTCCATAAATATCCGCATTTCGCCTGGCCGAAACCGCGTGCCGATTTCCATGGCGAGGCGATCGCATGGTGGAACCGCTGGCTGCGCCGCGAGGAGAACGGCGTTGAAAATCTGCCGCAGGTGCGCGCCTATATCCTGGACGGGCCGAAACCGGCGCCGCGCCGCGACGTCGATCCAGGCTTCTGGCTGGCGATGGAAACCTGGCAGAAGCCGGAAATGCAGTGCTTCTATGTCGAGCAGTTCGGTTCGCTGATGGAGGGCATGCCGATACCGCACGCGCCGGAACACCTGCTCTATCTGAAATCCCCGCTCGATACCGGGACTGCGTCAGGCGAATGGTTCACGCTCAAGCCCGACGCCGAACTGGCGATCGACCAGCGCAGTGACGATGCCGGCTCGATGACTTTTCAGACGGCACCCCTCACGGAGGCGCAGGACTATCTCGGCCAACCGGTCCTGACGATTTCCTTGAGGTCCGAGGCTGAACTCGCCAATCTTTGCGCTCGCCTCGTCGATATCCATCCCGACGGAACGGCGACGCGCGTCTCCTTTGGCGTGCTGAACCTTGCCCATCGCGATGGCAACGAACATCCGCAGCCGATGACGCCGGGCGCGCCCACGCATATCCGCCTCATGCTCGATGCCTGCGGCTATCGCTTCGGCAAGGGCCATCGCATCCGCCTGTCGCTGTCAACATCATACTGGCCGATGGTCCTGCCGCCGCCGATCGATGTCGGCCTGTCGCTGGACATCGCTTCCCTCGGTCTTGCCATGCCAAAACTTGGGAGCCACAACGTGATCGAGGTCAAGCAGCCAGACAATTCCGATCCGCTGCCAAAATACAAAGAGCACAAACCGGGCGCCACCAGGCGGCAGGTGGTGCGCGACATGTCCGCCAACCGAACTGACTATTGCATCTACGAGGATACCGGGCTTTTCGAACACCCCGGTACCGGCCTTTCGACCCGGCAATTGCGCGACGAAGTCTGGTCGATTTCACCTGATGATCCGCTGTCGATGAGGGGCACCTCGGTGTGGACCTGCGACATGCAACGACCGGGCTGGTTTGTCCGCACCGTGGCCACCGCGACGATTGCCTGCACGGCCGCCGATTGGCTGATCGCGGGATCCGTGGTCGCATTTGAAGGCGACGCGAAGATCTTCGAAAAGACCTATGAAAAGGTCATTCCACGCGACCTGATGTGATGATCAAGTCGCTCCGGCGAAACGGCTGACGGCAACGCAAAGAGCATGGAAGCCATCGCTCGCGCCCTCACTCATGTGGCGGGCGCGCAACCAGGCGTGGACCATCTGCGGCTCCTCGCGGAACCACACCTCGACGCCGGCAGCCGCGAGCCGCCCGGCATAGTTCCGGCCATCATCGCGCAACGGATCGAAATGGGCGACGGTTATGTAGGCGGGCGGCAGGCCGGCGCAGGATCTGGTCAGGAGCGGATGCGCGACCGGCTCGTCGGCAGGCGCATTGAGGATCGCCCGGTAATAGGCGGTATCGGCGGTGGTCAGGCCTGGCGCCTCGGCCATTTCCTCATAGGAGCCGGAGACCAGATCGCCGCCGAGCGCGGGGTAAACCAACACCTGACCGACAATGCCCGATAGCGCTTCGTCGCGGGCCCTGAGCGCCAATCCGGCTGCCAGGTTGCCACCGGCGCTATCACCGACTAGTACAATCTTGTGCCCTTCTCCGAGCAAGAGCTTGAGGACGGTGAACGCGTCATCGGTTTGCGCCGGCCAGACATGCTCGGGCGCGAGCCGGTAGTCTACGGAGACTAGTTCTGCGCCTGCGAAATCGGAAATCTCGGCACAGATTGCGTGGTGGCTCGATAGCGAACCAACGACAAATCCGCCGCCATGCAGATAGAGTAGTTTGGTCCTGGTGCGGAGATTGGCGGGCTTATAGCGCCTTGTCGGGATTGCACCGATCAGCGCATCTTCGGCCGTCATCCCATCGGGCAATGGCCGGTCGAACTGGGCGCAAAGCGCGTCGTACCACTGGCGTTGCTGGCCGATCGATGCATCGACCGCATCCGCTGGATAAAAGCCGTCGCAAATGCGCAGGAATTTGAGGATGCCGGGCTCGGCAGGCATCGGCCGAAGTGTCGATTTTTTCGCCGATGGCATACTTTCCCTCCCTCAAAATTTGCACGCCGCACAACGCCGGTTAGGGAATTCGAATATGCCTAGAATTGTCGCCACTTAGACTGGGGCAACCCTTGTTGCTCGACAAAGCGATTCATCTCGGCGATGGCTTCAGCATTTTCTAAACGCCAGATCTTCCCTTGAGCATCCGGCGCCAGAAAATGTTCGCCGTTATTCACAGCTTCGACATAAGCACGGGGAGGCGCTGGAGGTTTGCGCGAGCGTGACAATAGATGATCCTCGTCATTCACAACCATAATGCGCTAACCACAGAAACCTGTCGAGCCAAGATGGTACTTATTCCGCCGCAACTTCCACCTCCGCCGCGCGCCGGCGGCCTATGGTCAACTGGGTCAGCACAAGCGCTGCGACTGCGCAGAGCGCAATCCCGACTGCCATCGGCACTGCTGTTCCGTCGAAGAACACGCCGGCGATGGCCATCGCGATCGCAGCGGTCACAAACTGCAGCGTCCCCATCAGCGCCGAGGCGGTGCCTGCGATCGCGCCGTGGTCTTCAAGTGCCAATACCGCCGTCGTCGGGATGACGAGGCCGAGAAAGCCATAGCCGATGAACAGGAAGGCTGCCATGACGGGAAGCTGATCAAAACCGAGGCTCATGACGACTGCCATCGCGGCCATTGCGAAGGCGAAGCCAGATACGGCGGCACGCATGACGCGAATCAGTCCAAAGCGTTCGCCGAGCCAGCCGGTCAGCTGCGATACTGTGAAAAAAGAGACCGCATTGATCGAGAAGGCAAAGCTGTATTGCGTCGGAGAGAGGCCGTAGTGGTTGATCAGCACAAACGGCGAATTGGCGAGATAGACGAGGAAGCCCGAAATGCCGAGGCCGCCGATGAAAGTCAGCGTCAGGAAATGCCGGTCGCCCAGGAGAAGGCGATATGCCGCCATGGCACTGCGAAAGCCACTTTCCGAACGATCCGCTTTGGAACGGGTTTCACTCAACTGTGTCGACAACAGGATCAATCCAATGAAGGCGGCGATCATCACTGCCCAGAAGACGCCGCGCCAGCCGTAAAATGCGATGACGGCGCTGCCTGTGAGCGGGGCGAGGATCGGCGAAATGCTGAACACGAGCATCAACAGCGACATCAGCCGTGCCGCCTGCACGCCGGTATGCATGTCCCGGACAATGGCGCGCGGGACGACCATGCCGGCCGCACCGCCAATGCCCTGAAGGAACCTGAAGGCAATCAAGGTCTCGATACTGCTTGCCGTAGCGCAGCCGATGCTGGCGACCGCAAAAAGGCCGATGCCCATGTAGAGCGGCGCCTTACGGCCCCACATATCGGCCAGCGGCCCGTAGACCAGCTGAAAGATCGCGAACGGAATGAAGAAGGCGAGCAGGCTCATCTGGACGGCATTATCTGGTGCGCCGAGATCCTTGCCGATCGACGGCAAGGCCGGAAGATACATGTCGATGGCGAAAGGACCGATGGCCGAAAGCAAGCCGAGGATAAGCGCAATGCGGAAAAATGAAGCGGGCATGGCAATGATCTTTCAGAAAGTGCCGCGTCCGGAAGCCGGATTGCTTCCAAGCCGCAAGGGCTTTCAAGAGAGGGGCAACGATGGTGGGCCGTCGCAACGTCGCGCCGGCTTGGGAGAACCGTGCGATGGTCTTACCGTTGGTCCAAAAACTTGGACACGCGTGTCAAATTAGACACTGTTGTCTAAAACGTCAATGCGCATTATCTTCACTCCATGAAAAGCCCAAGCGATATCATCATCAAATCCGACGACCACCCGAAACGTGGGCAATACGCAAAACGCGTTTCAATCCTGGATGCAGCAGCAGAAGTATTTTGCCGGGAGGGCTTCTCCGGCGCCTGCATAGATGAGATTGCGGCTGAAGCATGCGTGAGCAGGCAGACGGTATATAATCACTACCACGAGAAAGAGACGTTGTTTACGGCTGTCGTCGAAGACGTAATGAAACGCGTCAACGCCGTCCTGTTTTCGACTTTATCGACCTTTCCCGACACCAGCGATAACCTGCAGGAGGATCTGACCGCTTTCGCAGTTCGGTTGACCAAGAACTGCACGTGTACCCATGACGGAAAATTCCTGCGCAAGCTCGTACTGCAGGAGGGTGATCGCTATCCGCACCTCTTCGAAGTCTGGCGCCAGCAAGGGCCGTGCAAGACGACCAAGGCGCTTGCAGCACTTTTCGCGCGTCTCAATCATCAAGGCGTCCTCGATATAGACGACTTCGATCTCGCTGCCCGCCAGTTTTTGGCACTGGTCAATGCCGATATGCAAATGGTCGTCCTGTTCGGCGGCGTTCTTTCAGACGAAGAGTTGCAGGTTTCGGCGCAAAATGCGGTGCGCACCTTTTTGCGCGCCTATGGTCACGTAACGGAAAAGGAGCAAGGCTCCCGCATCTCCGCGTTGTCGGGCGTTTAGCAGGCTGTTGAAGAAGTCTCTGGTTTGGCCTTCAGCACGGCCTCATCGCCGTTGTGGTACGCGAAAGTGATCTCGATCGCGTCATCGTCGAGCAATTCGGCATGACCGTCGCCCGAGACCTCGTCCG
>NZ_PCDP01000064.1 GCF_003240585.1 Arminella tubonensis
CTATACCCAGCTTTCTCGATCCGCTCTTTGGCCTGCGCTTCTGTAAAGCTGTTGTGGCCAGCGACGGGTGCTGTCGGGTTCTTCGTGTCGGGGGTCGCGACGGCCGGGGTGTCGGGGTTGGTCGTCGTCGTCGTTGCCGTCTGGGCAACGGAAGTAAGAGCGGAAGCGCCGAACAGAGCGGCAGCAAAGATTATTGTTTTCATTGTGTTTCCTCACGTTATTGGATCGTTTCACGGATCCCTGAGGCTAGAACCATGAGGTCGGCGATTGGTTCCATTCGGGAAGTCCCCGAACCATTCTTGCGACAAAAAGTTAATTGGGACGGTAATCACTTGATGGAGAGCACGATGGTGGACAAAACACATCGACGACGTGTTTCTTGACACTCTCAAGGACATCTATTTCGTCGAACGCCAGGTTCTGAAAGCTTTGCCTAAGGCGGCGCGCGCGGGGCGGGCACCCGACCTAAAGGCGGCATGACTCAGCGACGAAGGGGGTGGAGCAACGAGCCAATGCTTAAGTCAGACGCTCGGTGCCACTCAGTGGTTAAATCATCGAACGAAACAAACTTACTCCGCCTGCACGCCTAGACGGGGCCTTTTACGGGACCTGCTGTTCTGTTACGGCTGCCGCCATACCTTGAAGTTGGCGTGACATCGTGTTGTCCCTTGGGAGACTCTTTGAACTTGAGGTGGGCCGAACGTCGTCTGTTGCGCTAGCCAGAACAGAGTCGCAGGCACTTCAGAAGGATCGAACGTGCTGAATATTTACCGCGACACAGAGCGTTCCATATCAATCGGAACGACCGACCCGCTCCCGGATCGGGTGGTCTGGATCGATCTGCTCGACCCGAACGACGATGAGCGCATGTTCGTGGAAAGTCAGGTCGGAATAAGACTTCCGACACGAGAGGCACTTGGCGAGATCGAAGAATCCAGCAGGCTTTCAAGCGAAAAAGGACATCTCTATCTCACCACGCCTGTGATCGGCAATGCCACGCTTGAGGACGCCGAGGTGTCCGCCGCAGGTTTCGTCCTTGGTCCAAAAATACTGGTAACAATCCGATACGAAGCGCTTCCGACGTTCGACGCCGTCGTCAAGTTGATCGCGTCCGACGAGACACTCAACAGCAGCATCGGTGTCTTCATCGCGCTTTTGGAAGCCATCGTCGACCGTGGCGCGGACGTCCTCGAACAACTGGGCTCTGGCATTGACGAGGTTTCGCGCGCGGTCTTCCGCGGTAACCTTTCCAGCTTGAAAAATCCAGCCAAGTCCTCTGCCACGCTCCGCCAAACTCTTTCACGCGTGGGCGCGCTTGGTGACCGCCTGTCAAAGGCGAGAGATGTGCTGCTGGGGGTGGCAAGAATAGCGTCCTATACGGCCGACGTGGGTTGCGACTGGCTGGCCAAGGAAAACAGCGATCGTCTCAACGCAGTATCCAAGGACCTGGTGTCGTTGAGTGATTTTGAAACTCACCTCTCGGACAAAATCCAATTCCTGCTCGACGCTGTCCTTGGATACATCACGATTGAGCAAAACGATATTTTCAAGGTACTGACGATCGCGTCGGTTGTCGGCGTGCCGCCGACCCTGATTGCCGGGGTGTGGGGCATGAATTTTAAAAACATGCCAGAACTCAGCTGGAGCTGGGGTTACCCCATGGCGTGGCTCGCGATTATTCTCAGTGCGGTACTGCCTCTGATCTGGTTCTGGAAGCGCGGCTGGTTTTGAGCCTTAGACCGTGGAATACATGTCAAGGAATGCAAGCGCGAAAGGTGGTCGAACTATCGTTGGTCACTGAACGCCGAGATTTTAGAAATCCCTGCCGCCTGCGGGCAAATCTTAAGCCTTTGCGATCAAGACAATGTGCTCGCGGAGCTCTGAGCCTGGACAGCGTCATATGCAGACAAGCAGCCATCCTCGGAGAACATCTCAATCGAGCATTCTCGCAAGGAGTCTTCGTCCTCATCGAGCATCACCGCGACGTATTTCAGGGTGTACAGGGCGGAGTTGCGCTAACCCATGCTGCCTCGTTCTGTGTTTTCAGATCTGGTCAGTGCTGCCGGTTTTGGGTCTTCGCAAAGCCAGCTTTTCCGAGTGTCCGACGGCGGGCAAGTTTAGCAACACGGTCTTCAATGATATCAACGCTGGTATCGACGGGGTCAAAGCGGACTCCATACCAACGCACGAACTTTGGATGCTGCGGATGTCGTGGCTTCGCCATGACTATCAGGAATTCCTCAAACCCAGAGGTGCTGCCAGCATCCTTCGGTGGCGCTCTGCGCCGACCTCCAATGAAGCGCGGATATTCGAGTGAAGGGTAACCATCCTCTACTGTTTCGGCCGTGATCGTGTGCTGCCAGTTATCGCCGAAGTCATAGGTGTAGTTGAAGGTCGCGATCCCACGGCCGATGAGCGCTGCAATGCAGACGTTGCGAGCCGCAAGGGTCTTACGCCCACGAGCTTACGAGGCGGCGCGGATCGCCCGCCATGTGACGAGCAAGCACCACATCGAAATCGCCGCATGAAAGATTGACGCGGGCCACAACAGGAAGCCGATCATCTTCAGCACAAGCGCGGAATAGACAAAAATCGCGGTGACCAGGCAATTGTAGAGCGTAATGCCGACCAGTAGTTCGAAAGGACCATGACGCCGGTTGTCGTTTCTCGCGCCCCAGCTCGCTGCGGCGGCAGCGAGCAGCGCAGCGCCGCAAATTCGCCCGATCACTGCGACTTCCGGAGCTATCAACGTCGACCCAAACAAGAGAGTAACCACCAAGGACGGGACCACGACTAGCGCGAGCCCGGTCGCACCTTCAACGACAGCAAACAGGGACAGAAGAGTGCCGCGACGGGCGGTGGTCATGGCTCGAAATTCTTCCGTGGCCACATCAGCGTGTCGCCTCAAGCTTGATCTTCAAGCTTCCGAGCTTGCCAGTGAACGCAAACGGTGCCTGATAGTCGTTATCGTCCACACCCGTTCCAGTGTCCGAACCGATATCGAAGGTCTCGCTCGCCTCAAGAGCAAACGGAATGGTTTGAGGAAAGGTACCGCTTGCGGCCTGGGTGCCGTCAACGGTGATCGTGCCTGTTCCCCCTTTGCCAAGGCCAGGTCCGTCAGACTTGAAGGCGAAGACAACATTGTGCATGCCAGGCGTCAATGCGGCTGGGCTTTCCACTCTTGGCCGGGCGAGGTCGAGTAGATCGTAGACAAAAACTGGCTTCCCTTTGAGCAGATAAAACCCCCATCCGCCAAAGCGACCGCCTGCGGTGACGAGCATGCCGCTGCCGCCGTCCGTAGGCACATCGATGTCGGCGGTAATCGTGAACGACTTATTGAGGATGCTTGGGGCCGTCCCGAGAGGCACGCCGACAATGGGCTTTGTGTAGATGAAGTCGTTGCGTCCGGCGACGACGCTCGGTCGGGGCAGAATGAACCGCGTCAGAGCAGAAGCGTCCAGCGGCAAGACCTGATACTTCGTGGCTTCGACCCAGAACAAATCCTGCAACTCTTTCAGCTTGGCCGGATTGGCAGCCGCCACATCATTGTTTTGCGTCCAGTCCTTGGACAAGTCGAACAGTTCCCAGGTGACGCCGTTGACGATGTCTTTCGGCGTCGGAGCCGTGCCGTTCCAGGGTTCACGATAGGGCATTGTGGAGGCGATCCACCCATCATGGTAGATCGCACGATTACCGAACATCTCGAAATACTGCGTCACATGTTTCGACGGCAGATTGGCGTTTGCCTTGTCGAAGGTATAGGCGAGACTGACGCCCTCGATCGGCGTTTGCGTGATGCCGTTGACCGTCGCGGGCGCAGGGATGCCGGTTGCCTCCAGGATCGTCGGCACAATGTCGATGACATGATGGAACTGATTGCGGATGCCGCCTGCATCCGTGATGTGACCAGGCCAGGCGATGGCCATGCCGTTGCGAATACCGCCGAAATAGGATGCGACCTGCTTGGTCCATTTGAACGGTGTGTCGAAAGCCCAGGCCCAGCCAACCGCATGATGCGGATAGGTGAGCGCTGAACCCCAGGCGTCGTAGAATTTCATCTGGTCCTGGACGGGTACGTCGACGCCATTGAAAAAGGTCATCTCGTTTGGCGTTCCCGAAGGCGACCCTTCGGCGCTAGCGCCATTGTCGCCACTGATGAAGATGATCAGCGTGTCATTGAGCTTGCCCATATCATCGACGGCCTTGACGACCCTGCCGATCTCGTTGTCGGTGTAAGCGAGGAAGGCCGCGTAGACATCGGCCTGCCGGATGAAGAGCTTTTTCTCGTCGGCCGAAAGCTGCTCCCAGGGCTTGATGATCTTATCCGGCCAAGGTGTGAGCTGCGCGTCCTGCGGGATAACGCCCAGTCTTTTTTGGTTGGCGAAGATTTGTTCGCGCAACGCGTTCCATCCCTTGTCGAAGAGATGCATGTCGCTGATCTTCTTGATCCACTCGGGGGTCGGGTGGTGCGGCGCGTGGGTGCCCCCTGGTGCATAGTAAAGGAAAAACGGCTTCTTAGGATCAAGCTGGTTGAGTTGATTGAGATAGTTGATGGCGTCGTCGGCCATATCGGTGGTGAGATTGTATGTGGCGTTGTTCAGATAGGGATAGACACGGGTGGTGTTTCGGTAGAGGTCCGGCTGCCACTGGTTGGTCTCGCCACTGAGAAAGCCATAAAAGTATTCAAATCCCATGCCGATGGGCCACTGGTCGAAAGGACCCACCTGGCTTGTCTGGAAAGATGGCGTGTTGTGGTTCTTGCCGAACCATGACGTCGCATAACCATTGGCCTTGAGGATCGTGCCAATCGTGTCCTTGTCTGCTGTGATGACGCTGTCGTAGCCGGGATAGCCGGTCGATGCCTCACCGATGACGCCGAAGCCGACCGAGTGGTGATTGCGGCCAGTGATGAGCGCCGCGCGTGTCGGGGAGCACAGCGATGTCGTATGGAAATTCGTGTATCGCAGACCCATGGTGGCGATCCGGTCGAGCGTCGGCGTTGGAATGACGCCGCCGAAGGTGCTGGGAGCGGCAAATCCAACGTCATCGGTCAGTATCAGCAGGACGTTCGGAGCGCCCTTGGGTGGCGCGACTTGCGGCTGCCAATAGGGCGTCGACTGGAGCGCATCGAGATTGATCTTGCCGCCGAACTGGCCTGGCGGCGGCGGAATTTGTCGACCGTCAATTGTCGTTGTCGCGCTCGGTGTGCCAAGTGTCCCGCTGACCACCTCAGCGGCGAATGCTGTCACGTCAAAAGAGATCAGCGTGAGTGCAGTGCCCAACAATGCCGCAAGCTTCATGACCCTTCCCCCTTTTCCCCAGTTCAGAGCTTGTTCTCGCACCATAATTTTAGCAAGTGCAAACTGGAGGCTCGACGATAACCTCCGCTTGAGAGCAATGTGACGCCAACATCTTGATGATCTGGGGCGACGACGTCGGTTACTAGAACGTCAGCGTCTGCAACGAGGGTATGCTGGGCAGGTCAGGGCGATGCCATACTTGCGGCCGGCGTCGCGGGCGGTTTCGAGCATGCGCAGATTGCCAAGGCGCGCCACCTGATCGAGAAGAAAGGAAGTCCTGTCCGTCACCTCGACATTGCGATTGTAGATCGCGTTCATCCGCGCGCCGATGACGACGCAGACCCGGGTGTGTGTCCAGCACCTTGAGGTCGAGTGCGATAAAGATGCGGTGTTGCCGGCAGCAAGATCGTCCGTCGCGAAGCTCGACCGAGACACCAGCGCTGCATTGTTCGGACAGGACAGCCAGCGTGTCTCCTTCACCGCATTGGCGCAGATGCCGCTGCGAACTCGACTGGATGAGGGAATCGCGGACGTCCCTCAGTGTCGGGCTGCCGAAGAGACCGCCCCGGCTCTCAGAGAAGCCTGATTAATTTGATATGAATAAGCTCAACCAATCAATTTCAGCTTTTCCGATGCCTTCCGGAGCATCGTGGCGAGTGGTTCATATACGTCCCGACCGGATGACGAGACTTCCGAAGAAAGAAGGCCATTTTCACAGGGTCGATCATTGTCCCAACCGGGATGATTGACAACAGGATATAGGCAGAGGCCCTCGGCCGGCACTCCCAATTCCATCGCGCGCCCGGTTTGGCCAGCGACATATTCGAACCAGGACGCACGTCTCTCGTTCTCGGTACCGGTCTCCGATATGAAGATCGGCTTACCGTATCGGGCGAAAGTCTCGATCAAAATTTGGCTGAAGGGTTTATAGAGCGCGTGACCGATGTCGATCGGCGGGCCTCCATGGATCCACTGATTATTGAAATAGTAGTTTACCCCAAGAATATCGAGATAGCGTTCATTGCCGCCGATCTGCGGCCACATCCTTCCCGCGATCAAGTCCCAGGCCTGGAACTGAGACTGGCGATGACCCTCGGCAATGCGTCGTTCCTGCGGTCGCGACGGATCGGCCACGACGTTTATCACAGGTTCGCAATGCACAAACCGTGCTCGGGCATCCACCGAAAGAACGGCGTCCATCGCCGCGATCGCCGCCCGAGCAAGCTGTACTTTCAGCTCGAAGCCCCGCCCGTTCGCAAATGGATTCAAATAGCCGGCATCGCCTCCCCCCCACGAGAAAAATGATATTTCGTTAACGGGGCAATAGAAAGGAATGTCGTCGGACTCTTCCCTTACGATGCGAGCACATGCGCGGGCAAAGAGAGCAAAGCGGTCGACAAAACCTGGCGACCATATGTCGAGATCATCTGGCCATCCATAATGCAGCAGGTCCCAGACTACCTGAGTTTTGGTTGCCGCGGCTGCGCGGAGCATTGGCCTGACGCTCGACCATTCGTAGTCACCGGATTTCTCGATCAAATGCCATCGGAAACCGTCGCGCACCGAGCTGATCCCAAGACCTTGAAGTTGGCGATAGTCGTCTTCCGGCTGGCGATCGTGTCCGACGGCGGCAATCACATCGACCCGACGGCCCGATACTTCGTCCTGACGCGGACGGAGCCGATGGGTGGAGCATTCAAATCCGCCCTGCATGAACGATGTGAACAATCCGGTTGGACCGGCAGGCTTTCGCTGGCAACAAACATCCAAAAGTAGCCCTTCCCATAGCGGCAACACTGCCTCCACCGAATAGCTCGCCTCGACCTTTCGGCGCAACTCCAAGCCGAGGGCGCGCCGGCGTGTCGGGTCGCGGATGAGTGAGATCATCTGCGTTGCAACGGCACCGGCGTCCCCATAGGGAACGAACACTCCGGATATTCCATCGTCGATCTGCTGTTTCGCGCCGTTGTCAGGCGTCGCGATGACGGGGAGGGCGGCCGCGCCCGCTTCGGCGATGACGTGCGGCATGCCTTCGTCGGATGAAAGCCAGACAAAAATGTCGAAAGCCGACAGCAGGCTCGGGACATCTGTTCGGTCACCCAGAAACTGAAGCACATCGCCCAGCCCACGTTTCGCTGCCAAGGCCTCGAGCTGCACCGCATATTCCGGGAGGAAGGTATCGGGACCGCCGATGATCACGAAACGAGCACAGTTTTCTGAAGCACGCACCAATGCGGCTGCCTCGATGAAGACCTCGACGTTCTTCTTTGGATCAAGGCGACCCACCCAGCCAATTAGACTCTCGTTTTCCGCTATGCGTAGAGCGTTTCGGTTCTGGCCCCGCTGTGCCGGGTCGAACGACGCGAGATCGACCATCGAGGGAATCTCGACCGCATGGTGTTCGCGGCCAGGCATTCGGGACGCGGCAGCGTTGCGGATGGAGCGGCAAACGCCAACGTAGCGCGTGGTCAAATGCTTCGGACCAGCCAGCGCTTCTGACACGAGCCCGCCATGTTCGATGAGGGGCGGCCGGAGATGTAAACGCTCCAATGCAGGATAGATATCAGCGACGTTCTGGCATGAGACAACGACGTCATAGCCTGGAATTTTTCCAGCGAGATAAACGACCGTGTCGTCGAATGACAGCTCGTAAGGCGTCGTATCGACGTCGATCCCCAAGGCACGGAGCTGCCGGTGCGTCTGTTCGGGCATTTCCGGGTTACGGAAGCAAACGACCAGGTCGAGGTGGAAGCGGCGGCGGTCAAGGTGTTCAGCAAGCAGCCGCACCTCGGTCTCTTCTCCACCGACGACCAGCCAGGCGAATACGAAAAGAATGCGCATCGGCGCTTGTTCGACCATCATCCTCCCACCTTGAATACGACTTGCAGAAACTCCGGCCGGTTTTCGACCAAATCGCTGAGGAAGGCGGGCGCTTCGTCCATAGGGACGATGTGGGTAATCATGTGCTCGCGAATAGCTCTTCCCTCCGCGACAATGAGGTCGACGGTCGCGGCGGCAAGTCGGCGGCGATCCCAAAGCGGCGCGAGCCCGCGGGGCACGCGGTTGATCTGGGCGCAGCGAATGTTGAGGCCGTTGTGATGAAACTCCTCCCCTAGTCGCAAGGCATCTGCCCCATCTTGATAGAACGCGAGATCGATGACGGTACCCTGCGGCCGCAAGGCCTTCAGTGCGGTGTGTAAGCTGCGGGCATGAGCCCGCGTCTGGAAGACGAGGTCCGCGCCGCGCCCCATTGTTCCGTCGTGCCAGCGCGCCTTGGCATGCTGCCACGCCTGTTCTTCCGTCATGGCTGTGAGCCCCATTGCCTCCGCCTTTCCGCGGCGAAAACCCGACGGATCGGTGATCACAATTTCCGATGCGCCGAGCGATCGCGCAAAGAGTGCCGTCATCAGCCCTACGGTCCCAGCTCCGATCACGATCACTGGCCGCCCGGCAACGCCCGCGCCAAGTGTCGGTACTTGAGCCCCAAACGTTTCCGCGTCGGCGTGCAAAATGCCGTTGGCGGCGATCGGGCCCATTTGGGCAACGAAGACGCCCAGCACAGGGTCAATCTCCTGGCGCAAAGGGATCAGGAGATCGTCAAAAGGGTCCGCGGTATGACCGGTCTTGTGGCCGTAACTTGCCGCCAACACGTCGCCGTCGGAAAAGCCAAGGTCTCGGGACTGAGTGACGCGCGCGACTTCCATGTAACCAAGGAATGGCACCGGATAGCGCAAATCTGGCTCGTTTTCGACGAACACCCCCCGACCGGCGTCAAAACGGGAGCGGAAATAGGGATTGGAATTTTTCATGAATGTCAGCTCGGTTCCGGCTGACAAACCGGTGTAGATCGTATCGAGCTTCACACGTCCGTCGGCAGGCGGGCCTTCTTCATACTCGAAGAAGTAGGCTCGGCCGGGCTCTTCGATGCCAAGCGAACGTATTTTGCGATGGCCGGGCTGAAGACACTGTGGCTCAAACTGCCGCGGCTGAGCTTGCAAGGGGGCTAAATCTCGCTTAATGCGCGGCGTATCAAACCGGATAGGCTCCCCGGTGCGAGCCGAGGACACGACAGCAAGGGCCAACCGGTGGGTAGCGACCGCGTCGCTATACGGGCAGCGGATGCGGTTTTCGCCGCCGCGTACGGCATCGATAAAATCACGATCCTCTCGCCAAACCGGATCGCCATCCGCGGCACGAACAGGTCTCCCCCTTCCAATATCGATCATGATGTCCCGATCGGTCAGCTCGATTGCAAGCTTATCGGCGAAAATGTGCAGCCCAATGCGGTGACTCCAGCCCAAAAGGCAGGTCGAGGCTATGTTTGCAACGACACCGGTGTCGAATGTAAGATTTGCGGTCGTGACGGTCGGCACATCGAGGCCCGGAAATTCCGATCTGTCCTTGTGAGTGCTGCGTCCGTACACATCCGTCACTTCGCCGACGAGAAACCGGGCAAGGTCTAGCAGATGGGTTGTCTGCTCGACCATTTGGCCACCCGACTTGTCTTGCTTCCACCACCATTGCGGAGGCGGCGTTGAATCCAGCCAATAGCCCGATAGCAACTGCGCGGGATTGTCGACCAGCAGATTCCGGGCCTCATCGACGATGTCCAGATAGCGCCAATGGTAGCCAACGCCTGTAATGAGGTTGGTTTTCGATATCTCCTTAGCCAATTCTTCGGCAAGCGCCAGGTCGAGCGATACAGGCTTCTCGACGAAGAATGGAATGTGGCGTTGGATAAGATCGCGCTCGGGCTCGCCGTGGGCGAAAGGGGGTATGCAGATGTAGACGGCATCGAGCTGCTGGGTGTCGAGCATTTCTCGGTGATGACCGAACGATTTGGCTCCGAAGCGCATTGCTGCCTGGTCCGCGCGGCGAAGATCCGGGTCGGCGAACGCAACGATCTCGACGTCCTCGAAGCTACCAAGAATGTCCAGATGCCGATGGGCTATTCCTCCGACGCCGATGAAGCCCAGCCGTGTTTTCGTCATGGTTTCATCCTCTTGCATTTGCTTTGTCGGGCGGGCGAGGAACCGCTGGTAGACGTCCCCGGTCTCATCAGCCATTCGATAGACGGAGAAGTTTTGTCTGAAACGTTCGCGGCCCGCCCTGCCAATGGTCGCGGCAACCTTGGGATTTCGGAGCGCGTGATTGACAAGCGAGGCGAGCGAGGGGGGGTTGTCGGGCTCGGCTAAATAAGGGTGGTCTTCCCCCAAGGCTTCCAGCGTTCCACCTATTCGTGTTGCAACAACCGGCACGGCAAGCGACATGGCCTCGAGGATGGCTAGGGGAAGGCCCTCGAAACGTGACGGAAGAATGAACAGGGTCGCAATCGCCATAATCTCTGCCACATCGGATCGCTGACCTAGAAATTGAATTTGACCGGACAATCGCAGTTCATCCGCCAAGGCGCTCACGCGTTCCTTCTCCGGGCCTGACCCGACAAAAAGCAGTATCACGGACGGGTTGGCCTTCAGAATTTCCGGGAGGGCGCGCACCAACGATGCCTGATCTTTTTGCTCTGTGAACCGGGCGACTGTCAGAAGAACAATTTTGCCGATCAGGCCGAGTTCTTCCACCAATTCGGATCGTGGCTTCTCCGCACGGCTTGGAAAGATGCCGTTTCGAACCAGCGTCAATCGCGAGGGCGCGACCTGCGCTTCAACGAAGCTGCACCGCGATGCCTCGGAGACGACGATATGATGCGCTACTCTTTCGGTTTCGCGTCGGAAGTGGTTGATCTGCTCTGGGTCGGTGAGGAGGTAAGGAAGATGTTCGGTACGGATGACTGGAATGGCGGAGATGCTTGCAGCTCTGGTGAGTTCGTGTCCCTCCCATCCTATCCCTGCATGTACGTGCAAAATGTCGATGTTCGATCTGGACAACCAGTCGGTTAATTCGTCGGTGTCTAGCGCAAGCTTTATCCCGAGCCCGTGGCGAGCAGCACGCGCGAGAAGCAAGCGGTTGGGGTCTACTGCCATCAACGCGATTGTGACATCCCATCGCTTGCCGAGAGCTCGACCGAGCGCAAGCATGTGTTCCCCCATCCCAGACGGGTCGATGCTGTCGGTTGCCAAAACGACGCGCGGCTTCCTAGTCATGCTGGACGCCGGAAAGCGCTTTGGAGGGCGCGGCAAAACGAGCTTGCAGTCGGCGGTAGGTTGCCAGCGCCTGCCCAACCACCTGGTCCATATTATAGTATTTGTAGGTTCCGAGGCGACCGACGAACGTCACGTCTTCACGTCCATGTGTGAGACGCTCGTATTTCTTGTAGAGCGCCTGGTTTTCCGGACGCGGGATTGGGTAGTAGGGGTCTCCCTCGTCGCGCGCATACTCGTAAGTTATGCTTGTCTTCGGATGGACCTGCCCCGTCAGATGCTTGTATTCCGTGACGCGGGTATAAGCCACGTTTTCGGAGGGATGATTGATAACCGCGACCGGCAGCAGCCGTCGCGTATCATGCGTCTCGTGCTTGAATTCCAGGCTACGATAGGGCAGGCACCCGAAGCGATAGTCGAAATACTCATCGATCGGCCCGGTAAAGATCGTATGCTTTGCCAAGGGTTTTTGCTTGAGATCGGCGAAATCTGTGTCGAGCATAACGGTGATGTTTTCGTGATCCAGCATGCGCTCGAACATGCGCGTGTAGCCATCAAGCGGCATGGCCTGAAAGCGATCCAGGAAGTAGCGGTCGTCTAAGTTGGTGCGAGTGGGAACCCGCGCCGTTACCGATCGGTCAAGTTCCGATGGGTCCAAGCCCCACTGTTTGCGGGTGTAGCCTTCGAAGAAAATCCGATACAGCTCGGTGCCGACTTGCGATATAACAACGTCGCGTGACGTCATCACCGGGTCAACAGGCTCTGCACGATCCGCCAAAAAGCGCGCCGCCGCGGCTTCGGTGGTAAGATTCAGATTGTAAAGGGCATTCAGCGTCGTACGGTTGATCGGGATTGGGAGGTGGAGATCGCCGATCTTTGCAAGCACTCGATGTTCGTAGGGCCGCCACGCGGTGAAGCGCGATAGATATGTCGCGACATCTTCGCTGTTCGTATGAAATATGTGCGGCCCGTACTTGTGAACGAGGATTCCGGCGTCATCGTAATGATCATACGCGTTACCACCGATGTGCCGCTTCTTGTCGCAGACGAGCACTTTCTTGCCGCCGTCAGCCGCTAGGCGCTCGGCGAGAACCGCTCCCGCAAACCCAGCGCCGACAACCAGATAGTCGTATGTATCTTTTTGACCACCGAAAGGGGTCCGCAGGTTTGATCTCTGAGGTGCAAAGGTCGAGACGACCTTTTGGGCCGGCACTTGCTGAAGCAAGGCGGACATTTTCTCGAATGTCGTGTCCCAGGATGATTGCGACAGCATATGGTCAACCGTCTGAAGCCATGCGGTGTCGGAGCGGGCCATGCTCAAGGCCGCATCGCATCCAGCAGCGAATGCTTCCGCGTCGTCTGCTAGAAAAACGCCCGGAACTTCACTGTAGCCTCGCACAACATCGACGATCGGTGTTCCAACCACCGGGCGACCGGCGGCGAGGTATTCGGGGGTCTTGGTCGGGCTAATGAAGCGGGTGGCTTCGTTCAGCGCAAACGGCATCAAAGCCACCTGCCAACCTGAGAGATAGGCGGGCAGATCCGTGTAGGCCTTCTGGCCAAGGTAATGAATATTGGCCGCCTTCGGCACTTCCTCCGGCGATATCTTCAAGATCGGCCCCAGAAAAACGAACGAAAGGTCCGGCCTGGCTGCGGCGACGCTTTTGATCAGTTGTAGATCTAGCCTCTCGTCGATGACGCCGTAGTAGCCGAGACGAGGGTGCGGGATGATAGCCTGGTCGGCCGGTTCTGTGACCGACCAGTCGCGCGCCGCGCGAAAATGGTTGGCGTCGACACCGGATGGAAATGGATAGATGTTGTCGTGCTGGCCCCGTTTTGCGTCATAAAGGCTGAGCCCCCCTGTGAAAACGAGGTCAGCGCTGGCCATTAACTCCTGTTCGGAAGCTTTGAGGTTAGCAGGCGCGAACTTAAAATTAGCCAGTTCGTCCATGCAGTCGTAAACAACCGCAACAGCATCGATGTGGCGCGCGAATGCAAACATTAGCGGAGTATAGAACCAGAGGATCGGACGCCTGCCCCCTTCAAGCAGGATAAGATCATCCAGCAATCGACGAAGGGCATCTTCTCGCTTGCGCTCATCCCATAAGTGTGGGACGCGCGGACGGATTGCCTTGACGGTGGTTCCTTCGAACGGATGTATCTCTAGATAAGCGAGATGATGGTCGGTGGGAATGAACTCTTCGAAGTAGAAAACCTGGCGCTCGCGCCCGAACCTATCCATCAGATGCTGTGGTCTCTGCAGTACGAAGTCCCATCTCAGGTGCGAAAAACAAATGAGCGGCGCGTTGTCCAACAGACTATTGTCGGATAGCTGGGGGACGGAGTTTAGTAGGTTCATCGAATGCCTCGCGATCATACAGATTCCGAACCATTGATCGGGAGTTATGTTCCGACGCGCCAATTTTATCTGGTTAAGCGCTCGCAATGAGCCGACTGAGCTTGCGCACGCTATGAGGCCAGGTCCAATTCTGGAGCACAGCTTGTCGCGGATTAAATTCAGCCAATCTTCGCAGCGTATCGCCGATACCGTGGTGAAAATTCTCCGCTGAAGCGGTCCGCCCTGTGGTCGGAGTGATATATTGCAGGCCACAACGCAGCTCACTGTTGGCAAGCACCGGTATCCCAGCCAGCATATATTCCGTTAAGATCGCCGGCGCGCCGTCGTCGACGCCGCAAACCACGCCCAGGCGCGCTTGATTCATAAGCCTGTTGACTTCTTCGAACGGCACCCCTGGCGGCCCGACGAAATCCACGTCAATACCGAGCTCAACGACCTGACGGCGGAATGCGCCGATCAACTCTCCATAGCCGCAGACGCAAAGTGTGCGAACTGAACGAGGCAGCTTTGCAAGGGCTTCAAACAAAATGTCATGACGCTTGTAAGCTTGCGCCGCTGCAACGTAGATTACGTCGTAGGTCTTGGGCAAGTTGAGTGGTTTGAAGGTCATTTCAGATGCGAACTCAGGTCCAATCGGCAAGATAGCGGTGGTGATGGCCGGGTGGCGTTCGCGTACCACCTCTGACTGCCATTCGGAGCCAGTTAGCACGAGATCGAAATGCCGGCTTACCTTCGAAGGCACGCGCAAGGCGCACGCGTCGATCGAGTTATAGATTTTGAAACTGCTGCTACAAGCCGATAGCACGTCCTCACCGACGCCAAGACCCCAGACGCACAAGATGGACGGAGGCCCAAAGGCCTCGATATGCCCAAGCATGTCATTGGAAGCAAACGGTGCGCCTGGCCTGGCCATCTGAAACGTGCGATGGGTAAGGAGTGGGTTGCTATCGGACCCACGAATTGGGATCGCACCACGGCGGTGGGTCCAGATCTCCCCACAATCTGCTAAACCTTCCTTTACGACCGCAAGCGGAAGACGTTCGAGATAACCTCCCGTGACTTCCACACTTTCCCGCGGAACTGGCTGAGGAGCGAGCCCCCGATTTCCGCACAGCCATTGTTCGCGAAACCATTCCACCGCAGCGAACTCTGCGTCTTCCCACCTGCCACTTTGGAAATCGCTGATGACGACTATTCGCCTCAAGCCGGCCGGTGTGGTTTTCGATGACTGCATTTGGGGGTACCACGGTATGATGAGCACTGCCTCAACACCGTTGATTGCCTTTTGGTTCCCGCATCGACGAGCAAGGGCGACGGCTGCAAAGCTCCAGGCGGGCATCGTGCAAGCCATGAACAAAGACGCGGAACGCCCGTGGCGTCATCGCCTGCCAATGGCATCTACAATCATCAGGAATGCCCGTCGGGCAGCAGGAGTGGTGCGCCGATCGCCGCGAACTGCGGTGAGTGCGGGTAAGGGTTTTTCGCATTGCTCACATTGCCTGAAGCTAACATCGACCGAAATGCGCGGCTGCCCGTGCACCTCTGCGTTAGCCAAGAGGTAGAGACGTTGTGATGGAACTCTCCTAGACGAAAAGAGCGTGCAGCGTCGGCGTGCGGCGAGCGGACTGGCCCGGCCCCAACCCTTTGGGGGAATCCGCATCTTACGACTGATGGATCGTTGCCTGCCGCCTCGTATAGGTCGTCAGGGACCCACTCGGGCGCGAAGATGGACTGCGTGCCTCGCGCGCCGGAGAGGTGCGTGGGCCACTCAGTGGGAATAAAGATATACCACGAGGTCTCTAGCCTCGGCGTCCGATATCCCGGTCGCCGGCATCGCCGTGTGGGGCGAATAGCGCTGAGGCGACACGATCCAGCCAACGAGGTTCTCGGTCGAGTTGGGCAGAATACCACCGATGTAGACCCGCTTCGAGATGCCGGCCAATGGTCCTCCGACCTGCCCATCCGCACCGGGAATGCCGGGGATGGTGTGGCAACCTGTGCAACCATATCGGCGAAAAAGCTGGGGCGCTAGAGACGCATCACCGCTAGAAAGGGCGGCCCCTACGTTCCCCTCCGTTCGCCAGGTGGATATCGCGTTTGCCGCCAGGAAGATGGCAAAGACAAGCACGACCGCAATCGTTCCGCCGAGGACCTTGAAGCGTTGGACGCGAACAAAAACATTAGACATGAACACCTCCTTTGCTCGAATCTGCAACCAGTAGCCACATCAAGGCAAGTGCCGCGCCAGCGTAGACTGTTCCAGCAGGCACCCACATCAGAATTCCCGCCAACTGCTGGTCTTCTAGCGATGTCAGACCCCAGTCGGCTGCAAATTGCGTTTGAAACGGATAGAGCACGCGGGGGGAGAGTGCCAAAAGAGCGCCAAGGAGGCTGGTGTGGACCATGGTTGCAAAGATGTGCCAGGCCGCGACCCCGCGCTGACTTCGCCATATGACTGACCACCAGAACAATAGCGCGGTCAGCAGAAAGCTTAGGTGCTGCAGTCGATGAACCGTCAGATCCAAGACTGAAGCATCGAGCAACACGGGAAGGTGCCAAAGCCAAATGGCGACCGCGTGAACGACTGTCGCTATCGTGCCGGAGGTTATGCAGTTCCAGATTCGGCGCGAAATTCTTCCGCTTATCAGGTCGCCGACTTGCTGCCTGACATCTCGCGGAAGGGCCCAAAGTAGAGTTGCCATCGGGCGCGCAAGCACGATCAGCGGTGCTGCAACTGCCATGACGATCTCGTGCTCGATCATATGGAAGGTGAACAGGTGTTCCCCCAAGGAATGCAACGGCGAAATCAGGGCTCCAATGAGCGAGAGCATGGCTGTCCCGTAAAGAACCGCGCGTTGGACCAATTGCAGCCGGCCAAGGTGAGCTCGGCGCCAGAGTTTGGCGAAGCCCACTGCGTAGAGGCTGACGGCGATAAGCAATGGGATGACAACCCAAGGATCGAAGGTCCATGCGTCGCCATCGCCGTTCGTCTCGTTGCCGTGTGCTAGCGCCGAAGTGGCGGATATCAGCAATGCTGGGATTGCACTCAAGATTGGCATGGGTTTACGAGCATGGACGCCGCTCCTTGCATCAAGATTGCGAAAATGAACGGGAGCGCTCCGAGCGCGATCATCAAGGAGGGAACTCGATTGCTTTCGCCCCGCATCGACCGCCCGATCTGGGTCGAGATCGTAGTGACCAACAGCGCTACGGAGAGCGCAACGGCGGAAGCAGCGATGCTCCAAAGGGATCGTGCCTGGCAGTCCAAATGCGGCAAGATCTGGCCGAGCTCCAAATTGGCAGCCCAGACGCACATGACGATTACCAGACTTCCAAGCTGGATTCGGGATCCGGTCATAGGCGGGGTATCCAGTAAAGACAGAGGTAGACGGGAATCCACGTCGCGACGACGAAGTTCCAGTACATCGCGTTATCTCCGACGTCGCCATAGCGACGAGGGTTGTCGCCGTGGCGGGTAAACATCAAGCACAAGAGAACGATGGTCTCTATCAGATCGGTGATGAGATGCGTCGTGTGAAGCCCCAGTGCCAGCCACACAATCGATCCATAGGCGTTCTGATCCCAGCTTATGTGCATCGCTGGAAACTCAAAGGCGCGGATGAATATCGGTATGACGCCAAGGATGGCCATGATGATAAGTCCGAAGCGTACCCTGACCCTGTCCTGGCGCTTTGCCCAGCGGGCCAAAAACATATTGGGTACGACGCTTGCTGCAAGGAGACCGGTCATCAGAGAGCCCGGCAGCAGGTCGGGGGCGGGGGCCTCGATCGGCCATTTCGCAGCCAGGCTCATCAGATAAAGATAGATGATGATCGCGAGAGCGAAACCGGTGCCTTCAATCAGCATGAAGGCGAGCGTTCCCCACCAGGACGGGCTTGCGGTGCCCATACCGTGAGGGGTCAGATCCCCAACGTCAAGAACGACCTTTTGCTTCATGACTCGTCCTCGGCAACCCCCTTGGGCCAGAACCACATAATCAGTGCGATGGCGACCGGAATCGATCCAAAAACGACGGCCCAGGGTGTGTAGATCGACCAGATCAAGACGACGCTCGTCGCGATCGCCGCCCAGAGAGGCCAGATCGAGTGTCCGGGAGAGGATTCCCGCGCCTCCGGCATCGCCGCAACGACGCTTGTTATAAGAAGTTCGCGCCGATTGATGCGAAGTCCACTGGCGACGGCGATCTCGGAAGGGTTGTTCCACAGGGGCTCGCTATCGCTGACGACTGGGATACGAATGAAGTTGTAAGGCGACGGTGGCGAGGAGGTCGCCCATTCCAGCGTCGAGGCTTCCCAAGGATTGGCGCTCGCGATCGGACCGGATCGTGCGCTGCGCAATGCGTCGATGAAGAACAGCAAGAAACCGGTAGCAAGAATGAGCGAGCTAAGACTGATGAACAGGTTCAGCCCGGCCCATGGCATCTCCGGCTGGTAGGTGTAGATACGACGGGGCATGCCCTGGAGACCGAGGATGTGCATGGGGAAGAACGTGAGATTAAATCCTGCAAAAATCAGTCCAAAGACCCATCGCCCAAGCTGCTCGCTCATCATCCGCCCCGTGAACTTCGGGAACCAGTAGTAGATCGCTCCCAGCAAAGGAAAGACCGCGCCCCCGACCAGCACGTAATGGAAATGGGCGACGACGAAATAGGTGTCGTGGACCTGTGTGTCGAAGGGCACCGAGGCAACCATGACCCCGGTCATCCCCCCGATCACAAAGATGATCATGAATCCTATGACGAACAGCAAGGGCGTCCTGAAGATGGGACGTCCCGACCATAGGGTGGCCAGCCAGCAAAAAATCTGCAATCCGGCGGGAATAGCGATCGCCATGCTTGAGGCGGTGAAGAAGCTTTCGCCGAGACGCGGCAAGCCGGCAACGAACATGTGGTGAACCCATAATCCGAAGGCAAGAACGCCGGTCGCGACAAGGGCCATCACCATCGCCAGATAGCCGAATACCGGTCGCTGGGCGAAGGTTGCGACGATCGTTGAGACCATGCCGACAGCCGGCAGAAAAATGATGTAGACCTCCGGATGGCCGAAGAACCAGAACAGGTGCTGCCAAAGGAGGACATCGCCGCCTTCCGCAGGATTGAAGAACTGTGTACCGACAAGCCGGTCGAGGATGAGTGAAGTGCTGGCGACCATGATCGCCGGCATCGCCAGTATCACGAGGAACGACGTCACCAGCATCGACCAGACAAACAAAGGTATGCGATCAAGTGACATTCCGGGCGCGCGCTGCTTGAAAACGGTTACAACAAGCTCGACGGAGACTGCGAGCGCCGAAACTTCCGTGAACGTAATCATCTGGGCCCATATGTCGGCCCGTTTCCCAACGCCGTACTGCGGACCCGATAGCGGAACGTAGGCGAACCAGCCGACGTCGGGACCAACGTCGAGCGCGAACGCGACCCAAAGAAGGATCCCACCAGCTAAAAACATCCAGTAGGAAAATGCATTCAGCCGTGGAAAAGCAATGTTGCGGGTTCCAACCATCAGCGGCACGAGATAAACGGCCATCGCCTCCATAACCGGAACGGCGAATAGAAACATCATGTTCGTGCCATGCATCGTGAAGATTTGATTATAGCGGTCGGGCCCGATAAAACGAGCTTCCGGCCGAGCGAGTTGAAGCCGCATGGCAAGCGACAGGATGCCGCCCAGAAGCAGAAAGACGAATGCTGTGACGATGTAGCGACGCCCAATAATCTTGTGATCGACGGTCGAAAGCGCGCCCCAGAGACCGTTGGGCGTCTTCCAGATGTTCCCGAGGCGCATCTGCAATTCGTCATCGGCAAGACCGGCATCGCGTAGATCGTCGCTCATTTGAGGCTCTCCATGTAGGCGGAGATCTCGCGGAGTTCGTCGCTTCCCAGCGGGACCATGGGCATGTTGTTGCCGGGCTTCAGGGTCTGCGGGTCGGCAATCCATGCCGCGAGCGACCCGCGCGTTCTATCCAGCAGTCCGGCTGCGATGGTCTGGCGGCTGCCAACATGCGTCAGGTCGGGACCCGTCGTCGCCTTGGCGCCGGATCCTCGTATCGTGTGGCAACCCGCGCAAGGCTTGGTGAGAAACAACGCTTTGCCGGCGGCGACTTCCTGGGCGACAATCGGATAGGCGTCCTGACGCTGTGCTTCTTGCCAACGCTTAAAATCTGCTTCGTCTTCGGCGATCACCAACATGGCCATGTGGCTGTGCTGCAGTCCGCAGAATTCGGCGCATTGGCCGCGATAGACGCCAGGCCGCTCCGCACGTATTGACAGGAAGTTGGTTCGACCGGGGACAAGATCCTGTTTACCCGCGAGGCTCGGAACCCAAAACGAATGGATGACGTCGGCGCTCTCAAGTTGAAGGCGGACGTTTCCTCCGACGGGCACATGAATCTCGTTCGCTGTCTGAAATGCTAACGCCGCGCCGCCATCCGGATAGGTGATGCGCCACCACCATTGCTCTGCGCGAACGATGATGGTGAGGTCACTTTTGTCGATCTCGCCCATCGCCCGCGTCGTGTAAAAGCTGCCAAGGGTCAGTCCGGCGACGATCACGACCGTAAGGCAAACAGCACCGGCGATAATCATGCTCATACGTTTTTCAGATGCATCCGGGGTATGGGCATCGCGCCTGCGTGAACGAAGGATCGCGGCGGCGAGCACAGCCATGACAGCGATCCATATGGTCGTGCAGACTGCCACCACGGCAAATATCAGATGCTTCAGATGGACCGCGGATGTCCCGTGTACGTCGAGCGCGGATTGCGTGCCGGCGCAGCCTGCGAGCAATGCAACTAACAGCACCGGCATTAAACTCCGCGTCCTCTTCATGGCGTTGGCCCCTGCTCGGGGTGCGTCCCGACCGGTCCTTCCTGGAAAAGACCTTCCGCCGGCGCTCGGTTTTCAGCCGGCCGCGTGAACTTGGCGTCGTCTCGGCTCGGAGCGGCAACCTTGGCCTTGTAAGCACCAATCGTCTGTATGTAGCCCGCGAGCTGCCAGATTTGCTCGATCGTCATTCTGTCGCGGAACGAAGGCATTCCATGAGGCCGTCCATCCCTGATCGAGGAAACGACCGACACCATCTCCGGTCCGTAAAGCCACCAGCCATCGAGAAAGGATGGGCCGGCTTCCCCCCGACCGTCGCCGTGACAGGCGCTGCAGCCAAACCACGCGTAGAGACGCTTTCCCTCGCTCAAATTATAGCTGTCCGCCTCGTATGCTTGCCCGAGCGCATAATAGACCTGCGGCGGGGCGCCGCTGATGCCGTTCGGCATCAAGCGTATCTTGTCAAGTTCTTGAGCAACTGGCGGATCCAACCTGAACTCTCGACCCTGTCGCTCCCATCCGACCGCCGCCGCAATCAAAAGACAAACGCCAAATGCAGTTGCCGAAAGAACCTGGCCCCGCGTCCTTGTTGGTTTGTCGATAGTCATCGTCGTTTCCAAGCTGAGACGGTCAATCGCGAGGAGTTTCAAGGGAGGGTGTCACATAAACCGGCAATAGTTTGTAGGACGGCGTCTTCGATTGAGCGTCGTGGTGCTGCAGGGGAAACAGTGGGTTTGTCTCTGGATAATATGCCGCGCAGCACCCCTTGGGAATGCCATACTCGACGACGCGCAAACCCGTGACCCTGCGCACGGTTTTCTCGTCGATCGCCGTGGCCAGGTCAACGTTCATGCCGTTGGATAGGCCCAGTGCCTCGATGTCTGCCACGTTCATGAATACGATTTTTCGCGTGCCTTCGATACCGCGGAACCGATCGCTATAGCCGTAGATCGTAGTGTTGAACTGGTCGTTGGAGCGAAGGGTCGCCAAATGGAGGACATCGGTACGGGATGCGGTCGACAGCTCTGGGAAAAGACGCTCCGGCGTAATGAAATTCGCCTTGCCGCTGTTGGTCACCCACTTGCGCTCCCGCGCGGGCAGGGGTCTTGGGAACCCTCCCGGCTGAAAGAGCCGCTTGTTGAACTCCTTGAAGGTTTCTGGATAGGTCGCCTCTATGGCGTTGCGGATCGTTTCATAGTCTCCGACCCATTGATCCCACGGGACGACGGTATCGCCCAATGTCGCTTTCGCCAGCCCGGCGACGATCGCCGGTTCGGACAGCAGTTCCTTGCTTGCCGGCTTGATCTTGCCGCGCGACCCATGGAAATGTGCGACCGAGCTTTCGATCGACACCGCCTGCGGTCCCGTCGCCTGCTCGTCGACCTCGATGCGGCCGAGGCATGGAAGCAGATATGCGACCTCGCCATGCAACACGTGGCTTCGATTGAGTTTTGTGGCGATCTGCACGGTGAGGCGAAGTTTCCGCCACGCGGCTTCGACCGCTTCAGTCTCGGGTGCCGCCTTCAGGAAGTTGCCACCCAGGCTGATGAAGGCGCGGGCCTCTCCATCCATCATGGCCTTGCAGGTCTCCACCGACGACCGCCCGGTCCAGCGAGGTGGCGTGAAGCCGTAAAGTTCGGACAGCTTGTCGAGCGGTACTAATCCCGGCTTCTCCGTGATGCCAACGGTTCGTTGACCCTGGACGTTCGAATGTCCGCGCACCGCGCAGATATTGGCTCCCGGCTTGCCGATGTTGCCGCGAAGGAGGGCGAGGTTGACGACCATGTGGACGCTCTGCACGCCCATCAATTGCTGGGTCAGACCCATTCCGTAGATCGTGAGCACAGCGTCGGATTTCCCGTAGATGGCTGCCGCCTGCATCATCTCCTCACGCGTCAAGCCCGAAACACGCTCGAGCTCGTCCCACTCGTATTTGCGGGCGGCCGACGCGAATACGTCAAAACCGCATGTATGCTCTTTGATAAAATCATGATCGAGGACGTGCTTCTTGTCCGCTGATGCGATCGATGCGGCAAAGGCAACCATCGCGGCGTTCGATGGGTCGGCCGGAATTCCGTCCTTGCCGGCGACCCTTGAAGTCGCTGAAACCTTCAGGGCGTCATCTGCTTCAATAAGCGCCTTGCAGACCCCGAAAAGCGCGGCGATGTCGCCACCATTTCTAACCTGATAGTAGTACGACGAAATCTTCGTCTCGCTTCCGGTCAGCATCTGGCTCGGTGACTGCGGATTGATGAAGCGCTCGAGTCCCCGCTCGCGCAGCATGTTGAACGTAACGATCTTCGCACCGCGATCGACGGCATCCTGAAGATCGTGAAGCATTCGCGGCGACGACGTTCCGACGTTTTGCGCGATGTAGAAGATGCAATCGGTGTTTTCGAAATCGGAAAGGATCGCTGTTCCCACCGAAGCGCCAATGCTTTGGGGGAGCGCAACGGAAGAGCTCTCATGACACATGTTGGAGCTGTCGGGTAGGTTATTGCTTCCGTACATGCGCGCGAATAGCTGGTACATGTAGCTTGTTTCCAGCGAAGCCCGGCCGGATGTATAGAAATCGACGGCGTGAGGATCGAGCGCCTTCAGTTCCCGGCCGATCTCTTCGAAAGCCATTTCCCAAGATACCGCCACATACTTGTCCGACTGTGGATCCCAACGCATGGGATGGGTCAGGCGTCCTTGCTCTTCCAGATCGTGATCGCGCCAAAGTTCTAGGTCAGCCAGTTTGTGCTTATCGAAGAACGCCCTGTCGGCACGCCGACTGGTCACTTCCCAGGCCGTGGCCTTCGCTCCGTTTTCGCAGAATTCAAGTGGGTGGGTCTTGGCGGGTTTCCCCCACGCACAGCTCACGCACATGTAGCCTTCCGGTTTGTTCTGTTGGGCGAGAAGCTTTGCGCCACTTAGCGGCCTATGCTCGCGCGACAATATCTCTGTCACCGATTTCGCAGAGCCCCAGCCTCCCGCAGGTCCTTTATATGGTTTTACCCTAGGCCGATCTTTCGGTTTGCCTGCCATAGTCACCTCCTCCCACGACCGACCTAACGACGCGTGATCAGGAATGTTCCGCCGAGAGAATGGTCTGAGCGGGGAACCTACGTTCAAACTGGGGGTTCGGTTCATGAAGGACCCAACGATGCGAAAAACAGATGATGCCGGTCGATGATGAGCGCGCCAGCAACACATGCCGCCAAGGCGAAGAGAGCCGGACTGCCGGCCGACCGCAGCAAGATGCGGAACTAGGAGGCGACAATGCCAGACGGAAAAAGATCCTGTTCGTTAGAGGCCTGGAAGCGTCGGGCTCGCCGCCCCTATTGTTCGCCTAGCAACGAGGCGACGTTGCCGCGCATCAACCTGAATTTGGGCGCTCGCCACGCGCTCGACGGCCCGTTATGAACGCCATCGTACCCGTTATGGCGTTGGTCTCAGCGGCGCTTGCTCTCATTCATCCGACCCGTCCGGCCGCCGCGGGTGCGTTGTTGCTCAATGCGGCCGCGTCGGCGTATGGATGGTGGCAAATGTCTGGATGAATCCTTTGGGGCGTTGCGATTGCTGAATTGCTGCAATCTTTCATACGGAGCCGTTTTGCGAGTGATTACGACACACAGGTTGGCATGGGGTCTGCTGATTGGGATGATCGGCATAATAAGTGTGTGCTGGTATCTGACCACGCCGCGCCCCCTGTTTACGCGGGACGACCCTGCGTTTGCGACAGAGGGCGACCCGACGCACGGACGGGAGGTATTTCTTGCCGGCGACTGTGCATCCTGCCACGCTTCCCCTGGCCAGTCGGACCGTTTGCTGCTCGGAGGCGGTCTGGCGCTTTCATCCCCGTTCGGTACATTCCGACCTCCCAACATCTCGCCGGACCCGACCGACGGAATCGGTACGTGGAGTGTCGCAGATCTCGCCAACGCTCTTGTCGCGGGCGTGTCCCCTCGTGGCGAGCATTACTATCCGGCTTTCCCCTACACCAGCTACACCGGCATGAGCCTTTCCGATGTCAGGGACCTTTACAGTTATCTGAAGACCCTCACGCCAGTCTCAGGGCGCGCGCCTCCTCATCATCCAAGCGTGCTGTTTGCCGTTCGCCGCTCGGTTGGCTTGTGGAAGCTGCTGTTCTTCGCGCCAGGCGCTTCGCAAGTCACGCTGACCGGGGATGGTGTTCATGACCGAGGGGGCTATCTGGTCGAAACCCTGTCGCACTGCGCCGAGTGTCATTCCACCCGCAATATATTCGGGGCGATCAAGCCCACCGCCAAGTTTGCAGGGGGTATCGATCCGCAGGGGACAGGCTACGTCCCGAACATCACGCCGGCCGGAATAGGGGACTGGTCTGAGGCGGACATCGCTCGGATGTTAAAGACGGCGGAGACACCGGCTCATGGGCGAGTGGGTTCCTCGATGTCGGATGTGGTCACAAATGCGTCGATGCTTCCGGAGGGGGACCGCGTCGCGATCGCTCGCTACGTCAAAACCCTGCCGTCGAGACCGACGCCAAAGCCATGAATGCCCCTTTTGCTTCACTCCTACCCCAGCTTGGAGAGGCGAGGGAGGTCGCCGCGGCAGCTGTGCACTTTCGACCGCAACATCACGGCGGTGACTGAAATCAGGGGGCCATCATGCGCTATATACGGCATGCTCTTAGCCGGAGCCGTTGGCTTTCTGAGCCAAGACCGCCTTCGTTTAGGAGTTGAAGACGTCACACGTCCCGCTGGCAAAGACTATTGGCCAAGTCAGTCAAAGGGACCCGATCGTGTCGCCTTGGTCATCAAGTCCACAAGCGCAAAGCTTGACGGCAACAAGCTCGTCCTCACGGCCGTCGGCAAGAGTGACTGTGTTCATCGCCCACTGCGCGGCGGAACAATGCAGGCTGGGACGGGCTTGATCTTGCGTCCGGAGCAGCGTTGGGTGCGCGCAGCATTCCGACCGGAACACTAGGACCTTTCTACGTCTCGCCCCTGTCGAAACAGGTTGCACTCCTCGGTATCGGACATGCCTTTGGGGACATTGCCGCGACACGCCGTATCATGGCCGTCTGCCAAATGGGCTACAGTCTTCACGCCGGCTGGAGCGAATTTCATCCGCGCTTCCCAACCTTCGATTGCTCGAAGATTTCGTGTTCGGCTTATTTCCAACGTGAGATTTAGCCCGATTAAGTCATACGCCCTTGCTGCAATCGGCGACAATGGGTCCGTGCCTGTGAGGTGAGCCGTGGGTGGTTCCGGAATACGAATGTCCCCAGATCGCAATGCGGCTGGAAGACAAGCGCACCCGTCGGGCTGGAATCCTTGAAAGGAGAGGCACGATGGACGGTACAAAATGGGCTGTCTGTCTTCGAACGACGGCGACTGGATTTGTTTTTGTCGTCGCGATGGTCGCGTCAGTGCCGTAGTCACGATGGTAACTGGGAGGCGGCCACCAAGGAGCCCGCATCGCTGCGTCCAGGGCAACGGCGTGGCGACCGTAAACGCCGGCCGAAGACGGCGGGGTGCGGCTGCCTCCTACGTTACTCGGCAGCGTCACGCATCGATTGTGGTTGAGGGCGGTCGACGCGACAGATGATCTCGAAGTCGACCAGCATATGGTGCTGGTCTGAACCCGGCACGACCAAGGTCCAATATTCCGGCTCCTCTCCGAAGATGGTGGAAACCTGGACGACAGTAAGTTGGGCGTCTCCGTGCTTGATAGATCTCGCCCAATAGAAGCCGTCCGGCATTAAACGCGACACTGACATAACTTTAACTCCCCGCTCAAGCCGCAACGATAGCAGGAATCCAGCAATTGAACAGTTGTGGACAAACGGTGGCTTTCCGCCCCTGAAGAACTGGCGTCGCCGCCAGAAGTCGCTGATGATAGACTGCACGACGGGTCATTCCGCCAAACTGACCGATCTGCGGCGACCTCGGGCATAATGAGCGCCGATCCAATCCGACTTCGAGCAAGCCGAACGCCGTGAGCAAAAAGGCTCACCTGTTTGCTTTAGTCAGCCATAGTCGAATGTCGACCACCTCGCGTCAGGATCGATATTATCGTCAAGGTGAGCGCCGCCAGCCCCAGTCATTGATGCTAGCGGTCCGAACCGTGGATTTGTGGCGTTAGACTTTTGCATCTCTTGAAAGAAAGGCTTGCGGCAAGGAGGAACTTCCGTTTGACACCGGGGTTAGATAGTCACCCGTACATACGCGGCATCCTGCAAGGTTTGTGTCCATTTGGGAGAGAGTATAGTGCTGCAATCCTCGCCAGTCGGTGCAAGAGACCAGCCGGCCCTGCCGGACATTCGGAAGCTCCTGTTTAAACCTAATATTTCAGTCCACGGACCTATTACCGACGGCACTCTCTCCTTCGTTCTCGACCGTCTATCAGAAGTCAGAGACAGCAACGAAGATCTCATCATGGAACTCAACACCACTGGCGGCGATGCCGACGTCGCGCGCCGGATTGCTCTGGAAATCAGGCTATTCCGCCGCCACGGAGCCCACGGAGCGTATTGCGTGGGGAAGACAAACGTCTATTCAGCCGGAGTGACGATTTTCGCTTCATTTGCTCCCAGCAGCCGCTTTCTGACGGAAGACGCTGTGCTACTTATCCACGAACGTAGACTGGAGAAGTCGATTGATCTCAATGGCCCGATGAAGGCAAACATTCAGATCATACGTGAGCAGCTCGCCCTTCTTGAAACCGCTGAAAAGCTGGAAGCAGAAGGTTTCGCCGAGTTGGTACAAGGCAGCAAGCTATCTTTGGACGCGCTCTACGACAGGCTGATGAACAACTGCTATATGTTCCCATCGGAAGCTCTTAAGCTGAACATCATTCAAGACATCTTGCAATAAGGCCGACTGGACGCACGATCGCCGTCTTTCCGAGCGGCCAATGCCCGGAATTGGCTCTTGAGCACTTTTCCTTTGAGCTGGCACTTTGCTCGGCGGGCTTGTCACAAAGATCGGGATCGCTCTCCATATGTGTCGGCTGCCGGGCGTTTCCTGCCACATGATGAGAGGCTGCTTTGAGGGCTCGCACAGGAGCCAAGCTATCACGCAGAGGTCAAACGGGGTCGGCGCCCATGACGAGTCCCTCAATGTCATGTTTCTGGACAATAGGCACCAATTCATCGACAACGCGGCAGACCAAATGCCGCTTGGCGATGTCAGGCAGGGCATCATGCCACGCCTTCGTGACCATCATGTCATGGAGCGCCGCGTGTCCGGCGCCGGGCGCATCAACGCCCAAGACCATGACCGGGCGAGCAATTGGCGACAGATGTTCTGTGCCTCGATGAACTGTGAGGGCTGACCGACAAGAGATATCTCCACGCCGAGGATATTTGCGCACGGCCCTCTCCTGGAAACGGCCCCACAGCGCCTTGTCAGGAAACATCTCGTGTTTCCAGTCCCGACCATCGTCAAATTGGGTCCCTGGAGCGACTTCGAATGGCCCCATGTCTTCGGTCACGTCGACGCCGGTCAGATTGAACGCCAGGGATGTAAGCGTTCGGTCGCGATAGGTCTCAACCGGTGACGGAAAATCACGGTGCCACGGCTGATACTTCGCGCCTTGGAACGGGACGTCAAAGCCGATCTCCACGATCTGGTAGTCGGGGCCAAGGGCGTTTGTGCAGATGTCGACAACCCACGGGTTAACGACCAGATCGACAAAGCCGCGAAAATCTTGAGGATGGATCTCCACGTACCACCGCCTTGGACCGCGCCCGACGGCACCGCCCGGCCGCTGGATGGCCGACCAGAAGGCCGTCATCATGTCTTCGCGCATCTCAGCCGCCCACTCAGGGGTAAACGCTCCCTTCAGCCCGATGATGCCATCGTTCGACAGTGTCTCCAAATGAGCGGAGATGTCGTAGCTAGGTGTTGTGTGAACATTCATGGCGCATCCTCCCAGGATCCCCGCTAAGATATCCCAACTAATAATTATTAGTCAATGGCAAAACATCTTTAGCTAGGGTAGAAAGTGTCCGGTTATTGGGAGAACAGAGATTGAGCGTCACGAAGGTTCCAAGAAGGGCGACAATGATGGACGTCGCCAGAGCGGCTGGATGCTCCCAGGCGACTGTGTCCGTGGTCCTCAACAACAGCAACGATATCAAAATCTCGTCCGACCTTCAGGCGAGGGTCGTTAATGCAGCAAGGTCACTTGGCTACGGTGCCGCCAGCCCGATCAGGCGCGCCGCTCTTCAGGAGCTGCGGGGAGGGTGCATCGGATTTATCGTCGATCAGCTCGCCACAACGCCCGAAGCGGTGAATGCTATTGAGGGCGCACGTCAGGAATCATGGGAGGATGAGGTCACCATCCTTATTGGGCAAACCCAAGGACGGGCCGAGAATGAGAAGAGAGTTCTCGATCGACTATTGCGCGCCGATGTGCAGGGCATCGTCTACATGTCAATCTTTACCCGCCGAGTGGCGCTTGATCCGTCTTTTCATGACGTGCCCGTTCCAGTCGTACTCCTCAACTGCTATGCCAATGACAACCGATTTCCCTGCGTTGTACCGGACGAGGTCAACGGGGGACGAAGCGCAACCGAGGCATTGATCAATCTCGGGCACAAGCGGATCGCCACCATCTGCGGCGAGACTTTTATGGAGGCGGCGCAGGACCGGCTCACAGGTTACAGGCAAGCGCTGGCGCGGGGTGGCCTACCTTTTGATAGCCGATTGGTGGTCGATGGGGACTGGACGCCGACGTCGGGTTATGAAGCGACGCGGAAGCTTCTCTCGATGCCGCAGCGGCCGACAGCGATTTTTTGCCAGAATGACAAGATGGCTATGGGGGCATTTGATGCGATCCGCGACGCGGGCCTGGAGATACCTCGTGACATCTCAGTCATCGGCTACGATGATGACGAGCTGGCGCGCCATTTAAGGCCACAACTGACGACCAACGACCTGCCCCATCGTGCAATGGGTGGGTGGGCGGTTCGCCAGCTTGAAAAGGATTCCTTCCGAGTCCAGACGGGTTACCGCGTCCATAGGATTGCCTGCTCATTTGTCGAGCGGGCATCAGCGACAACAGCGTGGAGAGACGAGTGAGTGCAATTCGACGCCGCCTCCGAGAACCGCGCTTTCCAGGATCAGACGATTTCCGCAGAAGAGCGTCACGAGGGGGCGGTGGTTTCGAACGAAACTCGAGAGGTCGAGAATGACCGGCCGAATTCGTCAAGCGCGAAGATTTCCGAGTATGCCTCGGGGGCCCGGCACGATTGACGCGGCCAGACCCCGGCTCCATTGCCGGGCTCTCTTTTCCAGACCTGGGTATGGGCGGGCAATGAAAACGATCACTTCTAAGCTCGGGAGCAATGCGACCTTTACGGCTTCAGGTTGCGCATTCACGTCCCTCGCTTTGAACCCAGACAGTTGCTTCTTCTGAAGAACGGCAAACTACTTTAAGTGACGGATCTTTGTCGAACAGGGCATGCGGCCCGTCGCTGCTCCTTCCAAGACGCGCCCTCAACAACGATAAGCCAAGCACCTCAGCGGCTTTTGCCTGTTTGGTCTTTCTGAACTCTCTAGACCCATTGCGGCCCCGTAGATTGCTGCGGCCATTCTCAGCAGGGCGGCGGTGTCAAGGCAGCGCACCTGCAGAATTGTCGGCACAATGCAATGGAACCCGCAGCCTAAACCGGGCGTTTTGCGCAACGAGCTATCGGCTTCTCATAAGTGGAGAGCAAGATGTCACAGAAAGCCAGTTTCTTTTCCAGTTTCGCAAGCGCCATCTCGAATTGGTCAGGGAAGCCCTTGACGTTCATGTTAGCACTGGCAGCCGTGATTGTATGGGCGGTCACGGGTCCAATGTTCAACTACTCTGAAACCTGGCAGCTTGTGATCAACACCGGGACGACCATCATAACCTTCCTGATGGTGTTCGTCCTTCAAAACTCCCAAAATCGCGACGGCAAGGCACTCCAGGCGAAACTCGATGAACTCATCCTGACCAGCAAGGCGAGCAACAAGTTTGTTGGGGTCGAAAAGCTGGACGAGCGGGAATTGCGTGAAATGAGTGCTCTCTTGATGAAGGAAGCGGAAAAGGTGGAGGACAAAGCGGAAGCAAAGGCTGCCTCACGGTAGGCACTAAATTGACCTCCTTCCGGTCACGCCGCTTTGGAGCGTTGTGAGGGCGACCGGCCAATGCTGGGGGCAACGGTCAAGGATCTTGCGAAGTGATCACTTGTCAATTGAGGCCGACTTCCTGAAGCGCGCGAATGAGCGCCCATTCGGGCCTTGCTGGCAGGTCGGTTCCCTCAAGCACCTCGACATATTGCGATCACCACAAGAGGCTCATCGCCGCCCGCGTTGGGCCAACTATCCAAAGGACGTCAATGGCTCCCTGCGTGAACCTGATAACATGGTACGTTCCCAGCTTGTCGAGCTCGGTACGTCTGCCGTCAGCCCATAGGCTGCTTTTGAGCATTCCCTGACCAACCGGTTAAGAAATTTCGCTGTCACTCAACTGCGGACAGGGGCGTTGGCCAGGGCCCAGCGGAGGGGGTTTCCCTGTGACATTCAGCGAGGTGCCGTGTCTCTTGAGTTTTGGCCCATGACAGCTTCCGCCGCCAGGAAAGGAACTATCGCTAGTGGTCTCGGTTATTGGGAATAATTCTAACCTAAGAGCACCCTCCATGACGCCAAATCAAGATGATAAACCCGTCCTGTCACCCACCGAAGCTAGGCAAGCCGAGCGCGGCACTCCCGTGTTTGTCGTGTTGGTCGCAGCTCTCATACTTGTGGCCGTAGGCTGGGCCGGGGTGGAGATGTGGGGTCAGCATATCGATCCAAACAAATCCCAAACCGCTGCTCCGGCCGCGGGCTCGTCTGCCGGGTCGACGCCGCAGCGGGGCACGGTCGACAATAGCGCCAACGCTGGCAGTCCCGTCCAACTCGCGCCGGTCGACAAATCCGAAAATGCTCAGCGAGGAATGAAAAGCATACCAGCGCAGCCGAGCCGGGACGGTGCTCAAAATTGATCAGCACCACTTCCAGCGTCACCCCTTCGGGGTCCGCCACTTCGAACTTCCATGGACTTCCTCGTTCGATGTTGTCACTCGGGGCAGGGTTGAAAGCCAGGGGGGTTGTCGGTGTTGGCGTTTGGATATGTCTGTCCATTACCGTTTCGGCAATCAGTGCCGGCGGCGTTGCCTGGCTTCGTCCGGTTAGTGCTGTAAGTCATAGCAGGGTCGGTGTTGATCTCGCCATTCGCGCTGCCGATATCCGGCGTTTTTCGCAATTGCGAGCGGGAAGACTCGCTCTGACCGGGAGTTTTGCGGAACTCGGCCGCGTCTACGGGAGCATGAAATATTCCAAAGATCGCGATGATTGAGATGGCAGCTGCTGCGCGGGACATGGCGGCTTCTCCTTGGACCATAATTTCAGAACATTGACCCCTGCGGTTTGTTCCAATTTGCCTAGAAACTTGCCATCCGTTCTCGTCAACCCGACCTCCCAAAAAATTGCCTTTACATATCATCGAGAATATAGCCATATAGGTATATAGCTATTTGGTGATATATGGATGATGGCCTTAATGAGCTTTTCTCAGCGCTCTCCGATCCGACAAGGAGGGCAATTCTTGGCAGGCTTGCTTACGGCAAGGCGACCGTAGCCGAACTCGCCAAGCCCTTTAAGTTATCTCAGCCCGCCATTTCGAAGCACCTGAAGGTTCTGGAAGAGGCCGGCTTGATCCGCTCCGGCCGGGAAGCGAATTCGCGTCCCCGCGAACTTGAGCCGGACGCTTTCAAGAAGATCTCTGATTGGATCGCCGATTACAGGCGCTTCTGGGATCAGAACTTTGATCGTCTCGATGACTATCTGTCCACGGTACAAGGAAACGAAAATGACAAATCCGGAGACTAAAACTGACAACGCCCGCGAGCTGGTTATTGTACGAAGGTTCGATGCCCCATGCGATCTTGTTTTTAGGGCATGGACCGACCCGAAAGCGTTGACCCAATGGAGCGGTCCTGCCGGTTTCAAGGCGGTGGGCGACCAGCTTGAAGTCTGGCCCGGCGGGAGACACCGCGCCTGTCTGATAGCGCCCGATGGAGAAGAGCACTGGGTTAGCGGCAAATATCTCGAGGTCGAGCCGCCTCACAGGTTGGTCTTCACCCACGCCTGGGAGATCGGAACCGGCGAAAGGAGCCCGGAAACGATCGTTACCATCACGTTGAAGGAGAGCGACGGAGGCACGGAAATGACCTTTCGGCAAAGTGGATTTGAAAGTGCATCGTCACTTAAGGGTCATGAAGACGGTTGGTCGCAAAGCTTCGAGCGATTGGGTGTTTTTCTAGGAACTGAATCCGGCAGGCCAGAATATGAGTGAGGCATCGACGAAGCTTTATTATTGCGAGACACTCAATCCTCGGAAGGCCTGCGCCGCCGCTCGTTTTCTTAAAGCCGACGTCGAGTTCGTAAGGATTGACCTGGCGAGGGGAGAACAGCGTACCCCAGAATTCCTGGCACTCAACCCCAACGGGAAAGTCCCTGTGCTGCAGGATGATAGGGGGACCTTATGGGAAGCGAATGCCATCATGTGCAGGCTGTCTGACAGAGTTGCATCGGATTTCTGGCCGCATGACCACCGGCAGATCGACGTGCTCCGCTGGCTAAGTTGGGATGCCAGTCATTTCACCCGGCACGGGGCAACGCTGTGGTTTGAATACCTGATCAAGCCGTTATGGGGCGGGGAGCCCGACGTTGCAGTGATCGAGGAGGCGAAGACGAACTTTCGACTGCATGCTCGGGTGCTCGATGATCATTTGGCTACTCGCGATTTTGCACTCGGGACGACGATGACTGTCGCCGATTTCGCACTGGCCGCGGCACTTCCTTTTGCGACCGCTGCTCAGATTCCGCTCGCCGAGTTCCGGCATATCGAGGCGTGGTATGGACGGCTTGAACAATTGGAAGCGTGGCGAAACCCTTTTCCAGGATAGGGGGTGGCGACCAGTGCGGACCGAAAGGGGGGCGGCTTCACTGCTAGCAGTCTGCCGCGACATTTACGGCTGGCAAGCCCGGCCGATCCAAACCGCAGGATCAGGGGTGTGAAGTTTCATCCGAAAAAGCGGCGCATGCAGAGTCAGGGCCGATGAGGCATTGGCGGTCGCTCTGTGCATCGGCTACCTCACAGCGTTGCCTCGACAAGGTCAACGGGCTGTCCATCGCTCGGTCTTCCAGGAGGACGGCTGTGGTCAGTCAGCATGTGGCGTTGCCCCGTTGCATTTCAAACTTTGCCGCTTCAATCTCCAATGTCTGCACCCGCCTTGGAAGCAAAAACCTGCTACCTGGCTCTATCAGTTTGAGACTCGGCAGCAACCTGAAACCAGGGGGCGAGCGTTATAAGCAATCTTGCCATTATCTATTCCTTGGACGGGAAAGATTTTAAGCTAGTCAGCCGCGAAATTCGCCTTCATTCATCTCGCCAGGATCGTAGTTTATGTCCCAGTCTTTTTGAGCCTTCTTGCCAGGAGGGGCCTTGTTGAGAGTGGCGTCATCGGAACCCGTAATGACGCGAGGCTTGGCGCTTGCAACTCCGTTGTTGTCACTGGACTTAATCAGTTTTCGATATTGCCCGGCTGCGTCTTGTTCAACAGAGGCAGAGCCACTTTTACCTGGGTTATCTGAGTTTGACACTGTCCATACTCCCTATTTCTGAGCACCGTCGCGGCTTGGCAGCTGCGGCGTGCCGTTCAGTTCTCTTTCGTTATTTTCTGATCTGTTGGTGGGGGCCGTCTGCAATGGCTGGCCAAAAGGCGCACCGTTATCGATGGCTCCGGCAGGAGCGCCGGTTCCAGGAACTATTGTCGATAAAGTCCTATGCGCATCAGTGACAGGCCTGGGCCACATGAGCCGCGACGTCGCTCCAATGGCAAGCACTGCTAGCCCGGCGACCACAATCATCGTCGCAACAGCCGTCGTTGACTGTTTGCTCGCGAATCTGATGTCGGATCTCTCAGGACCACTATCATTTGGCCGCGGGGCCTGATCGTTTGTAATATGTTCCATTGGCTGGTTCATCTTCAGTTTCCTCTTTCACTTCGAACCTCAAGGTCACGAGTTGGTTCCATCCCCAGCAGATTGCGGAAATCGAGTGCAGGCCTTGGCAAAGGGATGGGCTTGGCCTTTCAGGCGCCAACTAGACGTGCGCGAAGAATCCCGCTCTATGGGACGGGCGGGGCCAAACGTGAAGTGGAGGAGCGCGGAGCTAATTCTGCGAAAACAAACGTTTCTTGATGCGGCGGCATAAAATACCGAAATGGTCGATTCATTCCGCGCGCCAATGTCGAGACGGTAAATCCCGGGTTGCAACCTAGCCCGACAAATATATCCGTCTAGAACACCAGTGACTGGAAAAGGCCGGCAGGGCATGATCGAGCCCCATATTTGCCAGCTCCCCCCATTTTCCCTGCTGTGGCCTTTCGGAAAACCCAACAAAAATCAGATTGGTATATTCCCTCATCGAATTGTCCGGCTGATCGTCCGTTGGCCGATCGAAACTTATCTGGCAGAACTCCGGAACCGCCTCTGTTGGAAAAGCGGCATAAAATCGCTTCGCGATCTCATCGATCGGATCCGCGGCTCCGACATAGACGCCCATGCTGCTGTTCTTTTGGAAGTGCTCTGCTGCGAACGCGATTGCAGTCAAGTCCGGTCGGCGGCAAACGCCGGTTTTCATATCGATGGTCTGACCATTGTAGCCCCTAGGCGAACGATGATCGCTATGCAGAAAATAGGAGACGCCCCTGCGAGCTAGAAACCCAAATTTCCAGGCGGAGCCACGCGCATACCTTGTCACTTCGATCAATGCGGCCATTTCCGTCAGAAACTCTTTGCATGCGCCTACCAAATTCAATCCTTTCGCAGGAGCAACGATGAGCCCGGCCAACGGGGCCGGGCCCAATTAATCGCGGTCAATTCAGTTTGACTGACGGCTCGCGCGCCCAAATGCGGAGCTTGCCGAGTTCTTGAACGAACGCGGGAGCGTCTCTTGGGCCGCCGAGGTTGATCGTGCCCTCGTCCATGGCATGGGCGATCCCGGCTTTGTGCATTAACGGAAGAGCCGCGTCGACGTAACCGATGAACTTGCAATGGGCAAAGGCGTCCGCGACGAAGTCCCGGGCGGCCGCTTCCTTCACCAAATCGGCAACGCCTGTTGCCGATGGCAACAGGACGACGGCGTCGAAAAGCACCGACGGTCCCCCATCGATCATGTGATGCACCTCGATATGTTTTCCGTCTGATAGCGTCGCTCCACCGACCTTCGGTGCAATGATCTCGACCACGGCCTTTTGCTCCGTTACCGCAGCCAGCAAGGCTTTGAAGATTTCGCCGTCGGCGCCATCAGTTACAAGAATACCCAATTTTCGGCCCTCGAACCGCTTTGGTCCGCGTTCCACGATGCTGAGAGCGGGCGAGGGATCGAGATCCTGTCGCGTTGGCATTGCCGCATCGGCGGGCTTCGGCATTGATAAGAAGCCGAGGGCATTGCCGACTTTGCTCGCTAACGTTTCGTCGATATTCAATAGATGAGATACCATACGTTCCCGGATAACCGGCGTTTCAACCTTGCTCAGTTCAAAAATGAGAGCCATCGCGATGTGCCGCTGTTCGGGCGGTGTCTGCGAGACGTAGAACTGTCGGGCCTGGCTATAATGGTCGGCGAAGCTCTCGGGTCGCAATCTGACCTTCTGACCATGTTCCTCCGAAGGAAAATGCCGGTATCCCTTAAGCGGAGATTCGCGAGGGCCCTCGCCGAATGAATTCGGTTGATAGTTCACTCGGCCGACCGGATTGCGCATCGCCATGTGGCCGTCCTGCTGAAAATTCGCAAAGGGACACTTCGGGGCATTGATCGGGATATGGGTGAAGTTCGGACCGCCGAGGCGCTTGAGTTGGGTATCGAGGTAGGAGAAGTTGCGGCCCTGCAGCAGGGGGTCGTTACTGAAATCGATGCCCGGCGGGACGTTCTGCGTCATGAACGCAACTTGCTCGGTTTCGGCAAAAAAGTTGTCCGGCATGCGGTCGAGGACAAGCCGGCCGATCGGCTGGACGGGAAGGATTTCCTCCGGAATAATCTTGGTCGGGTCAAGGATATCGAAGTCGAAACTATCGGCGAAGTCCTGATCGAAGAGCTGCACGCATAGTTCCCACTCAGGATAATTCCCCGCTTGGATCGATTGCCACAGGTCGCGCCGATGAAAGTCGGGGTCCGCGCCATTGATTTTGACCGCCTCGTTCCACGCGACTGACTGAAGGCCAAGCTTCGGCTTCCAATGGAATTTGACAAAAGTGGATTCGTCCTTGGCATTGACGAAGCGGAACGTATGAACGCCGAAGCCTTCCATGAAGCGGAAGGAACGGGGGATCGCCCGGTCAGACATCACCCACATGATCATATGCATGCTCTCGGGTGTCAGGGTGATAAAGTCCCAAAAATTGTCATGCGCCGACTGCGCTTGAGGAAACTCCCTGTCCGGTTCGGGCTTTACCGCATGGACCATGTCTGGAAACTTTATGGCGTCCTGAATGAAGAAAACGGGGATATTGTTGCCGACCAGATCCCAATTGCCTTCCTGAGTGTATATCTTCACGGCAAAACCGCGGACGTCACGCGCAAGATCGAACGATCCCTTGCTCCCGGCAACGGTGGAGAAACGGACGAACGCCGGTGTCTTCTCCCCGGGTCGCTGGAACAGATCAGCTCTGGTATAGGCCGCTAAGGACTCGTACGTCTCGAAATAGCCGTGGGCGCCATAGCCGCGGGCATGAACGACCCGTTCGGGAATGCGCTCGTGGTCGAAGTGGAAGATTTTCTCACGAAAATGGAAGTCATCGATAAGGGCTGGCCCGCGCGCTCCGACGCGCAACGTATTCTGGTCGTCGGTAACAGGACCGCCTTGCGCCGTTGTCAGGACGGGCGCACCGTCTTCGGCAATCTGATGAAGCTCGCCGCCTTCGCCGCGGCGAAGTTTTTGGTCGTGGATGGTTACGTTGTCTAAAGGCGATGTGTTCGCCGTAGGCGCCGATGTTTTGGATGTCTTCTTGGCCATGGGAAATCTCCGAACAGGGGTAACAGTTCTGAAGCTCTGAAAGCCGCTGATGTTCCCCCTGCGGTCGAATTTTTATCTAGACCTATCGGCATCGTGCAGAAGCCTCGCTGACGCGAGGCTTCGCTGCAGAGACTGCCGGTCATGCCGCCTTTGCGTTGATACTCTCTTCTGCAAGTTCCGACAGTAACTGATCTGTGGTCTCTTCTTCCTCAAGAGTTTGCGCCAACAAATTGGCGACCTCATCCAGTCCCAGAGACTTCGCCCAAGCGACCATAGTCCCGTAACGGCTGATCTCGTAATGTTCGACAGCCTGTGCTCCGGCAAGTAGGCCCGGATCGAGCGCCGCCGTGTCGGCGAACTCCTCCATCACTTCCTTGCCTTCTTCGATAATGCCGCCGATTGCAGCGCAGGTCTTGCCCTTGGCAGGCTTTCCGATCAACTCGAAAGCTTGTTCGAGCCGCGTGACGTGGCCCTGCGTCTCTCCGAGGTGCTTTTCGAAAGCAGCCTTCAAATCCGAAGACTGCGCCGCTGCGGCCATTTTCGGCAGCGCGACCAGGATCTGCTTTTCGGCAAAATAGATGTCCTTCATTGTTTCATAGAGAAGGTCACTGAGGTCTTTCGGTTCTTTCGCCATGGAATGGGTTCCTTGTGCTCGAGTTGCTAGGCACGACGCAAACTCCACGCCTCACCAACTGTTCCAAAAAAACCACTGACCATACATCTTGTGAACTGGATGTCGTGCCGCGGCCACCATAGGCGGCTGATAGGGGTCGACCTGATCCTAGATGTTGTGCCAGAGCTCATGGAAGGGACGTCCATAGGCGCCCGGGTGCCGATCCCCGCAAATGGCCGCGTAGCCGTCATTGTAAAGAGTTGTCTGGTGTGCGGCCCCCAGACGATGACCATCGGCTGGAGCGAACCGAGCATGACGCTGGTTAGCGTCCGCAGTTCGGACGGCCAGGTCTCCTGTGGCCCAAGCGCGACGCGGCCCCGGCGAACTCTCGTAAATCCTTGCGCAATCGCCTTCGGCGGTTTTCGTCCCCCTGTCCTTCAATGTCCATCCTTCACACATGAACTTGCAGTATGGCGCGCTATTTTAGGATTGGAAGGGAAACTCGCGCGGCGGTGCACGCCCTCTCGAGGGGTCGCGGACGCCAGGCAAGTGCTCCTCCGAACAATTGGTTGAAGCTAAAACCGGCCGGGAGCGTTCAGTTCAGCAAATATCATATAGGCTGGCGTCATGAAGAACTGGGCGGTTTAGCGTTTGTGATCCACGCAGGGTTACTGCTAAATGCATCGACGCATCTACACGAGCCCCTGCAAGATACGAAAGAGTTTCGATGAATCAAACTTCCACCAGCCAGCCCGAATGGACATCGACAGAGCTACGCAACGCGATCAAGGCGGCGGGCGTCGCCCTTTGGACCTGGACGTTGGACGACGATACGTTCGTCATGGACGCGGACGCCTACCAGCTTTGGGATGTCTCCATCGGAACAACGCCGACGTTCGAACACCTTTCGGCGAAGATTCATCCGGCCGACCGGGATCGGGTCAGGGCTGCCTTCGTCGCCACCAGAGCCATCGAGGGTCGATACGAGATTGACTTCCGCATCCTGACGGACGCGTCGAATGTCCGCTGGATCTCCGCTCGCGGTCAGGGCAACAACGGCGATGCTGCAAAAAGAAAGACGACTGGTATTTTCCTCGACGTTACAGACAGAAAGCAGGCGGAGGAGGGGCACGAGCTGCTGGCCGGAGAGATGAGCCACCGCGTCAAAAACCTTCTAGCGTTGGCGTCCGGACTAACGGCGATAACCTCACGCGCGACGCAGACCAAGGAAGAGATGGTCAAGCAGTTGACGGAGCGCCTGACGGCGCTAGGACGCGCGCACGATCTCGTGAGGCCACTTCCTGGAGGGCAAGGGAGCGCTGCGCTACTTGGCGATCTGTTCGCGGTGCTTCTGGCGCCGTACGATGACGTTGGCGCGTTCGCCGGGCGCATCCGTGTCGCCGTCCCACGCATGGGACTGGGCGAGAAGGCGGCGACAAGCCTGGCGCTCGTCATCCATGAGCTGGCAACGAATTCACTCAAGTACGGGGCGCTTTCGGTCGACACCGGCTTGCTCGACATTTCCGGAAACACTGTCGGCGACGACGTCGAGATCGTCTGGACCGAACAGGGCGGCCCCGAAGTCGAGCCACCAAAGGCGTCGGAAGGCTACGGCAGCAAACTTCTCCAACGTACCGTCACCGGCCATCTCGGGGGATCGATCGTCTACGCCTGGACGCGGAGCGGGGTGGTTGTGACGTTGCAGATGAAGGAAAGCCAACTGACCTCCTGAGATGGCGCGCGATGCAGACGACTTCCGGAGTCGCGAGGTTCTGCCCAATTTCTGAAACACAAAAGCAGTTTCACTCGATCAAACACTTGCTCAAGCCGCAGGAAAGACTAAGTGCGGAGGGGTCGTCGACACAGCGACGGGCGCGAGGGAAATGCATATGATTGAGACCGTGACTGCACTTCAGGCCGGCACGCTGGAAGGACGCTATCGGTTGCTTGTGGATGCAATTACCGACTACGCCATCTACATGCTCGACACCGGTGGGCATGTCAGTAGCTGGAATGCCGGAGCGAAACGCATCAAGGGATACACCGAAACGGAAATACTCGGAGAGCACTTCTCGCGTTTCTACACCGACGGTGATCGCGAGGCCGGCATGCCGCAAAAGGCGCTTGCCACCGCGGAGGCCGAGGGAAGCTTCGAGGCAGAAGGCTGGCGCTTGCGCAAGGACGGGCAACGCTTCTGGGCGCATGTCGTCATCGATGCTATCCGGGATTCGGACGGGCACCTCCTCGGGTTTGCAAAGATCACGCGCGACCTGTCGGAACGAAAAGCCGCCGAGGACGAGTTGAAGCGCAGTGAGGCCCAGTTCCGATTGCTCGTCCAGGGCGTCACCGACTACGCGATCTACATGCTTGATCCTGAAGGTCAGGTCTCAAGTTGGAACCAGGGCGCCCAGCGTATCAAGGGATACGAGCCGGAGGAGATCATCGGCGAGCACTTTTCCAAATTCTACACGGACGAGGATCGGGCAGACGATCTGCCGCGAAAGGCGCTGGATACAGCGTCCAGAGAGGGCCGCTTCGAAAAGGAAGGGTGGCGGCTACGCAAGGACGGCACCCGCTTCTGGGCGAGCGTGATCATCGACGCTATCCGATCCGAGGACGGCGCGCTCATCGGTTTCGCCAAGGTTACACGCGACGTCACCGAAAGGCGGAAGGCGCAGGAAGCTCTCGATCGCGCCCAGCAGGAGCTCTTCCAGGCGCAGAAGATGGAAGCGGTCGGACAGCTCACGGGTGGTATCGCGCACGACTTCAACAATCTGCTGATGGCGGTGCTCGGCAGCCTCGAGATCGCTAAGAAACGTGCACTCTCCGGACAGGATAACGCCGACCTCATCGACAACGCCATTCAGGGGGCAAAGCGGGGGGCTGCACTTACCCAACGGCTGCTTGCCTTCTCCCGCAAGCAAGATCTCAAGCTCGAAGCGGTAGACGTCCCGAACCTCGTGAAGGAAATGGCTGCACTTTTGCAGCGCTCGATCGGACCACGGATCGAAATTGCTACGACGTTCCCGCTCATCCTGCCGGCCGCCCTTTCAGACCCCAACCAGCTGGAGAGCGCGCTTCTCAATTTGGTCGTCAACGCGCGCGACGCCATGCCTGAGGGTGGCACGATCAAAATAGAGGCCCGGCGTCGTCCGGTCGATGCGGGACAGGTTCCAGATCTGGCCGCCGGCGACTACATCTGCCTTTCTGTCATCGACGAGGGTTCCGGAATGGACAAGGAGACACTCGAAAAGGCCGCCACCCCGTTCTTCACCACGAAGGGCGTCGGCAAGGGAACGGGTCTGGGTCTGCCCATGGTCCATGGCCTCATGGCACAATCCGGAGGGGTCTTGAATCTCATATCCCGCGCCGGCGAGGGAACAACCGCTGAGCTCTGGCTGCCAATTGCGACCAAGGGGCCCGACGAGCCAGCGCCCGCATTATCGCTTGCACCGGTGGTTGCGGCGCATGGAAGACGTCTGACGGTGCTTGCCGTCGACGACGACGGCCTGGTTCTTATGAACACAGCCCTGATGCTCGAAGACCTCGGTCACGAGGTCGTTCAGGCCCAATCGGGGGAGGAGGCTCTTCAAATCCTGGCGAGAGACCCGCTGCCGGACCTTATAATAACCGATCAGGCGATGCCGCACATGACCGGCGTCGAGCTTCTTAGGAAGGTGGCGGAGCAATATACCGGGATCCCTGTCATCCTAGCGACCGGCTACGCCGAACTGCCGGAGGGCGCGGATAAGGGCATTCGGCGCCTCTCAAAACCATTCTCCCAGGCGGAATTGAGTGAAGCACTCTCGTCCACGGTCGATAATGCAGAGAGCTGAGCGGGACCACCGGGTGTGCGATGAGAGTTTGGACGCAGGCGTGGGGAGGTCGGAGCCAGTTGCACAAACACACGCCCGAGCCGACGGCGTTCTAGAAACCCAACGAGGCTCGTCGTAGCATATCCTGCGCGTTCAGCATCCCAACTAGCTCCCGAGCCACTTGTTCGCCTAACCCATGCATGGCCCTGCCAGCGAACGTGACGGGCATCCCGGTGAAGATATCGAAAACCATCCACGATCTGTCGATCTCCTGTTTAGTATCGAAGCGCTCCAACTTGGTTTTCTGCAAAGCTTTGCCCTCGTTCAAGGCGGAAAGAGCTAGTGCAGTACTTCGGGATTTTCAGCAGGGGGAATGAAAAGAATTTCGCCGGAGACTAGAGAAAGCCAAGCGCCGCATCTGTGCGGAATGCGACATCTGGCTGTCTGGGTCCGTATGATAGGATACGGACTGCCACGCAATCGCCAAGCCTCCAAGGTTCCGCCGACGCGGCGACTGGCGGGAACAAGTCTGAAGGTATCGGCCGCGCGCCGGGTCCCTTGGCTTTGTTGACAAGGGTCTAGCTTGTCACCGTCTGTCACGGCAACGACTGTGCCTTGATACATCATCGGATTCTGAAGTCGAATGGCGCCACTCACGCCGGAGTGGCGACGTCGCTGATCGCGCCGGCAGGCGGCAGGCCTTGTTGTGGCTTTTCAGAGCCTCGCCGAGCCCGGTCGCTTTTAAATCGGTCGACGCTACTTAGTTCTCGACGTTCCGTGGTTTCGTTTTTTGCGCTTTGGGCCACTCACCCTGATCGATTTGCGGCGCCGATTGGCCGTTCATTTCTTTCACTGCCAACTCCCAGATCTCGTCATCCTTACCATGGGGGCAACCTTGTCGCTCCCATATGGAATAAGCGCGCCTGCGCAGTTGTTCATCGTCCGAATATTTCATTGATATCTCCGTTAAGCTCGGCCTTACCTGACTCACCGCAACGTTGACGAAGAGATATCGTTCCCCGCAGGCCTGAAAATCGACCGGGCTACGACCTTCGCCGAGGAACTTTTCCACCTCTCGGGGGTTCCAATGCAGCAATGCGGGCCGGCTTTCAGGGCATTTCCTACTTTTAGTGGCACAGGGTTTCCGGTGCAGAGATAGGTTGCAGTATCGGGGCCGCTGATGCTCGAAAGGGTGATCTGCTATTCTCTGCCGAGTTCCTTTCGAAGCCATGAGATTGGAGCTAGTGTCGCGGGTCTGCGTACTTGCCCAAGTATCGAAGACCGGCGGGGTGATTCCGCGCTATTTTTCATATGCCCGGTGGAGCGGATTGACGAATTAGCTCCAAAGAGGACAAAGGTCGTTCAAAAACTATGACCCGCGTGCAAGGAAAATGTCCATGAAGATCGAGATCGCAGCCGACAAGATTTCCTCCAGGGAACGTTTTCTCGAAGCGATCGTCCAGAGCGCGATCGACTACGCCATCATCTCCATGGACCTCGACGGCCTGGTCACAAGCTGGAACGAGGGTGCCCGCCTTATCCTCGGCTGGACGGCCGAGGAGATGGTGGGGAAGCCCGCCACTGCCTTTTTCGTTCAGGAGGACAGGGAGGAGGGGGTGCCGCAGCGCGAGATGACCGCGGCGCTGAGCGTTGGACGAGGAAGCGACGAACGTTGGCACCTGAGGAAAGACGGCACGACGTTCTGGGCTTCGGGGGAAATGATGGCGCTTCGGGCCGACGACGACACTGTCATCGGCTTCATCAAGATCCTTCGCGACAGGACGCAGGAGCGGGACCAGGCCGACAGGCAGCGTCTTTTGATGCACGAGTTGGGCCATCGAATGAAGAACACCCTCTCGGTGGTGCAGTCGATCGCCACGCAGTCTCTCCGCAACGCCACATCGCTTGACGATGCCTCGGACAAGCTGCAGTCGCGTATCGCAGCCTATTCGAAGGCCCACGACATCCTGCTTCAGAAGAACTGGGTGAGCGCGACGCTCGCAAACATCGTCGACGCCGCGGTGCTGAACATCGGGCTTGACCAAAGCGACCGCATCCGGTCGGAGGGTCCAGAGGTTGAGCTGGGTCCCCAGGCCGCCCTAGCATTTTCGCTGGTCCTGCACGAGCTCCTGACGAACGCCTGTAAATATGGCGCTCTCTCGAACACTGAGGGACACATTGAAATATTGTGGAGAATCGACCGCCGTGATGGAGACGATTTCCTCATGTCGGTCTGGCGCGAGACAGGCGGCCCGGCAGTCGTCGATCCCAGTCGCAAAGGTTTCGGGTCGCGCCTCATTGCTTCGAGCTTGAGCGCATACGGACAGGTGCACGTGGTATACGAGCAACGGGGGCTTGTACTCACCATCGACATGCCACTGTCGAAGATTCAGTTCCGCAATGATCTGAAACAAATCGTTGGATGAAGCGCTGTTTTATCGAGATGGGCCGATCAGCCCCTTCACGCTGCGAGCGAACGCTTGCGTCTGAAAAGTTATGGTCATGACGTGCATGGACGGTCCAAGGGACCTCACTGCCAACCATAGCCGGCGATGAGTTCGGCGACAGCGCCCAAAAAATGAATAAAAGGCAGGCTAGCCGCGACTGCGGGCATTCGAACCCCGCGTGCGGCGGCTTTTTAAAGGACACAGGACACGACGTGCCTTTTTGTACACCCGGCGCGGTGCTTTCCCTTAGCGCCTGCGTGTGGCGAAGGGCTAGTCTCTACTCGTGACACGAAAATGCAGCAGCAGCCATTCCATGTGCAAGGTCCGCATTCTGTTAGAACAGCCACTGCACATTTGGATCTGAGCGAGCCCACAGCATTCCACAGTGGTCACTGGCGGAGACGTTCCAATGTGGCCTTTCGCCGCCACTTGCTTTCGCCTCTAGCGCACAGGTGCCGATGTTGTTTGAGGGTCGGCGCAATTGCCTCCGCGTCATGGAGGCCAAGGGAAGGCGCCTCGCCAATGCCAGATTCGCCCGAGGATTTGCGCGAGCTGCATTTTCGAGACGGCCCGGCTTATTACGTTGGGTTGCGCGCCGAAAGGTGGTCGACGCAGCGCCCCAGCTCGCGCGCTCCCAGGCACCCCTCCCAATCTACTCGACGAACCAAAGGAGCTCCGACCTAACCCAGATCGTAGAAAAACTCGCAGATGAGTTCCGCGAGTTTTATGGCGTCGATATCGCTCATATGGGCTGCGTTCTCGACTGCGGCAATTTCGATATCGTCACGGTCAACGGCCAGAAGATCGAGTATTCTGGCAAACTTGATTTTCAGTTCGATGTCACCTTCAAACTCATCAAGTGTGACCGCCAGAATGCTGTCGCTGGCTTCGATCAATCGGGTTTGAATGCTGTCGGAGGAGGTAGCGAGTGTCCGAACTGCCGAGAAGACGTGCCCTCGTGCATTGGGATATTTTACGTCCATCTGGTTCCCTTTTCGCTCAGAGCGCAGGCCTTGGACATAAGGCTCAACCGGGGTGTACGATCTTGCAGCACGGGGGTCAACAGCAGCTCTCGCCACTATCATTTGAATGCTCCCGACCCGTTACGCGCGAAAGATTTCCACTCCGTTCGCCATCTGCGACGCATGCGAGCCTGCCGCCATCCATTACCGCACGCATCCTTCCCCGTTCGAGGACTGGACGCTGCTAGACATGCGATCGCCGCCGCCCGAGAAGATATTTCTCCACCATTTTCCGCGGCGAGAGACGCCAGTTCCGATCGAACAGCGCATTCTGGACGTGCTCGAACCAACAAGGCGTCCTCAATGCCCCGCATGCTGCGTCATCGGCGGATCATTGTCGGGCCCGCCGCGGCAAGGTCCGCTGCACATCGGCGGTGACATCGCAGGAATTTTTTTGATCGGATTAAGCGCTTGGATCGATCTGCGTCCGCATGGTGGCACCGATCCTGCACCGAGCGGATCAACGGGTAACTGCGTAATCACGGCCGTCCCTGCTAGCGAAGGCCCAGGCGGTCAGGCTGCCCAACTTCGCCGCCACACGGCATCGCTTCACCTCAGATTATAAATCGAACATTAAAGAAATGTTTGGCCCTTTCGCCATCGGCCACGGTCGTGGCAGCGGGGTAGTTGTTCTGAACTGTATCACCACGGAATAGAGGCCCATTGATGCGGCTTTTCCCCCCCACGTCATAGCGAAAACTGCTATAAAGAATCGGACGCTCGTTCAAACACAACCGTTTGGGATTTCGAGAACGAGAGGGATATGAGTGACAGATGCATCGCCGAACAAGAAGGTATCGTCCAAGGTCCGGAGAATGATCGTTGTCCTTCTGATCCTCATATTCGGCGTCCCTCTTGCGCTAGCTGTGATCACGACGATCCTTCACCCTCCGGCTCCGGCTCCGGCTCCGGCTCCGGCTCCGACTTCTCCGAAGCCGCGAGACCTGACTCAATCAGGCAAGTGACTGCGGATGCGGAACATGTTTGAAGACCAAATCGACGGGCGCCCTCGGCGCCGATGCGCGGTTTGCAATGAACGGTTGCGCCTAACTGCGTTACTATATTAGAAACTGCGGTCCCGGCGCAACCATCGACCAGGAATATTCCGTTGTTTATCCAGGGAACATGCCTGATCCCTTTTGCATAGCTTCGCGCGCGCCGTCATTGGCTAGCCCAGTGCACGTTGAATTCCTTATGAAACTCACCGCAGCTGCTATCTGCCCCCGCAGCTACAGCTTGGCTTGCTTTTTCGATGTTCGCCATGGCCTGCTGCGTCCAAGTTTGTCCGCGGACAGGCCCCTCCGGCTCGTCAGCCGGCGCGCCCTACAGCAACGTCGAGGTTAGGCAACTTCGTGCGTCAAGGACAGCGGGTGCTCAGACCGTCGCGAAAGGAACCCGAGCGAACCGTAAGGTTCCATTGGGCAAGCCCAACAGCGGCGGCACCGCGCCTATACATTATGGGCTGCTGCTGATTACACGCGCTCAAGAAGAGAAATAGTTCGTCTTTTCTGCAGCCGCGCCAGTGCAAGGAGGCGCGTGGCCTGTCTACACGATCTTCAGCCGATGGCGCAAAGCGTGCGGCTTGAACCACGCGCTTGGATGTGTCGATCGCCGCATCGGTCTCAAAGCCACGCTCTTCGGCAACGTCGTCAATATCAAGCCGCAGGACGGGCCAGAAATCCGCCGCTGTCTTCGGACTGGAAGCCGGCTGAAAGATCGACGTGAGCTGCGGCGCGTGCATGTTGAAATGGGCCGGTCATGCAATCGAACGCTTGACGTGCGGCATGCCGACAACGCGGCGAGAAACAGCTTGGGGCACCCCACAGGTGCGTCGACGCGAGCCATCAAGCTTGGTTTTGTGGGCTGATCGTACTGGAGCGCGGGCAGGGCGTTTACAATCGATCACGCCAGGTGACGCTGGCCCCGACCAAACCGGACTGAAGCAACGAAGGCCCCGCCCAGGGGCTCCGAGGTCAGGGAATCATATCAATCCCTGTTAGATTACGAGGGGTTCTTATTGAGGGCTTGCGATGACGAGAGCCGGAGATCCCGGGATGCAAGCTCACCGATGCAAATCTCGAACCGCGTTCAGCAAACGCTTCAGGTCCGTTGGTTTGCCGAGGTTACCGACGTCAGCAAAGACGGCGTAACGTGCAAGCTCTCCCCCGTCGCTCGCGCTCGCCAAGACAAAGGGAACGCCAATGGACTTTAGCTTGAGGGCGACGGGCGTAACTTTCTCTCCGCCAAGGTTGAAGTCAAGAATCGCCAAGTGTGGCCGCTCTTTGCTCAAAAGTTCGAGAGCATCGTTTACCGAAGCCGCTGGCCCCAGCACCCGATATCCCGCGTCGGTAAGAGCAGCTTCAAGTTCCATAGAAATGAACAATTCATCTTCTACGACAAGGACGCAGCATCTGCGTTCGATATCTTCTCCCGCAGGTTCAACCATTGTCCCTCACATTGGTATTTCGATCGTGGCGACTAAACCAAAGGGGTCATAATTAAGTTCCACCGTTCCACCGGCTTGAGCCGAGGTGGCCTTGATCAGTTCCGAACCGTAGCCTTTTCGCTCGGGTGGACCGACCGGCGGGCCGTTTGCCTCGCGCCATTCACAGCGGAGGTATGTCCGCTGTCCTGTCCCTGGCTCAAGCGTCCACCTGACGTGGACCTCACCATCCGGAACAGAAAACGCACCGTATTTCAAGGCATTGGTCATAAGCTCATGAAAGATCATGCTAACAGGCAAAACCTTGGAACTGGAGATCTCCACAGCGGGGCCATCGCAGTAAAGGCGATTGATGTCGGGTTCGCCGATCGACTGCTTCAGCAACACCTGAAGGTCAGCCGCGTCGTTGGTCGCGGCTATCTCTTGCGCCCGAAAGGAAGCTTCCAATCGTCCAAGGAAGGTATCGCGATAATCGAGAGCGGTGCGATTTTTGGTGTCCGTGCGCATCGCAATGGAACGCACCACTGAGAAGAGGTTCTTCATGCGGTGTCGCGTCTCGGAGACGATGAACTCCATCTCGGCGCTCTCGCGCTGACGATCCGTCACGTCATCGAAAAGGACGAGGATATTCTTGCTGTTGTCATCGGGGTGACTGAGGCGACGCGCGTCGACGAGAAACGTGCGCTGTCCAATTGCTGGAAAGTCGTGCTCTACCTCGAAGCCGATAACAGCGGCGGCCCTGGGGACCACCGCCGATATGAGATGTCGAAGCTCGGCGATGTCCCACTGACCGTCACCGAGGCTGAAGAAGTCTTGGCCCAGGATGTCGTCGCGGTCGACTTTGAAGGTTTTAATGAAGGCGTTATTTGCCGTGGTCACACCGAGGTTGTGGTCCAGGACAACAACCGGCTGGGTCATCGTGTCAACAACGCCCTGTGCCTGCACGTGGCTGCTCCTCAGCAACCGGTAGAGGTCTTCCAACATCATCTCTGCAGTGTCTCCGGTAGAAGGTCATGTCGATGCAGTCGTCGGCATCGATTTGGTCTCTAGTGGCATCTCAGCAAAAACAATAGAGCACGGCGACGTTTTGAAAAGGGGCCGCCCCGCAAGGACAATCCAGCGCGACCGGGTGTTCACAATGCGCTAGGATGTCTTGAACGTAGGGGAAGATCAGTGACAGCCACTCAAGCTACAGACACTCCGGACTGGGGCCTCGAGCAGCTCCGCAACGCGATCAAAGCCGCCGGAGTGGCGCTATGGACTTGGAACGTGGACGACGACACGTTTCTGATGGACACGAAGGGCTACGATCTCTGGGATGTCAACAGCGACAAGGTCCTGACGTTTGAGCACCTTTCAGAGAAAATTCACCCTGCGGACCGCGACCGGGTAAGGGCGGCGTTCGTTGCGACGAGGGCAATCGTCGGCCCGTACGAAATCGACTTCCGGATTCTGACGGGCGCTTCTGACGTCCGGTGGATTTCCGCACGTGGCCAGGGTGACGACGTCGGGATAATTGGTCGCAAGATGACCGGAGTTTTTCTGGACGTCACGGGTCGCAAACAGGCCGAGGAAGGCCACGAGTTGCTCGCTGGAGAGATGAGCCACCGGGTGAAGAACCTTTTAGCCCTGGCTGCGGGCCTGACTAGCATCACTTCCCGTTCGACCACCACGAAAGAGGAAATGGCCCATCAACTGACGCAGCGCTTGACTGCACTTGGCAGGGCACATGACCTGGTGCGTCCGCTTCCAAGTGGACAAGGGAAAGCGGCGCTGCTCGGCGACCTGTTCGCCGTCCTTCTGGCACCCTATGACGACGTGGGAGCGTTCGCCGGGCGCATCAGGGTTGCTGTGCCACGTGCTGGAGTGGGTGAGGCCGCAGCAACGCACCTTGCCTTGGTCATACACGAACTCGCGACGAATTCGTTGAAGTATGGCGCGTTATCGGTCGGTGCAGGGACGTTGGACGTTTCTGGACTCCTGACCGGCGACGACGTCGAAATCGTGTGGACCGAACAAGGCGGTCCGGAGGTCGTGCCACCCGAAGGCACCGCAGGCTATGGCAGCAGACTTCTCCAGCGAACGATATCCGGGCCTCTGGCCGGTTCACTAGCTTACGATTGGACGCAAAGTGGCGTCCTCATAACGCTCCGCGTGAAAGCCGACAGTCTTACTAAATGAGCCAGCAACTACGGGCGGTACGCTCTTCCTTGGGCGCGACCATTGCTAAAAAACAAGTTGTGAGAAGACAGCAGCCGCACTCGACCGAGCGAATGCCGCCTGCCAAGAGCGAGCATAAATTTCTCTACCGCTGCTAGCCAGCGCGCGGCCGCGTCTCGAACGACCGTATTCGCAAATGACGGCTTTTGCTCCGCCCACCCACCGCTTCGAACTTCAACATTCACGGCACTCGCTCATGATATGCCTGGTTCTCCAGTTGCCTGGAACGCCATACTCAAAAGTTTGCACTCGGATTTGCGGCGCGCCATCACGATTTGGTGTCCTACTTCTCACCATGATAGCTCCGGCCGTAGCCGCCTTTGCCGCCTGGCTCAGTGCGGCATCGCGGAGCCTTCGCCTATTTCCACGTCTATAGCGCCAAAATGCGCACTCGCCGTCCATGATGGTCGCCGAGGGTATCGCGGATCAGGTTGCTCCTTTTCTCGTTGATTGGCGATCCGCACGAACGCGGCAAGTTCCTTGCAAAAGCGAACGGGCTCTTCGTAGAGTGGGATATACGCGCTTTCAGAAAAGAGCGACAGCGGCCGTTCGGGTGAACGGTCTTGACCGCTCACTGGACGTTTCGCATGTCCGCGACCTCCTGGCGACTGGGCTTCCTCCAAGGATGGGAGTTGCCGCTTGTATAATTGCCAGAACTACGAGCCGCTGCTGGCAACAGTTGGAGTCTTCCGGGCGGCCAACGGGAGGGGCAATGGACATTGTTTGACTTGTGAGGGAACTATCAGCAGTTGCCGTAGTTGGCACGGCATCAGTGAGGTTTGGCTTGCGAAATGCCAAGGAGAAACGCCATGACAACATTCGGTACTGTCGGCCCTACCGACAAGAAACCTGCAACACCCGCTCGTTCAAGCACCCGGGCCCAGCCAAACGCTTTGCGCAACGCGCAAGTTTTGCCCCCTCACAACGTTGATCTGACGCTTGAACCCACCACGCTGGAGCAGATCCGGGCACCATCGAACATCGTCGATCACAGAAAGCATTAACCTCCGTTTGCGATAGCGTCGTTAGCAAGACGCTCGATCTCTTCTAGCACAAGTCTCATAACCGCCTGATCCATAACGCTCGGTGCGATATCAGAGTTCTTGCGCTCAGTAAGGCTTGTAGCAATTTGGGGATCGTTGCGCTGGCGTGCGCCCTTTTGCACCTCGATCATTGCGTTCGGCGCTGCCATGACAACAGCTGTGCTCCCCCCAAGGCGGCTGACAAGAACTGGGTCTGGCCGTCTCTGGCATTGAATTTCGCGTGCCCGAACACTGCTTCGGTCACAACTTAGCTCGGGTGTCAACTTGATCAAAAAGTCAATTGAATTGGGAACCGGCTATGTCATGATGCGTTACAGAATTTGCCTCCACCGCTGACCACGGATGAACTGGCAGTGGTGTCCAGACAGATCGAGGAAGGTCGGAACGGAAGCGTCCCGGCCTTTTTCTTTGCCGTAAATTCGGGTAACAGGCCTGTAGGCTGAATACTTGACTCACGCAACCTGAGGCATATAGTTGATTGCGGTTACACCGCCCGGTGCGACCACAAGGGCCAGGCGCTAAAAGATACCCTTCCTGCGGCGCCTGGTCACCAGTTTCTGCCGACGAACCGGGAGACAGATCATGCTTGATCATTCTGATTTGTTTCACGCCTGCGTCACACAGGACGGCGAGGAAATTGAGCTTGGCGTCTATACCTATGATCAACTCCGCAACATCATCGTGCGGACGGCTCCGAAGGCGACGCGTATTAGCCCTTCTGACTTGTTGATCGCCGCGATAGCGCGCGACGGCACATTTGAAATGGACAATTGGCGCATCAAGGTCTCCAGGATCCATCAGTAGCGGTCGGGATTTTTTGACTCTGGCGATCCGCAAACACCAAAGCTGCAGCATTCCCATGCTAGCGCCCGTTACTGCGACCGCAGGTAGCGCTCCAACGGATGCGCCGAGTTTGTCACGCTGGCTAGAGTAGCCCATGGTGTTCAGTGCATCCTTGAGGGCCTTTTGGGCGTAAACGTCAGCTTCTTCGAAGCCGCTATTTTTACGGTTGCGCCGGTGGACGGGTTGCGGCCTTCGCGCTGCGGCGATGCTTTCAGTTTGAATTTTCCGAATCTAGGGATGGACGTTTCATCGTCGGAGCCGGTAGCTTCTGCGATCGCCTTGAACACGGCTTCGACGATGCCTTTGGCCTGGACCTTCGTCAGGGTGTTGTCGGCCGCAATCTTGTCGGCAATTTCATTGGTGCTAGTCATGGGATTCCTCACATCGTCTAAGAAGACGGAATTCCTGTCAGCGCGCGGAGGCTATGTCATTGACGCGCTGCGATGACGAATGCCGGATAGCGGCATTTCCACCGATCGTTTTGGTCTAGGGGGGCAAGCTTCCTTGAGATAATCCAGGCCTGATAGCGCGCAAAGACCAACGGTCGACAACATCTCGCCACCCGGAGCGGGTTAACTTGGCGATTCAATTTGTGTTGTTGCATGTGTCATCCCAGCAGGATTCGCATGAGAGCTGCCGCAATCGGAAATCGAAGGGGAATGATCGACAGCGTTCGGAGCGGTTAGGCCTGGAAGTCACGTGCAGCGTAACATCGGCGATGCTGGCATGGCGAATGATCCGCGTCCGGCGAAAATTGTTTCCGGAGCGTGCTGTGGATAATTTCATTCTTCCGTCTTGGTGAAACAGACGTATTGTATTGCATTTTGCGATACGTGACCTTATCTTTCCCTCAAGGAGATCAGCCATGGCTACGACCGTCGAACGCAAGGAATATCCGATTGCAATGCGCCTGCCTGCCGCGGACGTTGCAATGATTGATCGTGCAGCCATCCTACGTGGCCGTTCGCGTACCGACTTTGTGCGCGACGCCGCCGTGCGCGCGGCCGAAGAAGTCATCATGGAGCAGCGGCTGGTGCGCATGAGTCCTGAAGGATTCGCCGATTTCATGGAAGTCCTGTCCCTTCCCGCAGTTCCGGTTCCCGAGATGGTGGAGCTTGCCAAGCGACCCGCCCCCTGGGAGCCCGGTTATGGGCCAAAGCGGTAAGCCGTGGCTTTATCCGCTCCTGAACCGCTCGCTGTTGCGCACAATGTTTCCGAATTTTCCTGCGGCAAGCCGACGCTCGATTACTGGCTGAAGACACGCGCCCTCTCCAATCAGCAGAAGGGCTTCACCGCCGTTCTCGTCGTTCACGAGGCGGGGCGCGTCGTCGGTTATTATGGTCTGGCGCCGAGTGCCGTAGTGCCGGCGATCTTGCCACGCTCAATCCGCACCGGACAACCGCCTGATCCGGTTCCCTGCCTTCTCCTTGGCCAGCTTGCAACGGACGAAGCCTGGGCGGGGCGGGGGATCGGAACGGGCTTGGTCAAGCACGCACTCCAGCGCTGCGTTCAAGCTGCCGCACTGATCGGCGGGCGGGCCTTAATGGTCAATGCAGTCGACGAGGAGGCCGCTGAATTCTGGCGGCGGCGAGGATTCACTCCTTCAAAGGACGACACACTCGTCCTCTTCCGCTCCATCGCCGACATCGCCGCATCGCTGGTCAATTTCACGTAGCCATTCACCGGGACAATACGTGTTTCTCCCATTTCGCGTAGCAGGGCGGGTGGACTTCCTGTGTGCGACGATCAGCCAGAAACGCCTGTTCAGCCACGGGTACGCCATTCCGCGCTTTTGAGCCGTTTGAGCAAGCAAAAGTTGCGAGTCAGTCTACCGATATCGGTAGATGGCACCGAGGCTCCTCGGCAAACAACTCTAGGCAATTACGCGTAGTCGCGAGAAATGCCCTCGGCAGGGGGCGATCGGCGGAGCGGTGAAGCCTGTTCCGAACCCAGATCAGCACGGCGCCTGTCATTCGGCTTGATAACGAGGATCGCGTCATGGTGGGTGGATAGTAGGACCATAGTGGCTTGACGGGAGGCTCCGCGTCTCAATTCGTTCGCAACCTTCTTTGAGCAAACAGCCAGCGGATTGGAGCGCCGGATCTGGGCAGGCCCGAGCCTGAGATGGGGCCTGCGGAGATCGACGGGAAGCTCAGTCTCGCCCAGGACGAAGCGTTGGAGGAATGACGATGCCTTATGTGGGCACAATGCAGAAGGCGTGTGCGACAATCTTGATTTTGGCAGTGACCACAACGACCCAGGCGCAGCCGCGACACGACTTTCCTTCATTCCTTCGACGGGCAGTTTGCGGGGACCGGCAGGCTAGAGCGTGTCAACGGCTCAGGTCACGCTGACATGCAGGTTTCACGGCACCAGCCAAGTACTGCGCATCCTCCTGGACGGGCACTGCTCGACAGCAGTTATATTTGGCACATCAATGAGGATTGACATCCAGTACAATGCAAACACGGCGCGCTATACAAATGCCTTTCGCGAGAGCATGGGAACTGTTGCGGATCGGCTCTCGCATAGGGGAAACGCTTTCGCTCGCTTTTACCGAAACGCCTGACATTATTCGTCCCAACCCGTCGGCTCGCCTAACCATCACCCGGAGAGATCGCGATATTGTTTTGACACTGCGCGGAACAATGTCGGGTCTAGGTCAAAACCTCGACCTTGTGCTGCGCCCAACCTGAGGTTCGCTGTTGCCAACCGCCACGGCAATCTGTTGAGGGGTGGCGCAACTGAGAAACGGCGTGGATGGGTAAAATTGGCGGTGTTGCAGGGATCAAAGTTGGGGTGAGATAACCCTACCCCCGGCGCATTTCATGCAACGCGCTTAAACTGGGGCGACCGAGTTCGGTCATCCGGTTGAGAACTCGGACACCGATCTTGGCTTCAGTCTTCTGATTGTCGAAGTGTCTCGCCTTGAGTTTCGGTCCGATCACAGCTTTCCATCTACCCATCTGGGTCTCAACCCGGCTGCGCTTGTTTTAGCCGGTGGATTTCTGCCATGCCATCCGGCCTTTGGTCTCGATTTCGGCGATGTGGCGGTCGCGAACAGATGGGGCCAGCACCGATTGAGGGCTGGGAACCGCAGTCTTGGAAGGCGGGATAATGACTTCGACGATCTCACCAAAGCGTTCGGCCAGAAGATCACGGGTAGGCGCTCCATCGTAGGCGCCATCGGCAATAAACGTGTCGACGGGGCCACCGATCTGGTCCAGAAGGTCTGGCAAGGCCGAGGGATCGCCGACATCATCCGCGGTCAGATCGGAGCAAACAATCTCTCCACTGACAAGATCAAGACCAAGGTGAAGCTTGCGCCATCGTTTGCGTCTTGCCCTGGTTTTGTGCTTGTTTTCCAGCCACTCGCCCTCGCCGAAGACCTTCAGGCCCCGTGCTATCGACCACCAGATGGACCGGCCCTGATGTTTTGGTTCGGGACTTTATCGACGGCAATGCCAGCCCTTTGCTCCGGCGGGACAGGGTGGAGAAGTCCGGCACCGAAATCTCCATGCCCATCAGCGTCGCGAGACTGCGCATCAGACCTTGGGTCTGGCGCAGAGGCAGCCCGTAGACAAGACGCAGGGTCAAGCACAGCGTAATCGCCAGATCCGAGTATTTGGGCTGGCCGCCCCGAGATATCCGGCGCGACGCAGACCACAAGCAAAGCGCATCATCACTCACCCCACACGGTCAAATCACCACGTTGACGCAGGCTTTCATTATACCGCGCCCAATTCGTCACCTGAAATTTCTGCTTGGCAATCTTGTGCCGTCGGTCGGCATTGAACTTTATGCGGCATCAAATGCATCCTGGGAGCAAAAACAACAGCCAGATATTAGCAAACCCGGGATCGATGCAACAACGTCGGATCGATGCAACAACGTCCCTAATCTGGCTCTCGTCGTTTCTTTTCGCCACCGTATCAGTTCCAAGGAATATAGCCTCCCCTCCCTCGCCCCTCGGCGCTAAACATGCGCAGCAGCTCTAGTCTTTCCCGGAGCAGCCAAACTCGGCCTCGCTTCGGCGGGGCCTTTTTTTTTGCCTGTCGACGGACACTTGGAGAGGCTGGCGACACCCCGGGCACGGTGCCGCCAGCCTCGGCAGAGCCGAGCCCTGCGTATCCGGTCAGGGGGGCCCAACCGAATGCGCTACCGCTCAGATCATACTAATATGAGCCCAAGCTGAGGGTTGGGGCGCGGTGGGCTGAGCCGCCATTTCGTTCGCCAGCGAAGTGACAGCCGGCTCCGTCTCCACTCTGTGAAAATCAATAAATTTCCGCCATAAAGTCATAAATATGATCGATCCTATGGGAATTTGCCGCTTTAGCTAGCATTGACACATTGATTCCCACATCCGCCATTGTCAGGAACCAATTTGCGTTCCATCCCAATTGGCGATAAGGAGCGACCCCATGAGCAAAGACGGATCCCTTCTCGCGCGGCTGGCTGCTTACACAGATATGATGATGCGCGGCGAGAGCTTTGAGCAATTCGGCGCTATCTGTTTTCGCATCGGCTCGGATGGCTGCGCGGAAGTCTTGCTGGTTACCACCCGCGAAACGCGCCGATGGACGATTCCAAAAGGGTGGCCCATCAAGGGATTGAAGGCGCATGAAGTCGCCGAGCGAGAGGCTTGGGAAGAGGCAGGCGTCAAAGGGAAAGTCAAGAAAAAGCCCGCTGGCTATTACACGTATCTCAAGACACTCGACGGCGGCAACAGGGTCCCCGCGATGGTCGAAGTGCATCTTCTTGCTGTCGACACGGTCTTCGATAAATTCCCTGAATATAAGGAGCGCACCATAGAATGGATGTCGCCCTTCGAAGCGGCGTCTCGCGTAGACGAGCCGGAGCTGAAAGGATTACTAGGGGCTTTGGTTAGCTTCTCCTCCCGATAGAGCCGGAAGAGCTTCTTGTGGTTCACAAGGGGCGGTGTTGCACGGATCAAATTTGGGGTGAGATAACCCTACCCACAGCATTATTCATGCAACGCGCATGAACTGGGCGTTGGTGCACGGATCTGAAGGATTGTGGAACTCGGTCTTTGATGGCGTGATCTAAGCTGCCTTTGCCTTACGGCGAAGGGATTTCGGGCGCGCACAGGCAAGCATGCGGTTGAGGACGGCGCAGCCGATGGCTACCTCCGTCTGCTGAGCGAGAAACGACCGAGCCCGCAGACGCGGTCCGATGATCGATTTGTAGCGTCCGATGGCGGTCTCGACCCGCGCGCGCTTACCGTATCCGGTGGAAGCTTGCCAATTCATCCGGCCGTCTCTGCTGATCGCGGCGATATGCAGATCCCTTTGGCTTGGAGGTTGA
>NZ_PCDP01000006.1 GCF_003240585.1 Arminella tubonensis
TCGCCTCCCACGTCAAACCACCGACCACCACCAGCAGAAAGACTGCGTTGAACAATGCCGCGAGGATCGACGTACCGCCGAGGCCGAATGTGAAGCGCTTGGTCGGCCTGCGCTTTGCAAGGATGATTGCCGCCCATGCGACACAAAGCCCGAGAGAGTCGGAGAGGTTATGACCGGCGTCGGCGAGCAGAGACACGGAATTGCTGGCAAGGCCGTAGACAACCTCAAGGATGACGAAGGCCGCATTTAAAGCCACGCCAATCGCAAAGGCCTTTCCAAAATTTGCAGGGGCATGAACATGGCCGAGCCCGTGGCCATGCCCGTGCTCATGATCGTGGTCGTGGTCGTGGTCGTGTTGATGGGGCATCGATGAGGCTTTCCTTGCAAATCTGCTTGTACAACGGGTTTAGCCACCAGCCGGACCAAGTCGTCGCACGCGCTTTGCCATCAGGACTCGGGTGCCGCTCTAAGAAGCCTGAGCGCGTTCATTGTCACCAGCACCGTCGCGCCGGTGTCCGCGAGGATCGCGGGCCACAGGCCGGTGATCCCGGCGATGGTCGTCACAAGGAAGACGGCCTTCAGCCCGAGGGCGATCGTTATGTTCTGACGGATGTTGCTCATCGTGCGCCGCGAAAGCTGGATCATGCGGGCGATGTCCGACACCCGGCCGTGCAGCACGGCGGCGTCGGCCGTCTCCAGCGCCACGTCCGTGCCGCCGCCCATAGCGATGCCGACATCCGCCGCCGCCAGAGCCGGAGCGTCATTGATGCCGTCGCCGACCTTGGCGACGACAAGGCCTTCTTTCTGCATCTCGCCGACGATCTTCTGCTTGTCCTCGGGCAGGAGCTGCGAGCGCACGGGGATCCCGAGCTGGAGGCCGATCGCCGTGGCGGTCCTGTTGTTGTCGCCCGTCAGCATGACCGTCTTCACGCCCATGTCCTCTAGCGCTTTCAGCCCTGCACGCGCGTCCGGCCGGGGCTCGTCGCGCATGGCGATCGCGCCCGCGAGCTTTCCGTCGACCACCAGCACCGACACGGTCTTGCCGTCGTCGTTCAACCTGGCGATCTGCGCCTGCTGCTCTTCCGACAGAGGGGCCCGCTCTCCGGCGGCGGGCGGAGATCCAAGAAAGAGCTCGCGGCCCGCAACGACGCCCGTCACGCCCTTGCCCCCGATCGCTTTTGCGCTTGAAGCCGAAGGGATTTCGATGGCGTCCTCTTCGGCCCTGCGCAGGATCGCGACTGCCAGCGGATGGCTGCTACCCGTTTCAAGCGCGGCTGCAAGCCTAAGCACTTCGGCTGGTGACGTCCCGAAGTCGAGGACGTCCATTACCTTCGGCCTGCCCTCGGTGAGCGTGCCCGTCTTGTCGAGCGCGACGGCGGTGATCTTTCCGAGCGTCTCCAGAACCGCGCCGCCCTTCAGCAGAAGGCCGCGACGGGCGCCGGAGGACAGGGAGGCCGCGATCGCCGCCGGCGTCGATATGACGAGGGCGCAGGGGCAGCCGATCAATAGGATCGCCAGGCCCTTGTAGACCCACTCGTTCCAGCCACCGCCAAAAAGCAGCGGAGGCACGATGGCGACAAGTGCCGCCACTGCGACGACGGCCGGGGTGTAGTAGCGCGAAAACCTGTCGATGAAGCGTTCGGTCGGCGCTTTCGATTCCTGCGCCTCTTCGACGAGCTTGACGACGCGAGCGATGGTGTTATCGGCGGCGGCGGCCGTGACGCGGACGCGCAGCGCTGCGTCGCCGTTGACCGTGCCCGCAAACACCTTGTCGTCCACGCCCTTGCGCACCGGAGTGCTCTCGCCCGTCACAGGTGCCTCGTCCACAGAGCTTTCGCCCGAGACGACAAGGCCGTCCGCGGAGATACGGTCTCCCGGCCTCACAAGGATGATGGCACCGAGGGCCACTTGTTCGGCCGGAACCTCGGTGGTCGTCCCGTTCTCTTCGACTAGCGCCATCTTCGGCACGAGCTTGGTGAGCGACTGAATGCTGGCTCTGGCCTTCCCCGCCGCGACCCCTTCGAGCAGTTCGCCGACGAGGAACAGAAACACCACGGTGGCGGCTTCCTCGCCCGCGTTGATGATCACCGCGCCCCCAGCGGCGATCGTCATCAGCATTTCGATGGAGAACGGCGTGCCTGCGCGCGCGGCCATGAACGCGCGCTTGGCGATGGGAACAAGCCCGACGAGCATCGCGGCGATGAACACCCAGGCTTCGATCTGCGGCAGAAGGTGGCCGACGACGTAGGCGGCGACCAGCGCGACGCCGGAAAGTATAGTCAGGCGGCCCTTGCGACTTTCCCACCACGGGCCATTCGTCGGGCCGTGTTCGTCTCCGTGCAGACCCTCCACTCCATGGTCGTCGCCGTCATGCGAATGGGCGTCGCCGTTGGCCGAACCGCCTCGTTCGGATCGCGCGATCGAATAGCCGAGACCCTTCACCTGGTTCTCGATCGCAGCGAAGTCCACCGGCGCGGCGTGGCTGACCGTCATGGAACCGCCCGTGACGGAGACGGAGACGTCGTCGACGCCATCGATACGTCTCACGGCGGTGTCGATCTTGGCAGCACAGGCCGCGCAGTCCATGCCACCAACCTGAAAGCGGGTCTGGCCCGGCGCAGCGGGCGCCACTTGTTGAGGACCGTGATCCCCGTGCGCGTGGTCGTGATCATGGCCAGCGTGACTATGATCGTGCCCCTCGTGCTCATGGCCTGCGTGATCATGATCGTGGCCCTCGTGGTCCTCATGCTCGTGGCCTTCGTGAGCGTGGGCGCGGCCCGAATGATCGATAGCTTGTGGTGGATTCTGGACCAGGGGCGACAGCGCGTAGCCAAGGCCCGAGATCGTCTTTTCCATCGTCGGAAGGTCGGCTCCCTCCGCGTGGCTCACGGTCATCGTGCCGGCGGTGACGGAGACGGCGACGTCCTCGACGCCTCGCGTCCGTCGTGCGGCGGTGTCGATCTTGGCGGCGCAAGACGCGCAGTCCATGCCTCCCACGCGATATTTCGTCTTCAAAACCTGGTTCATCGGCTCGATCCTCGTGTTTGAGGATATTCGTACAACCTCTAGCCGCTATAGGTGCAAGAGAAAAATGAGCAGGCAAAATTGCCACCTTGGTTGACGAACAGAGTTGGAAAGCTCGTGACCCCGAACGACTTTGCTTTGGCGAAGTCGGCCGCTGTGGCGTGGATCGTGCTTTCTTGCTTCCAGACGTTCAAAAACTCGGCCGCAGTGCTGGGGTGGCCGTCCGCCGTCAGTTAACGCGAAGCTACTTCGGCCACAACAGAACCGTCGGTGGTGTCGCGCGCGTCGACATAGAAGGCATGCTGAAGCGCGCGAAAGACGCTTAGCGTTCTGGACGCAGGATCCGTGCGGCCACGAAGGCGCGGCAGACCGGTTCGGTGTCGTAGACGAACCCTTGCCTCCGATCAACCCTTCCCGGTTGAAGGGCAGTCCGCTCGCCTCCTCGACCCTGGCACAGTGATGGAGACGAAACTGTTTCCCTCCATCGTTCAGCACGTCGGTTGTACCTGCGCCCAGTCCGCCGAGCACTATGTCAATGGACACAGTCTCATGGAGGCCATTTCGCTGCAGCCACTATCGCCGCAGCCGAAATCTTCTAGCCTCTGACGAACCGATACGCCGCCCCATTCGCTTTACATACCCGACGCCCCGATATGTCCAACGGCATCCGAGCATCCGGATCTTCTCGTTTGCAGCCTTGTCCAGCATGGCCGAGCTGTTCGTCAGCGCGATTTCCGGCTCTGTGTCGAAACCGAAGTGCCACTGTGGATTCTCGAAGGAGACGATATTGTTCGCCACGACATCCCCATCGATTGACAACTTCCAGGCTCCCGCCAGCGGTTCAATCGATGCTGCGAGATGATTGCTCATGATCTCCTCTCCACGCCATTCGGGATCGCGCCGACATCTTATCGTTGACTGGGCAAGGCGACTTGAGCGGTTGGTGGATGCCGTTGTTGTCGATACGCCTGCCAAGCTTTTATCGCGACCTGCAGGCCAGTTGAAATACTGGCTTGGAATTGAGCCCTTTAAGATCTTTTCCGTCCGCACATTCCAGCGATTTGTGACAACGACATACATGCTTCTGGTTACACCAAATCGGTGACATTGCGCGTCGGTTGCTTTGGGCGCAAGTTTGGGTATCGGACGATGTTCCGAATGCGAGAAAGCCGGCCCGACGATGGAGGATAGTCATGAAGCGTATATTCACGACAATCTTGACTGTTACCGCAGTTGCGATTCTGCTCCTGAATCCATCTTTCTTTGCCAGCGCTGCAGAAAATGAGACGGTCTTCATCCAGGACGACGAAACATATCCCGCGCACATAGTGCCGGGCCGCATCGCGTTGATCCTCTCCGATACGGCGATAGCTGACTCTGACCGCTACCAAAAAACGCTCGATAGCCTCGGCGGTCGACCTATTCCGACCCTTTCCGACGTCATCGTCGTGGTCGAAGCGCCCGATGCCAAGGATGTGAAGAGCCTCAATGCTGTTGCTCGAGGACTGATGAAGTCGTGGCCTGACCTGGTCGTGGATTCGGGCATTCTGGTTAAAATCGGCAACTCCGATCTACCCTACGTATTGACCAACAAGATCGTCGTGCAGATCGCCGATGACGCTGACGTCGGCCTCATCCAAACCATTGCCGAACGATACCATTGTGAAATCCTGGGGAACAATCCATTCGATAAGCGGCAGTTCGTGATCAAGTTATTCCCAGATGACGCGAGGAATGCGCTTGAGGTTTCCAACGCACTGAACAGCCTCTCGAGCGTAAAATTCGCCCATCCAAATTTCTACCGACCGATTGAAAAGCGCCAGGCACCGCCAGTCCCGAATGACGCCTTTTTTCCAAATCAATGGCACCTGAACAACACCGGTCAGGCTATGGGCACCCCCGACGCCGACATTGATGCTGATCGCGCTTGGGCGCTCGGACCGATGGGGCCGGGCAATCCCAATATCGTGATTGCAATTATCGATGATGGGCTTGAAGCCAACCATCCGGATCTCGCCGACGGCTTGTGGACCAACCATGCCGAGGAGATAGGCAGCCCAAACGTGGATGACGACGGCAACGGCTTCATCGACGATCTTCACGGCTGGGACTTCACACCCTGCATTACGCCGGTCTCCTGCGGCGACAACGATGTACGCCCGCGCCTGGACGAACTGCATGGCACAGCCGTTGCGGGCGCGGCCTTGGCGCGCGCAAACAACGGCCTCGGCGTGGCCGGGACATGTCCGCGTTGCAGCTTCCTGCCGATCAGAGCTCTTGACGGTACGGACTACGCTGAAAGTCTCGCAATCGACTATGCAAGGATGATTGGCGCAGACATTATTTCACTTTCTTGGGGATATGCTTCCGGCGTCGTGCTTCCTACAAATGTCGTTAATTCAATCAACAGCGCCGCGACAACTGGTCGTGTCCAAAACGGCGTCAGCAAGGGCATTGTCGTTGTCGTTGCCATGACAGATATCGTCGAGGACAATTGCGACGGCACTCCCGACCTTTCATCGCTCGCCAACGTGATCGCCGTTAGCAGTGCAACCAATCAAGATCAAAGGCTACCAGCCGGCTTCGGCACGTGCATCGATCTGCTCGCTCCAACCCATGGCGGCACGCTGGATGCGGTAACGACGGACAGGATCGGAGATATCGGCTACAACAATCGCTCGCCTGTTTCACCCTGCGCATCCGCCGAACCGGCACCTCCGCCACCTTCAAACCGGGACTATACCTTGTGTTTCGGCGGCACGTCTTTCGCCGCCCCTGTCGTTGCTGGTATCGCGGGCCTGATCCTGTCGCATGACAGTTCGTTGACCCGGTTGCAGGTTCAAAGACTTCTTCAGGATACCGCCGACAAAATATCTCCTTCCGGCGGAGCTTATTCGGAGCAGACAGGGTTTTCGGCGCCTGTCGGTGGCTTGCCTACGCACGGTTTCGGCAGGGTCAATGCCTTTGAGGCGGCACGGACGGTGGCGGGACGGGATATTTCCGGGCACGGCGGAGTGGATGTCTACGTGCGCGACAACAGCCTGGATTGGGGTAACACCGAGCAGCCATCAAATGTAACATTCGAACAGACCCGTGGATTTATACCCCATTGGCAAAGCGCCGATATCAAGGTCGATGCTCCCCCCTATCTCGCAACACAGCCGGCATCCTCGACAGAATTCGATGCGTTCGTCGACGAAATGCCACTTTCGAACACCGTCAATCGCGTATATGTCCGCGTCCATAATCGCGGAACACAAACTGCAACAGATGTTCAGGTTAAGTTGCACTGGGCCTTCGCGGGGGCCGGTCTCCCCGCTCTCCCTGCCGACTTCTGGCCAGCTTTTCCCGCAAACTCGACCGATGTTTCGATCTGGCATCCCCTGCCGGCTCAAACGATACCGTCGCTGCCCTATTCAGGTGCTTCCGTGGCCGGCAGCAGCAATGATAATTCCATCGTGCTGTCGTTCGATTTTCCGGCTCCCGTCTACAATGCGTCCATGAACAATCCGGATCACTTCTGCCTGTTTTTAGTTGTCGCCGCACCCGATGATCCGGTCTCCCAGATCTCGGCCGGTTCTCAGGTCCCGGACTTGATCACTCCAAGCGACAACAACGTGACGCAAAAAAACGTGCACCTTATCGATTCCGGCAATTCGAGTGGAATGAAGTCTCAGCTGATTGTTTCCAATCCCTTCGATCACCCAATCAACACGCGGCTCGTCGCCTGGCGCCCCAAGGATTGGAATGTTGAATCCACCGGCGTCGAACTAGGTAAGCGCATTGAACTGGGCGCCAAGGAGAGCCTGCACGCCGATATCTCAATCACATCCGATGGACAGCCCTCGGCTTCGATAAGCATCGTTCAGCTTTATAAGGCGTCGGACATGGACGAGGAGAGAATCCTTGGCGGGATAACATACGTTGTAGCGCCGAACATTCAGCCAGCCATCGTTCCCAGTCCAGGGTTGATAGAAAACGTCAGCATGCAGGAGAAGTTGGTCGCGGAATATTTGAAGCTCGTCGCCGAGACCATATCCAAGCCGGACGCCCGCAGCGAAGATAGAACTCTTTTGCATCGGCTCGGCATACTCATTGAAGAACAAAGCAAATTGCTTGCAGGGTTGGATGCTGCGCGGAAGGATTTCCGCTCGGATCATTGATCAAATGCCCGGCTTCTCCAACGAGATCAAAATGCAATGTACACCAGAGGAGGTTATGATGGTGAGACTTTGTGCGAGGTCGGTGAAGAGTTTGGTAAAAATATTCACGCTTCTATTGGGGTTCGGCATCATGCTCGGCGGAACGGCGATAGCGGCAAGCTGTGTCGATAAAATGAATCCAGCCTGGCTGCCGCCACGAGCCAATATCGTCAATCCTGCACCGGCCGACAGGCAGGCGATAATGGATTTGATTCACAGCTATAGTTGGGCTCTGGATGAAAAAAACACGGCAGCATTCGCAGAATTGTTCATCAGTGACGCACAATATGAGGCTTGCTCCGGCGGCGGGGCCCTACAGCTCGTCAAAACGACTTCAACGTCCGACTTGCAAGGATACATCTCAGATATTCTCAGCGATTTGGGGGCAAGGCAGGCGCGGCACTTTGAGAGCAATACGCTGCTGCATCAAAATAAAGATGGGAGTGTCAACGGAAAAACGACCCTACTGGTGACGCTTCAGTGGCCAGATAGGGAAGTTCCCGAGCCGGACTATACCGCAGTCATGCAAGAAACCTTCGTCAAGGACAAGGAAGGTCTTTGGCGCTTCTCGAAGCTGACACTGATCACGGACACGCCCGGAGTTCAAGCGCGAGCTCGATGACCGTTTTTGGTCAGACAATGACGGGCTTGGAGAGGGCCTTGCTGCATGGCTGCAAGAGGCTTTGCATCTATCATCGGCGTTCTTGCGGCAATTGTTTCCGCCAGCGGTTCATATTGGTTTTCGCCTCTTGGATTTGAACCAACGGAGATTGACCATTTCGGCTCACGAATGGCGACCACGCTGCCACTGAGCGGTGGCGGACAATCTTGTGAACGGGGCGGCAGGTGTGACGCCCTGACAGGGTGCATCGCGCCTGCGCCTCCTCCGGGCTCCGCAGTAAAAGTACTTCCCCAAGACAAAGTTTATGAGCACTATGTGCAGAAGCTTCGGATATTTGAAGCCTGCAGGGGAATAGTTCTTTCGAAGAAGAGCCAGAGCAAGCAGGATGTTCTGCGTGTCAATGTAGCCCCCTCTTCGCTTGAGGCTGAGGCGTTCGCTGAAGCGGTTCTTCGCCTTGACGGCGATATTCTCTGGGCGCCGGCTTCCGCAAGCGACAACACCGTCACCAGATTCGGCGACGAAGCGCGCGCGGTGTTTGGACCTATTCCGGATGCGGACTGCGCCAATGACGCGATGACCATGCCGATCGAGGTCGACGGCAACATTGTCGAGTTGAAAGCCAACCCGACCACGGCTAATCATCCGTTGGAATTCGAACATCGTGACGCCTCCGGCAAGGTGATCGCGTGGACCAGCGCGATTGAGAAATGCGACAAGCCCTCGCTAGCCGGAAACGTCGCCTTTTGCGCTCCCGGCTCGCGGCTGAAGCGTGTGGTAAGAGGCAACGTGGAATGGCTGACATTGTGTCGCAAGTCGACGTCGAATATGATGGTGAGCTCGAATCCCTATTGGCAGGCATCCAATCCACACTTCGCCCTTCTCGGGACGATCGGATTTAACTCCATCACCGGCGAGATCGTATTTTTTGACGGGCGCAAAGACCGAAGCGAGTTTGATTGGTCCCAGCCATTCGTCCCACCAGGAGGGCATTCTTACTCCGATAGTTCGGCAAGAGCGTCCGCCGAGGTGCTGTACGATCCGACATTTCAAATTCAATGCCATATCTGTCACGACAATAAGAGCCCCTATGTCATAGATCCACATGCCGCGCAGGCGCGTGTGGGATATTTCGATGGCAAGCAGGATTCACGAGCAATGGCGTTCAGTCTGGGCGGCTACCTGCCGGAAAGGCCGCGTACCGAACAGATGAATTTTCGCGTGATCGGCTCCAGCTATACCGCCGTCCACGGAGCCGACCTTGCCCACGCCAAAACGGTCCGGGATCCGACGGGAAGCTGTACGGCGTGCCATACTTTGACGACACAGATCACAGGCCAACGGTTTGCCGCCGATGCAGTTGGTCGGGAACCATGGATCGGCAAGCCGACATGGGACAAAGTCATGGAGCTGCAAGAAGAAAAGAAGAAGATCGCACGGATCGACAACCGGCGCACGGACTGGGCGCTTCGGTCCGGCGCCGGCAAGATCCATCCCTGGATGGTGCCCGGTAGCGGAAACGACTTGTCCGCTCTGCAGCCGCCGATGGGCGCTTCAGACTGGCAAAAACTAAGCAATTGCCTCTGGGATGCCGGCGGGGCCGAGTGCGGCTATCGACCGCTTTATACCGCCTGCCTTGCGCCGGGGTCAGGGCCGCAAGAGGACGGCTTCGTACCGACGGATCTGTCGATCGCGGTCATTCCGCCGTCATCAGACGAAACAGAAGCGCACCTTAGGGTAAGGTTGCGCTGGAAATATCTCAACGGCTACGGCGGCGTTCCGGAGAGGGATGATGTGCGGTTCAATGTTGCAGTCAAGGCGACCGCAATCCCGCTGCCGCTGGAGCCTCCATCCCCAGGCGACTATCCCAATTTGGATGAAAAAGACGGCAAAATGCGCATTGTTCTCAACGAAAATGTCGAGGCTTCTGATGACACAATGCTGATTAAAAATGTTTCCTACGTTGGACACCCCAGGTTCACTGACCCACGCCCATCGATAGTGCCACGAGACTTTAAGCTGGACATCCCGGCAAAGTGCAACAGGCGATATCTCGTTCGTCTCACCCCGAAAAGGTTTTGTTTCGATCAGAATGTTATGGAGTTTAGCCCCACAAATTATCTCATCTACGCCGACACCGTATGCCATTAACTCAGGTGGCCCATTGAATCTTGGCTGGACCCTATCAGGGAAGCGTCCAGGAGTAAGAGGCACGCCGTGCGCTTCTCAACGGTGTCTCGTATGCCCCGCCTGCGAAGGCTGCCCCGACGGACGACGACGCTCGGGGGAAAGGATTCGTTCCCGGCCTTACAAACGAGAAGCTGATCGACGCTGCCCCGATGTTCTCAAGCATATGCGGCATCTGGGTGCTGCCGGGGATCGGCACGATCCCTTCTGGCCCATCAGCCATGACAGCGCGATCTGACCAGGCGTCGCGCTTTTTCGCTCGGCACAGGTCTTCACAAGGGCGACGAGGGTCCAGTTGTTCGGCAGATTCAGGCGAGAACCGACCTTCAATACCGCGGATGTCGCCCTCGGCAAATCTCGTCCGCTCGTCGATGGCACTCGTCAAGAAGCCGACGCCAAGAGGACTCCACGGCACGAAGCCGATGCCGAGTTCTTTGCAGAGCAGAAGCACTCCATCCTCCGGGCCGCGCCATAGCATCGAATTTTCGCTGCCGCTGCAAAAGGGGCGAGTCCCTATACTCGATCATCTCGCGGAACGATTTTCTTCACGAAGGTTTCTGTGGTTGAACAAGAAGCCCGACTTTAAGGCGGTTCGCTGTCCTGCTTTTGCAAAGTTGAAATACCACACTCCCCGCCTTTGAAGCGTTGGGCTTCTGATCACTCGAGTCTGGATAAAACGCAGCACGACACGGATCAATTCTGTATGACAAGATTTCGTTGCGGTGTTCGATCTCGCCGACGGTGGATTGGGCCCTGAGCGCAGCTACAGTGCCGCCGCCCAATTTCGGCGCTGTACAACCGTGCTATGAATTCTGCAGCTACAGCTGTGCGCAAACTTGAACTCACTTTATTTCGACGCTGGGCTTTCGAGTTGATCTAAGGGCATTCACAAATTTGCTTTCGAGACAGACTTTTGGTTGAAATCGACGACAAACTAATACACATTGTACGGGCAAATCGGGGACTTGTTACTTGCCTCCTCCCCGGGCGTCTGGCAGACCGCCGCAGCTTGTCCGTGCGGCGCTCTTTTGCATGAGGAGAGCGCATAGTGAGTGCTAAATTACCAGACCCGATAGACGCCTATGTGGGTTCCCGTGTCCGGATGCGTCGCCTTATGCTGGGCATGAGCCAGGAACGGCTTGCCGACCAGATCGGCGTGACCTTTCAGCAGGTTCAGAAATATGAAAGGGGCGCAAACCGTATCGGTGCCAGCCGTCTGCAGACCATCGCCACGGTGCTTGCCATCCCTATCAGCTTCTTCTTTCAGCAAGACGTTTCCCAGCCATTGACGACAGAGGGACTAGGGCATCTTACGGGGCTGGAGGATCTTGCGGAGTTCTTGACCTCCAAGGAGGGCTTGGGCCTGAACAAGGCCTTCATGAAGATTACGGACAGGGGCGTTCGCGAATCGGTTCTGCTTCTGGTGACTTCGCTCGCCAACGCCGCGGAACCTGTCCTCGCGCCGCTTCCGGTCGCTGCCGATATCCATTTTGACCAGAGGAATTGAGCCTTGCCCCGTCGATTTTCGTGCGCACAGGCGCAGTTGAGGCTGCAACAGCGCCGTGAACGGCGACCGAGTTCGATTGTAGGAGCCTTTCTTACAACTATTCGCTGTGTCACGCTCTATGTCACGCGCCAATCCTGATTGTTTCGGTTAACGTGGCCTTCAATCGCAGCGGCGGCTATATCGCGCCGGCGCGGCAACGAGGGATATGTGATGACGGCGATGCTTCCCATAGAAACTGTCGGCTATGATACGGATGCACTCAAGGAACTCGCGTCCATTGCGCGCTTGATCACCTATGCACGCCAAAGCGCCAAAGGATTGAATGCGGATTTTCCGGTCTGGTGCCTGGATCTGGCGCTCGGGGCGGTTCTGCAGGAGATGTACTCGAGCGGCCCGCAGGCGCCGCTGCTCGACAATGGCATGGAAGAGATGAATTCTACGCCGCGACACTGAGCGCAATTTACCGCTTCTCTCCGGTGGGGGCTGGAGGGGGAAAATGTCGGCGCGGGCCATTGGTCCGCGTCGGCATTGCTTCTAGCGCCAGCGCCTTTAGTCGGCGCCGAGGCCTTGCTTGCAACGAACGCCATTTAAGAAAGCATTGAAACACCGGTGGATATGCTCATTGCGCGTCTCCCGATCCTGCCAGTCGTTCGGGCGACCGGGCGGTGAGGCCATCGCGCCGAACACCATGTCCATCAACATGCGCGCGCCGCTGAGGGGGTCGCCCAGGGCAATCCTGCCACGGTCGACCTGGTCTTTCAGCCAGTCGGCAAGCATTCGGCGCGACTGTGCGATGCCGTGCGTATGCAGTAAAGTCGCGACCTCAGGAAACTGCTGGGACTCACGCACGATAAAGTGAACGAATGCCTCACGGTCGCGCTCGGCAGCCTCATCGATATCAACCATGAAGATTTCTGCCAGCGTTTCGGCAAGTGGCATACTCTCTCCCAGTGGGCGAGGCAGCGCCAGCATCGTGGCGCGGTGTTCGGCAATGATCGCCATGAAAAGTTCGGTTTTGCTTGCAAACAGACGATAAAGCGTCTGTTTTGAAATCTTGCAGCGTGCCGCGACAAGATCCATTGTGGTGCCGCCATACCCGAACTGGTGAAAGGTCTTCCGCGCCTCGGCCAGGATCGCTGCCTGTCGGTCGTTATCGCTCGCAGTCTTCGGACGACCGCGCGGGCGGCGGATCTGATCGCAATTCTTCGTCTCCGTTCGACTTTGCATTCCGACAGCAACCCCGAGGCGATTGACATTTGCGGCAACCGTCATATTTTCTGTACTTGATCGTACTGTAAACCACTCGATGGGAAACATCAACGTGCAAAGCCTGGCAAGTTCAATGCCGCGTTCCAATTGTGAGGCATCCGCCCTACCCTCGGGCCACCCTGTTTCGATGCGCAAAGTCCTTTTGATTGCGGCCGGAATGAGCGCAGTTCTGCTGCTTGCCAGCTGCAACCAGCAAAAGTCGACGCAGAACAATGCGCCGTCAGTCAAGCCGGAAGTCAGTGCGATGGCGCTGCGTCCTCGGTCTGTCGCCATAACGGCTGAACTGCCGGGCCGCACGACCGCCTATCAGATTGCCGAAGTCCGGCCGCAGGTGGGCGGCATCATCCGAAGCCGCAACTTCAAGGAGGGCAGTGAGGTCAATGAGGGCGATATTCTCTACGAGATCGATCCCAGCGCCTACCAGGCCGCCTATGACAGCTCTGCAGCCGCACTGCAGAAGGCAGAGGGAGCTGTTCCCAGCGCACAAGCCAAACTCGACCGCTATAAGGGCCTGAGCGCCCAGAGTGTTGTCAGCCAGCAGGATTTCGATAATGCGAACGCCACGCTCGTTCAGGCGCAAGCCGACGTCGCCGGGGCAAAGGCGGCGCTTGAAACGGCGCGTATCAATCTCGACTACACGAAGATCCGGGCGCCTATCGCGGGCCGCGTCGGCGCATCGACCGTGACAGTCGGCGCGCTGGTTACAGGCGACCAGACGACACCCCTGACGATCATTCGCAAGCTTGATCCGATCAATGTCGACGTAACCCAATCCAGCACGAACCTCCTGAAATTCAGGCGGGCGATATCGGAGGGGCGGTTGAAGACCAGCGGCAACAGCGTTTCCGTCCATCTGACACTTGAGGACGGTTCCAAGTACAAGGACACCGGCGTCTTGGAATTTTCCGAGGCCGCGGTCGCCGAAACGGTTGGAACGATCAACGTCAGGGTGGTCTTCCCCAATCCAGAACGTCTCCTTCTGCCGGGTATGTATGTGCGCGCCACCGTCGAAGAAGGCATAGCTGAAAACAGCTTCCTCGTGCCGCAACGCGCCGTTACGCGTAACACCAAGGGCCAGCCGACCGCCAAATTCGTCACCACTGACGGAAAGGTACAGGAGCGCGTGCTGTCGGTCCAGCGGAGCATCGGCAATAGCTGGCTCGTCAACGAAGGGTTGAAGGACGGCGATCGGGTCATCGTCGAGGGCAGCCAACGCGTTCGCGACGGCCAGGATGTCAACGCCAGCCCCGTTATCGTCGACGACGCCACCGGCGAGGTCCGGCAGGCGTCGGTTGATGCCGCCAAGCCCAATGAGCAGACCATGCTTGAAGATGCCGACAAAGGCGCCTCTACCGGCGCCACGAAGTGAGGTGAGCGATGTCTCGTTTTTTCATCGACCGCCCCATCTTTGCGTGGGTCATCGCCATCGTCATCATGCTCGCGGGCGTGCTTTCGATCTTCACCTTGTCAATTTCGCAATATCCGCAGATCGCCCCGACGACGGTCCGCATTACGGCGACCTATCCGGGCGCTGATGCGCAGACGGTCGAAAATTCGGTGACAAAGGTCATCGAGCAGGGCATGACCGGCATCGACAACCTCGACTACATGACGTCGACCTCGACTTCGACCGGCCAGGCATCGATCTCGCTGACCTTCACCAACAAGGCCAATGCCGACGTCGCGCAGATGCAGGTGCAGAACAAGTTGCAGCTGGTCACCGCGCAGCTGCCGCAGACGGTGCAGACCACTGGTATCGTGGTCTCCAAATCGACCTCGAACTTCCTTATGGTCATCGGCTTCGTGTCGACCGACGGAAAGCTCAACTCCAACGATCTGGCCGATTATATCGCCAGCACGCTGAACGATACTCTGAAGCGCGTTGCGGGTGTCGGCGACACGCAGCTGTTCGGTGCCGGCTATGCCATGCGAATCTGGGTCAATCCGGACAATCTTGCCAAATACCAGCTGATGGTCAGCGATGTGACCAGCGCCGTGGAAGCCCAGAATATCCAGGTCTCGGCGGGCCAGCTTGGCGCCCTGCCCCAGGTCCAGGGCCAGCAGCTGAATGCCACGGTCACTGCAAAGAGCCGTCTGCAGACACCGGAGCAGTTTGAAAACATCATCCTGAAGAGCCTGCCCAACGGTTCGCTCGTGCGCCTCAATGACGTGGCGACCGTGGAACTCGGCGCTTCTTCCTACAACAGTTCTGCTACCTATAACGGTTCTCCGTCCGCCGGTCTCGCGGTCATGCTTGCGTCGGGTGCGAATGCCATCGACACGGCAGAGGGCGTACAGACTACGATCAACAGCCTGAAGCAGACGCTGCCGGCAAATGTCGAGATCGTCTATCCCTACGACACGACTCCCTTCGTCAAACTGTCGATCGAAGACGTAGTGAAGACGCTTGTGGAAGCGATTGTCCTCGTCTTCATCGTGATGTTCGTGTTCCTGCAAAACATCCGCGCGACGCTCATCCCTACCCTCGCCGTGCCGGTCGTTCTGCTCGGCACCTTCGGCATCCTGTCGCTGTTTGGATATTCAATCAACACCTTGACCATGTTCGGCATGGTTCTCGCGATCGGCCTTCTTGTCGACGATGCGATCGTCGTCGTCGAGAATGTCGAGCGCGTCATGGAGGAAGAAGGCCTCTCTCCGCGAGAGGCGACCATCAAGTCGATGGAGGAAATTACTGGTGCCCTCATCGGTATTGCCACGGTGCTCTCGGCGGTGTTTGTTCCGATGGCGTTCTTTTCGGGCTCGGTCGGTGTGATCTATCGGCAGTTCTCGGTGACCATCGTTTCGGCCATGGTCCTGTCAGTCATCGTCGCACTAATCCTCACGCCGGCGCTCTGCGCTACGATCCTGCGCAAGCCCGCGCACGGCTCGAAGGAAAGGGGTGTCTTTGGTTGGTTCAACCGCAATTTCGACCGTGGCACGCACCGCTACCAGCGCACCATCGGCGGTATGATCAAGCGAAGCGCCATCTTCCTGCTCATCTTCGTGTTGATCGCCGGAGCCGTCGGTTATCTGTTCAACCGCCTGCCGAATTCGTTCCTGCCGGACGAGGACCAGGGCATCCTGCTCACCAGCGTGCAGCTTCCGCCGGGTGCGACGGACCAGCGGACCAAGGCAGTGCTGAACCAGGTCCGTGACTACTATCTCAACACCGAGAAGGATTATGTCGACGGTGTCTTTGCCGCGGCAGGTTTCGGCTTCGGCGGACAGGGACAGAATGTTGGCATCGCCTTCATCAAGCTGAAGGATTTCGAAAAGCGGAGCACGGCGGCATCGAAAGCCCAGGCAATTGCCGGGCGAGCGATGGCAAACTTCGCCAAGATCAAGGATGCCAGTGTCTTTGCTCTTGCCCCGCCTGCCATTCCCGGCTTTGGCAACTCGAGCGGCTTCGACTTCTTCATCAAGGATATCAACGGTGCCGGGCATGACAAGCTGATCGAGGCCCGCAACCAGCTCCTTGCTCTTGCCGGCAAGAGCACCAAGGTGACGGGCACGCGACCGAACGGCCAGGAAGATACGCCGCAATATTCTGTGGAGATCGATCAGGAAAAGGCAAGTGCGCTCAACATCAACCTGCCCGATATAGACTCGACGTTGTCGACGGCCTGGGGTGGTACCTACGTCAACGACTTTATCGATCGGGGACGCGTGAAACCGGTCTACGTGCAGTCGGACAAGGCTTTCCGCATGCAGCCGGAGGACTTCGATCGCTGGTACGTGCGCAACTCGGATAGCGCTATGGTCCCCTTCTCCGCCTTCGCAACCGGCAAATGGAGTTACGGTTCGCCGCGCCTCGAGCGCTACAACGGCTCGTCCGCTGTCGAAATTCAAGGCGCAGCCGGTGCCGGCGTCAGTTCAGGCGACGCGATGAACGAAATCGACAATATCATGAACCAACTACCGCCGGGCTTCAGCCATGAGTGGACCAGCCTTTCCGCGCAGGAAAAGCTGTCCGGCAATCAGGCAACCCAGTTGTACGCGATCTCGATCCTCGTGGTCTTCCTTGCCCTGGCGGCGCTCTACGAAAGCTGGTCAATTCCGCTCGCGGTCATGCTTTCAGTCCCGATCGGCATTTTCGGCGCGCTGTTGGCGGCAACGATCTTCGGGCAGTCGAACGACGTCTATTTCAAGGTCGGGCTGCTGACCACCATCGGCCTTGCCGCAAAGAACGCGATCCTGATCGTCGAGTTCGCGCTCGAGCAGCAGAAGACCGGCAAGGACCTTGTAACGGCAACACTTGAAGCGTCCCGCCAGCGCCTGCGGCCGATCCTGATGACGTCGCTTGCCTTCATCCTCGGCGTCATGCCATTGGCAATCGCTCACGGGGCGGGCTCCGGCAGCCAGAATTCGATAGGTATAGGCGTCATGGGCGGCATGATCTCGGCGACCGTGCTCGGCGTATTCTTCATTCCCCTGCTGTTTGTCGCGACACGCCGGATATTCAAAGGCAAGACACCTGAGGAAACGCCAAGAGCCGCGAATACGATCCCCGACGCTGCGCACTGAACGGTGGCCAAAATGGAGACAAATGACCCTTCACATTGAAGGGTCATTTTGGACTGTGGCGATTGTCGCGTGAACCGGCTATGACATCGAAATGATGACCTGCGCGCGGCAGAATGCGGCAGGAGGCAGGGAGATGGGAATGATCAAGGCTTTGATGATCGAGGCGGAGAACGTAACGCGTTTTCACCAGGTCGAGGATGCGACGCTTGGGCAAGGCCAGGTGCGCGTCGCCGTGCGGCACGTCGGGCTCTGCGGAAGCGATCTCAACACTTTCAAAGGCTTGAACCCGCTGGTTAAACTGCCGCGTATCCCCGGCCACGAAATCGGCGGCGAGATTTTGGCGGTCGGCGCTGGCGTTGAAGCGCCTTATATTCCCGGTCGGCGCGTCATCGTCATGCCTTATACAAATTGCGGAAAATGCACGTCCTGCCGAAAGGGCAAGCTCAATGCCTGCCGCTACAACAAGACGCTTGGCGTTCAGCAGGATGGCGGGCTTGCCGAGGAAATCGTGCTGCCGGCCGAGAAGCTCATTCTCAACGATAGCCTCCCTCCAAGACACCTTGCTTTGGTCGAGCCATTGTCAGTCGGCTTTCACGCCGTCGAACGGGGTCGGGTCGCCAAGGGCGAGCGGGTGGTCGTAATCGGCTGCGGCATGATCGGCATGGGCGTGCTGATTGCCGCCGTTGCCCGTGGCGCCGAAGTCATCGCCGTCGACCTTAGTGAAGAAAAGCGAGCGCTCGCCCGTCAATTTGGCGCCGTCGAGACGATCGACGCGGGTGCCGAGGACGTTGTTGCCAAGGTCAGCGAACTGACTGGGGACGATGGCGTCGACGTGGCTTTCGAAGCAGTCGGCCTGCCCGCGACATTCACCCAGTCGATCGAACTTGCCTGCTTTGGTGGTCGTGTGGTCTATGTCGGCTATTCCAAGGCTCCGGTGACATACCAGACGCAGTTCTTCAATTTGAAGGAACTGGACATCATGGGATCCAGAAATGCCATGATGCAGGATTTTCTGAATGTCATCAGCCATTTGGAGAAAATTGGTGATAAGGCCGATGCGCTGATCTCGAAGGTGTTACCCTTCGAGGAAGCAGAAGATGCGCTCCCCTATTGGGACAGTCATCGCAACGCCCTGAAAATCATCATCGAACGCACAGCGTGACGGAACCGGACTATCGGCGCATCGAGGGGCAGGATTGCCCTGATCCCTCGATGCGCGCAACGTCGGCGGCCTCGAGTTGATTCCGCCGCTTCGTTCTATTGCGACTTGGTTGCCCGGCAAGCGAGTATCTTGTCGATGCGCATGCCGTCGAGGTCGATGATCTCGAAGTGCCAGCCATCAAAGTCGAACGTCTCGCCCACTTCCGGCAGATGCCCCAACTGATGCAGAGCAAAACCGGCGACGGTATGGAAGTCGCTGTCGGCGGGGCGATCCTTCAGGCCCAGCTTTTCAAACGCATCGTAGGCGGGCATCAAGCCCTCGATTAAAAGAGACCCATCTTCGCGCTCAACGATATCAGGCTCGTTGCCGCCGCTTCCGGGAAGATCGCCCGCGATGGCCTCCAGCAGATCGGTTTGCGTGATGATCCCTTCCAGGCTGCCATACTCGTCGATGACCATCGCCAAGCGCACGGGCGCAGTCTTGAAGCTTTCCAGCACCCTGAAAACGGCCGTCGATTCATGGATGATGAGGGGCTGTCGCATGACCGCAACGGGATCAAGCGGAATGCCGTCCAACAGTTGATCAAGCAGGTCCTTCTTCGCCACCATGCCTATCGGCTCATCGATAGCACCGCGGGCCACAAGAAGCTGCTCGTGCTTGCATTCCCTTATCGTCCGCAGAATTTCCTCTGGCGTGTCGTCCGCGTCGATCCAATCGACATCCAGGCGAGGTGTCATGATATCCGAGACGTCACGACCGCCGATGTTGAAGACCCTTTCAACCAGGTCTTGCTGGGCTTGCTCAAGCAGGCCGGCTTCCTGACTTTCCGCGATCAGCAGCTTGATTTCGGCAGGAGAATGAAGCGAACCCTCGCCAGCGCCGGGCTGCAGGCCAAACAGGCGAAGAACCGCGTTGCCAAGGCCGTTGAGCGCAAGGATCGCGGGGCGAAGGACCATGAGGAACACCGCAAGCGGTCGAACGATAACAAGCGCCGTCCCTTCGCTGCGCTGAAGCGCGAGGCTTTTCGGAGCCAGTTCGCCAAGCACGATATGAAGAGCCGTGATGATGATGAATGACACCGCGACCGCAATTGTGTGCGCCCCGGCGAGCGCCCACGAGCCGGGCATGAAGTCGAGGAGCGGTTCGATGAGATGAGCCAGCGCCGGCTCGCCGACCCAGCCCAACGCGAGCGACGAAATCGTTATGCCGAGCTGTGTTGCCGCCAGATTGGCATCGAGATTATCGACTGCTCGCTGCAGGGCGGTGGAATTCATCCGGCCCTCAGCCACAAGCTCAGTCACGCGGCTTCGGCGTACGGATACAAGCGCAAATTCTGCGGCGACAAAAAAGCCATTCGCGGCGACGAGGAGAAATACGGCCAATATTCCCAAGAAATCGAAAATACTGCCATCGGGTTCGGACATGAACTCCTTTCGGGCGGATCAGCGCCACTCAATTGATCGAACAGTGAGTTTAGCATGATCGAAACGCAGTGACAGTGCGTTGGAACAAATAAGGCAGGACTGGAGGCTGCTGCTTCCACCACAACCCGCGCGGCAGCAGCATTTCCTCAAAGACGAGGTCTGCCCTATCGCCGAACCGCTATCGTCGGAGGTTCATGGTTGGCGTGACATAGGCGTGACAGACCGTTTTCTGCTCAATCTTTAGGCAGACCGCGCATTGATGCGAGCCCGGTAATTGATATGATGATAACAATAATTGGTAATGCGTTTTGAGGATAACATGCACCAGCATCGATTGGAAAAATTCTACAAGGACAACCCAAGAGGATTGAGTGACAGTTCTCGGAAAAACATAGAGCCCCTTTCGGCTGCCGTATCAGCAGTTGAACCTAAGTCTGACGAGTTGGATGAAAAGGAGTGCTCCAAGGGCCGGGCGCAGACACCTGTTGGCTAACCAGCCACGAACAGCTCGCCTTCGATGAGCGCCGCCTTCATTGTCAGACCAACGGCGCGGAAGTCCTCGGCCAGTTGCGCCAAAGCCTGCATGTCTCCCTGCTGTGCGGCGGTGCTCGCAGCCGACGCCCATCTGTCGTCGAGTAGCTGGCGCGCTGCCTCGATGTAAGACGGCGCAGGTTTGGCGGAGTAGCGTGATACCCGCATCTTGGTCGCCAACTCTTGGGGGATCGGAAGCATCAGCTGGTTTTCGACACCATAGAGATCACACCTACCGTGCTCGCTCAGAAGCTGAACGACGGGATGATCCTCAAATTCTAGCGGAATGACATGGTGAGCGGCAAATAGGCCGCTTCTTGCGAAGCGATCCATGTCTTCCTGCGTCAGAAATGTTTTTGAAACAGCAACGGGCTTCTTCTTGAATATTTTGAAGAGCTTCGAAAAGAAAGTCATGTGACGACCTTGCTGAACCGAGAGCCGAAAGCTCTCAAGCGGAGAGAAGGCAATCCTTCACGCTGACAGCCAGTTCCCCCGGACGGCACGGCTTGCTCAGCCATCTTCCGGTGTCGAAAGGCGGCCGGCGGTCGCTGGACGCGAGCCAGCCTCCCGAGTGCACGACGAATGGAATACGTCGGCTGACAAGCGCTCGAGCGATTTCGGTGGCTGATCCGTCCGCAAGCTCGGTATCGAGGATGACAACATCCGGCGTATGGCGTTCCAAATAGTCCGTTGCCTCGCGACACGACGACGCAACTTTGACGCTGCCGAAGCCAGCATCATTCAGCTGGTCCTCAACGGCCATTGCAACGAACAAATGACTCTCCACGAGAAGCACGGAAGACTTGCGCAAAGCAGCCATGGTTTGATTCCTATCTCAACAGCTGCCGCGTGATACAATTTCTGCAGCGTTCATGCCATTCAAGCTGCGTTACCGGATTGTAACATATGGCCAGCCTTGATGACGGCGTCGACATTAGCAATTCTCGGAGAACCGACCTAGTCAAGGCTCCATTCCCTTGTCAGACGGCTTCCTCACCTATTCTGCAGTCAATTAGCTCTAGGGTGCGGTCGGGCTGGACAACGAACGTCTCTGGCCATCAGTCGACCCACGGATCCGTGACACGATGCCTGGGCAAGCCCCGATGTTTCGCCTGTCAGAGCAATGCAGCATGTTCCTGTCTCGACACGAAAACGTACGAAAGCAGCCTCCGCACGGCGCCATATGACTGAAGTCTTAACGAGTCTGCGCAACAGTAACGCAATGCCGCTCGATGGTGTCATGGAGCTCAGATGTCCGACTTCCAATTTACTCGAAATGCTCGAGCTCGACCCGAGCCCTCTCAACTTTTTGGCGCGAGCAATCCGGCAAATCTGATCGCACGCCTGAAGGCAGAACTCGATGCCAAGGAAACCCTCCTCCGGGAACAAGCCGCAGCGCTTGCCCATAATCGCAAGATTTTCGAGAGGTCATCAGCCGCTGCCAGGATTGGCGTGTGGGAGTGCGGCCTGCCCGATGAGACGCTGCGATGGACGGATGTCGTCTACGATATGTTCGACCTTCCCCAAGGAGCGCCTCTCGATCGCAAGCAAATAGTCAGATGCTATTCAGAGGCTTCGGCCAGGGAACTTGAAATTCGGCGCAGCAGAGCGATCGAGACGCGCAGCGGCTTCAGTCTGGACGCAGAAATCATCACGCCAAATGGCGTTCGCCGATGGTTGCGATTGACCGCGACTGTCGAGTGCGAACACGGGATCCCCGTCCGCATCTTTGGCATGAAGCAGGACATCACGGAGGAAAAGATCCTGCTGGACCGCACACGCTATCTGGCGGAGTTCGATCTGATGACGGGACTTGCCAACAGAAGCCGGTTCCAGCAGAGGCTTTCCGAATTGTGCGAGAGCCGATCCGCGCTCGGCGCCATGCTGCTGGTCGACCTCGACGGGTTCAAGAAAGTCAACGACACCCTGGGCCATGCGAGAGGTGATGAATGCTTGAAGGAAACAGCCGGCCGATTGCAGGCAACGTGTCACGATGCGGAACTCGTCGCTCGGGTCGGGGGCGATGAGTTTGCCGTCCTGCTCGGATCGCCTGTCGACACAAGGTCGATTGAGAATTTAGCCGGAAATATTGTGAAGGCGTTGAGCATTCCGGTCGATCACGGCGATGAGGTTCTGATGCTTGGCGCCTCCGTCGGCGTCGCGATCTTCAATGGATGCACGCCATCAGAACTGTTCCGGAAGGCGGATACGGCCTTATATGCCTCCAAGGCCGCTGGCCGAAACACGTTCAGGATCTTCGACGCAGGCGTGGAAATGCGGCGGCGAAAATAGCGAAAGACCTTGCGGGGCATACCCTTTATCTTCCATGATCTGCATGCCGAGATGCTTCATGGAGCCGAATTTTGACGAATATCGATATAGTTTTCACGAACGCGAAACTCCCCGACGGCAGCGTCAGAGACATTGGCGTCACGGCGGGGCGAATTGCCGTCATTGCGCCAGCGGATACCATTGCCTCCAAAGCTAAAGACAAAGTCGATCTTGCCGGCGCTCTTGTCGTTCCCGGCTTCGTCGAGGGTCACATCCATCTCGACACCAGCTTCTACGGCGACAAATGGATATCGCATAGACCCTGCACCGACGGCTTCGACGTGCGCGAACGCGTCGCTTTCCAGCATCAGAACATGGCAATCGCGGCCCCTATGGACCAGCGGGCCCGCAACCAGCTCGATCTTTGCATCGCCAACGGTTCCACGGCGATGCGTAGCCACGTGATGGTCGACGGTTCGGTGGGGTTGAAATCGCTGGAAACAGTCATGAAGGTCCGGGAGGAATACCGCGACCTGATCGACATCCAGCTTGTGGCCTTTCCGCAGAGCGGCATCCTGAAGAGCCGGGGCACTGCCGAACTGATGGATGAGGCGATCTCCATCGGCGCCGATGTCGTCGGCGGCCTTGATCCTGCAAGCTTCGACCGCGATCTTAAAGCTCATCTGGACGTGGTTTTTGGCATTGCCGAAAGGCGCGGTGTCGACGTCGATATTCATCTGCACGATGCAGGCGCGCTTGGCGTTTTCACCATCGAAGACATCTGCGCCCGCACACGAGCCCTCGGCATGGAAGGCCGCGTTGCCGTCAGCCACGCTTATGGGCTCGGCGATATTCCTCCCGACGCTGCCAAACGTGCGGCCGAGATGCTTGCGGCAGCAGGCGTGTCGATCATGACCAATGCGCCTGGCGCGCATAATTTCCCTCCCGTGGCGCTGTTGCGCTCTGCGGGGGTCACCGTCTTTTCCGGCAGTGACAACATCCGCGATTCCTGGTGGCCCTACGGCGACGGGGACATGCTGAGCCGAGCGATGTTGATCGGCTACCGCTCAGGTTTCTACACCGATGACGAGTTGAGAATCGCCTTCGATGTCGTCACCGCCGCCGGTGCAAAAGCCTTGCGTCTCGAAGGCTACGGCCTGCAGCTCGGCGCCAAAGCCGATTTCGTCACCCTCGCAGCCGAACACGTGCCGGAAGCCGTGGTGGCTGTGCCGAAAAGTCGGTCGGTGTATAAGTCGGGCGTCCTGGTGGCCAGAGATCGCAGCGTAGTTCGTTCGCCAGAAGAGTCAAAACGCTTCGGCCAGCGATAGAAGCGCTCCGTCGCTACCCTTCCTGCCGATGAGGGAAAGTCCGATGGGAGCGCCGTCGAATTGTGCGCCGGGCATAGAGATCTGCGGCAGTCCGGCATGACCGGCAATGGAAAGAAGGCCAAGCGCCTCCATCCTGAAGGCGTTGAATTCGTCGCGCGTCGCGTCGAGCCGCGGCGCAGGACCAGGCCCGGTCGGAATGATCATCACCACATCGTCGGCAAGGGCCGCATCCATTGCTGCGGCGATTTCATTCCTGATATCGTTCGCCCTGGAAAATGTTGCGTCGTCTACGGACCTGGCGGCGGCAAAGCGCGCCGCGATGTCGGGGCCAAAGTGCGCACTGACCTTGGCTATTTGCTTCCCGATCGTATTCCATGTGTCGCGACCCTGCCAGAAGCGATAGGCATCGGCGCGAGCCTGGGCGTCGACAATCGGTAGAGGGTTCGTCACCAAGCGACCAATTTGCGAGGCAATTTTTTCGGCGGATGGTCTGAGGGCTGCGGCAAGCGCGGGATCGATGCCGTCCCATACATCCGAAGGCATCCATGCAGTGGAAAAATTGGCGACGCCGGCAAGGCTCAGGACGCGACCGACCGTCGCAAGCAGGGTCGCATCGCGGGCAAACCACCCCAGCGTGTCGAAACCCGGCGAGAGCGGAAACACGCCCTTCATGTCGACCGCGCCGTGGCTTGGGCGCATGCCGTAGATCCCGCAGAACGACGCCGGCAGCCGCACCGACCCGCCGGTATCGGTCCCGAGCGCGAAATCGACAAGACCAGCCGCAACCGCAGAAGCGGAGCCGGAAGAGGAGCCGCCCGGGACCCGCTCCGGCCCCGCCGTATTGAGCGGTGTGCCGTAGTGGGCATTTGTCCCCATCAGGCTATAAGCGAATTCGTCCATATGCGTCGTACCAAGAAGCACGGCTCCCTGAGCGAGAACGGATGCCACCGCGGGCGCATGTGCTTTTGCAGGCTTATGTGTGGCACGCCAGGACGGGTTGCCGTTGCCGGTGATTTTGCCGGCGACATCCATATTGTCCTTGGCTGCGAAGGTGAGGTTTGAGAGCAGGCCGGACTTGGCGTCGTGTAAAGGCTTGGCGAAAATCTCGACAAAGGCGTCGGCAGTGTCCTTGATCGGAACCATGCAGAGAAAACTTTCCGTTGGTTGGGCTCTGGTGCAAGGTTAAGCATGTCTGGCCTTGCGGGCAACCGCGACAAGTCTCTATGAAATCAAGAAAAGTCAACGCCGCTATAACCTTCAAGGGATGGGTCGTGAACCTCGATTTTGTCATCGCCAACGTCCGCATCGCTGCCTCGCCCGAAACCGTCGATATTGGCATTGCCAATGGCAGGATCGCCACTATCGGGCGGGCGAATGCCTCTGATGCCCCGCGCGAAGACGGATTGGGCTGCTTTGCCTGCGCAGGTCTGGTAGAGTCACATATCCATCTCGACAAGGCCGGAATCCTCGGACGATGTTCGATCTGCGAGGGTACGCTGGCCGAGGCAGTGCGCGAGACCGCCAGGGCGAAGGCCGGCTTTACCGTTGAGGATGTCTATATCAGGGCTGCAAAGGTGCTCGAAAGCGCGCTCCTCCAGGGGACGACGGCGCTGAGGACATTCGTCGAGATCGACCCCCGCGCCGGCTTCCGTTCGTTCGAGGCGATCCTGCAGCTGAAAAAGGACTATGCCTGGGCGATCGATATCGACATCTGCGCCTTTGCGCAGGAGGGGTTGACCCAGGAGCCGGAAACCGAGGCAATGCTGGCCAGGGCACTGATCGAAGGTGCAGATCTCGTCGGCGGCTGCCCCTATACCGATCCTGATCCGCAAGAGCACATCAAACGAATTTTCGACCTCGCCGAGCGGCATGGGACTTCGGTCGACTTCCATCTCGATTTCGATCTCGATCCCTTGAAGTCGGATCTGCCCATTGTCATCGCGCAGACGAAAAGGCGAAACTACGGTGGCCGGGTTTCTGTCGGTCATGTCACGAAGCTTTCAGCCCTGCCGCCACGAGACGTCGAACTCGTGGCGAGCCAGCTGGCGGATGCGGGAGTTGCGCTGACGGTGTTGCCGGCAACCGATCTTTTCCTCAACGGCCGCGACCGCGACCATCTCGTGCCGCGCGGCATAGCCCCTGCCCTCGCCCTGGCAGGGCAAGGCATTACAACGTCGATCGCCACCAACAATGTGCTGAACCCGTTCACGCCCTATGGAGACGCGTCGTTAATCCGCATGGCTAATCTTTTTGCCAACCTAGCGCAGGTTTCGCGGGATGAGGATATGGAAGCCGTCTTCTCCATGGTCAGCGATAGCGCCGCACGGCTGATTGGCCGAAGCTACGGCCTGAAGGCCGGCATGTCCGCCGACATCGTGCTTTTCGACGCACCGGACGCAGCAACCGCTGTGAGGGAAATCCGACAGCCACTGGCCGGCTGGAAGCGTGGTTGCAAGACGTTCGAACGTCCGCGCGGAAGATTGCTTCCGCCCGGGCGCTGAGGAGTGCCCCGGCTAGAGGACGCCCCAGCCGCGATAGCGGCCGCGGCCGGTCATTTCCCGGACGCCGAGTTCACCGACAAGATTGAGAGCGCCGCGGGATGTGACGCCGACATGGCGGGCGATCATATTGGCCGACACGATGGGCCGAGACAGCAGGAAATCGATGACATCAGGCAGGCTGCTGTTAGAGCGACGGTCCTTGAGCCGCAACTCCATCTGGGTCTTGGCGAGCGACAGCCTGTCCAGCTCCTTGAGCCCGGCATCGGCCGCCTCCGACATTCCTTCGAGGAAGGCGAGCAGACGCGTGATCCGGTCCGGCGAACGTCTTCGCTCGTGGCGAACGGACTTCAGACCGACATTCAGGCAAAAGAGATGCGAGGTAACCTTGCCGCGGGCGCGCAGATAAGCGCTGGTCAGCAATCCGCCGAGCCAATGCTGGCGGCGCAGTGGCTCGATCCGCTCCCAGGCGTCGTAAAGCACCGCCGCGCCAAGCGCCGGCGGCAAAAGATCCGCCTCGCGGATGACGGAGCGCCAGTCACCCAGCCTTTCGCTCTCGTCCCAGTCCTCATCATGGATCAGCCCGAGAGGATCGGCGTCGATAAAGTTCAGCGGTTTGGCCTGCGGCCCGTGTGCTCCGGCCTGCTCTAGCGCACGCTCTGAACGGGCAATCGCCGCGTCGATTTCGGCAAACTCTGCCGTCAGAACGTCGTGTTCCTCTTCTTCAAGGCCGCCCTCCTCTCCGTTCTCCTTAAGCGGCATGGAGCGTGGCGGGGCAACCTCGCTTGCACCGCCGCGCATCGCCGCGATTCCTTGTGTCGACAAGCCCCAGGCCGCATCGCCTGTCCAAAGCCGGCGGCGTGCTCGCAGAACCGCGTGGGCGATCGTCAGCTCATGCGTTGGCGCCCGGGCATCCATGTGCGCATCATGCAGCACAAGGTCTTCGATATGAACAAGTTCTCCTCCCACCCACAATGCGCCGACGGCGTCGAAGAAATGCCCACGCTCCCGAAATCCTTCACCGACAGCATGCCGCAAAGCCCTCTCGTCGAGCCGCGCCAGCATGTCTTCTGCCCGCGTCATTGCCGGGAGCAGAGTGTGCAAGTGCAGGTCCTTCAAATCATATCGCATTGGAATCGCTTTGTGCTTCGCCCGTGCCCGAACCTATCATTGCCCAATGCTTCCAGATAGGTGCGTGCCGCTCCTGCCCGATGCCACTCCGGCCATTGCGGTGAGTTTTATTTGGCTGGGCTTTCCCGACCCACAAACTGCGGTGCTTTCAAGTTGGCGGGTACGATCACACACTGATACAATAGACGCCGCTTCGAAATGGTCACAGGGAACTAAAGTCTCGGCGACAAACATCGGCAATCAACATCGGCAAAACCGTAGGATGTGGCAACTTTCAAACATCGGCAACCAACATCGGCAACTTCCTTGATTTAAGCCTGCTAAATCACTAAATATAATAGTGTTTTTGAGATCACAAGATCGGCAAGATATGACAGAAGAAGTCCCAACCGGCATTGAGCCCGCTTTTTTCGAACAGAGCATCCCGTCCTCGATCTCCGATCTTGTCGTAGAGATACAGGCGGCCTCTGCAAAGCTCGGCCAAGGCCTTCACAACGATGCTGCCTTCGAGTTGTCTGACCTCGTGAGGGTCATGAACTGCTACTATTCGAACTTGATTGAAGGGCACAATACCCGCCCCAAGGACATCGAGCGAGCACTTGCTGGCGCTGAGATTGATGAAGCCACTCGTCCCCTGGTTTTGGATGCAAAGGCACATGTAATTGTTCAGCGGGAAATTGACCGCTTGAGTCGAGATGGCGCGTTGCCGCCACCGACATCGTCCGAGTTCATCGCTTAGGTACATCGTCGTTTTTACGAGGAGATGCCAGAGGAATTTCGGTTCGTTGAAGGCCATGACGGGCCTAAGGTGGAGATCGTTCCCGGAGCGTTCAGGTCAAAGACCGCAGATGACGTCTCCGTCGGGCGGCATCAGCCCCCCTCCTCTCAATACGTCAAAGCGTTCATGGACTACTTTTCCAAGCGCTACGCAGTCGCGCAATCTGGCGCGACGAACAAGATCGTAGCCATCGCTGCGGCGCACCACCGCCTTAACTTCATCCACCCCTTCACGGATGGCAACGGCCGGGTGAGCCGACTGATGTCTCACGCTATGGCCCAGAAAGCGGGTGTGGGCGGGAAAGGACTATGGTCGATCTCGCGTGGCCTGGCCCGTGGTCTTAAGGACAAGGGCGAATATAAAAGGATGATGGATCATGCCGACCAGCAGCGAATGAGCGATTTAGATGGTCGAGGCAATCTATCTACGAAAGCCCTCCAAGACTATTGCGAGTGGTTCTTGTCAGTTGCCCTGGATCAAATTCAGTTTTCCAATGCTGTCTTCGCTTTTGACAAACTTGAGGGCCGGTACCGCAAATTGATCGAGGATGTTATCGACGACAAGCGTGCCCCGGACGTCATCTCGGCGGCCTTGAAATATGGATCAATAGATCGAGGGGAAATCGGCTTTATCATCAAGTCGCCAGAGCGGACTGCTCGAAACACATTGAAGGCACTACTCGACCATGGCTTCTTGAAATCGGCTTCACCGAAGACACCTGTGCGCATTGCGTTCCCACTCGATTATCGCGAGCGGCTATTCCCCAATCTCTTCACAGATGGAGAGATCGATGTGCCAAAGCCATCAATCCCGTCTGCGCACCAAAGAGGTTGCCGCTCGATCTTACTTCAAGCCGCGCCATGATGAGGGTGAGGAGTTTCAGAAGCGCATCATTGGTCTCGCGGGATTGCGCAAGTCGATGGGTACGAGGAAAACCTTAGGCGAGATAGCAGCCCAAGAACTCGCCACGACCGACCCAACTAGAATAGATTGGCGGTCTGTCGAGGACCGGGTTATCGCTGAAAGCATTGGAGAGCACGGCCAATCCCGGGCCGCAGTCATTGAAGCGCTTTTTGAATATACAGCCCTGGCGCAGTGTCGCAGGACCAGATGCATGAGATTGAAAAGCGTGTCTTTGCCGCAGCACCTACTCTAGTGGCGAAATATAACAAGAGCATCATGGACCGAAAGCCCAAGCGGTAAAGTCAGCTATTAATTGAGCACTGCAACAGCTCAAGGCAGTTCGGCATCCAGGCTATCCATCGCTCGATCCGGAGTCGACCGCCTCGGCGGCGCTTATATTTCGATGTCGTTGCTAGGTTGGCGTGGCTTAGAAGCTTTTGGACTACTTTCAGGTTCCGCGTCCGTCGAAGTACCTTCGTGGCGGTTCAGAAAACCAGTTCGGCGGCAGCCGTTGCCTCGCCATCACCTCCGGAGGGCTTGCGTGCAAGCATCTATCTACCACGTGGTCGGGAAGAGGCAACCACCTGTTCCCGGCAGCAAACGGCCCCCAAGAGCGCATATACAATTTTTTGAGCCATCCTCTTGAAACTGAAAAAGCGGCTTCCAAAATCGATAGTGCGGTCGCTCATCGAGGCCCGCCATCCCTTCGAGAAAGTCTCGAAGGCGTTGTAACCATGTTGCTTCAAGGAGGATATGGCTATGGCAACATCTTACGACTACACCCCGCTGTTTCGATCCAGCGTTGGATTTGATCGAATTTTCAATCTTCTGGAAACTGCACAGCGAGGCCGCCCCACCAGCGACTGGCCACCCTACGACATTTTCAAGACTGGCGATGATGCCTACCGCATCACGCTTGCAGTCGCGGGCTTTTCGCTGGATGACCTAAGCCTCACCTTTCAATCCAACTTGCTGACGGTTTCTGGTAACAAAGGCGACGCACAGCCGGAAGGCTACTTACATCGCGGCATCGCGGGTCGCCCGTTCGAACATCGCTTCGAACTTGCCGATCATGTGCGGGTGACAGGTGCCAGTATGGCGAACGGCCTCCTATCCATTGATCTTGTCCGGGAAATCCCGGAGGCTATGAAGCCACGCAAAATAGAAATCCAGGCTGAGGCGTCGGATCCGAGTGCCGAACAGCTGGCCCAGATTGAGGGCCAAAAGGTTGCTTGATTGATTGGCTCGATGAGCAGGGTGCCGACGCTCGGTGCCCTGCTACCAGCCATTGCGCTAAACAGGGAGAGCTAAATGAAACTTGGAATGTTTAAGACCCCAGTGAGGGTTTTGATTGGCCTTGGATACCCATCGGAAGTAGGCTCCGTTATCGAGGCCTACCGGCTTCTTGAAAACTGGCCCGTTTCGGGTCGCGACGCGGCCCACTCCGTTGCTCTGAAAGCATGCAGAGCAGCCTTAAAAGGGGAAATAGAAACAGAGACCGTCCGAGGATTGTTTGCAGCCTTCGCGGATCGTCATGACATGCTTGCCCACAATCCGGGATTAGTCCCGGCTGTGGGCGGCCGACAAAACAGCGGGCCTCATATTCGGTAAGGCGCCCGTCGGGGTTTTGAAGCGAGATGAGGCGGTTAGTTGTCACGTGGAGCGGCGAGAGTGGCGTCACCGTGGAAGAGATGATGCGTAACGGCCGCATAACCGCCGTTACGTAGCCTCTGTGACCAAAAGCATTAGCCGCGCAGTCTTAGGCAGCCCTTTCGCATAAATCTGAACTGCCGTATTCTAACGCGCTGAGTGCGGCCTCGATTTTTGGAGGGGCCGGAGACCGTAGCCCAGGTCACGCAGCTACTGGGCTACGGTTTCAACTTCGCCGACCAAGCCGCCTCATCCGACAAGAAGACCGGTGGCGAACTCGCCGCGGAGGGCTCGATGGGCTAACTCATTGTAAGGATTGACTGACCAAACCACAGAGCTTAGGTGGTGTCACGGTTTACTTTGCCCGGACGGGCCAGACCAGGCGCTCGAGTTCCCCCAAACTACAACGGCGTCTGGTCTCTTTTCCTCTGCGTGCGGGAAATGAGGCACAATCATCAGCCATATTTTCTCGATTTACCATTTGGCTGCCAAGCTGGCTTGGACTTGCTGTATGGACTCCCTGGCTTCCTCCTGGTTGAGTAAAACACCTGGTCAATAAAGCTTTAGGTGGAGGTAGGTGGATGGCGTATTGCCAGCAGTTCTTGTCGGCGCCTTTCTGTTCTGAAGAAATTGGTGAGAGCCTGGGCTGCGAGCACTCTTCGGAAGTCAATTGTGATATGAATTTCAGCTGTTGCCGAAGCTTCAGGAATTGATATCAGTGGATTCATATTCTCGATGAGTAAGAAGGAGTACGGGCACGGCAACCGCCGATATGCTTCGCTACAAGAGGATCTCTCTTGTCCACGGATCGGGTGAGATTCCAGCCGTCGGGTTTGGCACGCTGATCCCCGATCCCCGCGCTACGAAACAGGCTGTCCAGGCCGCACTGGAAGTAGCTCACCTCCACTGTCTACCGATGGAACCGCCTTATTTCAATTCAACGGAAAGCCTGCCCATGTACACGTCGCCAACTTCTCGTATCAAACTTTGACCGATTTCAACAAAGCCCCATCGCTTGAGATGCTTGGCTGGTCCGATTTCTTTGCCGCTCAGATTGAGCCAAGCGAAACAGATCTCGCACCCAGGCGAGTTGCCTCCGTCCATCGTGCACGCATCGAGGGGATCGATGCCACAGGACCAATGGAACTTGGACTTCCTCCAAATTCCAACACCGCTGACTTTGCGGTAGGCGATTGGGTTCTGGCGGACCCCTTTTCCGACATGTTTGTCCGCCGTCTCGACCGAAAGACCGTGCTGCAGCGGCGGACCGAAGGCAGAAACGGCCAGCAACTTGCTGCAGCCAACGTCGATACTCTGTTTATCGTCACTTCCTGCAATGCGGATTTCAACCCTGGAAGGCTCGAACGCTACCTCATCATGGCCACTCAGGCGGGGACCAATCCCGTGATCGTGCTAACCAAAGCCGACACTATCGCCGATGCAAACTCATTTGAGCAGCAAGCCATGGCGTTGCAACGTGGCTTGCCAGTCGTTGTGTTGAACGCGCGGTCGGCGGATGCAATGTCTGCGTTGAGCCCTTGGTGCCGGGCCGGGCAAACTGTGGCTTTGGTGGGATCCTCGGGCGTCGGAAAATCGACACTTGTCAATACTTTGGCGGGGCCTGCGGCCGAAACGATACAAAAGACCGGAAGCATCCGCGAACATGATGCCAAAGGCCGTCACACCACAACGGCTCGATCACTTCATGCGATCGCTGGCGGCGGTTGGGTTATCGATACACCAGGAATAAGAACGCTCTACGTAAGCGATGTTACCGACGGAATCGACACGCTGTTTAGTGAAATCACCGATCTGGCTCCGCTTTGTCGATTTCGCGATTGTACCCACGCCCACGAACCGGGCTGCGCCGTGCAGGCGGCTATCGCCACGGGCGAACTGGCTGCCGATCGTCTGGAGCGCTGGCGCCACCTGCTTGCAGAAAATCGCGACCGGACGCCGGTGAGTAGCGGCCCGCGTGGCAACAAGATCGTCCGCAAGAATAAGTATTGAACGGACCGCCACAAGACGCCACCCCGACAGACCGCCAGGTGGCCTAAAGCCTTTGAGGGAACGGCTTGAGACAAAGCTGGCTCTGGAATCGCCTAAACGTCTGCCTCAGGCATCTCGTGATAGCCCGATCCGCTCGCCATTGGGATCAATGTCGGCCGGGGTGACGTTCCGCCGGGGATGCGCACGGCAGCTATGCAAGAGAAGACGAACTGGGAACGCCGACGGCGAAACGGTGACCAGACGGTCTCCGGCATGAAGCACAAAAACAAAAACGCCCGCTTCATGAGCGGGCGTCGTGCAATATTAGGCGGTGCCGTCTGGCGCGACTAGCGAGAAACCGATGCGCGGGCAACGCTGCGGATATCGGCGCGGTCGATGCCAAGGTCCTGCAATTCGCGGCTGGACATGCGGCCAAGTTCGGTAACGGTCTGACGGAACTTGCGCCAGTTATTGAAAGAGCGTGCTACGTTCATGATAATCCCCTTTCCTGAGGGCTGCCTGACGTCAGCAACCGTGCTCGGCTCTGGCGTCGTTTCGATGGTTGGGATATAGGCGTTTCAATCGGTTTAAAACAGCGACAATCTCTCACTCCACCTATGCGTCCCGTGCATGGGTGATCCGTGCTCGACAACCGATGAACATTTTTTAGGCCATGAGACGGGCGGGCACGAACGGGAGATTCGGCAAGTGCCGATCTCCCGACGTCGGTTCGATGGCGGGCTGGCGCGGCGAGAAACAATATTCCGCCTTATTCACCGATGGCGGCGACCCAACGTGCTGGCCTGGACCTGATCATCAGCGAGAATGCCGGACCAGGCGAGCGGCTGGACATGCTGTGCGGGCGCTTCACCCTGGCTCCCGCGCATGAGCGCCTTCCGGGCTCCCATCTAGGTTCGCGACTGATCGTATGTAGGACACCGCCCTCACCCACAGAGGCGCAGTGCGCCCCGCGCGACAATTGACGGGCCCGGTGGCGCTGTTGGGCGCCCAGACGAGCATCGAAGGTCTGGGCGGTCGTGCGCACGGCGAGCCAAGAACCATAGTTAAGAGCAGCCCGCCAGCTACCGATTAAAACCGTTGCGGAGAAGACGGCTTGTTTCCGACGATGGTGTCAATCCGTGTCAGCACATCACCGGTAAGCTTATCCTTGTGTGCCAGCGCAGCCAAATTGTCCTCCAGTTGGCTCACGCGCGATGCGCCGAGGATTACAGTCGAGACATTTCGATTGGAAAGGCACCAGAGCAAAGCGAGATGGGTGATCGAAATGCCGATCTCTTCCGCGAGCTCAGCCAGTTTTGCTACCTGGGCAAGCCGCGCACGACCGTCGTCGCTAGCCCATCTCTCCTTCAGCCATTCATAACCAGGCAAGTTCATGCGGCTGTCGTCGGGTATGCCCTTGTTGTACTTGCCGGTCAGAACGCCCGATGCAAGCGGTGACCAAATCGTGGTACCCAAGCCCATCAGATCATAAAGCGGCAGGTAGTCGCCTTCGACTTTCTGGCGTTCGAAGATGTTGTATTGAGGCTGCTCCATCGTCGGAGGCGTGAGGCGCAGATCACGGGCCACCGCATAGGCTTCGGTCAATTGCTGGGCGGACCATTCCGACGTGCCCCAATAAAGGATCTTACCTTGGGTGACGAGGTCGTGCATGGCACGAACCGTTTCCTCGATCGGCGTATCGATGTCGGGACGGTGACAGAAATAGAGGTCGAGATAGTCCACCTGCAGACGCTTGAGCGCGGCGTGGGCAGCGTCGGTGACATGCTTGCGCGACAGACCGCGCTGTGTCGGTTTCTCGCCACCCCAGAACACCTTACTGGAAACAATGAAGCTGTCTCTGCCCCATCCGAGCGTCTTGAGCGCTTCGCCCATAACGACTTCGGATTTTCCGCTCTCATAGCCCTCTGCATTGTCAAAGAAATTGATGCCGCTGTCATAAGCGAGCGTCATAAGGCTTACGGCGTCGCGGCCCTCGACCTGCTTGCCGAAGGTGACCCATGATCCGAACGAGAACTCGCTGACCTTCAGGCCTGATTTTCCAAGACGACGATATTCCATGATGTTCTCCAATGAAAGAACACAAGGGGTAAAACACCAGCATTTGCGGGCTTTTCCTTGGGCTCTGTTGTTATTTGACCGGCATTTTCGCCGATCGACTAAAGTCTCTCGTCCGCTGGACAAACATGTCCTTCGGTTCTTGAACCAGTCTCCAATACGTGACCTGATGCCTCTCGGCTTCGGTCACAGAGTGGCGTTCGGCTCCCGGTTTCCCATTCTCCTTAAGGAGCGCAGCCCAGTCCTGCCGGGCTCGCTAGCCAGCCATCAGGACAACCGGGATATCGTCGACGCGCCTTCCGTGGTGCTGGTGTCGCGCGGCTGGTAAGCGCGCTGGTCACGCAGGATCTGGAAGGCGATCGTCAAAAGCTTGCGCGCAATCGCCACGCGCGCCTTGTTGGTACCTCTAATCTTCAGGTGGTCGTATTGAGCTCGAAGTTGCGCATCGCTGGCGATGGCGGGAGAGACCGCTTCCACAAAGGCCCAGCGCAGCCAAAGCGACGGGCGGTCATTCTTCACACGACCAGAACGCAGCGTCTTCCCCACCGAATCCGGCACCACGAGATGGCTATAGGATTTGTGGTCCTCGACGCCGATATGGAAATCATAAGAGGCAGTCATGCTTCCAACTCCCTTATTGAGATCTGCGAAACCCCAATAAGGTAAGCCGAAAGGCTGGAAGTGTGACTGTCCCTCGACCATCACCTGCATCTCAGTGATCCGTTCTCTCAGCGTGCGCGGCCTCTTTCATGCCACCTCCTAAAGGACAAATGTTGGGGCATCATAGCAGCCTACCCCAATAAGCAAACATGTTCAGTTAGCCGAAACGAGCGTCAGCCGCGCGCCTGCCGAGACGAGACTATGCAGCGGCGGTGACGGCAATCGCTGAACCAATCCCAAAAGAAGCTCAAGACCAAACGTCGGTACCGTGTTCTCGTGATCTGGTCCCGGACTATCAGATTCGCCTGCCCGTTTCCTTCTCAAATAGGTGCAACTGCTCCTTGTTGGCCGACAGTTGCACCGTATCTCCTGCGCTGAGAAGCGAGCGGCCGGACAGTGCCACGATCATGTCGGTGTAGCCGCAGCGGCCGTAAATGTGCGATTCCGCCCCGGTCGGTTCGACGAGGCTGACCTGAAATCTGAGGCAGCCTTCACCTTGATTTCCGGCATCCACCATCAGATGTTCCGGCCGCACGCCAAGGACGATCCTAGTTCCCGACGGTGCCGCGGTCGAGGCGCTGACGGTAATTTCGACGCCGTCGATCTGCGCAACGGCTCGGTCGCCGTCTCGCACCAAGATACCGTCCAGCAAGTTCATCGCCGGCGAACCAATGAAGGTCGCCACGAACAGGTTGGCAGGATTGTCATAGACATCGAGCGGCGCGCCGACCTGTTCAACCCGGCCGCCGTTGAGAATGACAACGCGGTCGGACATCGTCATCGCTTCCATCTGGTCATGGGTGACATAGATCGAAGTGGTGCCGAGGCGCCTTTGCAGTGACTTGATCTCGATCCGCATCTGCACGCGCAGTTTGGCGTCGAGATTGGACAGCGGCTCGTCGAACAGGAATACCTGTGGCTTGCGCACGATGGCACGACCCATGGCGACGCGCTGGCGCTGGCCGCCCGAAAGCGCCTTGGGATAGCGCTCAAGATAGGGTTTGAGACCAAGGAGTTCGGCCGTGCTCTCCACCTCGCTTCGGATCTGGGCCGGGGGCACTTTGCGTAGTTTCAGACTGAAACCCATGTTTTCCGCAACGGTCAAATGTGGGTAAAGGGCGTAGTTCTGAAAGACCATGGCGATGTCGCGGTTCTTTGGTGCCACGTCGTTGATGGTTCGGCCATTCAGCGAGATCGTTCCGGACGTGACACTTTCAAGGCCGGCGACCATGCGCAGCAACGTCGATTTCCCACAGCCGGACGCACCGATCAACGAGACGAATTCGCCGTCCTTGATCGACAGATCCACGCCGTGAATGACCTCTTCGTGGCCATAACTCTTGCGCAACTGCGATATATCTACGTTTGCCATGCTAACCCCGATTTCATAGTCAATGCCGGTTTCCCGCCGGCTAAACGTGCAAGCGGCGGGAAGAATGAACTCAGCCGAGAACGACGACCTTGTTCAGGTGGCGTGGTGCCGTGGTATCGATCTTCTTGGCCTCGGCCACGCGCTCGCCGATGATTTGAAGCGCCGGCAAAACCGCGAGCGTCTGGGCAAGTCCCTTGACGCCGGCCGGGATCGACAGGTCGCCCGGGCCACCGAGGCCGACAATGACGGCGCCCTTGACCTTGATATCGTCAGCGACCTTGGCCTCCTCATCCCGCGTGTCGGCACTGTAGAGCATGACGGCCAGCGTCTTGTCGTCGACGAGGCTGATCGGTCCGTGGCGATATTCCATCGGGTGGAAAGACTGCGAATAGCTGATGCTCATTTCCTGCAGCTTCAGCGATCCTTCGGTCGCCATGCCGTAGAGTGGCCCCGCCCCCAGGTACACGAAATGGCTGCGGCCCTTGATGAGGTCGCCGATGGCGGAATCCATGGCGGCAAGCCCGGACTTGGCCGCCTCGATGACGCTGGAACCGAGCGCAACGCCCGCCATGCGCAGACCGGCGATCAGCATCAGCGATGCGGAAGATGTCATGACGATCCCTTCTTCGGCGTGGGTCTGGAGGTAGACCACCGTCTCGGCAGCGCGGGTGATGGAGCTTGTCTTTTCGCAGGTCAACGCAATCGTCGGCAGACCGGCGGCACGACTGACCTCGACTGCCTGCACCGTTTCAGTCGACTCCCCACTACGCGACAGCGCGATGACGCAGACATCGGACTGATCGGCCAGATAGGCGTCACGGCGACGCGACCATTCGGCACCAGGCACCGCCAACGCATTGCGACCATTCAAATTGAAGGCGGCGGCGATCGTCTGGGCAAGATAGAATGATGTGCCGCAGCCGACCACAACGACCTTCGACGCGGTGACCTTGGGAAGGTCGATGGACAAAGCGCCCGTCCAGAATGGGAATTGTTCGAAAATGACGCGTTCGGTGACGTTCATCGTGGGTTTCCTTTATTTCCAATGGTTCTTATTTGCTGGCGCCGGCCATGAGGCCCTGCACCAGATAGCGATTGAGAAAAAGTACGAGCAGAACCGGCGGGATGATCGCCAGGATGCCGGCGGCATTCATCAGGCCGTAGTCGACATAGTTCCGGGTAACGAATTCCGGGATGAGCACGGTCAGTGGCTTGGTCTTCAGCGTGGGAGAGAAGACCAGCGGCACCATGAATTGGCCCCAGGCGTTGAGAAACGTCAGGATAGCGCTGGCAATCAGGCCGGGCGCGGCCAGCGGCATGACGATGCGGACCAGCGTGTAGACCTTGCTGGCGCCATCGAGCCAGGCAGCCTCCTCAAGCGAAATCGGCATGGCCTGATAAACGCTGCGCATCAACCACAGGGCCAGCGGCAGGAAGGCCGAGATGTAGATCAGAATGACACCGGTAAAGGTGTCGATCAATTTCAGCGAGATCATCAGCCGATAAAGTGGGATCATCACGGTATAGGCCGGAATCGCCAGCGTCGCGACAACAAGGACGAACAACAGATCGCGGCCCGGGAAACGCAGGCGCACAAAGGCATAGGCACCAAAGGCAGCAATAATGACCGTCAGCAGTGTGCTGACAATCGACGTCACCATACTGTTGATGAAGGCTCGCGAAAATTGCGGCCAGACCGACTGGACCTCGTTGCCCTGCGACTGGCTGGTCGCACCCAGAAGCTTCTCATAATGCTCGAAGGTGATTTTCGGCGGCCAGAAATGCGGGACAGTCGAGATCATGTCGGTCGGCGTCGTCAGGCTGGTGACCAACGACCAGTAGATCGGACCGATGGACCAGCTGAGCAAGAGGATGACGGCCACGGTCAGGCCGGTCTTCGATGCAAGGTAATGGAGTGTGTGGCGGTTCATCAGTCGAACCTCGTTTCGCGGTAAACTTTGAGGACATAGATGAGCGACACCAACAGCGAAGCGATCATCGCCAGGATCGAAAGGGCCATGCCGAACGAGAATTTGAGATTCTGGAAAGCCGACATATAGACTTGAATGATTACCGTCCGCGTATCCAGGCTCGAGCCTGTGAGGATCCAGGCCTCGTCGAACAGATTGAAGGCGAATACGGTCGACTGGCTGAGCGCGATGGCCAGCCCGCCCGAGATCAATGGCAGCGTTACCAGCCGGAAAGACTTCACTGCTCCCGCGCCATCGAGCTTTGCCGCCTCGTAGAGATCTGCCGGAATGCTCTGCAGCGAGGCCAGCAAGATGATCGCCGTGAGCGGCATCATTCGCCAGACATGCACCAGGGCCACGAGAAAGAGCGCCGTCTCGCGGTCGTTGAACCAAACCTTGTTCTCGCTGATGATGCCGACGGATTGCAGAATGCCGTTCAGCAGGCCGTAGCTCGGATTGTAGATCCACAACCAGACAACGGCATTGACGACAGGCGGCAGACACCATGGCAGCACAAGCGCTGCCAGCAACCACCGCCGCCCGAGCTTGACTTTGTTGAGCAGCAGGGCGGCCGCAAGACCGCCAACGGTCTCAAGGATGACGGCGATGATCACATAGATCAGGGTGTTAAGCCACGCCAGCCGGACATTGCCGTCGGAGGCGAGTGCCGCGTAATTGCCAAAGCCGACGTAGGGACTGCCCGCTCGCATCGGTTCGATGCGATAGAGGCTGTCGACGAACGTCGTCACCAGCGGCAGGAAAACCAGGCTGCCCATGATGACGATGATTGGCAGGGCAAAAGCAAGTCCCAGTCCGGCCTCGCCATTGAATACCCGAGGCCGCACATTTGAGGGTACGGAAGTCATGGTTGTGCGGCCTCTATTGCCCGGTTGTTACTGCTGCGCCGTCTTGGTTTCTTCAGCAATTTGCTTGACGGCATCGGCAACGGAGATTTGGCCCTTGGCCGCCTGGTTCAGAGCGCTGGCAACGGCGCTCGAAAACTGCGGATACCAGCCGGGCGTTCCCTGCGCGAACAGCGGTTCGGAGAGTTTTGCCTGCTCGAGAAGAACGTCGCCCTCCTTGAGCTTGCCGGCATCGTTGAGCTGCTTGAGGACACTAAGGCGGGTCGGAAGATTGCCAAGTAGCGTGTAGTCGGCGATTGCGGTTTCCGGCTCCAGCATCCAGTTGATGAAGGCGATAGCCGCGTCCTTGTTTTCCGCCGACGTCGGGATGCCAAGCGCGCCCGGCAAGCCGAACGTGCGAGAGGTCCCGGTGACCGACGGCATCAGCGCTGCCTTGGCATCGCTTGCCACTTGCGACTTCGACGCATCAGTATAGACGGCGAGATTGCCGGCCCAACCCGCGACGTCGAAGGTAATCTTGCCGCTCTTGAACAGTTCCTGGACATCCACATCCTTGAGGCCGGTCGCAGCCGGATCGATGAGCCCGGCCTTCAAAGCTTCGACTTCGAAACTCATTGCCTTGTAGCCGGCTGAATCGGGCGACACGAAGAGGGGCTGGAATTTGTCATCGAACAACTCGCCGCCAAATGCCTTGGTCAAGAGATACCAGGCGGTTGCGCTGCCTTCGGTTGCCGAAAGCGGCAGGCCGATCGGATAATCGACGATCTTGGCGGCCTTGATCGCCTTCGCATCGGCCAGCAACTCGTCGGGTGTCTTCGGCGCGGCCTTGATGCCTGCCTTGTCGAGGTGGCTCTTGTTGTAGATCAGCAGTCGAAAATCGTTGTTGTAGGGAATGGCGATCAGCTTGCCGTCATAGGTAAAGATCTTCGATGCCGGCATATCAGCCAGAACGGCGGGGTCTATCGCTGTGTCGAGGGGCTGATACCATCCGGCCGCGCCGAACTGGCCCACCCAGGACCAGTCGACTTCAGTGGCGCTGGCCGGCGCGGTGTTGGCGACCATCGAGGTTACCACTTTGGTCCGGATGTCATCCCATCCGAGTGTCTGGCTGTCGAGAATGATGCCGGTCTTGGCAGTAAAGCGATCGGTCATTTCCTTCGGCAGCGTCACCCAAGGCGGCAGAAGCACCGTCAGGTTCTGGCCGGCGAGCGGCTTGGCATCGTCAGCAAATGCCGGCATGCCGGACGCTAGAAACGCCGCATGCAGCGCCACGACAGTTGATAGAAACAGACGTCTTTTCATGATCATTCCCCTTTTTGTTGGTAATCGTCGTTGTGGTTGAGCTTGTTCAGCGATGCGGACAGGCGGTCCAGCCAGCCATCGTCAATAGACCAGCCGGCATTTGCTGCCGCGCGCAGGAGTGCGCCGCCGACTGGTGGCAGCCGCGGCACGACCGCCTCCGATCCAACCCGCACTGCAATTCGATCGCGCACGATCGCGCTCGACAGCACCCCGCCGGCGTAGGTCCAGCGAAGCGGCTCGTCCGTTTTCGCCTGGCGCCAGGCGGCCTTGAGGTGATCGGCGAGATGATCGGCCGCGCCATGCAGGATGAATTTGGCATCCGCATTGCCAGCCTCTGCGAGTGACGAGATCGTTCGGGCAAGTTCCGCAAATGCCTTGCGCCGGTTTTCAAGCGCATAGCACCAACCGATCAGATCGCCGGGATCGAGAGCGAGCGTTAAAAGCACGCCTTTGCAGAATTCCGGCGCTGCAACGCGGCCATCCAGATGCCGACTGACGAGGGCCAGAGCTTCGCGGCCAATCCAGTAAGCGCTGCCTTCGTCACCGAACGCGTCGCCCCAGCCGCCAACGCGGATATGCGGATCGGAGGGTCCGTTCAGACTTGCCCAGATCATCGATCCGGTGCCAGCGAGAACCAGCGCTCCTGCCTTGCCGGCCAGCGCCCCGTCGAAAGCGATGCGCACGTCATTTTGCACTAGGGTGTTGCCGGGGATCAGTGCCTTGGCGACCGAAGTCTGCTCGTCGCTGTATCGCTTTACCTCATCATGGAACGGAAGACCGAGGACGGAGGCCGCGAGGCCTTGCGCATCGGCGGCAAGCAGAGACTTCAGGGTGCCTGCCCAGTCGCTGCCCGTCGAGGGATCAAGCCCAAGCCCGCGGCGTAGCAAGGTCACCTGCCCACTTCGGTCGGCGAGCGCCAGGACCGTTTTTGTACCGCCGCTGTCCAAGCCGAGGATGAGCGTCATGCGCGTGCCGCCGCAGAGGTATTGTCATTGACCGCACTGCTGACAACGTTCAGTTCGCAACTGGCTTCCCGCAGACGCGATTCCCAGGCTGCGCTGAGACCGTCATCGGTGATGATGCCGACGTCACGGGTCAGGCGCGCCACCTTGTAGGTCAAGCGCTGGCCGAACTTGCTGCTGTCGACCAACAGGCTCTTGACCGTGGCGCGCGATAGCATTTTCTCATTGAGGCGCGCTTCTTCCTCGTCAAGGCTGTAGACGCAGCAATCCTCAGCGATTGCGCCGGCTCCAAGAAACAGTCGGTCGAACCAGAGGCGATCAAGCATCTCCTCGGCAAGGCTACCGACCATCGAAGCATTTTGCGGACGCAGATGCCCACCGAGCAGCGTGATCTTCAGATCGCGGACATCCATCAACACCTGGGCGACGGTCACGCAATTGGTAAAGACCGACAGCGGCAGCGGGTTGAGCCGGATGCGACGGGCCACCTGCAGGACGGTCGTGCCCGCATCGAGGAAGATGGCACTATGCGGGGCGATCGTTTCGAAAGCAGCATCTCCGATGGCGCGCTTGGCAGAGAGATTGCGCTGTTCGCGAACTTCGAATGCAACCTCGATACCAGCACTTTCCGCGATGCGAGCCCCACCGTGGGTGCGCGAGATCGCGCCTTCTGCCTCGAGCGCCAACAGATCGCGCCGGATGGTCGCCGGCGATGCACCCACAGCCTCGGCAATCTCCTGGATGGAGCTGTAGCCGGAGCTATAGAGGTGCTGGCGAATGGCCGAAAATCGATCGTCTTTCACGCTGCGGGCTGCCCTTCATTGATTAATTGATCCTAAAACAGCACCTTAAAAAATCAATGTCAATCGTATTTGTGATTGATTTTGATTATTTTGTCGCTACCCTTGCGCTATCCCATACCAGTGGAATGCCGTTTCAAGGAAATTTGATATGACGACCGATGCACTCAGAGGCCTTGCCGGCCGCCAATCAGCAGGCATCAAGGGCGGTATCGCGTCGATCTGTTCGGCGCATCCGCTTGTGATCGAGGCCGCAATGCTTCATGGCAAGCAGGAGGGTGGCCCGCTTCTGATCGAGGCGACGTGCAATCAGGTCAATCAGGAGGGTGGCTATACCGGCATGACACCGGCCGGCTTCCGCCGCTTCGTCGAAGCCATCGCCGAAAAAGTGGGCTTCGACCCGCAGGACCTCATTCTCGGCGGAGATCATCTCGGCCCCAATCCGTGGAAGCATCTGCCGGCTGAGGAGGCTCTCGTTCGCGCCGAGGTCATGATCGATGCCTTTACCGCCGCGGGCTTTACGAAGATCCACCTCGACACCAGCATGGGATGCGCGGGCGAAGGCACGGCGCTTGCCGACCAGGTGACCGCCGAACGAGCAGCACGGCTGGCGAAAGTTTGCGAAGCCTCGGCAGCGGGCTCAAGTTTCGGTGCGCCAGTCTATATCATCGGCACTGAGGTCCCCATTCCCGGCGGCGCGATGGAGGTGGTCGAACACCTGCAGGTTACCACAGCGCAGGCCGCCCTTGAAACGGTAGAGGTGCACCGCCGCGCGTTCTCGGCACGCGGGCTGGAGGCAGCATTTGAGCGCGCGATCGGGGTCGTGGTGCAGCCGGGTGTCGAGTTCGGCAACGAGAACGTAGTGTTTTACAACAGGCCCGCGGCACGAGAACTAAATGCCGCCCTTTCCCGGATGCCGCAGTTTGTGTTCGAGGCTCATTCCACCGATTATCAGCCGGTTCCGGCGCTATCCGCCCTCGTCGAGGACGGCTTCCGGATCTTGAAGGTCGGCCCCGGCCTGACGTTCGCTTTGCGCGAAGCGCTTTACGGGCTAGACCAGATCGCATCCTTTCTGTTCTGCATCCCCGATGAGCAAACCCTGCGCGCCGCAATGGAAAGGCTGATGCTGGCCGAACCGGGAAACTGGGCGAAATATTATCACGGCGACGAACGCGAGCTGCGGCTGCAGCGTCATTTTAGCTACAGCGACCGTATCCGCTATTATTGGCCGCACCCGCAGGTGCAATCGGCGGTCGACCGTTTGATGACGGTGCTGGGTGACGACGCAATCCCCGAAACCTTGATCAGCCAGTATCTTGGCCCACTCTATCCTCAAGTTGCGAGCGGAGCGCTTTCGCCAACACCGCACAATATACTGATCGCAAGCGTCAAGGCCGTCATTAGCGACTATGCTGTCGCATGCAGGTCGTGACGTGCGGGTCATTCAATTGGAGCGCCGCAGGTTGCAATCCCACGACAACTTGCAGTCCAAATGCATTGGCAGAAGACATGTGTTGGAACATCGCGCAAACAAGCCGTTCGGAGGGTATGAGACATGGACGCCAGTCCCGCCTCTCTGGATTTCAGGGCCTTGTCTGCCATTCCCAGATAATCGAAAATTCGCAAATCATCAAATTCGTAATCGATTTTCCACGCCAGTAATCGATTTTACACTATTGTCACTTCAGTTTTAATAATCCATTTTCCACAAAGTATGAGATAAGTAATCAATATTCCACTAAAGTAATCCATCTTCCACGTTGACATCCGATAATAATCGAATTTCCATGGTGTTAATCGCTTTTCCACACGGAGCCAACTATGACGTTCCGACCCTTCCCTCGCATATTTCAGGAGCGACTAGTACCGACGCGTACCTCTCTGGCCGGCTGGAGCGCGTTAATATCTGAATTCGCAGTCAAGGCCCCTTTAAAAACGCCGGCAGCCATTTCAGATGTTACTCTTAGGGACACTAAACGAGAGATGGACGGCTGGATAGTTTATGACGCGCGCTACGCGCCTGCGAATACCCTCGCCGGTCACTTGGCTTTCGCGCTACGTTACGAAGTTGTCGACCTACTGATCCTCAAACGCCTCCTTGTTGCGGCACCAAAGCGTGAAATAGAGAAATTGGTGCTCAGCGAGCCGACGGGGGCCACGGCTCGCCGCGTCTGGTTCTTCTACGAGTGGCTGACGGGTGAAACACTGGACGTTCCGGATGCTAGTCGCGGCAACTACGTCGACGCCATCGATCCGTCCGCATATTTCACATCCCTGCCGGCCAACTCGGCCCGTCACCGAGTGAGAAACAACCTCCTAGGCAATCGAGAGTTCTGCCCGATCGTTAGAAGAACGCCCACACTTGAGGACGCTGTCGCCAGCCGTTGGGATACACAGGCAAAAGAGCTAATTGGTGAGGTCAGCAAAGGCGTCATCGCCCGCGCGGCCAGCTTCATGCTACTTTCTGACACACAGGCCTCCTATCAGATCGAAGGTGAACGCCCGCCTCGAAACCGGCTTGAACGATGGATGAGAGCCATTTCCCAAGCTGGAAGAAACCCACTCTCCGTAGATGAGCTCGAACGCCTACAGGCCATCGTTATCGAAGAAGACCGCTTTATAAGACAGGGTCTACGTGACGAAGGAGGCTTTATTGGAGGAAGAGACAAAGAAAACAATCCACTGCCAGAGTTCGTCTCAGCTAGGCATGAAGATGTTCAAAGCCTTATTGAAGGCATAATCGCCGTGGGCCAGAAAATGGCGGAAAGCGGGGTGGATGCTGTCGTGCAAGCAACTATCGTTGCGTTCGGTTTTGTTGCCGTGCATCCGTTCGTCGATGGGAACGGACGACTGCACCGCTATCTGATCCACCACGTCCTTGCAGAACGGCGCTTCACGCCAGCAGGACTGATATTCCCAGTCTCGACTGTCCTGCTCGACCGCGATGCTGACTACGCCGCCCATCTACGTGATTTCACGGGACCGCTTCTTCCATATATCGAATGGGTGCCGACCGCACAACAAAATGTCTCCGTCCTGAACGACACCGCCGATCTCTATCGCTACGGCGACTACACATACCTGTCGGAATTCTTGTACATGTGCGTCATAAGGACCATCGAAGAAGATCTTCCCAAAGAGATCGCATACCTGGCCTGCTACGACGAGGCAAAGCGAAGAATACAGGATCTATTGGAGATGCCCGATTCGATGATTAGCTCCCTGATCACTTTCGTTCACCGGAACGACGGTCGACTTTCCAAGCAGCGGCGAAACAAAGAATTCGCAAAGCTCACTGACCAAGAAGTATCCGACCTCGAGGAGATCATTGCCGATGCATTCGAGCCGGAAGACCAAGAGAGAACATACGATCGTTGAGAAGTTGCAGCCGGCATTTATTTCGGCCGATATTTAACTCCAGAGTGAACCGCGAAATACCTTCGCTCGATTCCAGATCAACTCCGAGCGATTGTGGCAAAGGCGGTTTCTCGATTAAATTTGAATTTGAATCGAGCAAAAGGCGATGATTCCGCCGATCAGTTCGATCGCGCCATCGGTGCTGACGTGATATCCGGCACGCCGGTGGTTAGCCATTGCCTTGGCATCCAGCTTTTGCTGGGCCCAGCATCCGGACTGGTTGCAATTGCGATAGGCAAGCTGCACGACAGGCTTGTCACCGGCATCGATCCCAAGGCCGACCGGTAGATACATGTTGAGCGGCACCAGCGCTGTCAGAAGAATATCGGGTGCTTTGCGGTTGCTGCTCTTCTGCGCGGCGGCCGACACAGACGGTGGCGCCGCGGCAAAGGCCAGCGTCAGCACGTTGACGTCCTGGTCGCCCTGCTTCACGGTCGCGATCTGTGCCACCTCGCAGCTCGAAGCCTGCGACCCGTCCGCCGCCCTGCCGTCAAAGCAACGGTAATACCAGTTGTCGAACTTCGTCGCATGGAGCTGGGGCTGCGCCGGCGGTACGCCTTGCGGAGGGGACGCATCCCGTTGCGCAGACGTAGTCTGGTTGGCCGGCTGTACGGGAGCAGCGGTCTGCGCCGTATCGTCGGCGAAACTGGGAGAGGCGTGTGCCACCCACGACAAAAGGATGGCAGATGCGACACGTCTTGTGAAAACGGTGCTGGTCAAAGACTTCACCGTCATTCCATACGTCTCCAATGACTTTGATCGGTCCACGGTGTTGGATGAACCGACGAGTATTTGTTGCAGACGGTCGTGTTCGAGCCATCAAGCGCAAGTCATTGGGAGGTTAACATTCGCATCGGATGCACGGTGACCAGGGTCGGCGTCATTGATGCGAGAATGCGTGTGCCACGAGGAATTCTTCCAACCGTGAACAAACGGCTTGCCATCATAAGATCGTGCGTTGGTTGCGCCGAAGAACGATGGGTGCCAGCTCATCTGGCGTCAATCCGGGCCTATAATGCAAGGCTCCGGTCGTCGCTGTCGCTGTTAAGACCCTCACTTCCGAGAGAATAGCAGGACAGCCTTACGATTAGGATGCTTCTGGCAGCTCGTCAATGCCCATACTAATACAACTTATAGACAATTAATTATCGTTGACAGATGTTTATTCAAGATTGAGTTTTTTATTCATAGCAGAAGCGCATCTGGGATCTCGATCAAGGATCGGAGAACTTCGCCGCAACCGCCTGTTTGACCCCTATGGCAATTGCATCGAGCGTAGTTCTGGCCATTTGACAAGGTCGAACTATTGCCGGATCGTGAATGTCGGCTGCGGAGCATGGAAACCGCTGACGCCCCGTCGTTCGACCGATGCCACGAACTCGATTGGATGTTTCTCCGACCAAGCCACGGAAGCGCGGTGCAGGCGGGTCTACGAAGTCGAACCAAGTCTGAACCAAGCTGGGAGGATCCCGTGAGCGACCATGTTTATAAGAAGGTGGAATTGATCGGCAGTTCGAAGGTCTCGGTGACCGAGGCGATCAAAACGGCTGTTTTGCGAGCCTCGAAAACCATGAGAAAACTTGAATGGTTCGAAGTGGACCAGATCAGGGGGCACATCAAGGATGGTGAGGTGGAGCACTATCAGGTCGTGATGAAGGTCGGATTTCGCATCGACGACTAGTACATTGATTGGGTTTTTTCGCCCTCGCTAGTCCCCGGGCCCGCGAACAGCGGGCGCCGGATACTCAAATTTGCGCGACGTGGGCGTATGAGGCAACCAAGGCCAACAATTGAGGCCCGTCGGATTTCGCTACTGTCTGACGCGATCAGGGTGCGCCGCCTGAAAGGCGGGCAGTTCCGCACAGTTGCGATCGATATCGACGATGCGATGGAAGCCGGTCATGTCCACACCCCAGCGGCGGGCGTTGTAGACCTGTGGCACAAGGCAAAGATCCGCCATGGTCGGCGCGTCTCCGAAGCTGAACTCTCCGTTGCCATCCCGGAGCATCATTTGCAGTTTTCGAAGTCCGTCGGCGATGAAGTGCTTCATCCATTCCTCGCGGGCATCGGCCTTGGCTGTCAGGGTTGCGAGGTGCGCTGCGACATGCATGTTGCATATTGGATGGATGTCCATGGCAACCGCATATGCGAGCGCCCGCACTCTTTGCCGGCCGGCAGCGTCCCGCGGCAGCAACCCACTCTCCGGCCGCATCTCGGCCAGGTATTCGATGATCGAAAGTGACTGCGTCAGCGCCATTCCGTCGATCACCAATGTGGGCACCAAACCCTGCGGGTTCAGCTTGAGATAATCGGGGTTCCTGTGCGCGCCCTCCAACAGGTTGACCGGCACTGTCGCATAGTCGATTCCGGCCATGTTGAGCGCTATGCGGACGCGGTAGCTCGCCGACGACCTCCAGTAGTCGTATAGGACGACCGCGCTCATCGCGACCCGGGCCCCCCGCATCTTTCGACGGTCTGCTCAATTGCTCCGAAGATCGAATGCCCGGCACGATCCTTCATCTCGATGCGGACCTGATCTCCGAACTTCATGAACGGGGTCTTGGGCGACCCTGTTTCGATGACCTCGATGGTGCGTATCTCGGCGATGCAGGAATAGCCGTCTCCGCCATCTACGATCGGCTTGCCCGCTCCGCCGTCCAATTTGTTGGACACCGTTCCCGAGCCGATGATCGTGCCTGCCAATAGATTGCGGGTCTTGGCGGCATGGGCAACCAGCTGGCCAAAATCAAAGGTCATGTCGATGCCGGCATTCGCCTTGCCGAACGCCTTGCCGTTCAAGGACACGAGCAGCGGAAGATGCACCTTGCCGCCATCCCATGCCTCTCCGAGTTCGTCCGGCGTCACCGCGACAGGCGAAAATGTCGATGCGGGCTTGGACTGGAAGAAGCCAAAGCCCTTTGCCAGCTCTGCCGGTATGAGACCGCGCAGTGATACGTCGTTGACAAGCATCAGCAGGCGGATGGCACGACGGGCCGCCTCCGGACTGGAACCCATGGCAACATCGCCGACGATAACGGCGACTTCGCCTTCCATGTCGATCCCATAAGCCTCGTCTGCCACCACGATGGCGCCGCGCGGGGCGAGAAAACCGTCCGAGCCGCCCTGGTACATCAGCGGGTCGACCCAAAAGCTCGCGGGCATCTCGGCGTTGCGGGCTTTGCGCACCAGCTCGACATGATTGACGTAGGCCGAACCGTCCGCCCATTGGTAGGCTCGGGGCAATGGCGACGCGGCATCGTGCTCGTGGAACCTGCTCGTCGGCTGCGCTCCGGTCTCTATACCCTCGGCGATCTGCACCAGCCGGGGAGCCACATGATCCCAGTCATCGAGTGCTGCCTGCAGCGTCCGGGCGATGTGACCAACCTCGGAGCAGAGGGTAAGGTCGCGAGAAACGACGACGAGCCTGCCGTCCCTAGTGGAGTCCTTCAATGTAGCGAGCTTCATGTCCTACTTCCAACGTCGGAGCGTCTGTGACCGGTCTTCACTTGATGCCCGGAGTGCCGTCGAACTTGCGCTCCAGGCCGTCCCAGCATTCCAGGTAATTGTCCTGCAGCGTCTCCAGCTCGACTGCATATTTCGTCAGTTGCTGCGGGTACCGGGTCTCGAACATGAAGGCCATCGTGTGATCCAGCTTCACCGGTTTGAGTTCGGAATTGGACGCTTTTTCGAAACCCAGCATGTCCGGCCCGTGGGGCAGCATCATGTTATGCAGGCTCATGCCGCCCGGCACGAAGCCTTCCTCCTTGGCATCATATTGCCCATGGATGAGGCCCATGAACTCGCTCATGATGTTCCGGTGGTACCAGGGCGGACGGAATGTATGCTCGGCGACCAGCCACCGCGGCGGGAAGATAACGAAATCGACGTTTGCGGTACCCGCCTCCCCCGATGGGGCGGTAAGCACCGTGAAGATCGACGGATCGGGATGATCAAACAGAATCGCGCCAACCGGCGAGAAGGTGCGCAGATCATATTTGAACGGCGCATAGTTGCCGTGCCAGGCGACGACGTCGAGCGGGCAGTGGCCGATTTCCGTGACGTAGAACTTTCCGCACCATTTAACATGAACGCGGCAAGGCGTTTCCTTATCCTCGAAAGTCGCGACGGGGGTCTTGAAGTCGCGGGGATTTGCCAGGCAGTTCGCGCCGATAGGTCCGCGATCCGGCAGCGTGAATTTAGCGCCGTAGTTCTCGCAGACATATCCGCGCCAGACCTGTTCCTCACCAGTCCGCGTCACCTTGAACATCATGCCGCGAGGGATGAGGCATATTTCGGACGGCTCGACATCCATGATGCCCATTTCGGTGAACACCCTGATAGCGCCAAGCTGCGGCACGACCAGCAACTCACCATCGGCATTGAAGAAATAATCGTCGACCATGTCGTCGTTGAAGGCATAGGCGTGGGCCGCCATGCCCACCTGGGTCATGACGTCCCCGGCGGCCGTCATGGTGCGGATCCCGTTGAGGAAGTTGAGCGTCTCTGTTGGGGTCGGGATGGGGTTCCATCGCAACTGGCCAAGCGGCAGCGAGTGATCGTCAAGGCATGGGGCCGTTTTCCAGAAGGGGTAACTTTCATTGGAAAAACGGCGCGTATGACGCACACTCGGGCGGATCCGGTAGAGCCAGGAACGCTCGTTCGTGCCACGAGGTGCGGTAAAGGGTGAGCCTGACAACTGCTCGGCATATAGCCCATAGTTGCATTTCTGCGGACTGTTCTGGCCTTGCGGCAGCGCACCCGGGAGGGACTCGGTCTCGAAGTCGTTGCCGAATCCCGGCATATATTTCAGGCTGTTGGCCGCCGAGGTCGCGTCGTCCGAAGTCTTAATTACCGTCTGCTCCATTGCTCAACTCCTCCCAAAAGCCTGAGGACAATCCTACGCATGCCCGCGACCGTCGCGAGGTCACTCGGCGGCAGTGCCGATGACGCCGCGCTTGATCTGATCTGCTTCGATCGACTCGAAAAGAGCGCGGAAATTGCCCTCGCCGAAGCCCTCGTCGCCTTTGCGCTGGATGAATTCGAAGAAGATCGGGCCGATGACGGTTTTCGAGAAGATTTGTAGCAGGATTTTCGTCATGCCGCCATTCACCACCCCTTCGCCGTCGATCAGGATGCCGTGCTTCTTCATGCGCTCGATCGGCTCATCATGACCGTTCACGCGAGCATAGGACATGTCATAGTAGGTATTGGGGGGACCCGGCATGAAGAGGAGGCCGTTGCCGGCGAGCTTGTCTACACCCTCGTAGACATTATCGGTACCAACGGCGATGTGCTGGATGCCCTCGCCCTTGTACTTCTTCAGAAATTCCTCGATCTGGCTCGTCTCGTCCTTCGATTCGTTCAACGGGATGCGGATTTTACCGCAGGGCGATGTGATGGCGCGGCTCACCAGACCGGTGAAGCGTCCGTCAATATCGAAAAAGTGGATTTGCTTGAAATTGAACAGTTCGCGGTAGAAGTCCCACCACTTGTCCATGTTGCCGCGGTAGACGTTGTGCGTCAGATGGTCGAGATAGTAGAAGCCGACACCTTCCGGCCGCGGATCGCGTGCGCCAAGCCACTCGAACTCGGCCTCGTAAGCTGATCCTTTTGCACCATAGATTTCGATGAAATAGAGCAGCGAGCCGCCGATCCCGACGATCGCCGGAACGTCCAGTGTCTTCTCGCTGCCCTCATAGGGAACAGCGCCTTTTGACACCGCGTGATCGAAGGCGTGCCTGGCATCGACGACGCGCCAGGCCATCGACGGCGCACAGGGGCCGTGATCTGCGACGAAACGCGTGGCATGGCTGCCCGGTTCGGCGTTCAGGATGTAGTTGATATCCCCCTGGCGCCAGACCGTGATATCCTTGGTCCTGTGCTTGGCGACCATAACATAGCCCATGCGCGTGAAGAGCTCGCGCAGCTTCTGGGGCTCAGGGTGAGCGAACTCGACGAATTCGAAGCCGTCGGTGCCAGCCGGATTGTCTGCCGTGATTTCCGAAGGCGGTGCGTCATGCGGGAAAGGACCCATTTTCTCCTCCACAGAGATTTACTTCTTGATCATGCAAAGTGTGATCCAAAATGCATGCAAGGTGCTTGCATTCTTCATGCATAAGGATGAAATTATGCACGGTTCGTGAGGCGTTTGGGGATTTGATGCAATGAATGAACAGCTCGACACGTTCGATTTGCGTCTGCTGCAGGAGCTGCAGAAGGACGGCAGGTTGACGAACAACGAGTTGGGCGAGCGGATTGCGCTTTCGCCGTCGCAATGCTCGCGCAGGCGGACAAGGCTGGAGTCTGAAGGATATATCAGGGGTTACCAGGCCAACCTGGATCGGCAAAAATTGGGTTTGGACATGCTGGTGGTCATTTCCGTGACGCTCGCAACCCACAACAGAGACAACGCTCGCAGATTTTCCCAATTGGTCAACGGCTTGCCGGAGGTTCTTGAAGCCTACGCTCTGACCGGCGAAATGGACTATCACCTGAAAATTGCGACCCGCGGGCTCGCCGGCCTTTCGAGATTCGTCAACGACGTCCTCTTGCCCCACGAGTCGGTGCAGCACGTAAAAACGTCCATTGTCCTCGACACTCTCAAGACGTTCGAAGGACTGCCGGTGCCCGCCTCGGGCAGTTCGCATGGCGACAGTTCGCGATGATCCCGACGAGACCGCTCTGCGCAGTCTTGGCAGATCGCGCTAGATCGGCAGTTCGGTCGAGAATTTGAGCTCGCGCAGCACGAAACTCGATACGACCGTGCGCACATGCGTATTGCGCATGAGGTAGCGGGTCATGAAGGCCTCGTAACTTTCGACGTCCCTCACCCGGATCTTCAGCATGTAGTCGAAAGCGCCTGACAACGCGTAGCATTCCATGATCTCCGGCCGCTCCAGCACCACCGAGGCGAAAGACGCCACCGCCTCTTCGTGATGATCCTCCAGCGTTACATGCGCGATCACGCAGAGCTTGAGATCGAGTTTTCCCGGATCGAGCAGCGTCACACGCTTGCGGATTACACCGTCGGATTCCAGCTCCTGGATCTTCCGCCACGCCGAACTCTGCGACATGCCAGCCCTTTCAGCCAGCTCTGCCAATGAGAGACTTCCATCGCCCTGAACGAGCTGTAGAAGCTTGCGGCGAATACTGCCAGATTCTTTCATTCCGCGGCTCACGCTTGAGAGGATTTTCCATTCTTATCGCCATTGCCAGCACAAAAGAAAGGAAAATCCACAGATCGCGGAGCATAATTGTCAGAAGATTGCAGTATTCGGGAGGATCAGCATATGGTCAAGGAAAGCAGCTACACCGCAAAACTTCCTGGCCCGGACGGCTTATATGCCTATACCGCCGAAGAGGATGCCATATGGGGCGAACTCTATCGGCGTCAGCTGAAGCTGTTGGCCAATATGGCCTGCCACGAATATCTGGACGGCGTCAAAACGCTAGGGCTCAGGCCGGACAAGGTCCCTCAACTTCTCGACGTCAATCGGCGCCTGAACGAGACCACCGGCTTCGGCGTAGAAGGCGTCCCCGCGCTAATCCCGCCCTCGCGCTTTTACGAGCTTTTGTCGCAAGGCAAATTCCCGCTCGCGACCTTCCTGCGCCGCCGCGAACATATCGACTATATCGAGGAACCGGACCTGTTCCACGAGGTTTTTGGCCATTGCCCGCTACTGACCAACCAGAGCTATGCCAATTTCGTACGGCATTTCGGCGAGACTGCCGCTCGCCTCGGCAAGGGCTATTCCTGGCATTTGTTCCGCATCTTCTGGTTCACCGTCGAATTCGGGCTGATCAATACACCTGAAGGCCGCCGCTGTTTCGGCGCGGGTATCGTCTCGTCGCCAAGCGAAGCGAGGGCGGCAATGGAAGGTAACGCCTGCGAATTCCGGCCGTTCGATCTGCTAAGCGTCCTTAGGACGCCCTACCGGATCGATATCGTCCAGCCGATCTACTACGTCATCGACAGCTTCGCCGACCTTGAAGCGATCGTTGCGCAGGATATCGAGGGCCTGATCCTCAAGGCAAAGTCGCTGGGTGATTTCCCGCCAGCTTTCGAAGCCAAGGCGTCGTAAAGCGCTGACTATACGGCTCGGACAGCCTCCCTCGGGCGCTATGAAACCTTGCCCGATACAGAGCGCGCCAAGCTGGCCGCCAGTCAACGAAATGCGACATCAACGAAGGCGCGATCAGATCGCGTCTACGTTGCAATATCATTTGACGGAGTTCTCCATTTGAGCCCTAATCGGCGGGCGCAATTCTTACTTGTGGGGAGCAAGGACATGCATCGCGTCATTCCATTGTTTCTTTTTGCCTATACAATTTTTGCTGCCAGTGTCTCGGCACGTGACCTCGTGTTCGACGATTTTAAAGCATCCGCGTTGAATGAAACGCAGTGGTGCTCATGCCAGATAGATCAGAAAAACACGCCGATAGCCTTTCGTCCGGACCCAGATGACAAGAACGATCATATCATTGGGATCACCGTCGCCGAATCTTCGCTCGGTGGAAGGAATTGCATGCCGGCCTGCAAATTGCCGAGCAGCAAGTCTGTCACCAACTACGGTCTTGCCATTGATGTGAGCAAGCCGGAATTCTTGGGAATGAGCTTTTTTGGCAAGTCCGCCCTGGTTTTGGGCCCCTCTGCTGACCGCACGGATCCGTTTTGCGACGACGCGGCGTGGAAACGTGCAAAGGCCGCCAATCAGGAGGGTGAATGCATCCAACGGCAGGAGCTGAGGTTGCAAAAGCCCTTTGTCCAAAAATCCGATGTCCCGTTGCTTTACTCCTTCCGCTTCCGCATGCCGAAGGACGTGCTCAACACGACCGATTCAATTCGCTGGGTAACGGCACAATGGAAAGAAGAACCAATCAACCCGAAATATGAAAAGGAATTTGCGCAATGGTCACCCAGCCCGTTTCTGGCGCAGCGATATGATGACGGAATCCTGCATGTCACAATCCAGGACGACATGTGCCGCTGCATCGTTGCCTCGGCTCCCTTTTCGAACGGCAAGAGCCCAGTCTGGAAGAGCGGAACACCTCAGTACTGTCAATCCATTCGGCCGGAGGAGAGCGGCGGCAAAGCCTGTACACCAGACCTCAAAGTCGAGTACGGGGCCTATCCCATCCTCAAGACGCCAGCCGGGCAGTGGGTTGAGATGAGCTACCGTGTGCAGGCCAGCCGAACGGGCAAGGGTTTCGTCGAAATCCATCAGGGCAAAACTCTGATCGCCAAGATCACGGGAAAGATTGGCTACGAACCCGACCCTGCCGCGGCGCCCATGACCAAATTTAAGATCGGACAGTATCGCGACTATATCCCTTCATCCGACACCATGGACATCGACTGGATCAGAATTCAAACCGAAGGCAATTGAACAACACTCGAATGCCCGTTGGAGGGCGTCCGGCGCTTGAGCCCTTGGTCTCAGTGCGTCTTAACCGGATCTGAGTATTCCTGGGATCGAACGTTGCGGGCTTCGCCCAGGGCTTCCGTGATCGCCAGTACAAGTGCAATGACACTTTGCTCGGCAGTGCGGGCAGTCTGATCCGCCGCGGTTCGAAGCAAGTCCATCACCTGAGAAGCAACAATCTGGTTGGCACGATCGATAGCCCAAACTTTGAAGCGAGAATCATCGTCCATTGTATTAGTTTCCATCATTGCAGAACCATCCTCGACACTGGAACGGTAAGTGAGAATGGCCATAAAGTAGTTAAACTGAATATAATAAATGGCTAATTATCCGCGGTATAAGTTGAAATAGCTATTAGTATGACATATCGCCAGCCATACTGTCAGAATACCTGGATAAAATCCGACTGCACTGAAAGACGCGGCAGAACATTGTTCCCGCAAGGACGTGTGCTTTCCAATTGCTTAGAAATTACACGAGCTCGCGCAATTGCGTCCTCTCTCTGCCGCGGGACTGCGGAAACCTGCTGCGCCCGCCAAGCTAAGCCGATGGCAGTTTCTGCACTATCTTTGTCTTCAATCGAACCCACGCCGCTGATTGCCGTCGGACTGACGGGCCTGTAACCTCTTCTGCAAGCAGAGCATGCAGTCCAATGCTGCTTTCCCGTTTCGCTGCCGAGGCGGAGAGTCGAGAGCGGGCGATCAACCTGTGCCGGTAAATCCTCGCCCGGGAATTGTCTCTGAAGGCCCAGCATTGGTGTAGCGTGACCCAGATCGAAATTCTCAAAGCTATCTCTCACCGCACTCGGATCGAGATACTCACACAACTCAAGAGGCCGGAAGAGCATTTTGCTGATCAGGGCTATCCCGTGGCGATGGGTGTGTGCGCAGGACAATTTGACCGCTACGGACTGTCGCAATCGACCGTTTCGGCGCATCTTGGGACATTGCATCGTGCAGGCCTTCTGACATCAAAACGCATCGGTCAATGCGTCTTCTACAAGCGCAACGAAGTAACGATAGCGGCTTTTCTTGACGAGTTGGACGAGATGTTGAGCCTTGACGGCGCGCTCCGGTCCGACACTGTCCAAGCCAAAGGGCCGCTTATACCAGCGTGAGCGATCTCTGACTCTTTTTGAGGTTTCCAAATCAGTTGAGTTCTGAATCAATATCGCAAACTGAGGTTTGCGGATGACATCAGGAATTCCATTGCGCGATGACTTCGACGGCTTT
>NZ_PCDP01000053.1 GCF_003240585.1 Arminella tubonensis
AATCCTACGAGGACATCGTCGATCATTGCTGCCACGCCTGGCGTACTCTCCAAAGCCAACCGTGGAAGATCATGTCAATCGGACGTAGAAAATGGGCGAATGGGTTCTGATCAATGAGGATTGGTATTAGTCTAACGTTCGACGGCTATTCACACCTGGAGCAGCTTAAGGCCAACCCGCGTGCGTCGCTCCAGGCTTTTGTTGCTATGTGGTTTGGAATCGAAGTGGCAGAAGCCTATAAGAACGGCATTGGTCCGGCCATCATTGACGCTGGTTATAGACCCATGAGGATCGACCAAAAGGAACACAACAATAAGATTGACGATGAAATTATTGCCGAAATCCGCCGTTCTCGGTTTGTCGTAGCAGATTTTACCTGTGGCCTTGTATTCAGCGAGCGGACCCAGACGGCAATTCCCCGTGGAGGAGTCTATTACGAGGCGGGCTTTGCGCAAGGTCTAGGCATCCCGGTTATCTGGACGTGCCGAGAGGATCACATAGAGCATGTCCATTTTGACACCCGACAGTTCAACCACATTACGTGGAAAACGCCTGAAGAGCTTCGAGAAAAGCTAAAGAACCGCATCGGGGCGGTCATTGGGGATGGACCCCAGTAGGAACGCTGGCTGTCTCCCCGGACGGATGCTCAAGCTTCGCCCCTTGCGATCTTCAACGATCAATAACGGGTCTACGAGTGTCGCCGGGATGACGACTCACAGGATTACCAGCATGATCCGCGTCTTGACGTCAGTGGACAGGCCAGCGGCCTCATGTCCACACGACCTTAAGCCGGTATTTCGACCACGGAATAAAATTTGAATCACCAGTTTAGAGGTCGACCCGGCAACCGCTGAAGCGTCCCTTCGAAAATCGAGACTTTGAAGGGGATTTCCCCCTCTAACCCTGAGACCTCCGTTAAGGAATTTTGAACCATAATCCAAAGCACGGCATCAGCCGGTGCAAGGCTCATGATGACGCCGTCTTTTGATTCAAGCAAGCGGCGACCATGACAAGCATAATCACCAATAACGGGGCAATGGCTGCATTACGGACATTGCGGACTATCAGTGTCGACCTGAACAAAACTCAGGGCCAGGTATCCTCGGGGCTTCGAGTCGCCAAGGCTTCGGACAACGCTGCCTACTGGTCGATAGCCACAACAATGCGCTCTGACAAGGGTGCGATGTCGGCAGTCTCGGACAGTATCGGCCTCGCCAAGGCTGTCCTTGATACGACCTATAGCGGCATGGACGCCGTCCGGCAGGAAATGGTGACCATCCGCAATCTTATGGTCACAGCCCAAAGCATGCCGCCGCCCTCGACAAATGGCTATTCCAACTGGACTGACAATGAACCGGATAGCACCTATGACAGCTCCGAGGTGGCAAAAGTCGATGGCGAGATTTACCAGCATTGGCAACAAATCAATACAATCGTCGAGTCTTCAAGCTTCTCGGGGGTAAACCTATTGAAGAACGACAAGGACGAACCGGCTTTGCCAGGTGCAACGACAGAGTTCGTGGCCGGATATGTCAACGGACAGGTGCTCAAGATTTCCTTGGACACCAAGGATACGACGATGATCAACTACAACCGCTCGATTGATAACCTTTGGGGTCAACCGGGTTCCGAAAACATGGGTTACCTTGATGGAGTGCTATGGAGCGCCAACGTGGTTTATCCGATCACCTATGTCGATGGTAATGGCGACGTCCAGAAGAACGAAAATCCCTATACCCTCCGGAATGTTGAGGTCCGAATAACGGCGAATAACCTTGATCGGGACCACTACTACGGCGCACTCATCGACCAGATGGACACCCGCATTCAGGCGGTCACCAGCGGCATGTCAGCCGTCGGCTCGACGCAAAAGCGGCTCGCCATGCAGGAAGAGTTCAACAACAATCTGATGGACAATACGACCAAGGGCATTGGTCGCATGGTCGATGCCAACATGGAACAGGCGTCCGCAAAGCTTGCAGCTGTGCAGACCCAGCAGCAACTGGCCATTCAATCATTGAACATTGCAAATTCGTCGTCGCAAAGCATGCTATCGCTATTCCGGTAATCGAAAGAACGGTATCTGCCACTTGTGGCTAAGAGATCAGGCTGTCTTATTCGCTGACACCCTTTATTGATTCTACAGGTCCATGTCATTTACTGTTATATGCCAAAAGCTCATCGACGCCTGGATGCTGACCGGTTCCCAAGGGCCGTCTCTGCCAGAGAAAGCGTATTCCGGAATTGTTCCATTTCTGACGATCCGCATGCGGCTCTCTGTCATCTATCTCAACGCAGATGATCCGAAGGAGTGGCTCCTTCGGACAATTCGTCATTCCCGCCTTTCGAGTCGCATCATCAACCTCGACTCGCTGTTCAAGGGCGGCAAATTGGGCGAGTTGAGAGATCAGGCTTACCTCGAAAGCTCCGTGCTTCCCGCGTACGCAAAGGCAATTGAGGTCCGACAGCCTCTGATCGATACGGTGGAAGCCAGATTGGTCGGAGTTCGCGTTGTCTATGACCGGATTATTCTTCCTCAAAAGTCGCAGAAACCCCAGTGGTTGTTGATATGTACCCATGGGAGGTTCATGGCGGGAGCACCTGCAAGCAGTCTGGAAATCGATGCTACCGATGAAGCGATTTTGACGGCCTTGATGCAGGGCATGACGGTAAAAGAGATCGGGGCGGAAGTTGCCCTTTCACCCCGTACTGTCGAACATCGGTTGGAGCGCGTGAAGAAGCAGATAGGAGCGCGAAGTTTGCCGCATTTGGCGGTGTTGCTCGTCACCGCTGGGTTCGACCGCTCAATCCACTACGTGAGTGATAATTAACCTACTTAACTTGCGACTTCTTCCTTGCATCGTTCATTGACATCGTTGGGTTCAAGGAGAAATCTCATGAAACCCAACACCGATATCGCAGAACACGAACGCCGAAAGAAACGCCGCGCCGACTATTGGCTCCGCTTGTGGCTAAATGATCTTCGCCGCCGCCAGATGAAAGGCAAACGCCACCGCCGCCGGAAATGGTTGCTGGCGTTGATGCTGATAATATTCGGCCAGATTGCCCGGCCGTTTGCCATGACACCGCCTCAGCCGCTCCCAGCTCCGTCACTGAAGCCGCGACCGCTCATGAAAAAGCCGACAAGGCGCAAGGCCTTCGATTTGCAGGAGCACGTCGACCGTGACTACGCCCCACGTACCGGAGAGCAAGCGGAAGAATTATTTGACGGATTGACCAGCAGAGATATCTCGCAAATCAGATATGAGGCGCGACCGGTCATCCCAGGTTTGCCCGAGCGATACGGCAAGGAGTGGCCGCACCTGTTCACCCTACTTGACCACCTGCAATATCCGTTTGCCAGACAGGACGCGATCACTGTCATCAAGAAAATGGTTTCACCTGCAATCCACGACTGGATCGATTCCTCGGTGGAGGAGGATGGCGGGAAGGCCATCCGTCGCTGTAGGTCCAAGAGCCCCGAGGAAACATTGGCTGCGATGCCAAGAGCTGCGTCGCAATGGCGGGAGCAACTGCGCCGAGATGCAGAACAACGCCGCCTTGACGCAGAGGAGGAACAAAAAAATTCCTCGAAACCGCCGAATGGCCCCCAAGGAAATCTTTGAAAAATAGATGTCAAATTTTCTCAATGATTTCAATGACCGGCAAGGAAACCTGAATTTATTCCTTTTCGCGACATCAAGGAAATATTAAAAAATAATTTCCTTTTTGGAGTACGTTTGATCAAACTACCCTGAATTTTAGGTTTGACTTAGCATATTATTCTATGCTTCCCTCCGCTCGTCGTAATGTCGGGCTGCAAATAGGAACAGCGTCATTGCGAAGAAATGGGCGGCGGCGAAGTGCCGGTTGCCTTGAACCGGTGTTTGCTGCCCAGGGCAGAGCACTCAAAACGGGACGGTGCGTATATGAGTAAAATTCTGATTTCTGCCGATGTCGTTGCTCGATCTCTCCTCGACGCCGGAGACGCAATCGAGTGCTGGATGCGCTGGAAGCGCAGCAAAGGCGATCTCGTTTATCGATACCCAAGAGCGGACATCTTGGTCGTCGCAGATCAAGGTGGAAACGTCTATCTGATGTCAAAATCGGAAGCGGGAAAACCGAAGATTCCTTTCGTGCCGTTTGATCGCGACAAGGTCTGCAATCTTACGCTGGCGTTGGGGGGCGCTGACGATTGATGCAACGCGACGCGACGTGAGCAACCATAGGACCAGCGCCGCAGTGAGATCATCACTCTAGCCGCCGCGCTGACTACGAAACACTTCTTACAAGTTTGAAATGATCTTCAACTGACGGATTCGGTGACCCCGAAACGTCCTAACGACCGAGTATGCCTATGAGTAAGCTTTTTGTATCCACAACGGTCTTCAACCGTTCGAAAACCAGCGTGCTGGCCGCCGCCGAATGGTTCCTTTCCATCGAGCGACCGGATGATCAGATCGTATCCCATTATCCTCACGCTGACGTGGTCGTCGCCGGAGATGATCGGGGCGATTTGTTCCTGATGTCGAAAGCGGAATGGGAGTGCGATGTCGTCATATTCGCACCTTTCACTGAGGCCGACAGTCAACCGTCCTAAGCACAACGCGGCCTACCCGCTGCTGGTACGGAAAAATCCAATCTGAAAATCGAAATTTCCAACCGACGCTTGCGATCTCGCCGCGTCCTTGAAGGAGTATGCCTGTGAAAAAGATTTTGGACATGATGCACTACACTCTTGAATCTGGACACATCAGACGGTCGGAGCGTCGCGAGGTCGACGAGCAAACGATAGATTCGCTCGACCCTTTTATCCCCCGGTCGCCAGGGCTGAAAGGTATGACAATCAAACATACTGGCTGGAGCGTCGATCTCCTGCAGTCGACCGCCGCTCTGAAGAAATTCAGGTTGCTTCATAAATCCCGTCCAGTCGCGACGGCGTGGCTTTGCGAAGAGCGTAGCGCGTGGCCGGACATTTGGTCGGACGCCGGTGTGTCTGCGCCTCACTGCCCTAACGGCCTATGGCGGCCTTGGCTGGTCGTGTCGATGGTGTCGATGCTTTCCTGGATTCAGAGTAGCTCGATGTTCGAAATGGCGTCGGTTTCCGGCGAGGCTGGGGATTTTGAGCGATGCGTTGCTTGGACCCTTTTGCGAAGGGGAGAACTTGCATGAACGCTTCACGACGAAGGCAGATAGAGAAGCTGATCTTGGCCGTCACCAAAATGTCCAAGTACATGGACGACCTGGCGTATGAAATTACCAGCATCATTGATGAGGAAGAACAGGCACTTGACGCGATGCCAGAAGCGTTTCGGGAAGGCGAGAATGCCGTGAACTCAGAACGTGCTCTGGAAGTACTTCGTACCGCACAGGATCACGTTGAAAGAATAGTAAATGATCTGTTTGAACCAGCGGAATACTTAAGGGAGGCGGTTGCCAGATAGTTGGCAACGACGTCTAATTCCGTTCCTTCGGTTTGGGTGGAGGAAAAGCAAAAGCTGGTTGCGACATGACCAGTTTTTGCCCCGGCGTCCGGGGTAGCATGGCCAAAGCACGATCTCGCTCAATAGTGGCCTTGTGGGCTGCATCAAGCGCTCGTTTGACGTCTCTCATAGCCTCGTGCGCCCGCCTCTCGGCATCTATCCGTTTCTTTTCTTCGTCCCGTAGGCGCTGCCGAAGAGATCGGACTAATGAATGAACCCGTTCTATTTCCACCGCCACTTCCTGACGGATCGCGAAGGCCAACTTGGATTCTCTCAACGAGTCCCAGAAAGCCCTGAGACGACCGCCCCAACCCTTGAAGCGGACGGCATCCAATAGCATCGTGCTGGCATGCATCTGTTCCTGTCGGGCGCGATCTTGCGCGAACAGCGCGGCAGCGCTTGCCTCGTTTGAAGCCTGCATTTCCCGTTCGGCGGTCGTACGGATGGCCACTGCTTCCGCTCTTATCGCGGCAGCTTCTTTTTTTGCACTGTGGAGAGCCTCCGAAACTTCCTGTTTCGTCCGCTCAACGAACCTCTGTGCTTCCTGTTTTGTCTGCCGAATGAGTTCAAGGCGTTTTGCGTTCACTGCCTCGGCGCGGGCCATGGATTGTTTTAAAGCTTGCGAAACCTGCATCTCCGCGTGCCATTCTGCCCGCTTCAGCCGCCGCACGTTTGGCCCAATTCTGGTTAGACCCGACGGAGCCCCGACATCATGAAAGTAATGATCTTGCCAAGCTCGCAAGGCAGAACGATAGCCTCGGTCGCCACGCCGGTTGAGGGCCTTCTCATCTTCACCTGGGCCTGGTCCCGCCGACATTATGGCTGCCTTGGCAAGATAGCCGGGATGGATTTCGGACACCTTCATCATGTCATTTGACGGAAGAAGGTAGCAGTGTAAGTGACAGTACCGCTCGTCTGTATGGCGCAGCACGGAGACGAGTTGGGAGCCGAACTGACCCTTCAGCCACTCCACCGTCCGTCTTTCCCATTCTTTCACTTCCGCCGCTTTGGAAGGATCGGTGAGTACATCGGAAATCTCATAGGGATGCGACGCAATCACCGTGCCGAGCGTCTGTTGGGTGGAGCGGATCGCGCGGGTCCGCCCATTCTTCATCGTGTCCTTTGCCACCAGAACGCGCTCGTCATGCAGCGCACGGAGTTCGGGAATGGATATACCGAAAACAGTTTCCGGAGGGTTCGGAAGCGCAACGTGCGTGGACGCATTGGGACGCCGCTCAGCTTCGTCAAGAACGAAGGTCACAGTGCGACCATTTTCATCATTCTTACGCGAGAAACCCTCGATGTGAAGAAATTGGCATCCAGTAGCCACGGTCTGCCTCCTTAAATACCCAATAAGAAGACCAAGGGATGCAAGGAAGAGCATTAATTTAGATACAGACTAATGCAATGCGCGAGCTTGTTGCGTCTGCCCTCTGGGGCTCCTCCGAGGGACGACGTCGTCGAGAGCCTTCTGGCAGACCCCTCCTTAGCCGGGGCGACTATCAATCAAGCGGCTGCGAGCAGCTCCTGGATTATCTGCAGGTTGGTGGCAACCCATGTTTCCTTCAGATTTTCTTCGCGTCGACGTCGACGCCAGATGCACATTTGAACCTCTGCCACCTTTGGCAGGGACACAGGTGAGACACGCCGATTGCGCTTTGCCATCTCATTGATCACTTCCCGGATCGAACGAGGGCTTTCATCGCCTTTGAACAAGACCTCTTCCACGGCCCTGTTCAAGAAATGCTCCGATTTACTTTCCAGAGCGTCATCCTTTCGCACGGGATCGGAAGGGGTAGGATCGGCTTCAAAAGCTTCAGGGACAGTTGCCCGACATAAGTCAAGAATATACTCAGCGTCCGCTTCCGGGTCGCATTCGTCGTCACCCGGAACACAACCCGCAAGCGCTACGCGGGCTACTCGCAGCGCTTCTTCCGGCGTCGGCGCATTGGCAGCGTCCCACCAACGACGCGCTTCCTGACGCCACCCTGTGATCTGGTGTTCAAAGTCGTCGTCTCTTACAGCAGGATCGTAGTTCTGGACTATGATCAATGGTTCGGCCCATGGGCTATGCCGCCACTGCGGTCGGGTCATACCTAACAACCGCGCGGGCGGAAGGGTCGACCGTTCACCCTCGGGTGGTGTCCCTGAGAGCTGCGTGTCGGCCCTTTCGTCATCAGTTGGTTCGTCTACCAATTTAACCAGGTTCCGGCGATGCGACTTCTGAACGCGTACGAGCCTTCCCTGACCGTTGCCAACATGAACGCGAACGATCTTTTCACCGCGTTTTTTTATCTCGCTCATCCAAATTTTAAAGTCACCGAGAGGCTGGCAAATTTTAAGCCTCTCGGTCTGCCGGTAGAGCCAAACAAGCTCTTCATCTGGGGCCGCCTCTGTGTCGGCGGGCTTCGTGCAATACCTTACGATCTGCTCGACGTCCTCGACCGTGCCGCTGTCTTGCCACTCAGCATCCATGAATTTTTTGGTTTGCTCTAAGAATTCGATCCACTCTGCCGGTTTCAGCTTTCGCGTCGGCCAATAGATGACATTTGCATGGACACGGTAGAGGATCGTGTCCGGTGCGTAACGATCTGTCATGCCACGGCCCTCTGCCGTCATCCTGGTGAACTCGATGCCGCGAAACAGGACCTTCACATCCCACTTCTTAATGTAGTGAGACCACTTGGAGATGCGGCGAGACAGTTTTTGGATCGACTTCCGAAGGTCACCACCAACTGGTACGGGATGACGAGAGGTCATGACGGCATAACGGAAATGCTTGCTGTTCTTATGACCGGTCATAAACAGCTTCAGGCCGTTTACCATCGCACCACGCTCCCGGGCCGCGATGTCAGGTAGTATGCAGACAGATCGATGAGAGCGTGGCTTTTCCACGACCCCGGTAATCGCCGAAATGAGAGTCACGTCACTATCGCGATAGACATTGATGCCCGCACGCGTCAACGCCGATGCGATACGTTCAGTTTGGGCAGTTCTGCGCTGCGATTTCCAAGTCCGTCTCACCCAGGTAAATCGATCAAGTGCCCAACCGGTATTCGCCTTGAGTACGTCGAAGTGAGTCCTTTTTGGCAATTCACCGGCCGCCACCTCCATCGCGTCGAAGGAAGCGGCAACACGTTTGCCTTGGCCGGAGGGGTATACACAAGACCAAATTTGTTGACGGCGTTGGGAAGGAGATTTCGTTGTCTGGGCTGGGGTTTTATCACCCAGCCTCGGGCTCACTCACTGTTACGCGGGAGCTTTACATTACAGTCGCCATCGTTCATCATTAATGAACAATCTCCAAAAAAGTCCGTGTAGGGTTCCCGCCCTTTGACCACGGCTTTTTCTATGCTTGGAGCAAAGCTTCCCAGCGTCAACCTAATTCTCTGCCTCATTTGGGTATACGCAATCAAGACTGCCCGACGAGACACATTTTCCGTCTTATATGGGTTTACTTCAGGCTTTTGAGACGACAGACTATTATGGTCTAAAACCAAACGAGACACATCGCATGGCAGGGCAGCTTTTTGGATACGCCCGCGTATCAACCACAGACCAAGACGTGTCCATACAGGAAGCCGCTCTTAAAGCAGCGGGATGCGCCATCGTACGCGCCGAGAAAAGAACGGGCACAACGACAGAGGGTCGTGTCGAGCTTCGAAATTTGATCGATTTTACAAGAGCTGGGGATACGATTGTCGTAACCCGTATCGACAGGCTCGCACGGTCGATTGGTGATCTCGCCGCCATAGTGAAAGAACTCGAATCACGCCAGGTCTCTCTGAAGGCGACTGAGCAGCCGATTGACACCTCCACAGCGGCAGGTCGGGCGTTTTTGCAGATGCTAGGCGTGTTTGCGGAGTTTGAGACGGCCATCAGAAGAGAGCGTCAGCTTGAAGGCATCGAACAGGCGAAGTCGCTCGGGGTATACAAGGGCAGAAAGCCATCGATAGACCCGGGCCGGGTTAAGAGACTTGTTGCTGAAGGAAAAGGGGCGTCGGAAATATCAAGGATATTAGGCATCGGTCGAGCTAGCGTCTATCGATTGATGAGACCTTGAACCTCAACCCTTGCGCAAAGCGACTTATCCGGAATTACGAAGCCCATGCCTCCTACTTCCGGATCGCGCCAGTACCGGACGCTGTGAGTAACGCTCGGGCCTTTGGTTTAGCCATGAACTTTCTCAATGATTTTGGAGAAGCATCGCGTGTTAGGAAATACTCGTCAACTTATAGGAACGTTAAATGCGCAGAGCATTCTGCGGCGTGCCGCCATTGACCCTTTTCACAGGCCTCAGGGGCCAAATGTTTTCCTCGCGCATTTCGAATTTCAAGCTGAGGCGGCAAATCTTCTTATCGTAGGCCGACATCGCTTACGCGGTGCCGAGAGAATTACGACAAGGACAGTGTGAACGTGAAACGCGTCTCGTCTATGTTCGACGTGACCGTAAGTTCGCCGCCATGGGCGCGGGCAATTTCGGAAGCAATGTGCAGCCCAAGACCCAAGCCATTTTGGCTTGCCCGGACATCGCCCCGAAAGAATGGTTTGAAGAGGCTGGCTATTGCCTCACTCGGGATTGGCGCTCCACCATTGGCGACATAAAGCTGGAATACTCCGCCGCCCGTGGTCGCACTCACCTGGACAGGTTCATCCTGCTTTCCATAGGTGATCGCATTCCCCAACAAATTGGATAGAAGTTGGCCGATCCGACCTCGGTCGCAATCGACCGGGTCATCGATCGTAAAATCCGTCTCGATGTTGCGGTCAGGATGGCTGGAACGCAACTCCTCGACGACCTGCTGCAATACCGGTGTTAGCGGTTCGCTGCTGTTACGGTCCAGGGACAGGCCGTCTCCCAGACGTCCACGCGCGAAATCGAGGATGTTGTCGATCAGAGCGGACATCCGAAACACGCTACCTTGCATTAGATGAAGAATGCGGATGGATGTGTCTGACAGCGGTTCCTTGCGGAGCATACGGGCTGCGGAATTGATTGATGCCAGCGGATTGCGCAAATCGTGTCCCAGGACGGCAATGAACTGTTCTCTCAGCACCGCGTCGGACTTCAAAACGGCTCCGGCGGCATCGGACGCCGTCCGAGCATCGACCAAGCCCCGTTCATAGCGACGGCGTTCGGTTGCCTGGAATAGCGTTACGCGCGTGAAAACAAGATTGCCGCTGTCATCACGACGTTCCGTGGCATTGGCAAGAACGGCCAGCTTGTCACCGTCCGCCGTCATCAGATCGAGTGCGACCTCGTTGAAGTACCCTTGCATGCGCAGCAGTGGGGCGAAGTGGGTCTCATAAAAAATGCGGCCTGCCATGTTCAGCAGGTCACGCAATCGTTTTCCAAGAAGCTGCTCGGCAGGAACACCGAGCCAGATAGCGAGTGTCTTGTTGACCTTGACGATCCTGCCGTCGGGCTGAAGCGACAAGTATCCACACGGCGCATTCTCATAGAGGTCTTCAAGGTCTTCGGTCGGCGTTGTCGGAGGCTTGCTCATGATCACCGAACGAACGTCCGAATGGCCGAGATCACTTCGGCCGGTGCGCTGAGGTTCGGACAGTGTCCACTGGCATTCAGGACAATTAGTTCGCTGTTTTGAACCTGCTCGTGAACGAACTCGCCGACCTCTTCAGAGGCGATAATATCATCTCTCGACTGGAGGATGAGCGTTCGTGCCGTGACGTTCGGCAGGTCCTCGCGATTGTCGGAGGTGAAGGTCACCCGTGCGAATGCCTTGGCAATCTCCGGATCGGTGCGGCAGAAACTATTTGTTAGCTCTTCCCCAAGTTCGGGTCGGTCTGGATTGCCCATAATGGCAGGAGCCATCGCAGCCGACCAACCCAGGTGATTGTCGTCCAGCGACTCCAGCAGCTCGTCGATCTCTGCGCTGCTGAATCCGCCGACATAGTCGCCATCGTTTATGTAGCGGGGCGACGGTCCGACGAGGATCAGGCTCTCGAACAGGCCGGGAGCCTTCAGTGAGGCCAGTACACCGATCATCGCGCTCACGGAATGACCAACGAAAACACCCTGGTGGATATCAAGCTCTCGGCAAATTTCTATGAGATCGTCCGCGTAACCGGATAATGAGGAGTATTTGGCCGCATCGTAGGCCGCAAGGTCGGAATTACCCGCTCCGACGTGATCGAACAGGACGGTTTTGAAATCCTGTTCGAATGCCGGAGCCACGAAGCGCCACATATTTTGGTCGCAACCGAAACCGTGGGCGAAGATCATCGCCCTGTGGCCATCGCCTTTTATTTGAACATTATTCCGGTCGAGAACTGTCATTAAGCGCCTTTCGTCCGGTTCGTACCACTTAGAGCGGGCACCTACAATCCGCCACCGTCGCTCCAACCAGCTTCTGGGTTGCGCCAGGAGCGGTCATCAGATAGTCAGCGCCGCCGAGCCTCCGGAGCAAGTTCGTTGGTCTTGTCTGGTCGACCCGGACTAAATGAGAGCGCAACCTTCTTGGCTCTGATGAACCCGTCCAAACCGTAGCAGGGTATGAGTTCAATCTCGATATCGCGAGGGTCTTCGGGCATCGGATGATAGCCAGATCGGCCCCTGTCAGTCGCGTAGCGAAGGATCAAGCCCCCTACGACATTTTGACCGCTAAAGCCATCCAATTGCAGGTCCATGACACCTTCCAAACTAAATGTAACGATAGCGTGCTTATCGAGGACGATGTAGCCGTTTGGATCAACATCATCAGTTGCAATCCAACCGTGAATCTTCAGCTCACTTGGGCCGGTGCGACTGAGAGAAAGAGAGATGACTTCCGCGTCGTGAAATGTCGGCTCCTCACCGAACCATGCAAGCAACTCTGGACCGCCTGAAACATTGTCGTAGATCATAACCACCTCACACGCCAAATGGGTTCGGCTTCACGATAGCACTCGCCCGTCATGCCGACTCCCTTGTCACCGCTTTGGAGAGAGGGAAACCTAAAAGCGGGTTCGTTAGAGACGTGGCTGTCATTCTGTAAGCATCTCAAGGCCAGCCGTACTTCGCAGCCAAGCTTCCTGCTATAAAGAATGCCATGGACAGGAACATCAGCGGGAAAAACCGTATTGCAAGCCAGCCGTATTCCGTCGGGGCCATTTTCATCAAGTCGCGACGGCTGCCGATTAGCGGTACCATCAGCCAGAACGCGATGCCAAACGCCACCATCGCCGCGCCTAAGAATATGTTGCTGATCATGGCCGGAGACTAAAACCTTCCTTCATCCGGCTGGCCTTTTGTGGCACGAAGCTTTCTGAGATTGGCGATTGTTTGGACACCACCTAACGCAGTGACGATGCCAAGGAGGACCATAGCGTCACCGCGTTTCGTCTGGATTGCGATGAGAAAAGCTCCAATGAAAAATATGACCCCAAAGGCTCCAGAAAGAACATAGGCCCGTTTGATCCGATACGGCACCGAGTGATCGAACGCATAGTCCATGAGATGCCAACGATACTGGCCTTCACTGCGAAACTGCTGGGGAAGATGGATGCGGATACCGGCCTGGGCAGACGCCATGAGATAGGCAGCCGCAAGAATCGAAAAGGCGCTGACGAGAACAATCAAGCAATTGAGAGCGATAGGTAGAACGATCACAGACTGCATCCCCCAAATCTTCGCGGTATTATATAGGATCAATCTGTAAGAATCATTTCGGCGGATGTTCAAAAGCGATCAAGCTAATGGCTAAGCACAGGTCATTCCACTTTGAGGTGATCCGGCAAGTCGCACTTCATCAGGCGATGAAATTGAGACAGATTGCGATCACGAACTGCTTCAAGCCCTTCTAGGGGTATCAGACGAGAGGCAGCTTTGGGCCAACAGTTGCCGCCGGTCAACTTTCCCTAGCCATGAGGGGTCGCCGACTATTGTCCGAAGGCGTCACGCGCGGTCCCCAGCACCCTGTGAAATCAGTTGGCGTCCATGTTTGAGAACTGCCCGCGTGGATCGCTTCGGGCCGACGGGACCAGCCGATAGCTTTCTAGTCTTGCCATTTCCAAGAAGTGCTGGCCCGAACGTTTCGGCGCGGCATGAAGCCACTGGTTTAACTCGCGTTGGGCTTCTATCAGCCAGTCGGGAAAGTCATCAAAGCTTTTGTAGCGATCTTTCATTAAGCCGGTCAAAGCGCTGATGTAAATGGCTCGACCAACAGCGGGAAATGAATAGATGGACTGCGTTTGCCGATACTTGAAATGCAGTTTGATGGGACCATACCCCATCACCAAGATAAGCTTGTCTCCAGGATATCGGTTGTCCGGTAGAAACCAGTCCGCAATCTCTCGCCTTCGGTCGTTGATGTCACAGCCGATGTAAGCGCCCAGTCCCATGTTGCAAATAGTACAGCACGGGACCAATTGGCATGTCCCAAACTGCTCCCGAATTTGCCTTTTGGTTACAAGTGCTCCCGCAGAAAACCTGTGGAGAGCGTAGACCGGCGGTTGATGATCAAACTTGCCGTTGTTGGGCATCCCGCAGTAAATGCAGCGGTCGCCCGAAACGGCCTCATAGACGCACGAGAAACGCTGTTCCGCGTCACGTCGGTTATACTTGCCTTGAATCCTGACCATGTGGGCGGCTTCGTTGAACGAGATGCCGCAACCATAAAATTAGAGCAATAATCAATTCGCGTATGCGGGATGAGGTTTTTTATTAAATACTGATTGGTTGAGTTGCCCCAGTCATGTTGGGGGCAGCCCAGGCCGTTATCTGACGGCCTGGGCTGAATTGGCTTGGCGTTTCTCCTCGCGAGAACAACCTAATCGAGAAGATTGCACTGACTGCTCACTATTGGAATACGTTGACCCGTCCTATCGGTTATTCGAGATAGTCGGTCATGCCCTGCTTACTTCCTTGATAAAGTACAGATTTGCGGAAACGAACATGCCTTCCTACTGTCAGGATTCTGTGCGCTTCTCATCCGACGAGATGTGGTTAGCCTTGCTGTATAATTCAGTACTGGTCTGCTAGAGTGCGCTAGCAGAAAGTGGGGACTTTCTATGACCGAAACTCCTGATCCGCATGTCCGACGGGGGAGGATAGACAAACTGACTGGTCATACGGCGAAGCTGACGCTTTTTGTGTCCGCTCTGTTTGGCTTGATTACTCTCGTTTTAATCAACATTCCCACCCTAGTCATCCAGTGGAACGCTGCACGCTGCTCGTTCATCGACTGCAATTCTGACAAGCAAGCGAAACCAGCGGACAACACATCTGACCCCGTCGTGGGAGCGCCGACAACGTCTGAAAGTGTTCTAACTCCCGAAGGAAGGAGCCTTCAACAACTGGTGGATGCGATAAATAACGTTGAACTTGGCAGTCCTCAGTATCACGAACTCGCGCTGCAAGCTCGGATTTTGAATGGGGTTAACTTCGAATTTGGTACGATCACCTACAAACGAACAATAGATGACAACACCTACAATGGATCGATAACATACTCTTCCTATTCCCCGGCAAAGAATGATTTAGTATTTGACGTGACGGAGCGGGGCGGCAAATCAAACGGGCCGCTAGAATACACTGAAACTGTGCGAGTCTCCGTCGATTTAGATTCCCTTGCGAGAGTGCGGGACGACCCCGAAAGGACGGGGTTTGTACTCGAATGCATGCCCTCGGACATCCCATATTGTATCACCACCAATCTCAAATTTGGCCAGGTATGCAAATCTTCTTACTGCGGCCACTTATGGGAAGGTTCAGGTTCATTCTCTTTTTATGATGTGTCGGATACGCCAAATGTACGGGCGCTCAAAAAAGCATTGGATACAGAGTTTTACGACATCCAAACCCTTTTTCGCGATTTTTGACAGCGACTGGATTAGGCGGGAATTTTCCGATGCTGATTAATCCTCATTCGTCGCGAACTAGGGTCTTATTACTTGGGGGAGATCGTTCGAAACGCACCTCCGCTGCTACTTAAGCAGCCGATAGTTCTTCTCCCCCTATGTGCCACTTCTTTCCATCGAACATGGTATTGGCAACGTGCGTTTCCTTACCTCCTTACCCGTAATCCAAGTTTCAAAAAGTCAGGTATTCTCGGATTGCGGACCAATTCTTGCCGGTGGGTTTGTGCTTACGATCAAGATGCCGGACCCGGTTGGCAATTTCCCTACAAAGCGGCCACACCGGTAGCTATTGAGTTTTTCATAAGCCATAGCACCGTCTTCGTGGAGCTATTCGGAACAACGAGTGACACCATAAGAAATAGGCCAGTAAGAAATCTATGGCGTCATGAAAATTGGATTCGGTTAGCCTCATGCTCTTCCATGTCGATGCTCCAGCCGTTCAGGCCGAGCCGCTTGTCTCGATCTGATCGCTACGCGACCCGGCTTCACGCATAGACATTGAACCTTGGCCCTCGGTGACAGTACAGCGGGCAGCTCTTTGTGACCTGCGGTCAACGCCATGCCCATTCTGGCCAAGGCTGGCCAAGAGCCTATGCCGCCCGCCGTCCTGTCAACCACCTACCTTGCCGCCGAGATTGAGCAACCGATCTGCTTCAAAACTCATTAAAGTCCGACCAATTCCGTTAACGGCTGAACTCCCATAAGCGACATCATTTTCGCTTCAAGGATTCTCTGAAGCCCACATTTATGCTATAAAAAAACTCAATAAAATCAAATAGAAGAGAGTATTTTCAATGCGCCAAACGATCACGAAAATCAGAGGTCTAACGGTTAATGTTGAGGTCGTTGAGGTCGAGCATCGGGACCAGAATGGGGGTCTCCTCTGTTACATCGCGTCCATCTACATTCAGCAGCACGGAAGCGCGGAAAAACAGCTCATACGTCGCTCTAGGCTGCCTGGTGCTGCAGTCGAAATGCGGAAAGCGATACAGCGTGACGGCATTAGAGCGTTCGACCGAATCGCGATCCTTTGAACGACTTGCCTTTCAGCGCGTGAACAAGTACGAGCGTACATCGAAAGAGACGTCAAAAGCTGTGGTCGAAAACCAGCCTGGACAATGAGTTACGGCAGAGTGGAGGTTCTCGTCCCTCTCCCGCTACCAAATTTCCCATTGTCTGTAATTTTCCGGAATTTTGTCACTTAAATCCGGAATTTTGATTTTCCCGACATGACGTCTTCAAAAGAGGCTTCGAGGGCAAATCTTCGAAAGCTCTTCAAAGGGTGTTTAAAGGCCGCGGGAAGAATGGCGTTCCCAGGTGACAGATCGTGCTTCATCACCTTTCCCCAAGGATAGTCCGGTTCCTCGCCTTCCGGTGCTGCTGAAATATCCGACGTGCACTTGGGCGATCTGAAATCAGGCGTCGATTATGGGGGCGCGACGCCTGACTTTCTGGGCCGCCTCGAATGTACGATAGCGGACACTACTGAACTTTTGGGGGTTTAAAAGGTTCCATGCGATGGAACACTAAACAAAACGAATTTTTGATTGGCGTTCCTGGTCGCCACACGAGCCAGATACGGCAATCATTCGGCATAACTTCGAAAGGCGTTGAGGTGATTTATCCTCCAGGTCTCGGCGGTGAGGAGCTTTTCGAAATTCGGCGGCAACAAAGAGCGACACGAAATTCGATCCGAAGAAGCCTGTCAACGAGTCTACAGGAGATGATGGTGAAAGGATTTTGGGGCGATCTACCGATGGTGGAATGGATTGAAATCACATCGGGCAGCATCGACGATATTTTAGAAGTTCATTGAGAAGGAACGAAATACCCATGAAGACGTACTCCTTCGCCGTTGCATCAAAATGAGACTCGGCGGTAGTGGGTGTAACGAAGGGGGACGTAGCCCGACCGGAGTTACACGTCACTAATCCTTTTGCCCGAGGTGAGGAGCAAATTTCATCCTACTTTATGCGAGATTGTTCTGCGGATATTGAAGCATTAGCGTGCCGCGCTTAGGTCTGCGCCGCCACTTTCGATCTGCTGTCCGGTGCGCCAAGACCGATCCGCAGTGTCGCAAGGAGAGGAAACGGTGATTGCGGCCGCTGCCAAGACGACATTAGCTCGAAAGCCGGGGGGCGAGTATGTTTGCGGACTTAGAGGTCTTTCAACAGGTGTTTGACGTGTGCGTCGCGGGCGCAGGTCCGGTCGGCATTGCCACTGCGCTGGAATTGAGCAGGCGGGGCCTACGAACGCTGCTTATCGAAGCCGGGCCGAAACAATCGAAACGACCCCAAGGAAATGAAACCGGCTTCGACATAGAAGACGATGTCCATCACGCGGCGGACCAGCTTACTTCGGCCACGGGCCTTGGCGGCACGTCCGAACGATGGGGTGGGAGATGCGTTGAGCTCGATGAAATAGACCTCGAAGAAAGAGACTATATAGCACACTCCGGTTGGCCCATTGCTCACGAAGTGATTTCGCCTTTCTACCAACGGGCGCGGGCTCTTTTGAGCAGCGATGTCGGCGGCGAGCGATCGGAGCCGGAACTCGAACCGGAGACTGATTTTCCGATATCTTGGGAAAGCTGGACACGAACACGCAATACGGCGAAAGCCAACAGGGCTGAGCTCGCTGCTTCCAGCAATCTCTTCGTCGCCCTGGACGCGAGGGTCAAAGCTCTGGTGTTCGACCCGGTCGAAGGACGGCTACATTCCATGTCGGTTGCCTGCCGCGGTGGCTCCCACAAGGTGCGCGCCGACCACTATGTGCTGGCCTGTGGTGGCAGGGGCAATACCCGGCTGCTACTCAATCTCCAGGTCGCATTTCCGCAATTGTTCGGAGGAACCGATGGGCCGCTCGGGCGCTTCTACATGGGGCACGTCGCCGGACAGATCGCCCAGATCGAATTCACCACCCAGGAACATGCCGAACGGTATCTCTTCAAGCGAACGTCGACCGGAACATTCGTGAGCAACCGGTTTCAACCCTCCGCCAAGCTGCAACGGGCACTCGAACTGCCGAATATCGCTTTTTGGCCGACGAACCGGAATGCCGCGTTCGGTGAGACAGATACCACGCTATCGCTGCTGTATCTCTGGAACAGCCGGAAATCCACCGCGCACAAGGCGCCATGGAGCGAGGCTGACCGATCCCGTTATAATGATGTGCTGCGCAAAGTACTGCGCAATCCGGTTGGTGCGACCTCCTCCGCGTTGGAACTGATCCGCCAAAAACGCAGCTTGGCCGAACCATATGTTCTGCTGCGCAGGCCCGACATGAGATACGGCCTTCGCTACCACGGAGAGCAAATTCCGAGCAGTTCAAACCGCGCCTTCCTCAAGTCCGAGCGAGATGCGGACGGCCAGTTCAAGCTTGATGTCTCGTTCCGATATTTGCCTCAGGATTTCAGCGGGACGCTTCAAGCACATTTGGCCCTCGATGGCTGGCTCAAGGAGCAGAAAATCGGCAAGCTGATATTCGATGCAGCCCCTGAAGATCTTGATGAGCAAATGGCCGTGCAGGCCAAAGACGGCTACCATCAGATCGGGTTGACCAGGATGGGCGTGGACCGCAACGACGCCGTCGTCAATCCCAACTGTCGCGTCATCGACATCGCCAATCTTTCCATCGCCGGCAGCTCGGTTTTCACGACGTCCGGACAAGCTAACCCCACCCTTCCAGCCGTCGCGTTGGCCGTCAGGCTGGCCGACCATCTCGCCGCTGAGGTCCGCCGCAAAAGTACGGCGGCGGTCTTGTCGACGAGCAGTCGCTTCGAGCCCCAGAAGGGTTCGGCTCTAAGTATGCGGTGAAGCATTTGCCGATATGACTGTGATGCACCAGTTGGGATGTCCTGCTATTCGGCAGTAATGTTCAAGGCAAGCGTTGAAGCGCTGATGCCCTCGTCTGTCAGGCCCCGTATCAGCGAAGCGAACGCTGTAAGTGTCAGCGTTTGCGAGGGCTTGCCTTCAACAGCCGTTATAAGCCACAGGCCGGCCCGCTGCAGAGCCCGGCTCCGTCGGCGCTTTGCCAGTTGCCTCGATGGGTCGTGGTTTTTTCACGTCGCCAACCGGATCAGGGGAACGGAGCTCAATTTATCTGTGCCAAGCGTTGATCCATCAGTTTTGCCTCATATTCGTGTGGTCTGCGTGGCGATGTATCCGGCTTGGCCCCACCGTACCGGATATGCAGAGCGGGGTCTCTGCTGAGGCTGGCGGCGCGAAGTGTCCCGGACCGTCGCCAGCCTCAACGCCGAGATTGACCCGAAAACCCGGTGGGGGCCGTCGTCTTTTAAAGGTGACCTAGTTTCAGCTGGAGCGCGGCCGAATCTGTTAGCGGAGGAAATGACTATGCGATTTGTCGCAATGTTGACCACAACGGCCATTGTCGCCTTCGTCAGCGTCAGTGCAATGGCGCAAACTGCGACCGCGCCAGCAACCACAACGACGCCGATGACCGCCACGAAATCGACTGGAGCCATGGCGAAGCCGAAGGCTACGACGCCTCCACAATCGGCAGTTTCGAAGGCTTGTTCGATTCAGGCAGACGCCAAGGGGCTCCATGGCAAGGAGCGATCCAAGTTCCGCAGTGAATGCAAGAAAAACGGCGGCAAGGCGTAAACCTCGCGGGCCTCGAATAAGTAAATGATTTCGCATAAGAAAAAGGTCGGGACGCTACCGTTCCGACCTTCCTCGATCTGTCTCGACACCACTGCCAGTACATCCGTGGTCAGCGTTGGAGACAAATTCAATACCGTCATCATGACAGACTCAGAATAAAATCCAAGCCGATATTTTCAGCTGTTCGCAAGGCTTCGACCGACGGTCTGGCACTCTGCTCACGACCCCTTGGCGATCTCCACATCCTGGTCGAAGGTGGAGACCTGTTTGCCGCTCATGTCGTGGATGGTGTATTCCAGGATGTATTTCCCTGGAGGGGCGCCATCGAGCGTCAGGGTGAAGTCCATCGAGAATTCCATGTTCTGGTTGTGGCTCTGGAACACGGTTTTGGCGAAGCCCTTCTGGTCGGTGACGACGTCGCCGTTCTCGGCAGTCAACGTCAGGTCGGTGACAAAGTTGAGCTCGTACATGTTGCCGGCAATGTCCTTCCATCCGTAGCCGATGGGCTCGACATAGGTGATGATCTTCTCGCCGGGCTTGAAGACGCTCGAGCCCTTCTCCTTGTACATGCCGTAGCCGGTCGATGCCTCGGTGATGAAGGTCACGGTGCGCTCCGTGAGCGGCAGGCTCTGCCATGCGTCGTAGGTTTTCTGTTCGGCCTTCGTCAGGTCTTCGGCGGGGCCGGCGTAGGCTGCCTGGGACAGGCAGGCAGTCGCTATCAGGCAAAGCAAAAATCGCATCGTTTCTCTCCTTGGAGACTTGAAGTCGGTCGGCGTGGATTACTGGCAGTCGGAGACGATGAGCTTGCAATGTGGGCAGCTATCGAGTGCCATGTCTTCGGCGTCGCGCTTGGTGCTGCCGTAGCCGATGCCGAAATTGACCCGGTCGCCGGCATAGGCGCCGCAGGTCTCGTACCAGACAGCGATCTCGCAGCCATCATTACCGACCTTCTCGCAGCTGCGGATTGCGTTGCGTTCGGCCTCGTGGCGGGACGATCCATAGCCGACGCCGTAGCCGGCTTCGTCGGCGGATGTGCCCTGGGAGTCATGCACCGCGATCGCGCCGATGGCGAAGGCGGAGCTGACCTGCAGCGACATCAGGACGGCGATGGTGATTCCGAGTTTAAGCTTACGATGCATTTGCTGTTCCTGGTTTCTTCGGAGATATCGACCTCGATCGGGGCGAATTGCGCCGTGGTGATATCATTTAAGCAAATGCGCAAGAAGACGATTTACCGGCCTCGCTCGCCCATTCTTGGGGCAACCCTGGCGCGAATCGATTGCCGCCACCCGAATCTTCGCTTGAACTATTTCAGTATCGAGGATTGAAGTGTCTCGCACGTGATATGAGAAAAGCGGCGGTGTTCGCTTTTGCGAGACGGAGTTTGCGCAGTGAAGACAATGCAGATCTATGCCTTCGACATGAACTGCGTCGGCCATATCAATCACGGAATGTGGACCCATCCGCGCGATACGTCTTCGTCCTATACCGATCTGGACTATTGGGTGGATTTTGCGCGGACGGCCGAGCGCGGCAAGCTCGACGGCATCTTTCTGGCCGATATCGTCGGGGTCTACGACGTCTACAAGGGAAGTCCCGATGCCTCGATCCGCACGGCGGCGCAAATCCCCGTCAACGATCCGATCATCCCGTTGTCGGCCATGGCTTATGCCACCCAGCATCTCGGTTTCGGGGTCACCGTCAACACGACCTATGAGCCACCATTTCTTCTGGCGCGCCGGATGTCGACGCTCGATCACCTGACCAAGGGCCGCATCGGCTGGAACATAGTCACCGGCTATCTCGATAGCGCTGCGCGCAGCATGGGCCTTGAGCGACAGCCCGCCCATGACGCCCGCTACGATGCAGCCGAGGAATATCTCGAGGTGCTCTACAAGCTGTGGGAGGGAAGCTGGGACGACGATGCCGTGCTTCGCGACAGGCAAGGCGGCATCTTCGCCGATCCGTCCAAGGTGCGAGCCGTCCGCCATGAAGGCAAGTATTACAGGATGGACGGCATCCACCTCAGCGAGCCATCGCCGCAGCGCACGCCGCTGCTGTTCCAGGCCGGCGCATCGGCGCGAGGCCAGGATTTTGCCGCGCGCCATGCGGAATGCGTCTTCATCGCCAGCCCGTCGCCTGCCGGCGCCCGATCGACCGTCGAGGCATTGCGTCAGCGGGCCGTCGATTTCGGGCGGGGTGCGGATGCCCTCAGGGTTCTCAACCTGATCACGGTCGTCGTCGGCCGGACGGAGCGCGAGGCGGAGGACAAGCTCGCCGATTATCGACAGCATGCCAGCGTCGAAGCCTCCCTTGCCCATTATTCCAGCTCGATCGGCGTGGACCTGTCGAAATACGGGATGGACGAGCCGATCGAGCAACGATCGACCAACGCCAATCAGTCGGCGCTCGCAGTGGTTAGTGGCAAGGCAGGCGGCAAGGCGCTGACGCCACGCCAGATCATCGACCAGATGGTGCTCGGCAGCCGGCAGAAGCCGATCGTCGGCTCGCCACAGCAGATTGCCGATCATTTGCAGATGTGGATCGAAGAGGGTGAGATCGACGGCTTCAATCTGGCGCGGACGGTCGCGCCGGAGAGCCTCAGGGATTTCGTCGATCTGGTGGTGCCGGTTTTGCAGGAGCGCGGGTTGTTCAAGGCGGATTATGCACAAGGTCCGCTTCGGCAGAAGATGTTCCAGCGCGGCGACGGCCGACTTCCCGACAGTCATCCGGCGGCCACTTTTCGCCATCGCTAGTCGTTTCCGGTTGCTAGATTTTAACAACGCGCACGGTTGATTACATTGATTAATGTTGCGATATCGACAGATAATACATTGAAATATATGGGGATTCTCAACAAATGATTTTAAAGGGTTCCCAAACGGCGATTAATCTATAGAATCGCTCGTGTTAGTCGGGCCGGCGGGAACCGTCTCTGTTCACCCAAGTTTGATGCTGGCCGACACTGGAAGACATTAGACTTCCACCAAGAGGAGACAGCCATGACCAATGTACTGCCCCCCCTTCACGAGGGACACGCTCCAATTACCCTGCAGCAGGCTTTCCGCGAGGCGATCGACGCCTTCGAGGAATGGGACGTCGAAGTTACTGAACCTATCGTCATGTTCGACGGACGGATCGTGCCCATCAGTGCCGTATTCGAAGCGCTGCGCGGCTGCACCGATATCATGCCGGGCAATCTGCTCGGCGCCGTCACCGAGCGGCTGACCAAGCCTTGGGAAGGCGAAGGTCCGCTCGACACCATGACTTTCTCGACCGCGGCTCGCGTCATGAGCGTGCTGGTGCGTAAACGGCTTTTTGCCAATGACAGCGCTACGGTTGTTGCCGCCGCTTCGGCACGCCAGGCCGAAGAACACGCGGACCGCTAGACGTCGGGCAAAAGCGTCTGCAGCGCCATAAATCAGATAGCGAAAAGCCGCCGGCGAAAGTTGGCGGCTTTTCGTTGCCCTACCGGCAGATTCAGCGTGTGTGCTGAACATCCGAACCTGCGAGCAAAGAGAGTTGCGCGGCGGTCTCCTGAAGCATCGAAACGGTTTCGTCGATGTCGGGGGCCGACGGCGTGTTGACCAGCGCTATATAAGGACATGTCAGGGCGGCGATGCCTCGGCCGTCAGGCCCGAGGATCGGCGCCGAGAGGTTGTAGACGCCGGCGGTCTGGACGCTTGCCATCATCTCGAAGCCGCGTTCGCGAACGTGATCGAGCCTGGCATGGAATTCCGGGCCGGGATCGATGTCGTTCCGCAACCTTGCATATTCTGATATCATCATCTGGCGCTCCTCCGGCGAACGGAAGGCGAGAAGAACATGGCCGGAGCCGGTGTCGAACAAGCCGATATGCGAGCCGATGCGGATTGAAATGCCCCAATAGTCGGGTGCTTCCTGCTGGGCGATGACCACGGCCGCACCTCGATCGAAGACCGCCAGATGGTTGGCCTGTTTCGATTTTTCGGCAAGATCGCGCATGAGCGGCGTTGCGAAGGAGGCGAGGCGGCGCACCGGCGCGTGCAGTTGCGCCAGCCCGAAGAGCTTCAATGTCAGGGAATACCGGTCGCCGTCGATGCGGATCACATAGCCGCGTCTTACCAGCCGATCGAGCATGCGATAGAATTCGTTCGGGCTGCGATCCAGCTTCTTGGAAATCTCGGCCTGCGACAATCCGCCGTCGACGCCTGCGAGCAGTTCCAGGATGTCGAGACCCTTGTCCAGCGCCGGTGCGCGATAGCGATCGCTATCGTCCAGGTCCATTCTTCGCCTCCTATTTGAATAGTCACTTACATATATGCATAGGATTCGGCTCGCTTGAAAAGGTTTTTGACGCAAAAGTCGTTGTCCTTTGCATATGAATGAATTACTCATACTTAAGAGGATCGCCACGCTATTCTGCGTTGCGGATCACGCCTTTTCGTCGATCATGATTGGGATGTCCGCCGACGGCATGCCCGCAATAAAATACCAGGGAGTTTCACATGACGCGCATCACCAGTCTCCGGGTTTTTGACCTGCGCTTTCCGACCTCGCAAAGCCTTGACGGCTCCGATGCGATGAATCCGGATCCGGATTACTCCGCGGCCTATGTGATCCTCGATACCGACAAGCCGGGCCTTTCCGGCCATGGACTGACGTTCACCATCGGCCGCGGCAACGAAATCTGCTGCATGGCGATCAAGGCGATGCAGCATCTGGTCGTCGGCACCGAACTTTCGACCGTGCTCGAAAATCCCGGCAAATACTGGCGGCATTTGACAAGCGACAGCCAGCTCCGCTGGATCGGACCGGAAAAGGGCGCGATGCATCTGGCGACGGGAGCCGTCGTCAATGCGGTGTGGGACCTGCTTGCCAAGGAAGCGGGCAAGCCGGTCTGGCGGCTGGTCAGCGAGATGGATGCGGAGCAGATCGCCGATATCGTCGACTATCGCTATCTGACCGACGTGCTGACGCGCGACGAGGCGGTTGCCATTCTCAAGAAGGCCGAGACCGGCAAGGCCGAGCGCATCGCCACTCTCGAGAGCGAGGGCTATGCCTGCTATACCACCTCCGCAGGATGGCTCGGCTATGACGACGAGAAGCTGCGCCGCTTGTGCCAGGAGGCGATCGATGCGGGCTTCAACCACGTCAAGATGAAGGTCGGCCGTGATCTCGAGGACGATATCCGCCGCCTGACCATTGCGCGCGAGGTGATCGGGCCCGACCGCTACCTGATGATCGATGCCAATCAGGTGTGGGAGGTCGGCCAGGCGATCGACTGGGTCAAGCAGCTTGCCTTCGTCAAGCCCTTCTTCATCGAGGAGCCGACCAGTCCCGACGACATTGCCGGACATCGCAAGATCCGCCAGGCGATCGCCCCAGTGAAGGTCGCGACCGGCGAGATGTGCCAGAACCGCATCATGTTCAAGCAGTTCATCGCCGAGGGCGCCATCGACATCGTCCAGATCGATTCGTGCCGCATGGGCGGGTTGAACGAAGTGCTTGCCGTTCTTCTGGTCGCCGCCAAGTACGATCTGCCGGTCTGGCCGCATGCGGGCGGCGTCGGACTTTGCGAATATGTGCAGCACCTGTCGATGATCGACTACGTTGCCGTTTCCGGGACCAAGGACGGCAGAGTGATCGAGTATGTCGATCATCTGCATGAGCATTTTCTTGATCCATGCGTCATACGCGACGCGGCCTACATGCCGCCGAGCCTGCCGGGTTTTTCGATTGAAATGAAACCCGAATCGATCGAGGCCTACACATTCCGCGGATGAGGCTTGCGCGTCTTGGCGCCGGGCGGCTAACATTGTGATTTTTGGCGCCTCCGCATTCGGCTTGCCGTTCGGGGGCGCTGTTTAAGATTTTTGGGAGATAGTAAAATGACTGAAACCGACCGGCGCCTGGCGATCAGTGCGCCCGATCCACGTACGCTCGACCTGATCTTCACCAATGAGGCATTGGCACAGCTGAGATCGAAGTACGAGATCGTCGAGGCGGACCCGGAAGATATCGCAGGCCTTGGCGACGCGGTTCTCAGACGGGCGCGCTACATCATCGGCCAGCCGCCGCTGTCGCACGAAACGCTCGACCGGATGCCTCAGCTTCGCTGCATCCTGAATGTCGAGAGCAATCTGATGAACAACATGCCTTACGACGTGCTGTTTCAGCGAGGGATCCATGTCGTGACGACGGGGCAGGTGTTTGCCGAGCCTGTTGCCGAGATCGGCCTTGGTTTCGCTCTCAGCATTGCGCGCGGCATCGTCGATGCGGACGTGGATTTTCGCGAGGGCAACGAGCTCTGGGGCGGTGACGGCAATGTCGGCGCGCGACAGATATCCGGCTCCGACATCGGTATCGTCGGCTTCGGCGATCTCGGCAAGGCGCTCAATCGCGTACTGTCTGGATTTCGGGCAAACATCAAAGTATTCGATCCGTGGATGCCGCGGTCCATCCTTGAGGATCATGGGGTCAAGCCGGCAAGCCTCGAAGAGGTTCTGACCACCAGCGACTTCGTGTTCGTGGTTGCGGCCGTCACGAGCGAGAACAAGGGCTTCCTCGGTGCCGACGTCTTCGCCAGCATGCGCAAGGGCGCCGCTTTCATCCTGCTCAGCCGCGCCGACGTCGTCGACTTCGATGCATTGATGGCAGCGGTTGCCTCCGGCCACATCGTTGCGGCAAGCGACGTCTATCCCCAGGAGCCGCTCGCAAAGGACCACCCGGTTCGCAAGCTCAAGGGCTTTCTCCGTTCGGCGCATCGCGCAGGAGCGCTCGACAGCGCGTTCAAGAAAATGGGCGACATGGTGCTCGAGGACATGGACCTGATGGATCGCGGCCTGCCGCCGATGCGCTGCAAGCGAGCGGAGCGCGAAACGGTATCCCGGATGCGCTCCAAGCCGGTTACGAAGAACTAGCCCGCTTAAGCCATGCCCGGATGATCGGGACGTCGTCGTCGGTGAGTTCGTGGCCGTGCGGGACGAACTCAAGCTCGACATTGGCGCCAGAACCGGCGAGTTGCTGCCGCAATTCCTCGGCGTATCGGCCGTAATCATCGGTCTCGCCTGAGATGATCAGGACGTCCGCATCCGACATGTCAGCGGGCGGCCTGTCGTCGAGAACCGGCATGGAGCGCAGCAGCACGGCACGCCGGATCAGATGCGGGTGCAGCGAGAGCATCGCGTTGATGAGATTGGCGCCGTTGGAATAGCCGATATAGACAAGCCGTTCCGTGTCGAGCTCATAGGCCTGCGCGGCTCCTTCAATGAAAGCGGCGAAGGCCTCGGCTTCCGCGACGATATCAGCCTGATCGAAAGTGAACGGCGTGATGCGGCGGAACCAGCGCGGCAGGCCTTCCTCGGCTGCCCGGCCGCGGACGCCGAGCAGTGTCGCGCGCGGCTCGACCTGATGAGCGATCGGCATGACCGTCGTTTCGTTGGCGCCCGATCCATGCAGCAGTACGAACACGCTGCCATCCGGATCGTCAGGCGTATAGAAGCGATGAACGAACGGCAGGTCGCGGTAAATGACGCGCGGCTCGCCCGGCATCGAGAATTGCGGCATCAGGACCGTCAATTCCTCTTTGCGCGCCGCATCTCCATCCGGCACGAAGAGCTTGGTTCCAAGCGTTGCCTCATCTTCGTCGATCAGCATGCCGGGCGCGTCGGTGGCAAGCTCGAACAGGATGCGGCCCGGTTCGCGGACATAGAGCGAGCGGAAGTATTTGCGGTCGTGGGTGGTCGTCGGCCAGGCTTCATTTGTCTGGAGAGCGGCGCGAACCGCTTGCAGTTCGGCATCGTCGCGGGCGCGAAAGGCCACGTGGTCGACCGTGCCGGTGCCAGGCGCGCTGGACCAGAAACCGGTGGCATCTCTGATATCGATGACATCGCCGACGTCGGAAATCATCCGCCGAATCGAACCCCGCGTCGTCAGGTGCCGGTAGCCGAAATGATCGTGGAGGAAAGATTGGGTCACATCAGGCGTTTCGGCAAATAGCGTCGCGCCGTGGATGCGCCGGATCGCGTGTTCCCCTGGGATGTTTTCGGAGGCCCACGGAGCAGAGGCTTGCAGCGCGTTCGTGCCGACGAGCTTGAGGATGACGCCATCCGGATCCTTCAATCGCAGGACCGGATCGCCGAATTCATCCGCTGGACCCTCCGGCCGGAGACCGAAGGAGAGGGCGCGCGTCAGCCAAAAGCCGATGCTTAGCGGGTCGATGGCAACCGAGATTTCGCCGACCTGCCCGAAGCCGGCGCGGCCCGGCGACCCGTCTTCCCAGACCAGAAAGGTTATCAGCGATCCGGGGGATCCGAGGGCATCGCCATAAAGCAAATGCAGCTGCGTCGCGTCCTCGAACCCGCCCGTTCGCTTGACCAGACGCAGGCCGAGGAAGCCGACATAGAAATCGACATTCGCCTGGACCTTGCGGGTGATCAGCGTGATGTGATGAATTCCGGCGACCATGGTCATGCTCCGATAGATGCGCGCCCTTGCAGCGTAGATGCATCTAGAACAGAAGCTGCCGCTAGTTCAACGTGCGCGCGGTGACCGGTGTGTTCATCATTCTGCAGCGACGGCTATTTTCTTGCCCTTGTGTCCGCTGATTTCGGCGCCGGCAGTCTTTGAGAATCGGGCGTTCCAGATTGTCGCGGTCAACGAGATCAGCGTGACGACGATGAAGGCGGCGGAGAAGTCGTTGAGCTCAGCGTGGGTGTGAGCGCGAACGAACATCGAGCTATGCAGCGCAAGCGCCGCGACGCAGATGCCGAGCGACAGCATCAGCTGCTGGAATGTCGTGTAGAAGCTTGTTGCCGAGCTCATGCGGTCGCGGTCGATCTCGTCATAGGCGATGGTGTTGTAGGCCGTGAACTGGAACGACATGAAGAACCCGCAGAACAGCAGGATCACGAAGATCAGCGACATCGGCCAGTCCGGCCGGAAGGCGGCACACAGGCCGTAACCCAGGGTGCCGACAAGGCCGAATACGATGAGGCTGGTGCGGAAGCCGAAGTTGCGGAGCACCTTCGACTGGATGGCCTTCATGGTCATCGAGCCGATGGCGGTGGCGATGACAATCCGCCCGGCTGAAGCAGCCGACATGCCGAAGCCGAGCTGCAGCATCAGCGGGATGAGGAAGGGTTGGGCGCCCTGTGTGATGCGCGTCAGCGAACCCGCGATGACCGACGCGCGGAACGTCGGTACCCGCATCAACGAGAAATCCATGATCGGTGACGGGTGGTTTTTCGCGTGGCGAAGATAGCCGATGCCGAAGAGAAGGCCGACGGCAATCAGAAAGACCGCAAGCGAGCCTTCGCCGGTGCGGCTCGACATTTCGAAGCCAAACAGCAGCGAGCCGAGCGAAATGCCTGAAAGGATGAAGCCGACGGTATCGAACGGGCCGTCCGCCGGTCCCTTCACATCCTCGATGAAGATGCTGACGAGGATGAAGCCGAGAATGCCGATGGGCACGTTGATGTAGAAGATCCAGCGCCAGTCGAGATAGGTGACGAACATGCCGCCGATCGGCGGGCCGACGATGGGGCCGACCAGAGCCGGCACCAGCAGCCAGGACATTGCCGATACCAGATCCTTTCGGGCGACGCTGCGCATCAGCACGAGGCGACCGACCGGCATCATCATCGCACCGCCGACACCCTGGAGAAGGCGTGCGACAACCAGGAAGGAAAGGGTCGGTGCCTGCGCACAGAGGATGGAGCCGAGGACGAACACCGCGATTGCGCTGCGGAACACGGTGCGCGAGCCGAAGCGGTCGGCGATCTTGCCGCTTGCCGGTATGAAGATCGCAAGGCTGAGGAGATAGGAGGTGAGCGCGATGCTCATCGCCGGCGGCGTGACAGCGAAGTCGCGCGCCATGGTCGGCAGCGCTGTTGCGAGTACGGTCGCGTCGAGCTGTTCCATGAACATGGAACTGGCGACGATGAGCGCAATTGTGCGGAAGTTGGGCGCGGCCTGCCTGACCGCGGCTGGCGGGTAAGTCTGATCCGACATCGTCGGGTATCGCTCTCGGTGGTGCGGTGGGAGCCCAAAGGGCAGACCCGCAAATCTGGTAACGGCGCAAGAGCCGCGATTGAACTTGGTCGGTATACGCCCGGTTACTCGGCTTTACCATATACAATCATGCAATTCTTATGTGCCGAAACGTTCAATCAAGCACGTTTAGCAACGATTTGAAGCATTGTGTGTTCAGGCCGTCCGAGCGGCGTTCGAGCCGGTCGGCGCCATGCCGCTATCGTCGTCTTCGCCGATCAATATCCGCCTGCCGTACCGGAATCCGCCCGGCTGTCCATTGCGCCATTGTATCGTGCACCGCCGCCGGTTGCGATTTCGGCGAGGCTCTTGCCGCCGACCATGATGCCAGCCGCTTTACCCCAGATCGGCCAGTTCTTGTCGATGGCGACATTGTAGCCCATGCCCTCCAGTAGCCGCATCGTGTCGGGGGACAGCGCGTAGGGTTCGGTATAGACCTTGTCCGGCAGCCATTGATGGTGGATGCGCGGTGCGTCGATCGCCTGCCGGATGTCCATGCCGAAGTCGATGACGTTGATGATGGATTCGAGCGTGATGGTGATGATGCGGGCGCCGCCGGGGCTGCCGATGACCATGAAGGGCTTGCCGTCCTTGGCGATGATCGTCGGGCTCATGGACGATAGCGGCGTTTTCTTCGGCTGGATGGCGTTGGCCTCGCCCTGCACGAGACCATAGAGGTTGGGCACGCCGGGCTTGGAGGTGAAATCGTCCATCTCGTTGTTGAGCAGGATACCGGTGCCCGCGGCGACCACGCCGGCGCCGAAGGAACCATTGAGCGTATAGGTCACCGCCACCGCGTTGCCGTCATTGTCGATGATCGAGAAATGGGTCGTCTCGTGGCTCTCGCCGAAGCCCTTGGGCATCAGGTCCTTGGAGACGCCGGCGCGATAGGGGTCGATGCTGTCGCGGATCTGGCGGGCGTAGTCCTTGTCGAGAAGCTTGGCGACCGGATTGGCGACGAAATCGGGATCGCCAAGGGCCGCATTGCGGTCGACATAGGCGTGGCGCATTGCCTCGACCATCAGGTGGACGGTCTCCGCCGAGCCGTAGCCGAGGTAGGAGAGCGGGTAACCCTCGAGCACGTTGAGAATTTCGCAGATGATGACGCCGCCCGATGACGGCGGAGGCGAAGATATGATCTCGTAGCCGCGGTAATTGCAGGTCACGGGCGCCAGTTCGCGGACCTTGTATTGCTCGAAATCTTCCTTGGCGAGGATGCCGCCCTTGTCGTGGCTTGCCTTGACGATGGTGTCGGCGGTCTGCCCCTTGTAGAAGGCGTCCGGACCGCTTTCGGCGATCCGCGATAGCGTCGCGGCGAGATCCGGCTGGATCAACCTGTCGCCGGCGGCAAAGGGCGAGCCGTCGTGCTTGGCGTAGATGGCTGCTGCGGCGGGGTCACCGGACAGTCGCTTCTGGCCGCCGTTCAGCTCGATCGCGTCGCCCTGATCAAGCGTGAAGCCCTCCTGGGCGTAGCGGATGGCGGGGCCCATCAGTTCGTCGCGCGATTTCGTGCCATATTTTTCGCGAGCAGTCTCGAAGCCCATGACCGAGCCGGGAACGCCGATCGCGAGGTAGCCTTCGGTGCTGGCGCCTTTGACGACATTGCCTTTGTCGTCGAGATACATGGTCTTCGTCGCGGCCAAAGGCGCGCGCTCGCGGAAATCGAGGAAGGTCGTTTTGCCGTCCTTGAGGCGGATTGTCATGAAGCCGCCACCGCCGATATTTCCGGCGGTCGGATAGACAACGGCAAGGGCGTAACCGACCGCCACCGCGGCATCGACGGCATTGCCGCCCTTCTTCAGAACATCGACCCCGACGTCGGTCGCGAGATGCTGGGCCGTGACGACCATGCCGTGCTCAGCCTCCACAGGCGGTGGCGAGGCCGCGAAGACGGGCGCCAAACCGAACAGACCGATGGCGAAGACAAGAACCGAAGTCGTGACGCGGCTGCGGAGCTGGCGCATATCGTTTCCTCCAGACATCATATCGGCTGCAAAAGGAGCCTTTCACACCACGGATGTCCAGTCCCAATCGCCGATTTACCCTGCGTCAGATAGGTCGCGGCAAAATGCCGGCTTTTCGGGTCCGCTCCTTCGGCAGCGATTCGCATTTGTAAAGCGCAAAGCCATCTTCGAGGGGAGCCGTCGAGCGGGTTGCCTCATCATAAGGCTTAAATATACCTCCTCCGGGTTACTCCTTACTGTGCGTCGACTAGGTCGATGTCAGTAATTAATACTATTAATGATCTCAGAATATTAAGTTCGTTTGATGTATACTTGAAGAATACCGGGGATAAGTGCTTTCGGGTGATCGTCTGAGCGTTCTCCGGCGTGCAGTCTGTGTCCATTGCATTTCCGCTGGAGGCGGAGACCGTTGGAGGAGCTGGCATGATCGTTACCAAACTGGAGCTCTGGAGAAGCGAACGCGGGGCGCGGCCGGCAGCGTTGCTGGATACGAAACAGAAGCACGTCGTCGAGATCGAGTGCGTGCACTGTCACAGCCACTTCTTCCGCTGGACGGCTACCGCATCGGCATACGGCCGCTGCGAACACTGCTCCACGGATCATTGAATTGCTGTCGCGACGCCCGCCTTACTGAATAAGGATGGCGCGGAGGTCGTTGACGTTCGTTCCGGTCGGGCCGGGCACGAAGAGATCGCCGATGGCATCGAAGGCCGACCAGGCATCATTGTTGCGCAGCATTTCAGCGGGAACCAGCCCCGCCTTGCGCAATCGAGCTACAGAGCCTCCGTCGGCGAAGGCGCCAGCATTGTCTTCGCTGCCGTCGATGCCATCCGTGTCTGCCGCCATGGCATGGATGCCGTCGCTGCCGTCGATGTCTATCGCCAGCGACAGCAGGAATTCGGAATTGCGCCCGCCCTTGCCGGTGCCGGTCAACGTCACCGTCGTTTCTCCACCGGAAAGCAGCACGATCGGCTTTGTGAACGGCCTGTTGCGGACGAGGATCTCGCGGGCGATCGCGGCGTGGACATGGGCTGCCTCGCGCGCTTCGCCCTCGATCGCGTCGGACAGGATGGCAGCCTCGATGCCCGCGTTGCGCGCCGCCGCGGCAGCGGCCTCAAGCGAGACGCCGGCCGAGGCGATGACATGCACTTCGTTGCGCGCAAACCTGGTATCGCCTGGTGAGGGCGCGTCGGCCTCAGTCGCTTCGATATGCGCGATGACTGCCCCGGGAAGTTCGAGCTTGTAGAGACGGATCAGGTCCAGGGCCTCAGCCCGCGTTCCGGCGCCCGGCACCGTCGGGCCGGATGCGACCAGCGCCGGATCGTCTCCGGGAATGTCAGAGACAACGAGCGAAACCACTTTGGCCGGATAAGCTGCGGCGGCAAGACGTCCGCCCTTGATCATCGAGAGATGTTTGCGGATGACGTTCATCGCGGAAATAGGCGCGCCGGAGGCGAGAAGCGCCTTGTTGACGGCAATCTCGTCTGCAAGGCTCAGCAGGCCTGCGGGCGAGGGCAGCAACGCCGAACCGCCGCCGGAAATCAGGGCGATCACCAGATCGTCCTCGGTCAAGCCCTCCACGAGTTTCAGCAGCCGCTTCGAGGCAACAAGGCCGGCAGCGTCCGGGACCGGATGCGAGGCCTCGATGATCTCGATGCGCTTGCAGGGGGCGGCAAAACCGTAGCGGGTGACGACCAGCCCTTCGAGCGGACCGTCCCAGCATGCCTCGAGCGCCGCAGCCATCTGCGCCGAGCCTTTGCCGGTGCCGACCACGATCGTCCGACCCCTTGGCTTCGGTGGGAGGTGGCGCCGGATCCCGGTCAGCGGGTCGGCGGCCTTGACGGCTGCGTCGAAGAGGGAGACGAGGAAGGCGCGGGGATTTGAAACGGTCATGATATCGTTTGTCTCGCAGCGGTGGAAACGATTCGGTTGCCGGTGCCGCTATGGTCAGGGACGCGGCGCGGTGTTCAGGACAAAGCAGCCCTTCGCGACGCTTATCCTTGTTGTACGTTGGCAAGTCACGGATTTCAATCCGGTTTTCAGGGGATGCACGCGGTCGAAGTGTCGGCCGCGCTTGATGTTAAAGCGCGGTGTTGTATGGTAACCATGCAACTATAAAGGTGTCCAGTCGTTTTCGCGGCTGTGGCGGATCGATTGCCGGGCGTGGGGCGTCGCCCGGTTGCACGCAAGGGGGACCGATGACGCTGAAGCTCGACAAGGTCAATCGCGGGCCGCATCTCTCCACCCTGGTGGCAAGCTCGATCTCGCGCGAGATCGCGCAAGGGCGGCTGAAGGTCGGCGACCAGCTGCCGACCGAGCAGGCGCTGGCGACGACCTTCGGGGTCAGCCGCAACGTGGTGCGCGAGGCGATCGCCCGGTTGCGCTCGGAAGGCCGGATCTGGTCGCAGCAGGGCCGCGGCGCCTTCGTCGCCGACGTGCCGAACTCGACGGTGCTGACCATCGACTACGATGCGCTGCAGCAGGCGACGGCGTTTCGCAGCCTGTTCGAGCTGCGTGGTATCCTCGAGGTGCAGGCGGCAGCGCTCGCCGCCACCCGCCGCACCGATGACGACCTGGCGGCGATGCGCCAGGCGCTGGAGACGATGACCAGCGTGCCCTATGGCAGCGTCGCCTGGCTGAAGACCGATCTCGAATTCCACCGCACGCTCGCCGCCGCCACCGACAATCCCTACATGGTGCAGTTCCTGGTCTTCGTCTCCGAGCGGGTGCGCGACAGTATCCTTGCCTCCGGCAATCAGCAGAAGTCGGAGGATCTGGCCAGCGTCACGCTCGGCGAGCACCAGCGCATTCTCGAGGCTATCGAGGCACGTGATCCAAAGGCCGCTGCGACCGCAATGCGCCAACATCTGGCAGGCGCTGCCCACCGCGTGGGACTGCCGGACGAGGAATAAAGGAAACCCATAGCGTTTTCATATTCGACTTAGGGCCGAATGGCGGTTGCTTTGCTTTTTCTCCGTCGTTGCGCTAGCAGAAGCGAGACAGAAATCGCATTTGCTCTACTGCAATCAAGGTTTTGGGAAACGATGACCGAGAAGGACACCGCGCTGTTCAATGCCATCCAGCAGACGCCGAACCTTCGCAGCGGTCTGGTCGACACGCTTGTGACGCAGATCGAATCGGGCGATCTGAAGCCCGGTCAGCGCCTGCCGACCGAACAGGCGATCATGACGGCAACCGGCGTCAGCCGGACGGTCGTGCGCGAGGCGCTGGCATCGCTGCGGGCAAAAGGCCTCATCACCACCCGTCAGGGCCTCGGCGCTTTCGTCGCCAACGATCCCAATCCGCGTTCCTTCTCCATCGTCCCGAACGATCTGGAGTCGATCGACGAGATTTTGAGCGTTCTCGAGCTGCGTCTTGGCATCGAGGTCGAGGCAGCGGGGCTTGCCGCTCTTCGGCGTGTCGATGAGGACATCGTTCGCATGCAGGGACGGCTCGACGCGCTCGATGCTGCGGTCGAAGAAGGGCTTTCCGGCTCAGAGGAAGATTTCGCCTTCCACCGCGCCATTCTCGTCGCCACGCAGAATTCCTACTACGCCCGACTGTTCGACACCTTCGGTAGCGCCATGGTGCCGCGGCAATGGGCCCGCTTCGATCGCATGACGCCGGCAGAGCGCAGGCGGCATGCAGCCCGGATGCGCAAGGAGCACTACTCGATCTTCGTCGCCATCCGCGACGGCGATGAGGCTGGAGCGAGACGCAACCTCAGAAATCACCTCAGCAAAAGCGCGACCAAGTTTGCCGAACTGCGCGATCAGGCCCATCATTCCATCGATTAGCCTATTCGGCGGATCGACTCGTGCCGACGATTGTTTCCGCGGGCGGAAATCCTTATCTGTTCAGATGACGTTTCGAACGGATCAATTGCAGGGATTTTCGACATGGTTGAGCTGAAGGCAAAGGCAAGACAGACAGGTGCTACGGCAATCCTCGGCCGCACCGGATTTCCTCATGTGACGTCGGTGACGGGTGGCGAGATCAATATCGTCACCGCCCCGTCGCAGGTGGGGTTTAATCCGCTCGACCTGCTCTATGCGTCGCTTTCAGCCTGCCTCGTGCTCAGTGCGCGGATGGCGGCCAGCCAGATGAGTGTGCTCGACAAGCTCACTGAAGTGACCGCCGCGGTCACTGGCGAAAAGGCCGCCGAAGGCGTTTCCCGCGTCGAGAAATTCAACATTGCCTTCAGGATCAAGGGCGATTTCGATGACGCCACGCGCGAGGCCATCGCACGCGCGGCCGAAGACGAGATCTGTACGGTGAGCAACACGATCCGCGGCAATCCGGCGTTTTCGACGACGGTCTCGGGGTGATTGGTGAACTCGAGGTCGCGGCGCCCCCTCATCCGGCCTGTCGGCCACCTTCTCCCCGCACGCGGGGCGAAGGGGATAGACGTGCCTGCCGTCGTCCCTCACCTTTTTGATATCCGATAAGCTGCGATGAGCGCAGTCGTCCCCTCTCCCCCGCGGGGAGAGGGTTAGGGTGAGGGGGTCTTTGGGAACGGCAATATCCGCCAATCATCGCGCCGGAAATTCGAAGCCTTCAATATACGGCAACAGTTCCTCGTCCACATCGACGTCGACGACGTTGTTGAAGATCGCGGTGGCGATCATGATGCCGGCGAAGGCGACGAGGTTGACGAGGGTGGGCTCGTCGTAGCGGGACTTGAGGCGATCCCAGAGCGCATCGGGAACGCCATTGGAATCGATCACCATTGCCTTGCCGAATTCGATCAGCAGCGCCTCGTCATTGGTCGGTTCGATCGTTTCCGGGTTCAGTCCGGCGTTGATCAGCGCCCGCCGGAGGAAGCCCACTGGGATAATCGCCCGGCATTCGATCGCGATCGCCTGGCAGAACAGCCAGACGGCGCGGTCGTCGAGCGCCGGGCGCAGCTCTTCGCGGAGCGTGAACCATTCGGCATAGATTCGGTGCGCCACCGGGGAATGCAGCAGCGTCCGCTTCATATTGGTCATGCGCCCGCGCAGGGCGATCTCCCTGTCGTGCTCGGCGCGCGCGGCGTCGGAGGCCGTGTCGTAATCGAAGTGGGATAGATGGCTCATGGATAGGGCTCTCAAATGGTCGATGTCTTCTGACCGATTTGGCGGCTGATGTCACTGAGCTGCCTGCGCCACCTGCGCGAAGAAACGGTTTTCCGGTCGCGGCAGGCCGAGATGGTCGCGAAGCGTCGTGCCTTCATAGTCGCGGCGGAACAGGCCGCGGCGCTGTAGTTCCGGAACGAGGCGGTCGGTCACGTCGTCGAGGCCCTGAGGCAGGAACGGGAAGACGACGTTGAAGCCGTCGGAGCCCTCCTCGAAGAGCCATTGTTCCATCTCGTCGGCAATCGTCTGCGGCGTGCCGACGAAGGCCAGTCCGCCATAGCCGCCGAGACGCTGGGCCAGCTGGCGGACGGTGAGGTTTTCCTTTTCTGCCAGGCGGATGACCTGCTCGCGGCTGCTCTTGCTGGCATTGGTCTCGGGAATTTCCGGCAGCGGACCGTCGGGATCGAAGCCGGAGGCGTCGTGTCCCAGCGAGATCGAAAGCGAGGCGAGGGCGCTGTCGTAGTGCACGAGGCTGTCGAGCTTGGCCCGCTTGGCGCGGGCGTCCTCGACGGTATCGCCGACGATGACGAAAGCGGCAGGCAGGATTTTCAGATGATCGCGGTTGCGGCCAATGGCCTGCATCCGGCCCTTGATATCTGCATAGAGCGACTTGGCTCCCTCCAGGTCCCGAGGGGCTGCGAAGACGACTTCCGCGGTTTCGGCGGCCAGTTGGCGGCCGGGTTCGGACTGGCCGGCCTGGACGATGACGGGCCAGCCCTGAGGCGTGCGGGCGATATTGAGCGGCCCGCGGACCGACAGGCTTTCGCCCTTGTGGGCAAGGACGTGCATCTTTTCAGGATCGAAGAAAATGCCGCTCTCGACATCGCGAATGAAGGCGTCATCTGCGAAGCTGTCCCAGAGGCCGGTGACGACGTCGTAGAATTCGCGCGCCCGGTGGTAGCGCTCGTCGTGCTCGACATGTTCGTCGAGGCCGAAATTCAGCGCCGCATCCGGGTTGGAGGTGGTGACGATGTTCCAGCCGGCGCGTCCTTCGCTGATATGATCGAGCGAGGCGAAGCGACGGGCGATATGGTAGGGCTGATCGAAGGTGGTGGAGGCCGTGGCAACGAGGCCGATCTTCTCGGTGACCGCGGCAAGAGCGGAGAGCAGGGTGAACGGTTCGAAGGAGGTCACCGTGTGGCTGCGTTTCAGCGCCTCGACCGGCATGTTCAGCACGGCCAGATGGTCGGCCATGAAGAAGGCGTCGAATTTCGCGGCCTCCAGCTTTTGGGCAAAGCTCTTGATGTGCTTGAAATTGAAGTTGGCATCCGGGTAGGCGCCGGGATAGCGCCAGGCGCCGGTGTGAAGGCTGACGGGGCGCATGAAGGCGCCGAGCCTCAACTGCTTCTGTTCAGTCATGTAGCAATCCCCTCGGAAAATCATTGGTGATGGAGGCGGACAAGGTCACGCCACTCTGGAATTTCCTATTGGAGGTAGGAACGCCGTCGGCTCATGCAAAGGGCCGCCGGCATTTATTTGAACGACCGGTTTCAGCCGTCGGCGACTTCGGCGTGTCGATTGAATATCCCTGCCACCCAGTCGATGAAGACGCGGACGCGCGGCGACAGCTGGCGGTTGCGCGGATAGAGCAGGGAGACCGGCGTCCGGGTGGGAGCGAAATCCTTCAATACGGAAACCAGTTCGCCTGATCGCAGGGCATGCTCGGCGTGATAGCGAGGCACCTGGATCATCCCCAGCCCGAGCTTTGCGGCGGCGAAATAGCTTTCGGCGGCGTTGACCGCGACGGTCGCAGGCAAGGGGTAGTTGCGGACAACGCCGTCGACCGTCAGTTCCAGCGGCAGCAGGCCCCCCGTCGCCGTTGACCGGAAGCCAACGATGCGATGGCCCTCCAGCCCATCGGGATGCATCGGCATGCCATGGCGCTCGATATAGGCGGGGGAGGCGAGCGTCACTTCCTCGAGCATGGCGACGCGGCGGGCGATCATGTCGCTGTCCTGCAGGTCGCCGACGCGAAGCACGCAGTCGATGCCCTCGCGGACAAGGTCGACCAGCCGGTCGCCCTCGCTGATGTAGATATCGATGTCGGGATAGGTCTCGAGAAAGGCAGGCAGGCTCGGCAGGACGAAATGCCGGGCAAGCGTTCCGTGCACGTCGACATGCAGCCGCCCCTTCGGTTTGGCGCCCGCAAAGGCGCTCTCGGCGTCTTCGATATCCGACAGGATGCGCAGGCAGCGCTGGTAATAGGCCTCGCCGTCGAGCGTCGGGGAGACGTGCCGGGTTGTTCGCTGCAGCAGCCGGACGCCCAGCCTCGCCTCGACCTGCTTGACCGCATCGGTGACTGTCGAGCGCGGCAGCCCGGTGTCTTCCGCCGCCAGCGTGAAGCTGCGCCTTTCCACGACGCGGGTGAAAACCCGCATGGCATCGAACCGATCCATCTATTTGTTCGCGATCTTCGGATAGTGATGCCGGATAATGCCTGATTATGCGCAAAAAGAAAGAGGGCATCCTCTCCTCATTGAAACGCGCTGCGGCGCAGACACGAAGGAGAAAGATATGTCCGAGAATACAAACAAGGTTGCCATCGTCACCGGCGCCTCCCGCGGCATCGGTGCTGCCATCGCCGAGCGGCTTGCATCGGATGGCTTCACTGTTGTCATCAACTATTCCGGTAATGCTGCTCCGGCCGAAGAGCTTGCCCGGAAGATCGAGCAGAAGGGCGGCAAGGCGCTGACCTCCAAGGCCGATGTCAGCGACGCAGAAGCAGTTCGCCGCATGTTCGATGCAGCCGAGGCTGCATTCGGGGGCGTCGATGTCCTCATCAACAATGCCGGCATCATGTCGCTCGCCAAGCTTGCCGACGCGGACGACGCAAATTTCGATCGCCAGATCAGCGTCAACCTGAAGGGCACGTTCAATACCCTTCGCGAAGCCGGAAAGCGGCTGCGGGACGGTGGGCGCATCGTCAACTTCTCCACCAGCGTTGTCGGCCTGAAGCTTGAAGGCTACAGCGTCTACGCGGCCACCAAGGCGGCCGTCGAAACATTGACGGCGATCATGTCCAAGGAAATGCGTGGCCGCTCGATCACCGTCAACGCCGTCGCTCCCGGCCCGACCGCCACCGACCTCTTCCTCAACGGCAAGAGCGACGAACTGATCGAGCGGATGGCGAAGATGAACCCGCTGGAACGCCTGGGCACGCCCGAAGATATCGCCTCGTCCGTCGCCTTCCTCGTCGGGCCTGACGGCGGCTGGATCAACGGCCAGGTACTGCGCTCCAACGGCGGCATGGTCTGAGCCGCGACGCGTTCGCCACAAGCTCTTCGGCTTTCAGAAAAGGAACAGGATCATGAGCAAGCAAGTCATCGTCATAACAGGGGCTTCGAGCGGCTTCGGCGCTCTCACCGCCCGCGCCCTCGCCAGAGCCGGCCACACCGTCTACGCCAGCATGCGCGAAACCGAGGGTCGCAACGCGCCGCAAGTCGCGGCCGTCGCCGCTTTCTCGTCCGAGAACAATGTCGACCTGAAAGCCGTCGAGCTGGACGTCGCCTCCGACGCGTCGGTCCAGGCGGGGATTGCCAGGGTGATCGAGCAGGAAGGACATATCGACGTCATCATCCACAATGCCGGCCACATGTCCTTCGGCCCGGCGGAAGCGTTTACGCCCGAACAATTTGCCGAGCTGTTCGACATCAACGTACTGTCCACCCAGCGCGTCAACCGCGCGGCACTTCCATATCTGCGCAAGCAGGGCACGGGCCTCGTGGTCTGGGTATCTTCGTCGAGCACCCGTGGCGGCACGCCTCCATACCTGTCGCCCTATTTTGCCGCCAAGGCAGCGATGGATTCCCTTGCCGTCTCCTACGCTTCGGAACTTACCCGCTGGGGCATCGAGACTTCGATCATCGTTCCCGGCGCCTTCACCAAGGGGACGAACCACTTCGCACATTCCGGCTCTCCGACCGACAAGGCTCGTGCCGCCGAGTATGACGAAGGTCCCTATGCCGGAGTTCCGGACCAGGCTCTCAAGGGCCTTGCCGCCCTGGAGCCTGCCGATGCCGACGCGGGAAGCGTCGCCGTCGCCATCGTCGATGTAGTCGGCATGCCCTTCGGCACAAGGCCGTTCCGCGTCCATATCGATCCGTCGCAGGACGGTGCGGAGATCGTCAATGGCGTTGCCGACCGTGTCCGTGCCGAGATGTTCCGGCGCATCGGCCTTGAAGATCTGCTGAAGCCGCGGATCAACGCGTAGAGCCTTTGGCTCATCAGAACACTGTCGCGTCAAATCGCCGCTCCAAGACCATGGAGCGGCGATTGGCCGTCCTTGAGAGCCATTTATTCGTTCCGCCGCTTCCCTGTCGGTCGGATTGGTATTAAATCGGTCGTTCAGCAGCTGGGATGACTCCATGCAAGATAAAGACATCGCCGAGATTGCTGCATGGCTCATGCAGCAAGGTCTGAAAGGTACGTCGGAGGCCGATCTGCTTGCGGGCTTCTGCGAGGCGTGCCGCAGACACGGTCTCAACATGGACCGCGGCATGGCGTTGATGGATACGCTGCACCCAGTGTTCGAAGGACGGGCTTTCCGTTGGGACAGTACGGAGATCATCGAACCTGTTTTCGAATACGGTCCTTCCGTCGAGGGGATCGCCGCTGAAACCTGGCAGAAATCGGCCTTCTATCATCTGCTGGAAAACAAACTCGACGAGGTGCGCCGCCGCATCGGCTTCGGCGACCCCGCCGATTTCTACCTGCTCGATACGTTGAAGGATGCCGGCTACACCGACTTCATCGCTTTCTGCCATCGCTTCGAGGAGGCCGGCACGATCGGCGAGATGGACTGCTTTTTCTCGCACTTCTCGACGATGTCCAGAGAAGGTTTTTGCGATGACGACCTCTCCGTCCTGCGCCGGCTCGTCCCTGCTCTGGCTCTGGCGATCAAATGCACGGCGCTCGGACGGATTGCCCGCACCATTGCGGAGGTCTATCTCGGCGAAGATGCGGCGCGACATGTTCTCGAAGGCAAGATCACTCGCGGCAAGACGGAGCGCATTTCGGCAGCGCTGTGGTTTTCGGACCTTGCCAACTACACCCGCATCTCGGACACGGCTGAACCGGACGAGATCATTCCGATGCTGAACGACTACGCCGATGCCGTGATTTCATCGATCCATGAGGCCGGCGGCAACGTGCTGAAGCTGATGGGCGACGGGACGCTGGCGATTTTCAAGGCGGAGGAGATGAGCGAAGCCTGCGCGGCGGCGCTGAAGGCGGAATCACTGCTGCGCCAGCGGTTGGGAGATCTGAATTCCCAGCGCCAGATCGAGGGCCGGCCGGTGACGGAGGTGTATCTCGGCCTCCACATCGGCGACGTCTTCTATGGCAATATCGGCAGCCAGGACCGGCTGGACTTCACCGTCATCGGTCCCGCAGTCAACGAGGTGAGCCGCATCGCCTCGATGTGCCACTCGGCGGATCGCGATATCCTGATGTCCGCCAACTTCGTCGCCGCGGCTCCGGTTGCGCAACGAAACGAACTGGTCTCCGTCGGCCGCTATGCATTGCGTGGCGTCAAGCGCGCGCAGGAATTATTCACGCTGATTTCCGCGGGCTGACCGTTCTATTCCTCAGGGCCGCAGATCGCTGCCGGGTGCGCAAACCCAGACGGCGCAGCTGTTCGTGTCCGAGGCGGGGAAATAGTCGCGTTTGCCGGTGCCGCTGCCGAAACACACGACCGGATCGGCAACGGCCCGATCATAGATCGGAAGGCCCGGCGGGCTTTTCGATGTGTAGCGCAGGATTACAGCCCTATCCCTCTGGATAAGCGCGTGAATTGCAGAGCAGGAGATCTGCGTCGAGACCTGTGTGGATATTGCCAACGCGGGGGAGGCGATACCCACGAGCGCAAGGCCAAGCATGATCGTTCTCATCAAAAAATTCTCCCTTCCACTTTCGGCAGTTGTCACAGTCTCACAGGCGAAGGCTAAAAGAAGCCCGTTTCTTGCGTCGTAGTCCGAATGTGTCCGAGACGGGTTGTTTGGAGCGGTTCCTTCTCGACAAATGATCCCGTGTGGATGGTCCGATATCGCAGCATATCGTTCGCCCTGGGCTCTTGTGGTGATCTCCAAAATCGGCCTAACATGCTCAAATGCAAAGCATGTCAAATTATTAGACAATACGACTTCGCGTAGATTTTGCGGTGAAGAGTTCGCCGTGGGAGAGTACGCGTCCGGTCTCTGGCAGGATAGGATTTCGATGGCCACGCTCACCCGTTTTTCCGTAAAGCCGCTGTCGACCATGACGCGGACGCTTGCCGACGTTGCTTCTGCCCGCAGGGAACCAGATCTGGTGATACAGGGAGCCAGGGTGCTTTCCACCTATTCCGAGCGCATTCTCGGTGACCGGGAAGTCTGGGTTGCTGGCGGTCGCATCGCCGCTGTGAAACCCGCCGGTACCTACAGGGGAAGCGGCGCAAAACTCTATGATGCCAAGGGCGGGATCATCGCTCCAGGCCTGGTCGATCCGCATATCCACATCGAGTCCAGCATGGTGACGGCCTGCGCCTATGCCGAGGCAGCCCTTCTCAACGGCACGACGACGATTTTCTGCGACAGCCACGAGATCGGCAACGTCATGGATGTCGCCGGCGTCGAGGCGATGCTGGAAGATGCGCGGCACGCGCCGCTGTCGATTTTCCTGACGGTGCCAAGCACGGTGCCCGCAACCTCGGCGGCACTCGAGACGGCAGGCGGCGACCTGACGCCTGAGAAGATTGCCGGACTGTTCGACAAATGGCCGGAGGCGGTGGCGCTCGGCGAGAAAATGGATTTCGTCCAGGTGGCGATGGGCGACGAGCGCAGCCACGCGATCCTCGCCGCGGCCCTGCAGCGCGGCCGTCCCGTATCGGGTCATGTCTATGGCCGCGAGTTCGTGTCCGCCTATGCCGCTTCAGGCGTCACCGACACCCATGAAGCAATCGATCGGGAGATTGCCGACGATATGCTCGAGGCCGGTATCTGGCTGTTCCTGCGCGGTGGGCCGCCGACGACGCCGTGGCATAGCCTGCCGCATGCGATCAAGACGATCACCGAACTCGGCGCCTCACACAAGCGTATCGCCGTCTGCACCGACGATCGCGATGCCGACGACCTTTTGCTGTTCGGTCTCGACTGGGTGACACGCGAAGCGATGAAGGCCGGCATGTCCAGGGAGCAGGCCTGGGCCATGGGCTCGCTGCACGGCGCGACACGCTTCGGCATGGATGGCGAGATCGGTGGGCTCGGGGGCGGGCGGCGCGCCGACCTCGTGCTTCTGACCGATGAGCTGAAGCCGGTCAGCACCTGGTACGGCGGCGAGCTCGTCGTCGACCACAGGAAGATCACGCCGGTGCTGGAGGCTGCACTTTCCAATCCCTATCGATACCCCGAGGCGGCCTATCATACCGTCAAGCTGCCGAAGAACCTCAAGCTGACGCCCGACCTGCCGACCGAGCCGGTCATCGCCCACACGATCAAGACGGAACTACCGGGTATCACGCTCGGGCATGTGACAGTAGAACTCGAGCCGGCGAACGACTGGCAGACCCATTTCGAGCGCCACGGTCTTTGTTTCGTGACGGTGGTCGAGCGACATGGCAAGTCTCCGGGGAACGTCGCACACGGTTTGCTCAACAGCTTCGGCCTGAAGAAAGGCGCGGTCGCTTCATCAGTCGGGCATGACAGCCACAACATCATCGTGGCCGGCACAAACGAGGCCGACATGCAGGTGGCGCTGGATGCGATCGAGGCCAGGCAGGGCGGGGTCTGCGTCGTCATGGACGGGAAGGTGACGGCGATGGTGCCGCTGCCCATTGCCGGACTTCTGTCCGACAAGCGGGTGCATGAGGTTGCCGACGAAGTGAAACTGCTGAAGGTCGAATGGGAAAAGGCGGAGTGCACCATCGCCTATATGGGGTTCAACCTCATCCCGCTCTCGGTGATCCCGGAAATCCGCATCACCGACAAGGGGCTGGTGCTGGTGCCCGAGATGACCATCGCGCCGCTGTTCGAGCCGGCCTGACCATACTTTGCCGGGCCGGGGCGATGGCGTCCCGGCCTATGGCTTCTGCGGGTCGGGCTGCTGGATGACTTTCTGCGGCTCCGCGTCCTTGCCGCTCTTGCTGGGGCTGAACGGCTTGATGACGAGAATACTCAGGATGGAGCCGATCATTACCACGACGATGACGAGCATCAGTGTTCGCATCTTCCCCACCTTTTATTCAGATCACAAGCTTCAACCTAAAGTGCTTGATCTAAGATGGTCCTAGGATTGGTTGCGTCAAGTCCGTCAGCGGCGGCCGGCTGCGAACATCGGGCCGCCACGATAGGATGGGAAGCCGTAGCCGTTGATCATTACAAGGTCGATATCCCCGGGTCTCGCGGCGATGCCGCCGGCCAAAAGGCGGTCGCCTTCGTCGGCCATGGCTTTCAGCAGGCGCGTCACGATCTCGTCTGATGTGAACGAACGGGGCTCGATCGCTTTTTCGCGGCGCGCCTGTTCGATCAGTGCGGTGACCTCGGGGTCGACGGTGCGCTTGCCGCCGGGGTAGACATACCAGCCGCGACCGGCCTTCTGGCCGAAGCGCCCGGCTTCGCAAAGGCGGTCTGATATGTCGACGTAGCGTGCATTCGGGTCGCGCGTCGAGGCTTGGCGCTTGCGGCGCGCCCAGGCGATCTCGAGGCCGGCCATGTCATAGACTGCGAAGAGGCCCATCGGGAAACCGTAGGCTTCAAGCGCGGCGTCGATCTCGTGGGGCAGGGCGCCGTCTTCGAGCATGAATTCGGCCTCGCGCCGATAGGCGGAGAAGATGCTGTTGCCGATGAAGCCTTCGGTGACGCCGCTGACAACGGGCAGCTTGCCCAGGCGTTTGGCGAAGGCGAGGGCCGTTGCGAGTACATCAGGCGCGGTCTTTGCGCAGTTCACCACTTCCACCAGCCGCATGATATTGGCCGGGGAGAAGAAGTGCAGTCCGACGATGCGCTCGGGAAGACGCGTCGCTGCGGCTATGGCATCGGGGTCCAGATAGCTGGTGTTGGTGGCGAGGATGGCGTCGTCGTGTACGACCACGTCGAGGCGCTGGAAGAGTTCGGTCTTGACGGTCAGGTCGTCGAAGACGGCCTCGATGATCAGATCGGCTGCGGCAAGCGCTTCCATCTCGGACGTCACCGTCAATCTCTGCAGCCGATCTGCCAGACCTGGGGCATCCAGTCGGCCGATCTGCACGGCTTTCTCCAAGATACCGGCGATGCGCTCGCGGCCTTTTTTGGCGGCTTCCTCGGTTTGCTCGATGCCGATGACGCGGTAGCCGGCATTAAGCGTAGCGACGGCAATTCCCGAACCCATCAGGCCGGTGCCGACGATGCCAACCGTCTCGATCTTCCGCGCAACTATTTTCTCCAGGCCATCGACCTTGCCGGCCAATCTCTCGGCGAAAAAGACATGGCGGAGTGCCGAAGCCTGCTCGCTGTCGCGCAGGCGAAGGAAGGTGGCGCGTTCGTCCGCAAGACCTTCGGCGAGGGGGGTGGTGGAGGCCGAGATGACCAGTCGAACGGTTTGTCCGGGGGCTGTCTGGCCTCTGGATCTGCCGAGCACCTTTTGGGCAGCAGCGTCGATCGCAGCCGTATCTTCGGCTCTGACGGCGAGCTGGCCGGTTCGGCGAAGCGGTCTTGTCGCGAGGTCTCTAACCATGGCTTCGGCCGCCGCCAGCGGATCGGCGGCCACGCTATCGATGAGGCCGAGCGTCACGGCTTCGTCGGCCTTGACGATACGGCCGGTGCCGATCAGGTCGATGGCGGCTATGGTCCCGATGAGGCGCGGAAGTCGTTGTGTGCCGCCGGCGCCCGGAACGATGCCGAGCTTGACCTCCGGCAGGCCGAAGCTCGCGGCGGTGCCGGCAATGCGGCCGTGGCAAGCAAGGACGATCTCGCAGCCGCCGCCGAGGGCGGCGCCATTGATGGCCGCCGCAATTGGCTTGTCAAAGTTCTCGATGCGGTTGATGACGTCCGGCAGCAACGGTTCGAGGGGAGGCTTGCCGAATTCCCTGATGTCGGCGCCGCCAACGAAGGTGCGGCCCGCGCCCGTGAGCATGACGCCGATGATGCCAGCATCCCGCTCGGCGTGGTCAAGTGCTGCCATCAGGCCGATGCGCACATGGGTCGAGGTTGCATTGACCGGCGGGTTGTCGATCGTGACGACCAGAATGCCGTCGGCTGCTGTTGCCGATACGCTTTCGGAAAAGCTTAAACCCGCCATTGCTTATCCCTCCGTTATTCCGGAACGACGGCGGTGGCCTGGATCTCGATCTTGGCGCGGTCCTCGACGAGGGCCACGACCTGCATGGCGGCCATCGCCGGGAAATGGCGGCCGATGATGTCGCGATAGGCCTGGCCGATGCCCTTGAGGTTGTCGCGATATTCCGCCTTGTCGGTGAAGTACCAGGTCATCGTGGTGATGTGCTGCGGCTCGGCACCACCTGCCGCAAGAATTGCCACGACGTTCTTCAGCGTCTGGCGGACCTGCGCCACGAAATCATCGCTCTCGAATTCGCAGCTCTCGTTCCAGCCGACCTGGCCGCCGACGAACACCATGCGACCGGTGGCCGACATGCCGTTGGCATATCCGATCGGCTTGGCCCAACCTTCAGGCTGCAGGATCGTGTGCATCGGTCTTCTCCAGATGATGTTCCAGCGCTGCACGGATATCATCCGGCCAGGCAAGCGATTGATGGGTATCGAGCGATGTGGCGACGACGCGCTGGCGTGCGGTCCAGAGGACCTTGCCGGCGGCGGAAACCTCATGCTCGAGATCGAGCGAGGAGCGGCCGATGCGGCGCACCACGATCGCGAATTCCAGTTCGTCCCCTTGAAAGCCGGGACTTACGAAGGTCGCGTCAAGGCGCACCGTTGGCATGCCGATACGGCGCTGTTCTATCAGGGTTTTCCAGGGAAAGCCGAGCGACGCGAAATAGTCCTCCGTCACACCGACGAGGATGTTCAGGTAGGATGGGAAATATGCGATCCCCGAGGGATCGCAATCTCCAAAGCGCAAGGGTCTGGTTGCCTTGAATGCCAAGTTCGTGCCTCAGTTCGCAAAGGCCGCGATGCCGGTGATGGCTCGGCCGACGATGAGGGCGTGGATGTCGTGGGTTCCTTCGTAGGTGTTGACCACTTCAAGGTTGACCAAGTGGCGGATGATGCCGAACTCGTCCGAGATGCCGTTGCCGCCGAGCATGTCGCGGGCAGCCCTGGCGATGTCGAGCGCCTTGCCACAGGAATTGCGCTTGAGGATGGAGGTGAGCTCGACCGGCGGGTGGCCCTCTTCCTTCATCCGTCCGAGGCGCAGGCAGCCCTGAAGGCCGAGGCTGATCTCGGTCGCCATGTCGGCCAGCTTCTTCTGGATCAACTGGTTGGCGGCAAGCGGCCGGCCGAACTGGTTGCGATCCAGCACGTATTGCCGCGCCTTGGCATAGCAATCCTCGGCAGCGCCTAGCGCACCCCAGGCGATGCCGAAGCGGGCCGAGTTCAGGCAGGTGAAAGGCCCCTTGAGGCCGGTAACGTTGGGCAGCATGTTTTCTTCGGGCACGAAGACGTTGTCCATCACCACTTCGCCTGTGATCGAGGCGCGCAGCCCGACTTTCCCGTGTATCGCCGGGGCCGACAGTCCCTTCCAGGCCTTCTCGAGGATGAAGCCGCGGATGACGCCGTCCTCCGTCTTGCCCCAGACGACGAAGACGTCGGCGATGGGGGCGTTGGAGATCCAGGTCTTGGAACCGGTCAGGCTGTAGCCGCCGTCCACTTTTTTCGCGCGGGTCGCCATCGAACCGGGGTCGGAACCGTGGTTGGGCTCGGTCAGGCCGAAGCAGCCGATCCATTCACCGGTTGCGAGCCTTGGCAGGTACTTCTGCTTCTGGGCTTCTGAGCCGAAGGCGTCGATCGGTACCATGACCAGGGACGACTGCACGCTCATCATCGAGCGGTAGCCGCTGTCGACGCGCTCGACCTCGCGCGCGATCAGGCCGTAGGCGACATAGCCGAGGCCGGAGCCGCCGTATTCCGGTGCGATCGTCGGGCCGAGCAGGCCGAGTTCGCCCATTTCGCGGAAGATCGCCGGGTCGGTCTTTTCGTGGCGGAAGGCATCGAGAACACGAGGGGCAAGCTTTTCCTGCGCATAGGATTGCGCGGTGTCGAGCACCATGCGCTCTTCGTCGGTCAGCTGCTCCTGCAGCCGGAACGGATCGGCCCAGTCAAAGATTTCACGGGTGTGCTGCATAGTCTGATCTCCCATCAATTGGCCTTCAGGAGCTCGCGCGCGACGATCAGTTTCTGAACCTCGGTCGCACCCTCGTAGATGCGAAGCGCACGAATCTCTCGATAAAGCTTCTCTGTTATTTCGCCACTTCTGACGCCGCGGCCGCCGAAAAGCTGGACGGCACGGTCTATCACGCTCTGCGCCGTCTCCGTGGCCGTCATCTTGGCCATGGCCGCTTCGCGGGTCGTCGGCAGTTTCTGCACGTCGCGACGCCAGGCCGCCCTGTATGTGAGCAGTGCTGCAGCATCGATGCCGGTCGCCATATCCCCGAGGGCGGCTTGCGTCAACTGCAGGTCGGCAAGCGCTCCGCCGAACATCGGCCGCGCCTTGGCATGGGCGATGGATTCGTCGAGTGCGCGGCGTGCGAAGCCGACGGCAGCCGCCGCCACCGAGGCGCGAAAGATGTCGAGCGTCCGCATGGCGATCTTGAAGCCTTCGCCCGGAGCGCCAAGGCGGCGCGACGCAGGGATGCGGCAATTCTCGAAGCGGATGGTCGCCAGCGGGTGCGGCGCGATCACCTCTATCCGCTCGGTGACCGAGAAGCCCGGGTCGTCGGCAAAGACGACAAATGCGGAGATGCCGCGCGTTCCCGGAGCCTCGCCGGTGCGGGCGAAGACGGTGTAGACATCGGCAATGCCGCCGTTGGAAATCCAGGTTTTCTCGCCGTCGAGAACATAGTGTTCGCCGTCAAGCCGGGCTGCGCAAGCCATCGCCGCGACATCGGAGCCGGCGTCTTTTTCCGACAGGGCGAAAGCGGCCAGCCATTTTCCCGACCGCACCTTCGGCAGCACCGTAGCGCGCAGTGCATCGTCTCCTGAAAGCCCGATCGCGCCGGTGCCGAGGCCCTGCATGGCGAAGGCGAAATCGGCAAGCCCGTCATGCCAGGCAAGCGTTTCGCGGGCGAGGCAGACAAGGCGGGAATCGATCGGCATGTCGCCGGGTGCACCAGTACCAACCGCAGCGCGCAGGAGCCCGGCGTCGCCGAGGGCCCGCACCAGCTTGCGGCAGGCATTGTCGACGTCCGCGTGGTCGATTTCGCTCAGCGCCGACTTTGCGAATTGATCGACGTTCCGGGCAAACTCCCGATGCTCGATGTCGAAGAACGGCCATTCGAGATGGTCGCGCGTCGGTCCTCTGAGCATGGTTGGCGCCGACATCGCGTCAATTCCCTCGGAATTCTGGCTTGCGCTTGGCGGCGAAGGCTTCGAAGGCGCGGCGGAAATCCTGCGTCGCCATGCAGAGCGCCTGCGCTTGCGCTTCGGATTCGATCATCTCGTCGATGCCCATCGCCCATTCCTGGTTCAGCATGGTCTTGGTCATGCCATGGGCAAACCATGGGCCATCGGCGAGCGAACGGGCGAGCTTGACGGCTTCCTGTTCCAGATCGGCCTGCGCATGGAGACCGTTGTAGAAGCCCCATGCACTGCCCTCGGCAGAGGTCATCGAGCGGCCGGTGTAGAGCAGCTCGGCGGCGCGGCCCTGGCCGATGATACGGGGAAGGATGCCGCATGCGCCCATGTCGGCGCCGGCGAGGCCTACCCGGGTAAACAGGAAGGCGGTCTTTGCCTCGGGCGTCGCCAGGCGCAGATCGGAGGCCATTGCGAGGATCGCGCCGGCGCCGGCACAGATGCCGTCGACGGCGGTGACGATCGGCTGCGGGCATTTGCGCATCGCCTTGACCAGATCGCCAGTCATGCGGGTGAAGGCGAGAAGCTCCGGCATTGCCATGCGGGTCAGTGGCTCGATGATCTCGAATACGTCGCCGCCGGACGAGAAATTGCCGCCGGCGCCGGTCAGGACGATCGCCCTGACGTCGGATGCATAGACGAGGTCGCGGAAGAGATCGCGGAGTTCGGCGTAGCTTTCGAAAGTAAGCGGGTTCTTACGCTCTGGCCGGTTCAGGCGAATGGTCGCCACGCGTCCGTCGTCGCTGACCTCCCAGAGGAAATGCTTTGCCTGGTAGTCCTTGAAGGGCTTCAGATGACCCTGCATCGTCATGTCGCGCTCGCTCATCCCGCCTGAACCTCCCCACCGGCAACCGCGATTGCCTGACCGTTGATCGATGCCGCGCCCGGCGATGCGAGCCACAGAACGGTATCGGCAACCTCCTCCGGTTTGACGAGCCGTCCCTGCGGATTGGATTTTGTGAATTCGGCCAGTGCCTGCTCGGCAGAGCGACCGGTCTTGGCGACGATGGTGTCGATCGCGCGCTCGATGATCGGCGTATCGGTGAAGCCGGGGCAGACGGCGTTGACAGTGATGCCGGTCTTTGCGAGCTCGACCGCCAGCGACCGGGTCAGGCCGACGACGCCGTGCTTGGCGGCGACATAGGCGGAGACGTAGCCGTAGCCCTGAAGCCCGGCCGTCGAGGCGATGTTGATGATGCGGGCGTCGTGGCCGTGCGATTTCAGGTCCGCCAGAGCTGCCTGCGTCACCAGGAAGACGCCAGTGAGATCCACGGAGATCACCCGGGACCACATGTCCAGGCTGGTTTTTTCAAACGGCGCGGTGGGTGCTTCGCCGGCATTGTTGACAAGGATAGTCACCGGACCGAATTTCGTCCTTGCGGCGGCAAAGCCGGTGGCGATTGCCTCGGCATTCGTCACGTCGAAACCGGCGGCAACGAACGCCGCGTCTCCGAGTTCCGTGGCAAGTGCATCGAGCGGCTCGCGGCGGCGGGCGGCGAGCGTCACATGGGCGCTTTCGGCAACAAGGGCGCGTGCGATCGCTGCGCCGATGCCGCTGCCGGCACCGGTGACGAGGGCATGACGGCCCGCAAGTTTGCCCGAGGTTGTCATCGTCGGCTACTCACTTTGCCGGCGCGGGTGGAACCGCGCGGGCGAGGTTGGCTTCATACTGATACTTGCCTGCCTGGTACTGCTTTGGCCAGGGGATCGAGCTTATACCGATCTTGGCCGCTTCGTGCAGCGACCATGCGGGGTCTGCCAGATGCGGACGGGCGACGGCGCAGAGATCGGCGCGACCGGCGGCGATGATCGAATTGGCGTGGTCTGCTTCCGAGATTGCCCCGACCGCGATGGTCGGGATACCAATTTCGTTGCGGATTTTGTCGGAGAAGGGGGTCTGGAAGAGGCGGCCATAGACCGGCTGCTCCTCCTTTGACACCTGCCCGGACGAGCAGTCGATCAGGTCGGCGCCGGCATCCTTGAACATCTGCGCGAAGATCGCGGCATCCTCAGGCGTATTGCCGCCATCGGTCCAGTCGTTGCAGGACAGGCGGACCGAGATCGGCTTGTCCTCAGGCCAGACGGCGCGGATGGCTTTGAATATCTCCAGCGGGTAGCGGGCGCGATTTTCGTGGCTGCCGCCGTATTCGTCATCGCGGATGTTGGTGAGCGGCGAAAGGAAGCTCGAGAGCAGGTAGCCGTGGGCGCAGTGCAGCTCCAGCCAGTCGGCGCCGGTCGTTGCGGCCAGTTCGGTGGCGCGAACGTGTTCGGCCTTGACGCGGTCCATGTCGGCACGGTCCATCGCCTTCGGCACCTGGCTGTGTTTCAGGTAGGGCAGGGCGGAGGCCGAGATCAGCGGCCATTCGCCCTCGGTCACCGGCTGGTCGATGCCTTCCCAGGCAACCTTGGTCGCGCCCTTTCGGCCCGCATGGCCAAGCTGGATGCCGACCTTGGCGCTGCTATTGCTGTGGACGAAATCGACGACGCGGCGCCAACCTTCCGCCTGCTCCTCGCTCCAGAGCCCGAGGCAACCCGGGGTGATGCGGGCGTCGGGCGAAACGCAGGTCATTTCGGCGAAGATCAGAGCCGCGCCACCGAGCGCGCGCGCGCCGAGATGCACCATGTGGAAATCGTTGATCAGGCCGTCCTTGGCCGAATACATCGCCATCGGCGACATGACGATGCGGTTCGGCAGCGTGACGCCGCGCAGCGAATAGGGCGTGAACATCGGCGGCAGGCAGCGATCGTTGCCGACGGCAAGCCCCGACTTCTTCGCAAACCAGCGCTCGTAGCCTTCAAGCCAGTCCTTGTCGCGGAGCCTGAGGTTTTCGTGGCTGATGCGCTGCGAGCGGGTGAGCATCGAATACATGAACTGCTCGGGTTCGAGCGTGTCGGCATATCGGCGGCCGACGACCTCGAACCATTCCATGGCGTTGCGCGCCGCATTCTGGATGCGGGCGACGTCGACACGGCGGATTTCCTCGTAGGTGTCGAGGACGGCGGGGATCTTATCGACGGTATGGCCCTGCAGCTGGAACTGGCGCGTCAATTCGATCGCATCGTCGATCGCAAGCTTCGTGCCGGAGCCGATGGCGAAATGGGCGGTATGGGCGGCGTCACCCATCAGCACGACGTGGGAATTGCCGTTGAAATGGCTCCATTTTCCGCAGATGAGCCGGTTGAAATTGAGCCAGGCCGAGCCGCGGACATGGCGGGCGTTGGTCATCAGCGAGGCGCCGCCGAGCACTTCCGAAAACAGGTTCTCGCAAAAGGCTATCGAGCCGTCCTGGTCGATCTTGTCGAGGCCGTGGGCAAGATAAGCCTCTTCCGTGGTCTCGATGATGAAGGTCGAGGTCTTGTCGTCGAACTTGTAGATATGTGCCTGGAACCAGCCGTGGTCGGTCTTGCGGAAATCGAAGGTGAAGGCGTCGTAGAGCTTGTTAGTGCCCAGCCAGATATACCGGTTCGGGCGGGTGATCATGTCGGGCTGGAAGATCTCGGGATAGTGATTGCGGATTTTCGAGTTCAGCCCGTCCGAGCCGATGACGAGGTCGGCGTCCGGATAATCGAGATCGGAGTTCGCATCGGTTTCGAAGACGAGCTCGACGCCGAGCGCTTCGCAACGCTTCTGCAGGATGTTCAGGAGTTTCTTGCGGCCGATGCCGACGAAGCCATGGCCGGACGTGCGCTGCCTCGTGCCCTTGAACCAGACTTCGATATCGTCCCAGTGATTGAAGGCATCCTGGATTTCGGCCGCACTTTCGGGGTCCCAGACCTTCATCGAATCCATGGTCGCGTCGGAGAAGACGACGCCCCAGCCGAAGGTGTCGTAGGGCTTGTTGCGCTCGACGACGCGGATCGAGTGTTCCGGGTGGAGCTTCTTCATCAGAAGGCCGAAATAGAGCCCTGCGGGGCCGCCACCGATACAGACGATTTTCATCGCATTTCCTCTACAGTCGCTCCACGGCGCGAGCCGCATCGTGTCGAGTTATTTTAAGTTTAAAATATAATCACCAGATATCCTGCGTCAAGCATTAAATGGGAAGAAAGACCCCTCCCCAACCCTCCCCACAAGGGGGAGGGGGTTAACTTGCCGCGCCGTTCTCCTAAAACAACGCTCTCCGCGCAACAGAGGAATCGAGTGTTTGAGCGGGTGCGGCAACCTAGTCGATTGATTCCAACACTTGGTGCCCACGTCTGACGGCTGCGATGATGTCGTCAGGGTCTGCTTTCCAGATGAACGGCTTCGGCTCTTCATTGTGCTCTTTGATAAAGCGGTTGATGGCTGCC
>NZ_PCDP01000084.1 GCF_003240585.1 Arminella tubonensis
CCCATTATGTCACCGCCGACCTCGACGAAGGCCCGATCATCGAGCAGGACACGGTGCGGGTCACCCATTCGCAAAGTGCGGAAGACTACGTCTCGATGGGCCGCGACGTCGAAAGCCAGGTGCTGGCTCGCGCCATCCACGCCCATATCCATCACCGCGTCTTCATCAACGGCAACCGCACCATCGTCTTCCCGGCCAGCCCCGGCTCCTACGCCTCAGAACGCATGGGCTGATAGGTCGGGAAACCGACTGTCGAGGAAAGTATTGCCGGACTTGGATCATTGCGCGCGTCTCGATTGAAGAATGCCACAACTGCTTCAAGACTACCGGATCGGGCCAATTGAACGCGACACGCATTAGCTTGGAAAAACTTGTTCTCGCGAGTTTTCGCTTGCGAAAGTCTTCATCATTGCGCGCAGGATGATGACTGCAGAGGCGGCACCCGGATCCATGTGCCCAAGAGATCGTTCTCCGAGCCTGGCCGCCCGTCCACGAGCCGCAACCATGGATCGTGTCGCGTTCGCGCCGGTCTCAGCGGCTTCCACGATACTGCTCCACATCTCTGAGGCTCCGGCGTCACGCGCTCTTGCGCCCATAGCGGCATCGGCAGCAGGAATCCACGCGTCCAGCATCGTCTTGTCACCAAGCTGGCCTTTTCCGCGCTGCTGGATACCGGCCGTCATTGCCTCGACGACCGCCGCCTGGTCGGCAAGCGAAAGACGTTCGTCTTTCTCCAGAGCCTGTGCGGCTCGGAGGAAAGCTGTTGCATAGAGGGGACCGGTCGAGGCACCAACGGCATTTAGGAATGCCGAAGCCGCGATCCTGAACACAGCCGATGGCAGCGTATGATCAAGATCTATTCTCGCCAGCTCGCTGGTGACGGCCATGAAGCCGAGCGACATGGTTATTCCATGATCAGCATCGCCGATCGCGCCATCCAGGGCCGTAAGGCGATCCTTCTCCTCGGTAATTTCATTGGATATCCGATTGAACATCCCGCTTAGCCTTCGCGTCGCGCTTCCAGGCATGATTATCCTCCTCGCTTGAGCGAGATGCGGTGGCTATTCGCCTTCCGCACCCCGTTTGGTTTTCAGCCGACCTTGAGAACAGGGGTGTCGCAAGGATGGTATAACAGTCCGGCCAACTCGTGATCGAGGTGCAAGATCGATATCGATGCGCCCACCATATCGAGCGAGGTGCAGTAGTGTCCGACCCAATTCGCCTCGATGGCAATGCCTTTTGCGCTAAGCCGTTGCTCCACCCTCCTGAAGAGGATGTAGAGCTCCATCAGCGGCGTCGCGCCGAACGAATTGACCAGGACAGCGACGCGGTCACCTGAAACCGGCTTCATTTCTGCAAAAATGCGATCCAATACCTTGTCTGCGATCTCATCAGCATCGATCATCGGCTCCCGAACAACGCCCGGCTCGCCGTGGATTCCCATGCCGAACTCGATGTCATCGGGGCCGATCTCAAAATTGCGCCGTCGGGTTTGAGGCATGGAACAGGGTTCGAGTGCCACCCCGACCGTGTAGGTGCGCGCGTTGGCTTTCCTGGTTGCGGCCTCGCATGCGGCAAGCGGCAAGCCGCGATCACAGGCGGCGCCCGCGATCTTGAATATGAAGAAATTGCCAGCAACGCCACGCCGTCCCTCCCGGTCTTCGAGCGGCGACGAGGCGATGTCGTCGGTTGTCAGCACCGTCCTTACGGGAATGCCTTTTGCTTCGGCCATCTCCGCCGCCATCTCGAAGTTCATGACGTCGCCGGCGTAGTTGCCGTAGACGAAAAGCACGCCCTCGCCCCCTGACGCGGCTTCGGCACATCGAAGAATTGGATCAGGCGGCGGCGAGGAAAAGATGTTGCCGATGGCCACCGCGTCGGCCAGACCCTTGCCGACATAGCCAAAAAAACCAGGCTCGTGGCCCGTTCCGCCGCCGATGACGAGACCGACTTTGCCGGGCCTGGGCCCGTCGCGGGCAACCAGGGCACGGTGGGATTTGTCGATCGGGACGATATATCTGGAATGCGCCTTCACCACGCCTTCAAGCATTTCCTCTACGACATTGTCGGGATTGTTGAGGAATTTCTTGATGTGTGTGCGGGGGACTGCCTGAGAGGGAGCCGCGTTGACCTCCATCTTTGCACGCTGCGAAAGTCGCTGGTCGATTTCCGTGACGCCGTCGGCGTTGAGAATGCCGCGCGCTGTTGCGGCATCGGTGATCAGCACGTTCACGTAGCCGCCGCGAAGTGCGGCAAGGATTGCCGGTACCTTGTCGAAGCCACCCGCCGCAGCGATCCGCAGGCCAATGTTTTTCAGCATATCAAGCGATATTCCGATCGTCCGGTCGTCGAGCGGGCCGTCGACGGGGCGCCCGTGTCCGTCGATAAAGCGACCGGAGACGACACCAACTGCGTTCTTCGCCAGATATTGCTGGAGAGACACCGACTCGAAGAACCCGCTTGTGTGGATGGTCGAATTGGGACGCAGAGACGAAATTCCGAAGAGGATCTTGTTGGCGCCGGACAGCGCCTCAAACTGGCTCTCAATTAGGGTTTCGCGCAACAGCATGTCACGGATATCGGGCGCAGAAACAATTGCGGGCGCAGAAATATTGATCAGCTTGCCGTTGACTGCGCCGGCAATGGCGGCAGCGCAGAGTTCCGGTGTATAGCCAAAGCTGGCGCGGGTACCGCCGGTCGCCTGGACGACAGTGACATCCTGCAGGCCGGGCACGGAGGCCCGCTCGCCAATCGCCAGCACGGTCCGCCCCCAAGAAACGGCGATCGTGTCGCCGGATTTGAGCAGCTTCCGAAGTGCCTGCGCACCCGCCACGCCTATTCTGTCGATCAGTGGGCGGGCATTGTCTTCGCTTGGAACAACGAGACAGTCGGCCAGGCCGAAATGGCGCTTGAGTTCCTGCGCGACGGTTAGCGAGGCGAGGCGAGCCGGCTCTATGGCAATATTGACGATACCCCTCTCCCGAGCTTCGGCGAGATAGGCGTTGACGGTGGCGCGGGAGATTCCCATCACGTCCGCTATGTCGCCCTGGGTCATGCCGTCTTCGTAGTAGAGCCAGCAAGCCCAGACATAGGGGTCGTCGCCATAGCGCAGGGGCATCAGGTCGGGCGCTTCTGACGCATTGGTTCTCTTGGATATCTTGACCGTCATGAATCTGCGATAGACCCCCATTTCTTTCGTCGGGAAGATGGAAGCAATAACATGTGTTTGCAACTCCGTTGACGAAACAAGCGGCGCGCGACCCAGCCGCAATTGGCCGGATCGCGCAGCCTTGGGAGACACCGAGGGGGCGAACTGCCCCGCCTATTCCCTTATGCCTGAAGCCGGGCGCGAGCGCCGAGCGAAAGTTCCTTGAGGATGATTGCGCATGAGGTGGCGCCTGCATCGAGCATGCCGAGCGACCGCTCGCCGAGGCGGCTCGAGCGGCCGATCTTCGCGACTAGGTTGATCGTCGAATCGCGACCCGTTTCGGCAGCACTGACAAGGATATCGAGAGCGTCGGCAAACGACTTGCCGGAAGCGATGGCAGCATCGAAGGCTTCTATTGCGGGCGCGAGCGTATCCAGCAGGGTTTTATCGCCAACCTTTGCCGCGCCGATCGATTGGATACCTTCGAGCCCGGCATGCAGCATGACGCTGAAAGTGCCGGGATCGATGGTCTCCGCCCCCTCAAGCTTCTCGGCAAACTCGGTGAACATGACACCATAGAGCGGGCCCATCGAGCCGCCAATTTCGGTCATCAGCAACGTGCCGAGTGTCTCGAAGGATTCGCCCAGCGATGCATCTTTGCCTTTCAGGCGCTCTGCCGCCATGCCGAAACCCTTGGCCATGTTCACGCCGTGGTCGCCGTCGCCGATCTTTCCGTCGATCTCGCTGAGATAGGCGCGATTCTCCACAATGCGATCGGCTATGGAAAGTACGATCGCTCCCCCTGAGCTGTTCGTGAAGGTCTGCATAGTGGTCTCTCCTCAAAGCTTTATGGTGCAAGCGGCCTCGACATCGAGGAGCGGTTTGATTTCAGCATCAAGGGCAAGAACGGTAAGTGTCGCCCCAACCATTTCCAGCGACGTGAAATAGTTGCCAACATAGGTCTTGTGAATAACGAGCCCACGCCCGACGATTTCCTTCTCGATCGTGTCGTTGAGGATGTAGAGTTCGTTGAGAGGCGTGGCGCCCAGACCGGAGACGAGGACGGCCACTTCCGTGCCAGCAGGCAGGTTGTGGTCGTCAAGTACGATCTTGCACATGTCCTTGGCGATTTCCTCTGCTGTCTTTAGTGCCTCGACGCGAACACCCGGCTCGCCGTGATGGCCGATGCCGACCTCCATGGTGCCTGGTTCGATCTGGAAGTTGGGATGACCAACGGCCGGCAAGGTGCATGGCCCCAACCCGACCCCGATCGAGCGGCAGTTGTCGATCGCCTTCTGAGCGATAGCCCGCACTTCCTCAAGACTCGCCCCTTCTGATGCCTTGGCGCTGCCGATTTTCCACATGAAGATTTCGCCGGCGACGCCGCGGCGCTTTTCCCGCTCGGCGGGCGGGGCCGAGCATACGTCGTCGTTGGCAACGACCGTTGCGACCTCGATGCCATCCTTGGCAGCCAGCTTGATCGCCATCTTCACATTCATGTTGTCGCCGGCATAGTTGCCATACAGGCAGACGACGCCCGCTCCGCCGTTTGCCTCACGAATGGCGTCGTGAAAGCTCTTGGCGGTCGGAGAAGAAAAGAGCTCGCCGACGGCAACCGCGTCGAGCATGTTTTTGCCGGTGTAGCCCATAAAGCCAGGTTCGTGACCCGAGCCGCCTCCGGTTACGACGCCGACCTTACCGGCAATGGGGGCGTTCTTCGCGACAATGACGCGTGGATTTTGTGCAAGACGGAGAATATCGGCATGAGCCTTGACGAAGCCCCTGACCGTATCTTCGACGACTTGATCGGGGTTATTGATAAACCGCTGCATAGTGTCTCCTTGAAATGTCCGGGCGTTTCAGCTCAGAGAATTGTATAGCCGCCGTCGATCAAGAGATCGGCGCCGTTGATCATGTTCGCGCCTGCCGAGACCAGGAAGACTGCGGCGGCGGCGATTTCCTCGGGATATGCAAAGCGACCGGTGGGAATGCGCTTCTTGGCGGCCTCGCCCTTCTCGCCGGCCCAGGCCTTCTTGCCGAGTTCGGTGAGCACGATGGTCGGTGAAATAGTATTGACGCAAATTCCGTATTTGCCCCACTCGGCGGCGAAAGTCTTGGACATTCCGATGACACCGAATTTCGACGCGCAGTAAGCCACATGCTCCTCGATGGCGACCGTGCCGGCCTGAGAGGCCATGTTGACGATCTTTCCCCCATTGCCGGCTGCGATCATCGCTCGTCCCGCTGCCTGCGTGACAAGAAAACTCCCCTTGAGATTGATGTTGATGGTCTTGTCCCAATCGTTGACCGAGATGCCCTCGGCCGGGGCCAGGAGCGCAACGCCGGCGCTGTTGACCGCTATATCGATCCCGCCGAAGGCCGCAAGAACGTCGGCAACTGCCTGATTGACCGACGTCGGATCAGAGACGTCGCAAACAAAGGGCTTTGCACCACCGCCGAGTGAATCGGCTTTGAGCTTGGCAATGTCTGCATTGATGTCGAGCACGGCGACTTTGGCACCCTTGGAAGCGAAGGCATCGGCAATGGCAGCGCCGATCCCGGAGGCGCCGCCGGTGATGAGCGCCACTTTGCCTGTCAGCGGGAAATTAAGGTCAATTGGGTGAGCGGTATCGGTCATGTTTTCGAACCTTGGTCTGTTGAGATCGGGGCGGCATAGACGGCCGCCCCTCTGACTTTGCTATTACTTGCGCGATTCCAGAAGCTGATCGGCATTCTGCGGGGTGACCGGGGTCCAGGGAACAAGATAGTCCTTCACAACACCATCGTCCCACTTCATGGACGGATATTGCTTCCAGATTGCAGATTCGGGCTGATAGTCTTTCTTCGCCGCCTTAATCGCGACATCCAAGGCGCCCTGTGCCTGTGCATTCGCATCCTGCAGGATGGAGGCCATCTGGCCGCCCTTTACGGCGTTGATGGCGTCGGTCACGCCATCGACGCCTGCAATCGCGAAGTCACCGACCTTGAGGTTGGCCGCCTTGATTGCTTCGATCGCGCCGAGCGCCATTTCGTCGTTCTGGCCGATAACGCCGTTGATCTGGCCTGGATGGGAGGTCAGCCAGTTTTCCATCAGCGTCTGTGCTTCTGCGCGCGACCAGTTCGCGGTTTGCTTTTCGAGAACCTTCACATCCGGGCATGCCTTGAGCGCCTTTTCGTTGCCTTCGAGGCGCTGGATCTGTCCCGACTGGCCAATTGGGCCTTCGAGGATCACGAGGTTGCCCTTGCAACCCATCTTGTCGAGCACGGCCTTGCCTTCGAGCTCGCCTGCTTCGACGTCGTTCGAGCCTACATAGGACGTCAGCAGGTCCGAGTTGACACGTGCATTCGAGCCAACAACGGGGATGCCTGCGTCATGAGCTGCCTGAACAGCAGCGGCGCCGGCCTCGACGTCCATCGGCACGAAGATGATGGCATCGAACTTCTGTGTGATCATCGTATTGAACTGTTCCTGCTGAACGAGGGCATCGTAGCGCCCGTCGAATACAGTCAACTCGACTTCGCCGCTCTTGACAGCAGGATGTTGCTTCAGTGCCGCCGACCAAAGCTGCATGAATTCAGCGTTCAGTCCGTAGGTGGTGGCGCCGATTTTCAGTTTCTTGTCTTGAGCCATGGCCGGGGATGCCAGGATTGCTGCACTTGCGATCAGGCTTATCAGCAGTTTCTTCATTTCTTTCTCCTCCATAGAGAATTCCGGCCGCCGTCGTGGCGCACCGTTCGGTGACGGGTGCAGGGTGCAGCCCGAATGACGTGGTCAAAGACCTTGATTCCGCTTCTGGTCCAGCATCACCGCGCCAACGATCAGTGCGCCCTTGAGGACCTGCTGGTAGTAGGATTCGATCCCTAGAAGATCGAGGCCGTTGTTCATGACGCCGATGATCAGGGCGCCGATGAGTGTGCCAGTGACCCGGCCGACACCGCCCGAAAGGCTGGTCCCACCGATGACTACCGCGGCGATTGCATCCAGTTCGTAGGCGATGCCGGCCTGCGGCAAGGCAGAACCGGTGCGGGCCGACAGCATCATTCCTGCGAGGCCTGCCAGCGCTCCGGAGATCGTGTAGACGACGAAACGGATCTGAGTGACGTTGATGCCGGACGTTTTCGCCGCATGCGGATTTCCGCCAACTGCATAGATGTAGCGGCCGAAGCGTGTTCTGTTCAGGATCCACCATGACACGATGAAGACGATGGCGAGCAGGACGACCGGCATCGGTATGCCAAGGACATTGCCTGTGCCGATCCAGCGAAATTCAGGCGTCAAGGCGGGAACCGGTTTGCCGCCACCATAAATGAGGGTCATGCCGCGTGCCGCCGACAGCATGCCGAGTGTGGCGACAAAGGCCGGAACAGCAAACCGCGATACGATGATCCCGACAATGGTGCCGCATGCCACCCCGACGAGAATGCCCACGGCAAGGGCGATGTAGAAGGGATAGGGCGCCCCCACCACGCCGGCGGTCGCAGAGGTGGTCGCCAGGCTGGCGCTGACGATGCCGGTGAGTGCTACGACAGAACCCACGGATAGATCGATGCCACGCGTGAGGATGACGAAGGTCATCCCGATTGCCAGGACACCGTTGATCGAGGTCTGCAGCAGAACGTTCGATATATTCCCGGGTGTCAAAAAGTATTCATTCGAGATCGACAGTATGAAGGACAACAGGAGAAAGGCGAGGAAGATGCCGTATTCCTGGACCAGTAATCTGCGACGGTCGGAATTGAGCCATCCGGTTGTTGTCTTGTTTTCTAAGAGAGCCACTTTTTATTACCTCTTGCCGAGCCGGTCGGATATCTGGGCAGTCGTGGGGAAGTCGTTACGTCGACAGATGGACGAGCGCCTCGGCGTCCGTTTCGTCTCGCCTGTAGATCCCGGCGGACCGCCCGTTCCGCATCACAAGGATTCGGTCAGACATTCCAAGCACTTCGTCGATTTCCGATGAGATCATGATGACTGTGCCGCCTTCTGCCGCGAAGTCGCAGATGATGCGGTAGATTTCGCGCTTGGCGCCGACATCGACGCCTCGGGTCGGCTCGTCCAGCAGGAGAACTTTCGGGTTTCGCAGAAACCATTTCCCAAGCACCACTTTTTGTTGATTGCCGCCCGACAGCCCCGACACCGACATGGTGTCGCGCGCTGCCTTTATGTCGAAGCGCGCAATCATTCGGCTGCCGGCGGCCTGCTCATCGCGCCTCTGCATCGTAAAGCCGGGGCTCATTTCAGGCAGACTGGCCAGCACGATGTTGCCTCGCACGCTGTCGCTCAGATTGAGGCCGGTCAATTTGCGGTCTTCTGTGACGAAGGCGATGCCGTGCTGCATGGCCTCGGCCGGCTTGGAAACCGTAATGGTCTCGCCGTGAAGCTGCAGGGTGCCTTTCTCGGCCTTGTCCAGCCCGAAGAGGCAATTGAATATCTCGGTTCTCCCCGAGCCCATGAGCCCGTAAATCCCGAAAATCTCGCCCTTCCTGGCCGCGAAGGAAATGTCTTCGATCTTGCCAGCGGCGCTCAATCCGGTCACTTCGAAGCCGGTTACCTCTGTCGGCACGTTGGTCTTGATGTATTCCTCGCCAAGCTCGCGGCCGACGATCATGCGGATAAGGCTCGGCCGATCGATCTCATCAAGGTTGCCGCTGCCCACGTAGGCGCCGTCGCGGAATACCGTATAGGCGTCGGCAATCTGAAAGATCTCGGAGAGCCGATGCGAGACATAGACGACACCCTTGCCCGCGGCCTTCAGGCGGACAATCGTCCTGAAAAGCTGCTGTGCTTCCTTCTCGCCGATGGCCGAGGTCGGCTCGTCCATAAAGATGACCTCGGCATCGTGGCTTAACGCCTTGGCGATTTCCACCAACTGCATCTGCGCGACCGACAGGTTCATCATGTATTGGTTGGCGCGAATCTTGAATTCGAGTTGATCAAGAAGTCGCTGGGCGTTCTGGTTCATCGTCTTGAAATCGATGCCGCCAAACCGTCCCGAAGGTTCGCGACCGAGGTAGATGTTCTCCGCGACCGTCATATGCGGGACGGGGCTCAGCTCCTGCTCGATGATGGCAATGCCAGATGCCAGGGCCTCCGAAGGACTGGAGTAGTCGACTTCCTTGCCGGCGCGCCGGATGGAACCCGCATCACGCTTGTGAATTCCCATGAGGATTTTCAGAAATGTCGATTTGCCGGCGCCGTTTCCGCCGCAAAGTGCGTGAACGGAGCCCGCCTTGAGCTGGAAGCGGCCGTCTCGGAGCGCCGCGACGCCGCCAAACGACTTCTTCAGCCCCTCAACATCGAGCAAATATTCCACGAAATCCTCCTCCCGGCACTCGGCTGCCCAGGCGATGGGAAGCCGACAGCGGCGTGGCTGTTCTCCGCAGCCCGTATCGCTGGTTACAATAGTCAATTAGTGATCGACAAATGTCAAGTCTCTAGTGAATATCAATAGAGGCATGCGATATCAATTCAAATTACCAAATGAAACCAGCAGCTTATTGGGTGTTCGCCCAATGGTTTGCGCCAGTTCGAATTTTTTGAGAATGCTTAAATGATGACTGCAACAGGCGCTGACAGCACCCGGAAACGCCTCTTGCGGGGAGGGGGCGCAATGGTGCCGGACCGCATGACTTTAACCGTCACGGCTCTCATGGGCGCGTTACCTTCCGATCATCTCTAGTCACCCAGAGTGGCTTTGAACGCCTCCAGAAACAGATCGGCGTTCTCGTTCGAAAAAATGAGCGGTGGGCGGATTTTGAGGACATTTCCATGCTTTCCGCTCGCGCTAATGAGAACCCGCCGCTCGCGCAATCCATTGACGATGCGTGCTGCTGTCGGCGCCGATGGCCTGCCGTTTTCGACAATATCGACGCCGATGAAAAGACCCGCTCCGCGCACATTTCCTATCGGTGACCCGGGCTGCGAATATAGCTCCAGTTGGGTCCTGAGATAGGAACCCACTTGCCTGGCATTGGCGACCAACCCATCGCGAGCAATGACGTCGAGGACTGCCTGGCCTGCCGCAGCGGCAACCGGGTTTCCACCGAACGTGTTGAAATAGCGGGCGTTCCTTCCGAATTCGGCGAGAATTTCCGGACGCGCCACCAGCCCTGCCATGGGGTAGCCATTGCCCATCGGCTTGCCCACCGTTACAAGATCGGGGACGATGCCGTGACGTTCAAATCCCCACATGGCATCTCCGGTGCGCCCGAAGCCGGGCTGTACCTCGTCGGCGATAAAAAGGCCGCCGGCTTTTCGAATGGATTCGACGGCCGATTTCAGGAAGCCAACGGGCCCGGGGATTACACCGTCGCTCGAGAAGATGGTGTCGATGATCAGCAGTGCCGGTTTGATACCATGGCGTTTGAGGTCCGCGATCGCCCTGTCAACATTGCTTGCAAAATCACCTTCGACATCTGACGCGGCCGGATTCGGCGGATCGATGGTGCGAACATGAGCGCCGAGATCGACATAGGGGCCGAGCGACGGAGAGAATTCCGCCACAGTGCTGGTCACGCCATGATAGGCGTTCGAGGTGACGATGATACCGGTTCCGCCGGTGAAACTCCGAGCGATTCGAACGGCCAGATCGTTGGCTTCGCTACCTGTGCAAGTGAACATCACCTGACTGAGTTCGGCGGGAAAGGTTGCCGTCAGTGCCTCGGCATAGGTCAGAATATCTTCGTGGAGATAGCGCGTGTGCGTGTTCAGTGTTGCGGCCTGGCGCGAGATTGCATCGAGCACCGTCCTGTTGCCATGACCGATCGACGCCACATTGTTGTACGCATCGAGATAGGCCTGGCCTTCGGCGTCGTAGAGCCACACGTCTTCGCCCCGGACGAAATGTATTGGGCGTTCGTAGAACAGGCGGTAGGCGGGACCGAGCACATGCTCGCGCCGGGCGATTAGCGCCTGTTCGTCCGCGCTCAGCCGAGCGAAATCATCGGCGCCGAATGCATTTATCATGGTCATTTGAAATCTCCGATTTTCTGCCGGAAAAAGGCGCCGAGAGCCGCATCGCTATCATCGGCAAGGCGACGGAGCCCGGCAAGGGCAACGGGGTGGTTGCGAAGAATGTAGTCGCGATTTTCACGATGGAGGGTGGCGCGCCATTCGGTGATGATCACGGTCATTGCCAGGCGCGTGCGCAGTAGCGTCGGAAGGCAATCAAGCTCGAGCCGATCGAGGGGCCGAACCGCATCATAGGCGCCCAGCATCGTGATCGCGTCCTCGATGCCATTGTCTGCGCCGATCTGATAGGACAGCGCCACCGCGACGTCATTGACGAGGGGGGCTTCGACCATATCTCCGAAGTCGATGACGCCGGTGACGAGGGCGGCGTTTGCCGGCGCGACGAGGATGTTGTGTGGGTTGAAATCATTGTGGATCACCTGGCCCGGCAGGGTCGCCATCGCTCCATCCGCGAGCTCTTCGAAACCATCGAGCGCGGAAAGAACCAGTGGCTGGTGCGCCGCGTCCACATGGGAAACAAGACTGCGCAACGTCCCTGCGTTGCATATATCCCATAGAAGATTTTGCGGCGGGACATGCGGCCGGAAATCGGCGAGACCTTGGCCGAGCAGGGCAAGCGCCGTGCCTAGCGCTTGCATCTGCCCGGAAGAGCGTAGTGCTTTGTGAAGCTGCAGGCCGTCGAGAAACGTCAGCATCCTGACGATGCGCGGTTCGCCGTCGAAGGGCAGAGCGAGCAAGGCGCCTCCGTCACTTGCCGGTACGACACGCGGCAAAGGCAGCGGAATGTCTTTCCCGGCCAGATGCAGCAGGCCCTGCGTCTGAAAGTGCTGCACATCCATTCTCTCGGCGGGGTTGGCGATCTTCAAAACGTATTTCGTGCTATCTGCAGTCTCTATCAGAAAGGTTTCATCTCGCTCGCTTGAAAGGGTGGACGCCTTGCCGGCAATTCCGAAATATTCGGCCGCGATCTGTTCTACGGCGTTAAGGGATGTTTTACCGCCCTTGATGCTGAGGGCGTTCAAGCCGGATTGGTTGTTGTCGGTAGCGCTGGACATCGGGATCAAACCTTTATTGACACTGGGCCATGGACAATGATTGAAATTCAACGCCGTAGCCGCCAGCATTCAAAAACGCCTGGTGTGCTTGGCCGAAAGAGAGATGATGTCGCCTAGCCCTGTTCCTTCCCTGACAGAAAGCTCGCGTTCGGTCCTGCGCATCGTTGCCTCGTCGGGTCCGATCACGCGGCCGCGGCTGGGGGCCATCCTCAATCTGTCCAAGCCCACCATGTCGGCCGTCATGAACGAGCTCAGCGCGCTTGGCCTCGTTGCCTCTATCGGTTCGCATCAAGGAGCGATGGGCCGTTCGGCCACGGTCTATGCTCTCGGTCCGGCGGCCGGCTATGTCATCGGCATCGATGTCGGCGTGGCGCAGGTGCGGGCCGTGGCCCAGGGGCTTGACGGATCCCCGCTTGCAACCGTCGAGCTCAAGATCGCAAAGCAGCAGCGGGCGACGATCGAGGAGGTGGCAACTGTCGTCGACGATGCGGCCAATGCCGCCATTCTCGCCGTTGGCAATCGCAGCACGATCCTCCGCAGTATCGCCGTCGCCGTGCCGCGTATCGTTTCGCGACACCGTTTGGGGCAGAACAAGCGCAAGGGGCCGGAGGCCGTGCTTCAGCGCCTTCGCCAATCCGTTGATGCGCCGATCCTGCTCGAAAACAATGTCAATTGCGCTGCCTTCGGCGAGATGCACAACGGCGTCGCGCAAGGACGGGACATCTTTCTCTTCCTGCAGGTGGGTTTGCGTATCGGCCTTGGGATTGTCATCGGCGGCAGGCTGTTTCGTGGATTCAACGGAGCTGCGGGCGAGGCGGGACGCCTGCCTTTTCCATGGTCGCCAAGCGAAATTCCCGAGCGCGAAGGGCTGGAGCATTATCTTGGCTCCGATGCGCTGATGGAGCGCTGCATTGCCGGCTGGCTACAAACCGGCGACGAACCGCCTGCTACCGCGCGCGAGCTTTTCGACCGGGCGCAACAGGGGGAAAAACAGGCGCTTGTCTGGGTCAACCGCCATGCGGCGGATATAGGGCGGATGGTGGCTGGCTTCATCGGGTTTTTCGATCCTGGTCTTGTGGTTCTCGGCGGTGGCGTCGGCCAGAACCCGCTGATGTTAGAAGAGGTGCGTCATGTCGCGCGCGATCTGACCTGGGCGACCGAAATCGCGGTGAGCTCGCTCGGCACAAACGGCACTGTGCTTGGCGCAACGCGGCTTGCGGCCGACTATGCCCTTGCGGAAATTCTCGGCGAGACCCCCGACGCGACGGTCGTCTTGCCCTTTTACGAGACCGCGGACGGCGAGCCGCAGCCGTCGTTCGGCTAGAGTCAGACCTCCGTCGGAGACCAGGGCTTGAGTTTGGTGTCGGTCTGGCGGTATCGGAAGGTCGTGTTGGTGAGACCGGCTGCATCCTGCATGTCCCCGACGATCATCTGTAGCGCGACGATCTGCACGATCGCATCGGCCACCGGGTTGCCGAGGCCTGGAACTGTGACAACCGCGAGGTTTTCACGGGGTTGAACGTCTATGCGGTTGGTGATGAGTGTCGAGGGGCAGCCGAACACAGCCATATCCTCCGCTATTTTCACTTCACGAGCGTTGCCGAAAGCGATGACGCCGGCGCGGCCATCCTGCGATTCCATCGGGCCGTGCAGGTAGTTGAGGGTATCCCAGCCCGCAGCGGGTATGCGCACGGCTTCGCGGATCAACATCGCGCCTTCGCCGGCCGTCGCAAAACCGGCGCCAGCGCCGACGAGGTCGATCGAACTGCATTCTCGCAGGCTGTCTGCGGCTGCCTTTGCCGCCTGAACGGTGGACTGCAGTGTTTCGGCGACAACTGACGGTAGACGTTCCCAGCCGGCAAACGACGTCACTCCGGCGATCCGCTCGCAGAGAAGGCCGATCGCGAGAAGCATGCCGGTATAGCCGGTTGAGCTCGCGCCGTTGTCTGATCCGGAGCCGCTGGAGATCACTGCGCCGGTCAATTCCGCCAACGGGTTGTCGCTACCGCGACAGATCGCGACCTGCGGCAGATCTGACCTGAGCTTCATCACATCCCAGATTTCACGACTTTGGCCGGAGGCAGACAACGCGACAAATGCCTGCGCTGCGCTGCTGACGGCGCCATAGAGATCGGTCGGGCAATAGGGGAAGGAGGGTATGCCGAGATCTCGAAGATAGAAGGCTCCGACCATCGCCGCCTGATAGCTTGCCCCGATGCCGGCAAAGCCGACCGTCTTGCCGGCGAAGCCGGTCAGATCCAGCGGCCCAAGAGCCGTCCGCACGACTTGCAGGCCTGCGGCGAGACTTTCCGGCTGTCGAGCAACCGCGTTTCTGTAGCCAATTCGTTCCATTGCGTGTTCCTCTTGTCGAAAAATCAGGATTAATCGAGCAGGCGTTCGGCCAGCGCCAAGGCGCCATTCACGGGCGGAGCGCGCAGAAGCGTCACTTCGCTCTGGGGCGAAACAATAGACATCGCCTCGCGGAACGCTTCGAACAGCGCCGGCTGCTCGACCACGACGCCGCCGCCGATCACCACATGGCTTGCATCTGCTCCCCGGGCGATCAGGATGCCGACGAGACCGGCAAGTGCCGTCGCACCCTCGTTGACGACCTTTATTGCCAGGGGCGAATTGCGCGCGGCAGCGTCGAATACAGCTCCGGCATAGCTTCCCCAGACCGCGGCCCCGCGCACGTCGTTCAAGAGGCGGCCTATCTTCGTTGCATCATTGGTTTCGAGTTTGGCCATCAGGCCTTCGACAAGCGGATCGCCGCTTTCGCCAAGATCGATCGAGGCGCGGATAGCCCGTGCCGCCTCGCGCACCAGAGCGGCGGCGCTGCCTTCGTCGCCGAGGATCCATCCCCAGCCGCCGGCGACCAGCATGTCACCGGTCCCGGTGCGCGCCACTGCGATCGAGCCCGTGCCCGATACCACGCCAATGCCCCCGTCGAAGCCGGCAGCGGGGACGAGAAGTTCGGAATCGTTGACGACCTTCAACCGCCCCTCAAGCTTAGCGCCTAGATCGGCTTCCATCTGCCTGCAGTGCCAATCGGAATCGCAACCGTGTGCGCCGATCGCGATCGCAGCCGGTTCACCGCCGGCGACTTTCCGAACAAGGGCTGCAAGCGCCGCGGCGTCTTTCAATCGGTCCCAAGTGCGCCAATCTGCCGACGCCACGACCTTGTCGGCAACGATTTTTCCCGATTGGCTGATGAGGAAATGGGTCTTGGTTCCACCGATATCGATACCGGCAATGAGACCGCTTTGTATCATTGATTCAAATGCCTTCCGCATAGGACGATGAGCGAAGAAAAGAAAGTTAGGCAAATTTACAAACTATCTAGCCAGAACGCAAGAACTATGATTTGTTATCGATCGTGAACACGCCCTAGAGCGAAAAAAGGGGAGCGCAATGAAAGTCAAATCGATCGCAGGGCTGCTGACCGCAGCGACAATCGCCTGGGGGCTTTCGGCTCCCTTCACCTATGCAACAGACATCTCCTTCTGGACGTGGCGCCAGGAAGACAAGGCGGCTTACAACGAGCTATTCGATGTCTTCACCAAGGAGAACCCTGATGTCCACGTGAAGTTCGAGTCCTTCCCGGACGAGAATTATCCAACCATCGTTTCGACTGCTCTTGCGGGCGGCAAGGGCGGGGACGTCATCCATACCCACGCCTATGGCTGGCTCGAACAGTTCGTGAAGTCCGGCTACCTCCTGAAGCAGGACAGCTCCAACATGCCTTCGCTAGCGAACATGTCGGCGGATGCGCTGCTTGCCGGCACCTATCGCGCCGACGGGCAGGTTTACTCGCTGCCTTTCGCCTCGCAGACGCTCGGCCTATTCATTAACAAGGACGTCTTCGAAAAGGTCGGCCTCAAGGCACCGACGACATGGGACGAGTTCATTACTGTCTCCAAGGCGCTGAAGGAAAAGGGCATTATTCCGCTCGCAAACGGCCTTGGCACCAGCTGGTTCAATGAGATGTTCGTCGCCTCATTCACTGGGCCTTTCCTCGGCCAGGAGTTCGTGTCCGATCTGAAGACGGGCAAGGCGACGTTCAAGGATCCGCGCTACATCGCGGCGCTCAACAAACTCCTTGAATTGCGTGACTACATGTCGCCCGGCTATGAAGGCATCGACTACGACACGGCCGGCCAGCTCTTCGTCAGCGGTCGCGCCGCCATGCTTGCCGGCGGCAGCTTCGATATCGCCACCTACAAGGGCCAGAACCCGCAAATCAACATGGACTTCATCGCACCGCCCACCGCCAAGGCAGGCGATATCCCGCAAGCGACGAAATTCTACGACGGTGGTTACGCCGTTAATGCGGCCTCGCCCAACAAGCAGGCGGCGCTGAAGCTCGTCGCCTGGATGGGCACGAAGGAGTTCGGCGACAAGTTCACCGCGCTCCTCGGCAATATATCGCCGATCAGGGGCGTCGAGATCAAGGATCCGCTGCTTGCGGAAGTTTCGAAGCTGAACGAAACGGCCATGCCGCACATCAACGTCGTCTATTTCCGCTTCCAAAAGCCGACCGGTTCGGAATTGCTGCAGACTGACATCACCAAGATGATGTCTGGCTCGATAACGCCTGAACAGCTCGGCGAAGACCTGACCAACGGTCTTGCCAAGTGGTACAAGCCGTTCCAGGGGAAATGAGATGAACAACGACCGACGCCGCTCCACGACATTTCTGCCGCGGCGCCGGTCGTTGTGGATCTTTTTCCTGCTCCTGCCGGCATTGGTCGTGATGACGCTCTTCGTCGTCTGGCCGCTGCTTTCCGCCCTTCGGTTCGCCTTCTACGAATTCAACGGCCTCCTGCCCTCGAATTTCATCGGGCTTGAGAACTTCCGCAAGGTCCTTTTCGAAGAGCCATACAGCGACTGGACCTACAACGCCTTCTGGCACAACGTCATCGTTTTCGTTTCGCTGATGATCTTTGAAAACGGCACGGCTTTTCTGATCGCATTCGCCTTGCTGAAGGGGCTTCCGGGCCATCGGATCCACCAGGTGATCATCTTTCTGCCGGTCGTGCTTTCCTCCGTCATTGTCGGCTTTCTCTGGAAGCTGTTCCTTCATCCGCTGTTCGGCATCGTCAATGGCGCGCTTGCCCTCGTTCACATCCACGGCCCGGCATGGCTCGGAAACGAGAAGACAGCCCTTGGCAGCATCATCTTTGCCAATGTCTGGCATTGGCTGGGTTTTCCGACGCTTGTCCTGCTCGCAGGCATGCAGCGCATCTCGGCCGAGGTCATTGAGGCCGCGCGGCTCGACGGGGCAGGGGACTACGTGCTTCTGCGCCGCATCATCTGGCCGCTCATTGCGCCGAGCGTCACGATCGTCTGCATCCTGACATTCATCGGCAGCTTCAACTGGTTCGAGATACCCTACGTCATGGCCGGCCTTACCGGGTCTCCAGGTGGCTCGACCGACGTGCTCGGCCTTTATTTCTACCGCACCGCTTTCGGCAGCGTCACCAACGGCATTCAGGATTTCGGCCAGGGCAGTGCGCTGGCGGTGCTGATGTTTCTGTTCGTCGCCGGGTTTTCGTTCGTTGCGCTGCGCTTCTTGCGCAGGCGCGAAATCCAGCTTTGAGGATCCGCCCTTGCCGTCGCCTCTTTTTGAACTGCGGAACAAGAGATGAAAAATTTCGACGAATGGATCAAGAATGGCTTCATTCAGGCGCTGCTCGCACTGAACGCGCTGCTCATGCTCTACCCGCTTTTCGTGATGGTTCTTTCGTCATTCAAGACGAACGCCGAGATATTCACGTCGCCCTTCGCGCTGCCGCAGGCCTTCTCCTTCGGCAATCTGCAGAAGGTCTGGGATCAGACAAATTTCATCCGATACATGCTGAACTCGCTGGGGGTGACGGTCGCCTCCATTCTGTTGATCCTCATTTTCGGCACCATGGCCGCCTACGCGATTGCGCGCTACGAGTTCAAGCTTGGCGGGACAGTCCTGATGTTCTTCATCAGTGGCATGACGGTGCCGTTGAAGCTTGCCATCATTCCGCTTTTCATCCAGCTCGAAACGCTCCATCTCGTTGATACCTATGCCGGGCTTGTCCTCGTCTACGTTGCCATGGGCCTTCCGTCGGCAGTCTTTATCATGACGGGGTTTCTTCGCACGCTTCCCCGCGAGCTTGAGGAGTCCGCGCGTATCGATGGCGCCAGCGAGCTCTTGATCATGCTGCGCATCATGCTGCCGCTCGCGCGCCCGGCAATGGTCATTGTCGCCATCCAGAACGCAGTCCCGATCTGGAATGATTTCTTCTTCCCGCTGATCCTGATCACATCGGATAATCTGAAGACCCTGCCACAGGGTCTGACGGTTTTCATCGGCGAATTCACGACGGATTGGGGCGTGATGTTTACCGGTCTGACGCTTGCCGCCTTGCCCCTCACGCTGCTCTACATTGTGCTGTCAAAGCAGTTCATCGCGGGCATCACGCAAGGGGCCGTAAAGTGACGCCGTCGATTATTTCTCTCCCAAATCTTTGAGGTCGTCATGAGCTCCGTTCAAGTCCGCAACGTCAGCAAGAACTATGCCCAGACGAATGTCATTCGCAATGTATCTGTCGATATTCCCGATGGCGAATTCGTCATCCTTGTCGGTCCGTCAGGCTGCGGAAAATCGACGCTGTTGCGGATGATCGCGGGCCTCGAGGAGATCACCGACGGCGATATCTCGATCGGTGGCTCAGTCATCAATGATGTCGCGCCCAAATCGCGCGATATCGCCATGGTATTCCAGAATTACGCCCTCTATCCGCATATGACGATCCGCGAGAACATGGAGTTCGCGCTGACGCTGAAGAAGGTCCCGAAGCCGGAAATTGAGGCGAAGGTTATGCGCGCGGCGGAAATTCTCGGCCTTGGGGATCTGCTGTTGCGCTATCCGCGCCAGCTTTCCGGGGGCCAGCGCCAGCGGGTCGCGATGGGCCGGGCAATCGTACGCGATCCGAAGGTTTTTCTCTTCGACGAGCCGCTTTCCAATCTCGATGCAAAGCTGCGTGTTCAAATGCGCGGCGAGATCAAGGCCCTCCACCAGCGTCTCAAGACGACAACGGTTTATGTCACTCACGATCAGGTCGAGGCCATGACGATGGCTGATCGCATCGTCGTCATGCGCGCGGGTATCGTGGAACAGTCGGGTACACCACTCGACCTTTACGACAATCCGGCCAATATCTTCGTCGCGCAGTTCATTGGCTCGCCGGCAATGAACATTCTCGAAGGCGAGGTGCGCAACGGCGCCTTCGAGGCATCTGACGGAAGCCGCTTCCCGCTTCCTGCCGTCTCGCTGGCCGAAGGGCACAGGATATCCTATGGGATCCGACCGGAACATATTCGCCTCTCGGATAAAGGCGTCGCCGGAACGGTCCATCTCGTAGAGCCAACCGGCGCGACCACCGAAATCGTTGCGATCGTCGGTCGGCAGCAACTGGTCGCGCTCGCGCATGAGCGGCTTGTCGTGCAGCCCGGCCAGCAGGTCATGCTGGCGATTGACCTGTCCAAGGTGTGCCTCTTCGACGAAGCCGGCCACCGGATCACTGCATAGGATAGAACGATGAGCAACAGGAAATGCGTCATCATCACCGGCGGTGGCTCGGGTATCGGCGCAGCGACGGCAATCGCCTTCGCCAAGGCCGGCTATGACATCGTCGTCAATTATAGCAGCAACCGCGATGGCGCCGACAGCATTGTCGAGGAATGCCGTTCACTCGGAGTCGAGGCGATCAGCGCCGCCGGCGATATCGCCGACGATGCCGCATGCTTATCGATTGTAGACGCGGCCGTTCAGCGCTTTGGCCGCATCGACGCGCTTGTCAACAATGCAGGCGTGACGCGATACGCGCCTGCGCAAGATCTGGCTGCTGCGAACGCCGCTGATTTCGAGCATATCTTCAGCGTCAACGTCATCGGTACCTATCAGATGATCCGCGCAGCGGCAGGGCGTTTGAGCAAGGCCTCACTTGGCTCGATCGTCAACATCTCCTCGGATTCCGCCTTCTCGGGCTCAGGTTCGTCGCTTGCCTATGCGGCCTCGAAGGGAGCGGTGAACACGATGACCGTAGGGCTCGCCCGCTCGCTCGCACCCCACATCCGCGTCAACGCCGTCTGCCCCGGCTTTGTCGATACGACTTGGGCATTGTCCTGGCATAGCGAGGAATCCTACGAGACGTTCAAGCAAGGGCTGCTGGCTGCCGCTCCGCTCAAGACTATCCCCGACGCCGAAGACGTCGCCGACGCGATCCTGTGGCTGACCGATCGCGCGACGCGCGTTACCGGTCAATGCATGATCATAGACAGCGGCATGCATCTGTCAGAAGGATAACTTCCGGGGTTCGGGGCCGTCAGTCGCCACTTCAACGCGGCTTGAGATTGGCTTCCTGCGCGGCCTCGATGAATACCTTGCGTGCATCTTCGGAGGATTTGTTGCCGGCGATGGCGGCGCGACAGAAACGTCTGGCGGCAGCATGGCGAGGTCCGGGATCTCCCGGCCAGGGTCCATCGAGAAACTCAAGTGCGTCAATCGGGCTTTTCAGCGTGACGATCTCGCCCGGTTTTATCATCAGGTCGACCGTTTCACTCCATCGAACAGGGCGCATGGCTTTCTCCAGCAGCCCTTGGTCCGACGTCAAAGCTCGACGCGGTTCTCTCAGGCCGGATAATTGATTTCGCTAAAAGGCGCCCGCGCCTGTCACGGTTTGCGCGACCAAGTCCCGCCTACCCGGGGCGGCGAGTGATAGATCAGCAAAAAAGGCCAGGCAAATTGCCTGACCTTCCAGAGGTAGTCGTGCCAATAAACGGTGCCAGTACATCCGTGGTCACCGAAAAAGCACAAAGACCGATTTAGGCAGCCTGAAGCTGTCCAGCGGACATTTTGCCCGACTTGTTGTCGCGTTCCAATTCGTAGCCGATCTTCTGACCTTCAACGATTTCGCGCATTCCAGCGCGTTCAACAGCAGAGATGTGGACGAATACGTCCGCGTCGCCGTTGTCAGGTTGAATGAAGCCGAAGCCCTTTGTGGAATTGAACCATTTAACTGTGCCAGTGGCCATAACGAAACCCTTTCATAGCAACATTGGAGGATCGACGCGCATAGTGACGCCGAATGACGATCTCGATTTTGAAGGGGAAGTTCGTCCGGGCGCGCTGCCAAGCGCGCAATAACAAAAGCCAGTCAAGCAAATATCGATAAACCTTAAATAGGCTGTCTGCACTCCGATGTCAACTTTTGGTTCAAATTAATGAAAGGTTTCGCCGAAAAGTCGAGCAATGCGTGCGTCGCGAGATCCTGATGCTCGGTCAATATGCCGATGTGCTGTAATAAAGCAGGCTGCATGAAACGGCCATATCGTAGAACCGAGACTGCATCCCTATATCCTGAAAGCGCCCCTCCGTAACCGCAGAAGACGATAAGTCTCCACCGCACAATGCCGCGAAATCTTAAAAAACCAGGATGCAGCGATGTCTACTTTTCAACAATTCGAACAAGAAGCCGAAGTGCCGAAGGCAGATCAAATCCAACTCGACGATCCGATCCGGGCAGCGCTGACCAGCGCCCACAAAGGGCTTGCGGAAGGTGGTGCGCTTGCACAACGCTATCCGTCAGAAGTCGCGCCATTCGGCTACCTTCACGATCGCACGCCGCAAAGCTTCGAGGCGCTCCGCCGGCTTATTCCGCCTGGCGGTCATGTCGTGCTCTTCACGGTCGAAAAGGTCAGCCCGCCAGAGACACTGAGAATCCAGATGGAGTTTGAGCTGGATCAGATGGTGGCAAATTTCGTTGCTCCACCGGCGGACACTTCGCAGATCGTTACCTTGGGCCGCCAGGACGTTCCGGACATGCAGCGGCTTGTCGAAATGACGAAGCCGGGGCCGTTCTGCGCAAGAACGCACGAGCTTGGAGATTATCTCGGCATCCGGTCCGGTGGTGAACTCGTCGCGTTGGCTGGCGAGCGAATGCGGTTTGGACGGCATGTCGAGATCAGCGCCGTCTGCGTTCACCCCAATCACAGGGGTAAGCATTACGCTCAAACGCTGATAGCGACGTTATCCCAGTCGGCGTTCCACCGCGGAGAAATCCCGATGCTTCATGTAAAGACGGACAACCAATCGGCGATCGCTCTCTATAGCCAGCTTGGCTTTATCAAGCGTCGTGTTCTGCACGTGACTATTCTCGCAGACGCCACAGCGGATCAGTGACCATCAAAGTCGCGCTATGGGCAACCGTGGGCCTGAGCCCGCGGGTGCTTCAGGGTTAATGCCGAACCGAGGTCAGAAAGCTCGATCGCGGCCGCCTCGGCGGCGTGCGTTGCCGGCCGTACGCGAGGCGCTCATGCAAGGCCGCGGCAGAGTTCTCGAGTGGTTTTCACAGGAAGGTATCAACTTTGGTGCGGCTGATGCGGCGCTTGAACGAGAACCTCGATCGCCTGGTGATTGAGGATGCGGCCGGTCGATAGCGAGCAGCCTTGGGCTTGATGACTTACGATCTGAGGAAAGCAATTCGCACGCTACCAGGCGTCTTTAATGATATAGTCCGGCTGGGTTGGATCAACGGCAAGTCGAGCCGCACGCATTTGAGCCGAGTCCCTTTCACTCCCTGCTATGCTGACGAGTGAGTGTGCGTTGGATCAGTGTCGTACGGCAGCCGTATTGGCTCTGGCTTGTCGCAAGTGTTGGCCACTGCCCATCGATGGCAGGAGTTCTGATCCACTGGCAACGAACGTCAGACCGGCAATTAGAAACGCTGCAATGGAGGATGACATGACGACATTGTTCGTGAGGCATGCTGTCTCGGACTACAGGACTTGGCGGAAGGTCTACGACAGTTTTTCTGCGATCCAGAAGGCGAACGGCGTAACAGCGGAGGCGGTATATCAAGCCATCGATAACCCCAACGACGTCACCGTGACCCACGAATTCGCGACGCTGGAGGCGGCCCAGGCCTTCACTAGGTTGGAGGAGTTGGGAAAGGCGATGCAGAGTGGGGGAGTGGTCGGGACACCGACAGTCTGGTTCACGCAAAAAGTTTAACGTGCCAGGGACGATGGATATGATGCCCCTTGGAGGCCCAGTCATGGCAGTCGCGTCCCCGGACGCTATCGGCCTGCGTCTGTAACTCCGTCTCGTGGCGATTGTTCTGGTCGGCGGCTTGTGGCAATGCTGCATTGAAAGCAATCAGGCTCGGGCATATTTCAAGCAGCTGCAACGCCCAGGGGAGATCCGATGAAAATAAGTGCACGTAATCAGATCAAGGGCAAAATCGTCGAGGTGACCAAGGGTGCGACAACATCCCATGTGCGCATTGATATCGGCAACGGTGCCGTCGTTACGGCGTCGATCACCAATCAGGCTGTCGAAGAACTCGGACTCGCCGTCGGCGGATCGGCCTATGCGGTGATCAAAGCCTCCGACGTGATGGTCGCCGTCGACTGAATATTGTCAGACCTTCTGACAATAGTGAGCCGTGCCTTCGTCGCCGGTCTGGGAGTCACCCGGTTGAGGTGGCGCGATCGGCTTGAACAGGGTCCGGTCGGGCTTGATATCGATGAGCGGCGTGCCGTCGAGACAATCAAGCCCGCGCACGAGCAGCATCGCGCCCTCGATGGCTTCCAACTTGACAATCGAAGTGCCGATCGGGTTTGGCCGAACGGGAGATCGCAAGGAGAAGGTGCCGTGCACCGTACCGTTGCTAGCAGGGCTTTGCAGCACCAGATCACCACGCGAGCGATCGAGCCAATAGAGAATTTCCAGCTGCTCGAGGGCCTCGACGCCTCTCAACGCCAATGCCCACGGCTCGAAAATCTCTATTCTGCAGATCGGACCGTCGTGCCGACCTTGACGTGGCGTCTGCAAGCGTGATGTCCAGGGCGTCGAGATGCGGCCGATGAAAACGAGGCCGGCATCCGTTGTTGGCGGTGGCTCGATGGCGACCTCATTTTTTCGGATTTCATTTTCACGGACCATCGCTTCCCCCTCTATTCTTGAGCGCAGAGGCGAGCGAACTTACCTTGGATCGCACCACACACCTCTTTGGTATCATACAGCTGATTCATAGGCCTGGGAGTCTGCAGGTCTTATCGTGCGGACGGCCACGTTGTTGATCGCAGTTAACACCGTCGGCATCTCATGCTATCGGGACGGTGCGACTGCAATACCGAAGGAGACGAGCATGTTCGAGGCTAAGGCGATCACTGGCAGCAAGCCGGAGTTCTATCATGAGCTCGGCTCCCAACTGCACGCGCTCCTGTCAGGAGAAAGCGATCCGGTGGCGAATGCAGCCAACACATCGGCGCTGATTTTTCAGATGCTGCCGGATCTCAATTGGGCAGGCTTCTATTTCCTTCACACGGAAGACGAGCTTCTGCTGGGCCCGTTTCAGGGCAAGCCCGCCTGTGTCCGCATAGCGGTGGGGTGCGGTGTTTGCGGAGCGGCGGTCGAAAAAGCCCAATCAATCGTCGTGGAAGATGTCCATGCGTTTCCGGGTCACATCGCTTGTGACGCAGCATCGCGTTCCGAGCTGGTCGTGCCGCTGTTTCGCGATGGCCAAGTGTTCGGCGTCATCGATCTCGACAGTCCATCCCCTGGCAGGTTCGATGCGGCGGATCGGGAAGGCATCGAGGCGCTCGCAGCCACATATGTCTCGGCCTCCTCCTGGGATGACTGAGCATCATTTCGCGCAACATGCTCCGTCATTGGCAGCTGCCATGTCCAGTGACTTGGCGAGCCCGAAAATTCTGATCGGGAGCTGGTCGGTTCGCCGGAAGGTTATTGACTATCGCGGCGGCGGTGCGTTGACCTTCATTGGCAATGCCATCATCACCGAGCATGCATTCGAAGAGCATGGCCAGTTTCAGGTGGCAGGCAACCGGCTCGACTCTCGCCGACACTACAGGCTGAACATGGAAGACGATTTCGCCTCCGTTCTCTTTCCGGATGGTTCGCATTTCGTCCGTCTCACCTGCCAACCATCCCAGAGCGTCTCGCATTCTTGCGGCGATGACAGCTACCATGGGCGATTTATCGTCCGTGGCCCGGATCAATGGGCGGAAATCTGGTCTGTCGCCGGCCCGAGAAAACGATATCGGAGCATCACGCTCTACCGCCGATACACCCCCTCTACCGCAGTCGGGTGACCGCGCAACCTGTCACAGCAAACATTAGTCGTCGCCTTTCGGCACGTCTTCGATCGACAGGTATGCGCTTCGAGGGCGGTCGGTGAAGATGTTGATGCCTTCTTTCCCCTTTCTAGGACGTCGAAAGGTGGGGCCTAGGGACGTGTCGGCAGCGTGACTTCATTGTGCGTCCTCGCTGTGCGCAACAAGACATTCTGGTCGGACGCGTTCACATATCTGGCTCCCGTCGGGAATCTGCCGATAGTCCGTATACATCGGCAGCTGCGGTGACGCCTCGCAGAGTGAACGTCCCTACTCTTTCGAATTCGGTCTCAAAGTGGTCGGCGAAGCTCGCTGAAACCAAAAGATTTCGCCCTACCTCGTCGCACAATCTCTCGATCCGGGCTGCTTCGTTGACGGCCTTTCCAATGGCTGTGAAATCGAGGCGTCGAGACGACCCGACGTTTCCGTAGAAGATTTCACCCACGTGTAAAACGATATCGACTAAGATCTCCGGGTCGCCTGCTGCCAATCGCTTCCGATTGAGATCATCATTAGCCGCATGTGCAATTTTCGCCGCTGCCAGGGCCTTTCGGCACGCGGTTGCCGGCATATCGATGTCAGCCGGGAAAATTGCAAGCACGCTGTCTCCCATAAACTTCAAGATCTCGCCGCCATTTGCTTCGACTGCACCACCAATTGCCTCGAAATGCTCGTTGAGCCACGCCACGATCCGGCTCGCCTCATAAGCCTCGCTCAATGACGTAAAATTCTTGAGATCGGCAAGGAGAATTGCCGCGTAAATCGCAGTGCCTTCGCCGCGCGCGGTCTGCCCGCTCAATATCCTTCCGCTCGTCCGCGGACCTGTGTAGACGGCCAGCATTTCTGTGGAGATCCTGGTCGCAGCAATGCGGTAACATGCAAGAGCCAACGCGGGCAAAAACGTATCCAGGTCGTCGATCTGTTCTTCTGAAAGCCCCAGAGGGCCGTCAACCGCCATCGAAAAACCCACGCCCTTCAAGACTGTCTCGCCGGGAAACGAAGTTAATTTCAGTGCGTACTCGGTTGCGCCTTGCTCCAGCAATTCGGAAAGAAGCGGATAGGAGTGCGTACCTTCGCCCGCTGACAGCTTCCACCGGGCAAACAGGAGGTCGTTCGAAAGCAAATGGAAAATGGGAGACCGTTCGAACAACTCCTGTCCAGCGCTTCCGTGAGCTTGTATTTCGGTTGAAACACCTTCGATTGATGACCACGACACAGAGAACCCGCGTTGTGCAGGATCGATGGTGGGCATTAAAATCGACGTGCGTAAAAGCGGATAGCCGAGTTCCACTAGCCGTTTGCTCACGCCGAGGAGGATTTCTTCGATGCTGTTGCTACAAATGCCCTTGTCGATGATCCAATCGACTAGCTCGTGAAGCTCCTTCATTACCAACCCTTCATCTGTGTGGATGCTGTCCGATTGATAGGGGGCGGCGCTCTCGTCGGCAAGCGAGTGCACGTGCATCATCGATCAGCAGTGGTCTTTCACCAGGTTCGTTTCGAACGACCCGACGTGACGGGAAGACATCGATGACCACCGCATTGGCGTCTCCCGGCGGGCAAACTAGGCGGTCAGCAATACGAAGGGCGTAGGCGTGAACGTCCTCTATCCATTGAATTTTATTCGCTCTGCCGGAAGTTTCGGATCCGGTCGAACAGGACGGCGAGGATGGTGGCGCCGCCTATGAATGCGCCCTGCCAGAAGGCATTGATGCCGAGTAGCCCGAGGCTGTTGCGGATCACCTCGATCAGCGCCGCGCCGACGAGTGCGCCGAAGGCCGTGCCGGTTCCACCGGTCAGATTGGCGCCGCCGATCACCGCGGCTGCGATCACCTGGAGCTCCATCCCGGCACCTATGTTGGTCGTTACGGCACCGAGCCATCCTGTCTGGATAATTCCCGCTATTCCCGCCGATAAGGCCGAGATCATATAGACGAGGACCTTGATCTTCTTGACGGGGACGCCGGTCAGTGTTGCCGCGTGTTCGTTGCCGCCGATTGCAAAGAGGTAGCGGCCGAACCGGGTCCAGCGCAGGACGAAGCCGGCAAGGAGCGCCAGTATGATCATGTAGAGCACTGGATTGGCGATGCCGAAGACCCACGCGCCGCCCCCAAGCGCAAGGAGCTTTTCGTGGTCCGGTCCGAACTGGAACACGACCGTGTTGTTGGACGCTACCATCGCCAGGCTGCGCGCAATCGACAGCATGCCGAGCGTGACCACGAAAGGTGGAAAGCCGAGATAGGCGATCAGAAGACCGTTGAAGGCGCCGACTGCGAGCGCTGTTCCGATCGCAGCCGCAATGCCGATCTCGATGCTGTAGCCGGCGTGCATGACAACAGCGAGGATCATGCTGCAAAGGCACAAGACCGAGCCGACCGACAGGTCGATGCCGCCGGTGATGATGACGAGCGTCATGCCAAGCGCAATGATCGCCACGAAGGTTACGTTGCGGGTGATATTGTAGAGGTTCCTCGGCGTCGCGAAGGAATCCGTCGCGAACGACAGGAAAATGCAGGCAAGTATCACGGCAATCAGCACCCAGAAGGTCTGGCTGCCGAGGATCACGGCGAGGGCGCCACGCGGCTTGTGCTCGATCGTCTGCTCCAGGGTGATTGCCATCGTCGACCTATTTCTCCTCACGCCGACATGCAGCGTTGATCATACCTGTTCGATGGCCCCGGTGATAAGCCCCGTGACCTCCTCCGGCGAACTCATGGCGATCTGCTTGTCCGCAACCTTCCTGCCGCGCCGCATGACGATCACCCGGTCGGCAACCGAAAAGACGTCCGGCATGCGGTGGCTGATCAAGATGACGGCGATGCCGCGGTCGCGCAATTGTCGGATCAGGTTCAAGACCTCCGCCACCTGGCGAACCGAAATGGCCGCCGTCGGCTCATCCATCAATACGATCTTGGCTTCTGAAAGCATCGTGCGCGCAATCGCCACCGCCTGGCGTTGACCGCCCGACATCTGCTTGACAAGGTCGCGAGCTCGCGTCTCAGATTTCAGCTCCTTGAAGATTTCGCCGGCACGCCGGTACATCGTCCTGTAGTCGAGAATGCGCAGCGGCCCGAAGCCGCGGCGAATTTCGCGTCCAAGAAAGACGTTTGCCGCCGCTGTGAGATTGTCGCAGAGCGCCAGGTCCTGATGGACGATCTCTATCCCGTGCTGACGTGCTTCCAAGGGCCGATGGAGCACGATCTCGGAATTGTCGAGCCGCATTGTCCCGTGGCTTGGTTTGAAATTTCCGGCAATCATCTTCACCAGCGTCGACTTGCCGGCGCCGTTGTCTCCCATCAGGCCGACCACCTGTCCCGCGTCAAGGGAGAATGAGACATCGTTGACCGCCTGGATGGCGCCGAAATGTTTGGATATATTGGCGAGCTCGAGAACTGCCACGAGCCTTCTAGCCTCCCGGAATCTGCGCGCTCGCTGCCGTTCCGAACTGCATTTCGTTCCGGACAGGCTCTGCGAGTTCGCTTTCCGACTTCCTCCCCAAAAAGCGACAGGCACATTTACGCAAAACCGCGTGAAACCGTCAATCGGATGTCTGCCAAATCCGCCTGCTCCCCGCGAAAATCCTTATAGTATGACGAATAGAAGTTGACGTCGGAAGCGCATGGATATTAGCTGTGGTGGGAGGAAGAGCATGCTGATCCTTGTCACCGGTGCAACGGGCAAGGTCGGGCAGCACTTCATCGCTGGGCTGCTTGACGATCCGCGATTTTCTGAAGTGCGCATCCGCGCGCTGTGCCATAATCGTTTGCTTGAGGAGACCGATCGGGTCGAGGTCACGCGTGGCTCGATCGCCGATCAAAAGAATGTATCGGCAGCGCTCGCCGGCGTTACCCATGTGGTGCATCTTGCCACATGCAAGGAGACCCCCGGCGATGTCATGGATGTTGCCGTCAAGGGACTATTCTGGCTCCTCGAAGCCTTTCGCGTGACGAGCACGGCGCGCCAGTTCATCCTGATCGGCGGCGATGCCGCGATCGGCCATTTCTACTATCGCCATGACAGTCCGATCACCGAAGCCACGCCGCACCGGGCATATCCGGGGTGTTATGCGCTTTCCAAGGTTCTGGAGGAAGTGATGCTGGAACAGGTCTGCATCCAGCACGGCATCAATGGCTGCTGCCTGCGCGCGCCCTGGATCATGGCAAAGGACGACTTCAAGCATTCACTCTCGTTTGGGGCGGACGTCTTCGGAGGCCCCGACTGGAAGACGCTGGTTCCGGAACCCGACGCCAAGCGCTATGCTCAGGATGGAACCGTGCCACTGCTGCGCGATGCGGACGGGCGTCCCCTGAAACGCAATTTCGTGCATGTGGACGACCTGGTGACGGCGATGCTGGCCGCTCTCGATAATCCGCACGCAAGTGGACAGCTCTTTAATGTCTGTATGGATCGGCCCGTGGACTATGGTGAGGTCGCTGCCTATCTGGCCCGCACCCGTGGTCTTGCCTCCATCGACATAGCAAGCCGGTACCATTCGAGCTGGATGGATAACAGCAAGGCCAAATACCTGCTGAACTGGCGTCCTCGCTACGATCTCGAAATGCTCATTGACTCGGCCTGGCGATACGAGCGCTCGCAGAATGACCCTCGCATCGTCTGGTATCCGGGTTGATCGTGTGGCGGCCACATCGCGTCCGCCTGTACCAAAGGGAGGAACCTATGAAGAAGGCATTATTGCTTGCAGTCGCAGTACTGGGCCTGACAGCCGGGCAGGCTTTGGCAAAGAAGCAACTCGTCATCGTGGTGAAAGGTCTCGACAACCCATTCTTCGAAGCTATCAACCAGGGTTGCCAGAAGTGGAACAAGGAGAACCCGGACGCCGAATATGAGTGCTTCTACACAGGTCCGGCATCGACCTCGGATGAGGCCGGCGAAGCGCAGATCGTGCAGGACATACTCGGCAAGCCGGACACGGCGGCGATCGCCATCTCGCCGTCGAATGCGAAACTGATCGCCCAGACGCTCAAGACCGCCAATACGAAAGTGCCGGTTATGACAGTCGACGCCGATCTTGCTGCGGAAGACTCAGCATTGCGAAAGACCTATCTTGGAACTGACAACTACCTGATGGGTGCCCGTATTGGCGATTATATCAAGAAGGCCAAGCCGAACGGCGGCAAGATTTGCACGATCGAAGGCAATCCAGGCGCCGACAACATCCTGCGCCGCGCTCAGGGCATGCGCGATACGCTTACCGGCCAAAAGGGCTTGGCTCAACTGAAGGGAGAAGGAGGCTGGACGGAAGTAGCCGGTTGCCCCGTCTTCACCAATGACGATGGCGCCAAGGGCGTGCAGGCGATGACCGACATCCTCGCCGCAAATCCCACTCTCGATGCATTCGGAATCATGGGCGGCTGGCCGCTGTTCGGCGCACCGCAACCCTATCGAGACCTGTTCAAGCCGATAGCAGACAAGATCGCCAGCAACGCGTTCGTCATTGGCGCTGCTGACACGATCGGCGACGAAGTGGCGATTGCCAGGGAAGGCTTGGTCACGGCACTTGTCGGTCAGCGGCCGTTCGAGATGGGCTACAAGGCGCCGTCTGTGATGCTGGACCTGATCGCTGGCAAACCGGTTGAAGATCCGGTCTTCACCGGGCTCGACGAATGCACGAAAGATACCGTTGACACCTGCATTCAGAAGTAAAAGCCGCAACCGGAGCGGATGAGCGACAATCGGGATCACGTGGCTATGGTTGCCAGGTGGTTGCGCACTGATCGTGAACGAACTCCAGAGACTGCGCAGCCCGGCTCGCCGTTGCGCAGTCTCTACGAAGACTTTGTCCACCAGGATGTCGCCATTGCCTTTGCGGAGGCCGCCGACTTCAAATTCATCGGCAGTTCGGGGGTCAACGCCAATCCGAAGGACACCAAGGACTATCCGGGCGGAGTCTGGACTTTGCCGCCGACCTATAAGCTTGGCTCCCAGGACCGCGCGAAATATGAGGCCATCGGCGAAAGTGACCGCTTCATCCTGAAGTTCCAAAAGCCCGGCGGGTGAGGGGCACCACGAATCTTCAATGCACAGGCCGGCTCGGCATTTCTAGTTCCCTGGATGGTCCAGTGAGAGTTGCGATTTGGGTTTGGAGTTAAGTTGCTGAGAATGCATGCTTGGCGCGTCCAACGTTTTGAGTTGCGCCGTTAAAATAGAACACTAATTCAATAGAGAATATTGTGTCTAATGCGGCATGCCGTACCCTTGGGGAACACCACATCAAGGGCTCACAATGCGCAATCAAGTTACTTTCAAGGCCGCGACATTCATCGGCGCGATATCACTGCTAACCTCCTCTGTTTTCGCCGAAGATGCTGCAAAGCCCGTGCAGGGGGGCACGCTGATCTATCTTGAGCAGCAGTCGCATACCAATCTTTATCCGCCCGCCGGCGGCTTCTACCCGAACGGCGGCATTCTCAATCAGATCACCGACAAGCTGACTTATCAGAATCCGAAGACGCTGGAGATCGAGCCCTGGATTGCAGACTCGTGGACGGTAAACGCAGACGCGACGGAATACGTTTTCAAGCTCCGAGAAGGCGTGACGTTCTCTGACGGAACACCGCTGGACGCCAATGCTGTTGCTAAGAACTACGACACATTCGGACGCGGCAACAAGGATCTGAAGCAGCCGGTTTCCGAGGTCATCAACAATTATGACCACAGCGAAGTCATCGATGCCCAGACGGTAAAATTCCTCTTCAAGAAGCCGTCGCCCGGCTTTTTGCAGGGGACATCTGTGATCGGCTCCGGTCTCGTGTCGCTGAAGACCCTGGGGCTACCATTCGAGCAGCTCGGCGACGCCACCAAGATAATCGGCTCCGGTCCTTTCGTCGTCGCGAGCGAAACGCTCGGCAAGGATCTGTCGCTCAAGGCTCGCGATGACTACAAATGGGGGCCGCAGAAGCTGACCCATCAAGGTCGCGCCTATCTTGACGGCATCAAGTACATAATCACCGGCGAAGACAGCGTGCGTATCGGGGGCCTTCTATCGGGTCAGGCAGATTTCATACGACAGCTGCAGGCCTACGACGAAAAGCAGGTCAGTGACCAGAAATTCCCGATCTATGCAGCGCCGACGCGTGGTGTAAACGACAGCATCGCTTTCCGGCCCGAAAATCCGCTGGTTGCGGACGTCAAGGTGCGCCAGGCTCTGCTGCATGCGACGAACAACAAAGAAATCGTCGACACGCTGTTCTCGGCCAATTATCCGCGCGCCACCACGGTGATTTCGTCGGCAGCGGCCGGCTATGAGGATCTTTCGGCAAGGCTGGCCTATGATCCCGACCTCGCGGCGAAGCTCCTCGACGAGGCGGGTTGGACAAAGGGCGCCGACGGCATCCGCCAGAAAGATGGAAAGTCGCTGTCGCTGGCCGTCTACGAGTCCCTGCCGCAGCCGCAGAACAAGGCCGTCCTGCAACTCGTGGCGCAACAGTGGGCGAAGATCGGCGTCAAGCTGCAGGTGCTTGCCGGTACTTCAGGCAATATCGTCATTGATACAGTCAACCCGGAAAAGACGCCGCTTGTGGTCGCCGAAGTTGGGCGCGCCGATCCCGATGTGATCAAAAGCCAGTTCTACCCGCTGAACCGCGACGCGCTGCTGCAGAAGGGCGGCCTCAATGCCAAGGCAACCTTCACCGACGCGAAGCTGAACGGCATCCTGGAGAGTGTCGCGTCAGGAACCGATAGCGCCCAGCGTGTCGCAGCCTCGAAGGCGGCACAGGAATATCTCCTGGATCAGGCCTATGTCATCCCGATCTTCGAAGAGCCGCAAGTCTTTGCCGGTGCGCCATATGTTCATGGCATTACCTTTGAAGGCGTCGGTCGCCCAAGCTTCTACGACACCTGGCTTGCCGAGCACTGAAAGCACGACTTGGCCCGGCCGTTTGCCGGGCCAGCCAGCGGCTGATGAGGCATGTTATGACAAGATATATAGTATCGAGAGTGGGACAGGCGGCGCTGGTACTTTGGGCCGCTTTCACGATTTCATTCGTGTTGCTGCAGGCCATGCCCGGCGATGCCGTGCTGATCAAATTCCAAAATCCGGATTACGGCCTTAGCCCTGAGCAGCTCGCGGAAATCCGTGCCGCCTATGCTGCAGACGGATCGATCGTGCAGCAATATATCCACGCTATAGGCAAATTCCTGACAGGTGATTTCGGCTATTCGCTGAAGGCAGGCGTTCCGGTCAGCGCACAGATCGCCACCAATCTGCCGGCGACCCTATGGCTTGCCGGACTTGGCTTTCTCACGGCCGCAATCCTCGCCGTCGTCATCGCTATTTTATCCAACCTCTCCGGCTTCGGTAGATTGCGGGCCGTTGTCCAGTCCGTCCCGGCACTGTTCGTCTCTGTCCCGGCCTTCTGGCTCGGCATCATGCTCATTCAGCTGTTCTCATTCCGGTTCCGGCTCGTCCCGGTGATCAACCCTGGACCGTGGCAGGGCCTGATACTGCCCGTGCTGACGCTGGCAGTGCCGATCTCGGCGCCGATGGCGCAAATTCTGTTGCGCAATATTGATGAGGTGCTGACGCGGCCGTTTGTCTCGGTGGCGCGCGCCAAGGGCGCGTCGCATGCCTGGGTCCTTTGGCGGCATGTCGCCAAGAACGCCGCGCTGCCCGTGATGACCGTGGCTGGCGTGCTCTTCGGCGAGCTTCTCGCTGGCGCCGTGGTCACCGAAACGGTGTTCGGGCTGAACGGCATCGGCGGGCTTACGGAGCAGGCCGTCAACAGCGAGGATGTCGCCGTGCTGCAGGCCATCGTGGTCATTTCCGCCGCAGCCTTCGTGACCATCAATCTTATCGTCGATCTTCTCTATCCGGTCTTCGACCCAAGGCTGAAGGTTGCTGTAGGGGGCGTCCGATGAGCGTTCTCAACGCGAGCGAGCGCGAGCTCAAAACAACTGACATCGAATCGCCCGTTCGACCCGGTCTTGCAAGCGCTCACAAGCAACCGATCTCGCGACGGCGGCTACGGCGCATTCAACCGGGTCTCGTCCTCAGCATTATTGTTCTCACCGTCGTTTCTCTTTGGGCGGTCGCACCCGGACTGTTCACGGTCTATGATCCGTTTGCCGGCCTGCCGGGCCAGCAGCTCAAAGCGCCGAGCGCACTGCATCTGCTGGGTACGGACTCGCTTGGCCGCGATCTCTATGGCCGGATCGTCTACGGGGCCATCCATTCGCTTTCAGGCGCCCTCGCAGCCGTCGCAATCGGGCTTGTGGTCGGCACGACGCTCGGCATCTTCGCCGGCTCGCTCGGTGGTTGGCTCGATGCAGCCATCATCCGCTTCATCGATGTGCTGCTTTCCATACCTGCGCTGTTGTTGTCGCTGAGCGTCATCGCACTGCTCGGATTCGGCACCGGAAATGCGGCAATCGCTGTCGGCGTCACCTCGATCGCGAGTTTCGCGCGGCTAGTGCGTTCCGAAGTCGTCACCGTCCGCCGCAGCGATTATGTCGAGGCCGCATTTGGAAGCGGGGGCACATTCTTGCGGGTGCTCTGGCGCCATATCCTGCCAAATTCCCTGACCTCCGTCATCGGCTTCACCGCACTGCAGATCGGCTGGGCGATCCTCCAGCTTGCTACCCTTGGCTTCCTCGGCTTTGGCGCACCGCCGCCAACGCCGGAGTGGGGGCTGCTGATCGCCGAGGGACGGAACTACATCGCGACGGCGTGGTGGCTGACCGCAGCTCCCGGGGTTGTCGTCGTGCTCGTGGTTCTGTCGGTCAATCGCGTCAGCCAGGCGGTCGGGAGGGCGCGGATTTGACCATCGTCCAGACACTTTCCACCACCGCTGTGCCGGCGCTCGAGGTTTCCGGGCTGACCGTCGGCTATGAAGACCGCAATGGTTGGCGGACCGCCGTGCACGGCATCGACTTCACGGTTGCGGCTGGCGAAGTCGTGGCTCTCGTTGGAGAATCCGGTTCCGGCAAGAGCTCGACGGCGCAGGCGATCATCGGGCTGCTGCCGGAAAATGGCCGTCTTGAAAGCGGCAGCGTCCGCCTCAATGGCCAGGATATCGCCCGCTGGCCGCAAAAACGATTGAACGGTATCCGCGGGTCCGTCGTCAGCCTCATTCCTCAGGACCCGGGCAATTCGCTCAATCCGGTCAAGACGATCGGTCGGCAGGTCGCGGAAATCTTGACCATCCACGGGAGGGCATCGGGCGCGCAGGCCCACGCGATCGCCATCGATCTCCTGCACCGCGTCGGGCTCCATCAGCCGAAACTTCGCGCCGAGCAATATCCCCACGAACTTTCGGGTGGCATGAAGCAGCGGGTGCTGATCGCCATCGCCATCGCTCTGAAACCTTCGCTGATCATTGCCGACGAACCGACCAGCGCTCTGGACGTGACTGTGCAGCGCCATATCCTCGAGCTGATCGATCTGTTGCGCCAGGAATCGGGTACAGCGGTGCTGCTTGTCACCCATGACCTCGGGGTCGCTGCCGACCGATCTGACAGATTAATCGTGCTGCAAAATGGCTGCGTCCAGGAACAGGGCCGGACGACTGAGATCTTGCGCCGCCCGCAAAGCAGCTATACGCGCCAGCTCTTGTCCGACGCGCCATCGTTGAATGCCAAGCCGGCGCCGGTGGCTGCAATTGCCGCGAATGCCTCAGGCGATCCATCGCCGGACATCATCGTGGTCGAAAATCTCATCCAGGATTTTGGGCAAAGCAGCGGAGCGGGTTTTCGTGCGGTAGACGACATCTCGTTCCGCGTCCGAACCGGCACCACGCATGCGATCGTCGGGGAATCCGGTTCCGGGAAGACCACGACCATTCGCGCCATCGCCGGTTTCCAGCGTGCGACACGGGGCAAGATCTCGATAGACGGGCTCGATCTGGCGTCACTCAAGGGGGAAACGCTTCGGCTGTTTCGCCGGAAAATTCAGCTTGTCTACCAGAACCCCTTCGGATCGCTTGATCCGCATCAGACGGTACGCCGGATCGTCGAGGAGCCGCTTTTGAACTTCGATCGGACTTCGAAGGCCGAGCGCCTCGAGAAGGTCAGCGCGATGATCGAAAAGGTCGGCCTGCCCAACGATGTCCTGCAGCGACGGCCGCAGGCGCTGTCCGGCGGCCAGCGTCAACGCGTCGCCATTGCCCGGGCGCTGGTCCTCGATCCACGGATCCTGGTCCTCGACGAGGCGGTCTCGGCGCTCGACGTTACCGTACAGGCACAGATTCTGGCGCTGTTGGCTCAGTTGCAACAGGACCTGGGTCTCACCTATCTTTTCGTGTCGCACGATCTCTCCGTCGTCCGGCAGATTGCCGATACGGTATCGGTGCTCAACAATGGCAAACTGGTCGATGGCGGGTCGGTCGAGCAGGTCTTCGGTAGCCCGCAAAGCGCCTATACGCGCGAACTTCTCGATGCGATTCCCGGTAAGCGATATCAGACGCTGACGCACAGTGCTCTCACAAGTGCAGGATAATTCCATGACTACTTATTCACAACCGAAGCGGCTCGGCTTCTTCAGCCGCGTCCTCGATCAGGCGGACGCCCAGACGCGCTATCGCCTGGTCGGCGAGCAGATCATCCATGCGGAAAAATTCGGGTTCGACAGCGCCTGGCTGGCGCAGCACCACTTCAACGGTGAGGAAGGAGGGTTGCCGGCGCCGCTCGTTCTTCTGGCCGATATCGCCGCCCGCACGTCCCGTATTCGCCTCGGTACCGGGGTCATTACGCTGCCGATGGAAAATCCCGTCCGGGTGGCCGAAGACACCGCCGTTCTCGATCTGCTGTCCGGAAGGCGGCTGGAAGTCGGATTCGGGACCGGCGGCACCCCCCAAGCCTTTCTGCCTTTCGGCCTGGAGAGCACCGCGCGCGGACCGGTCTATGCCAGGCATCTCGCCACCATCCGCAATGCCTGGAATGGAGGCGAACTGGCCGGCGGCAACCGCCTTTATCCTGATGCCCCCGATCTCGCCGATCGCGTCTGGCAGGCGACATTCTCTGTGGACGGTGGGCTGAGGGCAGGGCGTGATGGCGACGGCCTGATGTTGTCGCGCACCCAGCCACGCCCCTCTGAAGCGCCGAATGTCGATCTTTGGGATCTGCAGAACCCGATCATCGACGCCTATCTCGCGGCCCTGCCTCCGGGCCGTACGCCGCGCATTCTCGGTTCACGCAGTCTGTTTGTTGCCGACGACCGAAAAGAAGCGCTGCATCTGGCCGAACTTGGCCTGCAGCGAAGCGTCGATCGATTTGTCGCCAGCGGCCATACCATATCAGGCAGGACGACGGCGGAATTGATCAAGGCGTTTGACGTACATGTCGGTACGCCAGCCGACGTCATCGTGTCGTTGCGGGCTGATGCTGCGCTGTCGCGCGTCACCGATCTCGTCTTCCAGGTTCACTCCGTCGATCCGCCACACGCATACATCCTGCGCTCGCTCGAACTGATCGCGACGGAAGTTGCACCTGCGCTCGGCTGGAGCGGACAGACGGACCGGCAGATCGAGCGTCTGGATGCGGCCAACGCCTGATCGCTCCCACCAACAACGAAAGGCAATTCCCATGTCGTCAATCACACCTGACATCATCAATCTTCTGGCCGGGATAAAAGCTGGGTCGAAAGTCGATCACATTCGCTCGGAGCGACCTGAAACGCGTGCCAATGCCCAGAAGAGCTACCTCGCGCTTTTCGAACCGGTCGAGCAGGGCGACGTTACACAGACCGAGCGTCTAGCGGTTGCCGCCTTCGTCGCCGGACTACACCGCGCCGATCAAGTCGCGGAATTCTACGCTTCAGGCCTCGCTGAAATCCCAGGCGGCGCATCGCTTATCGGCGCGGTCAACGCGGAGGTCGAGAAGGGAAGCACGCAAGGCCCTTATGGACGCTTTCCGAGCGGGCCGCTTTCCGTCGAGGACAAGCCAGGTGCGGCATTCAGCATTTCCGAATTCAATGCCGTCATTCTCGGCAAGAAGCTAACCGCGGTCCTGGAACACAGCCACCTGCTGGTCTTCCGGCCACGTGAGGCAAGCCCAGCGGCCCTGCAAAAACTCCTGGATGCCGGCTGGAGCACGACGGCGATCGTCACCCTGTCGCAGATCGTCGCCTTCCTGGCGTTCCAGATCCGTGTCGTTGTTGGCCTGAGCGCACTCGCTGCTGCCGGGTCTGGGGCAAAGCCCCAGTCCGCAGCAAATGCAGCCGAATAGGAGATATTCATCATGACCGAGACGATCATCCATGCCGACGTCGACAATCGCCCGAATGCGTTCACGCAGGCCGAAATCGGCTGGACGCCATGGCTCGCGCCTCTGGAGGAGAAGGATCTGACCGAACGGCATTGGGCCGGCCTCGTCGATGCCTCTCGCTCAAAGTCGACCTATTTCATGCTGCTTGCCCGAGATCCGGACATTCTTGAGGCGCGGACAAAGACCGACAAGGATATCTTCTACAACACCAAGTCGGGGCTGCCGCGCGCCGACCGCGAACTGTCCGCCGCCGCCGCGTCCCGGTCCAACGGCTGCATCTTCTGTGCCTCCGTCCATGCACGCTTCGCATCGCATCACTCCAAGCGGCAGGACGATGTCCAACGGCTTCTCGATCAGGGGACGGATGCCGATCTCGGCAGTCGCTGGAATGCCATCGTCGCCGCATCGGTAGCGCTCACAGCCACGCCCTCGGCCTTTGGTGCGGCCGAGATCGAGCGCTTGCGCGCCGAGGGACTGGACGATCTGGAAATCGCCGACGTCGTCCATGGTGCTGCGTTCTTCAACTGGGCCAATCGGCTGATGCTGTCGCTCGGGGAACCGACGCCTGCGGGCTGATGCCGATGGACCAGGGCGAAGGCCTGAGCAGCGTGGACCATCTGTTCAGGCGGGGGCCGTGTCATTCTCGTGACAAGCTGCTCCGGCGTCCTTCCAATTCGCGCTATTCGTCACCACAGGAAAAATTTCTGAGAGGGCTCGGTGTGGGAGCCAAGCTGTCATGAGCCACCGGCGTTGGCGCTTGCCTTCTTAGTTGCGCCGCTCAACGACAACGCAAATCTCGTGAGGACGGTAGCGACCTGCGCGGAGACGAAAGAAATCCCGGAAATCAAGGCGATGAACAGAAGGATATAGACAAGCGGCGGAAGCTGAACATCGCGAAGAATGTAGGCATAGGCCTCGGTAAAGCCGCGATGACACATGTAGATCGGATAGGAGAGATAGCCGAGAAAAATGCAGACCCGCTGAAATCTCGGCGGTACTTCAAGCATTGTGCCCGCGAAGACGATGAGGGGAGAGATTAGAATGCAAAAGAGCAGGGCGAATTTCAGCGAATAGGTGGGCAGGAGCAGCATTGCGCAAATTGCGGCGATCGGAATGATGGCGAAATAGGTGCTGACGGTCCGCCCGATTTTATGGACGCTTCGGAGCCTGTAAATGATCATACCCAGGGTGAAAGAGAAAAAGACGCGGGCGAGGCCGCCATCGATGGATCGCCATTCCCAGCCAAGATCAAGCGTCTTGTGCACAAAGACCGATGCAACCAGCACTACCAAGGAGAGGACAGCGACGACCACGAGGCTCCGTGTTTGCAGCTTGAAGAGGGTAATCGCAAAGACGAGATTTGCGGTCAATTCCCAGAACAGCGACCAGGCCGGGCCGTTCAGCGGGTAAAGCGGCCACAGATCTGTCGCCGATCTCGTCAGGAAGCTGGGCGACGGCAACATGAACAAGGTGGATACCATGCTTGCAAGCAAATCTGCGGCACCCACGCCCGAAGATTGCCAATGTGCCAGCAGTTGAACGAGGCCGTAGAGACTGCCGAGGAGAAACAGGGGATAAAGGCGCAGATAGCGGGCTTTCATGAATTCGGCTACAGACATGCCGCTCGCAAGCTTTTCGCCATAGGCTCTGGCGATTACAAATCCGCTGAGGACGAAAAAGAAGTCGACCGCAATGTAGGCCGACGGAGCATAGGGCCTCTGGAGATGGTACACGACGACCGCAAACGCGGCCAGGCCGCGCATTGCATCCAGCGACGCGTACCGATGCCTTGTCTCGTCAGCTGCCATTGGTCGAAGCGCCGCTAAGGGGATGGATGGCTTGGCTTCTCATCGCAGTGCCTCCGCTAACTGTCCGAATAGTTCCAGGGCCTCGGTTTGGCGTTCCGGGTCTGGCTCTATCCATTTGCCCGCACGCCGAAGAACTCGTTTCGCAGGCTGCGATCGAGCGTGCGCACCCGCAAGAGATTGCGCAGAAGCTCCCTGGGGCGACGCAGAACCGACATGTTCAGAAAATATGTGCTGATCAAGTTCGAGGATTTGCTGTGCGCGCCGCTATGCCCGACCCGATATATCGCGCCGCGAAAGGGTAGCGCTGCCAGCGGATTGCCGGCGTCGGCCAGCGCTTTGCCAATGCGGATGTGGCTGCCGAGCATCGACTTTACAAAGTCGATATCGGCATCCTCGAAGGTTGCAGGGAGATGGTAGAGGTCCGAGCGCACGATCAGCGATGTGCCACAGAAATTCGCAAAATCATTGTGATGCAAGAGCAAGCGGCCGCCTTCGTTCCAGAGGTAACCCTTGTCGATCTTCCAGCCGTTCGCATCGGGATGCGTGGCTGCAAAGGCAACGATATTTGCACTGACGAAGTCGTCGTCGTCGACAATCATGAAAAAACGCGTATCGCGGGCCGAAAGCATCCCGCTCAGCACGCGACGGCCTTTGTCCAATCGAAACGCGTCGTAGACTTTTTCGCGATCTGCACCGTCCAGGTCGTGAAGCTGGTTCGGCGGAAAGGTAACCCTCGCGACCGAAAACTGCGCCGGCAGATCGGGAAGATCGGCACCTTCGTTTGCGACGATGACGGCGCGCCAGTCGCTATTCGTCTGCCCGGCGATCGAAGCCACCGTTTGCGACAGCCTGTCCTTCAGCGAGGACCAGTCGTTCGAATTTTCCTGGTGTCGGACGGGGATGATGAACGTGACCAGCGTCATTGTAGTTCCTCTTTATTTATGACCAGAACCGCAATCGCGGAATAGATGAACGGCACTACTGCGTCTTCGTTCGCCGACCTTGCAGGGTCGTGCGCACCAGGAAGAGGATTCTCTCCCTGCAGAGACCGAATATCAGGCCTGAGTACACGATCGCGCCGACCAGGATTTCGACAACCAGTCGTCCGGCGGGCAGCCAGTCGTGCAACGCCGCCGACGTTGCCAGAACAGCGGCAAGCATGCCGAGATAGGCTGCCGTCGGTTTCAGGAACTGGACGAAATAGTCGCCGATGCTCAATCCGATGAGCCGGGAAACCATCCACAGCGTTATCGGCCACATCAGCAGCACCTCGAGCATCAGCGCGAAGACAATGGTCGTGACGCCATATTTATAGAGCAGAAACACGGTGAGGATGGTCACAATGTTGCGGGCAAGCTGGTAGTAGAACCACCAGTCGGATCGGCCCTGGCTCGTGATCAGGGATGCCTGAACGACACCTATTCCGCTCATCAATCCGATGACGCAGAAGCAGCGAACCGGCCATATTGCGGCGGCCCAATGAGATCCGAATATCAGTGGGATGGCGTCGTCCGCCACCGCGGCCAGACCCATGAAGGCCGGAAAAGAAATGAGCGAGCAGCCGAACGTTGCCATGAGAAAGGCTTCGCGGACCTTGTTTTGATCGTGCTGCAGCGAGGAGAGGAGCACGTGAGTGACCGAAGTCAATCCGCCAGCGACGACGTTGTTGATCATTTCGAACAGACGCTTGGCAAAATTATAGATGCCGAGTGCTGCGGGACTGACCAGGGTGCCGATGATCAGCTGGTCAAGGCTCATGGTCTGCAGGAATCGATTCCCGGAAGCGAATATGCCGTAGTGGAGCAACTCGCGAAGGCTGCTAAGCTTGATCCGGAATCCGGGCAGCCATCGAGCGCCCCAGAAAGCGGCAACGCAGGCCGCGGCCGGTGCAGCGATCTGCGCGATCGCCAGTGCCCACAAGCCGAAGCCGGCTAAAATTAGAGACAGACATATCGTGGCTGAAACGAAGGTGGAAATGGCAGTGCGCGCCGCGGCAAGGTGGAAGGACATTGTCCTGCCGATCAATGCGTTTGGAACGATGATCATCATGTCGAAGAAGATCTTCAGTCCGATGATCATCAAGAGGCCGACGATCTCGTCGTGCCCCAATGAATGCGCCAGCCAGGGGGAGGCTGCGAACAGCCCGCCGTAGAGAAGGGCAGCCGAAACAAATGACAGCCAGAAAACGGTATCGAGATGACTTCGCCTGATCGACTTCTGCTGGATCAGCGCTTCACCGAAAGCGGTCGGCCCAAGCCCGGCGGCAAAACTCACTATACTGAAGGCAAGCGCAACGAGACCAAAATCCTGCGGCTGCAGAAATCGCGACGTGACAATGAAAACCAGGCTGTTGAGTGCGGTCGGTATCAGAGTGTCGAGAGCCGACCAGAATGCCCCCCTCAGTGCCGCCCGCGAACGGTTCTCGCTCAGATGTTCAAAGACGATTTCGTCCGCTTCGGATGCCAGCAATCACCTACTCCATATCACAATCTTCACGTGCTCATCGGATGTCTCGCATCATCGCTTGAGCAATTGATATATTTCAGCGCCGTCCGATGCCAATGGCTGAAAGACTCGACCGACGCCCGCCTAGGCTAGCCGGTGAATTTGTCTAATGAAAGACGCATATTGCAATGCAGCATGATGTTGCCCAAAAGGTTGCCGGAATATTCTCTGGTTTGTAACAATCCGACGGGTTTCCAGGAATGGGGCAGCTAGGCACTCGGACGAACCGGCCTTCGGCGGTCAAGCGGGTAGCAACGTGGCTGCGGCCGTCACAAAGCCGATCTCCGCTGTCGATAAACTGTCATATTCCTGTTCTGATCATTGGCTAGACGAGCGGGAACCACAAAAAGGGGATTCTTCAATGACAGGCGCGAAGACATTTGATTCGGCGGAGGGGATAGTCGATTTTGATGCGGGCGAAGGCGAAGCCGCAACCGTTGAGATGCATGACTACACAAAGAGCCTTGCCCAAGCAAAAGCCAAGTCTGTCAAACTGGTCGATGCAATTACAGGCGCAGTCCTCAAGAAGAAGGACGCGGTGCATTTCGACGATCTGCGCCCGGCTCTGGCGGAGTTCATGCGTCAAAAACACCCGGGAATTCGCTCCGACGACTACATAAGCAGAAAGGCAATGGACGACTATCGCGGGCAATATATCGCCGAATTGCTGAGGGACGAGCGCGGCGAGCTTTCAAATCTCGAGGACGAAGTTGTCGAAAGCCTGAAGACGCATGACACCCTGGCCGAGAATATCGAAGAGGACTACGAAGATCACCGGTCGATCGGCGACCGCATGGCCGACATCGTCGCCTCGTTCGGCGGCAGCTGGACCTTCATCATATCCTTCTGCCTTTTCCTGGCGGTATGGATGGGTATCAACCTTGCCTTGGGCACGACGGCGGCTTTCGATGTCTATCCGTTCATACTGTTGAACCTGATCCTTTCGACCATTGCCGCTCTGCAGGCGCCGATCATCATGATGAGCCAGCGGCGGCAGGAAGCAAAGGATCGGTTGCGCGCCCTCAACGACTATAAGGTCAACCTGAAAGCCGAACTGGAAATCCGCCACCTCCATGAAAAGGTCGATCATCTTCTCAATCGCCAGTGGGAGCGGTTGACCGAGATCCAGCAGATTCAAATAGAGATGATGCTGGAGCAGGCAAAAGCTGCCAGCCGCGCGCTGAAGGTCAGCAAGGCGTCGAAAGCCAAGGCCAATACGTTGCAGAGCACGTCCAGAGCCGCCAAGCCGCCAGTGCCGGGAGGCTCGACGGACTAGAGTTTAATATATTGACGCCGTTTCAGTCGAGGATGGCTGGTCGCGCAGCGAAATGATCGACCTGGTGGCGTGCGCAACGGTCGTGCAACATTACCGTGCGAGTGCGCGCCTGCGCTTGCCAGGCGAAAATCCGAATTTGCCGAGAGATTTACAGCAGCTCGCTCGTGTCAGCAGGTTATGCCGAGCCACAAGTTTGAATTAGTTGTGAACGACCCTTGCTTCAACGCGGGATTTCCGTGATCGTAAGGGCTGCGTTGGTTGCCTTGAGGAGGGCTGCCGGCCAAATTCGAAGAGACCCCGCAATCTGGCTGATCTCTGGGAGGAGAAAATATGCGAAACAAACTCATCGCGTCCCTGGCATTCCTGCTTGCAAGCAGCACGGTCGCATTCGCCGACGGTGCATCCGACGGCAAGGTGAAGATTGGCATCCTGAACGATCAGTCTGGTGTCTATGCCGATTTTGGTGGCAAGTCTTCAGTCGAGGCCGCGAAGATGGCAGCTGAGGATTTCGGCGGCAAGGTTCTGGGTGTACCGATAGAGATCGTCGACGCTGACCATCAGAACAAGCCGGATATTGCCTCGAACATCGCACGTCAGTGGTATGACACCCAGCAGGTCGATGCGATCATGGAACTGACGACCTCCTCGGTGGCATTGGCCGTTCAGGCAGTTGCCAAGGAAAAGAAGAAGATCGATATCGTGACTGGCGCCGCCACCACCGATCTCACCGGCAAGGCATGTTCGCCCTACGGCTTTCACTGGGCCTATGACACGCATGCCCTGGCTGTCGGCACCGGCGGCGCGTTGGTCAAACAGGGCGGCGACACCTGGTTCTTCCTCACCGCCGATTACGCTTTCGGCTATTCGCTGGAGCAGCAGACGAGCGATTTCGTCAAGTCGAGTGGCGGCACGGTGGTCGGCTCGGTCCGCCATCCGCTGTCCACCCAGGACTTCTCCTCCTTCCTGTTACAGGCCCAGTCATCGGGCGCCAAGGTGATCGGACTTGCGAATGCGGGCCTCGACACCGCGAATGCCATCAAGCAGGCGGCCGAATTTGGCATCACCCAGGGTGGCCAGCACCTGGCAGCGCTGCTGTTCACGCTTGCCGAAGTTCACGGCCTCGGCCTTGAAGCTGCGCAAGGCCTGACGCTGACGGAAGGCTATTACTGGAACCGTGACGACGAAAGCCGCAAGTTCGGCAAGCGTTTCTTCGAGCGTACCGGCAAGATGCCGAACATGATCCACGCCGGCACCTATTCCGCCGTGACACAGTATCTCAAGGCCGTCCAGAAGGCCGGCACGGACGATACGGAAGCCGTTGCCAAGGAACTGCATTCCATGCCGGTCGATGACGTCTTCGGACGTGGGGGCACTGTCGGCGCGAACGGACGGATGATCCACGACATGTATCTGCTTCAGGTGAAAAAGCCCGCCGAAAGCAAGGAGCCATGGGATTACTTCAACGTCCTCGCGACGATCCCGGGCAAGGAAGCTTATATCGATCCGGCCAAGAGCGGCTGCGATCTGGTGAAGTGAGAGACCATGGCGGTCTCGGCAATGCCAACTGAAGACAAGCCACGGGTGGTCCTTTCCGCCCGTGGCCTGCGCCGTGATTTCGGTGGCTTCACGGCCGTCAGGAATGTCGATCTCGATGTGTATGATGCAAGCGTGCATGCGTTGATCGGACCGAATGGCGCGGGCAAGACGACGGTGTTCAATCTCCTCACCAAATTCCTGCAGCCGACTGATGGCACGATCAAGCTTAATGGCGTCGACATCACGAAAACGCCGCCTGACAAGGTGGCGCGCATGGGATTGGTCCGCTCCTTCCAGATTTCCGCCGTGTTTCCGCATCTCACGGTACGCGACAATGTGCGTGTCGCTCTCCAGCGACCGAACAATCTCGCCACGCAATTCTGGCGGCCAATGTCCGCGCTTGATCGGCTCAACGAACGCGCCGAACAGCTTTTGGCGTCCGTGGGCCTGACAAAGGAACAAGACCAGCTCGCGGCTGATCTCTCTTACGGCCGCAAGCGCGTGCTGGAGATCGCCACGACCCTGGCCCTCGATCCAAAAGTATTGCTTCTCGACGAGCCGATGGCGGGCATGGGACAGGAAGATGTCAGCGTCGTCTCCGGGATCATCCGTGAGGTCGCGCGGTCGCGTGCGGTACTGATGGTCGAGCACAATCTTTCCGTCGTCGCCGATATCTGCGCTTATGTGACCGTGCTTCAGCGTGGCGAAATCCTCGCGGAGGGCGATTATGCGACAGTGAGCGCGGACCCTCGTGTACGCGAGGCTTATATGGGTACGGAGGAGGGCTGATGGGCACGCTTCTGGACATTCGGGGCCTCAATGCATGGTACGGCGAAAGCCATGTCCTGCACGGTGTCGACATGGATGTCGGCGAGGGCGAAACGGTCACCATCCTTGGCCGCAACGGAGTGGGCAAGACGACCACCCTGCGCACCATTGTCGGCATTGTCCGGAGCCGCAAAGGCACGATCAGCTTTGCAGGCAACAATATGATGCAGGTGCCGCTACACAAGGCGGCCCACACGGGCATCGGCTTCGTACCGGAAGAGCGCGGCATCTTCGCGACTTTGACCGTTTCCGAAAACCTGCTGCTACCGCCTGTCGTTGCTCAAGGCGGCATGTCTGTGGACGAAATCTACGAGCTCTTTCCCAATCTCTATGAGCGCCGCAACAGCTCCGGCACCAAGCTTTCCGGCGGCGAGCAGCAGATGCTGGCCATGGCGCGCATCCTGCGCACCGGCGTGAAAATGCTGTTGCTCGACGAACCGACGGAGGGCCTGGCGCCCGTGATCGTGCAGCGCATCGGTGACGTGTTGAAGAAGCTAAAACAGCGCGGCATGACTATCTTGCTCGTCGAGCAGAATTTTCGCTTTGCCAGTCGCATCGCTGATCGCTTCTATTTGATGGATCATGGGCAGATGGTCTCCGAATTCCCGGTCGGTGAACTGGCTGGCAGGATGGATACATTGCACAAAGTGCTGGGGGTGTAGGCAATGACGATGATCTTCGGCATTCCCGTCCAAGCGTTGCTCGGCCAGTTGCTGATCGGCCTTATAAACGGCTCGTTCTATGCGCTCTTGAGCCTTGGCCTTGCCATCATCTTCGGCCTCCTGCGCGTCATCAACTTCGCGCACGGCGCCCTATATATGCTCGGCGCCTTTGTCGCTTACCTGCTGCTTGCATACGCAGGCATTGGTTATTGGCCGTCGCTGATCCTTGCGCCTATCATCGTCGGCCTGCTGGGAGCCGTGGTCGAGCGGCTGTTTCTGCGCAGGCTCTACGATCTCGATCCTCTCTACGGCCTGCTGTTCACCTTCGGTATGGCGCTGACGATCGAAGGCACCTTCCGCTACCTCTACGGCTCGTCGGGCCAGCCCTATGCGACGCCGCCAGCACTCGCCGGCGGAGCCAACCTCGGCTTCATGTTCCTTCCGATCTATCGTGGCTGGGTCGTTGTGATGTCGCTCATCATCTGCGTTGGCACATGGCTGTTGATCGAAAAGACTAAGCTTGGCGCCTATCTCAGAGCCGCCACGGAAAATACGATCCTCGTCCAGGCCTTCGGCGTCAACGTGCCGGTGCTGCTGACGCTCACCTACGCGTTGGGCGCCGCGATCGCTGCCTTCGCCGGCGTGCTGGCGGCGCCGATCTACCAGGTCTCGCCGCTGATGGGGTCGAACATCATCATTGTCGTCTTTGCCGTCGTCGTGGTCGGCGGCATGGGGTCGATCATGGGCGCGATCATCACCGGCTATCTGCTCGGTATCGCGGAAGGCCTCACCAAAGTATTCTATCCTGAAGCGTCGAACATTGTGATCTTCGTCATCATGGCGATCGTACTTCTCATCAGGCCCGCCGGCCTCTTCGGCCGGGATGCATAGGATGGCTGATATCACCGAAACGATCCCAACGGAAAAGAGCGGCATCGCCGCCTCGGTGCAGGCGGGATTTCTCATTGTCGGGCTGTTGCTGCTGGTGCTGGCGCCATTCTTCTTCTATCCGATCTTCCTGATGAAGCTCTTGTGCTTTGCACTGTTTGCCTGCGCTTTCAATCTACTGCTTGGCTATACCGGGCTGCTGTCCTTCGGGCATGCCACTTTCTTCGGCGGGGCTGCCTATTTCACTGCCTATACAGTGAAGGAATGGGGCTTTCCGCCCGAGTTGGGCATCCTTGTCGGCGTGGCCGGTGCTACCTTTCTCGGCGTGGTGATGGGTTTCGTCGCGATCCGGCGGCAGGGCATCTATTTCGCGATGGTGACGCTGTCGCTGTCGCAGATGTTCTATTTCTTCTGTCTGCAGGCCAAATTCACGGAAGGTGAGGACGGCATTCAGTCCGTCCCGCGAGGCCACCTGTTCGGCTTCATCGATCTCAACAGCTCGACAAATATGTATTATTTCGTGCTTGGCGTGTTCATCATCGGGGTGCTGATCATCTGGCGCTTCATCAATTCGCCGTTCGGCATGATCCTGAAGTCGATCCGGGAGAACGAGAGCCGGGCGATATCGCTCGGCTATTCGGTGGCGCGCTACAAGCTCGGCGCCTTCGTGATGTCGGCGGCCCTTGCCGGGCTTGCGGGTGCCGTGAAGGCGATCGTCTTCCAATTCGCGACGCTGACGGATGTCACATGGCAGATGTCGGGCGAAGTGATCCTGATGACGCTGCTCGGTGGCATCGGCACATTAATCGGGCCCCTTTTCGGGGCGGGGCTTGTGGTGACGCTGGAGAATTATCTCGCGACTTCGGAATTTCCGGTGACGATCATTACCGGCATCGTCTTCATGGTCTGCGTGCTGCTCTTTCGCCGCGGTATCATCGGGGAATTCTACGCGTCCTGGATCGGCCGGAAGCTGGGTTTCGTCTATCGCCGCTGACGCTGGCCGAATGGCATGAACATGGATCGCTACGACTACATCATTATCGGCGCCGGCAGTGCAGGTTGCGTACTCGCCAACCGGCTTTCGCAGGATCGCAACAACCGCGTGCTGCTTTTGGAAGCGGGCGGCAACGATAACTACCACTGGATCCACATTCCCGTCGGCTACCTCTATTGCATCAACAATCCGCGCACCGACTGGTGCTTCACGACGGCGCCCGAGGAGGGCCTGAACGGTCGCTCGCTCGGCTACCCCAGAGGCAAGGTGCTGGGCGGCAGCTCGTCGATCAACGGCATGATCTATATGCGCGGCCAGGCGCGCGACTACGACCTCTGGCGGCAGATGGGCTGCGCCGGCTGGAGCTGGGACGACGTGCTGCCCTTCTTCCGCAAGTCTGAGGATCACTATCGGGGCGAAGACGAGATGCACGGCTCAGGTGGCGAATGGCGCGTCGAGAAGGCGCGAGTGCGCTGGGCGGTGCTCGACGCATTTCAAGCGGCTGCAAAGGAAGCCGGCATCCCGGAAACGCCGGATTTCAACCGCGGCAGCAACGAGGGCTCAGGCTATTTCGATGTCAATCAACGCTCGGGCATTCGCTGGAATACGGCCAAGGCTTTTTTGCGCCCAGCGATGAAGCGTGGCAATCTGACGGTGCTGACCAAGGCTCAGGTGCGCCGACTGCTTGTTGAGGAAGGGGCTGTCAGCGGCGTCGAATTCCAGCACGACGGCACTGCGAAGCGCGTGTATGCGAAGAAGGAAACCATTCTGTCCGCCGGGTCCGTCGGTTCACCGCATATCCTCGAACTTTCCGGTATTGGCCGGGGCGAGGTCTTGCGGCGGGCGGGTGTCGACGTTGTTGCCGAGGTGAGCGGAATTGGCGAGAACCTGCAGGATCATCTGCAGCTCCGTCTCGTCTACAAGGTCACAGGCGTGCCAACGCTGAACGAGAAAGCGACGACCTTGTTCGGCAAGGCGGCGATCGGGCTCGAATATCTTGTCCGGCGCTCGGGACCGATGGCGATGGCGCCAAGCCAGCTTGGCATCTTCACCCGCTCCGGTTCCGACAAGGACACGCCGGATCTGCAATATCACGTGCAGCCGGTCTCGCTCGACAAGTTCGGCGATCCGCTTCATGCCTTTCCGGCGATCACGGCGAGCGTCTGCAATCTGCGGCCGGAGAGCCGTGGCTCGGTGCATCTGAGCAGCCCGGATTTTGCGGCTCCGCCAACGATCAGTCCTAAATATCTGACGGCACAGCGAGACCGCGACATCGCGATCCGATCGATCCGGTTGACGCGCAAGATCGTGGCGCAGCCGTCCTTCGCGCGTTTCAAGCCGGAAGAATTCAAGCCCGGGCCGTCCTATCAGAGCGATGTCGATCTGGAACGGGCGGCTGGCGAAATCGGCACGACGATCTTTCATCCCGTTGGCACCTGCCGGATGGGCGGTGACCGCGACAGCGTCGTCGATCCACGGCTGAAATTGAGAGCGCTCGGCAAACTCCGGATCGTCGATGCCTCGGTGATGCCGTCGATCACGTCCGGCAACACCAATTCGCCGACGATCATGATCGCCGAAAAGGCCGCGGAAATGATCATCGAGGACAATCGATAGTTGGGTAGGCGGCCGGCAATCTTTGCGAATCTGACGCATTTCCAAAGGACATCCACTTAAAATTGTGTTAATCAGCTACTCGCAAAATTTTTTTAGCGAGCGAGTCCATGCCAGTGCACGAGGTTGAGGGCGCGACAGGTGCGCTAAAGGTGAAGCTTCGCCGCGGTGAAAGAATGTGCCTGATCGGCATGAATGTTGACCCGAAACCCGCGCCGGACTTTGTTGGCTTTGCCATCGAGGTGCAATCACCGGGTGCGGCAGGCTTTCAGTGGCTGCGTAACCGGCTCGCTTTTGACTATCCCCAGGGCACGACGCTTACCGGCAACCGGGATTACCTGACCTCGCAAGCCCCGCTGCAGACCTTCCGGTGGATCCATTTTCCCTATCAGCCAAAACCGGGTGAATATGCCTATCGGGTTACCATGATGCACATGACCGCGGCTGCGCTTCGCGCCGGTGATCAGGTAACTGTCGGCATCGAGCTCTTCGATGAAACGGTTCCTGGATTTGTCGACATCGGTTTCACCAGGAATTTCGCGTCATCCCAAGCCTTTGCCGACACTTTTCCCGACAGGGCCGGCCGCAAGCTGATTTTGCCCGACAAGGCGAAGGATGGCCTGTCGCTCGATAAGACGAAGGCACCCGACGGCGTCTATCAATGGCTGGGAGGGAAATCGACTGAGTTGCTGTTCGGTATCCTCGCCGAAGCCACTCAGGACGCTGCGACGACCCTTGATGTGTTGGCCTATGATCTCAACGAGCCGGACATGGTTGCATGCCTTGAGACAGTCGCTCGCCGTGCAGCCGGCGGAGTGGCCACACTGCGTATTGTCATCGACGATTCAGATGACCACGGTAAAGCCGATAGCGCGGAGACGCAGGCGGCAGGGCGACTGAGAACGGCAGGCGCGGAAGTCCACAGACATCATTTCGACGGGTTGCAGCACAACAAGGTTGTTATCGTGAAGCGCAACGGTGTGGCCGAGCGCGTCATCTGCGGATCGACAAACTTTTCGTTCCGCGGCCTATATATCCAGGCCAACAATATGCTGCTTTTCAGCGCGCCGGAGGCCGTCAATCTGTTTTCGCAGATGTTCGCTCTCGCCCGCGTCGGGCCGAAGGCTCTGGAGGCGGACCCGCTTTCGAAGATCTGGCATGCCCTGACGGCCCCCGACGGATCGACGGTTCGCATTTGTTTTTCGCCGCATCCCGGCACCAGCAGCGTCTCGCTTACGCCGCTGGAGGGCGCCATCGAGCAGGCGACGTCGAGCATTTTCTATTCGGTGGCATTCCTCAATCAGGACACAAAGGGACCGATCCGCAAGGCCCTTGATAGGCTGTTGGACAAACCTTTGTTCAGTTACGGCGTTGTCAATCGCAAAAGCGGATTGAAGCTCGTCAAGCCAGATGGATCCGACGGCGTGGTGGATTTCAAATATCTCGGAGCCCACGCTCCGACGCCTTTCAAGGAGGAGTGGTCCGGGGAGGCGGGGATCAATATCCATCATAAATTTGTGGTGACCGACTTTGATTTGCCAAGCGCAAAGCTATTTGCCGGTTCCTCCAATTTGTCGTTTAGCGGCGAAGAGGGCAATGGCGACCATCTCATCCAGATCAGCAATGCGCGCGTCGCCACTGCCTACGCCATCGAGGCGCTTCGGATGTTCGATCATCTGCATTTCAGAACAAAGATGGAAGAGGCAGGCGTGCCGAAATCCGGCGCGGCCAAGGCGGGTAAAGGCGTCATCAAACTTGCGAAGCCACCAGGGCCAGGCGAGACCGCCTGGTTCGAACGATTTTATATAGCAGACAGCCAGAAGCTGCGTGATCGTCTGCTCTTCAGTCGCTGAAGCCGCACAACGCAAAACCGCCGGATTTCTCCGGCGGTCTGAAATCCGTCCGGCGTGAGGCGCTGCGTGGATCAGGCGGCGCGGCGGCTGTTGTGCTGTTGCGGTGCCTGGCGGCCGTCGCTGATGCGGAAGCCGCGGATGAGGTCGAGCAGGTCCTCGGTGTCGTTGGCCAGCGTCTCGGCCGATGCCGTGGTTTCCTCGGCCATGGCGGCGTTCTGCTGGGTGGCGGCGTCGAGCTGGTTCATCGAGGATG
>NZ_PCDP01000083.1 GCF_003240585.1 Arminella tubonensis
GATTACGAGGACATCGTCGCCCATTGCTGCGACGCATGGAATAAGCTGGTCGCTCAGCCGTGGAAGATCATGTCGATTGGAATGCGTGACTGGGCGCACCGGTTTTGATTAGCGCTCGTTGGTATTATACCTTCATCTTGCCGTGCCGCGCGGCATCCAGCCGGGTGGGTCGTCCATCTGCCATATCAGGTGCGGCTTCAGGATCAGAGGTCTGCGCGCCTTTTGCCAGGCGTCAAGGGCTGCTGCATCGTTGGTCGCGAGAAACTCATCCTTGAGCCCAAGAAGGTGATGGAGCAGCCCTCCGAGCCTGGTTCCGAATTTCCATTCAAAGTCATCGAGAGTCGGCTGATGAAACGCCAATTTCAGTCCCAAATCCGATGCCTCGACGAGATAGGTCCCAAGCAGCCGCTCGATGACGAAGGGGCGCATCTTCGCGTTGCTGTCCCTGCCATAGGACGCGCTGCCGCTGTAGGCCTGACCGGCGTCGGTTCCCTGACGGGCCTGATCCTCCAGGTCGCCCAGGATATGTTCGCAGAATTGAAAGTAGCCTGACCAGAATCGCTCGTTTCCACAGATGTAGTTGCAAAAAAAGAAGGCGGCGTTGCTCTGTGGGGCGGCGACCGGCACGCCGCGAGCCGCCAGATGTTGAAAGATTGTCTGCATTCCCGGGTGGCCACCCATCAGGGCCTGTTCCCAGACATTGCTGTAGATCGCGGCAAGGCCGATCATCGGATTGTACGCATAGCAATCGGCGCCGTCCGCCCGCGCACTGTCCGCCTCATGCAGAAGCGAGGAGAAGGTGGACGCGGCTTTCAGCTCAAATTTGCTGGAAACGAGACCCCAGAAGATGTCGATGTCAGGCACGGCCTGACGGTGATGGGCATGCAGGGCCCTGAACAGCTCGTACTCACGGGTCTCCGCCCCCGTATTGAAGGCAATGTTGAACGGCAGGGCCTGCTCGTGGAGCCCGTCTCGATCGCCTTCGGCGATATATGGCTGGTAGATGAAGACAGGGGCAGGTCCGCCGGCCTTCTTTCTTATAAAATCGGCGCTTGGGAACTGCGCCGCATTGTCGAAGATCTGAAAAGTTGTCAAGAATGCTCCCGTGAGGCGCTAAAAGCTCGGCCAATGCAGGAAATGTCGCTGTTCATGCTTGCCCGACACTTGCGGTTGTTGCCGGGTGACGAGCCGGGCGTAGCGGCGGCACAGGCGCGAGAACCTTCGCTATACGGTGTATTGGCGTTAATTTCAAAATACCAACGAGATTTATACACCGGTTTTATACAGCCCGTCATTCGACACCGTAACTATTCTTCCAAACAACGATGGAGGTATAGTATTTCCGTAGAGTTCAGTGATCCGTTTTATTAAGAGAAAACTTCCCAGACGCTCCTGACAAAACGAGATCGCACGTCGTTGCACGGGATCCGCCGCTTGAAACGGCTGATATCGTTTGGCGAACTCAAAGGAGGGCGCCACAAGGCGCACAAAAGTATCCAGCCACCAGTCCGTGGGATACGTGCCAAGTTCGATCCCTCCGGGAACGAAGTGGCTGGAATTGAAAAAATGCAAGGTTTCCTGTTGGGTTAAAATCCCCGCTTCGATCGAGCATGAAGTATATCTAAGAAAATCAATAATATTATGAACTCGTGCGTAGTGGTGCAATACACTTCCAAGATTTAGTGGATCAGGCAAAAGGAAATTCTCAGGATGAGATTCCGGCTTTTCTGGTGTCGTGTTCTCCATATATTGTGGAGTTACGACGTTCATTCCTGGGTAATCCGGGCTCGGCGTTCCAATTTGCGCTTTTGTTACAAATTTTCGGTATTGCCAGATAGTAATCTTGGGGCTCTTCGCCTGATCTTCCGAAACGACTTTTGCGATTACCAGCGTTCCCAGCGATCCTGACAATTTCGCGTGGAGCTCCTCGGGCTGATCAAAATAATCGTAGCCGGCAATCACGTCCATTCCTTTGGATTCCAGAGGAAGCTTAGAATTGAGCCATATGATTTTCGCGCCCGCAGGAACGGGATAGTTGGGCAAATCCTGATGGCAAACAATGAAAACGGTCATATTTTTTTTAAATCTCTCATGAATGGGATTTGTGCTGGCCGTCGATCACGCAGCGCCGTTTTTCTGCGAAGGTCATATTATTCTCAGCTCCGGGATGGCGACAACGAAGCGACCGCCCCAGTCGCGAATATCACCGTTGGCTTCAACGATCTCATCGGTGAGGTTCCAGGGGAGAATCACGACGTAGTCGGGCTTTGCGACACTCAGATGGGTCGGCGGATAGATGGGAAGGTGACTGCCAGGCGACAGAGTACCTTGCTTGAGATCGTTGCGATCAACGACAAAATCAATATCTGTCGGCCCGATACGGCAAACATTCAGGAACGTATTTCCCTTCGCCGCCGCACCGTAGGCTGCAATCGTCTTGCCCTCCGCCTTGGCCTTTCGCAGAAAATCCTTGAACGCTTCACACACTGCGCCGATCTTTGTTCCAAACCGTTCATAGGTCTCCATCTGGTTCAGACCGAAATCGCCTTCCTGTTGGCGAAGCAACTCCAGTCTTTTTGTCGCCGGTCGCGTGCAAGCGGCGGTTTGAGCAAAGACCCGCAGTGATCCGCCATGCGTGTGCAGCTCTTCGACATCGAAGATTTTCAGGCCGCACGCCTGGAATATGCGCTCCACCGACAGGAGTGAAAGATAGGAATAGTGTTCGTGATAGATCGTATCGAATTGAATTCCGTTCATAAGTTGCAAGAGATGAGGGAATTCAAAGGTTGCCACTCCGTCGTCTTTCAACAGCACGGCAAATCCGCTGACAAAATCGGCAATGTCGGGCACGTGCGCCAACACGTTGTTGGCAACGATCAAATCCGCTTGCATCCCGCGTTTCAAAAGCTCGGATGCGGTCTTCTTTCCGAAGAATGCAACGCAGGTCGGTACGCCTCGCCCTTCAGCAATCTTTGCAGCATTGGCCGCCGGCTCAACGCCGAGCGAAGGAATGTTCCTCGCAACGAAATATTGCAGGAGATAGCCATCGTTTGAGGCAATTTCGACGACCTGAGACGCCGCGCCGAGTTGGAACCGATCGACCATGGCGGTGGCGTAGCGGCGAGCGTGCTCAAGCCAACTGGTCGAAAAGGAGGAGAGATAGGCATATTCAGCGTTGAAGACATCGCCGGGGGAGACATTTTCAGTGGTCTGAACAAGGAGACATTCCGAGCAGACCATGACCTTAAGCGGAAATGACAGCTCCTGCGCAATTGCTTCCTGGGTTGGTTTGAGAAACGAGTTCGACCACGGCGTTGATCCAAGGTCGGCGACAACGGTTCGCAGGGGCGTTGAGCAAAATCGGCATTGATGGGACATGTCGGCTTAGAAACCTTTCGTGAATTCTTCGATCTGCAAAAGGGATAGGTCGCGCGCCGCGGCGCCTTTGCGCCAGCCGTCGTACCATTGCGCCGTCCACTCCATTGTCTGCAATTGGCTCAGTCGCGCGTGCCATCCCAAGGTCCGGGCCGCACGGTCAGGGTCAAGACCGAGCGTTTGCATTTCGCGCGGCTGATCGCATGACGAAACGTCACGCCAGGGCACGGTTAACCCCATGGCCATGTTGACTGCGGATGCGACCACACCGACGGGCATTTGCGGTTCGCTTAATGATGGGCCAAAGTTCAAACTGTCTTCGTCCACATGTCCAAGGAAGAGTGCTTCAGAAAACAGCAGATAACCGTTCAGGCAATCCAGCACATGCTGCCAGGGCCGGGTGGCGTAGGGATTGCGAATGTCGAGCGGCTTTCCCGCCATTGCGGCTCGAACGATGTCGGGTACAATCCGGTCCTGGGAAAAGTCTCCGCCGCCGAGTACATTGCCACCACGAGCCGTGGCGATCCGGGCAACACCCGCGCGAAAGAATGCATCCCGATAGGTCGAAACTACAAGTTCCGCTGCGGCTTTTGAGCCAGAATAGGGGTCATGCCCTCCGAGACGGTCCGTTTCGACAAAATGGCGGCCGGTTTCATCATTGCCATAAACCTTGTCAGTCGTGACAACCAACAGAGCCCTTAGCGCCTTTAGGCTACGCGCCGCTTCGAGGAGATTGACGGTCCCCATGACATTGACCTCGAATGTCTCTGTCGGTGCTGCGTAGCTTTTACGCACCAGAGGCTGTGCTGCCATGTGCAATATGATTTCTGGATCGCAATCTTCAAGCGCCGACCGCAGGGTCGCTTGATCGCGAATGTCGGCGATTGTTTCGGTCTCTAGGCCGCTCGCCGCGCCGACAAGGTCGTGCAGGGAGGGGGCAGCGTCCGGTCGCAATGCATAGCCGGTCACGCGCGCGCCCATCCGCGTCAGCCAAAGTCGCGCCCAGCTTCCTTTAAAGCCGGTATGCCCGGTCAGGAATACTCGCTTTCCTGTCCAAAAGCCCGGGTCTGGGAGGCGGCTCATGACCAGACCTTCCACGGGGCACGCCCTTGCTGCCAGAGTTCTTCAAGCTGGTTCTTGTCGCGCAGGGTATCCATGGGGCGCCAGAAGCCATCGTGCGGAAAAGCCATCAGTTGCTCGTCACGTACCAATTGCTCGAGAGGCGTTCCTTCGAAGGACGTGTGGTCGCCCTCGATCCGGTCAAGCACGGAACGGTTGAGCACAAAGAAACCACCGTTGATGCGGCCGTTGTCGCCGGCCGGCTTTTCGGTGAAGTTTTTTACCTGACCCCCTTCGGTTGCCAGCGCCCCGTAACGCCCCGGCGGGACCACGCTTGTGACCGTCGCCTCCCGACCGTGACTGTTGTGGAACTCAGTCAATGCGCGGATGTCTATATCCGCGACACCGTCGCCATAGGTAAGGCAAAAAGTCTCGCCGAGATAGTCCGATACCCGCTTCAGTCGTCCGCCTGTCAGCGAATCGATCCCGGTTTCGACGAGCGTAACGCGCCAGGGTTCAGCCTTGCTCGAATGATATGTCGACGCGCCTGTTGTCATGTCGAAGGTAACGTCGGACGAATGCAGAATGTAGTTCGAAAAATACTCTTTGATCATATAGCCCCGATAGCCAAGGCAGATGACGAAGTCCGAAAAGCCAAAGTGGCTGTAGATCTTCATAATGTGCCATAGAATGGGCTTGCCGCCTATTTCGATCATTGGTTTTGGACGAAGATGGCTCTCCTCAGAGATCCGCGTGCCATACCCACCTGCGAGGATAACGATTTTCATTTACAAGACCTTGTTGCCATCGGACCCACGTTCGGAATTCCACATCAGGAACGTCGTTTGAGGAAACCATCAGGTGCTACGGTGATCATCAATTTCTTTTCTATGGTCTTGTCGATTTCGAATTCCGGATGAGATTGAAGGTATTTTCGGACCGCAGTTTTCGGATTGTTCCCAAGCCCCCAAGGCCGTTCCGGGTTGGACACCGACGGTATGTCCTCAATAACCGTATCAAAAACGACGCAATAGCTGCCCTTTGTTACAATCTGCGCGTAGGCTTCCAGCTCCGCCAGTACATGATCATGGGTATGGTTGCTGTCGAGACAAACCAGGATACGCTCGAACGGCTTTGCGAAATCATGAACTTGCTGCACGATGGCCTGATCAATACTTGAGCCTTGAATCATCTCAATGTACGACGCCATCGGATGCGCCTCTATCGCGGCCCGATTATGCGCCCGGATATCGATATCCACGCCAAGCACTTTTCTCCGGGCCCGTGCCGGATCAAATGCCTTGCCAGCCGCAATCGCATCGGTCACGTCGAGTAGCGCGAGCATGGAGGCACTCAAGATCAGCGAGCCGCCATGGGCAATGCCCGTTTCGATGATCAAGTCGGGGCGCGTAGCCCAGACCAGTTCCTGCATGGCTACAATATCCTGCGGATATTGAATGATGGGGCGTCCCATCCAAGAATAGTTGTAGGAATACTTCGCCTCGACGGATTTCAGCAGGAAATCCATCGCGCTATCGGAAAGCTCCTTATTTATGGCATTCTCAGAGATCCGCGCGGCAACCTCTGCTTCGAATTCATTCATACTGCACCTCTATGCACCTATCGGCGTTGCAAGATATTTTCGTTGGAGTTCTACGGGTATGGACAGCGTCGTCTGACGGTTGTTCTTCGATGCTGCGCAGATTTCATCGCCGCGTTGACGTCATGTGATGACGCTGCGAACCACCTCGACGACCCGATCAATTTCATCGCAAGTCATGTCGTGATAACTTGGCAGGTTGATCGCCCTATCGGGTAATCCATACGCCACAATATTACTCGCTACGGACTCAAATGACGGTAGCGAACTTAGAGGCCAGAAAAATACTCTCGCATCGATATTTTCGGCGGCGAAGGCGGCTTGAAGCATGCTGCGCCTTACTCCCGATTCAGCTGCGAAGACGACTGTCGGCATCCAATACCCATTCACCGTCCCCGCTGGTTCAGGGTTCATCATGACTGCGCTCAAGCCGCTCAATTTTCTTTTGTAACGCTCAAAAATCTCTCGCTTTCGATTGACAAGTTCACCGACGCGCTCGATTTGAGCCAGCCCGATCGAGGCTTGAACATTGGACATCTTGTATTTAAAGCCAATGTCATCGGGCCAGAATTGCTTTTCTTGACCACGTACGCGCCCATGATTCGACAGGGTGAGCGTTCTTTCGTACAGGCTTTGGTCGTTTGTTACGAACATACCGCCTTCGCCGGTGGTAACGGTTTTGGTGCCATGAAATGAGAATGTGCCGAAAGCACCGATCGCCCCAGCCTTCCTCCCGTGCCATTCCGACCCCAGGGCCTCCGCCGCGTCCTCTACGATGGGGAGCTGATACTGGGCGCCCAGAGCTTGGAGAGCCGTCATGTCGCAAAGATTGCCGTAGAGGTGCACGGCGATAATTGCTTTGGTCCGGGGCGTGATCGCGGCCTCGACTTTCGCCGGATCGATACACCAACTATCGCTCAGAACATCCACGAAGACCGGCTTTGCGCCGAGATGAACAATGGGAGCGGCTGACGCGATCCAGTTTGTGTCAGCGAGAATTACCTCGTCGCCAGGCCCGATACCCAAAGCAGCTAGCCCCATATGCAACGCTCCGGTGCAACTCGACGTCGCAATTGCATACTCCACCCCGAGATGCGACGCGAAGGCGGCCTCGAACCGGTTCAGATAATCGTAGCAATTCTCGCCCCAACCGTTCGTCACCGCGTCGGTCGCATAGGCTATTTCGCGCTCGGTGATCGATGGTTTGGTGTAGAGGATGCGAGATGGAGTGCCCGATGCCGTGGTGTTGACGGTGTTGTCTACCGATTCTGCGACAGCAATTGTCTTTGAAAACTGCACTGTTATTTCGCCCTTGGCCTGCGCGTCCGATCGGAAAGCTGACGCGCGATTGCGGTGAATTACGAAGACATGTGGCCTTCGATACCGACTATGGCGGACGATCCTTGCGCGTAGCAGGTGCGCAACTGACCCGGTCGTTGAAAACACAAGTCGGCGAGATGCCTGTCGATCAGCCTTTCGTCGTCACTGTCGCCGGGAGCTCCCGCATATGCCGGCTTTGCCGGTCCCGGGCCGTACGGTACCACGATGCTAGCAACGATCAATCCAAGGATGCGTTCGACGGAAGCCCTTCTTTGTCAGCTCCATTTTCAGATAGCCTTCGATTTCGGTCGCGTTCGCGTCGTCCGCCTTAATGTATTCGATCAAGTTGTCGCGCTCGGTTCGGCGAAGTTGAAAATGCTCCGATACTTCAAAGCCCAGGCGCTTGTAGAGCCTTAAAGCTCGATCATTGGTCTCGAAGACATGGAGCTGGGTCCGATCAACCCCAAGCGCTTGGAAAGCCCAATGAATGAGTGCAACGCTGGCATAGAACATGATATTTTTGGACGTGGCATGTTGACGCCGCAGTACGTTGTCCACTTCGACTGTATCGGAGGAGATATTGGCCAGACCGAAATTTCCAATGGGCTCGCCCTCGATGTCAAGGATCACAAACAAGATCCTATCCTTTGCGGGCAATACGACGTTCTTGAGCCACTGTTTGGTGCGATCGGGTGTCGCTGTGAATTGCGTCAGGAAGAACCTCATGGACTGATTCCGCCATTCGGTCATGGCGGAAACGAGATCAGCGCGATCAACCAAACCTCGGTCGAGGCAACAAAGAGATCCGAGCGGCAGCCCGGTTTCATCCCGTATAGGCACCTGCAAACGCGTGCTCGTCTCGATATTTCCCTTGGCGGCGAGCAAGTCGATCATTTGCATATGGACAATGGTGCCTTCTGTGGAGATTCGGGGCAGTATCGACGCACGAATCTGTTTGGTTATCAACGTTCCTGAGCGAACGCCATGCCCACTGATTTAGCATAGGGCCATTCAAAACGGTATTGAGGAAACATGTCTCGCTTCAATCGCATTGCCACTCCCATCGAGGATCTGCTCCTTATCGAACGTCAACAGATCGGCGACGAGCGCGGTTTTTTTTCACGGCTTTTCTGTCGCGAGGAGTTGACGGATTTCGGCGCAACTGGAGCGATCGCGCAGATCAATCACACGATGACAAAGGCCGAAGGCACCGTCCGTGGGCTTCATTTTCAACGCCCGCCATTTGATGAAGCGAAATTCGTATCCTGCGTGGCCGGTGCCGTATTTGACATTGCGGTTGATATGCGGCCGAACTCACCGACCTACTTGCGGTGGCATGGCGAGGTTCTGAGTATGGAAAATGCACGCTCGATGATGATTCCCGGCGGGTTTGCGCATGGGTTTCAAACGCTGACGGATAATTGCGAACTGATCTATCTTCACGACAAACCGCATACTCCGATGGCCGAGGGAGGGCTCAACCCGCTAGATCCGCTGTTGGGGATCGTCTGGCCGCTTGCTGTCACACAGATGTCGTCACGAGATGCTGGATTTGCCTATCTCACCCATGATGGGTCATGACGGTCTCAATAGGATCAGTTCTTGCAAAGCGGATGCGGAGCCTTGGCTCGCTTCATCGAACAGTCTCGGCCGGCTGGTGAGTGGCTTGCCCTGTGGCGGTGACTGCAACTGTGTGCGACGGGCTGGCCTGGGGGCGGCTAAGCGACACATGCGGGTGCCGTATATTGGCGCCGCCCGTGAAGAATTCGTAATATGTTGAATGAGGGTTCTATCTTGATTTCTGAAGTCTTGCGTCTTGGAAGGTTCGGCGGTGAAGAGATGCGCAAATTGCGCTGATGGAGGACAGGTGCCCCCCTGTTTCGTGACAGGGTTTCCACGGCGTACTACTATGCGCTCGAAGGGCGGCTACACACCAAACAGAACGATCTTTTGCGAAGGCTCGACCAGATGGCTGATGCGACATCGAATCCATCGGCAATGGCAAGGTCCACAAGAATACGAATTCGGCGTCGAGGTCAACGTCGTGTACAACGGGGCGACAGAACGCCCTCCAGGCCACCGGGAGGCGGCAACGTTCCCCGGGGTTTTATCCGGTCTTGAGTTCGCTTCAGCGCTTTTCCTCGGATTGCCAACAATGCAGGGCATCTCAACTGCGATCGACTGCAGAGCTTCCCGCCGCCGAAATTCTCGTCGGTCCAGCGGGAAGTATCCGCAGTCAAGTGACATTATCTCGCGCTTTCCCGGATCTTGTAGGCGACTTCAGTCCGGTTGGTCGCGTTGAGCTTCTTCATGATGTTGCGGATGTGGACTTTGACTGTGCTTTCGCACAGGTCCATTTCATAGGCGATGATCTTGTTCGCCTTGCCGCGTCGCAGAGCCTCGGCCACAACCACCTCGCGGGGCGTAAAGAGACTATCGGTTGGATGTGTGCCATTGCTGACCGAGGCGATGACCTCCTTGGCGGCAAGGATGCTGCTTGCAGGCACGAAGACCCCGCCGGCACGTGCCAGAGCGATGGCTTCAGCCGCGACATTGATACGAACGCTGGTCGGGATGTAACCCTTGGCACCGCACTCCAGAGCCTTCAGGATCTGTGCCAGCTCGTCGCTTTCGGCGCCGACGATCAGCGGGACAGCCTTGAACCTTTCCGTCAGGCCCGAGATCCTCTCGCTGATTTCGGTGTCGGTGACTTTCTTGCCACCAATCATGAAGAGAATGGCGCCCGGCTCGTGCATCATCCGAAGCCTCTGCCATTCCTCGAAAGAACCCACCGTCACGATGGCCATCGATGAATCGTAGTCTGTCAGGCCTCGCGACAGGCACTCACGGTCCAGAGCCCGCGGATCGATCAGCAAGACATAGTCTGCCTCATCGTCGTCCGTGCTTTGGAGCCTCGATGCGGCAAGCGCTCGAATCGGCTCCTGTGCTCTCACAGAAATTAGGTGAGTGGCGGTTTCTGTTCCGAATTTTTCACTTGAAAGCGACTGTCTGTCCATTAGCCCTACTCCTACTGTTACGCTACTTGAGCGGCTTTGCTTGGGAACAAGTGAAAGTGCATTCGGACCTTACCTGCGAGACTTGGTTACGCGACCAGGCGAGTAACGGTTCTGCTTTTTTGCCAAGGTTAAAATTCACTTCGACTAGACCTGATTTAGAATATGTTCGCATTCCAAACGGGCGGCATTAACACAGGTTAATATACAATAAATAAATATCGTCAAATAACTGAAATATAGAGAGCTATATAAAATTCGGGTCATGTATTTCTTGTCGCTAAAATATAAATTGGGCAATAAACAATAAAATTGTATCGATAATACAGGCCTACAGTGACTGTGGCATGAAATAACTCGGATCAAAATCGACGATATTCATCAGCCTACGGCGATCGAAAAACTCAACGATCCCATTTCGAAACGAAAGCAGGCCATTGAGGCGCATGTCTTTCAGGACGCGATTGATGTGTACGGTGGAAAGGCCGACCGCATCCCCCATGTCGGACTGCGTCAAGGGGCATTCGAAGCCGTCGAAATCAGGTCGGGACTTCGGCGCTCCGACGCGGGTCGCCAGCTCCAGCAGAAGGTGCCCGGTGCGCTCCAACGCATCGCGGCGACCGATGTTGGCCAGCCGCTCGCCCATCCGGGCCTGACGCCTCATCATCTCTTTCAGGACTATGCCATAGAGCTTCGGTGAAGACTTGCCGACGTCGTTGAACGTGAAATCCGGCAGCTCATAGACGGTGACATCCGAAAGTGCCTGGACGGCCTCCTGCGCCAATTCCGTCGATGTCCGGAAAAGCATGTCGCCTCTTAAAGCGAAGTCGACAACAACACGTGTGCCGTTTGGCAGCATCTTACTGCAGACTGCCCAGCCGCCGACAAGAAAAAGCATGCGCGCTGTGTCGCTTTCTGCTTCAAAGATCGCATCCCCCGCAGAGTAGTGGCGATAAATGCCACCTGTCATCTCCGTTTTATAGTGCTTTTGCTCGATATGCGTCGGTCGTTTGTGCGCGGACAAAATCAAACTCACCATCCGTTCCCCCAATAGCAAGTGACCTAAGGAGAGGCCGCTCGTGTGTTGCCACAGCTATGTCACGTTACGTAGGGGAAGTGTATAACACGCAACTTTCGGCTTGGCTCTTAATCTATGTTGCGTATGTGGATAAACGTCAAAACTATTTTACAATTCTTTTGGCTAAGACGAGAAGTCTTAAACGCGAGATATGGTTATATCCATTTCCTCGATGACAATACGCCATGATTAACTACATCTGAGGATGTCGTAATACCTTTTCGGTATATTTTGGGACTTGTTGTGAAATTATTCCTAACAGTGCATTCAAGCGCCTGTCGCAAGTGAGAAAGGCCAGATTGTGCGAATTCTAGCACCGCGGCGTGACGTTGGGCGTCAATTCCCTCTCGTTCCGCGGCGTTCAGCTGTAGCCAGACGTTGCGAACGCAGGCATCCGTGCCGTTGACGAAATACTCTTCCCGCCCGACGGACTGGAAAAAGCCCTGCACCTTCTTGTCCCAACCAAGTCCAACATGCGGAATGGCGAGCGAATACGCCGCAATGCAGGCGTGAAGACGGTGGGCGAGGATGACGCTGGTCGAGGTCAGAATATCTATCAGTTCTTCCGGCGTGCGTGGGCGTTCTGCAAGCTCGACGCGTCCGGACGCCAGGTGTTTGGCCATGGCCGCGTCGTCGAGTATCTGGTTCGCGAATGCCTGGTCTTCCGCGGCGCCGTTGCAAAAGACACAAACGCGGTGTCCATCGGCTAGAAGCAGCTTGATAAGCTCGCGGTAGTCGTCGACGCTCCGGAACGGGATCGCGGAAACGGACTGGCTGGCATGACGTTCCAGTATGATCGGCTCGGTCACGCAAATTCCGGCAACACGCTTGAACTTCGGCTCGAAGAGATCCGCCTGCGGACCTGTCATGTGTCTGACAAGCAAGCCCGGATCCGGGAAGATTTCCGCCGCGGGACCGTCCGGGAAATGGTGCGACCAGTTATCGCTTGCAAAATTGTCGCGAACCGAGAGATGGACGATCTGGGTCTTGTGCAGGCGTTCGAACAGCGACTTTGCCCGGGGTGACCAGTGTCCGCTGACACCGACTGCGTAGATCGCCAAGGGACGTTTCGCCTGCCGGACGCAATCGAGCAATGTCCCAACCTTCAGCGGGAAATTGAGATCGTCGTCCTGGAAAAGGTTTCCGCCGCCGATGACCACGGCATCGGCCGCGGCGATCTTTTTCTCCCATTCCTGGCGCAGCTTGCGGAGCGATCGGCCGAGAACATATTCCACCGCCATCCGCCTTGCGAATGGCGGCAACCGGTGGAGAATTCTGATGGCAGGCTGCCGTCGGTTTCGGCTCGTGCCGAAGCCCTCCCTGCCGGCAAGATCGATCGTCTCAATCTGGACGTTGTCGACGCCGCCGTGACCGAGATATTTCTCGATGCACAGCGCAAGCAGTCCATCACCGAGATTTTCACTGTACTTCACATTGAAAACGAGAATTTTCACCGCCAGCCTCCCAGCATAGCAAGCTGTTGCGAATATCGCCGCCGCTCCGTCGAAACGGCTTCCGCTTGTACGGGCAAAGGCGACGTCAGGGCGGCGATCGTGCCGGCTAGAATGTAGAACATCAGCCCCAGATCATAGACGGTGCCCGATGTGAACGCCGTGGCCAACGCGGCCAGGAACCCGACTTTCGAAGCGCGTGCGACGGCCGATGCTTCGGTCGACACCCACAGTCTGGTTTTCGTGTTGGCCACGAGAGTGACAGCCACGAAGACCGCGAATATCAAGGCGCCCTCAACGCCGAGATTAGAAAGAAGAACCAACGCGAAACTCGATGCGCGGGCGCTGCCGAGACCCGCTCCGAGACCTGATGTATCGAGGAACGTTTGGTATGCCATCGCATTCCACATGAAGCGCTCGCGCCCGGAATCGCTGTCTGCCTTGGACAGAACCATCTCATCAAAGAATTCGGTGAGATTGGTAGCGATCTCGGGCATGAAGATCGGAATGAAGAGCACAATCATCGGGATCGCCACGATCAGCGCGACGATGAATACAGGCCGACCCCCTCCAGGCTCCTGACGCGATTTTGCCAGCGATCGGATGACGAGCAGAGGAAGAATGGCGGCCAGACCCAGCAGCGCCGTGGCAGAGGTAGAAAAGATCAGCGCCAGAAGTGAGAGACTTGCGACTATTCCGGTCAGGCGAGACCGAATGCGGTCCAGCCAAAGGCTTGCCGTGATCCCAAACAGGATCAGCGTAAAGTCGGCGAATGCAGACGCCTCCGGAAACGTCCCGGATATGCGTTTCAACCCGCCCTTTTCCGCATCCGTCAACAGGGCGTAGTTCGCGGTATGCAGGAAATCCAGAAGATATTCGGTGTGGGAAAAATATGTGATGATATCGAGCGCGGCGAATGTGAGATTGCTGATGCTGACGATCAAGATGGCGGAAATGAAGGCTTCCGGCGCAGCGGTTCGTCGCAAGAAAGCGAATGTGAACGCAAAGCAGACGAGACCGCCAATGGCATAGACCGTTTGCGTGATGTTGTTCGACGAAAAATGAAGAGGCTGAAGGAAGATCAGGCTGCGTGTGCCGATGGATCGCTCAACGATCATCGTCTGCGTCACGCCTTCAAAAAGGCGTGGAAAGAAGATTGCGCTCACGAGACCGAATATGGTGAGGACCAGCAGAACAAAGCCTGGGCGGGGAAAGGCGAGCCCAGCGAAAATCTGCTGCTCGCCAAAGGCAAGGAACACCCTTAAGGCAAAGAATAGCAAGAACAGGCTCGGCACCAGCACCGACGCGCCGCCGAGACCCGGCAGGTTGAACGCCGCCGCCGAACCGAACACGGTTGAAACGATTAGAATAGAAAACGCCCAGCCGACCGGCGCGGCCAAACTCGCCACCCCGACGATAACGGTGAGGAAACCCAGAAATTGGAAGTTCATGCGGAATTCCGCCCGGTTTTGACTGATTTCAGGCTAACACGCGCTGGTGGTGTTGTATTTACGCCTCCCTTTAAGCCCTTTGCGGTACCGCATGAGCCAAAATGGGTTCTTACCGTTAAGTCGACCAGCAGGTAGCGTCGCGCCATGATGAGCACGCTAACGAATGAATCCACCGACTTGTCCCTGTCTCGCCGTCGCCTGCTTGGCGCCGTTGTGGCGGCTGCATGTCTCATGCTGGCGCCAGCGACCTATGCCGACGGCTACGTTTCAGGCGATACGGGCGACAATCTCAATGTCGCCCAGATGAAGCTGACCTTTGAAGATCAGTTCAACGATATCGACGTTTCAGCATGGGGACCCAATACCCGCTGGATTGCCCACACGCCATGGTCGGGCGATTTCGGCGGCGCCCAGTTCACAGACCCCACCGACGGTTTCCCGTTTACTGTCAAGGACGGGATCCTGCGAATTGAAGCTTCGAAATCTGCAGATGGGAAATGGCGTTCGGGATTGCTCGCTTCGGTCGATCCGGCTGGCAACGGCTTCTCCCAGCAATATGGCTATTTCGAAATGCGGGCGAGCCTGCCATCCGGGCCTGGCCTGTGGCCGGCATTCTGGCTGATTGGCAAGGACCGCTCCAAGTCGACCGCTGAGATCGATGCGATGGAATATTACGGCGACAAGCCCAGCGGCTATTCGTCGACGGTCCACGTCTGGCACAAGGACGGCAAACACTATTCGGATTATTCCCGCGTCAACGTATTCGAAACCGCCGACCCGACCGAATATCACACATACGGCGTGAAGGTGGATTCCGACTATGTCAGGATGTATTTCGACGGAAAACTTGCCTGGAAGACCAAGACACAGCCGGAGTATCGGCAGCCCTTGTATATATTGCTGAATTTGGGCCTGGTGGACGGAGTGACCAAGATGGTCGCGCCTGATCCCTCGTTCATGTCGGTCGATTACGTTCGCGCTTACGGCTTGAATCCAGTGGAATAACGCCCTTCGCGTTCCCCGCCCGATACCCGATTTGCGCCGGTCGATCATCGTCACCGCGAAACAGCATTTTATGGGAAGGGCAAGGCATTTGCGGCGATCCACACCTCGGCATCTAATACTTTTGGACAGGGCCGGGGTGAAGGAAGGAGGATCGGAAGCGAAATGCCTACACCCCTTAACCCTTAAGACCTCCACCGATCCGCTGCGGTTATCACAATGATCAACTGGTGATTTTTCCACGGCATGGAATTCTGCATCCGGGAAAAGCGCACTGACGCACCTGTAGAAAGCGAACGTTGCGTGAGGAAACATTGATGACTGATCTCTATCCGAACACAGTGAACCGCCGGTCAGCGGTTATACAATTCGATCGAGACCGAAATCTCCAAGACATGGTTCGCCAGCAGGCGGAAACGGCTCCTGACGCGATCGCGATCGATTTCGATGGTCGGTTGATAACGTATGCCGAGCTTGATGGCCTCTCGGAAAAACTTGCTGTCCATCTCCAGACGCTTGGCGTTGTCAAAGGCAATACCGTTGCCTTGGTTTTACCGCGAGCGATCTCCACCGTCGTCTCGAAACTCGCGATCTTAAAAGCAGGGGCAGCCTATATCTCGCTCGATCCGGCCCTTCCACCAAGCCAGATCGAGCAGATCCTTCTGGAATGCAAGCCGGAGCTGATTTTTGCCGGTGCCACGCGCCAAAGGAAGCTATGGGCGCCTGACCTTGCCGCCGCGATCTTCGATCTCGATGAGATCCTCGATGCGCTGGTGTCAGCCCCGGCCGTTGAACGACTGGCGGTCGAGATCGGCGGCGCTGATACTGCATATGTCATGCCTACGATCGGTTTGACCGGCCAGGTCAAGGGCGTCCCGGTGATGCACCGTTCCATTTCACGCGTCGTGCTGGATCAGAACTACATCAAGTTCAACCAGGGCGACGTCGTCCTGCAAACCTCGGCAAGCTGGTTCGATGCCGAAGCACTCGAAATGTGGGGCGCACTGCTGACCGGCTGCGCACTGGTCGGAATGCCGGCCGGTGCATTTTCATTGAGCCGGTTGTGCGACCTCATCCGAAAAGCCGGTGTCACCACCATGTTTCTGACGACGGAGATTTTCAACCGGCTTGCCGACAAGAACACGAGCGACCTTCAATCGTTAAAGCATGTCGTCTTTGGCGGTGAGATCGGTTCGGCTGAACATGTCGGCCGCTTTCTGAAGGCCCATCCGGGATGCAAGATTACCAACGCCTATGGGCCGAACGAAGTCAACGCATTCGAGACGACGATCGCCGTTCCGGCCAAGCTTGACAATCCTCAGATGAAAGACGTCGCCCTTGGCCGTGCTGCGAGAGAGGTTAGCTCCTTGCGCCGAGATGCGGCCCGAATAGACGCCCGGACCGGGATTGAGGGGACGCGGGCCGAGCTTGACGCCATCGAAGCCGCCCTTCGCGGCGATCCGCGGCTGCGGGACGGCGTCGCCATGTGCCACGAGCAAGGGTCGAAGGCAAAGCGGATCGTTGCCTATCTGCGCCCGCACAGCACAGGTGCCGGCAAGGATCCCCACTTCGTCCGGCAGGTCATGGCAAACCTTCGTAGCACGCTTCCGGCCTACATGATCCCGGACTGCGCTGTTGTGCTCGACGACTTTCCAATGGACCAGGCGGGTAATATCGAGCGCGAGAAGCTCCCCGTCCCGGGGAATGCGGCAAAGGTGGATGACGTTTCATCAGCACCCGGCGACCAGACCGAAATTATCCTGACCGAGCTTTGGCAAGGCATACTCGGACGGTCGAACATCGGCCTCGACCGAAATTTCTTTGATCTTGGCGGCACGTCACTGCAATTGATACACGCCCACGCCCGGCTTGAAGCCAAGCTCGGCCGTGCGATCGACGTTGTCGCCCTCTTTACCTATTCGACCATTCGCGACTTGTCCCGCTTTCTTGACGGCAAGACGACCGGATCGACACGCTCGATGTCCGCCGCGCAGCGCGCGACCCTGCAGCGACAGACCAGATTTCAATTCCGTAGGAGTGCTCTATGAGCCACGGCGATGAACAAGACCAGGTGATCAGCGACGTCGGCACGGAGGGACTACAGGATGGCGGCATCGCCATCATCGGCATGTCCGGCCGTTTTCCCGGCGCGCCTTCAGTCGATGCACTTTGGAAGATGGTGTCCGAGGGCCGTGATGCCTTTGGGAAATTTGCCCCGGAAGAGATCGAGGATGCGTTCACCGATGCCGAGCGCGCCGACGAGGACTATGTCGCCGCGCGCCCACACGTCGATCATGCCGAGATGTTCGACGCCGAGTTCTTCGGGATGTTCCCGAAGGAAGCCGCCGTCACCGACCCGCAGCATCGCATATTCCTTGAAATATGCTGGGAAGCCCTGGAATCGGCGGGCTGCGACCCGTCATCCTACGCGGGGATGGTGGGCGTCTTTGCCGGCGCGTCGATGCCCACCTATCTGATCAACAACGTCCTTTCGGATCGCGCCAAAGCCGAGGAATTCACGTCCAACTACCAGGTCGGCACCTTCAATCAGCTCGTCGGATCGCTGAGCGATACTCTTGCAACGAAGGTCGCCTACAGGCTCAATCTGCGCGGGCCGGCCTTCACCATCCAGTCTGCCTGCTCGACCTCTCTCCTCGCCGTCGCTCAGGCCTGCCAGAACCTTCTGACCTATAGCTGCGATCTGGCCCTGGCTGGCGGCATCTCGGTCACTTTCCCACAGAAGCGGGGCTACATGTACCAGGAAGGGGGCATGGTTTCACCTGATGGTATTTGCCGGCCCTTCGATGAGAATGCCGCCGGAACGGTGTTCAGCAGCGGCGCCGGCGTCGTCTTGCTGAAAAGGGTCGAGGATGCCCTGCGCGACGAAGATCGGATCTACGCGGTTATCCGCGGATACGGCGTCAACAATGACGGCTCCAACAAGGTTGGATTTACGGCGCCGAGCGTTGAAGGTCAGGCCGATGCCATTGCCGCGGCGATGGCCAATGCCGGAATCGATCCCTCGACGATCGGTTACCTCGAATGCCACGGGACTGCGACACCGCTCGGAGACCCGATCGAATTCGGCGGGTTGAAAAGCGCGTTTGCCGATATTTCCGGCATGCGCCAGAATTGCGCCCTCGGTTCGCTCAAGGGCAATGTCGGGCACATGGACGCGGCAGCGGGTGTGAGCGGCCTGATCAAGACGGCACTGGCGCTGCAGCACGCAAAGATCCCGGCGATGGCAAATTATGCCAGCCCCAACTCCCGGATCGATCTGGAGAGCAGCCCGTTCTATATTCCAACCGAGATGGTCGACTGGCCGGCCTCCGGCACGCCGCGTCGCGCGGGTGTCAGCTCGTTCGGCGTCGGTGGGACCAATGTCCATGTTGTGCTTGAGGAACCGCCGGCGATAAAGCTGCAGCCCGAGGCCGAAAGCCATGGTCCGCACATTCTCGCGCTTTCGGCGCGCAACGACAATGCGCTGTCGGATATGCGCGTCAACCTCGCCGACCATCTGAGCGCCCGGCCGGCCACTTCGTTGCCGCAGCTTGCCCACACGCTCCAGACCGGACGCAAGCAGTTCAATCATCGCCTCGCTGTCTCGGCCTCGACTGTCGAAGAGGCAATTGAGCGTCTGCGCGCGGAACGCTTTCAGCCGATCGTCGCCGCCAACAATCCACCACCGATCGCATTCATGTTTCCGGGCCAAGGCGCTCAATATGTCGGAATGGGCGCCGCGCTTTACAGCAGCGAGCCGCAATTTGCGCAATGGATCGACCGCGGCGCGGAACTTGCCAAAATGCAACTCAACCTCGACCTTAGGGACTATATCTGCCATACCGGGACTGTGACCGCGACCATGGCGGAAGAGCAGCGAGAAACGCGGATAGCGCAGCCCTGCCTCTATCTGGTCGAATATGCGATGGCGCGCCTGTGGCTGAGCCGTGGCGTGAAGCCTTTCGCGATGATCGGGCACAGTGTCGGCGAATTCGCCGCCGCCACCATCGCCAATGTCATTTCCTTCGAGGATGCGCTTCGGCTCGTGGTCGCGCGCGGGCGGCTGATGCAGGGTCAGCCGCAAGGCGCGATGGTGTCGGTTCGTGCGGATGCGGACACGGTGTCCGGCTATCTCAGGGACGGGGTGGAGATCGCCGCGATCAACGCGCCGAAGCTCTGCGTCATTTCGGGGCCGTTCGCAGCCATCGATGTCATATGTGCGTCGCTGGCAAAGGCGGATATCGCCTTCAGCAAGCTGCACACATCACACGCCTTCCATTCGCCGATGATGGACAACGCCGCCGGAGCACTTCTCGATGAGGCGGCGCGCGTGACCTATGGGACGGCGACCATCCCCTATATCTCGGGTGTGACAGGGGATTGGCAGACGGGCGAACGTGGCGTGTCTCCCGACTATTGGGCCAGGCACTGCCGCGAGACGGTTCATTTTTCCGACGGCCTGCTTGCCCTTTGCCGTGATCGCAAGCCGGTACTGATGGAGATCGGGCCGGGTAGGGCGCTTTCCGTTTTTGCAGCACAGACCGTCAGCCGCGACGGGGTCGCCGCCATCATCCAGACGCTTCCGGAGCATGATCGCGCCAGTGCAGCCGCAGAAACACTTGCAGATGCTACGGCCAAGCTCTGGATGTCCGGCTGCGAGATCGAGTGGCCCGACCTTGGTCTTTCGAGCAAGGTTCCACTCTCCTTGCCGACCTATCCTTTCCAACGCAATCGCCATTGGATCGATGCCCCGCCGCCTGCGCGCCGGGCGCCGACCTCGCAGGCTTTGCCGGACCCGGTTTCGGTCGAGCAACCAATCGTCTCCCAGGTTCAACCAGTCGATGAGATCAAAGCCATGAACGTTGTAACCACCGTATCCGCAATGAACCGAATCCCCTCTCTCGAGGCCTCCCTTATGGCGCTCCTGAGCGAGATGTCCGGCGAAACGCTCGATACCAGCGAACGCTCGGCGACCTTTCTCGAGCTTGGGTTCGACTCTCTGTTCATCGGGCAATTCGCCCAACGGATAGAAAAGACCTACAAGGTCAAGCTGTCCTTCCGCGAACTGCTCAGCAACATCAGCAATGTTGCCGAACTGGCGCAGCATCTCGACCAGGAAATGCCGCCAGAGCCGATTGCGGCCGAAGCGGTCGCAACATCACAGCCGGTCGCGGCCCCGGTTCAGCCTGGCATACAGGTCACAACATTTGCGCCGCCGGCTCAGCCAATCGCCGCGCCGACGTTCGCGCCTGCCGGCGGAACCGGGTTTGAATCCGTCATGCAGTCCCAGCTGCAACTGGCCCAGTCCCTGTTTTCTCAGCAGTTGCAGATCCTGCAGTCGATGAAGGGCGGTGTTGCACAGGCGATGCCCGCCCTCGCGGCCCCAGTGATCACGGCGCCCGTTTCGGCGACGCCTGTGCAGCAACCTGCACCCGCAAGTGTGGTGTCGAGCGCAGCCACGGCGCAGCCTGCCGAAGCCGAAATCGGTACGGCGCGCATCAAGCTCTACCGCCCGGGTGCCAAGAGCCAGGCGGAAATCACGCCGGAAAAGCAGAAGTTCATCTCAGAGCTTGTCTCGGCCTATGAAACCAAGCATGCCAAATCGAAGTCGTTTGCCAACAAGTACCGGCCACAGCTTGCCGATCCGCGCACCGCAGCCGGTTTTCGTGCCGACTGGAAGGAGATGGTCTTCCCGATCGTCTCGGATCGGTCGAAGGGATCGCGGATTTGGGATGTCGACGGCAACGAGTTCATCGACCTGGTCAACGGCTTCGGCCAGACCGCCTTCGGCCATGCACCCGATTTCGTCATAGAGGCGATGCGCGTGCAGATGGAGGCCGGCTACGCGATCGGCCCGCAGAGCCCGCTTGCGGGCGAAGTGGCCGACATGATCTGCGAGATGACCGGTCATGAGCGCATGACGTTCTGCAATACCGGTTCTGAGGCGATGATGGCCGCGATGCGGGTTGCCCGCTCGGTCACCGGCCGCGACCGGGTCGTGATGTTCGCCAATGATTATCATGGCCAGTTCGACGAGGTCCTGGTGAAGGGACGCAACGGCTTCGAAAAGCCCGTCGCCCTGCCGATCGCCTCGGGAATTCCCGCAAGCTCCGTCGGCAATATGGTCGTGTTGCCCTATGGCGCGGCCGGGAGCCTCGAATGGATCCGCGCCAATGCAGACAGCATCGCTGCAGCCATCATCGAGCCGATCCAGAGCCGTCATCCTGAGCTGCAGCCGATCGAATTCGTTCGCGAATTGCGGGATATCGCCACCAAGGGCGATTTCGCGCTGGTCTTTGATGAGGTGGTCACCGGCTTCCGTGTCGATCCAGGCGGCGTCCAGGCTCTCTGGGGCATCCGTGGCGACCTGGCTGCCTATGGCAAGGTCGTCGGCGGCGGCATGCCGATCGGTGTTCTGGCGGGCGATGCCCGCTACATGGATGCACTTGATGGCGGCCGGTGGAACTACGGCGACGACAGTGTCCCGATGACCGCCCCGACCTTCTTTGCGGGCACCTTCGTGCGCCATCCGATCGTCCTGGCCGCTTGCCGGGCCATCCTCCACCACATCAAGGGCGAGGGCGCCGCTCTCTACGGTCGCGTCGCCGATCGCACGCAGGCGCTGGTCTCGCAGATCAATGCCGACCTTGCCGCGCGTGGGATCAGCAGCGTTCTTCATGGTTACAAGAGCTGGTTCTACGCGGATTTCAGCAGCGATCCGCTGGGCGCGCTGATGTATCCGATGCTTCGCCAGCGCGGCGTTCACGTCCAGGAACACTACCCCTGCTTCGTCACCACCTCGCATAGCGAAGCGGACTTCCAGGCGATCGCAGCCGCATTCAGGGATAGCGCCGCCGCTCTGCAGTCGGTCGGCATCCTTGCCACCGGCGACGCTCAGCCTCTGCGCATCGAGACACCACCGGTGCCGGTCGCGGCACGGCCGAGATCTGCCCCGTTGACGGAGGCGCAAACGGAGGTGTGGCTAGCCGCACAGGCCGGCGACGAGGCTTCCTGCGCGTTCAACGAGTCGTTTTCCTTGACGCTCGAGGGCGCGTTTGACGAAGCGGCTTTCCTGAAGGCGATAGACAGGGTCGTCGCCCGTCACGATGCTCTGCATATCCGCTTCGACAGAACGGGAAAGCAGTTCGAATTCCTGCCTGATTTCAAACTCGAGACGCCCATCATGGATCTGTCGGCGGAGAGCGACGGTGAAGCCCGGCTTCGCCAGCTTCTCGACGACGAAGCCCGTACGCCGTTCGATCTCGTCGACGGACCGCTGGTGCGTACCTCCATCGTGTGTCTGACGCCGGAAAAGCACGTGTTCGTCTTTACCGCCCATCACATCATCTGCGATGGCTGGTCGATCAATGTCTTCATCGAAGAGCTGGCGACCGCCTATTCAGCTATTCTCGCCGGTGAGACGCCGGCGTTCGAGACAGCACTTTCCTACGCAGCCTATTCGACGGACTTTGCGCCAAAAGCCGAGGCGTCGCCGAAGACGGAAGCCTTCTGGCTCGATTGCTTCAAGGACGTGCCGGAGCTGCCGGAGTTCCCGCTCGACCGCCCACGGCCCGAGCGGCGCAGCTTCGCCGGCGGAACACGCACCGGGTTTATCGATGCTGACGTTTACAAAGCGTTGAAGAAGGCCGGCGGCAAATCCGGGGCAACGCTGTTTTCCACCTTGCTGGCAACGCTGCAGGTGATGGCATCGAGGCTATCGGGCCAGCATGATCTCGTCGTCGCCGTACCGTCCGCCGGACAGACGCTCATTGGCGAGCAGATTCTGATGGGGCACTGCGTCAACCTCTTGCCTGTCCGCCAGGATCTGACGCCTGCCGATAGCTTCAGGAAGCATCTGAAGACGACCCAGCAGCACGTGCTGCAGGCGTTCGAACATCAGGACTACACCTACGGAACGCTCGTGCGCAAACTTGGCATCAAGCGCGACTCACGTCGCCTGCCGTTGACGGAGATCCAGTTCAACTTGGAACGCGTCGGCAGCGGCACCAGCTTCGGATCGCTGAAGACATCGGTCGAGCCGAACGCCAAGGCATTCGCGAATTTCGACATGTTCTTCAACATGATCGAAGGAGCCGACGGTATCCGTATCGACGTCGACTACAACGCCGACGTCTTCGATCCGAGCACGATCGACCGCTGGATCGGCCACTTCAAGACGCTTGCGGCCGCCGTCGCCGATGACATGGGACGGTCCATTCGCGAACTGCCTCTGCTCGACGAGAGCGAGAGGAACTGGCTCCTCAACGACCTCAACCAGACGGCGTCCGACTATGACCACCGCGAATTCGCCTTCTCGCTGTTTTCCCGCAAGGCAGCCGAACAGCCGGGCGCCATTGCCGCCGAATTTGCCGGCAATCGCCTGACCTACAGGGAGCTGGACGACAAATCCAACCAGCTGGCACTCTACATCCAGATGAAGATGCCGGAACCGGGTCAGCGGATAGGCCTGCTCGTTGATCGGTCGTTGGATATGCTGGTGTCGCTGCTGGCGATCATGAAAGCCGGCCACGCCTATGTGCCGATGGATCCAACGCATCCGGAATCCAGGCTGCGGCAAACATTCGATCTCGTCCGGATGGGCGGCATGATCTGCGATACCGAGGAAGCGTCGCGGCTTGCACCGGTCGGCCTGCCTGTCATCCGCATCGACCAGGATGCGAAGGCCATTGGCTCCATGACGAAGGCTCCGCTTAGAAGCCTGCCAACGGACACAAAGACGCCAGCCTACATCATCCTGACATCAGGTTCGACCGGCCTGCCGAAGGGTGTCGAGGTTCCGCATCAGGCGCTGACCAACTTCCTGGTCTCGATGGCGCGCGAGCCTGGGTTCACTGCTGAAGATACGATTGTCGCCGTGACGACCATCTCGTTCGATATCGCCGCGCTCGAAATGTACCTGCCGCTGATCACGGGAGGCAAGGTCGTCATCGCGACCAAGCTGCAGGTCCAGGACGGGTTTGCCCTGGTGAAGCTCATCGACGAGTGCGGTGCGACTGTCTTGCAGGCGACGCCGACGCTTTGGACAATGCTGGTCGAAGCCGGGCTGAGCGACAAGAGTAGCCTGAAGATGCTTTGCGGCGGCGAGCCCTTGCCGAAGGATCTGGCGAAGTCGCTCCTGAAGTTCGGCTCCGAGCTTTGGAACATGTATGGCCCGACCGAGACGACGATCTGGTCTTCGGTCGCAAAGATTTCCGACGCCGACGCCCCGATCACCATCGGTCAACCGATCGCCAACACGCAGCTCTACATTCTCGATGCTGACAGCAACATAGCTCCGATCGGCGTTACCGGTGAACTGCACATCGGTGGCGATGGTCTCGCCAATGGCTATTTCGACCGCCTGGACCTCACGGAAAAGTCATTCGTCCCGATCTCTTTCGGGACCGGCAAGCCCAAGCGGCTTTACAAGACCGGCGACGTCGGCAGGCGCCTCGCTGACGGGTCGCTGCAGCTGCTCGGCCGACGCGACCAGCAGATAAAGCTGCGCGGCTTCCGCATCGAACTCGGGGACATCGAGTCGGTCGTTTCAAAGGCTGCAGGCGTGCGCCAGTGCGCAGTTGTCGCCGCCGCCAACGAGAAAGGCGACAAGTCCCTTGTCTGTTATGTGGTGCCCGAGGTCGCCGGTTCGGAAATCTCGCCGACGGCGCTGGCAGCGCATGCCAAGGCCCATCTGCCCGGATATATGGTTCCGACTTTCTGGGTCTCTGAGGACGAATTGCCCCAGACGCAAAACGGCAAGCTGAACCGCAAGAACCTCGAGGATCGCGGTCTGCCTGCCCGCGAGACGAATGTCATAAAGCTTGCGCCGCGCAATGCGACTGAAGAGAAGCTGATGCTCATCTGGGGGGATGTCCTCAACCTGCAGGATATGGGCGTCGACGACAATCTCTACGCGCTGGGTGCGGACTCGCTGACGATCTTTCGTCTCGCTGCCCGCATGATAGACGCCGGGCTGCCGCTGGAAGCCAAACACCTTCTTCGTCATCCCTCGATTGCCGAATTGGCCCAATTTGTCGATCAACAGGCCGATGTGAAGGAAAGCACTGCCCAGTACAGCGTTCCGTCACTCAGGGACTTCCGCAACGGGGCGCGTCGCGGGGCGAGGGGAGCACTATGACAACCATCGAAACCAGCACCACACGGCAGGATGAAAATCTGGCCCTGGTCGGGGAGTTCCCCTGCACGCAGACGCAATTGCGCTGCTGGATCCTCGACCAGCTCAATCCCGGCAACCCGGCGCTCAACGTCGCCGTACGATGGGAAATACGCGGGACCTTCAAGGCTGCCAATATCGAGGCCGCCTTTCGCAAGGTCATCCAGCGGCATGAGGTTCTGAGGACCAGGCTCGTCGAGACAGACGGCAAACCTGTCCAACAGGTGGTCGAGCAGATCGATTTCAGGATGGCTGAGATTGATCTTAGAAACATGGCGCCCGAACAGCGTCAAAAGCGGATTCTGTCGATTGGCGAGGAAACGGCGCAGGCGCCGTTCAATCTCGGCAAGGCGGGGCTGTTTCGTGTCTCGCTGCTGATGGTCGAGAATGATTTCGGCGTGCTTCTGATCACCGCGCACCAGAGCTGCTTCGACGGATGGTCGATCCGGGTGCTCGGGCGAGAAGTCGGCGAGATCGCCGCGGCGATAGACGCCGGCCGGGCGCCGGTCCTGCCCGAGCTTCCCCTCCAATACGGCGACTATGCCCTTTGGCAGCAGGAATATCTGGAAAGCTACGGCTTCGAGATGGAAAAGACCTTCTGGCGCGAAAAGCTGGTCGGTGCGCCCTATTTCGAGGTGCCGCCGGACCATCCGCGCGCTTCGGTCAAGACCAACCACGGCGACATCGTCTCGGTCGCGCAGCCGATCGAGTTCAGCGAGCGAATGGATGCGGCCGCCCGTAAGCACCGTGTTTCTCAATATGCCTACGGTGCTGCGATCGCCAGCGTGGTGTTGCGCCGTTTCACGCAAGCCGACACTGTGCTGTTCGGCTCCCAGGTTGCCGGCCGCGAACATGCGGATCTGGAAAACCTGATTGGCGTCTTCATCAACAATCTGGTTTTGAGGTTCGATTTCAATGCCGACACCAGCCTGTCAGATCATTTCCAGTCGGTCCGTGAGACGGTCGAAGCGGTTCTGAACCATCAGAAGGTGCCGTTCAACAAGCTTGTCGAATTGATCAATCCGGTGCGCGATCCTTCCCGCAACCCGTTGATATCGGTCAACTTCAACCTACAGAAGGCGTTCTTGGAAGATCACCGGTACGGCGGTTTCGAACTTCTGAGCGCGCCGTCACAGTCGCCCGGCGTGGTCTACGACCTGAGCTTCATCATGGTCGGCCGCCCCTCCGGCTGGCGGATGTCGATCGAGTACAATTCCGATCTTTTCGACGTTGGCACCGTGCGGACGTTGTTGGCGCTTTGGCAGGAGACCTATGAGATCGCGCTCGCCAACCCTGACGTGTTGCTGTCGTCGCTCTCGACCCCGGCCCGCCATATTCCCTTGCCCGAGATCATCGACGAGAGCACGGCGCCGTTGGAGCGGATGCTGAAGAGCCACGCCTCACTCAGCGATGCCGCGGTCGTCGAGCGGGAGGGACGCATCCACGCCTTCGTCACGCCCAATGCGGATTTGAGCGAACCGCTGGACCGCCTGCCTGCAATTTTGATGCAATATCTGGCGCAACGGCTCCCGGCCGATGGACTGCCGGAAGGCGTAAGCATTCTTCTCGCCCTTCCCAAAACTGAAAGCGGTGCGATCAATCGCGACAGATTGCGCATCCCGGCGCCGATCGATGCAGGTCAGCCGGTCACTCGACCTGACACTTTGAAGGTTCAGGGACCCGACCAGCTGGGGGAAAAGATAACGGCGCTGGCTGCGATCTGGAGCGAACTTCTCAATGCTCCTTCGGTGACGCCGGGCGATGACTTCTTCGCCCTCGGCGGCCACTCCTTGCTGGCGCTTAGAATGCTATCGGCCGTGCATACCCGGTTTGGCGTCAAACCAACGCTTGAATCGCTTTTCAAGGAACCGACCTTAGGCGGCTTTGCCGCCAAGATCTTCGACCTGCCGAAACCGGTGGCCTCTATCCCGGTTTATACGCCGGCGGTCGAGGATCAGCCCAGTCCATGGGAACTGGTCACCTGCAAGACAGGGACCGGCGGGCTCACCGTGTACACGCTGAACCATCCTTTTTTGTTCTACCGCCTGGCAAACGAGTTGCCGGAGGCCGTTTCCGTCTACAACGTCAACATGTTCAACGCCAATTTGGATGCGGGTTTGCGTGACATGTCGTTCGGACAGATCGCCAGACATGCGATCGAAGCGATGAATATCGACAAGGATGCCGGTCCCGTCGCCGTCGTCGGGCTTTGCGTCAACGGCGTGCTTGCCATGGAGGTCACTCGGCAATTGCGTGAAGCGGGCAACGATGTGAGCTTTACAGCGCTTATCGATGCCTGGGCACCGGGCTTTGTCCGGTCGCAACCGAAAGTCCGTCAAAGGCTTTGGAAGATCGAAAGGCGAGCCAAGCGTCTGGTCTATTTCACGCAGAAGCTTCTGTCCGGGCGAATGAGCATCCTGACCTACCTGAAGGAATTCAACTTCACGCTTTGGGTGGTCCAGAAGTTCGGCGTGACCGGCAGCGAATATTCTCATGAGGAGGTCGCCAACGCGACGGTCACGGACCTGCTAGTGGCCGCTGCTCGAGGGTATCGTGCCGTCCAAACCAAGGACGAGCGCGTCATCCTGCTGCGCAGCGAGGCCCAACCTTCAAGCGCTCGCAAGCTGTTGTTCGGCTGGGGCGAAGCCGTTGCAACCACAACGCCGGTGCTCGATATCAATGGTTGGCACGAGGATTCGCTGACCAGCGACGGCATCAGGCAGCTTGCATCAATCGTCTCCGGAAAGCTCGAAAAGCCTAGACGGTGACTGGCATCGTTATTCGGTTCACCGAAACCGTAAAGGAACACAGTGCGATGGATATCGTCAGGCCTCCCATCAGGATTGCCATTCTCGCGGGTCGCAGAGATGGGTTCGAGAACTGGGAACTCATGGTTTTCGATCGAATACTGAGCGATCCCCGTTTCCTGCTCGTCACCATATTGGTGCACCCCGACCCTTTTGGCGACAGGCGGGCTTCTTCGCTGTTCGGTCTGCAATCGCGCATGGAGCGCAAAGCGCTTGCCCGCCAGGGCAAATACGCTCCCATTAGCTTTGACCCGGCGCAGCAGCGGTTTGACGATTTGAAGCCGATGGCCGCAGGGGCCAGGGGCAACACGCAGGCGCAGGCACTTGTTGGCAAAATCGGACTGGATATGGTGATCAGGCTGACGCCACAGGGCCTGCCAGGCGATGCCGTCGGCTCGCTTTCATACGGCGAATGGGCCTTCACCTTCTCCGATCAGAGATCCGAGCGGGCGGACTGGTATGGCTACAGTGACGTCATCGAAAAAAAGCCGGCGACAAAACTGACGCTCTATGCTCGCCAGGGCAATGATGCGAAGGCGGCACAGATTTCGTCGGCATCGTTCAACCTCAAGATCAGCGCGGCTCGCAATACGGCCTTCATCAAGGAGCGCGCGGTGACGCTGCTGATGCGGGAACTCGGCCGTCTGGCCGATACGCGCCAGCTCGTAACAGCTCCCCTGTCGGAACAGGTCGCTCGGCCGCCATCCTTGTTCGATCTTGCCCGATATGCCGGCGGTCTTTCCAATCATCTTGCTTCGCGTGTCGCCAAGGCTGCAAGGGCAAAGGCCCGTTCCGGATCGGCCGTGTGGACGCTCTATACCGGGCAGGGACGCATCGACGAATTCGACCCCACCCAATCCGTCGAGATACCGCCGATCGCCGGCGACATCAAAGCGGATCCCTTCCTGTTTCAGCACGAGGGCGAGTGCTATCTCTTCTATGAGGCCTATGCCGACGGTGATGCGAAGGCTCATATCTCAGTCGGGCGCTTCAACGGCGACAAGGTCGAGCCCCTGGGTGTCGCCCTCGATTGCGATCACCATCTGTCCTACCCCTTTATTTTCCGTGATGGCGAAGACATCTTCATGATGCCTGAAGCACATCAGTCGCGCCGCATCGAGATCTGGCGCTGCGTGGATTTTCCCTTGAAGTGGGAACTCTACTCTACGGGGCTCGAGGGGCTTTCGGCCGCCGACAGCATCCTCACGCAATATGCCGGCAAGTGGTGGCTCTTCACCAACGTGTCGGACTTCCATGCCTATGAAGACCATTGCAGTGAACTCTACGTCTTTGAGGTCGATGGCCCGAAACTTGATCATGTCACGCCCCATAAACGCAATCCAGTCGTCATGGGGAGCACCGTCGCGCGCAACGCCGGTCGCATTTTCGAGCGCAATGGGCGCCTCTTCCGTCCCTCGCAACGGAATGCACACGGTATCTACGGCTATGGACTGAACATCATGGAGATCGAGCAGCTTGACCTGGAGAACTACGAGGAAACCTGTATCCGCACGATCGCGCCTGATTTCAAGTCGGGGTTGCTCGGTTGCCATCATTTCGATGCGGCGGGGGGAAGATACGTGGTGGATGCGCGGCTGACGATCTAGCTTGCTCAGCCGACGGTGCAATATCGCAGACGGACCGCGTCGCCGAAGGTCTGGACGGCAACTGCTCCGGCGAAATTTGGCGGTGTCTGCATAGGGAGAAGACGCCAGATTGTCGAGGCTTCCGGCTCCCCCTCAAGACGCTCCAGCCGCGGTGGGTCTTCCTCTCCAAACGTTACGTCGAAAGCCTCAAGCGAAAGGGAGAGGCCTGCGCCATGCGCCTTTACGAAAGCCTCCTTTCGCGTCCAGCACCGATAGAAGTGCTCCAGGTAGTTTTCCGGGGCGACCAGTCGGAGCGAGGCGCGCTCCTTGGGAGAAAAGAAGTGGGCGGCGATGTCTTCCTGGAGCGCCTTCTTCTCCTCGATATCTATGCCGATCTCGTATCGAGGCGACACGGCAAGAACCGCCAGATCCGCGCTATGGCTCAGGTTGAAATGCAGCGCCAGATCATGCCGCCCGCCGATCCGGGGCTTGCCGTAGGCATTGTAGTCGAAGCAAAGGTCGCGCGGATCGAGCCCACTGTAGGTAGCAAGGATTTGCCGCAGCCTTCCGCGTGCCACGATGAAACGGCACCGGTCGTGCTCATGGACGAAGCGTGTCGCCCGCGCCACCTCGTCGTCGGAAAGCAGCTCCCTGTAGATGGCTACCTCCGACGCATCGGCGTCCAAGGCCCAGGTCCAGATGTCGATTGCCGCGATGTCGGCTGCGATATGATCAGGTTGCATAGGAAAGCGTGCGGGCCGGTGTCGGACGCTGGCGCGCCATGCGCCGTGCGAGATGGGCCATGAGCGCCAACGGATAGTTTTCGCCAAGGCTGACGCGGCAGGTGCGCTTCAGAATATCCAGTGACTGCGGGCACATATCGGGCGAATACTCAATCTTTCGCTCCGTCCACTTGTAAGGGTTCATATCCGGATGGGCCGTCCGCTGTTGAAGCACCGATTGCCAGTTCGTATAAACATGACGGCTTGAATCATAAAGCCGGTAGACACCCCGCTTGTTTTCTGCCGCAAAATCGCTTGCTTCATCGGCAGTTTCGAACATCACATGCAGTCCCGCTGCAGCGGCTACGTCGTTGTGCGGACCGACCCGCAAGCCTTCCCGTGTTGAAAGGATTTCCTTCATGACCTCGTAGCGCTTGCGCATCCGGGCGATCATCGGATCGAGCCGCTTCAGCTGCACATTCAGCATGGCGCCCTGAATCTGGCTCGCCTTGAGGTTTATGCCGATGATGGGAGCCTCGTTGGCATTGTCGAGATGTCCCCGGAAAATCGAACCGATATCGTGATACATCCGTGCCCTGGCAAACAGGTGCGGGTCGTCGGTCACCAGCGCCCCGCCTTCGCCGATATTCATATTCTTGAACTGGTTGAAGCTGTAGGCGCCGGCATCGCCGATCGTGCCGGTGCGTCTACCCTTGTAGGTGAGACCGACTGCCTGGCAGGCATCCTCGATGACCAGCAGATTATGATCCCGGGCAATGCGCATGATGCTATCCATGTCACAGACCATATTGGCCATGTGGACGGGTATGATGGCACGTGTGTTGGGCGTGATCTTGCGCACGATGTCGGCCGGATCCATCGTCAGCGTCTGGTCTATCTCGACGAGAACGGGAACCGCGCCTGCGGCAAGCGGCGCACCCGCCGTTGCGATCCAGGTGTAGGCGGGCACGAGAACCTCGTCCCCCGGACCGATACCGGCGGCGACGAGAGCCGCAACCAGGGCGCCGGTGCCACTGCTCATCGTCAGGGCGTGGTTGACACCGAACTTCTGACAGAAATCGGTTTCGAACCGCATCAATGGGCCGCCGCCGGCGTCGCCGTAACGTGCCAATTTCCCCGAGGCAAAGACAGGCGCCAATGCCAACCATTCTCGTAACCCAACATGCGCCACAGCGTGCCCCCCGGTGCCACACGGCGGACGGCCAGAGCTGGTGCTGGCCGCGCCTTACATAGAGATCCAATCCGTTTTCATCGGCGGATCGCAGCTTGAAGATTAGACTGGAACGAACACGTATTTCAGATGGCCTTTCAGCTAGCTTCGAGGGTGTTAAGCCGGTTTGCGCCTAGCCAAAATCGGTAGAGAATCTGAGCGGCTATTTACATTGGACGATTTTCACTCCGATCGCGATTTTGCTATTCAATTATTTGATCTTAAGGATTTATGTGAATGACGATCCGTGACCTCCGATCCGCTCCGCACAACACGATTTTGCGAGCCGACATCGTCATCGTCGGCGGCGGACCTGCAGGGTTGACCATCGCCCGCGAACTCGCGAATACCAAAATCAGAGTGCTCGTCGTCGACAGTGGCGGGCTCGAATATGACATCGAGACGCAAGCACTCAACGGCGTTGAGAATGTCGGCGAACCGGTGCAGCGCAGCGGTGCCGAGACAATCGGCCGTGGATATGCCAACGAATTGTCGTGGCTGAACGACATCCCGGCATTCGAGCTGCGAAATCGCCTGCTTGGCGGCAGCAGCCATACGTGGCTCGGCAAATGTGCAGCATTTGACGATATGGATTTCGCGTCGCGCCCCTGGTTGCGCCATTCAGGCTGGCCGTTCAAACGCCGAGATATTCAGTCGGCGCTCGATCGAGCATCCGAGTTATTGAACTTGGGTCCGAATGTTTACGACGAGGGCCTCAACCGGCTATTACGCGCGCCCCCCGCCGAACTTGGGATCAGCCGCGACCTCCTTCGCCCGTTTTTCTGGCAGTTCAGCAAGGAGCGCGGCGGGGATCGGCAGCCGATGCGGTTTATCAATCTTGCCCGCGACTGCGATGCCGCAAACGTCGATTTTCTGACGCATGCCACGGTCACCGAGATCAATCTTGATCGTTACGGTCGTCGCATCAGTTCGCTCGACGTCAGCAGCCTTGACGGCAAGAGCGCGACGATCCGTGCCGATACCGTCGTTCTGTGCGGAGGTGGCATTGAGAATGCCCGCTTGCTGCTCGCATCGAATTCGGTGGCTGCGGCGGGAATCGGAAACGGCAGGGGCGTCGTCGGACGTTATCTGGTCGACCACCCGAGAGCGACACTGATCCGTTTCACCGGCCCCGGAATAAAGGCTGCCGCATCTCAGTTCAATTTCTTCGGACTGACGGATCGGCGCAAGACGCATTTCTACCTTCGAGGCCTCTCACTAAGCCCGGAAGTGCAGGCGAGGGAGGGCCTCACGAACTGCGCTGCCTACCCGGCTCAGGTTCATGCGAAAAACAATCCATGGGCCGCCCTGAGGCGGCTTTCCCGCGGAACCAGGCGCACGGCGCTCGCCGACCTTTCCACCGTCGTCGCATCATCTGGCATGATCGCATCCGGACTTTATGGCCGGCTGGTGCACAAGCGTGGGCTGCCGCACAAGTCCGTTGAGCTGCGTTTCGATGTCATGGCTGAACAGCAGCTCGATCCCGAGAGTCGCATTACCCTGTCCGATAGCCGCGACGCGTTCGGTATCCCGCGTGCGCGCGTCGACTGGAAAATAGGCACGGTCGAGATCGAGAGCATGAAGCGCTTTGGCCGTCTGCTCTGCGAGGAGTTCAATCGCGTCGGACTGCCTGGATCTCAGCCGGCCGAGTGGATTGCGCAGGACGACCCCGGCAAGGCGTCCTTCATAGACATGGCTCACCCGTCCTGCACGACCCGCATGGGCAACGATCCTTCAAACAGTGTCGTCGACGCAGATGCCATGGTCCACGGCATCGATGGTCTGTTCATTGCCGGCAGTTCGGTGTTTCCGACCGGGGGGCACGCCAATCCGACGTTGATGATACTCGCCCTTGCCATCCGGCTTTCGGATCATCTGAAGTCGAGGCACAGGACCGGCATCACCATGCCGCAACCTTTTGTTGACGCGGAAGCGTCTGAAAACGACCTCAGTGGAGTTTAGCTTTTGATGGAACCCTCTTTGTCGGACCGGACGGCCAGAGCGAGTATCTGGACGGTTGGCAGCAAGCTTGTTTCGAAGGCGATAGATCTTGTAACGCTCCTCTGTCTGGCGCGGATGCTCGGTCCGTCGGATTTCGGGCTGGTTGCCATGGCCATGACGTCGGTCTTCATCACCGAGGCGATCTTCGAACTGCCGGTGGGCGCAGCGCTGATCAGGGTCCCCGAGCTCACCAAGGACATGTTTGACACCGCGCTAACGCTCGGCATCCTCAGAGGTGTTTCGATTGCCGGACTTCTATGCTTGCTTGCCTATCCGCTGGCGCTTTTTTATCAGGAGCCAAAGCTCACGGCTTTGATATGCGTCCTGTCGCTGGCGCCTGTCATGCGTGGGCTGAGAAGCCCACGGATGATCCTTTACACGCGCCGGCTCGATTTTCGTCCGGATTTCGTCATGGACCTGTCAGCCAAGCTCACCTCTCTGATCGTTGCGGCGGGTGCTGCCTGGCTTACCGGGAGCTACTGGGCAATCGCCGCCGGCACAGTTGCGGGGCCAGCGCTCACCGTGAGCATGTCCTATGTCTATTCGCCGCAATGGCCGCATCTGACGCTGAAGGAGTTGCATCGTTTTGCCCAAATGATCGGGTGGAACATGGTCTCGCAAGTCCTGCAAGCCTTGAACTGGCAGCTTGAGAAGATTCTGCTTCCCCGTTTCGTCGACCTTGCATCGTTCGGTCACTATTCGGTGTCGAACGACATCACCGGGGTGCCGTTTCAGGCCATCGTGCAACCGCTCTTTCGCCCGTTCCTCGTTGCTTTTTCGCATATGAACACCACGGAGAAACTGGGCGACGCTTACCTTAAGGCGTCGTCGGCCATCGTTGTCCTCGTGGCGCCCGTATTGTTGCTGATATCGATCCTGTCCGATGTGGTCGTCGATGTTCTGCTCGGACCATCGTGGCACAACTCCGCATATCTTCTGCGATATTTGCCGCTAATTGCCATCCTCTCGCTTCCGACGATCCCGATCCCATCCATGGCCATGGTGGTCAACAGAATGCATTTCGTCACGATCAAGAATATGTCGGATCTCGCCAGCAAGGCGGCTCTGGTGATCGTGCTCGGCTATGCCGCCGGGATGCAGGGAATAATTGTCGCCCAGGCCATAGCCGCGACGATCAGCTTGATCGTATCCATGTTCATCATGCGGTCGATGATAGACCTAACGCTTCTGCGTCAATGCAAGGAACTGGCAAGGCACCTCCTGCCTCTTGCTCTGATGAGCCTTTTCATTATTCCGGCGATTTACGTCCGGAAGTACGACCTTGGTTTCGTGCGTTTCACGTCGCTGTCCTGCGTAATGGGCGCACTGTCGATCATCGCCTACCTCGCCGGCATCTTCCTCACGTTCAAGATGTCCAATGCGACGCGTTCCGTCGAATACGATCTCATCGTCAGATTATTCAAGCACAAATTCAGACCCGCTGTGTAACGGCCAGGGAGGATCGATGAGCACTGTCCACATGACACCCAATTCCCAGACAATCTCAGCCAAGGTCATCAGTCTCAGCGGCAGCTTGAAGAGGCGGGACGCTGTTTCTTCGAATTTAGCGACTGCTAAATCGTTAAACTGGGAGTTTTTCGACGCGGCGACTTCGGACAGGCCGGTGGAGTTGATCGTCGACACCAAGAGGCAACTCGCCAAATGTGGCCGCGTATTGAGCAATGGCGAGATTGGCTGTTTTAAAAGCCACTTCGAGGTGTTGAAACAGTTCGTCGAAGGCGACGGGCGCGAGTGGCTGCTGGTCCTTGAGGACGACGTCTGGGTCGACCCCGAGTTCGATTTCCATTTGCTGACGAAAGAACTGGAAAAATTGCAGATCGATTGCCTGCGGCTTTTCGCACGCAGGATAAAAAGGGTCGACGTCGTCGGCTATTTTGGAGAGCAACAGGTGGTTCGCTTCAGAAGCGACCCCTACGGGACGCAGGCCTATGTCATCAGCAGGGCAGGGGCTGCCCGGTTCCTTTCGACGATCAAGGCCATCGATATGCCGATCGACGTGGAGTTGGGGCGTTTTTGGAATCACGGACTGGCAATCTACGCGATCTTTCCTTTCCCCTGCGTCGAAAGAGCCTTCGTATCGACGCTCCTCCAGGAGCGGGAGCACAGCAAGGGTGCGGTCCAAAATCGCTCGCTGCGGCACTACATCTTTCGAATCGAGAACAAGTTTCACAAGGAAATGGCAAATCTACATTTTCGCTGGTCGCGGTTTTGGAAGCGTGGGGAATGTTGATCCGGCCTTCTTTCGCCGGCTGCAAGGCCATCTCGTAGGGGCCGGAGCCGTCAAAATGGTTCGCACCTGAACAATCTGGAATTCCATTCAATACGGACTTGCATCGAGAAGGAAATCATTTATATGACGTCCTCGTCAGCGAAACGAGTTCGCATGCTGCATGCGGACCTCTGTTGGGGAATAGTTCAACGGTAGAACGACGGACTCTGACTCCGTTAATCTTGGTTCGAATCCAGGTTCCCCAGCCAATTCTCGCTAAAACGCCGTAATTCCTTGATTTTCCAGTCGTGCCGGATATCGTTTTGGCATCATTGGCGACCTGATGCCCAGAGCTGTAGCCCACAGGTGATGCCCACGCGAAAATTCCGTGGCGGCGTTGCAGGTGGCAGGCAAGGGCAACTACTCCATGGCAGTCCGCCACGACGTCGAGAACCTTACCCAAGCGGGACATGAAGCGGATGGGGCTAGGTTATCAATTATCGATGGGAAGGCGAACGCTACAGGCTCGACGCGAACACCTCGACCCAAAAAGTCGAATAAATCAATTCGATATGGTTTTTGGCAAGGTCGATATGGGTCGGAAAGACAGGTATCTGGAAGAGGACTGCATGTGGTTCGACGTCATGCCTAAAGTTTCTGACGGTGGCCGAACCCAGTGTGTGACCACTGATGACATTCCGCTGAAGGACGTTCAGACTTCGCGAGGATCAGGCGAGGGATTTGAGATCGTGAGCCTCAAGCGTCGCCCTGTCGAAATGCGAGAACTTATGCCACCCAAAGAGTATCTCGATCCGGCAAAATGGGGATTTCCTATCAGCGAGAAATGACTTCATGAACCGGAGGTCAGTGACCGGAAATAAGTTCTTATCATTTATCGCGGCTGAGTGAATTGGCCGCCTCGGGCCATGACGCGCCCAGGCGTGGGTCGCAGTTGCGCCACAAGCGGCCGCTGATTTAATTCCGCATCGAACTTCGCCTTCGTGGGGAATTACCACCACATTGGCGCACGGTGGCAGGTCGACTATCCTCAGATCCGCTCGTAGGTTGCCGTATGTTACAGTAACGTACTTCATTGGCGGCTAGTAATCTGAGACACTCCAGACACTTCTGTGGCCGTTTGATTAAATTGACGCATATGTCTACCGCATTGCTACCGAGGCTCACCACGAGAGACAATTAAAGACTGAAAAGTATCGGCCGCTTATCCGTTTTTGGTTACAGCCAATAGGAGCATCGAACGATGAAAACGCGCGCCTACCTCGCAGTACTCGCCGCCAGTTGTTTTTCAGTCTTTCCCGCCGCCGCCCAACAGCAGGTGACCGGAACGCCCGGAGCACCGAGTGCCACGACCACGATCGACGGCCAGTCACTGCCGGCAGCGCCGCCGCCGTTCGGCGGGGTCATTAACCTCGACGCGCAGCACTCGACGCCCTGGTGGCCGCCGACCGTGGTCCCGCCGAAGGGCGCTCCGAACGTGCTGCTGATTATTACCGACGACGCAGGCTACGGCGTTTCGGGGACCTTCGGCGGTCTCATCCCGACCCCGACGCTCGACCAGATCGCGGCCAACGGCCTGCGTTATACCCAGTTCCATTCCACGGCGCTCTGCTCGCCGACCCGCGCGGCACTGATCACTGGGCGCAACCACCATTCGTCGGGCTTTGGGGTGATTGCCGAGCAAGCCACTGGGTTTCCGGGATACGATTCGATTATCGGTCCGGACAACGCCACGATCGGCAATATCCTGAAGGATCACGGCTATGCCACGTCATGGTTCGGCAAGAACCACAACACCCCCACTTACGCCTATTCGACCTCGGGTCCGTTCGATCAGTGGCCCTCGGGCATGGGATTCGACTATTTCTACGGCTTCATGGGTGGCGAAACCAACCAGTGGACGCCGTGGCTGTTCCGCGACCACACGCAGATCTTTCCGTGGAGGGACCAGCCCGGCTACAACCTGGTCACCGGCATGGCCGACGACGCCATCACCTACCTGCGCCAAATCGATGCCGTGACACCGGAGAAACCATTCCTCCTCTACTATGCGCCAGGTGCCACGCATGCCCCGCACCATCCGACCCAGGAATGGATCGACAAGTTCAAGGGCAAGTTCGACATGGGCTGGAACGCCATGCGCGACGAGATCTTCGCCAACCAGAAACGGCTCGGCGTGATCCCGGAGAAGGCCCAACTGACCCCCTGGCCCGATGACCTGCCGAAGTGGGACACACTCGATGCCGACAGCAAGAAGATGTTCGCGCGTCAGGCCGAGGTCTTCGCCGCCTACGTCGCCTATGCCGACCACGAGATCGGCCGGGTGGTCGACGAGGTGCGCCGCCAAGGCAAGCTCGACAACACGCTGATCATCTACATCGAGGGCGACAACGGCACCAGCGCCGAGGGGTCAACCATCGGCACCGCCTTCGACTTGGCGGCGATCCAGGGCATCAACATGCCCGTCGCCGACCAGCTAAAGTACTACGATGCCTGGGGCTCGGACGTCACCACTCCGCACATGTCGGTCGCCTGGTCCTGGGCCTTCGACACGCCGTTCAAGTGGACCAAGCAGATCGCCTCGCACTTTGGCGGCACTCGCCAGGGCATGGCGATGTCCTGGCCTGGCCACATCACCGACAAGGGCGGCATCCGCAGCCAGTTCCACCACGTGATCGACATCGTGCCGACGATTCTGGAAGCCGCCGGCATCGAGGCACCGCAAACGGTGAACGGAATCCCGCAGAAGCCGATCGAAGGCACCAGCATGGCCTATACCTGGGCCAAGGGCAGCGCCAACGTCCCGTCCACGCGCACAACCCAGTACTTCGAGATGTTCGGCGATCGCGCGATCTATCATGACGGCTGGATCGCCTCCACCACGCCGCCGGCCGGGCCGTGGCTGCTCGGGCTCGGCAAGCTGCCCGATGTGCTCGATGGCTACAATTGGGAACTCTACGACCTGACCAAGGATTTCACGCAGTTCGACGATCTCGCCGCCAAGGAACCGGCGAAGCTCAAGGAGCTGCAGGATCTTTTCCTGGTGGAGGCCGCGAAGTACCACGTGTTCCCGCTGGACAACAGGGTTGCCACGCGCTTCGGCCAACAGCCGAGCGCCACCGCGGGCCGGGACACGTTCACCTATACCGGCCAGCTGTCGGGTCTGCCGCCATCGGCTGCGCCCAGCCCGCTGAACCGATCCTACACGATCACTGCCGACATCGAGGTCCCGGAGGGCGGCGGCGAAGGCGTGATCAACACGCTCGGCGGCCGATTCGGCGGCTACGGCCTGTATCTGCTAAAGGGAAAACCGGTCTTCACCTACAATCTTCTGGGACTGGAGCGATTCCGCTGGGAAGGTACGGACGGGCTGACGCCGGGCAAGCATAGCATCGTCTTCGATTTCGCTTATGACGGGCCCGGCTTTGGCAAGGGCGGCACCGGCGTCCTGAGCGTCGATGGCACCGAGGCAGCCAAGCAGACGATCCCACACACCATCCCTTTCGTGGCGACAATCGATGAATCCTTCGACGTGGGCATTGATACCCGCAGCCCGGTCGACGACAACGACTACCAAGTCCCGTTCCGTTTCACCGGCACGCTCGACAAGCTGACGGTCAAGGTCGGGCCGCCGCAGATCTAGGCCGCTTCCGCATTGGTGTCGGGGATATCGTGACCCCGACACCAAGCCGCGTTTCCGCTATCGGCGGGGTCTACCAAATATCACTACAACCACGGCGAAGTGTCGCAAGCGCGGGTGCAACATCGCCTTCGCTTTTCGCATGGCCGGGATGGCCCAATGTTGCCACTAGCCAGCTTCCGCTTCGGGCCATGACGCGACCGAGGCGTAGGTCGCAATTGCGCGCCCTTATCAGTCGTAGTGGCAGAGCTTACCATTGCCCGAGAGCGGACTTCCGTTCGTTTAGACAATACTGCCTCCGGACACGATTTGCGGTCATCCAATCGACACGCCAAGGCCGCCTCTTTCCCTGGTAGTGACTCCAATCTCTGCAGGCCATGACTATCGGTCGATGGACACCTCAGAGCGTGTCGACCAGTCCTCCGGACAACCGCATGCCCTCTCGCTCCATCCTCGCGCAAGCTATCTGGGTGACTTTGGGTGATCACCCAACATGCCGTTAACTTCTTGTTAACTGTTCTTTCGCTACAGCCGTGAAACGCAAAATTAACAAAGTTGAATGATGTGTTAACCCAACCCCGCCCAATCCGTCTTAAGGGACGATCTTTCCTCGCGCTCGCCTTGAGCCCCGAGATGCCGGTCGATGATTGGCTGGTCCGGTTGGATAATCTCGCGGCCCGATCCGCTGGTTTCTTCCTTCGGAAACCAATCGTACTCGACATGACTAACCTCGACATCGGACAAGACGAGCTTCGAGATCTCGTGGCCAAGCTCGCGACGAGAAAAGTCCGCATCATGGGCATCGAGGGCGCGAAGGCTTCTTTGCTCGCTCCTGATCTGCCGCCCGCGTTGACCGACGGGAAAGGTACTTCCGACCTGGAAATACCCGCGGTCGAAGAGTCCTCTGCCCCGGCGGTGGCGGCAAATCTTGCACCGACGGTCTCGGCACCCTCGCGCTCTAATCCATCAGTGGTCGTAAGCCAGCCCGTTCGCTCGGGCCAGTCGCTTTACCATGCGGAAGGGGATGTAACTATCGTTGGTTCGGTGGCGTCTGGCTCCGAGGTGGTCGCGGGCGGCTCTATCCACATCTATGGGGCCTTAAGGGGCCGCGCCATGGCGGGGACCATGGGCCACTCCACGGCACGAATCTTTTGCAGGAAGTTGGAGGCGGAGCTGATCGCGATTGATGGCTTCTATCTGACGGCCGAGGATTTTGAACCAAGTTTGCGCGGGAAAGCAGTTCAGATCTGGCTTGAGGACGAAACCATAAAAGTGGCCGCGGTGATTTAAATCGATGAGTTTGGAAAAAAATGGAGATGATATGGGCAAGGTCATAGTCGTTACGTCTGGCAAAGGCGGCGTCGGAAAAACGACGTCCACGGCCGCGTTGGGTGCAGCACTCGCGCAGAATGGCGCGAAGGTCGTGGTTGTAGATTTCGATGTCGGCCTACGCAATCTCGATCTCGTCATGGGCGCGGAACGACGCGTCGTCTACGATCTCGTGAATGTCATCCAGGGTGAAGCGAAGCTCACGCAGGCCTTGATCCGTGACAAGCGCGTAGAGACACTGTTCCTGCTTCCGGCGTCACAAACCCGCGATAAGGACAACTTGACGCCTGAGGGCGTGGAAAAGGTCATCACTGCCCTTAAGAACGCGTTCGACTGGGTCATCTGCGACAGTCCGGCGGGCATCGAACGCGGAGCGACGTTGGCAATGCGCCACGCGGATGTGGCCATCGTCGTCACCAATCCGGAAGTTTCCTCGGTTCGCGACTCGGATCGCATCATCGGCTTGTTGGACTCCAAGACGCTGAAGGCGGAGAATGGCGAGACGATGGAGAAGCACCTTCTTTTGACCCGTTACGATTCCGCGCGTGCTGAACGAGGCGACATGCTGAAGGTCGATGATGTGCTGGAAATCCTCTCAATCCCCCTTCTTGGTATCATTCCGGAGAGCATGGACGTACTGCGGGCCTCGAACATTGGTTCTCCCGTCACCTTGGCTGACGTCCGCAGTGCCCCGGCAATCGCGTACTTCGAGGCTGCCCGGCGGCTTAACGGCGAGGCGTTGCCGGTCGTTATCCCCGGAGACAAGCGAGGCTTGTTTGGGAAAATTTTCGGTAGGAGAGCCGCATGAATCTCCTCCGAATGTTTTCCCGGCAGCAATCCGGAGCGGCCGCGCGCGAGCGACTTCAAATCCTGTTGGCGCATGATCGGGCCTCCACGGGCGATTCCGAACTTGTAACAAAGTTACGCGACGAAATACTCCGCGCGATTTCCAAGCATATGGAAGTCGACGCCGATAAGGTCAGCGTTAAATTAGAACGGGGTATCCCGGTGTCCACACTCTACGTCGACGTCGGAATCCCCCATGATGCGGAAAGGAAGGCGGCTTAAGCCGCCTTCACAACGACAAATCCTCTATGGGCGTCGCGCCAGCGTTTTATATGATTTTGTCAGGACCTGGGGACACGCCCTCATCTCGGACATAAAGTCCCACCAGGCGATCACTCGAAAACGGACGATGCAGTAGACTGGCGAGGCGGCATGTTTGCGCCCAGAAGCGGTCATGACGTATTGCCGCTGTTTGATGGGTGGTGGTAAACGACGGAATAAAGGAATTACCCACTGCGCCGAGAAATCATGAGTTTTTGAATGATGAAGCCGCTAGTCGGAAGGACGATAGAAGAATTTCGCAGATGCGTGTTCTACATGGATGGAAAGCTTCTGGACGAGCATGTCCTGCTGTTCTTCAAAATCGAAGACTCTTGGTACTCCATCTCATTTTCCGATGGCCAGATGGCCTTTCGCCGGCAACAGGAAGAACCGCAACTGAGCGAGCCTGATGACTTTGACAAGGATTTTGCTTACCCGGTTTTCACCGTCGATTTGCTCAGCAAATATGCAGGCAGAGAAATACGCTCCACCTCTTTCTATGTGGCTAAAATCCCCACCAGAGATCTTTTTGGAATTTATGTATCCTACGGCGACAGCGGGTTCTGCTTTCTCGATGAGGCGAATGGCGATTATTGCTATCTTCAGGATGGTCCTCCCGACACCACCGATGATAGCTTTGAGCTTGTGAACCGGGATCTTTGCCTGGAGATCTGACACGTGGCTCGTTGAGATTTTCCCGAAGATCTGAGGCGATTGACAATGTCCATTTACGGCCGATTAACCTCAAACACTCCCCAATCACAATTGCGTCCTCAGCGAGAAGTTCAAAGCCATTGCAGGACTCCCAGGGCTTCTGCTGACGCTTACCCTTCTTATAGGGAAATCAGCTAAGCCTTCCTGCAGCGCAACAGGGAGGAATCCGCATGGCGTACTTTGGTTCGTTCGTTCTCACGGCCGGGATCCCCTTTGTCCTCGGTTTCGCAGCGACGGGCTTCTGGAGGCGATGGGGAACGCTACTTCCCATCGGGACGGTCGTCGTGATCGTCGGCGCGGTCCAATACAGCGGGGCGCTCTCGGGCGACGGCCCCGGTCTGCCAGTCGGCATCCTGCTCGCCTGGTTCTTCGTTCTCGGTGCCGTATGCGGATCAATCGCGAGCGGAACGGTACTGATCGGTCGCGGAACCGAATGGAAGGTTCTCAGTCCCGCCTTGATCATCCCCGCCATTCTCGTCGTCGGATTCGGTAGCCCCATGGCCTTCTATTTCGCGGAAGCCATGATGCGGGACGCGAAAATGGCTCCACCTCCCCAGCGCTGTTTCAAACGGCTCTATCCGGCGCGGATCGCGGGCGTGGACCTGTCACTCCCGGCCGCGCCTGGCATCTCGTTTTTCCAGACCGGGTCGAACCGTCTTTTCGGCATGTGGCACAATCCGGACCTCCGCACCCTCTGCTCGCAGAGCGCCGACCAGACGACTGAAATGCGCGCCATGACCTTCATGCTTCACGAATCCTTCTGGTCCACACAGGATGCGAGGGAGCTGTTCTGCTCCCGTCAGCATCCCGAATATCCGTGGGCTGCGATGGTTTGCGATCCAAAGGCGGGAAGCAAGCTCGTTCTGGACAAGCCCGGCTTCGTCAGGGTGGAGGTCATCGACCCCGCAAGTCTCAATAAGGGTAAGGCTGCCGCGCCGCCCGATTTTCCGATGACTGCTTCGCCCGACGGCTCGAAAATCTACCGTGATGGTGACGACATCGCCGTCCTCACGCCTGGCGGTGACCGCGCCGACTGCGGCCGCATCGGAAGAGACAAGTACCTGCAATGCGATGCAAGCGGGAAGCTTTCCGACGAACTGGCGATCTCTTACGAATTTTGGGCGGACGGAGACGCAATCGAACAGGAGATGCCAAGGGTGGCAGCCGCGGCGCGAGATTATTTCCGCTCTTTAGTGCGTTAATCCGGTGCACGTGCCATGGGTCTCTCAATTCTGATCACTGCGAAACCGCCCGTTGGTTATAGAATGAGACGGCTGCTTTGCGCCCCCATGTCACCCGTAGACATGAACTTTGTCGCTGCCCGGAAGCAGACATCGCCGGCGACGGCACCAGAGGTCGCGGTTGCGCCTCGTGCTGACGTTTGCGCCGGACGCAGCCAATGTCACGAGTCGACTCCGAAGCGGTCTATAGATCGGGACGCAGGGGAACGGCAACATGGAAGCCAATTTGGTTATTGTTGCGTCTCAGGCCCACAAAGCATCAGGAGATGAAAGCGCGCGGGGCCTGCAACTTTCTGATACCTGGCGAACAAAGTTCCGTTCCATCCTTCGACCTCGACCGGCGATCGGCAAGAAGGTTCCGATCCGGTCTAGCAGGTGTCCTCTTTCGCTAGTCTGCTCCGTCCTTTCTCGCCCGCTCGATGAATTTCCCTGCGACTGCTTTGCCGAGGGCGACACCTGCACGGTTGTCCATTTCGTAGTGGATGCCAGCCCAGATGCGGGAATCTCCGGCCTCTTTGCCGACCGCGCGGATGAACTCCGCATGGCTGGGGAACAGGTACGCAAGGATCTCGCAACGCGCCGTCGAGAGAGTGGAGTGATTTGACGGATAACTCGGAAAGGGCGGCACCGCGAACAGGGGAGTGATGCTCGGGTCAAGCTGGTTGGGCCGGAGGTACCAATACGCGAACTTCCCGTCGTTGCTTGCAATGAACGCGTCGTAATGGACCGTTGCGAGCATCGCGTAAGCCCGTGCAGCCCGCGGGGGGTTCGAATCCGTGTTGTCCTCGAACATCCACTTGCTGGCATAGTCATACCAGCTCGTAAACAGGCCGGATGGACTCTGCCAGTAGAAGGCTTTGTAGTTGTTTGGAAATTTTCGCTCAAACTGCCGAACTGCATCCGCCTCGGCCTTTACGGTCGCCGACTGACAGTCGGGCGGAGCCGGCGGCCTGAATTCATCGGCTGATGCCAGCACGATCGGTTTCCAGTTGGGCATGGTTACATTGCCGGGTTTGTCTCCGACCCACATGCACGGCCCGGTCGGGACCGTGCCGGTCCACACTGCGTCAGAGCCATCGGCTTTTGCTCGCGCAATCACCTGCTCTGCTACTCGTCGCCCCAACTCGAGGCCGGCGGAAGAGTCGCTCGGGAACTGGACACCGGCAAGGACACGCGACTGAGCCGCTTCCTCGGCCATTGCCTGGAACGAAGACGCCTCGTCCGGAAAGAAATAGGAAAGAACCGTCGCGGCGGCTCCGGCGGCTGCCGCGTGTTCAGACGGATAGGAAGGACTCCGAGGTGTAGGCAGCGCAGTCGGGAGTGTCGCATCCGCCTCGCTCGGGCGCGGGCGATTGTAGAAGTACTTCGACTCCCAGGCCGCGATGGTGGCGTCGTACATCGCCATCGTCAAATAAGTGTAGATGCGGTGCGCATTGGGGATCGGCTGGCCTGTGAGAACACGATTGTTGACCAGGTCGATCCATCGATAGCCGGGCGAGCCGGCGTCCCAGAACGTGATCTTGGCGGCGACCTGCGCGTCGTTCTTTGCGACAAGATCGTGGAGCTGCTCCAGCTCGGTTGCAGAAGTATCCGGTGGGGGCGGGACTCGGAAGTCCTTGCCCGACGTGATCACCCACGTCTTCCACGTTCCAGCATTTGGCTCTATCAGGACCGATTGGGCGAAAGCGCAGTTCCCTGACAAAAGGATCACTGCGCAGGCCTTGCATAAGGCGCTGAGCATGTTGGGCCTCCCATGGTTGGTCCCCCGGCCCAAAGGCGGAGGCCTTTCTGCTTTACGGCTGCTCCGTCATAATTTTAGCAATCGCTAATTGTAGCACCGAACACCGCCGGGCAAAAGGATCAAATGTGAGAATAGGCAGCTTGCTAGTGTCACATCGGAAGACCGCTGTCTTCCTGACTTGTGGCCCGATTGCCGCTGTGACAGCGGCATGAAATTCCTCTCGCAAAGTCGATGTTTGACAACCGGCTTCTGCGGCAGGGCAACGTCAGCTTCCCAGCCCTTCGAGACGTTCCGGTTCGATTGCGGGACTGCCCACGTTGGGCCAGATCGCGACAATGGTTGTGCGGAAATGAATGTCTGCTCTGCCACATCGGGAAATCAGAACCGGTCGGACCGCTTCCGGCCCCCTTGAACCTGGAATTTGCACGTTCTTCCAACGGCCAATGGTGGCCGAAGGAGAACTCAAATGGGTATCGCACAGTATGATCCTGCTGCACTGGGTCGCCCGGTATGGAACGCCGGCCGGACGGTCGGCGTAAAGAAGCCTCTGAAGCAGCGGCAGATTTGGGCAATTCGTTTCTTCCTCGATAGAGAGGGGCGCATGCGAGACCGGGCGTTGTTCGATCTCGCGCTCGACAGCAAGCTACGAGGCTGCGATCTCGTTAAGATCAGGATCGGAACCCTCGTCACAGGTCAAGAAATTCGAACCCGTGCCATGGTCGTCCAGCAAAAAACCGGACGTCCCGTACAGTTCGAGATCACGGCTGACGTAAGGGCAAGTTTGCTTGCGTGGCTCGAACGGAGAGGCGGCACCATCGATGATTTCGCCTTTCCCAGTAGGGTTGATCATTCCGATCATCTCAGCACTCGCCAATATGCCAGATTGGTCGATGAGTGGGTCACTGCGATTGGGCTTCGCCGTGAAGACTACGGCACGCACTCGCTCCGACGCACAAAGGCAGCGATGATTTACAAAGCCACTGGGAATCTTCGTGCGATCCAAATCCTGCTCGGACATTCCAAGATCGAGAACACGGTGAGGTATCTAGGCGTGGACATCGAGGATGCGCTGGAACTGGCAGAGCATACTGAGATTTGAAAATGTGTGGCCCCGCGCGGAGCGGGGCCGTGCGTTTCTGCGCGTAGGGCCTCGTCTGAAAAATCGATTGAGCGGCTATGCGCCCGCTTATTGGTCATACAGTGCGTCGTCGCGCCTGCCTGAAAGCGGACATCGTCTGGGCACGATCTCGTCCACTGTGCGCCAACTCCCGAAGCTGGTTAGCTTCCGGATCGCGCCAATAGGAGACATCCTTGGAGACCTCCTTCCCTGCTTCCCTGCCGCCCTCCCGAATCTGATTTACAGCCCCTTGGAAATCCGTTCGATTCAAGACAAAATCGTCCCGCTCTAGTTTGGGGGGATTTTGATGGAAAGCCACGAGCCGTTTTTACGCGAGGCGATTGCACTCTCGAAATCCTCGATGGAGCACGGCGACGAACCGTTTGGCTCGGTGCTGGTGAAGGACGGCAAGGTAATCCTGCGCGCCGAAAACAGCGTCTTCACCGGCCACGATATGACGAACCACGCGGAGATGAACCTGGTTAAGCTGGCAGCGCAGCACTACGACACCGCCTTTCTTGCTGACTGCACGCTTTATACCAGCACGGAACCGTGCGCGATGTGCTCCGGCGCGATTTACTGGTCGGGCATCGGACGAATGGTTTTTGCGTGCTCAGAAACGCGGCTTGGCGAGATCGCCGGAATCGGGTTGAACGTGCCGAGCCGAGCGGTGTTGCAAACCGGCGCGCGCACCGTCACGGTGGTTGGCCCGACGAACCTGGAGGACGAAGCGGCCAAAGTACATCAGGAATTCTGGCCGAAGCATCTGGGCAAGGCATAGCCCCTTTCGTCTGGAATGCCGCTGACAGGTGTACCGAGGCAGTATGCCGCCTCGTTTCTGGCGGGACTCTTGTCCTGCGATGAGCCAACTCTAAAGCTCTTGACCACAACGCGCCAAAAACAGTCTTGCTCCTGGCTCCTTTGATTAATTTCGCTTACTCGAATCCCGCTCTTTGTAGAAGTTCGGTGAAAATCTGCCTCTGCGGAGCGATCGTGACACCGGCATACAACAGGAAATGATCCTTGTTTTGGTATCCCATGGCGACAGCTTGCACGTGCCAATCGCGCAAATCTTCGGGCCTAGAGAGTGCAGCAGAGCAGCACGCCGCGTAGATTACATCATCGAGTGACCGACTCTTGAGAGGCTTGCGCGTCACGCAGCTCAGGGCGTCTTCGTAGCGGCCGCCAAAAAAGAATACTCTTCTAAAATAGTTGTTGTACCACACCGGCCAGCGGGGATTGAGCCGTCTTGCTTTGTCGGCAGCCATTTCCGCCTGCTTCTGACGGCCAACCCTTGCAGCCCATCCAGCGAACATTGCGAGCACGTCTGCGTTTCCGGGACCAAGCGACATTGCCCGATCAAACGCTTCCTCTTCGGCCTCCGGGTCTCCGACATGCCCGAGCGCCTCGCCGAGTGCCAGATGCGCCTCCGCATCCATCGGGTCCAACTCCACCGCCTTTCGAGCCGACTGCACAAAGAGCATCTCATATTCGCTGGAGCCGCCGCTGAATATATTAAGCTGGTCATAGGACCACGCGGTCCCCAACCAAGCGCGAGCAAAATTTCGATCCAGCTCCAACGCGGCGCTGAAGAAGCCCAAGGCCATTCTTGCATCTTCCAAGTTGAAACGATTGTTGTGCGACAGCCCGAGAAGGTAAAACTCGTAGGCAGAAAGGTTGGCGGATGGTGTTCGAGACGCTCGCTCGGCGGCCGTATGCAGGATCACACTATATCCAGCCAGGCAATTGACAATTCCGTCGGCAATTTCGCTTTGAATTAAAAAAACATCTTCGAGTTTGCGATCCCATCGTTCAGACCAGATGGCACGGCGCGTGTCGTTTTCAACCAGCTTAGCTGTGACCCGAACGGAGTCATCCGAAAACTGGATCGTGCCACTTAAAGAGTAGCCGGATTGACTTGAGGCTTGCGGGCTTTGATCCGAAGTCAACTGGATGACTTCAAGATCGCGGTATCTGGTCAGGTGCGCTGCAACTTCCTCAAACAACCCGGCGTCCAATGGTAGTCCCCTCTCATTCGCCCCGATTGTTTTGAACGGCGTAAGCGAAATGGAAAGTCTAGAGCCTCTCGATTTTATGGGCATTGGATTCGAGCCAGGCATGGCAGCAACGTGTTGAAGGGGATCAATGGCATATACCCGCACGGGGCGAGCTATGTTCTTCAGGATGACTTCGCCCATATCGCGGACGTCCACAAAAACCTTTCCAATTGAATCTTCAAAAACTCGCGCCGAAATGCATATACCGCCGACGGGAGCGAGCGCTTCAAGGCGGGCGGCAACATTGACGCCATCACCTAGAAGATCGCCTTCCTCAACGACGACATCGCCTTGGTGAACGCCGACGCGCATCGTCATGCGGCGGTCCAGGCCACATTGATCGTTGCGTTCCTTGAGGAGATGCTGGATGTCGATTGCGGCTTGAAGCGCCCGAACCGCACTTGGAAATTCCGCAAGTATTCCGTCACCCATCAGCTTAAACACACGACCGCCTTGCTTTGCGATAGTGGCGTCGACAATTGTTGAGCGTATCTCTCGAAAGCACTCAAGGGCGAGCCCTTCGTCTTCGCCAATCATGTGGCTGTACCCGACGACGTCAGCCGCGAGTATCGCTGCGAGCTTACGATTGTCCATTGGTACCCATGTCCAAAAACCCACGGTGGTGGCGACCACTGCTGCTTCCGTCAAGATTTGAACAGTATGAGACGTTCGAGACGATTTGTCTGCAGTCGACCTGTTAGCTGGCGCTTTCAGACGCGAACATCTCGCACCAACAAGCGCTGGCCACGGCCGAGCGCGGATTGGCCAAGGCTACACGGCATCGCCGCGATCACCTTGCCTTTCCCATTCGTCGGGGTGATCCTCAGGTCAGATTTAGAAAGCAAACTTGCTGCAACGTGAATCTATCTCCCATTATATCAATCGGCGTCCGCTCTGGCGGGATGCGGTCACTGGACTGTCGACCCGCTTGGGGCCGATGGTCGCGTATGGATGGTGTAGAAATCCAAGCGCACAAACATTGCGCCGACCACCGAGCGGAAATTCGGGCTAGCTCAAATCGAGCTTCTGCTACTCCGGCAAGACCTCCGCCATCACGTCCGGTCGGCGACTATGGACTCTTCTGAGCCAAAGGCGCATTTTCGAAGATGCGAGCCGCCAAGCTCGAAACCATCCGGCGCTGCAGTTTGATATCCGTAGCTGACACTAGGCCTCGCTCCGAGAAATTTCCGGTGGGGTAGACATTCTGCGCATATCCGCGTTCAGGCCGCGGCCGACGGCGCGTTGCAGCCCTTTCCGGATACATCTGGGAGGATGAAAATATGCTTGATCTCCAACGCAGAGAATTCATCGTTAAGGGAAGTGTTGCCCTCGCGGGCATCGCCGGTCTCCACGCGTCGCTAGCCTACGCATTCCCCACCAGTTCGGGTGAGGAAGTCATTCCATGGCTTGATCAGCCGACCGAAAATCCCGATCCGGCAGGGATCCAGTCCCAGCTTGTCTGGGAGGATTTGGATACCTGGATAACTCCAAACGACAAGTTCTTCAGCATCTCACATTTCAATCGACCAACGATCGACGAGACGACATGGTCCATGGAGATCGGAGGCCTGGTCAGGAAGCCCTTGAAGTTAACACTCGCTGACATCCGGGCGCGACCACGACAGGAGGTCGTTTTCACAGTGGAATGCTCGGGCAACCACGGCTTTCCCTTTTTCACCGGCGGCATCGGCAATGCTCGCTGGGCAGGGACGCCGCTCGCCCCGATCCTTGAGGAAGCCGGTGTTCACGAGAAGGGCATTGAGGTCGTCTTTTTTGGGACTGACACAGGCGAGGTCCCGATACGCGACGTCAAGATGAAGCAGAACTTCGCCCGTAGCATGTCGCTCGCTGACGCGATGAACCCAGACAATCTCCTCTGCTATGAAATGAACGGAGCCGCCTTGCCGGCATCCAACGGCTTCCCGGTACGCCTCATTGCTCCAGGCTGGTACGGGATCGCCAACGTCAAATGGCTGAAGCGCATCGAGGTTCGCGACACCCGCTTCATGAGCCTTCTGATGGCCCGTGACTATGTCACGATCCGGGAGGAAGACCACAACGGCGAGACCGTATGGGCCGAGACTTCCGTCGGGCGAGCGCTGCTGAAGTCCGCGCCCGCAAAAGTCACCCGCAAAGGGTCGGATTACCGCATCATTGGAGCAGCCTGGGGCGCGCCGATCGATCGGATCGAAGTGCAAATCGATCAGGGGCCCTGGGCATCCACGACCATTGACCACAGTGAGGAGGCCGAACACGCTTGGAAAATTTGGTCCCTGACTTGGGCAAACCCCTCGGCAGGAGAACACACGGTGACCTCGCGCGCGGTCAGCACCGCGGGACAGATTCAACCCGCAATGAACGACCCCTTGATCGCCAAAAAGCACACATACTGGGAGAGCAATGGCCAGGTCACGCGTCGCGTCCGCATTTGAGAAGGTCTGCTGCCATGTCGATCGACTGCTTGGGAAAACGACCCTTCGATAGAGCAGCCATCGCTGGGAATTGCGGCACCAAGCGGCTATTCCAAAAGCACTGCGCCGACGGCGCGGCACGCAGAATTTGATCCTGGGAGCGTTGTTGGCAATTCGTCACTTCGGACGAATAAGATTACTCGCGGTCACGAATGAAGAGCGGCATCGATACCCGCTGCCGACCTATAAAAATGCATCTGACGCAATTGATGACGAAGGCAAAGAGTTATTGCTTTGGCACTGATGGCTCCGGACGCCATGGCCGGGAGTCTCGGGCTTCCGTGTTCGTCGCTGGGGAGGATTGCCGCCGTTCAATTGGCACGACGCATATCCATGGGTGCGTCGCGCTTCTTTTTCCAACTGCTAGATCGAAAGGAAGTCGGATGGTGCGATCTGAAGGGCGGCGGCAATACGTCGGAGTTTGGAAGGATCAGTATCCGCCCCGATCTCGACATCCGAGATCTCACGATTTGTAAGGCCGCAGGTGATCGCTAGGTCGTCGACACTGTAACCGTACGACTCCGGAACGGCGCGAACGGTGTTTCCGACGTCGATTTCCGATACTGGAGATACGCTGGACGCATCTACATTCTGGATTGATATGGACATGAAAATCTCCTTCCAAAGTCCGGCGACGAGACAACTCGTCGGGTGAAGATGGCTATGAAAGCCCGGCATACGTCGGCTCAAAATACAACAGCCGACGCAGCGCCAATATAAGGGTATCGATCGCGTTCAAGCATTTAGGCTGAGCACCTCCGTCGACCAATCGCCCGCTCGCGACCTGAAGGTCACCCAGGTCAAATACGGACTGATAAGGGATGCAGCCCAAATCGAGGTTACGCGAAACTTCGACGATTGGTCGTGAAATTGGCTGCGACGATAGCCTTAAGGCTCTCCGATTCGGTGCTCCTTGATTTGGTCTTTGTCGAAGCTCGTAATTCCAATTAGCAGCGCCCAGGTGCAGCGCTTCCGTCTTGCTAGTGTGGGGATATAATCGTGCCGGCGTGGGTCCGCTTTGGGCCGATTTCGTTGAAAAACTCGATGGATTTGCCGATCATCCGCCCGTTTGGGTCTTTTGGGCGAAGTAGGTATCGCTTTCTGCCCCGCGCCTCAGCGCAGGGTATCGATCTATGCCGCTCTCATGCAGCA
>NZ_PCDP01000070.1 GCF_003240585.1 Arminella tubonensis
CAACACCGCGCAAATGCCTCGGCTACAAGACACCCGCCGAAGTCTTCCGCCAGAAACTCCTCGCGCAGATCAGGCGTACCGGTTAGCCTCCCAGAGCCCGCAGGTCGCGGTTCGCCATGAACTCACAGCACTTCTCAACCGCGCTGGAAACGGTAGGATGTCCCATTTCGCTCGACATACCCTACCCCCGGATAGGTCCAATGGTAACCGAGCACCCGAAGCTTCTCGTTCGCCGCCTTGTCCAACATCGCCGCTCTGTTAGTCAGCGCGATTTCCGGTTCCGTGTCGAAGCCGAAATGCCAGTGCGGGTTCTCGAAGGAGACGATGTCGTTCGGGATGACGTCGCCGGCGATGAGCAGATTTCCGTCGCCCGCCAGTTCCAGAGAGATGTGTCCGGGCGTGTGACCGCGTGTGCTGACCACGTTCATGCCCGGCAGGATTTCGTCTCCAGGCTTCACCATCGTCAGCCTGCCCTTAACGGCGGAGAGATCGCGCTGGGCGCCGCGCGCGAAGGCGTGCAGCGGTTCCGGCATCTTGGCCTCGTAGTCTGGATCCGTCCAGAACGCCAACTCGGCTTCGTTGACGTAGTAGCGCGCGTTCGGAAACAGTAGCGATCCGTCGGCTTTCGTGGTTCCGCCCGAGTGGTCCGGATGGACGTGGGTGAAGACGACCTTGGTGATGGATGAGGGATGGACGCCGAGCGAGGAAAGGTTTTTAGCGAGCCTGCCGTCGCTAGGCTGGAAATTCCCGCCTGCCCCGGTGTCTATCAGGATCAGATCGTCGCCGTGCTGGATGAGCGGAATGTTTGTCTGTAGCGGAGCGCTGTCGGCGTCGCCGCCAAGCCGTCCGATATTGCTTCTGATTTCGTCAGGACTGCCGTCAGGCATGAGTATATCCGACGTCAGTGTAATGTAGCCGTCGCTGAGGACTGTGATGTCGAAGCTCCCATGGCGGAGCTTGTGAAAGCCGCCCGCGAGCACGCCCGGCGGGAGCGCATCCTTCTTTAAAGTCATGTGGGTCTCCTTCGATCAGCTTCGAGGATCTTGCCGTCTCGAACGAAGAAAGGCGAGTGTGTTCCGGTGAGATGTTGTGAGAGCGATCCCGGACGAGATGACGTCGGCGTTGCATACCTCCGTCATTCTGGCGCTGGATACGCGTCCCGCGCCGCCTTCAGCGTAAATGAGAAGACGCTCCCGTTCGGATCGTTCGGTGTCGCCCAGAGTCGTCCCCCATGGGCCTCGACTATCGACCGGCAGATTGAAAGCCCGATGCCGAGGCCGCCCGGCTTGGTGGTAAAGAAGGCGTCGAAGATTGCATTCGTCGTCGACGCATCCACGCCGGGTCCGCTGTCCGCGACCGCGACGACTATATTCCCGTCGCTCGGCTTTTCGGTGCGCACCTGCAGACGCCGCGGTCTGCTATCGGACGATGCTATTGCCTCCACTGCATTAAGGATCAGGTTGAGCACGACCTGCTGCAACTGGGTCCGATCGCCCACCGTCGATCCCGTGTTCGTACCCAGTTCGGTCTCCAGCCTAATGCCATGCCGCTGCAGCTCGCCACGGGTGAGGATTAGAACCCCCTCGATCATCGCGTTCACGTCGACCTCGTCCATTGCCAATGGAGACTTCCTAGCCAGCGCGCGGATGCTCGTGATGACGTCTCCGGCGCGGTGGCCGTCCCGAATGATCCTCTCGGCCGCCTGGCGGGCCTCGCCGACGTCGAGCTGGTCGTCGCTAAGCCAGCGCAAACAGGTCGCGGCGTTCATCACGATGGCCATCAAGGGTTGGTTGACCTCGTGCGCGATCGACGCCGTGAGTTCGCCCAACGCCGTCAGTCGACCAGCGCGGGCCAGCAGTTCGTGAGCCTCCTCGATCCTTTTGAGGTCGTCGATGTCCGTATTGGTGCCGTACCATTTGAGAATGTTACCATGCTCGTCGCGCATGGGCGTGGCACGAATTAGAAAGGAGCGTGCCACCCCGTCGAAGCGGACTAGACGCCCTTCGATTTCGCCGGCTTGACCAGACGCTAGGGCCTGCGCCCATTTTTGAGCGACTTTTTGAACGTCGTCGGGGTGTATCGAACGCGCCCAGCCGCTGTCGAGCGATTCATCCGGCGGTATCCCGGTGAAGTCGTGCCATTGCTTGTTAAACACCAGCATCGACCCATCCGGCCGGCTGTTCCATGCCAGTGCGGGGATCATATCGTACGACAGTCGAAGTTCTTCGGCTGCACGTCGGGCGCGCTCGTGCGTTTCCTGTGCCTCGCGAAAGAGGGCCGCGTTCTCAAGCGAGATCGCTGCCTGGGACGCGAGGAGCTGAAGTACGGCCACCTGGTCCTGGGTGAACAGGTGGGATGACAGGCCGTTCTCGAGATAGAGCACTCCGACCAGTTGCTTCTGCTTCACAAGCGGAAGGCAGAGAATCGAGCTCGAACCAGTCTCTTCCACGTAGGGGTCGGACGAAAACAGCTCGGCGCTCCGGGCGTCGTCAAGGATGACGACCTCCTGCGTCCTGGTCACGTAGGTTAGGATCGTCTCCGGAAGCGCCCGCTCGAAACCCTCGAGCTTGACCGAGACACCCTCGTCATCGGTTAGCGCTTCGGCGACGATGCGCATTTCTCCTCCTTTCGGAAGGAGCAGCAGTCCGCGGACCGCACCGGAATGCTCGACCACAGTGATCATCAGACGCTCGACGAGGCGCTCGAGAACGATCTCGCCGGAAACGGCCTGGGACATCGATAGTACGGCGGCTATATCAAGATGCTGCGCCTCGGAGCCGAGTGAGGTTCTTTTGCCGTTGACGTCCGGGTTCAGACCCGGATTTTCGAGATCGAGCTGCCGGACCTTTCCGTTCGCACCCCACGCCAGATAGCAGGAGCGCGCGTCGCGCAGGAAGGCGGTCGCGCTAGTCTTCAGGTTGCGCTCTGAGCAAAACCGCGAAGCCAGTTCGTTTGCCATGGCTTCGTTCTGGATGAAGCCGTACTGCCTCGCCGCACGAACCGCTTCTTCGTAGAACCCAAGGGCCTCCATGTCGCGGCTTTCCAGCCGTGCCACTTCTGCGGCCACGAGGGCACGACGGTTCCCATGATTCTCGGGGCCGCTCTCGGCCCAGGCGTCGATCTGCTTCTGGTGCTGCCTTATCGCTTGGAAGTGTTCTCGTGGATCGTCGCCGGCTGCGACCTCGCAGACGGCTGCATGGATCAGCGCGGCGTAGAAATGGTATTCGGCGATGTCGATGAAAGACCTGGTGGCCCGCACCACGCTGCGAGCTTCGTGCTCGGCTTCGATCGCCGAAGCGTAGTCGCCCGCGACGTACCGCGCTTGCATCTGTTGGATCCAATACCAAGCAAGCGGGAGGATCAGTTGCGCGCCCGCGTCCTGCAGATGCTGCTGGTACAAATCCTTGTCTGGAAGCACGGAGCCTCCCGGCGCCTCCGGACCGTCGAGGCCGCGCAGCTCCCGAACAAGAAGTAGCTGGCCAATCGCCGCGTCCGCAGCAAGGCTGAAGCCCGTCTTTCGCGCCGATGCCAGGAAATGTTCGGCCTCCTCCTCCACCAGTGCCAGGTCGGCGCCTGCGACCAATAGGTGCGAAACCAGCATTTGCGCGGTCGTGACGATAAACACCAGGTCGCCCGCCGCGACGCCAACTTGGATCGCTTTCCGGCTGAACGTCTCCGATATGCGAAGGTGTTTCTTCCAGGGAACGACGAAGCAGGCGTAGCAGGTGTACGTTCGCGTCTTGAAGCGGTCCATCCCGAGCTCGTCGACCAGTGCGAGGCCCACATCACCGAAGCGGCCGCCGGAATCGTAGTCCCCGAAACGAAGGCCCAGCGCCACCATGATCGAAACGTAGGCATAAGCGGAGGCGTCGCAATTGCCGTGCTGCAGACTGAGCGAGACCATCTGCGTGTAGATGAGGTCTTCGAGATTGCTGTCGGTCAGGATGGCCGGAAGGATCGTGTATGCGAGGACGTCCATCGCGGCGAGCCAGTCGGGGTCCGTCATTCTTGGGAGGTCCTTGAGCCGTTCGATAGGACGGCCCGCGAGTAATCCGCGCAACGTCTCGATGTCCGCCCGCAGCTCCTGTTCGGTCGGATGTGGAGGCCACTCGATGCCGAAGTCGCGAAGATAAGCGAGAGCGACCTCGACGGCCTTCGCCTGATCTCCGAGCGTGACGTAAAGCGACGACCGCAGGCGCACGACCGCCGCGCCGTCTACGCGGTTCCCAGCACGCACCGATAGCTCGAGAAGATGGTCGTCGGCGACCGCGTGATCGCCGGTCAGGTATTCGCATTCCGCCCGCTGGATTTCGAGTGCGAATACGAGGTCATACCGCGTCTCCCAGTGCGACGGTTTTAGGAGGCCCAGGCCTGCGCGGAAATATCTCAGCGCAGAGGGATAGGCGACGGACGTCTTTGCGCGGATTCCGGCCTCGAGGAAGAGTCCAGCGACCTGCTCGCGTTCGTCGTCGTCGGAGACCAGTCCGAGTCCTCGTCCGAATTGGTCGATGACCTCGAATATGCGGTCTCGAACAACCGCCGGGACCAGGTTCGACATCAGAGCCCGGCCGATCTCGATATGAACGATCGGCCTTTCGGACTCCGGCACCAGCAGGTAGGCTGCTTCCTGCACCCTGTCATGCGCGAACATGAAGGCGTCGTCGACGCGCAGCAGGAACCGTGATTGAACTGCCTCCCACAAGATCGCGACGATCTGCCTTCTGGGCTTGCCGGATGCGATGCTCAATGTCGTCAGCGACGCTCCGGTCCCGAGGCAGGCCAGCAGTTTGACCGTCTCCAGCGTCAGACGAGGAAGGCGCCTCAAGTTAGACGCCACGAACTCGGCGACATTGTCGGCTATGCGGGTGTTCCGGATACGGTCGGCATCCCATCGCCACCTGCCCGTGTCTGAATCGTACCATACCAGCCCCTCCTCCTCCAATGAGGACAGGAACTGCAGGACGAAGAAGGGATTTCCTTCCGTCTTGTCGACGACGATTCTCGCCAGGGACCTGACGGCGTCGGGGTCCGATCTGAGCATGTGGCCCAGCATATGTTCGAGGTCCAGGGGCGCCAATGGACCAAGTCTCAATTCCTGAAGCGCGTCGCGATTGTCCCGTATCGCTTTGCGCGTTGCGCTGAACGGATGTTCTGGTGGAACCTCGTCGTCGCGGTAGGCGCAGATGAGAAGCAGGTTTCTAACGTCTGGATCCAGAGTGAGCGTTTCGACAAGCTCGATGGTGGCTGCGTCCAGCCACTGCACGTCGTCGATGAACAATGCCAACGGTCTGTCGGGACGCGCAAAAACTGCAAGGAAGCGACGGAAGACGAGATGAAAACGTGCCTTGGCCTCGTGGGGCTGAAGATCGGGAGCTGGCGGCGGCTCGTCGATGACCAGGGCAAGTTCCGGAACGAGATTGATCATAAGCTGGCCGTTCGGCCCCAGGGCTTCGACAAGTTCCCTCCGCCAGCGCTCCAGGTCGGCGTCGCCGGAACCCAGAATCTGACGGACAAGACCTCGGAACGCCTGCGCGATCGTCGCGTAGGGAATGTCGCGTGTGTACTGGTCGAACTTGCCGGATGCGAACAGGCCGCCGGTTTGCAGTGACTTCCGCAGCTCATGCACGACGGAGGATTTTCCGACGCCGGCCGGGCCGGAAACCAGCACCACTTCGGTAGCGCCTCGCGATTTCACCCGGTCGAATGCCGCCCTGATGGCGCCTGTCTGACGTGATCGGCCATACAGTCCTTCAGGAACTCGAAGACGATCTGCAGCGTCGCTGGAGGCCGCTTCGAACTCTTCGATGCGACCGGTCGAATTCCAACTGTCGAGGCAGCGCCGGAGATCGGCCTCGAGACCCGCCGCGGTCTGGTATCGGTCCTCCGGCCTTTTGGCGAGGAGCTTGAGGACGATACGCTCCAACACGGGCGGGACGGTCTCGTTTCGCTGATGAAGAGGGATCGGCCGCCGCGCGACGTGCGCATGCACCCATTCCACTGCATCGGCTGCCACGAACGGCAGTTCGCCTGTCAGTATCTCGTAGAGGACCACGCCAAGGGCGTACAGATCGCTACGGGCGTCCACCGACCGCTTGATGCGGCCGGTCTGTTCAGGGGCGATGTAGGGCAGCGAATTCAGCTCGCCGCGCTGATAACCTCCCGACGCTTCGCCGTCGTCCCCCTCGAGGCCGAAGCCGGTAAGCCACACCATTCCGGAGGTGTCGGCAAGCACGTTTGCGGGTCTGATATCCTTGTGAATGACGCTCCGAGCGTGGGCCTTACTCAGGGCGGTGGCGGCATTGACCGCGACGGAGAGGACGATCCCGGTATCGAGGGCATTTTCGCCGGAGTTGCTCAAAGGCATGCCGCCGCCGTCTGTCAGCACAAGATAGGTCTGGCCCTCGCGGCGCTCGAGAGCGATCGGTTTCGCCGCCCAGTCGGGCTCGAGGCGATCGGTCAGAAGCATTTCACGTTCGAGCCGCTGCAGGCCTCTATTCGAGGGTTCGGTCGAAACCAACGCCTTTATGAGTACGGAGTCGTCCCCATCCCCTGAGATGCCGCGGTAAAGAACGAAGCGGCCGTCCTCTTGTAGAAGCTGCCGCTGGTATCGAGACATGTCCATCACGATGCTCCGATCGGCCTTGCTACGAGCCGGCACGTGATCCTAGAACAATCGATGATGGCGATGCAAAAAAATTCCGGGGTCGGCGAAGAAGAGGCTAGGCCTGTATCTGCGCCGAGCCACCGTCCGCAAGAGTTCCGGCCCTCAGCCCTTCCATTTTCAGCCTTTGATGAATGCCAATATGTCCGGGTTTAGCACCTCCGGATGGGTCGACAGCATCCCATGCGGATATCCGTCGTAGGTCTTCAGAGTTCCGTTCTTCAGCAGCTTGACCGACAGCAGCGCGGCGTCCTTGTAGGGGACGATCTGATCATCGGTGCCATGCATGACGAATACCGGCACCTCGATCTTCTTCAAGTCTTCGGTGAAGTCCGTCTCCGAGAACGCCTTGATGCATTCGTAGTGGGCGTTCGCGGCGCCCATCATGCCTTGCCGCCACCAGTTGTCGATCAGCCCCTGCGAGATCTTGGCGTCAGTGCGGTTGAACCCATAGAAAGGGCCGGTCGGAACGTCGATGTAGAACTGCGCCCGGTTCGCGGCGAGCGCCTTGCGAAGCCCGTCGAACACCTCGATCGGCAGGCCGCCGGGGTTCTTGTCCGACTTCAGCATGACGGGAGGGACGGCGCCCGCGATCACCGCCTTTGCCACCCTGCCCGGTTTCGCCCGCGCGACGTAATGCACGACTTCGCCGCCTCCGGTCGAGTGGCCGATATGGACCGCCTTTTTCAGATCCAGCGCCTCCGCCACTTCAGCGACGTCGGCTGCGTAGGTGTCCATCTCATGGCCAGTCCGGCTCTGCGAGGAACGGCCATGGCCGCGGCGGTCATGGGCGATGACCCTGAATCCTTCTCCGAGGAAGAACAGCATCTGATTGTCCCAGTCGTCGCCGCTGAGCGGCCATCCATGATGGAAGACGATCGGCTGCGCGTCCTTCGGACCCCAGTCCTTGTAGAAGATCTCTGTTCCGTCCTTCACTTTCACAGTACCCATGAACTTGTTCTCCGTTGTTGTTTGTTTCGATCTGGCGGCGGCTGAGGCCGATGGACCGGCGGCCATCGCCAATGCGGCGACGGATCCTCCAAGAAGGGCGTCTCGTCTCGTTAGGAAAATAGCCGACGTCGATGTCATCTGAGCGATTCTCTGCGAATTGACGAATGACGCACGGGAGCGGCGCCGGCGGTGGTGATATGGTGGCCCTTCGCGCATGCCGGCCGCTTGCCATCAAACCGCGTGATTGTCGCGGTTCGATCGAGGCCGGTCTTTCGAAAAAGTCCGGTCTGGATGTTGGCGGCGGCCGACGAGGTCGCCTCCGTTCAATTCTAGCATCGCCGCGGTCACCTTCAGTCGGGAGTCTTGGTCGGACAAGCCCCACAGGCCTCGTCCGCGATCGCCTGCTGGATAGCATCATATCGGGCCGCGACTTCGCGCTTGACCCCAAGCTCTTCGAACATCTCCGCCATGGGGTGGAAGGCGACCGCCGAATTGTGCCCAGGCAGCTCCCGGATAAGAACTCGTAGTGGGAGGTCGAGCGCGGTCAGCGGTGTCTCCAGCATTACTGGCGTCCCGGCCTTCGGATTGCCGTAGACAAGCACGCGCGTCTCGGGCATCGACAGCCCGTTTTCCCGTGCGGCCTTCGCATGATCGATCTCCGTGAAGATCGTCATCCCAGCCTTTCCGATCGCTTTCCTGACCGTTCCCAGCGTCTCCCCGAAGTCGTGGATCGTGCGGTGCTCGGCGGGTTTCGAATACATGCGTAGCTCCTCTCAGTCGCGATTGGCTTCATCCTGCCGGGAAAGCTTCCCCTCCTCGGCCTTGTAGAAATACTGGCTGGCGACAAGCCACCCCTTGAGAGGGCGCAAGGGCCGAATGCACGTCAGGATCATGAATGGTCCCGTCACGAAGATCTGGGTCCAGATCGACGCCTGGTGGGCGACTGCAAGCCAGACCGAAAGCAAAACCGTTGGGACGCATGCGAAGCAAATCACGAAGAACGCGGGCCCGTCGGCGGGGTCGGCGAACGAATAGTCGAGGCCGCAGACCTCGCACTCCTTGCGCTAGGTAAGGAAGCCGTCGAACAGGCGACCCCGGCCGCATCGGGGGCACAGCCCGCGGACGCCGGTCCTGAGCGGCGACAACGGCGGATATTCATCATCCATTCGCGCCTCCAGTTAGGTGCGTTTCCGGCATTAACGCACCGGCTTCATCCCCTGTCGAGAAGCATATGCCTGCGGTGCGACCGCCATCGTACTTTACCGAAACCGGACGACAGCTTGCCGATATTTCGCGGCCTGCTACTCTGCCGCCCGGTTGCCACCTCATCCGGAAATACTTCATGGAGCTAAGGGCGGGCCTGCGAATGCTTCAAACGCTATCCGCCGACGCGGACTGCGAAGCGATCGCCGATGCCCTGACGACAAGTTGTCTTGCGTATGGGGTTGTCGATAAGGCCGCGGTGGTGCTCATGTCAGATGACGCCTCCGACTCGGATGTCCCCTCCAAGGTCATTGCGCAACTTCGAGCCGGAGAGTCGGCTGCGATGGCAGAGACCACCACGACATCCCCGGCAAGGATGTTCTTACCGCTGCACGGTGACGAGCGCCTCCTCGCGGTTTTGAAACTCGAAATCACGGCACCTCAAGGTTTAGACCCGCAATATCGCGACGAGTTTGAAATCCTCGCTGCGTCTGCCGCCGGGCAGATCGAAAAACGGACCGGACGGCGTGATCTTGACCAAGCGCGCGAGCGTGCGCGGCTGGCCGAGCGAGAGCTTAGACTATCCTGGGATATGTTGCCTGCGCACGCCTGGCATACCAGGCCCGACGGAACCTTGGAAGCGGTCAACAGGGAATGGTCGGGGTACTTCGGTTTGACCGAGGAACAGTCGTCCGGGTTTGGCTACACGCGAGTGTTCCATCCCGACGACATGCAAAAGGTCATGGATGTGTGGATGCGGTCCCTCTCCCAGGAAGTACCGGGAGAGGTCGAGACCCGAATGATGCGCGCGGATGGGGTGGCTCGCTCGTTCCTTATCCGTGCGGTGCCGGTGCGTGACGAGAACGGCAAGGTCATCAGGTGGTATGGCATCAACATTGATGTCGAGGACCTGAAGGTAGCGCAGGATCGGATCCATGAGAGCGAACAGCGTTACGCGGCAACGCTGTCGAGTATCGGCGACGCCGTTATTTCCACAAACGACAGAGGTCGTTTGACATTCATCAACCCTGTCGCCGAGGAGCTTACTGGCTGGACCCAGCTAGACGCTGCCGAAAAACCCGTCGCAGATGTGTTCCAGTTGATCGACGACGCTCGCGAACCAATCGGCGACCCAGTCTCGGAGGTACTCGGTCGGGAACTCGATCTTAGGATCGGCAACCAGTATTTCCTCCGGTCCAGAGCCGGGTTGGAATCGCTAATCGACGTGTCCGGCGCGCCCATCATCGACTCTCATGGCGACATGAAGGGTGCGGTCCTGGTCTTCCGGGACATGACCCAGCGAAACGAAACGGCGGAAGCACTGCGCAAATCCAAGGACGACCTTGCCCGAATGAGCCGTCTTACCGCGATTGGGGAACTGGCGGTTTCGGTTGCCCACGAGATGAACCAGCCACTGATGGCGATCGTTACGAACGCGGCGGCTTCTCTGAGCTGGCTGCAGGGAGAGCCCCCCAACATAGAGGAGGCTACGCACGCCATCGAGTGGGTGCTCCGGGATGGGCACCGGGCCGGAGAGATACTGAGCGGGATCTTGGCTCTGGCAAGGAATTCGCGCCCGAAGGTCGGCCCCCTACACATTCGGGCCGTCATCGAAGAGGTGCTGCAGTTGACAAGGGGCGAGCTCAGGCAAAAAGGGGTGGTCGTCGACACGGTATTCGACGACGCGGATGGCACGGTATCTGGGGATCGCATTCAGCTCCAACAGGTCCTGATCAATCTGATGATGAACGGCGCGGACGCGATGGCGACGATCGAGGACGAGCGAAAGACCCTGGGAATAGTCGCACGGCGGGCGAACGATGGCGTCATCCAGGTGAGCGTTTCAGACAACGGCGTCGGGCTCGATGCCGACACGGCCGATCGGGCGTTCGAGGCTTTCTTCACGACCAAGGCGACGGGAATCGGCATGGGGCTCTCGATCTGCCGATCCATCATCGAGGCGCACGGCGGTCACATCTGGGTTACGACTGAAAAAGGCAAGGGGAGCACGTTCAGCTTCACCCTGCCGCCTCCGTCATCCTCGCAAGAGCCATCCGCAACTCCTGAAGAATAGCGGGGCGTGGGGCGAAGCTGGTATAGGAGAGATGGACGCGTCCATCGAGATGACAGACGCCGATACACTGCTCCTGTTCGAACCCCAGACTGACAAACGGTCCATAAAGGGCTGAAAGATGCAGTTCGCCGTAATCGGTCCGAAAATCGAGCCTTCAGAGGTTCGACAGAACGATCTCGGCGCCGAGCACCGATGCGAATAGTTTTGAAGCCTCTCCAGTCGTCGTAACTTTCCTCATTGCGGCCTCGATCGCGCCGACGTTCGCAACGAGATGATCGCTGGTCTTCTCCAGTGAGAGCGCCGTGGAAAAGTGCCTGGCCTTTTCCCAACCGTCATTTATTTCGGGATCGTCCTCGATGACATTGCCGGCAACGCAGAGACAGAGATGGTCCGTAACCATATGCAGCCTGCGGCGAACATCGATCGGCGTAAAGACGCGGAGCGGCCCGCCGTCGAGGGGCGCAAGCTTCCGTTTCAGCACGCCCGCGAGTGCGGCGGACAATGCGCCATGAACCGTCGTTCCATAGGACCGCGCGCTTGACACGAGCGTCTCGGTCTCCCGTTCGTCGAGGGACAGAAATTGGACGCTCGGTTCGCCGGAAAAACGTCCGTGGTAGGCCACTGGCGGGCGAGACGGTGGCTGCGCCTCGGCAGCCGGGAGTTTGTGGAGATGCAACATGCTGCCGACCATCGCCTCAAGCGATCCGCAAGGAATCCTGTCCTCTATCTCGTGACCGGTAACGGCAAGTAGCAAATCTCTCATCCAGTGGTTCAGTGAGACGCCGTCGGCTATCGAATGGTGGGCGCACAGGACAAGAAAGGTGCGCTTGCCCTCCTCCATGACAACGGCCCGCAGAAGCGGTGGACGCTTCGCCTCGAAGGGCGTCCGGAGCTCGTATTGGATGATGTCGGGGAAGATCGGCGATGGTGCCGCCGGCATGCCTGAGCGGTATAGAGAGCCTCATCACCGGAACGAATGTGGGCTGCTCGCCGGGCGCGGCGCAGATGCCGCTCCAGATCCGGGGCGCGTCGCCCACCCGAGCTCGTCCAGGCAGTCCTGCCAGATGTCGATGGGAATCCTGCCCTCAACGACCGCGACGGTGACGGTGACGGTGACGAAATGGATCGGCAGGTTTTGATCCAGCAACCAGAAGAGCTTCTCGACGGCGCCTAGCGGTCGGGCTGAGATCTGATAATGGGAGTCCACGGCTCCACTCCTTCCCGGCGATTGACCAGAGTGTCGATCTTTCGTTTCGTCGGTCGATGAGGTCATTCTATGAGGTTACGGGTCGGAGGCGAACAAGTTCCGATGAGAGCGGGTGAGATGGCGTTGGTGCGACGGATGCTCAGAAACCGAAGTGGCTCAGGCTCCGGTGCCCATCGGGTCTCCTTCCGAGCGGCCAATCGAAGGCACGCTCCTCGGGATTGATCGGGTGCTCGTTGATGCTGGCGTGGCGATACTTCATCAAGCCGTCGGCGTTGAACTCCCAATTCTCATTACCGTATGCCCGGAACCAGTTGCCACTGTCGTCGCGGTGCTCGTAAGCGAATCGCACCGCGATCCGGTTTCCGGAGAACGCCCACAATTCCTTGATGAGCCGGTAGTCGAGTTCCTTCGCCCACTTGCGCGCGAGGAATGCTTCGATGGCGGGACGGCCGACGACGAACTCCGCGCGGTTCCGCCAATGGCTGTCGACGCTGTACGCGAGGGCGACCTTCACGGGATCGCGGGTGTTCCAGCCGTCCTCCGCCAGCCGCACCTTCTCGATCGCGGACTGGAGAGTGAAGGGAGGCAACGGTGGCCGGGTCATGTCTTGAATCCTTTGGGTGAGACTATCCGTGCGCCATTGGGCGCCGCGGATTTGAGTGTTGCTATCTCGGCTTCCAGTTCCTTGATCCGCGTGTCCCTGCTCTCGATCGCCTTCAGGACTTCGTCGGCCTCGAACCGGAGCGGAATATGCTGCGGGCAGTTGGCGTCCCAGGCTTCGACATGGAAGAGGATCACCTGCTCGGGTCTTGCCTGATAGCCTTCCGGCATCAACTGCTCGATGAGTGCCACGTCACCCTCTACAACGGTCGCCGTGCCCCAGATCTTCACCCGCGACCGGCTGCCGTAGTCGATCAGGAAGAGTTGCGCCTTGTCGTTGTCGACGAGGTTTCCCTGAGTGATGTATTGGCGGTTGCCAATGTAGTCTGCGAATCCCAGCGTGGTTTCGTTGAGGACACGGAGGAACCCAGGCGGCCCGCCCCGATGCTGGATATACGGCTGGCATTCCTTGTTGGCGGTGGCCATGAAGATGCTGATCTGCTTCTCGATGAAGTCCTTCAGGTCGGGCGTGATCGCTGTCGCCCATCCGCCGCGTTCCTCGACGCGGGCGTAGGACCGGCGCGATCCCTTCCTCTCCTGGACCTCCTTCACCGACGGCGAAAAGGCGACGTCGCTCGAGACATGTTTCTCAATATCCACGGTCGCCTGCCCTCCTTGTGTATCGACGGCCTCGCGCCGCCGCGGAGAGTTTCAGCTCAGACGCCTTCATAGGCAAGGCGGGTGAACAGCGCCGGAGAGATCGCCCAGTTTCCGAAGACGGGATCCCACGTCGCGGTGGGCTTTGCGGCGATCGTTTCATCGACACTTCTCCCATCCTTTTTCAGCTTGGCGACGTTTTCTCTGACGCCGACGAGCATGTCCCGCCAGGCGATCAGATCCTTCTTGTTCCCGATCTCACCGTGCCCCGGAATGACGATCGTCTGGTCGTCCACCATCTTGACGTTCGCTTCGGCGGCCTGGATCTGTCCGTCGATGCTCCCGCCTGTCGAGTAGTCGATGAAGGGATAGACGCCGTTCCAGAAGGTGTCGGCCACGTGGACGACGTTGGCTTCCTGGAAGAACACCGAGATGTCGCAGTCCGTATGGGCGGGCCCATAGTATTTCAATGCGAGCGTCTGGCCGTTCAGCTTCAGCGTCTCCTCGTCGCCCTTCATTAGCATCGTCGGCAGGGCGCTGTTCGGAAACGCCGGAAAGTCGAAGTCCCAGTCTTCGACACGGGTGGCGACCGTCAGATGCTTCAGCGTGTTCGGATGCGCCATGATCATGGCACCTTCGGAGTTGAGCCACTCGTTGCCGTCGGCATGGTCGAAGTGCCAGTGGCTGTTGATGAGATGCTTGATGGGCTGCGGACCGAGGTCGGCCAGCGCCTTCTCGATACGCGGGCGGGTCGCCGTGATCCCGGCGTCGACGAGCAGTTTTCCGTCGTCTCCGACGAGGACGCCCATGTTGCCGCCGGAACCGGACAACGCGCTGATTCCACCTCTAAGGTTGGTGGTTTTGATGTCTGCGACGGCAGCGGCCTCACGGATCTGGACGACGAGACTTTTTGCGGCGGCGAACACCTGCGACGGGGTGAGCCAGCCGCCCGTGGCCGCGAAGGTTGCGCCGCCGAGGCAGCAAAGGCAGAAGCCACGTCTCGAGAGGTTGTAGTCGTGCTTGGTCATTTTCCGGCTCCATCGTGTTGTGGCAGTCGCGGTGAAAGGGTGCCACCACGCAGGGAGGCGTGCGTGGTGGCGAGGCCTCGATCTAGTTCTGACTGAGTTTCCGATCGAGGAAATCGTGAATGAGTGGGGCCATCACCGGCAGCTTGTCCTCGAGTGCGAAGTGGCCTGTATCGAGTAGATGCATCTCGGCGTGCGGCAGGTCGCGCAGGTATGGGGACGCACCGTCGGCCGGGAAGATCTTGTCGTTCTTCCCCCAGACGATCAGCGTCGGCGGTTTCTTGTCCCGGAAGAACTTCTGGAATTCCGGATAGAGCGGGACGTTCGTTCCGTAGTCGTGGAAAAGGTCGAGCTGGATGTCATTGTTTCCTGGACGATCAAGCAACGGCTGGTCGTGGCCCCAGTTGTCGGGGTCGATGTGCGCCAGGTCGCTCATTCCATCGGTGTACTGGAACTTCGTCGTCTCCGGTTTGAAGAGCACCAAAAGAGCTGCCCGGTTCGCCGGCGTGTCCTCTTTCCAGTAGGCCTTGATCGGATCCCAAAACTCCTTGAGACCCTCCTCGTAGGCGTTGCCGTTCTGGACGATCAGCGCCGACACGCGGTCCGGATGCTTGAGGGCTAGCCGGTATCCGACTGGAGCGCCGTAGTCCATGACGTACATCGCGTATTCGTTGATCTTCAGTTTCCCAAGGAGGCTGTCGACGATGTCGGCGTAGTGCTGGAACGTGTAGGCGAACTTCGTGTGGTCGGGCGCGGCGCTCTGCCCGAAACCGGGATAGTCCGGCGCGATGACATGATATTTGTCGGCGAGGATCGGGATAAGGTTCCGAAACATGTGGGAAGAGGTCGGAAATCCGTGAAGGAGAAGAACGACCGGAGCGTCGACAGGCCCCGCCTCGCGGTAGAAAATGCTCGTGCCGTCGACGTCCACCGTGTGATAGGTGACTTGCGGGACGACCAGCTTGTGCTCGGCGGCGACCTTCTTCGCCGCATAGGACGTGGCCGGCAGCACTGTCGACGCCGACAACGCGATCGCTATGGCAAATGCAGTCCTGGTCATGATGGATCTGTTCATTTCAGCCTCCGGTTCTTTCAATGTGGATGCGGGTGCGACCGCGCGTTGCCTCGCTGATTTCGCTATCATTGCTACGCTTCAGGAGCGGAAGCGGCGAGCTAGTTGTCGTAAGGCGTCGTGAGTTTGCGTGAGGCGAAATTCCGACCGACTTCGCCAACTCGGTCGAATACCTAGCCATTGGTCTAGTTCTCCACGACGTTGTCAGGCCCGGACTGGCCATTGGTCGGATTGTTTGCATGCGGGGCCGCAGCTAGGCTTCCCCCGCAATCGCAGCAATTTGAGATCGCCCCACGCGCGTGGGGTACGGATTTGTTAGAGGCCGATCTTCAGCAGTAAGATGAACAATTGCAGCCGACGGGGGAAGTCAGCAATGCAAGTCCAATTCAACGATACGCTCGATCAACCGAACTCTTCGGACGGCTATACGCCTTACCCTTCCAGAGAGGCAAAGCGCCGGCCTTTCGACGGCTCCATTCGCTTTGGACGTTTCTGCGCCATTCCGCATTCCCGTCAGCTCCTACTGGATGGGCGTCCTCAGGATGTCGGAGGCCGCGCGTTCGATCTTCTTATGGTCCTTTTGAAGTCCAACGGCAGGATCGTCAGCAAGGACGAGATCCTTAACGAGGTGTGGCCGTCGATGGTGGTCGAGGAATGCAATCTCCGCTTCCAGGTGAAATCATTGAGGCGGGCGCTGGGCAGCCAGGGCGACATGATCAAGACGATCGTCCGAAGAGGTTACATGCTCATCAGAGACGACATGTCGTTCGAAGCGGGCGCGCGGTTCGACGCGGCTAGGTCGCCAGCAGTTTCGGAAATCGATGCTCCAGTGGTGGCGAAAACCGCCACGCCGCACATCGTCCTAATTGAGGACGACGAAAGCGTCAGGCGCTCGATATCGACGCTCCTGCGATCGGTCGGCCTCGGCATCGCCGCTTTTGAATCCGTCAATGACTACCAGGATCGCGGAAACGAGGATCAGCCCGATTGTCTTATCCTCGACGTCTGCCTGCCTGGTAGAAGTGGCCTAGACTTTCAGGCCGATCTCTTGAAGGCGGGAATACACTACCCGATCATCTTCATCAGCGGCCATGCCGACATCCGGATGTCGGTGCGGGCGATGAAGGCCGGCGCGGTCGAGTTCCTGACGAAGCCCGTTCGACATCAGGATCTGCTGAGCGCGATCGATATGGCAATCAACGCGTAGCCGCCATCTGATGGCTGCAGCGGAGCGTTGGCGCCGATCCGACGTCGTCAACGAAACGGGGTTCGCCTGGAGAACTTCTAAAGCAATCCCTTCAACTCGGGCTAGTCAACGAGAAGGGCGGCTTCGGACGCCTGCAACCATACGAGGTTGCGCTGTCCCTGCTCCGGAAAGTGCGACCGGGTCGTCGGCGTTTCCAGCAATGTCAAAATGCTCGCCGATGGACGAAGGGTGCCATCGGTGGCCAGACCTTTCATCGCCCAACCCTTGGGAATCGTCCAAAGCTTTGCTTCCCGCGTCGTTATGAGGAGAACCTCGACGCCGTCCTCCGCACACTTCCGATAGCATAAACCGCCGACCTGTTGAGCGGTCGACCCGTGCAACATGGCGTCAGCGTACTCGGCTAGGCGCGACAGATACGACATCGGTTTCTTCATGTTTCGTATGTGGCGCAAGACGAGTTCTCGGCAAGTCGGGGCCTCAAGCGCAGTTCGCAAAGGATGAAAGGGGCACATTGAAAAGGGAACCCGCAGGTCTCAGCGGGTTCCCATTATGCAAGTCACTGCACTGCCATGCTTTACATGAGTGCTGCACATATGCCCTTGCAGCATTACCAATATGGGCTCTCGTGGTTAATCGAGCGTTAAGTAGAAATGTCCGACCGCGCCGCACCGGATTTCACACGGCATCGCGACAACTCACACCAACTGACAGGCGAGCGTAGTAGCTTCACAGCAACGAAAACGAAGCGCGTCCGGGTCTCAGAGACCCCCAGCGCCCAGCGTGAGGTCACTCGCAATGAACAAATTGTTGTCCGGCGCGGCAATGGTCGCTGCTCTCCTCTTGGCTCAAAACGCGATGGCGGCGTCGAAGCCGACGATCGTCCTGGTCCATGGGGCCTTCGCGGAATCGGCGAGCTGGGACGGCGTCGCCGCCAAGCTGTTGAAGGACGGATATCCTGTCGTCGCAGTGGCCAATCCGCTCCGAGGTCTCAAGTACGACTCCGACTACGTCTCGGCGGCCCTGAAGTCCATCGACGGGCCTGTCGTCTTGGTCGGTCACTCCTACGGTGGCTCCGTCATCACCGACGTCGCGGTGGAAGGAACGAACGTGAAATCGCTTGTGTTCGTCGCTGGGCTTGCACCGGACAACGGCGAGAGCGCGGGAAGCCTTGGCAAGAAGTTTCCGACCGGGACGCTCGGCGACGCCCTGGCGCCGCCCGTCGTACAGCCCGACGGGAAGCACGATCTCTACATCCTGCAAAGCAAGTTCTGGAAGCAGTTCGCGGCCGACGTTCCGGAACCGAAGGCAGCGCTGATGGGCGCTGAACAGCGTCCTGTCACCGCCGAAGCCCTGGACGATCCTTCAGGAGATCCGTCGTGGAAAAAACTGCCTTCGCATTTCATCTACGGCACCGCCGACAAGAACATTCCAGCAGAACTCCATGAATTCATGGCAAAGCGTGCGGGCGCAAAGGAAACCGTCGGCGTAAAGGGCGCATCGCATGTCGTGATGATCTCCCATCCCGACCTCGTGTCCGCGATGATCGAGCGGGCCGCCGCCGACAAGTAGTGCGGCAACACGACGGCCGACAAATGGCGCCCTTTTCAAGAGGAGCAGCAGATGCAGACCGATACCGCCATCAAGGTGAGCTTGGGTAGGATACGCGACGTCTTCGAAACGATCGACGACTGCCTGCACGTCGAGCACTACAGCGTCGCCGACCCGAACATCTCCTTGGCGAAACTGACGCGGGAGAACGGAAACCGGGCGATCACCACCTCGCTCGGGTCCGGCGCCGGGACGTTCGTCGTCGCAGCCCGTGACTCCGAACTGCGTCTGGAGCAGAAGGGCCGCGTCCTTTTTCAAGGACTGATGATCGAGGACAGCGTCACCTTCGTGGAAGGTCCCGATCCCATTGCCGTCGAATTGCAGTCCGAGGCATGTCTCTATGTGCTCACCTTCCTGCGTGAGCCTTACCGGGGGCCGTGCTCCGTTGTCGGAGGACGGTTCAACATCCGCGACATTCGCCTCGCGGAGCTGATTGGCGAGATCTCCGAAAGTTCGCCTGCCCGGCGATGCGAAATCACCAGAGACTTTTCGAAGCTGGCATTCGAACACTATCGATCGCTGCCCAGAGTGCATCCCTTATCGGCATGGCGGCTGAGCAGAGTGAGACGCTACGCGGAATCCCGTCTTGATCGGCGGATGTCACTGGAGGAGCTGGCCGACGTCGCGGGGTTCTCGCGGGCGCATTTCGCGGCGACGTTCAAGGCCGCCACCTCGATGAGCGCTCATGAATTCCTTCTGCGGATGCGGATTCAGGCCGCAGCCAGGATGCTGATTACCACCGACGTGGCCCTCGTCGAAATCGCCCTGCAGACGGGTTTCCAGAACCAGCCACACTTTACGACGGTCTTCAAAAAGATCACCGCCGTCACGCCGCGAAAATGGCGGGACGCCCGTCGGTCCGCCGCAATGGCGCGTAGCCTCGAGCATGCGGTCGACGGCCCACTCGTCATCGAACATCTGCCACGTGAGCCGGAAGGATTCCTTCCGCACGATCTGCATTGAAGAGCCGCTTAACGCACAACGACTGCCGGAGCTGAAGCCACAAAGGAGATTGAAAATGGCTCGACTTCCAATTTTCGCGACACTCGAAGAGGCGCCCGAAGCTGCCAAGCCGACGCTGGAGGCGATCAAGAAGCAGATCGGCGCGCTGCCCAACGTGTTCCGCATGATGGCGAACAGCCCATCCGTGCTCGAAGCCTATGCAGCAGCCTTGAATGGTGCGCTTGGCAAGGGCAAGATCGACAAGAAGATCCGCGAGCGGATCGCATTGGCGATCGCCCAGATGAACGGCTGCGAATATTGCCTTGCCGCACATACCTATACCGGCACCCACGTGACCAAGCTCAGTCTCGAGGAGATCGCGGCTGCACGCCGCGGCGGATCGTCCGAAGCAAGGGCCGATGCCGCGGTGAAGTTCGCGGTCAGGGTCGCGGAAGCCAGGGGCGGCGTCTCCGAACAGGAGGTGGAAGGACTAAAGGCGGCCGGCTTCGATGACGGCGAACTGCTGGAGATCGTCGCGCACGTAGCGGCGAACACCTTCACGAACTACATGAACGAAGTCTTTAAGACCGACGTCGACTTCCCGAAGGTCGACCGCGAAGCCGCCTAGGGTGACCATGACGGCGCCGCTCTCCGATCGTGTTCTAATTCCGGTGGGCGGCCGCGTCGGACCAACTCGGGATGCTGGCAAGAGTCTCAGATGCGCCGATATCGTTGATTTAGTCGGTGCTTGATCGGCTTCCTACCTCGTGATTCACTCTCATTGTTGCTTCGAGAGCACGTACATTATTGATGCCGTCATGGGAAGCTCAAGTCCAAACCGAGCATCCTGCTAAGGATCAAGGCGACGAGCCCCACGCCTATTAGCGCTAGAATGAAGACTGCGGCCATCTTGCCGCCCGAGCGTAGTACCGCTCGCCTCTCCCCTTTCTCCCCTTGATCGTAATGCCACTTGATGGCGAAGAACATGGCCGTGCCTAACGCGAGAACCTTAAACGTAACGAAGACTATAGGGACCCAATCCATCATAAAGACCCTCTTGTGCATCAGCTAGGCGCCTTATGATCTCATCTTAGGCAAACGCATACTACTTGTTATGCAACGCTGATATGTAACAGCAGGTGGCGGCTTCCTGGCCTCGGTCGTTGGGTTCGGGAATGACCCCTTTGGGCCGTCAAGCGACCCGGTTGTAGATACTAGATGATCGAGAATATTTCCGTGAGATGTCGTTACTTCCCCTAGCCGCAAACGAACATGCCCTCGCGACGAGGTCCGCGAGGGCATGTTCTCCGGAGATCGCAGCCTGTAAGGGGGCAGGCTTCGCGGGAAAGGCGCGGTCCGCGGGCGATCGCCTAAGAGCTCGAACCCTTGGTACTATCCCTTCGCTGGCACCAAGAATTTGACCGTCTGCTCTGTGATGACGTGATGCCTCGGATCGGCCAGTTGGACGAGAACCTTGTGCTCGCCGGCCGGAAGTCCGACGACGATCAGCGTCTCGCCGCTGGCATCGACGAAGTGCCACGGCAGATCGTCGACGGTCACGTGGACGTGCCCTATGCGCGGCGAGACCAGCAGCGCACCTTCTCCAAAAACCGGAACGATGCGGATGTTCTCCGCCCGATACTGGATGAAGACCAATCCTCGGGACAATGGCTCCGGAAGCGGCGGATCGACGATGAGCTTCGGTGGCGGCTCGTCCTCGATGGCGATCAGCGGAGAAGGACCGATAACGTCTCGCGCAGTCTGGGACGACCGACTGGAGGGCGTCATCCCCGCGACGGCCAGATATTGGAGAGCGTGATGGCCCGCTCCTCCGGCAAGAACCAGATGGATCATGTCGACGGCGTTCGTCATGGCGGCCCTCCAAGCTTGGTTGCTATGATGGCGTGACCCGGACCTCGCGCGACGTCCGCCATCTCGTCGGCGATCTTCTGCCGGGCCGAGGGTCAAGTCGAGTGAGTTGGCGTGAGGCTAGGTGGTATGTCGTTTGGGAAGACCAGACCCTGCGGCCCAGTCTCGACGGGCATATCAGGGTCGAGCCTGCCCTGTCCCGATGACCTGCCACTTGTATGTCGTCAATCCTTCGAGCGCGACTGGACCGCGGGCGTGAACGCGGCCCGTCGATATGCCTATTTCGGCGCCGAGTCCGAATTCTCCACCGTCTGCATACTGGGTGGAAGCGTTCCACATGACGATCGCGCTGTCGACGCCCGTGAGGAAATCCGCGGCCACCGCCTCGTCGTCGGTGATGATCGCATCGGTATGATGGGAGGCATGTTGCGCAATATGCTTCATCGCACCTTCGACGCCGTCGACGATAGCCACCGAACAGATCGCATCGAGGTATTCCGTATCCCAGTCCTCCGGCGTCGCGGCGGCCATCCGGGGATCGAGAACCATCGCCTCCTCGTCTCCCCTTAAGGCGCACCCGGCATCGGCCAATGCGACGACGAGCCTCGCAGAGTGGGCATACGTCCGGTCGATCAAGAGTGTCTCTGTGGAGCCGCAGACGATTGTGCGGCGCATTTGGCATTGACGACGATCCTGTCGGCCATGTCCGGATCGGCTGCAGCATGGACGAAGGTATGGTTTATGCCATCCCGATGAGCGAGAACGGGGACCCGCGCCTCTCTCTGTACGCGCTCGACAAGCTCCCTCCCGCCGCGAGGAATGATGACGTCGACGAGCCCGTGGCTCCGTAGCAGAGCGCCTACTGCCGCGCGATCCGGAATGGTGGTCGATGCTGATCCTTCGAGAAGCACTTCACGGCTATACGCGTTTCGACCAATTCGAAAGGAGCCTCGGCATTGCACCGAGCATGCTGGCCCGAAGATTGAAGGCCCTTGTGGAAGCCGGAATGCTGGAGCGCATTCGCTATGAAGTGAAGCCGCAGCGATACGAATACACACCCACGGACCGATGCCGCGATTTCGAATCCGTGCTCCAATCGATGGTCGCGTTTGGAAATCGGCACTTTGCGCCGGAGGGCAAGAGCGTCTTGCTAGTGAATGATGAAACCGGGGGGGAAGCCGAGCCGCTGTTGATCGATGGCGTAAGCGGGCGATCGATGTCGGAGCCGCATTTCAGGTGGGCGGCTGGTCCTGCGGCGGACGACGCCCTCCGCGAACGATATGCTCGATCCGCGAGGCATGAAGGACCGTAGCCTAAGCGCCCTGCTGCGTCGCCAGCGCACCCCTGATAGCCTCGAGGAGATCCGTGGGACTGACGGGCTTCAAGAAAGTTTTTAGAGCGCCTGAATTCCTGGCGCGATCGCCGGCCGCGACGTTGGAATGGGCGGTGATCAGAATTGACGGAATCCTTCTGGTCATTCCGGATAGCCTGTCCAGCAGGTCCAGTCCCGAAATCCCGCCGAGCTGGATGTCTGTTACCAGGCAGGCCGCCGTGTGCAGTTCCGCCGAAGCGAGGAATTCTTCGGCCGACGCAAAGGCGACCACCCGCATGCCGTTGGCGCGCAGCAATCCTCTAAGCGCGTCGCGGACGGGCTCGTCATCCTCGACGCAAACCACCAGGGAGGTCTTCGGCGCATCAACCATCAATCGATCCTTCGCAGTAATTCTATCGCCTCGGTTGAAAATTCGCAACGCGACCAACGTCGTGGAAAACTCTTTTAGAACTAGCCTTTGGTAGAGGTGCTCGCCTGCTCGCCCAACTCGAGCAAATCATAATGCCGCACCAGTTCGGGAAGGGTATGAACATGCATCTTCTGCATGACGTTTCCCCGGTGAAGTTTGACCGTCGCCTCCGTGATCCCCAACGCGGTCGAGATCTGTCTGTTACGCTGTCCCTCCACCACCCGGATCAAGACTTCCTGCTCACGTTTCGTCAGCGTCTCGTAATCGGCTCGCGCACTCGCGGCCGCCTCCTCCTTCATCGTCGTCCGGCTGTCCCGCTTCATCGCTGCGTGCACGGCATCCAGAAGGTCCTGCTCGCGAACGGGCTTTGTCAGGAACTCGACCGCGCCCGCCTTCATCGCGCGCACGGCGATCGGTACGTCGGCGTGGCCGCTCATGAAGATCACCGGTCGGTGGAAGCCGCGAGTGCGAACCTCTTCGTAAAATTCGATGCCGCTCTGGCCGGGGAGCCGGACGTCCAGGATCATACAGGCGACGGACCCAAGCTGTCCCCTTGCCGAAAACTCCGTCGCCGAGGAAAATGCCGTCACGTTGAACTTCATGGACCGTAGCAGGCCGACAAGCGACTCGCGCACGCCGACGTCGTCTTCGATGACGACGACCTGCGCGGAGGCGTCTTCACGTTGCTTCTGGTTCATTTGCCCCCCTTGCATATGGTATCGCGAACTCGAAGACCGACCCTCCCGACGCCCGAAGTCGCGCGGACAACGTTCCGCTATGCGCTTCGATGATCGACCTGCAGATCGCCAGGCCCATGCCGGTGCCCTCCGGCTTGGTGGAGAAGAATGCTTCGAATATGCGCTCCGACGCAATAGGGTCGAGGCCATGGCCGTTGTCCTCGACCCGGACGGCGGCGCCATGAGAGCCGCGGTCCTCGCTGACGACGACGATGGTCCGGGCATGATCCTTTTCCGTCATCGCCTCCGCCGCGTTGAGCATGAGGTTTAGAAGAACCTGTTGAAGCTGGACCTTGTCGCCCCGGATCGGACGGATGGCCTGCGACAGGGAGACGGTTGCGCTGATCTGGCGGCTGCGAAGTTCGCTTCGCATCATTGTCATGACGTCGGCGACGACTTCGTTGATATTGACGATCGCGATCGACGGTCGCGAATTGCGCGCCATGTTCCTAACGTTCAACAGAACGTCTCCCGCCCGCTTCCCCTCCTTGACGATCCGTTCCGCGGCCATTATCGCTTCGTCCAGGTCGGGTTCCGGGCGGTCGAGCCAGCTCAGGCATGTGGCCGCGTTCGTGACGATGGCCATGAGCGGCTGGTTCATCTCGTGTGCGATGGAGACGGTGACGGCGCCCATCGCTGTCAGGCGGTTCATTCTGACGACGTCGGCTTGGGCTTTCCTTAGCGCCTCTTCGCTGTTCACACGGTCCGTCAAATCGATGATCGCCCCGAACACCTCGGGTTCCTGTTCGGGGTCCGTTTCGACGCGGACCATGCAGTGAACATGCCTGATCGAGCCGTCCGGCAGCAGTAGCCTATGTTCCGCCTCCCAGGGGACCCGATCCCGAATACCCGAGGCGTAAGTCTGATCGATTCGCTCGCGATCGTCGGGATGGACCCTCATCATCACCGCGTCATGCGTCAGAGGTTGGACAGGATCCAGTCGGTATATGTTGTAGGTCTCCGCCGACCAGATGATCTCGCCCGTCGAAGGCTTGATCTGGAAGCTTCCCACGTGGCTGAGCATTTGTGCTTCCGCGAGCGAAGCCTGTGCTCGTTGGGCGTCGGCGAGCGAACTGCGTATGCGCTCCTCTGAACGCCTGGCCTCGGTGACGTCGACGATCGTGCCGATATAGGCGCGCGGGTGGCTTCTCTCGTAGATCAGGCGGCCGCGGGCGTGAATGAACTTCACCGTGCCATCCGGCAGAACGAAACGGTGCTCGACGTTCAGTTCGTCGCCCTGGAGGGCCCTGCCGTGAGCCTCCGCGACCATTTCCCGATCCTCCGGATGCACCCTCTCCATCAAGGTCTCGAACGTTATTTCCGTGCTCGGAAGACCGACGATGTTCGTGCACTCGGCAGAACAGGTGAACACGTCCGATATCATGTCCCACGACCAACTTCCGGTCTCGATGATCCGCTGCGCTTCGGCCATCACGGCCTGGCTCTTGGCAAGTTCGAATTCCGCGCGTTTCAGGTCGTCGATGTCGGTGTTGATCCCGTACCACTTCCGGACCTTGCCATCGTCTCCGATGAGCGGGACAGCCCGGAGCATGAAGTATCGCGCCTCGCCGTCGTGCCTGAGGATGCGCGCCTCGACGCCGCCGGGCTTGCCAGCGACGAGTAGTTCGGTCCATGCTGCAATGACCTTTTGAACGTCGTCGGGGTGGAACGATCCGAGGAAGCCCATGCCGAGCGCGTCTTCACGCCCGATGCCTGTGTAGTCATGCCACTGCCTGCTCGCCTCTTCGAGCTCGCCACCGGGGCCGCCGATCCAGGTAAGGGCCGGGATCATGTCGAGGTTGAGCCTGAGCTCCCGCTCGACGGCAGCCGCTTCCTCCCGGACCGAACGCAGCTCTTCATCGGCCCTTCTCTTCTCCAGCGTGACGGTGAAGGCTGATGCAAGCCATTCCAGGTTTTCGACGAGACGTCTGGAGACGGGTTTTTCCTCCGCCTCCAGATAAAGCACTCCGTAGAGGCGCTCCGAGAGCCCGAGAGGAACGCATATGATCGAACGGGTCGGGTCGGAGACAGCCATTGTATTTCTGGAGCCGACCACTTCGCGAAGAACGGTCCCGTCGAGTTCATAAAGAGCCGCGGGCTTGGACAAGAACACGACACCTTCGGCGTTCGCCTCGACAGCGACCATGAGCCCGTCGTTGGTGGACGTCACGATGAACGCCCTTTCCGCTCGAGCCGAATGCATCGCCGCGATCACGAACTGCTCGATATCGCACTTCTCGGCGCCCTTTCGGAGCGTCGTTCCTGGGGGGTCCGCATGCGAGACGTCGTTCATCGGTGCGACTGCTCCGGGATCACATGCCGGGATGCTAGTCCTGGGGGCGTACGAAAGCCAGTTCGGAACGCAGTCAGGCGTTCGGTATCCTATGACGTACGACGCCCGCCGGGCGATCGTGCTCGACGACGTGTTCGGCCACTCGACCAAAGAGGAAGCCAAGCCCTCCCCAGACGATCAATTGCATCAATGCAGCGTGGAGGCGGAATTCGAACAGGAGACCTCTGGGGAAATCGCGGGGCGTTTCCGATACCGCAGGCATGATCGTCATCAACACGGCCGCAAGCGCGACCAACAGGCCGGTCGCTATTGCGAGCGACAATGCCATCCCCATCCGCCGGCGTATCCGGAAGGCGATCCAGACCGACGCGGCCATGCACACGGCCGATGCGAGGATCATGACGAAATAGAGTTCCGTCCTGACGCCGATCGTCTCCGCGCTCCCGACACCAGGCGGGCTTGCCGGGTACTTGAGCTGGGGAACCAGTACGAGGGCGACGTAGCCGGTCAGGGCGAGCGTCCAGACGGCCGACCGCGGCCGGACACTCAGACGGCCATGAAGGAAGGCCATCCCTATCGCAAGGAAGCCACCGAGCGCCGTGCAGTATGCGGCGACGCCCGTGAAAAGACCGGCGTTGCGTTGGGTGCTCCTAGAGATCGTGCCCTTCTCGACAGCCGCATGCTTGTGAGCACCGCCCTCCTCCAGGGAGATCGCGCGTTCAATGGTGGGTTCGGCGTAGACGCGTGCGAACGAAAAGGCGAACAGCGCGACAACCAGTCCGGACAGCAGTCCTGCGAACAGAAGTCTCTGAATCATGACGGTCGCCTCAGTGGCATGGAAAGCCGAGCAGATGCCGGCCGTCGTGGACGAACTCATGAACGGCGTCGCCCTGGATGAGCGACGTCGCGCCCTGCTCCGCACCCACGAAGTACAGGGCCATCAGCAGAAGGAGGCCGGCGAAGACGGTCCACGAGAGCAGTTCCTGAGGGGAGATCGGCGACGGACCTGGTGCTGGGTGGACGACTATGTGGGTCATCTTCGAATTCCTTTATACGGGGTGGAAATCACAGCCATCAGACCACATTCACCTGGCGCCGTTTATCGAAACCGTCCGATTGCGCGCGCCGTCGCCGCCCGTCACTGCATCGCACGAATTCGAAAGATCGGCCGGCCATGCACTTCTAGTCTCCCTCGAGAAACCTTTTGGAGGATCGGATGAAGTCCGCCCATGCACCAACCAGAAAAGTCGATGGCGTCGTGCCCGCCTTTGGCGAGCTGCCCATCTTCGCGGTCGGACAGTCGGTCAAGGTCTCGAACCGTGCACCCGTTGGCCACTACCGCGTCCCGACCTACCTGCGTGGCAAGACAGCCATCGTAGAGGCGATCATGGAGCCGAAGGCGGTCAACAACGAAGAAGAGGGGTTCGGCCGCAACGCGGGAGCAGTTCGCCACTACTATCGAATTGCCGTGCCGATGACGTCGATCTGGAGTGACTACGCGGGTTCGCCCGGCGACGGCCTTCGGATCGAGGTGTTCGAGACATGGCTGGAAGGAGTTTCACGATGAGCGGGCACGAACACGAAGACCACGGCCATGATGATAACCGTGATCATGACCACGCTCCGATCGTCGCGCCGGAAGCGCCCGGATACTACGACGTCATGGAGACTGCGTTTCAGGAACTGATGATCGAAAAGGGCTACTTCACCGCTGGCGAAATCCGGCGGCAGATCGAGGTGCTCGATTCCCGCAACCCGGCATTAGGTGCGAAGGTTGTCGCTAGAGCATGGCTGGACCCAGAGTTTAAGGGCCGCCTGCTGGAGAACGGCAGGACGGGCTGCGAGGAACTCGGCATCACCTTCTACGACGAAACCCAACTGATCGTGCTTGAGAACACATCGGAGGTCCACAACCTCATCGTGTGCACTCTCTGTTCCTGCTATCCGCGGCCGGTCCTGGGGCTTCCACCCGACTGGTACAAGCTGAAGCCTTATCGGGCGCGTGCGGTCTACGAACCGCGGAAGGTGCTCGAGGAGTTCGGCACGAACATCCCAGACGACGTCGAGATCCGCGTCAGCGACTCCACCGCCATTCAGAGGTATTTAGTCCTACCGATGCGTCCGGCCGGGACGGACGGTCTCGACGAGGAGCAGCTCGCCGCCCTCGTCACCCGCGACGCCATGATCGGCGTCATCCAGATCCAATCGCCAACCCAGGGAGTTGCGGCATGACCGGCAGCGAACAATTTGTAAAGCGATTGCCGAACGACATCGGCGGGCTCGAAGCACCGAAGATCGAAAGAGTGGAGCACGAACTGCTGCCATGGGAGAAACGGTGCCACGCGTTGGCGGACGTCCTCGACTTCCACAAGATCATCAACACAGAGGAGAAACGACGCGGCGTCGAATCCTTGGGGTCCGACCTGGTCGGCAAGCTTTCCTACTACGAGAGATGGATTGCCGCCTTCGCGAATATCGCCTTCCAGAAAGGTCTGCTCACGCCCGAGGAATTGGCGATGAAGATGGACGCCGTGGAGGCGAGATGGGCGTCGCACGCCTAGGGGTGGGTGGTACGCCATCGCGCAAATGCTTTGTCGAGGACGATGCGACCGTTTCGCTGTTCCGTCGGTCGCTGGCGGAAGGCGTGGGCACGGCGATGCTGATGATCGCGGTCGTGGGTTCAGGTCTTCACGATGGCAGCTCGCAATCGTCGTCAGCGATGGCGATCGCCGGCAGTCTGATCGGCTTGATACTGGCTTTCGGTGCGGTGTCGGGCGGACACTTCAATCCGACGATCACTTTGCTGCAGTGGGCCATGGGGAGAAGACGGCTGGATTGCACGGTCTGGTACGTTACGGCTCAGATCGTAGGAGGCGTGGTCGGTGCGCTGGTCTCGACGGTCATCTTTTCTGAGGCGCCCGGACTGCCAGGTTCGCAATTCCCCGCTATCTCGTTACTGGCGAGCGAGGGAGTGGCTTCGTTCGGCCTGATGACCGTAGTATTCTGTTGCTCGCGAAGCACGAACAAATTCGTGGGTCCGTTCGCCGTGGGCCTGTGGTTGATGGCCGCTATCCTATCGACCCCGACAGGATCTATCGCGAACCCTGCGGTGGCGATCAGTCTGCTCGCCACGCCCGCGAGCGCTTCGGTGGTCGCCGCGACGCTTTTCGTGATCGTTCAGATTGTCGGAGGAGGCCTTGCCGCACTGACGGTAGCGACGATCTATCCCGATGGAGGTTGAAATGCGAAAACTCACTGCGGTGGCCTCAGGCATTGCCGCGATCGGCCTATCGGTTGCCGCGGCAGGTGGCGCGACCGAAAACGTCTCACCGATCTACGGCGTCAGCCTTCCGGAGGGATACCGCGGCTGGCAGATGATCACTGTCGCCCACGAGGCAGGCAAGAACAACGATATCCGCGGCATCCTTGGAAACGACATCGCCGTGAAGGCGTTCCGCGAGGGGACGCGACCCTTCCCCGATGGATCGGTGATCGCCCGTCTGGCCTACGTCTACAAGTCGTCTCCGGAGAACGACGCGGTGTTTCCGACGCCACAGTCCTTCGTCGCGGGCGCCCCCACGAACGTTCAGATCAGCGTGAAGGACTCGAAGAGGTACGCAGAAAGCGGAGGCTGGGGATACGGTCAGTTCGAGAACGGCGTCGCCAACCAGAGCGAGCCCCTCTTGAAGTCCTGTTTTGCCTGCCATACGAGACTGGATCGCTCAAAGGACCTCGTGTTCAGCCAATATTCTCCGTGAGGTTTGGACATCGTTCGCCGCCGCTGCAAATAAATTCGTTCCAGCGATGGCCCTCCCCAGCACTGTTGGTTTTAGTTTTACTTCCCGAGCCAGCGATACTCCTCGATGGAAGCCTTGCCGGACTTCTTGTCGTACAGGCAGATCATGCTGACGTTCGTCTTCACCTTCCCGCGGCCCATCGCTCCCTTGAGCAAGATGGCGATCTTACCAACGGAATCGTCGAACACGACGGGTGTTGACGCCTCCGGCGTGTCCAGCCCCGACAGTCCGATGCATGTGCCGTTCGCCTTTGCAAACAAGGCATTCCAGGCACCGTCACTCGACGCGAAGGCCTGTCCGCCGACCAGGAAAGCGATAGCGGTAGCCAAAACTGTCTTGGGCATCATGGTGCAAATCCTTTGTACGATTATCAATTCGGCGGGCCGCCTTGTCAGTCCATAGCAAGGCGAAAGGATGGCGCCGACCCTCTCCTTTGGGCTGTTTGGCCGCATGCGGGGGCGTCGTAGCGTGACTTAAACGGGTCAAGTGAGGGAGAGTTCATGGTCAGCTTTACGCATTTCGTCCAAGACCCGATCGCACAGTTCGCGGCGCTTGTGGCCCTGGCCTTGATTGCGCGCATTCTTGCTCGTGGGCATTCGGGAACCCGCTTCTCCGCCAATGTGGTTTTCTTCGCCCTCCTTACCGTCCTTCTCGTCTCCAATAGCGTTGCACCGTGGATCGGCGACACGACGGCAGAGGACCTGACCCACCACATATTCATCGGACTTGCAAAGGCGACCTGGTGGATTGGCGGCGCCATGACGCTGGTTAGCGGGGTACGCCTCTTCCTGATTTTCGAGCGCAAGCCGAGAGAGGGCCGGCTGATCCAGGATCTGCTTGTCGGACTGATCTATTCAGGTGCGGCACTTGCCGTCATCGCGTTCGTCTTCAGCCTGCCGGTTGGCACGTTGATTGCCACATCAGGTGTGTTCGCCATCGTTCTCGGTCTAGCTCTTCAAAGCACTTTGAACGACGTCTTTTCCGGTATCGCGCTCAATCTCGGAAGGCCCTACACGGTAGGCGACTGGATAGCCTTGGAAGACGGCGTCCAAGGCCGCGTCGTCGAAACGAACTGGCGCGCCACGCACCTGCTCAACAACACGAACGACCTCATCATCGTTCCGAACAGCGCGCTGGCAAAAGCCCGCTTGACGAACCTGACTGGGACGGACGAGATACATGGCGCCACGATCACCGTTCGACTGCTGCCTACACGTCCGCCGGCCGTCGTCGAAGAGGCCATGAAAACCGTGTTGTTGAGTGCCAACTGCATTCTCACGTCCCCTCCTCCGTCAGTTTCGATCGTCGGTGTCGACTCCTCGGCGATCGAGGTCGAACTGGCATTTAAGGTGTCAAACCTTTCGCGCGCGTCGGCAGCCAGGAATGAGATTTATGATCTCGTCTTCAGACATGCGAAGGCCGCAGGTCTCCAACTTGGCGCCCCTCACGGCGCACAGGCCGACGCCATCCAGAGTTCGGATGGCATCAAGCACCCTGGAACGGCGTGGCGATTGCTGAACTCGATTGCTCTGTTCTCCACGCTCACGGAAGACGAGATGGAAAGCCTTGCCGCCAGCATGAAGCGTCTCACCTTCAAGAAGGACATGGTGATCGCACCGCAGGATGCCTCGATGACCTCATTGATGATCGTGCGTAGCGGCGTTGTCGTGGTGGAGAAGCAAACCGAAGAAAGCTGCGAGGAGCTCACGCGTCTCGCTCCCGGCGACTTGTTCGGAGAGCGTGGTGTCCTGATGGGAACGCCGGAAACCGCTCGAATTCGGGCGCTCACATTTGTCGTCGTATACGAGATATCGAAAGATCATCTGGCGACCGTGATGCACGATCGGCCATCGCTTTCGGACGAACTCGGTCAGCTCCTTGCGAAGAGAATGCAGTCGGAAGAGCATTTAGGGACCGGTCGTGACAAGGAAGCGTCCGGTCAGCCTACCTCTTTGGCGGAGCGCATCCGGCACCTCTTCGAAGTGCCGCATACACTAAAGAAATGATGCTTGGGACGCTACTGTATGTCGGTGGTGCGCGCGTCGGAACGCTTGGATTTGAACCGACGTATGCGCAGAGGACGCGTTGCCGGCGCTCGTGCCTATAGGTGCAGCACTTCTTGTGATGAAGACACCCGATCCCCAATGCTTTAAATCCGGTCGTGATTTTGCCGCGTGGATTGGTTTGACGCCGAAAGATCATTCGAGCGGCGGCAAAAGGCGGCTCGGTGGACGCATGCGGGTGACGAAGCCCTGCGAAGTGTGCTGGTGTCTGGCGCCACGAACGTGGTTCGACACGCCCGTCTGGGTCGAGGCCAGATCTCGCCATGGCTCATGGCGTTGATCAAACGCAAACCCGCAATGCTGGCGGCCGTCGCTCTTGCCAACAAAATGGCTCGCATTGCCTGGAAACTACTCGTCAGCGGCGAAGCTTATTCCGGATATTCGGCATCTCGATTAGCGGCTGGGTGAACTAACCCCGCCTTCATCGCTGACACATCTTGCAGAAGGACAGGTAGATGGTGTGATCGATCGGTCCAAGACGAGAGACAATCCGTAAGTCGCAGAGGCTTTCAAAGCCGCTGAAGTGTTAGGAACCCTCGTTGCGGAAACCATCTTGGCCAGCGGTCATATGCAGCCGCATCAACAGGCCGGACATATGAGCGCAAGCGATCAGATCACATATTACCTATCCCCTTGTGAGAAGGAGACCGTCCACATATGCGACTTGCGATAGATAACAGTGGCCTATCGTTTGCAAGGAACACGACATTAAACGCACCTACTCCCAGATCGACATGGATGAACATCGTCGATATCGGTCACCGCAACCCTGGCAAAACTCGAAGTAAACCCTGACTTCCCGGCCTTCGGCCAAGGCGGGTGACTCTGTTTTCGAAATCAGAACCCACGGTCCGGTATCGATTTCGCGGTATTAGGTAGCGACTGCCACCAGCTATCACTTCGACATTATTGGGTTCGTCTTTCAACCCGTGAGGCCCTATGACGGGATCAATATGGTCGACAAGCCTTGTTGTCGAATGCTTGAGGCTGTGTCCGAATCCCTCCACGCTCCTGGGACGAGCGGGTAGTTCTTGAATTTGTTCTAAAAGAACATATATGTATACAAATAGGTCAATATGAGAAAGCGAACGTTTATGTCCAAGAGCTCCACGTCGCTTGAAGTACTAACTGACGCAGCGCTGATTGCGCTGGAAACACTTGGCTCTCATCTGCGCACCGCCCGCGAGCGTAGAGGAGACAGCCTGAAGACCATGGCCGCGAGGATGGGGACTTCGATCCCTACGCTGCGCAGGATGGAAGCGGGCGATGCAAAGGTGTCGATAGGTGTTTACGCGGCGGCGCTTTGGATCTTTGGGAAGTCTGAGCAGCTAGCTGAAATTCTCAAGCCTGGCGAAGACGAGTACGCCACGATGCTCGACGTGAACCGGGCGAGCCGAAAGAGAGGGTAGCATGGGCGACTTCCGAGGAAATTTTCTTGCAGTCTGGTATCTCGAAAACCCGCTCGAGCCGCGCCTCGTTGGGCGGGTGAAGCTCGAGGCGAGCAATCGGAGGTGCCTTCTTGAACTGGATGACGAGTGGAGGCGTTCGGGGTTCCCCCTCTCTCCGGACCTCACCCATGACAAGAAGCTGCATGCTCCCTTGAAGGACATGGTGGCTCCTGGCGCAATCGAAGACGCCATGCCCGATCGCTGGGGTGAGCGCATGATTAGGGTCGTCTCACGCCCCTCGCGCGTGAGCCCCCTCGACAAGCTCTGGTATGCGGGCGACCGCCGTTTCGGTGCGCTTGGGATGTCTTCCAGCTTTGACAAGTATAGTCCCGTCGACGAACAGCCACTCATGAGTTTGGATTCCCTTCAGGAAGCGGAGGCGCTGATTGCACGCGTCCTCGAGCGTGAACCTCTTAGCGAACGAGAAAGACAGCTCATTGCCAGCGCCGGCAGTATGGGCGGCGCCCACCCCAAGATGCTGATCGACGATGATGGGGAAGAGTGGATCGCCAAGTTTCCGCGTGGCAGCAACGTGGATCAACTCCTTGTCGAGCATGCCTGCATGGAGTTGGCCCGTCGAGCCGGACTATACGTCGCATCGTCACGGGTCATTCCCGGCGGTACAGCGGAATTGTTCATACGGGGATATCCCGTCACGAACCCGGCGGCGCTGCAGCAATTCGCGCCGGTGCGGAACGTCTCTGACGTCTGCCTTCCTTGCCGTTTACAATGAAGTCGAGTTGACGACGCCAGCATGCGCGGCTCATCAAAACGTCCATCGGAAGACCGAAATCGTCGCGATCTGCCAAATTTCAGAGCGACGTTTGGTTCAGCGCGTTATATACGGCGAACGAAAATACGCACTAGGAAGAGAAGCGATGGACCGCGAGGCCACTGTCGCCCGCTTGGAAAAAGCACTGCGCGATGCCGAAACACTCGATAGCTGGAACAAGCAAGGTGAGGCCTTTCGCAGCTTGCGTGATGATATCGAGGCGACGATCCTTGAACTACGAACGGCACACGACAACCCCGCAACGGTCGTCGTCGTCATGGCCGAAGTCAATGACGGCTTGCTAATGATCCGTCGCGCCCTGCCCGACGGGTTCGGAAAGCTTGCGCTCCCAGGCGGTTTCCAAGGAAGAAACGAGACTTGGCAAGAGGCAGGTGTACGTGAAGTCCACGAAGAGACTGGCGTGGTCCTCGACCCCCGAAAGCTGATTCTCCAAGCGGTTGAATCTGTGGAAGGCAACATCAATCTGCTTTTCGCTTTCCATACCGCCAAGATTGTCTGGGGAAGCTTTGTGCGTGACACAAAGGAGGTTCTTTCCGTTCACATCCAGACAGAAGCGGTCGAGTGTGCGTTCGAGACGCATACAAAGCATGTGCGCAGGTATTTCTCCTACCTGCGCCGACTGGTGTCATCCGCGAGCTAGGGCATGTTGACAGATGCGACAGCCGAACCCTCGCTCGGTGACGTCCGGGAAGGTTTTCGAGCCTGCGAGGTAGACGTCTTCCACCTTCAGCGTCTTCATGAAGCTTTCGGCCTGGGCATTCCCATTCTGATAAGGGTTTCCCACGGCGCTCATGGAGTCTGAGTGCTCGTCCGCCCTACCACCTTGAACAACAAGGCCGCCAAGGCCAGCGATCGCGCGCTCAACAATCCTTCCGGGGTTGAAGGCAAAAATGGTCTCCGTTCGGTACAACAGAGAGGCCAGGTCCCGGCGTCGGACAAGTTACCGCCCAAATCCCTCAACGAAGACACTTAGGACGACGAGCTTCCTGAAACCAACATGCTCGATGACTGATTTGTGTCAACCACCCAGTGCTGCGATCGCCTGGCGTCCAGCTCGGACGACCGCGTCCGTAGTGATGTCAAACTTTTTGTAGATGTCATCGATCTTTCCGGATGCTCCGAACTCGTGCATGCCCACAAAAAGGCCGTCCAACCCCAGGTCCCGATCCCAGGAGTCCTGCACGGCTGCCTCGACCGCAACACGAGCACGGGTTTCGCCAAGGACCTTCTTCTGGTAGGCAGGGTCCTGCTTCCCGAAAGCCAGCCTGCACGGCATTGACACCACCGCTGTACGAACTCCCTCACTTTGGAGAATTGCGCGAGCTTCGACCGCTAGGTGCAACTCTGAACCGGTGGCCAGGATCGTCAGTTGACGGTCACCCCCTTCGGCTTCTTGAAGCACGTAGGCTCCCTTCGCGGCAAGGTTCCCCTCGGAGCGTTCACGCCGCAACAGCGGCATGGGCTGGCGAGACAGAGCGATCAAAGCCGCTTCCCTCGAATTGTCCATGATCGCTTCCCAGCACTCAGCCGTCTCAATCGGGTCGCCGGGCCGGTAGACGGCAAGGCGTGGTATGGCGCGTAGCGCACTCAGATGTTCGATTGGCTGATGTGTTGGTCCGTCCTCGCCAAGACCAATCGAGTCGTGGGTCATGACGAAGATCGTTCGGACCTCCATCATTGCTGCAAGGCGGATCGAGGGCCGACTATAATCGGAAAACGTAAGGAATGTACCCCCGTAGGGTATCAGGCCACCGTGGAGCGCCAGACCGTTCATTGCCGCGGCCATGCCGTGTTCGCGAACGCCATAATGAATGTAGGAACCGGCGAACTCACCGGGTTTGATCTCGACCTGATTCTTGGCCTTGGTGTTATTTGACGGCGTCAGATCGGCCGATCCGCCAAGAAGTTCAGGGATGGCATCGAACAGGTGATTAAGTACGATGCCGCTTGCCTGTCGCGTCGCCAAGTCCTTTTCCGAACCTCGTACCTCCTGCTTTGCTGCTTCGATCGCGGACCGCCAACCTCTTGGAAGCTCCCCTTTCATCCGCCGCTCAAAGTCGGCGCGCCTGTGGCCAGAGTTCTCGACGCGGGTGGCCCAGGCAGCCCGCTCGGCACCCCCCTTTGCGCCGATCCGTCGCCAGTCCTCAAGAAGTTCATCCGGTATTTCGAATGGTGGTGCCGTCCAGCCCAAGATTTGGCGAGCGCCGGCGATTTCCTCTTCGCCAGGGGCATCGCTATGGGCTTTCTGCGTTCCGGCCTTCGTCGGGAACCCAAAGCCAATGATGGTCTTGCAGGCGATCATCGACGGGCGGTCGGTCACCTTGTGGGCCTCGAAGATAGCGGCGCGGATGGCGTCGGTGTCGTGTCCGTCAATTTCCTGGACATGCCAGTTCGCCGCCCGGAACCGCGTCGGCTGGTCATCGGATTCGGCCAAACTGGTGGCACCGTCGATCGAAATGGAGTTGTTGTCCCAGAAGGCGGTCAGCTTGCCGAGCTTCAGGTGTCCGGCCAGCGATATTGCCTCATGGCTGATGCCCTCCATAAGGCATCCATCGCCAAGGAAGACATAGGTGTGATGATCCACAAGTTCATCGCCGAAAGAAGCATTCATGATCCGCTCCCCGAGCGCAAGGCCAACGGAGTTCGCCGTCCCCTGCCCTAACGGACCCGTTGTTGTTTCTATGCCGGTCGCATGATGATACTCGGGATGCCCAGCCGTCCTGCTGTCGATCTGACGGAAGCGCTTGATCTCCTCGATCGTCATATCCCTGTAGCCCGTCAAGTAAAGCAGGCTGTAAAGCAGCATCGAACCATGCCCGTTCGAGATGAGAAAACGGTCGCGATCGAACCAGTAGGGATCGGCGGCATCGAATTTCATGAACTCGGAAAACAACACGGCGGCGATATCCGCCATCCCCATTGGCATGCCGGGGTGACCGCTCTTTGCCTTTTGCACCGCATCCATCGAAAGGAAGCGGATGCAATCTGCAAGATTTCTGAGCCGCCGGTCTTTCGGCTCGGGAACCGTTTTGAAAACAGTGGGGGTGTCGGGCATGGCGTGCTCCAGGTTTGCGTGGCGTTCGAACCGGAACTCGTAGAGTTCCCTAGCTCTTCATCGATGCCAGCAAAGCGGGCAAAGAAATGGAGGGCAGCTAAACCTGACTTAGGGCTGGCTCTCGAAATGTGGACTCGCAAACTGAAACAAATACGCGGCAACTGCCACCTGCGGGTCTGTTGACGCGCGCTATCAAGCCATCTCGTGCTGGCTTGACTCCATCGCGGACTAGAACATAATAAGAACATTGCCGCACGAAGCGGCACTCAAATTCACGCCGAAGCTTTGGCTGCTGTGAACCACACAGGAGGACGGTGAGATGTTGATTAAAGACAGCTATTTTCAAGCCCCGAGTAATTTTTTTGTACGCCCCGCGAGAAGCGGAGCGTACGCGGCGAGCCTGCGGGACGCGAACTCCGTGAATAGCTGCACGCGCTTCGTCTTGCGTGTTTCCCCATGTGTGAGAAGCCAAAGCGTTCCGTACATGTGCAGGTCGGTCCCCGGCACCCTCACCAGTAGAGGATCGGCCTCCCCGACGAAGCATGGCACCGTCGTCATTCCAAGCCCCTGCCGCACCGCGACGATCTGTGCCTCTGCGTCCGTGACCCTGATCGGAGCCTCGACGGTGCGAACCTCACCTTCGCTCGCCCAATCCGGAATTCCATGACTGCTTATGACGATCCACCGGATGGGAGGCGAGCCCGCATGCCACGCGGCTAGTCGATCACGGGACATGTAGACGCCGCCAAATACATCCGGTCCCTTCAGGCCGTGAAGATTGAACGGCAGGGTCTTGCGGTCGTAGACAACACGGATCGCCACGTCGGCCTCTCGGTTGGTCAGATTTGCCAGCTCGCCGGACGACAAGATTTCAATTTCGATGTCTGGATGCAGACGCGCGAATTCGGCGAAGTCCGGCATAAGCAGGTGCGTCGCGAGGGTCGGTGCCAACGTCACCCGCAGAAGCCCGCGCACGCTCTGGTCGCGCCCGAGGACGCGCGTCTCCAACTGGTGCGACGACACTTCCATCTGCTCCGCGAGTTCCCGTACCTCTTCACCCGCTGGCGTCACGCGGTAGCCCGAAGGCAGCTTTTCGAACATCTGCGCCCCTAGGCGTGCCTCGAGTTGGGCGACGCGCCGCAGCACGGTCGAATGGTTCACACCGAGCGCCTCAGCCGCCGCGCGCAATGAGCCTCCGCGTGCCACGGCAAGAAAGTAGCGAATGTCGTCCCAGTCGATCATGGTGCAATTCGGCACCGCGCGGGGCGCCTTCTAAACAATGTATCGGGCGCATTGTACAGCAATACAGGCAAAATGTCGCGGCGGTGTTCTCGTCCTGCCGGATCGATTTTGCACCACCGATGTGCGCGCTTCCGCACTCAATGTCCGACTTCGGCAGACCTATGTTCTGGTTCTCGGCGGCGGCCCCGACGACCTCCGCGCAACGCCAACGTAGGATGAAAACATGACCAGACTTAATGGAAAGACCGCCGTGATCACCGGCGGAGCTACCGGCATCGGCCGCGCCGCGGCAAAACGCTTCATCGAGGAGGGCGCCTTCGTCTTCATCTACGGCCGCCGGCAGGAAGCGCTCGACGCCGCCCTGGCCGAGCTGGGACCCAATGCCCGCGCTGTGAAGGGCTCGGTCTCGGATGAGGCTGACCTTGATCGCCTCTATGCGACGGTGAAGGCAGAGCGCGGAACGCTCGACATTGTCTTCGCAAATGCTGGGGCCGGAAGCCCGCTTCCGCTCGGCCAAATCACCGCCAAGCACATCGACGAAACTTTCGAAACCAATGTGAAGGGCACGATCTTCACGGTCCAGAAGGCGCTGCCACTAATGGGCAAGGGCGGTTCGATCATCCTGACCGGATCGAGCGCCGGCACCACGGGCGCTCCCGGTTTCACTGCCTACAGCGCGAGCAAGGCGGCAGTGCGAAACCTCGCGCGGACCTGGGCGGAGGACCTGAAGGGCACCGGGATCCGGATCAACGTGCTATCGCCCGGAGCGACGGCGACCGAACTCGCAAAGGAGGCGCTGGGCGAGGAGGGCCAGAAGGCCTACGGCGCGATGACGCCGCTCCAGCGCATGGCCGATCCAGCGGAGATCGGGGCCGTGGCCGCCTTTCTTGCGTCAGATGACAGCAGCTTCATGACCGCCAGCGAAGTCGCCGTCGACGGCGGCCTGGCACAACTCTAACGCACCACGCCCACCAGGCGCTCCGTTCGAACGTTCGGAGCGCCGTAGGACGGGATAAATCCAAGGAGAATAGATATGAGCTACGCAATTATCGGCTTCGGCAATATCGGCCAGGCCCTGGCCAAGGCGTTTGCCCGCAACGGCATCGAAGTATCCGTGGCAACCACCCGCGACCCGGAAAGCTTTGCAGCGGCGGCGGCTGCGATCGGAAAAATGATCATTCCCAAAACGCTGGCGGAAGCCGTTAAGGCGGACATCGTGTTTTTGGCTGTCCGTTTCGAGGCGCACCCGGATGTGGCAAAGGCGCTTCCCAGCTGGCAGGGGAAGACCATCGTCGATGTGACCAATGCCTACGGCGTGCCCCCTGAGGAACTGGGAGGACAGCCTTCTTCCAAGTTCATCGCGCAGGCTTTCTCTGGTGCACGGCTGGTCAAGGGCTTCAACCATTTGATCGCTGCCACCCTTGCCCAGGATCCGGCCGTGCACGGCGGCAGGAGAGTCGTGTTCCTGGCGAGCGACGATGACACTGCCGCAGACCAGGTTGGTACGCTCGCGGAAAATCTCGGTTTCTCGCCGATCAAACTTGGCGGGCTTTCGGAAGGTGGACTGCTTGTGCAGGCGCGCGGAAAGAGCTGGGGTCAACTGATCTTTAAGGACCTGGTCAAGTTCGACTGACCAATCGGGATCGTAATTTTGATGCGATCCCGCTTCATGGACCACAACGTGTCCAACTAGGTCGGGCACAATCCGACTGACGGAAAACGGAGAGATACGATGAGCATCGAAAAGAATGTCCAGATAGTGAAAGACTTCTTCGCAGCGATGGGCAGCGAAAACAAGCAAGATCTGCTGGCCATTATCGCCGAAGATATTGAGTGGATCATACCAGGTGAAGGCTGGCCGCTGGCCGGCACGCACCGCGGGCACGCAGAACTCGGAGCCGTGCTCAAAAAGGCCTCCGAAGAGGTGGAAATGACATACCCAAAGCCCCCCGAATTCGTGGCGCAGGGGGATCGAGTAATGGTCGTCGGCGTCGCGACCGGGAAAATCAAAGCAACGAACAAGCCGTTCAAGGACGATTGGGTCTTCGACATCACCGTTCGAAATGGCAAAGTGACGAAGATCCGGGAGTACATCGACACGCAAGCACTGGCGCGGGCCTCCGAGACGGCCGCGAGCGCCCGCCCTGATCATTGACAGTGAGAGCATCTGAAGCAGTTACGGCGGTGAACCCCGCGCAAACGCGCAGTTTTTTTGATACGGAGATTCCAATGTACGACCAATCCAAGATATCCGAGTTGATCCGGTTCGCACAAGCCAAAGAGGGCTCCACTGTCATCGATGTCTACCCAGGCGACGGCGACTGGACCCGTCTCTTCTCCGACGTCGTGGGTCCCGAAGGACGGGTTTACAGTTTTGTGCCGGCCGAAGTCGCCCATTTCAAGAACGATCCGGTCGGCCAAATGCAGACGCTGGCGAAGGAGCCAGGCCGAGAGAACGTCGAAGCCGTCACTTCAGACCTCCTCGAGATGCCGAAGGTCACGCAGCCAGCAGATGTCCTGTGGCTGCACCTTTTCTATCACGATCTCCACACCGAGCTGATGCAGGCCGGGGGTGCGACGGCGGTCAACTTCAATCGAGCAGTCTACGAGCGGCTGAAGCCCGGTGGGTCCTATGTCATCGTAGACCACACAGCCGCCGTCGGGACTGGCATGAGCGACACTCAGTCACTGCATCGGATTGAACCCTCATCCGTTCGGGCGGAGGTGGAGGCCGTCGGCTTCGTACTGGACGCGGAGAGCACCATGCTCGCGAACAAGGACGATCGGCACTCTGTCAAGGTGTTCGATCCCTCGATTAAGGGTGAGACCGATCGCTTCGCCTTTCGGTTCGTGAAGCCCTGAAAGATGTTGGTGGCGACTACGTTCCGATCGAAGCAAGACCCATTCGCAGGGCGACGTCGATACCCTGTTCGATCAGCCTGACATTTCTGTCATCAAGAAGGACCGAGATGTCGGTGCCGGGATGGGCCTCGACAAACTGTGACAGCTTGGGCGGATGCACTGGCACATGAAAGTCAGTGTGCCGCTGATCGTGATCTGACAGAGAAATTCTGCCACTTGCTCCCGACGGCGGAAAGCGCAGCTTCGGCATCCTCGACAACCTTGACCCCGTGTTCGTAGAACACTTTGCCCGGTTCGGTTGGAGGGAGCTGTCGTTTCGACCGGAGACATAGTGGCGCACCGAGTTCACGCTCAAGATGCGCAATGGTTTTGGAGAGGGCCGATTGCCCGACCTTGAGAGACTTTGCCGCGGCGCTGAACGAATTGCTGTCATAGACGCGGATGAAATAACGCATCAAAGTGAAAAGATCCAAGTTCTGCCTCCCATGACGGCAACACGAGAGCGACGATAGCAGCTCTACTTGCCGACCGTCACCACCTGCGCGAAAAACTCGCCTTGGCCGCCAACGCTTTAAGCCGTGGCCTGGCGTGAGGATAGACGCCGACATTTGATCAGTCCTGACAAGGCCGGAATCTCGCCGAAATCGCATCGTGTACTTGGGAAGCCGATTTCTGCAGGCCGGATCGCGACATTTTGGGGCTCACGACGTTCGCACATGAGCTTTGCGCCTCAGGCACCCGGAGCGGGTTTGAATTTTCGAAGGCCGAATGAGGACGACAATTGGACCTGATAGAAACGTTAGTCCTTGAAGTCGACGACGACGCCCGGCTTTACCATTCCCGCCAGTTCCTCCGCGTCCCAGTTGGTCAGGCGGACGCAGCCGTGCGATCCCGACTTGTCGATCATTGCAGGTTCCGGCGTGCCGTGTATTCCATAGGTGGGCTCGGTCAAGTCGATCCAGACAGTGCCGACCGGTCCGTTCGGGCCCTTGGGGATGGTCAGGACCCCATTGTTCTTTCCCTGCTTAAAGTTCCGCTTAGGGTCGTACCTGTATGTCGGCATCCTTGCTACGCCCTTAACTTTGTGCCTGCCGGAAGGCGCCGGATTATCCTGGCTTCCGATCGTCGCCGGATAGACTGCGAGTACAGATCCGTCCTCGGCAAAAGCGACGACCTGGCCGTTCCGCTTCCTGGCTTCGATGCGCTTAACCTTCCCTTCCGTTGAAGATCCGGTCATCACGACATTGACCGTCTCGCCGGGCGCGAATTTAGCACCGGGGTTCAACATCTTCAAAAGGTCAATGTCCATGTGGAATCGCTCGGAAAGTTTCTCTGCCACGCTGGTATAGCCGAGGGTTTCCATCTTTGCTTTCTCGCCGTAGTCTTCCGGGATCTTGTCGACGAGGCCGGTCGCATCCTTATCCGAGACAACATAACGCTCGACGATCGGCGTCTTATCCTCGAGGCCGGCAGCCACCTCGGGATCAAGCTTTCCGTCGACCGGAAGACCGCGCATCGCCTCAAAACCAGCCACGGCCTTGCTGACGTTTTCCCCGTAAAATCCGTCGATCACCCCCGGAGACGACCCGTTGCGGTCAAGCAACACCTGAAGACGGATAATGGCGGGGTTCGGATCGGAAGATGCCTTGGGTGGTCGCTCTGATGCGATGGAAGCAAGAGATGCGGCATCAATAGCCTCCGGTCGCAGCTCTTGAGCCGCGACATTGCCAAAGGAGACGACCAATGTGAACATGGCAATTGACGGAAGTGTTTTCATGTTCACTGAATGGACAGCACTGGAAGTAGTTCCGCAACCGGTCTCGCGCGTTCGCAATGATTTCGGGGACTTTGATGGGAATGAAGACCTCTCTCGTGACTGCTGGTCGCAATGACGACGATAGAGGGGATCACGTGCAGATCCGGTCATGCCGCCGGATTCTAAATTTTGAGCGCCGCTCGGTTAACGCTGCCGTGCCCTTCAAGCAGTTCGAGCCGCCGCCATTGGATTGATTGGGATGTACTTGCAAGGCCGACCCATGCGTTTCCAAGGCGCCCTACCAATTTTGGCATGAAGGCTGAGAGCGCTATGTGATCGCCATTTTCCGTGCCACATCTACCAAAGAGGATTTGCCGTTTCGAGGTTCTGATGTGGAAGATAAGTTGCGTCGTCCTGCTTGCCTACGCCTGCATGGCGGGTCCCATCCTTTCGGCAGACCGTGCCGAGCGCCTGGCTGTGCCGAGCCCAGTCGGCAAAGACATCGCGGCCATGCCGCAGATCGCCGCGCCAGTCGACGATGCCGAACGCCGCATCAACGCCGGATTGAAGCGCCTGGATCTCAATGTTCTCAAGGCATCCAGGGACTGCAAGGGTGGCGACTGGCAACGCTCGGTGGACGTTGCCATGAGGGGGCCCGGGTTCCTCAGCCTAGTCATCACGGATTCCTTTAATTGCGACGGAAGTGCCCACCCCGACTCGGGCACCATGTCTATCGTCTACGATCTGACGACGGGACAGCCCGTTGACTGGACGCATCTGCTTCCGGCCACCCTAACCGGCACGGTCGCGTTGGCGCAGCAGGCAGACGGCACCAAAGTCGTCACCCTGGCTTCCAAGCGACTGTTTGATCTCTACATGGCTGGATACGGTGCTGGCGAGGCGGCGGGTGGCGACCTTGAAGATTGCAAGCAGGCTTTGCTGGACGAGGCGGCAGACGGACCACCGGGCATGATGGTCTGGCTGGACGCAAAGGGCGGCGGGTTGGCGCTCCAACTCGGACTGCCACATGTGATGGCCGCCTGCGAGGAGCAGGTCGTCATACCCGCGGCAGTGCTCAAGACAGAAGGTGCGCAGCCCGCGCTGCTGAAGGCTTTCGCAGCGACCATCCCGGCGACGGCACCGCTTGCGCAGACCACGCCCGCCCCCGCAGAAACAAAGTTGCCGTTGCGACCCGGCTACTACGTCAACGCGGATGCGCCATGTGGAGAGGCATCCCAGGCGATCGTCATCCAGTTCACCGGTACGGCGTTCGAGGGAGGCTCCGACCTTTGCACGATCGATGGAGTGGCGCGCGATGGCACGTCCTACACGATAACGGAGAAATGTCAGGAGCAGACGACGGGCAAGAGGCACACCGCGAATGCCACCATCGTCATCCCGGATTCCGGTGCCTTTGACACTCGGGTCGGAGGCGGCACGACGCGCTACCGCTACTGCCCAATCTCCTCCTTGCCGACGTCCTGGCAAAACTCGAAGGAAACCGTGCCTGACTTCCCGGCCTTCGGCCAAGGCGGGTGACCCTCCATGTTTTCGAAATCAGAACCCACCGTGCCGGTATCGATTTCGTTAACGTTGGCCACCTGTCCAAATTCTTTGGCGTTCGAGCCGTCATGGAAGCGCAGCCAAGGGCGTTTCTCTTCGAAAATGTCGAGGGACTTCTGCACGCTCGGCACGCCGATTACGTTGCGACGCTTCTTCGGAAGCTCGCACATGCGGATTATCAGACGGAAATCCATCGGAACAACACGCGGGACTACGCCGTCCCCCAAGACCGCTCTCGCATCATGATCGTCGGCTTCCGGAAGAACCTGCCAGGCGTCTTCCGGATGCCGCCTAAGTTCCGGGAGCTGGCGAACAGGGGAGACGTCGTGGCGGATCTGATGAGCGCCAACGGCTGGAGCGGCGTCGGTAAATGGGTGCAAATGATGCGGCCGGATTTCGACCGGTTCGGCAAGCCGATCGGCTTTGTTACCTCGCCCCTTCCAGGGAATGGACGCCAACTCTTTTGCACTGAGGTTCGGCATCGCGGCATGCCGTTTGTCAACCGCAGCCTAAAGACCAGGCTCAGGTACCTTATCGTCCTCGTCCGCTGCGGCCTCGGGGTTCAAGGCGTCGCGTATCGCAGCTTCTAAATCCTTGATGTCGTCGTCCGTCAGCTCTTCGAACATTTCCCGCTTGCGCTTCGAGATCGAGCCATTGTTTTGAAGGTAGAAATTTACGAACATCGAAGCCCGTCTGTCTGGCATGTCGATGACATCCCTGACTGCGTTATAAGCGGTGTCGTAGATCGACACGAAATCCAACTCTTCTTTGAAATCGATGCGGATCGTCTCCGAAATCTTTTCGTAGAGATATTCGACAAGCTCGGTCGCATCGAAATATCTGTAGAGGGTCGAAGTGTCGTTTGTCACCACGACCTGCTGCGCTCGGTTCATTTCCCATTCGATCAGTCCCATTGTCGGTCCAGAGACGGACTCCAAGGCCGCATCATAGGACTTTTGATTCCTGACGATCGCGGCAGAGATCGGGAAGAGTATGTCGTCCGGGGTGAACCCTTCCCTCGACAACACATGATGTATGAGGAAGCGGTGGATGCGCCCATTACCATCTTCAAACGGATGGAGGAACACAAAGGAAAAGGAAATCGCCGCCGCCGCCGCCACCGCGTCGTCGCAGCCCTTCAGGCGCTCTGACATCGACGCCCAGTCCTTCATCATGGAGGGAAGATCCTCAGGCCGGGGGCAGACGAAGTGAACCTTTTCGCGATATCCAATTGTCTCCCCGACGAAGTTCTGAAAATCCCGGAATCCCTTGGCGGCATATCTGGGATCAACGATCTTATTCTGGAGGTCGACGAGATCCTGATCGCTCGATGGATTAAAGGACGCCGTTTGCCGCAGCGCTTTTACGAAGCGCTCAGCCTTCTGACCTGTTGCACGCTCGTGCTCGATCTCGTAAGAAGACTTGGTCTCCTTGGTGTAAAGGAAGTTCACCGCTCGCGCGAGAACCGTCGCATCGCAGTCCTGAACGAGCTCAAGAACTTGTTCGTCAATCCCTTCAGCCTGGTATCGCTTAATCGCTGACGAGAGGCGGACAGTGACGCAAAAGCCGGGCACACCGAGCATGTTATTTGTGACGCGATGGCGAACCGAATTGATACCGACGGATCCTACGTTCAATTCCGGATTAAGGGCTTTAGTATATTGCACAACCGGTGCGTCGGTCAGGTTCAAGGTTTTCCCGGTGAAGAACTCGTACAGAAACCACGCACGACGGGAGAACGCCCCGGTCGGTTCGGCACGAACCATTTGCTCGATGACGCCCGGATCAATCGCCCGCATGGCGGCGGCCATTATAGCGCTGTCGATGGGCTCGTTTTTGAGGGCAAATTTGAGGTGGCCTGCAATTGTGTCTTCAGGCGCGTAGGGGTTACTGTATTTCTCGATCGTGCGACCATTCCCGGTCGTCGTGCGCCGTGCACCCGGTCCGCAGTAGGAGGTCACTGCTGGAGCAGGTACACGGAGATACAAGTTCTCAACGAGCCAAAGCTGCCCGACCGGGACGTCCACCATCACAATCCTCCAAAAACGTTCAGCGATTTTTAATATTCTTTCAGGTTTCGAAGCAAGTCTCAATAAACGTTGAGAGTGCTAGAAAAACGTTCAACAGTTGGCGTAAACCTCAAAAAACGCTCAAGAACATCAGACCGCGCAATCCTTCAATCTTGCCGGGCGTGAAAGTATCTCTCAAGATCGTAAATTGGAGGGTCGCCGAAAGATACGATGTCGTGCTGCAGAAGGTCATCGTTCGAACTGGGCCTTCCGCGAACGTCGAGGTAGGCGGGCGCCGCGCAGATAACCCGCCTATTGGGTGCAAGCTGCCGCGCGAAGAGGCTGGAGTCGGCAAGTGCACCGAACCGGATCGCCAGATCGTATCCGGCGTCGAGGAGCGGCAGGGCTGCGAGGCCGAGGGGGCGGACGTTCACCCGTTCCGATCTCAACCGGGCGATCATGGTGGGCGGTCGAGCGGGTGCGGCCGAAGATGATGACGGTGGTGGCCCTGATGGCGGGTCTCGTTCCGATCCTGTGGCAAACGGGGACGGGATCGGAGATCGAGCAGCGCATCGCGGTTCCGATGATCGGCGGAATGGTCTCGTCGACTTTGCTGGCGCTCGTGGTCATCCCAGCGGTCTACGGCTTGGTAAAGGGCCGCCGGCTGCCGTCGGCATCCCTGTCCGATCCATACACTGCCGAGAGCGACGAAAGACTCGAGGCCGCCGAGTGAACCACACTGGCGAGAATAGGCGCGGCATCATGGACTGGACGACGCTTCGGGATCGCTTGAAGAAAATTCGTCCATGACGTGGGCGTCCGGATGCGCTTCGAGACGCGGGCGGGCCGCGTCCTCCTCCAGGATTCGTGCGCCGTCATGATCGGACGGCGCACGACCGTCGCCATCGGCGCGGCGACCACCGCACGTCCAGCCCTGGCCACAATGGATGGTGTCGCCGGTTGGCGGCCTTAGTGACTATGCATGTTCGCGAGGTGAGCTGCGGTGGGTTCGTCCAACTCGGGCTGCAATGTCACGTGACTGATGTTGAAATGCTCC